>NZ_CP119108.1:2400000-3645982 GCF_029094505.1 Microbacterium horticulturae | reverse complement strand
GGCGGCCCACTGCTGGCTGATACTGCTTCCCACGGCATTCTTCTGTGCGGCGCCGATCCAATCGCCGATCCAGAGCTGCCACGCCACGAACAACAGGGCCAGCACGCCCACCGTCAGGAACAGTTCACCGAGCACGCCGATGAAGGTCGCGCCGCTGCGGGCGCGCGACTTCGCGCGGCGTGCCCGCCGGGACTGCCCAGCGTCGGCCAAATGGGTCACACCGTGAGTCTAACGAGCCGATCCCGACGGTCGGCTGAGACAGTTCTCCGATGGTGCGCCCGCCCCGTAGAATGACCGGTATGGCACGATCAGGCAAGGCCGGCGAACCCGACGTCGAGCGCAGCGAAGGCAACTCCGCGCCCAACCCGGTGTGGTTCAAGCCGATCATGGTCGGCCTGATGGTCCTCGGGCTGCTCTGGGTGCTGGTGTTCTATCTCAGCGGCATGCAGTTTCCGATCCCCGGCATCGAGGCATGGAACCTCGTCATCGGCTTCGGGATCGCCTTCGTCGGCTTCCTCATGACCACCCGGTGGCGCTGAATCACACCGGTGTAATTCATCCCCAGCTGGGGATGAACCTGTGGATAACTTCTCAGAAGTAGAGTGCCGCAGGGACGATCAGCAGGGCGAGCAGCACCACGGTCAGCCCGACGAGCAGACCGATCTGCAGATTGCGCTGCCGCGCCGCCCGCGTGCGCGTGTAGATGAACCCCACCGCACAGCCGGCGATCAGACCGCCCAGATGCGCCTGCCACGAGATGTTCACCGAGCCGGAGAAGAGGCCGGCCACGAACGGGAACGCGAAGTTGATCCCGATGATGACGGCGATGCTCGTGACGTTCGCTCCGATGTGTCGACCGATGATCAGCAGCGCACCGAACAGTCCGAAGATGGCACCGGATGCTCCGACCACCCATGTGGCGGGCGCGAGCAGCGCGACAGCGACCGATCCGCCGATGCCGGAGATCAAGTACATGGCCACGAAGCGGGTATGGCCGACGAGCGGTTCGAGGATGCGCCCGATCATCCAGAGCGCGAGCATGTTCAGACCGACATGCAGGAGGCCCGAGTGCACGAACAGCACCGTCAACAGGCGCCACGGCTCGAAGTGGCCGAACGCCGGCACCAGGTACACGCTATTGAACGCCAGCAGCTGCTGCACCGGGGATTGCGGAACCAGCTGCACGAGGTACGCGACCACGGTGATGCCGATGATCCAGTACGTCGCCAGCGGCTTCTGGGTGCTCGGCGCGGCGACGGCCGTGGGGCGTGCACCCCACCGCCGTTCGGCGCGGCGCTGTGCGGGTGACGCCGCCTTCTGCTGATCGCGCAGGCACTCCGGGCAGATCACGCCCACGGGTGCTTGGATCTGGCACTCCGGGCAGATCGTGCGCAGGCACCGCTGGCAGAGCACGAAGCTCTGACGATCGGGATGCCGATAGCAGAAGTTCTCGCGATTGCGTGAGAAGTCGGGCGACGTCATTCGTCAGGTGTGGGCGCGGCTCACGCCTGCGCGATGTCGATCGACGAGATCACGACGTCGGCGACGGGGCGGTCCTGCCCACCGGTCGCGACCTTGCTGATCTCGTCGACGACCGCACGTGAGGCGTCGTCGGCGACCTCGCCGAAGATCGTGTGCTTACCGTTCAGCCACGGCGTCGGGTCGGTCGTGATGAAGAACTGCGATCCGTTGGTGCCCTCGGCCTTGCCGGTGATCGCGTTGCGGCGCAGGCCGGCGTTCGCCATCGCGAGCAGGTACGGCGAGCCGAAGTTCAGTTCGGGGTGGATCTCGTCGTCGAAGTTGTAGCCGGGACCGCCGACGCCCTGGCCGAGCGGGTCTCCGCCCTGGATCATGAAGCCCGGGATGATGCGGTGGAAGATGACGTCCTTGTAGAGAGCACCTTCACCGGGCTTGCCGGTGCGGGGGTCGGTCCATTCGCCGGTTCCGTCGGCGAGTCCGATGAAGTTCTTGACGGTGCGGGGCGCGTGGTCCCCGAAGAGGTTGACGACGATGTCGCCGTGGTTCGTGTGCAGCGTGGCGACAGCGGTAGGGATAGCCATGACGTCATTCTTTCAGAGTTACCTCTCCAAGTTCTGTACATCCCCTTCCTCTCAGGGTCACGTCTGGCAAGATGAAGATGCACACACCCCGATCGATTGGGAGGGCACCCCGTGAGCCTCAGCCGTAAGCGCAAGAAGGAACTCCGCCGACTGCAGGACCAGGCGAACAAGCTCTGGGATTCGCAGCAGGTGCTCGTCGGCGAGGCGGCTTCGGTCGCCCGTGAAGCCGGTCGGCAGCTGGGCAACTACAACCGCGAGCACATCACTCCGACCGTGCAGGCGAACTATGAGAAGTACGCCGCGCCGTATGTCGACAAGGGCGTGAAGACGGCTCAGCAGGTCTTCGGCGACAAGGTCGTGCCCGCGGCGGGTGCCGTCGTCGGCTCGGCGATGTCGGTATGGGATGTCGCGAACGACACGCGTTCGAAGCTCGCGTCGGGCCGCGGCCTGTCGAGCATCGATCTCGACGCCCTCGGCAAGAAGACGCAGAAGAACAGCAAGAAGGCCACGAAGAAGATCTCGGCACGGCTCGCTGCCGCCTCGAAGCCCGCGTCGCAGAAGAGCGGGATGGGCGCCGGTGGCGTCATCGCGCTGCTGCTGGGCATCGCCGCCGCGGTCGGCGTCGTCTACGCCGCCTGGCAGACGCTGCGGGCCGATGACGAGCTCTGGGTGGCCGACGACCCGCTGCGCGCCCCCGACGCGTGACGACCGCCGGGCGTTGAACGACCACAGCGATTCGGAAAGTGGGCCTGACCGGTCGTTGAGCGAGCGAAGCGCGTCGAAACGCGCTGACCCGCCCACGACCGACCCCACCGCACGCGTGCGGGCCGCGGCATCCACTCGTCATCTCGACATCGAGGTGCGCGAGCGTCCTGACGCGCACAGCGTCGTCGAGGCGGCGCAGGTCCTCGGCGTGCGCCCCGCCGACATCGTGAAGACGCTCGTGGTCAAGCGGCACGACGGAGACTTCCTGTTCGCGCTGATCCCCGGCGACCGGGCCATCTCTTGGCCCAAGCTACGCGCGGTGGTCGGTGTGAACCGGCTGCGCATGCCCGAGCCCGAGCTCGCTCTCGAGGCGACTGGCTACGCGCGCGGCACGATCACTCCGATCGGCAGCGACCACGACTGGCCGGTGTATGCCGACGCCGACATCGTCGGGCGGCGCATCGCAATGGGTGCCGGGGCACGCGGCTACAGCGCGTTCGTCGACGCCGACGCGCTCATCGCCGCGTACGGCGCGGCGGTCGCCGACATCTCGCGGCCGCTGCCCGAGCCTGGGCGTTGAGGTCGATTCGACGCATTTCGCTCGCTCGACGGCCGGTGAAGGATCCTCCCGCACATTGAGCGAGGGTCGAAGGTCCGGTTCGAAACGTGCCGGCCCGCGCGCCGTCAGTACGTGACGCCTGCCATCTTCAGTGCGATGTCGACGAGCCGCACACGCTGCAGATTGCGCACTTCCGAGAGCGGGAACCATCCTGCCCGGTCGGTCGAACCACCCACCTCGTTGCGCAGCTTGCCGCCCGTGATCTCGGCGCGGTAGAGGATGCGCAAGGTGTGCAGCGGCTGGTTCGACTCGCGCGTGACCCGCCGGCCCGCGGGGATCACGCGGGAGTGGATGCCGAGCAGCTCGCCGATGCGGGCCTTGTAGCCCGTCTCTTCCCGGATCTCCCGGCGCACCGCGTCGACGGGATCCTCGCCGTCTTCGAGCCCGCCGCCGGGCATCGTCCACGCCGGGCGCCGCCCCTGCGTCCAGTGCGACAGGAGCACGTGGTCGCCGTCGTCGACGATGACGGCATATGCGGCGACCCTCAGATCCATGCACACAACGATAGAACGACCACTCGACCCGGGCCGACAACGCGTCGGTAGAGTGCGAAGGGGAGGGGACCTCTCATGGGATCGTTCGAGGACTCTGAGCGACATCGGGGCCGCACCGGCGAGCCCGAGCGTCTGTCGGCGCATGTCGGGTGGCCGATCTGGTGCTGGCTGTTCGTGCTCGTCGCCATCGGGATCGTGCAGATCGTCCGGGTGCAGTGGTTCGACACGGCGATCTTCTTCACTGCCGCCGCGGGCGTCGGACTCGCCGCCGCGCAGGCGCGGGCGCCGGCGGTCCAGGCCGCCCCCGCATCACGTCAGCCGCTGTCACTGCTCGTTCTCTCGTCCGTTGCCGCGATCCTCGGCGCGGTGCTGTGCTTCGTGCCGCGCCACGGTGTCGTGATGCAGGTCGCGACCGTCGCGATCGGCATCGCGGTGGCATGGCTCGCGCTCGCCGGCCGAGCGGTGGCGCGCCCCGACCGACAGACGGGCTTCGGCCCCGGCATCCGTCGCCTCGCCCTCGCCTGGGCGGTGATCGTCGTCATCGGGTGCGTGTGGGAGCTCATCCAGTTCATCCTCGGGCTCGTGCAGCCCGATGCCGCGTGGTTCTCGCTGAGCGACCTGCTCAACCCTCTCGCCGGCACCGTGCCCGGCAAGATCGTCATCGTCGTCGCGTGGTTGGCAGGCGGCGTCTGGCTGCTGCAACGAGGAGGGCGACGATGATCGTCATCAGCGCGGCGGCGTTCCTGGCGTGCGCGGCCGCGGTGGCCGTGGCCGGCTGGCTCATCGGGCGACGGTATGCCGAGGCATCCACCACGGCGATGTTCGACCGGCTGATGTCCGACCGCGCGGTGCGGCTGGCCGTGATCGTCATCTGGTGGTGGCTGGGCTGGCACTTTCTCGCGGGGCAGACGCTCTGACGGCTCTGGCGCG
The DNA here is from genome assembly GCF_029094505.1 of Microbacterium horticulturae. Lineage (NCBI taxonomy): Bacteria > Bacillati > Actinomycetota > Actinomycetes > Micrococcales > Microbacteriaceae > Microbacterium > Microbacterium horticulturae. The sequence continues at coordinate 3,641,174 of NZ_CP119108.1, read as the reverse complement.
CGCCCAACGCCGGTCGTAGCGTGTGGGCATGGGCTTCTCCGCTGATGTGCATGCCGCGCGCCTCGACCGCGCTCGTCATCTGGCCGCCGACGCCGGGCTCGACGCGGTCGTCGTGGGTGCCGGCCCCGACCTCGACTACCTCGTCGGCGTCGAGGGCGACACGATCGAGCGTCTGACCGCCCTGGTGATGCCCGCCACGGGACCGGCGACCATCGTCGTGCCGCGCATGGAGCTCGCGAAGGTGCGCGACACCGCAATCGCATCGCTCGACGTGCGCCAGGCCGACTGGGTCGACGGCGACGATCCCTACGCGCTGGTGGCCGACGCGATACCCGCGGGTGCGCGCCGCATCGCCGTGTCGGATGCCTTGCCCGCCCTGCACACGGTGCCGATCGGCGAACGGCTCGATGTGCGCCTGGAGCTTGCCACGCCCGTGCTGCGTGAGGGCCGGATGATCAAGGACGCCGCCGAGATCGCCGAGCTGCGCCGGGCGGGCGAGGCGATCGACGCGGTGCACCGGCAGGTGCCGCAGCTGCTGCATGCGGGACGCACCGAGCGCGAGGTCGCCGACGACATCGCCGCGGCCATCATGGCATCGGGGCACCGCACGGTCGAGTTCGTCATCGTGGGCTCCGGGCCCAACGGCGCCGACCCGCACCACGAGGTGTCGGACCGGGTCATCGGCGACGGTGAGATCGTCGTGGTCGACATCGGCGGCGCGGTGCCGTCGGGCTACAACTCCGACAGCACGCGCACCTACGTCGTCGGCTCGCCTGATCCGTCGGCGGCCGAACGGATCGACGTGCTCGTACGCGCACAGCAGGCGGCGGTCGATGCCGTGCGCCCGGGTGCGACGGCGGAAGAAGTGGATGCCGCGGCTCGCGGCGTGCTCGCCGAGGCAGGGCTGGCCGACGCTTTTCTTCATCGCACCGGCCACGGCATCGGCCTGTCGGTGCACGAGGAGCCGTACATCGCCCGGGGCAACCAGATCGTGCTGCGCGAGGGGATGGCGTTCAGCATCGAGCCGGGCATCTACTTCCCGGGCGAGTGGGGCGCGCGCATCGAAGACATCGTGGTGGTCACCGCTGACGGCGCCGAGCGACTGAACGTCACGCCGCGCTCCCTCACCTCGGCGGGGTGAGCAGGTCGCCGCGGGCGCCGCGGGAGCGGCGTACGCCATCTCGTGGCGCTGGCCCGCGTCCATCCGTGACTCGTCCGTGGGGGCGCGGGCGCCCGTGGTGGAACGTCGTCAGTCGGCGAGCTCGACGACCTCGAACTCGAGGAGTGCCGCCTGCGTCGACAGCGTGGAGCTGCCGGGGCCTGCGGGTTCATGGGGCGTGCGCTGACTGCGCCAGGTCTGGAAGTCCTCTTCGCTGGCCCACGTCGTGATGACGAAGTATCGCGTCTCGCCGGCGATCGGCCGCAGCAGCTGGAACCCCTCGAACCCGGGCGCGGAGTCGACCGAGTGTTTGCGGGCCGCGAACCGCGCCTCGAGTTCGGAGCCGGCGCCCTCGGGGACGGAGAGTGCATTGATCTTGACGACGGACACGGATGTCTCCTCTCGGTCGTGACGGGTCCAGCCTGTCACGACGCAACCGGCCCTCGGGCCGCAGCAGCCGGGAAAATCCGCTCAGTCGGCGTTCCCGATCGCGGTCATCGAAAAACCCCGGAATCCCGCCCGAAGGGCGTTCGTCCGAGGTTCTGATGTCTGGTGGAGCCTACCGGGTTCGAACCGGTGACCCCCTGCTTGCAAAGCAGGTGCTCTACCAACTGAGCTAAGGCCCCGAAATCTTGCAGTGTGGGGGTACCAGGACTTGAACCTGGGACCTCTTCATTATCAGTGAAGCGCTCTAACCGCCTGAGCTATACCCCCGTGCCGACGGGCACGTCAACCTCAAAGAGATTACCCGAATCCGCCGGATTTTCCGAATCAGCCCGGTCAGTTCGACGTGAACCCGATGAGCAGCCCGCCCGTGATCTTCACAGCCAGGTTGTAGATGCCGGCGACCACGGCACCGAGCACGGTCACCACCACAAGATTCAGGATGGCGACGATGGCCGCCATCGCCATCACCTGCGGCAGACCGATGATCGACGACAGGGCGATACCGCCGTCGGAGATGCTCTTGAACAGCTCATCGGCCTTACCCACAAGGCCGGTCGCCGAGACAACCATGTAGATGAGGAAGAACGTGACGATGGTCACGACCGCCATCACCACCGCAGCCAGGAACGACAGCTTCACCGCGGACCAGAAGTCGACGTACACCAGGCGCAGGCGCACCTGCTTGGCGCTGGTCTTGTGCGTGGACTTCTTCGCCAGCTTGTCCGCTACCGTGCTCATGCGTCAGTACTCTCTTCGGGGTTCTCGGGAGATGCCTCGGTCGCACCGGCATCTACGGTGTCGGCCGGGACTTCCGCTTCGTCGTCGTCACCCAATCCCCGTTCGGAGTTGCGCGCGATCGCGAGGATCTTGTCATCGTCGCCCGGACGGGCGAACACGACACCCATGGTGTCTCGACCCTTGGCGGGCACCTCGGCCACGGCAGAGCGTACCACCTTGCCGCTGGCAAGAACCACAAGGATCTCATCGTCCGCTGAGGCGATCAGACCGCCCGCAAGCTCGCCTCGATCGTCGTTCAGTTTGGCCACCTTGATGCCGAGTCCGCCGCGCCCCTGCACGCGGTACTCCCCGACCGCCGTGCGCTTCGCATACCCGCCGTCGGTGACGATAAAGACGTAGCCGTCGTCGGTGACGACCGACGCCGACAGCAGGCTGTCGTCACCGCGGAAGGACATGCCCTTCACACCTTCGGTGGAACGGCCCATCGGACGCAGCGCTTCATCTGTGGCAGAGAAGCGCAGCGACATGCCGCGTCGACTGATGAGCAGGATGTCGTCACCCTCGTCGACCGGCATGGCGCTGACGAGCTCATCGGCTTCGCGCAGCCGGATCGCGATGATGCCACCCTGGCGATTCGTGTCGTACTCGCTGAGCCGGGTCTTCTTCACGAGCCCAGCACGAGTGGCCAAGACGAGATACTGCGCATCTTCATAACTGTGCAACGCGAGGATCTGAGCGATCTCCTCCTCGGGCTGCAGCGCGAGCAGGTTCGCCACATGCTGGCCCTTGGCATCGCGCCCGCCCTCGGGCACCTCATACGCCTTGGCTCGGTAGACGCGGCCCTTCGTGGTGAAGAACAGCAGCCAATGGTGGGTGGTCGTGACGAAGAAATGCTCCACGATGTCATCGGCGCGCAGCTGCGCACCCTTCACGCCCTTGCCGCCGCGGTGCTGCGAGCGATAGTTGTCGCTGCGGGTGCGCTTGATGTAGCCGTCGCGGGTGACGGTGACCACCATCTCCTCTTCAGGGATCAGGTCTTCCATCGACACGTCGCCGTCGAAGCCGGGGAGGATGTGCGTCCGTCGCTCATCGCCGAACTTCGCGACGATCTCGGTGAGCTCATCGCGCACGATCGTCCGCTGGCGCTCGGGCTTGGCGAGGATGTCGTTGAAGTCGGCGATCTGCAGTTCGAGCTCGGCGGCCTCGTCGACGATCTTCTGACGCTCAAGGGCGGCCAGACGACGCAGCTGCATCGCCAGGATGGCGTCGGCCTGATCGTCGTCGATCTCGAGCAGCTGCTTCAGACCCTGCCGCGCGTCGTCGACCGTGGGCGACCGGCGGATCAGCGCGATGACCTCGTCGAGTGCGTCGAGCGCCTTGAGGTAGCCGCGCAGAATGTGCATGCGCTCTTCGGCCTTACGCAGCCGGTAGCGCGTGCGTCGCACGATGACGTCGATCTGGTGGGTGACCCAGTGGATGATGAACCCGTCCAGCGGCAGCGTACGCGGCACGCCGTCGACGATCGCCAGCATGTTGGCGCCGAAGTTCTCCTGCAGCTGGGTGTGCTTGTACAGGTTGTTCAGCACGACCTTGGCGACAGCATCCCGCCGCAGCACGATGACCAGCCGCTGACCGGTCCGATCGCTCGACTCGTCGCGGATGTCGGCGATGCCGGCGATGCGCCCGTCACGTGTGAGGTCGCGGATCTTCACCGCGAGGTTGTCGGGGTTGACCTGGTACGGCAGCTCGGTGACCACGAGGCAGGTGCGGCCCTGGATCTCTTCCACGTTGACGACCGCGCGCATCGTGATCGAGCCGCGGCCGGTGCGATAAGCATCGTGAATGCCGCGGGTCCCGAGGATCTGGGCGGCAGTGGGGAAGTCGGGGCCCGGGATGCGCTGCATGAGCGCTTCGAGCGTCTCTTCACGCGCAGCATCGGGGTGATCGAGCACCCAGAGTGCACCGTCGGCCACCTCACGGAGATTGTGCGGGGGGATGTTGGTGGCCATGCCCACCGCAATGCCGACGGACCCGTTCACCAGGAGGTTCGGGAATCGGGCGGGCAGGACCTTCGGCTCCTGCGTCTGGCCGTCGTAGTTCGGCTCGAAGTCGACGGTCTCCTCTTCGATGTCGCGCACCATCTCGAGCGCGAGCGGAGCCATCTTCGTCTCGGTGTATCGGGGAGCTGCGGCGCCCATGTTGCCGGGAGAACCGAAGTTGCCCTGGCCGAGTGCGAGCGGGTAGCGCAGCGACCATGGCTGCACGAGGCGCACGAGGGTGTCGTAGATCGCTGAGTCGCCGTGCGGGTGGTACTGACCCATCACCTCACCGACCACACGTGCGCACTTCGAGAACGACTTGTCGGGACGGTAGCCGCCGTCGTACATCGCGTAGATCACGCGACGGTGCACGGGCTTGAGGCCGTCGCGCACGTCGGGCAGCGCGCGCCCGACGATGACGCTCATCGCGTAGTCGAGGTAGCTGCGCTGCATCTCGACCTGCAGATCGACCTGGTCGATCTTGCCGTGGTTGTGCTCGGGGGCTTCGTTGGGGCGTTCGTCGTCAGCCATGTGTTCTCGTTCTCTCCGTGCGTTTCGTCTCGGTGCTTCGCACCTCGCTCAACGAGCGGGGGTCGTGCCGGTCGTTGAGCGAGCGAAGCGAGACGAAACGCCCACGACCTGATGTTCAGATGTCGAGGAAGCGCACGTCTTTCGCGTTGCGCTGGATGAAGGTGCGGCGCGACTCGACGTCTTCGCCCATGAGGACTGAGAAGATCTCGTCAGCCGCTGCAGCGTCGTCGATCGTGACCTGACGCAGCGTGCGCGTCGTCGGGTCCATCGTCGTCTCCCAGAGCTCCTTCGGGTTCATCTCACCGAGACCCTTGTAGCGCTGGATGCCGTTCTCCTTCGGGATCCGCTTGCCGCCGGCGAGCCCGTCAGTCAGAAGGCCGTCGCGCTCAGCGTCGGAGTACACATACTCGTGCGGCGCGTTCGTCCACTTCAGGCGGTACAGCGGCGGCATCGCCAGGTACACGAAGCCAGCCTCGATGAGGCCGCGCATGTACCGGAACAGCAGCGTCAGCAGCAGCGTCGTGATGTGCTGGCCGTCCACATCGGCATCGGCCATCAGCACGATCTTGTGGTACCGGGCCTTGTCGAGGTCGAAGTCCTCGCCGATGCCCGTGCCGAAGGCCTGGATCATCGCCTGGATCTCGTTGTTCGACAGCGCGCGGTCAAGACGCGCACGCTCGACGTTGAGGATCTTGCCGCGCAGCGACAGGATCGCCTGGGTGTGCGGGTCACGGCCCTGCACCGCTGAGCCGCCGGCCGAGTCGCCCTCCACGAGGAAGATCTCGCTGATCGAGGGATCTTTACTCGTGCAGTCCTTGAGTTTGTCGGGCATGGATGCCGACTCGAAGACACTCTTGCGACGAGCGGTCTCACGCGCTTTGCGTGCCGCCATGCGCGCGCTCGACGCGTCGATCGCCTTGCGCACGATGTTCTTCGCCGAGCTGGGGTTGCGGTCGAACCAGTCGCCGAGCCGATCGCCGACGACCTTCTGCACGAACGCCTTCGCCTCGGTGTTGCCGAGCTTGGTCTTGGTCTGTCCCTCGAACTGCGGCTCGGAGAGCTTGACCGAGATCACGGCGGTCAGGCCCTCGCGGACGTCCTCGCCGGAGAGGTTGTCATCCTTCTCCTTCAGCAGGTTGTTCGCACGGGCGTACTTGTTCACCAGGGTCGTCAGTGCAGCACGGAAGCCCTCTTCGTGCGTTCCGCCCTCGTGCGTGTTGATCGTGTTCGCGAACGTGAAGACGTTCTCGGTGTAGCTCGTGGTCCACTGCATCGCGACCTCGAGCGAGATCTTGCGGACGGTGTCTTCCGACTCGAAGTCGATGATCTCCTCGTGCACCTGTTCGCTCTTGCGCACCCTGTTGAGGTACTCGACATAGTCGACGAGTCCCCGCTCGTAGAGGAACGTGTCGTGGCGCTGGGTGATGACCTCTTCGCCCTCGACGTCCTCGATCTCGATGGCCTTCTCACGCTCGTCCGCGAGCGTGATGCTCAGCCCCTTGTTCAGGAACGCCATCTGCTGGAAGCGCACGCGCAGCGTGTCGTAGTCGAACTCGACGGTGTCGAAGATCGACGCGTCGGGCCAGAACGTGATGATCGTTCCGGTCTCATCGGTCTCTTCGCCCCGCTCCAGGGGCCCCTGCGGGAACCCGCCGTCGGCGAAGACCTGGCGCCAGGCATAGCCCTCGCGCTTGACCTCGACCTCGAACCGGGTGGAAAGCGCGTTGACCACCGACGAGCCGACGCCGTGGAGTCCGCCGGAGACGGCATATCCGCCGCCGCCGAACTTGCCGCCGGCGTGCAGCACGGTCAGCACGACCTCGACGGTGGACTTGGTGGGGTCGGATGCGTGCGGAGCAACCGGGATGCCGCGGCCGTTGTCGACGCAGCGGATGCCGCCGTCGGGCAGGATCGTCACGTTGATCGTGTCGCAGTACCCGGCCAGGGCCTCATCGACCGAGTTGTCGACGATCTCCTGTACGAGATGGTGCAGGCCGCGCTCACCGGTCGAGCCGATGTACATGCCGGGCCGCTTGCGGACGGCCTCAAGCCCTTCGAGCACCTGGATCGCGTCGGCACCGTAGTCGGACTTCGCGGGTTTCGGGGTGACGGCCTTCGGCTGCTGCTCTGCGTCGCCTTGCTGGTCGTCTGCCTGCGCGGACTCGTTCTCCGGTGTATCTGACGTCATAGGGATCCCGCGTTCCGATTGTGTGAGGAAGTTGCCTTCAGTCTATCAAGAGAGCCCTGGGAGCGCGGCATGAACGGCCCTGTGACGCGAGAAAAGCACGTGACCCGATCCGGGACCCGGTCTACCCGTAGGTATCGCGCGGACCACGCCCTGGAACGGCTCTCGGACCCCATTTCCAGGAGGGGACGTCAGGCCCGATGAAGCGGAGGCTTGACACTCCCGCATCGGGGAAGAGCTGCAGAATCTGCGTGAGGATGTGCGCGCGCATGAGCTGCAGCTGCTTGGCCCACGCGGTCGAATCGCATTGGATCGTCAGCATCCCATCGGCCAAGGCGACGGGTCGTGTGTGCTGCGCGGTGTCGGTGCCGGCGACCTCGCCCCACTGCCGTACGAGGTCGGCGCGGGCCAGCGGTTCGTCCCAGCCCGCGTCGTGGGTGAGCTTGTCGAGCACGTCGCCCACGCCTTTCGGGTCGCGGCCGGGCGCGAACGGGATGTTCTCGTCGTCTTGACCGCCGCGCTTGCGTCGCCGACGCTTCGACCGCGGCGACGGCTCGAGCCCGCGCAGACGCAGATACGTGGCGAGAGTCTCGGGGACCTCGTCGTTCTCACCGTCCATCATCAGCGCTCTCGGCGGTGGGATGCCGCAGCTCGGCGCCGACTTCTGTCCGTGCGGCGTCGACCTCTGCACCGGCGTGCCCGAGAGCAGGATGCTCCGGGTCGATGATCGTGCCGGCCTCGACGTGCACCACGTGCGCGCGCAGGGCGTCGGGGATGTCGGGCTCGACCGCCGCGGTGACGATCACCTGCTCGTAGTCGGCGACGAGGGCTGCGAGCCGGGCACGGCGATCGGAATCGAGCTCGGCGAACACGTCGTCGAGGATGACGATCGGGTCACCCAGCTGCGACTCGGCGCGCAGCAGCTCGGCGGATGCCAGGCGGAGACCGAGCGCCACCGACCAGGATTCACCGTGCGACGCGTAGCCCTTCACCGGCAGCCCGCGCAGACGCAGGATGAGATCGTCACGGTGCGGGCCGACGAGCGTGAGCCCACGCTCGAGCTCGGTGGAGCGCTTTGCGGCGAGGGCTGCACGGAACCGATCCTGTGTTGAGCCGCCGGCTGCGGCATCCACTTCCGTCTCGTCTTCGTCGGGGTCGGCGCCGTCGATCGAGAGCGCCCAGCCGAGGCCGGGGTCATGATCCGCGCCGGCGATCGCAGCGTATGCGGCTGCCAGCGGGGCCGCGAGCTCATCAGCGAGGCGGGCCCGCGCGTCGATGAGTTGCGCGCCGAGCGTGATGAGCTTGTCGTCCCACACCTCGAGCGTCGACAGCTGGTCGCCGCGGATTCCCCGGGCCTTCGCCGATTTCAGCAGGGCGTTGCGCTGCCGGACCACCCGGTCGTAGTCGCCGAGCACGGAAGACATGCGCGGGGCGCGCTGGGTGAGCAGCTGATCCATGAACCGCCGACGGGTCGACGGGTCGCCGCGGACGATCTGCAGGTCTTCGGGGGCGAACAGCACGACCTGCGCGTAGCGCGGCAGCTCGGCGGGTCGGATCGGCGACCCGTTGACGCGGGCCTTGTTGGATCCCTGTTTGTTGACCTGCACCTCGAGCACGATGCGCCGGGGGCCGTGCGCGAGGCGGGCACGGACGATGGCGGCATCGGCGCCGCGGCGCACCATGGGCGCGTCGGTCGACACACGGTGCGATCCCAAGGTGGCGAAATAGGCGATGGCTTCGGCGAGGTTGGTCTTGCCCTGTCCGTTGCGACCGACGAAGACATTCGGACCTGCCTGCAGCGTCACATCGGCGGCCGCATAATTGCGGAAATCCACCAGGCTCAGCTGCTCGACGATCACCGGATCAACCCTACCGACGGCATCCCCCGCCCGCCTCTTCCGTCCCTTCGGATCACCACCCGGTCCGCCACGCGGTCGAATTCATATGACTTTGTCGAAGGAACATCAATCTTCCGGAAGATTGATGTTCGCTGGACGGGATCATATGACCTCGACCGGCCGCGAGACGCGCGGAGCGGCGCGCGCGGTCAGCGCAGAAGGAGGTTCGGCTGCAGCAGGTAGCGGAAGGTGTCTTCGCCACCCTTCTCGACCGAGGTCTGCGGAGTGATCAGCACCGGGCTGAGCTTGTTCTGGTTCTCGGCCGAGGTGAACGTGATGCGCGTGAACTCGCTGCGGACCGCACCGAGCGCCTCGAGCAGATACTGCGGGTTGAGACCGAGCGTGACATCCTCGCCCACCAGCGTCGCTTCGACCGACTCGTTCGCCCGCGCCTGCTCGGTGCCCGAGGCATCCATCGAGACGCTGTCGCCCGTGAACGTGAACCGCAGCGGCGCAGAGCGGTCGAGCACCAGCGACACGCGGCGCACGGCCTCGGCGAGGTCGGCGGTGTTGACCACCGCGTGGTGCTCGGTCTGCTCGGGGAAAAGTCGCCGCACCGGCGGGAAATTGCCCTTGATCAGCAGAGACGTGACCGTCTTGTCGCCCGAGGTGAACGCGATGATCTCGCGATCGCCCGAGCCTGAGAAGGAGATCGAGATCTCGCCGCCGTGTGAGAACGTCTTGCCGACCTCGGTGAGCGTGCGTGCCGGCACGAGCGCGGACGTGCTCTCTTCGGATGCGGCCGATCCGCTGTCCCAGGGGATGTCGCGCAGGGCGACACGGTAACGATCAGTGGCTACCAGGCTCAGCTGCGTTCCGCTGACCTCGAGCTGCACGCCGGTGAGCACTGGCGTCACGTCGTCGCGCGACGCGGCGAATGCCACCTGCGAGATCGCCGTGGCGAAGTCCTCGGCGGGGACCAGCCCGGACTCGCCGGTGACCTCGGGAATGGCAGGGTATTCCTGCACCGGCATCGACGCGAGCATGAACCGGGCCGAACCGCAGGTCAGCGCGATGCCGTCGTCTTCGACTTCGACCTGGATCGGCGCGTTGGGCAGCCTGCTCGCGATATCGGAGAGCAGCCGACCGTGCACGAGGATGGTGCCGGGCTCGTCGACACTCGCTTCGATCGTGGTGCGGGCGGATGCCTCGTAGTCGAACGCCGACAGCGAGAGGCCGTCGTCACCCGCCTCGATCAGCACGCCGGCGAGGATCGGCTGCGGGTTGCGCTGCGGGAGCAGCTTCACGACGAATGACACGGCCTCGCTGAAGACATCGCGACCTACGTGGAACTTCACTTGCGCTCCCTCGACCTTTGGTTGGGTCCACCCATGCTAATGCCCATGACCGCTTCGGCGAGAGGACTCCGTGCGCTCGGCACCGCAGCCGACCGTCTTTTGCAACGGTGATCGAGTCGCGCTTTCTGAGTTAACTCTCTGTGATGGTGTTAACAGCTGTGGAGACTGTGGATAACTCGGTGGATGCCTGAAATCGCAAGGGAACTACACGCGTGTGAGTTGTGGAACGGCTGCGGAAACGCGTGTTCATGCGGATGGGTGGGGGATGCCGTCGTCTACGGGTTCTCCACAGGAAGGGGCCCATGACTCACAAAGAATGACATTCACGAGCGCATTCTCCACAAGTTATCCACATGTGCAGAAGCGCAATTCTGGTCCGCGCCTAGCCCGCCGTCAAGAGTCGAGGTCAGCGGGCGTTTCGGCCCAGCTGAGCCGTGATGTCGGTGACGTGATTGAAGATCGAGCGGCGCTCCTTCATGAGGTCGCTGATCTTCTTGTACGCGTACATGACGGTGGTGTGGTCGCGACCACCGAACAGCTGCCCGATCTTCGGCAGCGACAGACTCGTGCGCTCTCGGCAGAGATACATCGCGATCTGGCGCGCTTGGGCGACCTGTTGCGAACGGCTCGAACCGTACAGGTCGTCGACCGACAGCTTGAAGTACGAGGCGGTGGCCGTGATGATGTCGGTCGGCGAGATGATGTTCGCATCGTCTTGATCGACGATGTCGCGCAGCACGGTCTGGGCGAGAGACATGTCGAGGGTCGAACGATTCAGACTCGCGAATGCGGAGACGCGGATGAGTGCCCCCTCGAGTTCACGGATGTTCGACGACACCACCGTCGCGATGTATTCGAGCACCTCATCGGGGATCTGCAGGCGCTCGCTCTGCGCCTTCTTGCGGAGGATCGCAATGCGCGTTTCGAGGTCGGGCGCCTGCACGTCGGTGATGAGACCCCATTCGAAGCGGCTGCGCATGCGGTCCTCGAAACCGGTGAGATGCTTCGGAGGCACATCGCTGGTGATCACGACCTGCTTGTCGTGATCATGCAGCTGGTTGAAAGTGTGGAAGAAGGCCTCTTGGGTCTCGGCGCGCCCTTGCAGAAATTGGATGTCGTCGATGAGAAGGATGTCGACGTCGCGGTAACGGGCCTGGAACGCTGCGCCGCGGTTGTTCGCAATCGAGTTGATGAAGTCGTTGGTGAACTCTTCGCTGGAGACGTAGCGGACACGGATGCCCGCATACATGCTCTGCGCATAGTCGCCGATGGCGTGCAGCAGGTGCGTCTTGCCGAGGCCCGAGTCGCCGTAGACGAACAGCGGGTTGTAGGCCTTGGCGGGTGCCTCGGCGACGGCCACCGCGGCGGCGTGGGCGAAACGATTGGACTGACCGATGACGAAGCTGTCGAACGTGTACTTCGGGTTCAGTCGGGTGTCGCTGCGCGCCGGCATCGCAACCGGTTCGTTGCGCTCGGGCACGATGCGGTCTTCGAGGAGTGCGGTGGGTGCCGTCTGGACCGGGATGACGGCGGTCAGATGTGCGTCGGTGAGATCGGGGTTCACGACGACGCGAAACGAGGTGACCTCGTCGCCGGAGTGCTCGAGCGCTTCCATGATCGGCGCGCGCATCCTCTTGTTGATCTGGGAAGCGGTGAGATCGTTGGGGACGTCGATGTAGAGGATGCCGCCCATGACGCCCTGCGGAACGGCGAGATTGAGAAAGCCCCACATCTGCGGGGTGACGCGATCGTCGGCCTCCAGGAGGTGGACGACCGTGCGCCATATCGGTACGTCTGGAATCTCCTGCTGCGCCATGGCCCCCCCGGCTGTCGATGTGACACAGGTGGCGGAGGACGCCGTGACCTGTGGATAACTTGCCCGAGCAACGCTAGTCAGCACGTGCGAAGAGAGCAAACTCCACTGTAGATGCAGGGCGCGTGTCACTTCCAGACGCTGCGGCAACCCTGTGGATAATGTCCACGTCGTACCGCTCGGTTTGAGATATCGCATCCCACGACGTAGCCTTAATCGGTTGACTTATACCTCTGTGGTGTGAGTCCCTCATCGTCGTCCCCGGGCAAGCGACCCGGTGAACCTCCCGGAGTGAACCCATGACCAAGCGCACCTTCCAGCCCAACAACCGCCGCCGCGCCAAGAAGCACGGTTTCCGCGCCCGCATGCGCACCCGCGCCGGCCGCGCCATTCTTTCGGCACGCCGCGGCAAGGGCCGCACCGAGCTCTCGGCCTGACGCGATAGCAGTGCTCGCGAGGCCGAACAGGCTGACCCGCGGCGCGGAATACAAAGCCGTCGTCCGTCGGGGTGTGAAGTGTGCCGGTCGTCACACGATCACATATGTCGTCTCTTCCAATGAAGAGCGCGCGGCGCGGTTCGGCTTCATCGTGAGCAAACAGGTGGGAACCGCCGTCACGCGCAACACGGTGCGCCGACGGCTGAAGGCCGTCTGCGCACAGGCACTGCCCGGCACGCGTGCCGGCGCAGACGTCGTGATCCGTGCGTTGCCGAGTGCAGCTCGAGTCGACTTCCGGACTCTGCAAGCTGAAGTGGATCGTTGCCTGGCTCGGAGGGCGGCATGAGCGTCGCCACCCTGCCGACGGGATATGTCGGTCACGGCGGCTGGCGCGGCATCCAATTCTGGCGTCTCCTGCCGCTCATCCCCCGCAACATCCTTCTCGCACTTCTGCACGCGTACCGCTCGACGGTCTCGCACGCGTATGGCGACGTGTGCAGGTACTACCCGACATGCTCGGCCTATGCGGTCGGCGCAGTTCAGCAGCACGGCGCGGTCATTGGTGGCGCCCGTGCATTCTGGCGCATTCTGCGCTGTCACCCCTGGGCGTCCGGAGGCGTCGACGACGTCCCTCCTGGCCGGCGCTTCCGCTTCGAGCTGACTCCGCACGGATTCGTCGTGCCCCTCAGAAAGGACTGATCCGTGCCGGATCTTCTTCACCTCGCCACGAGCTCGCCCGTTGCCACGAGCACGGCCGCGGCGTCTTCCGGCGGCGGTTTCGACCCCATCGGCTTCGTTCTCTGGCCTCTCAAGTGGGCGGTCGAGGCCATCCTGGTGGCCTTCCATTGGCTCTTCACCCTCTTCGGGATGAACGCCGCTTCCGGTCTGACCTGGGTTTTGTCGATCATCGGGCTGGTCGTGGTCGTCCGCGCTGCGCTCGTGCCGCTGTTCGTCAAGCAGATCAAGAGCCAGCGCAAGATGATGGAGATCGCTCCCGAGCTCAAGAAGATCCAAGAGAAGTACAAGGGCAAGCGCGATCAGTTGTCTCGTGAGGCGATGAGCCGCGAGACGATGGCGATGTACAAGAAGAACGGCACCTCTCCGGTGTCGGGCTGTCTGCCGATTCTGGTGCAGATGCCCGTGTTCTTCTCGCTGTACAGCGTGCTCTCGTCGATCAAGTCGAACGCCGAGGCGGGCCATGGCGGGATCTTCTGGCTGACGCCCGAGTTGACGCAGGAGTTCTACAACGCGAAACTCTTCGGCGTCGCCTCGCTGCACGAGTCGCTGCAGGGCACGATCCAGACCAAGCCCGAGGGCTGGGAGATCACGGTCACCATCATGGTCACCCTGGTGGTCCTGATGATTGCATCGCAGTTCTTCACGCAGTTGCAGATCGTCTCGAAGAACCTGTCGCCCGAGGCGCGCCAGGGCCAGGCGTACAAGATGCAGCGGATGATGGTCTACATCCTCCCGTTCGCATTCGTGTTCTCGGGTGTGTTCTTCCCGCTCGGTGTGGTCATCTACTGGTTCACGAGCAACATCTGGACGGCCGTGCAGCAGTTCATGGTCATCCGCAACATGCCTACTCCCGGGTCGCAGGCCGCGAAGGAACGTGAGGAGCGCCTCGCCAAGCGCGGGAAGGCACTGGACGCCAAGGGCCGCGTCATTCCGATGGAGAAGTACGTCGCCGAGCAGGAGCGACTCCTCGAAGAGGCGGAAAAGGCGAAGGCAGCCGCTCCCAAGCGCCAGCAGCCAGTGAGCAAGCAGCGCGCGAAGAAGCAGGCACAGAAGAATAAGCCGTCAGGTGCGCCGGACAACTCCGGCGGATCCGCGACATCCTCATCCTGAACCCGGAGGAAACCGCATGTCCACGACCCAGATCCCCAGCGATCACGAGGCCACGGTCGAGCAGCTCGAGCAGGAGGGCGACGTTGCCGCCGATTTCATCGAGGGTCTGCTCGATATCGCCGACCTCGACGGCGACCTTGCCCTCGATGTTCGCAACGGCCGCGCGTATGTCTCGGTCGAAGCGGAGGATGCCGACTCGCTGCGCGTGCTCGGTGATCCTGAAACCGTCCAAGCAGTACAGGAACTCACGCGTCTCGCGGTTCAGAATCAGACGGGTCGGTTCTCGCGTCTGATCCTGGACATCGCCGGTTCGCGGGATGCCCGACAGCAGGAGCTTTCCCGTCTCGTTGACCGCGCTGTCGCACGGCTCGACGATGGAGCATCGCAGGCATCGTTGCCCGCGATGTCGAGCTATGAGCGCAAGCTTGTGCACGACATCGTCGCTGAGCGAGGCCTCATGTCGGAGTCCTATGGCGAGGGTGCTGACCGTCACACCGTGATTCGTCGGGCGTGAGCGGAGCCGATGTGACGGACGACGGGATGCTGGAGCCCGAGCCGACTGCGGCCGGCACGGTCTTCGGCGACCGCATCGATCTCGCGCGGCGCTTCACTGCGGCACTCGCTCGTCACGGCGAAGAACGGGGTCTGATCGGGCCTCTGGAACTTCCCCGGCTTTGGACTCGGCACGTTCTGAACAGCGCCGTCATCGCGCCATTCTTCTCCGGACGCGTGGGTGACGTCGGGTCAGGTGCCGGGCTGCCGGGTCTCGTGCTGGCCATCGCACGGCCGGATGTCGAATGGGTTCTCATTGAGCCGATGGAACGGCGGGTCACGTGGCTGAGTGAGCAAGTCGCCGAGCTGGGGCTGGAGAACGTGGAAGTCGTTCGCGCACGGGCCGAGGACTGGAAACACGGATCTGTGCTCGACGCCGTGACCGCTCGCGCCGTGAGCGCCTTGCGCACGCTGATCCCGCTCACCGCGCCACTGGTGCGTGATGGCGGCGAACTGATCTTCTTGAAGGGCCGGAGTGCATCGGCAGAGATCGATGCGGCGGAGAAGCAGGTGCGCAAGTTCCGCCTATCGGAGGTCCGCACCGAGATCGTGGGCGATGGCATTCTCGATGAACCATCGACGGTTGTTCGAGCGCTGGTGCGCGCGCACTGAGTTACGACGTGACTGCCGGTCGCCCTGGTGACGAGTGCCGAGGGCGCCGGAGAGCCATCTGCGCCTTAAGCAGCGGATGAAGGTACGGAGCGCTGAGCGTCACTTCGGGTGTACCTCCCTCTTCCCAGTCGCGGAGATCGTGTTTCACGTGAAACGTGATCGAGCAATGGGTCTGCCTGCGGCCACCGGTCGTGGTGACGGCCCGACTTTGCACATGCATGAACCTCCCGCAGCGTCGCCGCGCGCTTCTGCGGCTGCCCCGTCGTCTCATTGAAGTGCGTGGGTCACCGGAAAGGCGGACCGAGTGATCGACAACGCACGCACGCACTTCCCATCACCTCTGCTGGCGGATCTGCTCGTAGCCCTTCCCCCGCACATCGCCATGAGCGGGGAACGCCGTTGGGGCGACGGTGGGCGCGGATGCCGGCATTGCTGGAGTTGTGGGGTGCGTAGGTCTGTAGGGCTGGTGCGTCGAGGGGCGGCCGACATTCCGGCGTGATCAGAGGGCAAGTCGGAGGGTGGCCGGTGCGGATGACGGTGGCGCGCTTGGAGTGATGCGACGGGGTTGCGTGGTCGGGCTCCCCTCTCGTTGACGTCTCCCGTGATCTCGGTGACACTCTCGCGCACGGCGTCCATCAACTGGTCACCGCAGGCGCCGGTTGAGGGGGCGGCCGGACGTCTGAGGTGCGCGGGACACGCGGGTGGTGGTGCAGTGTGATCGCGTTGAGGCATGGCAGGACAGTGCCGCGTTATGCGTGTCGCGTGGAGTGAAGTGTTTCACGTGAAACACTCGACCTTTGGCGCTGCGTTACGTGTGGCGGGTTTACTGGTTCCGGTTGTCACGCCGCCGCTTCCCCGCTCCCAGTTGACAGAGATTAGGCTGCTCGTGAAACATCGCCGCGGTACTGCCACGCGAAGTGTGTTGAGTCGGGCACGGCCCCGGCCATGGCCGTGCGGTTCGGCGGTCGGCGTTTCACGTGAAACTCCCGTGCGCGATCGCGCAGGTGTGTACAGATCCGCGACACCGTGAAGATGGCATGGACGCCACTGACGAGCGATGTTTCACGTGAAACAAGTAGCGGATACGCCCAGGCTGCCGCGTCCTTACACGGCCGATACGGAGTGTCTGCGGCCGCGCACGGGAAGTCCCGGGCCTGCGCTCGATTCTCGGTGCAGAATCGGGCCGGAGTGAGAGCGGATGTCATGGTGGCTTCACCCTCCGAGCAGAGACGCGCGTGCAGCCCAATCCGGAGGTGATGAAGACACCCCGGGTAAAGGAGAGCAGCTCGCGTGCGGGAGCAGCCCTCTGCCGGCGAGTAGGTAGCACGGGTTGGCGCTGGGACGTCACATTGCTGCGCTCAGCAGGGCCGGACACCGCAGGTTCGCGAGCGTTTCACGTGAAACACCGTGATCTGGGCAGCTCGATGAGGTGTCCCCAAGCGCGGAGAGCGGAGGGTGCGTGGACCCCACCACCTTCCTGGGCGTCAGTCGCCTCCGACTCTTGCCTTCGGCGCTGTACACGAATTCCTTGCGCAAATGACGCGATATAACCGAGCCGCGGGCGACGTTGCGGTCACCCCGATGGGCAGCCACGCCGATGGGCAACCACGCGCGAGACGAAGACGCCACCGCGACCCGCGCAGTTGCAATAGGCGATCGGCTGCGCGCCAGTGCTCCGCGGCCAGCAAGCGCCGGCAGCCCAGGCCGTGACTGGAGATCGCGATGACGGAAGGCGGCCCGCGGTGCTCACAAGGCCCCCACCCAGGCCGCCCGCGTCAGCGCGCGACCGCCGCCCGTGTGTAGCGGGGGTGAATATGTATGGGGTGGCCGTTTGTTCGGACCGCGCGGTTCGGGTACCGAAGCCCGGGCCCGATGGAGATTCAGGGTCGTCGGCGGTCGCGTGGCTCCGTTTCCCATGGGAATGCCGCTCTGGTATCGGTGCGCCAGAGAGTGTTTCACGTGAAACAGGCGCAATCGCGATGCGTCGGCCGCCCAGCCGACCGTGCATCGGTGCCCTGTGCGTGCCGCCGGGGTTGATCACGCCAGCGGAGATTGAGGGAGACGGGACTCGAGTGCCTACCATCTATGGCGGCCTTCTCGTCGTCGGCCCCTTTTCGCCGTGTGAGCGACCGGGCCTTTGGAAGCGACAACCCCAAGACAGCGCCTTCCCAGCCGGCGGCCGGGACAGGGAAGTTGCCCGGGCCGATTCCGCATGTGGTCTCCGCTACCTGCTGCCCCCGCCTTACTGCACGGAGATGTTTCACGTGAAACGCCGGAGCCACTCCCGGAAGCGATCCGGGCGGACGTGCCCGGTCGCGACTCTGGCCTTTGGGCCGGCCGGCTGTCGCCGGAGACAATGAGGTCGCGGTGCCGAGGCTCCTTACGCAGCCAGGCCCACGAACGCGGGGCAGCGTGGAGTGAGTCGCGGTCCTGCCGCTTTGGGAACTCGCGACGGCGGCGACGGTGGCCGTCGGCGCTCGGTGGAACAGCGGGTAAGCGTGCGCGGTCTGGCAGCGGCAGCTGGCAGCCGGCACCGGGGGGCGCCACACGGTCCGGGTGTTGGGGCGCCCCTCATACGCCGGGCGCCGCATTCTGCTGTTTCACGTGAAACGTGGGGGCAGACGCCGGACCTCACCAGAGCAGCTCGGCGTGGTGGCGGGGGACGCATCGTGCGGGGGCATTTGAGGTCTCGTGCCCGCATGCGCAGGTGGAACTGCCGGTCGGTCTGGAGATTGCCAAACTTGCCCCTCCTGGCCGCTCAGTTGCCGGCGGCAATCACTGGCTGGGCGATGGGTTCCTCCTGTGTCCCCGCGGAGTGACGCAGGCGGCGTTTCACGTGAAACGCACGCCGCACTCGGGGTACCAGCGGGCGTGCGCGGACCGCCGACCCTCTCCCGCGCAGGAGGGGCGACCTGAGTGGAAACGGAGCAGAGAGATGGGTGGGTTCCCGGTGGGCGACAACGCCCCACAGCCCGGAGCTGCATCGGCACGGCGCGCCACGGAGCTGCATCGGTTCGGGCGTACCAGAGACGCCCTCCAGTACCGGCACGCCAGGGGTGGCCATCGGTGCGGGGCACTAGGGACCCCGTCGACCCGGCGAGCGGCCGGCTGATCACGTAATGATTCCCCTACACGGAGTCGCGCACCGAGCGACTTGAACTGAGTCGAACACTGCCGCCACGCCGCGGGCGCTCGTGGGATGAGTGCCCGCAGTCCGATGTAGCTCACACGGTTCGTGGCAATAAGTGCCCCTGTCCCTCCTCCGCGCTCGTAGGAGGGCGGCGCGGACCGAACCGGCGTCTGGAAGAGCACCGTTTCACGTGAAACA
The DNA here is from genome assembly GCF_029094505.1 of Microbacterium horticulturae. Lineage (NCBI taxonomy): Bacteria > Bacillati > Actinomycetota > Actinomycetes > Micrococcales > Microbacteriaceae > Microbacterium > Microbacterium horticulturae. Next base: position 3,622,289 of record NZ_CP119108.1, on the reverse strand, counting down.
GGGAGCGTGGGTCTGCAGGAGTACCGCCTCGGCGTTCGTCATAGGGCTGCTGCCGGTAGTCGCGCTCGGTGAGCAGGGGGCGCGCGCCCGCGCAGGTTGCCCGCGCTTCTGCTGAGGAGGATGGCGCCGTTTCACGTGAAATCACCCTGATTTGGGCCCGGTATCGCGGCCGCACGCCGGCGTCTCAGGAACACGCGAGCTCGGTCTCGGAGGCGTCGGAACCATGGAATACGCTCAGTAGAGAAGGCGAGTGAGAGCGACGAGCATGCGTTGTTCGATGGCGAAGATGTCACCAGATCCGTGTGCAGGAAGGGCCACGTGAAGCAGCAGTCCACGGAGAAGAAGCATCGCTTGTGGGATCGCTGGCGGGTACCACGTCGCGAGTCCTCAACCACGGGCTCCGCCGTCGATGCCGTCGTCGGGACGCGTTTAGACTTGGATGCGGAGTCGCCGCACGCAACAGACTCAGTTTCGCCCACCGTGACGGAGCAGGAGACGCGCGCCGAGGCGGAGCCCACCGAAGCAGAGGATTATCCGACCGCGCCCGAAACAGAGGCGTGTCCGGACGAGGATCCGGCATCTGAACCAGAGCCGGACTTAGGCCCGAGCGAAGATCCCGAACCGGAAGCAGATCCGCAGCCGGAACCGGATCCGGACACGCAAGCGGAACAGACCCCGGAACCGACAGAATCGCCGAACAGGAGTGCGTTTCACGTGGAACAACCCAATGACGCCACCGTTGGGACGACCTTCGGACGACCAGCCATCGGCGACAGCCCGATTGCACGAGAACTCGCAGACCTGACGGCTCGTCAGCGCACACTGGATCAGACAACCGTGCAATTGACGGGACGCACCAGAGTCATCACGGTGTCGAACCAGAAGGGCGGCGTCGGAAAGACGACCTCGGTGGTGAATCTGGCCGCCGCGTTGGCGACGGCCGGCGCTCGTGTTCTCGTCATCGATCTGGATCCGCAGGGGAATGCCTCAACGGCTCTCAGCATCACGCACACCGCCGACACGCCGAGCATCTACGACGTTCTCATCGACGAGTTTCCGATGGCCGACATCATCCAGACCAGCCCTGAGTCGGAGCTGTTGACGTGCGCACCGAGTACTATCCATCTCGCCGGTGCGGAGATCGAACTGGTGTCACAGGTTGCACGCGAACACCGGTTGCGTACCGCGCTCGAGACCTACGTCGACACCGTGGAGGATAAGCCGGACTTCGTCCTCATCGACTGCCCGCCCTCGCTCGGCCTACTGACGATCAACGCCTTCACTGCCGCCGACGAGGTGCTCATCCCGATTCAATGTGAGTACTACGCGCTGGAGGGACTCAGCCAGCTGCTCGGTAACGTACGGATGATTCAGAAGCATCTCAATCAGAAGCTTCGCGTCTCGACGATCCTCCTCACCATGTATGACGCGCGCACTCGTCTCGCTCAGCAGGTCGCGGACGAGGTGCGCGCGCACTTTCCCAGTGAGGTTTTGACAACGGTCATTCCCCGGTCAGTTCGTGTTTCCGAGGCGCCGAGCTTCGGACAGACGGTCATCGCCTACGACGGACAGTCGGCCGGGGCTGTGGCATACCGCGAAGCGGCGGTGGAGATCATCCAGCGTGAGAATGCGGCAGCATCGAAAGAAGGAGGCGCCTGATGGCGGCGAAGCGGACAGGTCTCGGTCGAGGCATCGGAGCTCTCATTCCGACGACGGAGTCGACGAGTGAGCGGCCCGTCGATGTGTTCTTCCCCGGTGCTTCTGCGACGGGGACCGCCGTCAAGGAGCGTCCCGCGGCGAAGCGTGCGGCGGCCGAGGACGTGGAGACGACGGACACCGCGGAGACCTCCGAAGCCGTGGACGAGCTGCTCGCGGTTCCCGGAGCGCGCCTGGTCAGTGTGAATCCGAACGACATCGTCCCCAACCCGCGCCAGCCGCGCTCGATCTTCGATCCCGATGATCTGGCCGAACTCGTGCACAGCGTCAAGGAGTTCGGTGTTCTCCAACCGGTCGTCGTTCGCCAGAACGCCGATGGAGAGTACGAGCTCATCATGGGCGAGCGTCGTACGCGAGCGGCACGGGAAGCCGGCCTCGAGGCGATCCCCGCGATTCTGCGTGAGACCTCTGACGACGACATGCTGCGCGACGCGCTGCTCGAGAACTTGCACCGCTCGGAGCTCAACCCGCTCGAAGAGGCATCCGCCTACCAGCAGCTTCTCGATGACTTCGGCATCACACAGGAGGAACTGGCCACCCGCATCGGCCGGTCGCGCCCGCAGATCAGCAACACCATCCGACTTCTGCGCCTGCCGGTCCCCGTGCAGCAAAGGGTCGCGGCCGGCGTGCTCAGCGCGGGCCACGCGCGCGCGGTTCTGTCGCTCGATGATGAGGAGGCGATGCAGAAGCTCGCCGACCGCATTGTGAACGAGGACCTCTCCGTCCGCGCCGCGGAGGCGGCGGCAAAGGCCAAGAATGACGTCGGCACCCGCCGTGTCCCACCCAAGGCCGGTGCCCGTCAGGCCTACCTCGATGAGGTTGCCGATCGTCTGGGCGACCGCCTCAACACCAAGGTCCGTGTGGCGCTCGGCGCGCGGAAGGGCCAGATAAGTATCGACTTCGCCAGCATCCAGGATCTCAACCGGATTCTTGAGGACCTCGGCGAGACCGGCTACGGCGCCTGATCGCGGCACGTCGGACGCCCGCGCGGCCGAGGGCGCTTAGGCTGGTTGGGTGAGTTCTGCAGGCAACCCGTCCCGAGAAGTGACCCCGCGTCGCCGGGCGAGCCTTGAACTGTTGCGCGCGGAAGCCGCCGATGAGCTCTCGGTACTGGTCGAAGAGCGTCTGCTCGGCGGCGAAGATCCGTGGGAGTTCATGGAGGAACTGCCTACCGTCGACGAGCTCGTCGTCTTCACCCTGCGTGCGGAGAACATCGCAGCCAACGGCGGGGTACGGCCGAATGCTGCGCGCCACTACCGGGTCCTGCGTCAGATCGCCCTCGATTACCCACCGCTGACCCCTGCGGTCTGGAAGCTGCTCGGTGAGGCGAACACTCATCGCCGCTGGGACGCCGTCGTGCGGAACGAGGCGTTCTGAGCGGCATCCACGCCACTTTCCACCCCTGTATGCCGATGACGGCATAAACCTCAGAACGGCGATCCGCCACACGAGCGGCCAAGGTCGGCGTACCGTGTGCACCGGCGATCTGCTCGCCGGTGGACCGCGGCAACCGACGAAGACGTGGGGTGTGAGATGAGTACGACGCAAACGGAACCGGAACCGGTCACAGGCTCTTTCGAAACCGCCGACGGTGGCCTCAAACGCAGGCTCTCGTTCACTCAACTGCTGCTGCTCGGCGTCAGTGCGCAGATCGGATCAGGCTGGCTGTTCGGCGTGCTGGCCGCTGCCGGCGTGGCGGGCCCGGCGGCGATCCTGTCGTGGATCATCGCATCGGTGCTCGTCTTCTTGATCGCACTGACCTATCTTGAGCTGGGCGCGATGCTGCCGAGGTCGGGTGCCATCGTGCGCTACACCTACCTCACGCACGGGTCGCTGTCGGGGTGGATCATCGGTTGGGCGTACTGGCTGTCTGTCGTGTCGATTCCGCCGATCGAGGCGGAGGCGACACTCACGTACCTGGGCGGTCGGTTTCCGAACCTGCACCTGTTGACCACGGTCGAAGGTGTGCAGGTGCTGAGCTGGCCGACGGGAATTCTCGCCGGCTTCGCGCTGATGGTTGTGTTCTTCGCACTGAACTTCTTCGGGGCACGATTTCTCGCCGAGTCGAACCGGTGGGTCACGATCTGGAAGATTGCCCTGCCGACACTGACGTTCATCTTCTTGTTCTTCATCTTCAAGGGCACCAACTTCACCAGCTACGACGGGTTCGCGCCACTGGGTGTTCCGCCGATCTTCCATGCGATCGCCACAACGGGCATCATCTTCTCGCTGTTGGGATTCCGCCAGGCGCTCGACTACGGCGGTGAAGCGAAGAACCCGCAACGCAACGTGCCGCTGGCCACGATCGGGTCGATCGCGATACCCGCCGTCATCTACACGTTGCTGCAGGTGGCGTTCATCGGCGCGATCAACTGGAAGGACATGGGACTGGCTTCGGGCTCATGGGACAAACTCGTACAGGGAGGATGGGCCGACGGTCCGCTGTTCCACGCGCTCGACTCGGCGAACATGGCAGCCCTCGCGGCGCTGGGCACGTTCCTGCTCATCGATGCCGCGGTTTCACCATTGGCCACCGGCTGGGTCTACCTGGGCACAGGTGCACGCACGGGTTACGGGCTGGGGGTGCACCGCAACATCCCGAAGATCTTCACGTCGAACAACCGGTTCGGCATCCCCTGGCTGCCGCTGCTGGTGTCGACCGTCGTGGGCTGTGTCTTCTTCGTGCCGGCGCCCAGCTGGTACCAACTGGTCGGCTTCATCAGCTCCGCCGCCGTGCTCACCTACATCATGGGTGGGGCCGGGCTCCCGGTGCTGCGGCGGACCGCGCCGAACCTCAAGCGTCCCTTCCTTCTGAAGGGGTTCAAGTTCTGGTCGCCGGTCTCGTTTCTCGCAGCGGTGCTCATTCTGTACTGGAGCGGGTTCTCGACGCTGACGAACGTCATCACCGCGACGTTCATCGGGCTGCCGTTCTTCACCGCGTACTACGCCTGGAAGATGAGGTGGATGAACGCCGTGTCGAGCATCGTCATCAGCGTGGTGTTCTTCGTTGCCTGGATCTGGGTGGCGACGGCCGGCGGATGGGTGCTCACCACCGGCGGACAGCAGCGCGCGGGCGGGTGGCCGTTCCCCGTCTACTACATCGTGTTCTGCGCGCTGGTCATCGCCTTCTGTGTCGCTGTCTGGGCGACCACGGGCACCGAGGGCAAGCGCGCCGTCAACGCGAACTGGTGGCTCATCTGGCTGCTGTTGGCGTCGATGCTTGTGGGCTACCTCGGCGAGTACGGGCCCATGGAGCACCCGGCCCTGGGCTTTCCCTGGGGCATGGGCGTCGAGGTCCTTGTTGGCCTCGTGGCGTACGTCTGGGCGATCCGGTCGGGATTCGCGACCGATGAGATCAAAGACATCGTGGCGACGTCGGATGCCGCGACCGGCGCCACCACGGTGCAACCCGGGGGAACGCCACCGGCTGCGGCAGGCGGGCCCGCGGCATCCTGACCGCTCATGACGAAGGCCCCCGCGAACCTCAACGGTTGCGGGGCCTTCGGAGGCTTTGCGCCTACTTGAGGTAGGTCGCGAGATCCTGCTCGAGCGCGAACTTCGGCTTGGCGCCGATGATCGACGTCTTCACCTCGCCCTTCTCGAACACCTTCATCGCGGGAATCGACGTGATCTGGTATTTCATCGCCAGGTCGGGGTTCTCATCCACGTTCAGCTTCAGAACGGTGAGCTTGTCGGGGTTCTCCGCCGCGATCTCATCGAGCACGGGCGAGACCATGCGACAGGGGCCGCACCACTCGGCCCAGAAGTCGACGAGCACAGGCCCCTCGGCGTTCAGGACGTCCTGCTCGAATGTGGCGGATGTGGTCGCCTTCGCAGTCATGGTTCTCCTTCGGTGGGAAAGTCTGTCACCAGGTCAAACGCGGGATGGCCCCGGTTTGTTCCTATGCGGCCGCGTCGGCGTCGGGGCGGCCTTCGATCTCGTCGGCGTCGACCTCGGGCGCGCCGGCCTCACCCTGCGCCGCGAGGAAGTGCTCGGCATCGAGGGCGGCGACCGTTCCCGAACCGGCGGCCGTCACGGCCTGGCGATACGTCGGGTCGATGACGTCACCGGCGGCGAATACGCCGTCGACCGACGTGCGAGACGAACGACCGTCGACCCACACGGTGCCCTCGGGCGTCAGGTCGAGCTTGTTGTGCACGAGGTGGGTACGCGGATCGTTGCCGATCGCGACGAACACGCCGGTGACGGGCAGGTCGCGTTCGGAACCGTCGACGGTCGAGCGCAGCTTCACACCGCTGACGGCCGCGTCGCCGAGGATGTCGACGACCTCGCTGTTCCACACGAACTCGATCTTCGGATCGGCGAACGCGCGCTCCTGCATGATCTTCGAGGCGCGCAGTTCATCGCGGCGGTGGACGACGTACACCTTCGACGCGAAGCGGGTCAGGAACGTGGCCTCTTCCATGGCGGAGTCGCCGCCGCCGACCACGGCGATCTCCTGCTCGCGGAAGAAGAAGCCGTCACACGTCGCGCACCACGACACTCCGTGGCCCGAGAGGCGCTGCTCGCCTTCGATGCCGATCTTGCGGTACGCCGACCCGGTCGCGAAGATGACCGCGTCGGCCTCTTCGACCTTGCCCGAGCCCAGGGTCACGCGCTTGACCGGGCCGTCGAGCTCGAGTTCGACCGCGTCGTCGTAGGAGACCTCGGCACCGAACTTCTCAGCCTGCGCCTGCAGCTTCGCCATCAGGTCGGGGCCCTGGATGCCCTCCGGGAAGCCCGGGAAGTTCTCGACCTCGGTCGTGTTCATCAGCTCGCCGCCGACGTCGACGCTGCTGGCGACGACCAGGGGGCTGAGGTTCGCTCGGGCCGCGTAGATGGCGGCCGTCAAGCCAGCAGGACCCGATCCGATGATGATGAGCTGACGCACTGTTTCTCCCTTGTGGCGGACGTGTCGAAGCGTCCGGATGACTCAACACATCGTAACCGTGGGGCATTCCACTGCGGTCCGCGCGTCGGAGCGTTGCGCGGCGGGGACGCTCGCCTCACCCGACGAGCCAGAGGTGGGTGGACGGGCTCAGCGACGGACGACGCGACGCACGGTATCGAGCGCCGAGCGCAGCTCGGGCGCGCGCAGAAGTGCGAGCAGCGCGACGTAGACGACGAGGGCGACGACGCCTATCACGCACGACCCGACGATCGCGAGACCCGTGCCGGCGGTCATCCACCCGCCCACGCCGCCCGAGAGCAGGAACACCACCCAGCCCACCGCGGCCGCGGGGACACCGGCGATGACGAAGCGGGTGAGTCCGAGCATCCACGACCGTGTGCCGAGGTGCCCGATCTTTCGGCGCAGCAGCCACGTTGCCAGCACGAGCTGCACTATGGCGGCCAGTGACTGGCCGAGGGCGACCGATGCGGCGAGGTATTCGATCGGAATGAACAGTCCCGACAGCCAGGCGGTCAGTGCGACGATGCCGGCCTGCACGATCGTGAAGAGGAACGGCGTGCGCGTGTCGTTGTACATGTAGAACGTGCGCTGGATCGTGAACTGCACCGCGTTGGGGACCAGCCCGATGAGGTAAGCGACAAGGACGAGGGCCAGCACCGGTGCCGTGCGCGCATCGTCGGTGAACAGACGTGAGGTGGGGATGGATGCCGCGGCCAGCGCGAACGTCGCGAACACGATGAACACGCCCACGGTGCGGATGCTGCGACCGATGTCAGCACGGACCTCTTCGTGCCGGCCGGCGGCCGCGTGCTCGCTGAGTCGCGTGAAGTAGGGCGTTCCGATCGACAGTACGATCAGCGAGTACGGGATCATGTACAGCAGCCAGGCGTTCTGCCCCGCGAACACCCCCGCATGGCCCTTCGCGGCCTCCGACAGGACGCGCGACTGGACGATTCCGGCCAGTTGCGCCAGCAGCACCATGAGGAACGTCCAGCCCGCCAGACGCCCGATGCGATTGAGCCCCATGCCCCGCCAGCGGAAGTCGGGCCTGATGCGCAGCCCGGTCTTCGGCCAGAAGAGGAACAGCACGAGCGCCTGCACGATGATGCCGACCGTCGCCGTGCCGCCCATGAGCGCGATGGTGGTCGGGGTCCAGGCGACAACGTCGCCGAGGGGACCGAAGAGCAGCAGGAACAGTCCGAAACCGGCGATCGAGACGATGTTGTTGACGATCGGCGCCCACGTGAACGGCCCGTAGATGTTGCGCGCGTTCAGTGCCTCGCCGACCAGCGCGTACAGCCCGTAGAAGAGGATCTGCGGCAGGCACCAGTACGCGAACGCCGTCGCCAGCGCCCGCTGCTCGGCCGAGAAACCCTGCGCGTACAGCTGCACCAGCAGTGGTGCGCATACCATCGCGATCGCCGTGACCACCAGCAGCGCGACGGTGCCGAGCGTGAACAGCTTGGAGATGAACGCCGTGCCGCCGTCTTCGTGCGCGGCCGCCTGCACGATCTGCGGCACGACGACGGCCGCGAGAAGCCCGGTCGAGACGATCGCGTAGATCGCGTTGGGCAGTCCGTTCGCGACGGCGAAGGCGTTCCCGGCGGCCGTGAGCGTGCCGCCGAGGGCGATGACCATGATCCACTGGCGGACGAACCCGCTCAGCCGCGAGACGACGGTGCCCGCCCCGATCAGCACGCTCGCGCGGCCGATGCCGGTCACCGGGCGGCTCCGTCGTCGGGGGTGGATGCTTCGGGGGTGGATGCTGCATCTCCAACGGTGCCGTCGGTCGAGGCGTCGTGGGGGTCGGTGCTCGTTGCGGACTCGCGGTTCGGCACGTCGGAATCAGATGCGTCCTCCTCGCCGTTGTCGGCAGAAGCGGCATCCCTCGCTCGCTTCCGGCGGGAGAGGACGGTACGGACGAGACCGAGCACGAGGAACGCGCCGATGCCGACGCCGAGCACGGTGAGGCCGATGATCTCCCAGTCTGCGTGGACCGTCACGACGACGTCGCGCGGCTGGCCGATCGGCACGCTGGCAGGGCTCACCAGGCGAAGGTTGAGGGTGACGTCGCCGTTGCCGATCTGCGCCTCGATCGGCACGTGGGCTGCGGTGGTGCTCGAGGCCTGGGCGGTGACGTCGGTGGACTCCTGCACCTCGAGGCGCAGGTTGTCGGGGTGAGCCAGCAGTGTGACCTTCACCTGCCAGGGCAGCTCATTGCGGATGCCGAAGGTGCGGGTCGCGGCGCGTCCGGCGAGATTGAAGTCGCTGGTGGGGGCGATCGAGACCGAGTTCAGGGTGTCGCGCGTCGCCTGCTTGTGAGCTGTGATCGCATCGGCCCATCCATCGGGGTCGTCGAGCCAGCCGCCGCCCATGAGCTGCAGGAGCGTCGCGCGTTCGGGCGCGGTGAGCAGGGTCGGATCGTCGAGCACCGTCGCGAACGCGCTGATGCGGTGCTCTCCCTCGAGAAGCTGCTTCAGCGTGTTGACGCGGGTGGTGTCGGCCGCGGCATCCTTCACCGTCACCTGACGAGCGTGCGAATCCAGGACGCGCGTCAGAGTGGCCGGAGTGGTGCCGGGCGCGCCGGTGACCGCCTCGACCGCCGCCGACAGACCGAGCACCGCCCGGTCGGACGCGCGGTCGACCACGACCATGAGCGGCGAGCCATTGCCGGTGCGCGCGGCGATGTTCAGCGAGGCGGTCACCGCGGCCAAGGACGCGTTGCGGACCTTGGGATCGTCTTCGAGGGATGCCGCGCGGAGCTCGTCCGAGACCACAGCGTCGTACACGAGTGCGTTCGCGCCGCCGGCATCGACGTGCGCGCTGCCCGGCGTCGCGGAGGCGGAGGAGATCAGCGTGACGGCGTTGGCGTCGGCGGTCGACATCCCTGCGAGCTGGGCGACATCGGCGCCGCCGACGGTCTTCGAGAACGGCCAGTAGACGGCGTCGCGCGCGTTCTCGCCGAGGCTCTCGAGATCGTCGATGCTGGGGAGCGTGGGCGCACCCGGCGAGGCGGTGTCGGTGGGTTCCGGCGTCCGTGCTGCCGTGCCGTCGTCATCGTCGCCGGTCGCGTCATCGGTCGTGTCCGTGTCGTCGGTGTCGGTGAAGTCGGCGGCGTCCATGTACGACTGCAGGGTTGACGGACGCAATAGCGTGGAGTGGCCGTCGTGCAGCTGGGCGGCGATGTCGGCGTCGCCGAACTGCAGCGCGAAGCGCTCGTTGGAGAGCATGTCGAGGCGCTCGAGCCAGGCGGTGGCGGTCTCGGGCGCCGACGAACCCAGCACCCGGATCGACGCGACGATCGCCGGGTCGATGGCGAGGATCGCCGGCGTTCCGGCGACAGCGTTCACCTCGGCGGTCAGATCGCCGTCGGGCGCTGTGAGCGCGGTCAGCTGATCGGCCGTGAGGAGGCCGGTCGTGAGTCCGCTGACGGTGATCGGTACGACGATCGCGACCGGCGTGCGGTCGGTGTCGCGCTTCTTCGGAACCGTCAGCACGCTGGTGGCGACGCGTGTCTGGGCGGGACCGGTGATCGTGGCGCTGAGCGGGTAGACCCCCGGGTCGAGCTCGGTGAGCGCGTCGTCGTCGCCCGGCACCGTGATCTCGACCGAGGCGGTCTCGCCCGAGTCGACGGCGCCGACCGAAGCTGTGCCGAGCGTCATCGTCGTGGCATCGGTCGACGTGGGATCGGCCTGACCGGTGTCGGCGTCGCCGGTGCCGCCGGTGCCGGCGTCGAGCCAGGCGGCCAGCTCGCTGCGGGACGTGAGCGGCTGCGCACCCAGACTCAGCGTGACGTCGGTGGCAGACACCGGGGCGGCGGTGCCGTTGCGCAGGGCGACATGGGTGACGAGGTCTTCATCGGGTTCGAGCACGCCGTTCGCATCGGCGGACACGAACGCATCAACCGCGCCCGACAGCGGAGTCGGCGACGGCGTCGGGCTCGGTGTGGCGTCGGCGGCGGACGCGGCCGGAGCGCTGAGGAGAGGGGCGAGGACCAGAAGGGCGCCGGTCGCCAGAGCCGCGAGCCGGCGGCCGAGTAGACGCCGGCGGGCCGGGTGCCGGCTGTCTGTGCGCGGGCTGTCTGGGCGCCGGCTGTCTGGGTGCCGGCTGCGGTCGCCACAGGTGCGCGGGTCGGCGACCGGCCGGAGGGCGGCCTGCGATGCGCGCATGCGGGGATCTTCGGAACTCGCGGACATAGAACGGTGTTCGTGGGGGGATGCCGCACGAACAGCTGTGATTCTACGGGGGCGTGCTCAGCGCCCGCCCAATGCGCGCCGGGCCCGGTGAAGTCCCACGCTCGGCCGGTGCGGCGTGCAGAACTCCGCTGGATCGGGTGCGTGCGGGCCCGTACGGGCGGTCTGCGGTGCCGGCAGACACGGATCGGCGGAGTTTTGGACGCCGAATCGGCGGTTGAATGGGGGGATGTCGCTTCCCGAACCCGATCCGGCGCTGTGCCGGGCTCTCGCCGCCGACCTCGACGCCGCGGGCTACCGCACCGACGCCCTGCGTGACGCCTGGGGCGACGCCGCCGACGGCGCACTCGGCCGCGGGCACGCGCTGCCGATCCGGCGTCGGATCGCCGGCGACGAAGGCGCGCTGGCCGTCGTGGCCCGGCTGTTCGGCGTCGGCGACACGGTGCCGGCGGAGGCGGCATCCCTCGCCTTCCCGGCAACGGGGATCGCGGGACTCGAGGCCCTCGGACTCGCCCGGATGGAGGACGGGATGCTGCGGCCGACGGCCCTCGTTCGGCCGCAGGCGTTCATCGACGAAGACGCCGTCGGCGAGTGGTGGATCGCGAGCGACCTCGATGAGGCGGCCCTGGGTGGTCCGCTACCCGAGGATCATGTGCTCGGGGTGGGCGGGGCGTCGCTCACCCTCGCCGGACTCCAGCTCACGGCGCCCGTCGATCGCGCGCTCGATCTCGGCTGCGGCTGCGGCATCCAGTCTCTGCGGGCGCGGCGGGCCGCGGCATCCCTCGTCGCCACCGACGTGTCGCACCGGGCGCTGCGGTACACCCGGCTGAACGCCCTGCTGAACGGCGTCGACGCGATCTCGACGCGGGCGGGCGACATGTTCGCGCCCGTGGCGGGCGAGCGGTTCGAGCGCATCGTGTCGAACCCGCCGTTCGTGATCACGCCGCGGGCAACGGGCGTACCGGCGTATGAGTACCGCGACGGCGGGCGGGTCGGCGACGCGCTCGTTGCGGAGTTCATCGCCGGAGTCGGTGCGCACCTGGAGCCCGGCGGCACGGCGCAGCTGCTGGGCAACTGGGAGACGCGCGACGGGCGGGCGGGCCTCGACCGGGTGCGCGACTGGGTGGACGCGGCGGGCCTGGATGCCTGGGTGATCGAGCGCGAACTGCTCGATCCGGTGGCCTATGCCGAACTGTGGATCCGCGACGCGGGGACCCTGCCCGGGACGGCGGAGTTCGACGCGCTGCTGGGTGCCTGGCTCGACGATTTCGCGGCGCGCGGGGTGAGTGAGGTCGGCTTCGGATACATCCTGCTGCGCCGGCCGGCCGGGTGGGTGAGGCTGGCGCGATATGAACGGATGCCGCAGCCGGTGCCCGAGCACGCGCTGGGTGCGCACCTCGGTCGTTCGCTGGCTGCGCACGACCGGCTTCTCGAGCTCGATGACGAGGCGCTCGCCGCGTCGCTGCTGATCGTCGCGGGCGATGTGACCGAGGCGCGACATCATCTGCCCGGCGCCGAGGCGCCCAGCGTCATCGAACTGCGCCAGGGCCGCGGCTTCGGCCGCGTGCTCGAGGTCGACCCCGCTCTGGCGGCGCTCGTCGGCGCGTGCGACGGCGACCTGGCGGTGGGGCCGCTGATCGCCGCGATCGCGCAGCTGCTCGACGTCGATGCGGCTGCGCTGCGCGCCGAGCTGCTCCCGCGCGTGCGCGAGCTGGTGTTCTGCGGGCTCCTGGCGTTCGCGTGAGGCGTCCGATCGGCCGCCCCGTCGCCCTTCGCCGAAGCCACGCCCGCCCCCGGGTCGTCGAATTCATATGAAACTGTCGCGTGCACACCGAACCGCCCGTCGGTTTGGTGTGGTGTGGACAGATTCATATGAATTCGGCGGAGGAAGCCGCGGGTTAGGCTGGAATCCATGCTGAACATGGCCGAGGGTGTGGCGCGCCTGGACGCGCTGGCCGCGTCCCCCGCTGTCGCAACCCTCGCGCAGGCATTCGCCGCTGCCGGGCGCGAGCTGGCCCTCGTCGGCGGCCCGGTGCGCGACGCGCTGCTGGGCCGCGAAACCCACGACCTCGACTTCACGACCGACGCGCAGCCCGACGACATCCTCAAGATCGTCAAACCCGTCGCGACCGCGCAGTGGGACATCGGCCGCGAGTTCGGCACGATCGGCGCCCGCGTTTCCGGTGAGCAGGTCGAGATCACCACCTACCGCGCCGACAGCTACGACGGGATGACGCGCAAACCCGTCGTCGCGTTCGGCGACTCGATCGACGGCGACCTCGTCCGCCGCGACTTCACCGTCAACGCGATGGCGCTGCTCCTGCCCGACAAGAAGCTCGTCGACCCCACGGGCGGCGTCGACGACCTGATCCGCGGCATTCTGCGCACCCCGATCGACCCGCGCGTCAGCTTCGGAGACGACCCGTTGCGGATGCTTCGCGCCGCCCGCTTCGCATCGCAACTCGAGTTCGCGGTCGACCCCGAGACGGTCGCCGCGATCGAAGAGCTTCGCGAGACCATCCAGATCGTCTCGGCAGAGCGCATCCAGGCTGAGCTGATGCGGTTGCTCGGCACCGACGACCCGACCCGCGGCATCCGCCTTCTCGTCGACACCGGCTTGATGGCGCAGTTCTTGCCCGAAATCCCCGCCTTGCGGCTCGAAGTCGACGAGCACCACCACCACAAGGACGTCTACGAGCACTCGCTGACCGTGCTGCGGCAGGCCATCGACCTCGAGCACAGCCGGCATCCCGGTGCCGCTCCCGATCTACCGCTGCGCCTGGCGTCGCTGCTGCACGATATCGGCAAGCCGGCGACCCGCAAGCTCGAGCCGGGCGGCGCGGTGACGTTCCACCACCATGATGTGCGCGGCGCGCGGCTGGCCCGCAAGCGCCTGCGCGAGCTGCGCTTCGACTCGGCGACGATCGACACCGTCACCAAGCTCATCGAGCTGCACCTGCGCTTCTTCGGCTATGCCGAAGGAGCGTGGACGGATGCCGCGGTGCGGCGTTATGTGCGGGATGCCGGGGCCGAGCTCGAACGGCTGCACATCCTCACGCGGGCCGACGTCACCACGCGCAACAAGCGCAAGGCGCAGATGCTCGCCGCCGCGTACGACGACATCGAGAACCGCATCGACGAGCTCGCCGCGCAGGAGGAGCTCGACGCCATCCGTCCCGATCTCGACGGCAACCAGATCCAGGAGATCCTGGGGGTGGGGCCCGGCCGGGTCGTTGGCGAGGCGTACCGGTTCCTGCTCGATCTGCGACTGGACGACGGCGTTCTCGGGCCTGAAGAGGCCGAGCGCCGCCTCCGGGCGTGGTGGGCTGCTCGTAGCTGAGCGCCGGCTCAGCTCGCCGGCTCGGACCGCCGGCTCAGCCCCGCGGCTGGGTCGGCGCGGGTCCGCCGCGCCCGGCGAGGGCGTCGCGCACGAGGAAGCTGACGTCCACGCTCACGAGCCCTTCTCCGCTGACGAGATCGGGACCGATCCAGTTCGGGGCAGCCGGAGCGTGGGCGGGAGAATCGGCGGTGACCGCCTGTGCGGGCGTCATCGTTCACCTCCGTCGGCGGTGGCGCTGGTTGCGGCATCCACCCCCTCCTGATCGACCTGCGCGTCAGCGTCGTCCGCGGCTGACTTCTTCGGCGACTCGGTCGGCGTCGCGCTCGGATCTGTCGTCGGCGTTGCGCCCGGTGTCGGAGACCCATCGCTCGGCTCGGGGGCCGGGGTCGCCGCGAGCAGGCGCTGCAGCGACGGCACCTGCGCGAACGGCGGCGCCGCCGGCTGGGCGAGGGTTGGATCGCCGTCGTCAGCGCCGGCGGGGATCTCGGCGAGCGGGAAGACGTTCCACACCGGGGTGCGGCCGGGCTGAGACACCCCGACCGGGACGGGCCCTCCGCCCCACGCGAAATACTCGTCGACCGGACTCGTCGGGTCCTGACCGCCCACGGTTGTCAGCGGGCTTCCGTTCTGGTCGAACAGCTGCACATCGGTGAGCGGATTGCCAGCGGCGTCGTAGGCGAAGATGTTGCGCACGCGCTGCCCGTCCACGGCGAGGCCCTGCGGCGCCTGGTTGTACGAGTACACGGCCGATGCGTTGTTCCGCCAGCTCTGCACCTGCCCGGCGGCGATGCCGATGACGAACGGCAGCATCACCGCGGTCACCGTGCTCACGACAATGAGGCCGACCCGTGTCCACGCCCCGGGGCGCCACCGGCCGCGGCCCCATTGGATGCTGACCAGCATGGCGATCGCCAGCGCAACGAACGCGCCGCCGTTGCGGGGAATCGGTACGCCGATCGCCGTGCCGAAGTACAGACCGAACAGGCCGAAGACGAGCACGTACAGCATCCATCCCCGCGCAATCCACCAGATCGGCCGCAGCGCGACAGCGAAGTCGAGCAGGCCGGAACCCATGCGGGACGAACGGATGCCGCGAAGCGTGCGCTCGCTCAGATCGCGCAGTTGCGCGCCCAGCGCCTGTCGGGCCGTCACGCCGCGCGGACGTTCGGGCAACCCGGCGGCCTGCCGCAGCTCGGCGGCATAGGCGGACGCATCGGGCAGTTCGAATCCTTCGCCGTGCTCGGCGGCCTGCTCGGCAAGGTCGGACTCGAGGCCATCGACGATGTCGTCGACCTCGTCGGCGGGAAGGTCACGCAGCTCGACCCGGACAGCGGCGGCGAACGCCGCGATCGGGTCGGCGGGCGCGGTGGTGGTGGTCATCGGTTCTCTCCGATCGTGCGCAGAGCGGGAGTGGGCTTCTCGGCGAGGAGTCCCGTCATCACCGACGAGAAGCTCGCCCAGTCGCGCCGCTGCTCGTCCAGCAGCGCGTGACCCCGGGGACTGATCGCGTAGTACTTGCGGTGCGGGCCGCCGTCGGACGGCACGACGTAGCTCGACAGAGCGCCGGCCGTATAGAGCCGGCGCAGCGTGCCGTACACCGAGGCGTCGCCGACTTCTTCGAGGCCGGCGTCGCGCAGACGCCTCACGATGTCGTAGCCGTAACCGTCGTCGTGCTGCACGACCGCGAGCACCGCGGCATCCAGCACCCCTTTGAGCAGTTGTGTCGTGTCCATTGACCCCTCGCGATCTTCTGCGAGAGAGAGTACCACGCAATGCGCAGTAGTACGCGAAGAACACCAGAGGGCGTGTCGCATCCCGCCGCTAAGGTCGAGGCATGTCGGTGTATGGGGCGGGAATCTTCGTCGCGTTGCTCATCTACCTCGTGCTGGCCGCGATCGCGTTCGGGCTGCTGTACCTGTGCATCAGGCTCGCGGTGCTCGCGGCCCTCAAGGCGCACACGCAGTGGCTGCAGAGCGGGCAAGCCGGTGGTCCGCCGCGCCCTGGACCCCCGCCCGCGGGTCCGCCGGCGGGAGGCCCGCCGTACTCGGGGAGCTGATCCTGCACCCGGGGAGCTGATTCTGCTCCCCGACGTCGGTCCCGCGCGATTGAGGCGACCTCGTCGTGCTGCCGCTTTTCGCATTCGCGCATGTGGATCGCGGGGTGACCGTCGAGAACGACAGCGCGTGTGGATGCCGCAGGCCCCTGTGTCGTCTACATTGACGACACCGGATCGAACGGAGACCGACGTTGACGACACAGCACGCGGGGATCGTATGGAATCCCACGAAGACCGATCGTGATGAGCTCGAAGCCGCGGTGCGGGATGCCGCGGGCGAGGCGAACCCGCCCGAGGTCAGCTGGTTCGAGACTCGCGAAGACGACCCGGGTCGTGCCGCGACGAAGGATGCCCTGGATGCCGGTGCCGACCTCATCGTCGCGGCCGGGGGCGACGGCACGGTCCGTGCGGTCGCCGAGCACCTCGCAGAGACCGGTGCGGTGGCCGAGCTCGGCATCGTGCCCCGGGGAACCGGCAACCTGCTTGCGCGCAATCTCGAGATTCCTCTGAATGATGCCGCAGCGGCGCTCACGCGGGCGTTCACGGGTGCGGCATCCCCTCTCGACATCGGCTGGGCCGAGGTGACGACGCCGACGGGAGTCGAGCGAAAAGCGTTCGCGGTGATGGCCGGATTCGGCATCGACGCACACATGATCACCGAGACGGACGACGATCTGAAGGACAAGGCGGGGTGGCTCGCGTACGTCGAGTCGCTCGGTCGCGCTGTCTCGGCCAGCGCGGTGATCGACCTGCAGCTGAGTGTCGACGGCGGCGATGAGCGGCCAGAGCGCGCGCACACCGTGATCTTGGGCAACTGCGGAATGCTGCAGGGCGGACTGACGCTCCTGCCCGACGCCGACCCGCGCGATGGACAGCTGGATCTTCTCGTGCTGCACGCCGACGGGATGGCCGGATGGCTCGACACCCTGCGCACCGCCGCGTGGGACAACGGAATAAAGCGCGTGTTCTCCGGCGGCCGCGCCGCCAGCGGCGACAGCACGACGCATCGCCGCCTCACCGAGCTGCGGGTGGTCCTCGCCGAGCCTCGCGAATTCGAAGTCGATGGCGACGAGCTGGGTGAGATCACGCAGGCGCGCGTCTGGATCCAGCCCGGCGCGGTGCGCGTCCGCTGATCCGCGGGGCGCGCCTCGCGCGTCGCGAGGTCGTACCTCGATTCCCGAGGTCGTACCTCTTCTCGCGAGGTCGTACCCCTTTTCGCGAGGTCGTACCCCTTTTCGCGAGGTCGTACCCGTTTTCGTGAGGTCGTACCCGTTGCCGGCGTCGCGCGGGCTCGGCGTCTCTAGAGCCAGCCGTTGTCTTCGGCGATGCGGGCGGCATCGGCGCGATTGCGGCCCCCGGTCTTGCCGATCGCGCTGGAGAGGTGGTTGCGAACTGTGCCCTCCGACAGGTGGAGGATACGGGCGATGTCGGCGATCGAGCCGCCGGCTCGTGCGGCCTCGAGCACGTCGGTCTCGCGTTCCGTCAGCGGCGACTCGCCTTGCGCGAGCGACTCGGCCGCCAGAGCCGGATCGACCACCCGCAGCCCCTGCGCGACGCGCCGTACGGCGTCGGCGAGCTGCGCGGCGGGGGTGTCTTTCACGACGAAGCCGGATGCCCCGGCCCGCATCGCGCGGGTCAGGTATCCCGGCCGTCCGAACGTGGTGACGATGAGGGTGCGGCATCCCGGCACCTTCTCGCGCAGCTGCGCGGCGGCGGCGATGCCGTCGAGCCCGGGCATCTCGATGTCGAGCAGGGCGACGTCGGGGCGGGTGCGCAGCGCGGCATCCACCGCCTCATCACCACGTCCCACCTCGGCGACCACGTCGATGTCGGGCTCGAGGGCGAGGAGGGCCGAGAGCGCGCCCCGCACGAGGGCCTGGTCGTCGGCGATGAGCAGGGTGATCACAGGTCCACCTTCAGGCTGAAGCCGCCGAGGTCACTGCGGCCGATGGTCAGGGTGCCGCCCGCTTCGGCGACCCGCTCGTGCAGGCCCGCGAGCCCGGTCGACGAGGCGCTGGATGCCACGGGTCCGACGCCGTCGTCGGCGATCTCGACCGTGCGCGGTCCGAGGCGCACCGCGCACCGCGTGGCGCCGGAGTGGCGGACGACGTTGGTGACGCCCTCACGGACGATCCAGGCCGCGAGTTCCCGGTGAGCCGGGCCCACGGCATCCGTCGCCGTCGGGATCTCAGGCGTGATGCCCGCTGCCTCGAGCGCGGCGCGGGCCACGACCAGCTCGGCCGGCAGGTTGACGCCGCGGGCACCCGCGACGGTCGTGCGCACGTCGGCGAGGGCCCCGCGCGCGAGCTGTTCGATCTCGGCGACCTCGGTTTTCGCGCGGGTGGGGTCGACCTCGATGAGCTTGTTCGCCAGTTCGGCCTTCACGGTGATGACCGTCAGCGAGTGGCCGAGGATGTCGTGGATGTCGCGGGCCATGCGACCCCGCTCACGCTCGGCGGCGAGCTGGGAGAGCTGATTCTGGGTCGCGCGAAGCTGGTTCATCGCGGCGAAGGTTCGGGCGAACGCGGCCATCATGAGCGAGATCGAAAAGATGATGGCGGGGCCCCAGAGGATGTCTTCGGTCCACCCGTCGATCCCCACGCGGAAGAAGAGGCCCAGGGCCGCGAGCCCGACGATGATGAGGATCGTGGTGCGCCAGCTGAGCACCATCATGCCGACCACGACGCCGACGTAGGTCCACTGTGACCAGACGTCCCAGCCCAGCCAGGGGAAGAGCGTGAACGACAGCGCGAACAGGCCTGTCGCCGGCAGCAGGCGCCAGCGGATCGGCAGACCCCAGCCGACCGGCACCGCGAGGAGGAATCCGACGCCGTAGAGCACGACCAGTGCGACGCTGAGGGCCGCCGACCCCGTCGTGGATGCCTGCTCGATGACCTCCTGCCCGGTGCTGATCAGCCAGAGCAGCGAGATGCCGCCGCCGATGTACCAGCTGACCGAGCCGCGGCTCCAGAGTACGCTGCGCATGCCGATGAACGCGCCCGTGCCCATTTCGGGCGGCATCACCGGCCACGGCGGACCGACCGCCTTCAGGCGGCGCTCGGCGTCGCGCCCCCGCGGGGCGGCGTTACGCGTGTCGGCTTCGCGCCCCGGCGGGGCGGGGTCGCGCGTGTCGGTGTCGTGCTCGTCCATCGTGTTCACCCTAGGTTCTGCGGCGCCCCCACGCCGAGGTCGTACCTGTTTTCGCGAGGTCGTACCTGTTTTCGCGAGGTCGCACCCGTCCTTGCGGTACGACCTCGCGGATCGGGGTACGACCTCGCGGATCGGGGTACGACCTCGCGGATCGGGGTACGACCTCGCGGATGCCGCGGCTCAGACGCGCTTCGTGTCGCGGCGGAACAGCAGCGCGGTCCCGAGCACGAACAGTCCGAGCCAGAGCAGTACGTTCACCAGCGCGCCGAGGTCGAACCCCTCGCCAGTCAGGGGAGCGCGGCTGAGCTCACCGATGCCGTAGACGGGGGTCCAGGCCGCGACATCCTGCAACACCTGCGGCATCATGCTGACCGGGTAGAAAAGTCCGCCGACGAAGGCGAGGAACACGATCACCAGGCTCGTGAGCTGCATCGCGTTCTCACCCGGGACCAGATACCCCATCATCAGACCGAGCGCGGTGAACACCGCAGCTCCCAGCAGCCAGGCGACCAGCCCCGAGACCAGCCACTGCGACCAGCTCATGTGCACTCCGGTCAGCGCGCCGCCCAGGTACGTGGCGACGATCGCGATGAGCCCGAACAGCATGCCGGCGATGACCTTCGTCGCCACAGCGGCGACCGGGTTCAGGGGGGTGAGGCGCAACTGGCGGCTCCAGCCGAGCGAGCGCTCGACCGCGACGGCGGCGCCGGATGCCGTGGCCGACATCATCGCGCCGTACACGGCCATCGAGACCATGATGTACGCGGCGACCGACAGGCCGCCCGAGGCGATCGGCTGATCCGACAGCAGCGGCTCGTTGCGGTTCGGATAGCCGACCATGAAGTACATCGCGACGGGGAACACGATAGTGAAGATCAGTGTCCGGTAGTTGCGGAAGCGGCGCTTCAGCTCGATGGCGAGAAAGCGCAGATTGAATCCGCCGAACGGCGGGACCTTGCGTTCGAGCGAGATGGCGGTGGTCATGACCGGGCTCCTTCCGAGGTGAGCGCGAGGAACACGCTCTCAAGATTCTGGGATGAGATCTCGACGTCACGGGCGCCGGTCTCGGTGAGCAGATAGCGGGCGAAGGCGTCGGAGTCGGTGGTACGCGCGGTGATGCGCTCGCCCTGGGTTTCGACGTCGGTGACACCCGGGAGTGCGGCGAGGGCCACAGCATCCACTTCCGGCACCGTGGCGTGCACGACACGTCCGGCGACGAGGTTCTTGATCTCCGCGGTCGGTCCGTCGGCGACGATGCGCCCCTGGCTCATCAGCACGATGCGGTCGGCGTAGGCGTCGGCCTCATCGAGGTAGTGCGTGGCGAAGAGCACGGTGCGCCCGCGCTTCGCGTCGGTGCGGATCGCCTGCCAGAACGAGCGGCGGCCTTCGACGTCCATGCCGGTGGTCGGTTCGTCGAGGATGAGCAGGCCGGGGTCGCTGAGAAGCGCCATCGCGAACCGCAGCCGCTGCTGTTGACCGCCCGAGCACTTGCCGACCATGCGGTCGGCGATCTCGAGGATGCCGGCGCGTCCGAGCACCTCGTCGACGGGCCGGGGCTCGGCGAACAGGCTGCCGGTGAGGGCCACCGTCTCGCGAACGGTGAGGTCTTTGAGCAGCCCGCCGGTCTGCAGCACCGCCGACACGTAGCCGCGGGCGATCGCGCCGCGCGGGGTCGTGCCGAACACGCTGATGTCGCCCTCGTCGGGCTGCGTGAGGCCGAGGATCATGTCGATCGTCGTCGTCTTACCGGCGCCGTTCGGGCCGAGGAAGGCCACGACCTCGCCGGGGGCGACGTGCAGGTCGACGCCGTCGACGGCGCGGACGCGACCGAAGCTCTTGGTCAAGCCGCTCGCTGAGATCGCCGACGCGGGGCCGGCGGCTGCGGCATCCCTTCCGCGTGCGGTCGTGAGTGTTGTCGATTCCATGTCTCCATGCTCGAACGCAGAGCCTCGCGGCCCCTCACACGCGCGTCACGATCTGCCCGTGACATCCGTCACGCCCCGGCGAGAGGTCGAATTCATATGAATCTGTCGAGCGAACATCAAACCGGGCGGCAGATTGATGTGCTTTGGACAGATTCATATGAATTCGCCCTCAGGCCCTCTCGCCCTCAGGCCCTCAGGACCTCAGGCCCTCAGGCCCTCAGGCCCTCAGGCCCTCAGGCCGCCCCGGCGCCGGCCCCGACGCCAAGGGCCGGCCCGCGACGCGGACCGGCCCGGAACGACGGGATGCCGCTACTTGCGCACCGTGATGCGCGCGGTCTTCGCGACCCCGGTCTGGGCGCCTTCGACCGTCACCTTCACGACCTGCTGGCGACCCGACGGCACGGGCGCCGTGAACCGTGCCGACACCTTCCCATCGATGACGTCGACGCGCTGCGCCTCATCCCCGAACGTGACGGTGGCCTGCCGGTCGCCCCCGAACCCGGTGCCGCGCACGGCGACCTTGCGGCCCGGCGTGGCGTAGCCCGGCGACACCGAGGCGTGCCGGCTCAGCTTCGCGGCATCCACCTGAAGCCCCAGCGTGCGGCTGATCGTGCCGAACGTGTCGGTCTGGTCGGTGAGCCCGACGACATTGGCCGCGCCGGGGCCGTACCCGGCGATGCGCAGCTGCGTGCCGGTGTGCTGCTGCGAGCCACCTGCGGCCGCCGTGCCGTACGAGATCTTCATGACCGTGCCGTCGGCGGTGGTCACGGCGGTCGACAGCGAGGTCGGCGGCGTCGAGTCGACGATCTGGCTGGAGTGCGCGTGGTCGGCCGTCACCAGCACGAGCGTGTTCTTGTCTTTCTTGGCGAACGCGAGAGCAACCTGCACGGCCTCGTCGAGGTCGAGCGTCTCACCGATCTGTCCGCACGCGTCGGCGGCGTGGTCGCGCTTGTCGATCGACGCGCCCTCCACCTGCAGGAAGAAGCCCTTGCCGCTCTTCTTCGACCCCGCTGACAGCAGATCGATCGCCTTGTCGGTCAGCGACGAGAGCGAGAGCGATGTCGGCAGTCGGTCGGCCGACTCCTCGCAGGTCACCGGGGTGTTCGCTCCGCCCACGGTCGCGGTGGTCGCCGCGTAGCGCGTGGGGAAGTTGCCGTCGGTGAACAGGCCCAGCAGCGGCTGCGACTGGTTGGCCTTCTTCACCGAGGCCAGGCCCGCGGCATCCGTCACCACCTGATATCCGCGCGCGGTCGCCTGCTGCAGCAGGGTCGAGCCCTTCCACTGCCCGGCCTTCGCCGTCTGGCGGAACGAGGCGAGCCCGCCCCCGAGCACCACGTCGGCGCGGGTGTCGAGCAGCTGCTCGGAGATCGATCCGAGCCCGCCTTCGGCCAGCGCGTCGTTGCCGCACGACGAGCTGTCGGGGCCGTAGCACGAGCGCTGGTCGACGTGCGCGATCTGCACGGCCGGCGTCGCGTCCTGGATCTCGGCGGTCGACACGTCACCCGTGCGGAAGCCGTTGGCCTTGGCCAGCTCGAGCAGCGTCGGCAGCGGGTTGCCGTCGACGTCGACCGAGATCGCGCCGTCGTACGTCTTCGTGCCGGTCGCCCAGCCCGTGCCGCTGGCGGCCGAGTCGGTCACGTAGTCGGGCTTGCCCTTGTTCGCACCGTCCTTGTAGACGGAGTAGGTCGTGTACGAGCCGGTCAGCGGCAGCGCGTCGATGCCGGGCAGCTCGCCCGCCGCACCGTATGCGTAGTTGCGGGCGATCGTGATCTCACTGTCGCCCATGCCGTCGCCGACGAGCAGGATGACGTTCTTGGCCTTGCCGCCGACGATCGCCTGGCGCACGTCCTTCGTCTTGTCGGCGCTGACGCGGTGCGAAGCGGGAGTGAAGGCACTCGAGCCCGACGCCGCGCCGGCGCCGACGGCCAGCAGCGTGCCGGCGGCGACCGCCGAGACGGCGATCACGCCGACCGTGCGACGCCGTACGGACCTGCGCACAGACCTGGGGGAACGGTTCATTCTTCATGACTCCTGTTCGGGAGAGTGGATGCCGGGGGCCCGGCACGACCCACTCGACCGTGCGCGCATGACGGCTCGCCGAACACCGTGTGAACGACACGGGTCAGCCGTCGAAACCGAATCGAAATCTGGATGGTGCACTCTTGTCCTTAGACTTCAGGGGTCGGCCCCGCCCGAGGGCCGCCGCCTCGAAGATGAGGAAAGGGAAGAAATGCGAAGGATCCTCGCCCTGCCGGTGGCCGTCGTCGCCGCGGCACTGCTGCTCACCGGATGTGTGAACAACCAAGACTCCGAGAACCCGCAGGGCGGCGGCGGAGACAACTCTGCCAGCGCCGACGCGTCGGGCTACGGAGTCACCAAAGACGACGCGCTCGCGGCGACGCTGCCTGATGCCGTCAGGTCCGCAGGCGTGCTGAAGATCGGCACCGACCCGACATACGCCCCCAACGAGTACAAGGACAACGCGGGCAACCCGATCGGGTGGGACATCGACCTGGCCAATGCGATGGCCGCGAAGCTCGGCGTGAAGGCCGAGTACACCGCCGCGAAGTTCGACAACATCATTCCGTCGATCGTCGGCGGCAAGTACGACCTGGGTGTCTCGTCGTTCACCGACACCACCGAGCGTGAGAAGCAGGTCGACTTCGTCAACTACTACAACGCCGGGATCCTCTGGGCGTCGGTGAAGGGCAAAGACGTCGACCCCGACAACGCGTGTGGTCTGAAGGTCGCCGTCGAAGACGGCACGTACGAAGACACCGAAGAGCTGCCGGCAAAGTCGAAGGCGTGCACCGACGCGGGCAAGGAGAAGATCCAGGTCTTCAAGTACGACGGGCAGGACGGCGCGACCAATGCGCTCGTGCTCGGCCAGGTCGACGCGATGAGCGCCGACTCGCCCATCACCGAATACGCGATCCACCAGAAGCAGGACAAGATCCAGGCCGCGGGTGAGACGTTCGACATCGCCCCGTACGGGTTCGCGACCGCCAAGGGTGGCGAGCTCACCGACGTCATCAAGAACACGCTGCAGACGCTCATCGACGACGGCACCTACGCGAAGATCCTGCAGAAGTGGGGCGTCGAAGACGGCGCGGTCACCGCTGCCGATGTGAACGCAGCGTCGAAGCAGTAGTCATGTCGGAATCGCAACGGCCCGAGGGGGCGGATGCCGCGGCATCCACCCCTCCGGTCGACACCGCCACCGTCTCCACCGCGCGGGCCGAGACGATCCGCGCGGTGCGGCTGCGGCATCCCTGGCGCAACACGGTCGCGGTCGTCCTCATCCTGCTGGTGGTGCTGTTCGTGCTCGACGCCGCGCAGCGCCAGGCGTTCCAATGGGACATCGTCGGCAAATACCTGTTCGACACCCGCGTCACGCAGGCGGCGTTCATCACGCTTGCGCTGACCGTTCTGGCGATGCTGTTCGGCATCATCCTGGGCCTGATCCTGGCCGTCATGCGGCTGTCGCCGAACCCGGTCTTGAAGTGGATCGCGTGGGCGTTCCTCTGGGTGTTCCGTGGAACACCGGTGTACGTCCAACTGGTGTTCTGGGGCCTGGTCACCCTCATCTACAAGACCGTGTACCTGGGCATCCCGTTCGTGCACACCTGGGCCGAGTTCACCATCACCTGGACGCCGCCGCTGTTCCTGCTCGCGGTCGTCGGCCTGGCGCTGAACGAGTCGGCGTACATGGCAGAGATCGTGCGGGCCGGGCTCCTGTCCGTCGACCCGGGCCAGGAAGAGGCGTGCACGGCGCTGGGAATGTCGTGGGGCCAGACGATGACCCGCGTCGTCGTTCCGCAGGCGATGCGGGTGATCATCCCGCCCACCGGCAATGAGGTCATCTCGATGCTGAAGACCACGTCACTCGTGGTCGCGATTCCGTACTCGATGGACCTGTTCGGTCGCACCAGCGACATCTCGGCGACGATCTTCGCGCCGATCCCGCTGCTGATCGTCGCGTCGATCTGGTACCTGTTCTTCACATCGGTGCTCATGGCCGGCCAGTACTTCGTCGAGAAGCGGTTCGCCCGCGGGTCCGACCGCTCGCGGCCGGCTGTCGGCGGGGTCGTCGTGGGCGCCGAAGGCGTCGCCGGCGTCGGAATCGACGTCGGAGGAAAGGGATGACGGTGGCAAGCGACACTCCCATGGTCGAGGCGCGGATGGTCTCGAAGAGCTTCGGCAGCAACGAAGTGCTCAGGTCCATCTCGCTGCGCGTCGACCGCGGCCAGGTGATGTGCGTGATCGGCCCATCGGGGTCGGGCAAGTCAACCTTCCTGCGCTGCATCAACCACCTCGAGCGCATCGACGCCGGCAGGCTCTACGTCGACGGCGAGCTGATGGGCTACCGCGAGAAGGGCGACAAGCTCTACGAGCTCAAGCCCGCCGAGGCCAACCGCCAGCGCCGTGACATCGGCATGGTCTTCCAGCACTTCAACCTGTTCGGCCACATGACCGCGCTGGAGAACGTGATGGAGGCCCCGATCCGGGTGAAGGGGGCGACGAAGAGGGATGCCGCGGCCCGCGGCCGCGAGCTGCTCGCGCGTGTGGGGCTCGCGAGTCAGGCCGGCCACTATCCGGCACAGCTGTCGGGCGGCCAGCAGCAGCGCGTGGCCATCGCCAGGGCGCTGGCCATGGACCCGAAGCTCATGCTCTTCGACGAGCCGACCAGCGCGCTCGACCCTGAACTCGTCGGCGAGGTGCTCGACGTCATGCGCGAGCTCGCCGAGAGCGGGATGACGATGATCGTCGTCACGCACGAGATGGGGTTCGCCCGCGAGGTCGGCGATGCCGTGGTGTTCATGGACGGCGGCGTGGTGGTCGAGTTGGGCGATCCGCACGAGGTGCTCACGAATCCCCAGCATCAGCGAACGAAGGCCTTTCTCTCGAAGGTGCTCTGACCCCCGGCATCCTGCGCCCTGTCGGGCCGGCATCCGTTGCGTTCTGATCACGGAATACGGGGATGGTTGCCGATCCCGACAAGTGCGGAGAGGATGGGAACCATATACGGTCGCGTCACCCTGCGCGGCCGCTTCGCATACAGCAAGGTAACGACTATGTCATTGCAGACACACTCGCGCGGGCGTCTCCTGCTCGCGCTCGGGGCGATCGGCGCTTCGGCCGTCGTCCTGTCCGGTTGCGCCGGCGGCGGCGGCAACGGCGGAGGTTCCGGCGACAACGGCGGCAACGCGTCCGGCGGGCTGATCGTGGGGACGACCGACAAGATCACGTCCATCGACCCCGCCGGTTCGTACGACAACGGCTCGTTCGCGGTGATGAACCAGATCTACCCGTTCCTGCTGAACAGCAAGTACGGGACGGCCGATGTCACCCCCGACATCGCCGAGTCGGCGGATTTCACCGCTCCGCATGACTACACCGTCAAGCTCAAGTCGGGGCTGAAGTTCGCCAACGGCGACGACCTCACGTCGTCGGACGTGAAGTTCTCGTTCGAGCGTGTCATCAAGATCAACGACCCGAACGGGCCCGCGTCGCTGCTCGGCAACCTCGACAGCATCGACACCCCCGATGACACCACCGTCGTCTTCCACCTGAAGAACCCGAACGACCAGACGTGGCCGCAGGTTCTCTCGAGCCCCGCCGGCCCGATCGTCGACGAGGACGTGTTCTCAGCCGACAAGGTCACCCCCGACGCAGACATCGTCAAGGGCAAGGCGTTCGCCGGCCAGTACGTCATCTCGTCGTACAAGGTCAACGAGCTCATCAACTACGAGCCCAACAAGGACTACCAGGGAGAGCTCGGCGCCGCCGAGAACTCGAGCGTCACGGTGAAGTACTACGCGGATGCCTCGAACCTGAAGCTCGCGATCGGCAACGGCGACATCGACGTGGCGTTCCGCAGCCTGTCGGCGACCGACGTCGAAGACCTCGGCAAGCAGACCGACAAGGTTCAGGTCGTGAAGGGCCCGGGCGGCGAGATCCGCTACATCGTGTTCAACATGGCCACCATGCCGTTCGGCACCAAGACCGACGACGCCGACCCGGCGAAGGCCCTGGCCGTCCGCCAGGCGATGGCCGACCTCATCGATCGGCAGAAGCTGGCCACCGACGTCTACAAGGACACCTACACGCCCCTGTACTCGTACGTCGCCGACGGCATGACCGGCGCGAACACGGCCCTGAAGTCGCTGTACGGCGACGGCAACGGCGGTCCCAGCCTCGACAAGGCCAAGCAGGCGCTGTCCGACGCCGGGGTGAGCACGCCGGTGACCCTGAACCTGCAGTACAACGGCGACCACTACGGTCCGTCGTCGGGTGACGAGTACGCGGCCATCAAGACCCAGCTCGAGAACGGCGGCCTGTTCAAGGTCAACCTCGCGCAGACCGAGTGGGTGCAGTACTCCAAGGACCGCACCGCCGACGTCTACCCGATGTACCAGCTGGGTTGGTTCCCGGACTTCTCCGACGCCGACAACTACCTGTCGCCGTTCTTCTCGAAGGACAACTTCCTGGCGAACCACTACGACAACGCCGACGTGCAGGGACTGATCTCCAAGGAGCAGACCGAGACCGACGCCGCCAAGCGCTCCGACGAGATCGGCCAGATCCAGGACCTCGTGGCCAAGGACCTGTCGACGCTGCCGTACCTGCAGGGCACGCAGGTCGCGGTCGTGGGCAAGGACGTTCAGGGCACCACCCTCGACGCCTCGTTCAAGTTCCGCTACGCACCGCTGCACAAGTAGGTCGGCCTCCGGTCGTTGAGCGAGCGAAGCGAGCCGAAACGGGGATCGTTTCGGCTCGCCGCTTCGCGGCTCGCTCAACGACCGGTGTCGTCAAGTGAAGGAAATGCATGACCACTGTCGTCGAAGACGCCGACCTGGCGTCCAAACCCGTTCGCGCCCGAAGCGGCGGGCTCTGGCGTTACATCCTCGTCCGCCTGCTGCTGATCATCCCGACGGTGTTCATCCTCGTCACGACGGTGTTCTTCCTGATGCGGCTGACCGGTGACCCGATCACCGCGGCCCTCGGCGGAAAGCTGCCGCCCGAGCAGCTCGCCGCCCGCATCCACGAGGCCGGCTACGACCGGCCGCTGATCGTCCAGTACCTGGACTATCTGCTCGGCGTGTTCCGCGGCGACTTCGGCACGACCCTGACCGACCACCGGCCGGTCACCGAGATCCTCCTGCAGTACGGGTCGGCGACGCTCGAGCTCGCGTTCTATGCGCTGATCGTCGCGTTCATCATCGGCATTCCGCTGGGGCTGGTCGCCGCCTACAAGCGCGATCGGTGGCAGGATGCCGTGCTCCGCGTGGGCGCGATCCTCGGCTACGCGACGCCGATCTTCTTCATCGCGATCCTGCTGAAGCTCGTGTTCGCCGTGCAGTTCAACATCCTGCCGGTCTCGGGCCGCGCATCCACCCGCGTCGAGCTCCAGCTGGAGACCCTGAACAACCCCAGCGGCATCTACCTCATCGACGCGATCCGACTGGGCAACCCCGATGCGGTGATCGACGTCCTGTGGCATGCGGTGCTCCCTGGTCTCGCGCTCGGGATCCTGACCGCCGGCGTCTTCCTGCGCCTGGTGCGCATCAACGTCATCGGCACACTCGGCGCACAGTACGTGACCTCGGCCCGGTCACGCGGCGTCGGTGAGTACCGTCTTGTCACAAAGCACGCGTACCGCCCCGCGCTGATTCCGATCGTCACACTGATCGGCCTGCAGATAGCACTGCTGCTGGCGGGGGCCGTGCTGACCGAGACCTCGTTCGAGTGGAAGGGTCTCGGCTTCATGCTGGCCGAGTACTTGAAAGCCCGAGATTTCGTGGCCGTGCAGGGCATCGTCATCATGATCGCGGTGGTCGTGGCGGTCGTGAACTTCATCGTCGACGTCATCGCCGTGGTGATCGACCCGCGAGTGAGGTACTGACATGAGCGAGACCCAGGATCCCACCCCCACCGGCGTCTTCGATCCGGCCGAGACCGGCGTGCTTCCCGCTGGACTCGGCGCGCCCAAGCGGCCGCTGAGCGACCGGATCCCGGTCGTATCGCATCTGAAGCACAGCGTCGGCTGGCAGCGCACCATGCTCGTGACCGGGCTCGTGCTCACCGGCGTGTTCGTGATCGTGGCGATCTTCGCGCCGTGGATCGCCCCGTACGGCTACGCGCAGCGCACCACGGCCGACGGACAGGACTTCGGCACCCTCCAGGCGCCGAGCGCGCAGAACCTGCTCGGCACCACGGTCAGCGGCTTCGACGTGCTCTCGCGCACCATCTGGGGAGCGCAGACGGCCCTGCTGGTCATCATCTGCGCGATCATCTTCTCGATCTTCATCGGCATCTTCATCGGCCTGCTCTCGGGATACTTCGGCGGATGGATCGACCGCATCCTCGTGGTCATCGCCGACGCGATCTACGCGTTCCCGTCGCTGCTTCTGGCCATCGTCATGGCGATCGTGATCAGCCACGGGCAGTCGACGCTGTGGGGCGGCATCCTCGCCGCGGCGATCTCGATCACCGTGGTGTTCGTGCCGCAGTACTTCCGCATCGTGCGCAGCGAGGTGGTGCGGGTCAAGGCCGAGCCGTTCGTCGAGTCGGCGAAGGTGATCGGCGTGCCGACGCTGCGCATCCTCACCCGGCACGTGCTGCGCAACTCGACCCGCTCGGTGCCGGTCGTGGTGACCCTGAACGCATCCGAGGCGGTGCTGACCCTGGCCGGCCTGGGCTTCCTGGGCTTCGGGATCGAGGCGACCGCTGCCGCCGAGTGGGGCTACGACCTGTCGCGCTCGGTC
Source organism: Microbacterium horticulturae (assembly GCF_029094505.1). NCBI lineage: Bacteria > Bacillati > Actinomycetota > Actinomycetes > Micrococcales > Microbacteriaceae > Microbacterium > Microbacterium horticulturae. The sequence goes on along the minus strand of NZ_CP119108.1, from coordinate 3,592,228 downwards.
TCCGACGTGACCAGCCACATCTGGTGGACGGCCATCCCGCCCGGCGTCGCCATAGTTCTCGTGGTGCTCGGCATCACGCTGGTCGGCGAGAGCCTGAACGACCTCAGCGACCCGCGGCTGCGCCGCCGGCGGCGCGCTGCCGTGGTCGCCGCAGAGAAGGAGGCCGCAGAATGAGCGACACCACGCGCGATGCGTCGGCGCCCGATGCGGGCGCGCCCGACGCGGCATCCATCCACAACCTCAAGGTCACGTTCGCAACGGACGGCGACCCGGTCGTCGCGGTGAACGGCATCTCGCTCGAGGCGCACGCCGGCGAGGTGCTCGCGATCGTGGGCGAGTCGGGATCGGGCAAGACCGTGACCGCGAACGCGCTGCTGGGGCTGCTGCCCGAGACCGCGACCCTGCAGGGCGCCCTGATCATCCGCGGGCCCAACGGCGACGAGACCGATGTCGTGCACGCGTCGCACGCCGACCTGCGCGCGATGCGCGGGCGCGACGCGGCGATGGTGTTCCAAGAGCCGTCGACAGCGCTGAACCCGGTGTACACCGTCGGCTTCCAGATCGCCGAGGGGCTGCGCGCCCACCACCGCATCTCGAAGCGCGAGGCGAAGAGGGCCGCGATCGACATCATGCGGCGGGTCGGCATTCCCGAGCCCGACCGGCGGGTCGACGACTATCCGCACCAGTTCTCGGGCGGGCAGAAGCAGCGCATCGTCATCGCTATGGCGCTTGTGCTCAACGCCGGCTTGATCATCGCCGACGAGCCGACCACGGCGCTCGACGTGACGGTGCAGGCCGAGATCCTCGATCTGCTGCGCACGGCCCGTGACGAGTTCGGGGCGACCGTCGTGCTCATCACGCACAACATGGGCGTGGTCGCCGATCTCGCCGACCGGGTCGTCGTGATGTACCAGGGCGACATCGTCGAGCAGGCGACGGCACGCGAGCTGTTCGCGGCTCCCCGCGAGGAGTACACGAAGAAGCTGCTGGCCGCGGTGCCGCACGTCGGACGCGGCAAGAGCGCGACCCAGGATCGCACCGCACCCGCGCCGACCGAGCCGCCGGAGGGGTCGCTCGTCGTCGCGAAGAACCTGCACATCGCCTACCCCGGGCGCTTCGGGCGCACCGGCGTGGTGGCCGTGCAGGGTGTCGACTTCTGGATCGCCCCCGGCGAGGTGCTGGGCCTCGTCGGCGAGTCGGGCTCGGGAAAGACGACCATCGGCCGTTCGATCGTCGGGCTCACCCAGGTCGTCGACGGCTCGCTCAGGGTGCTCGGGCACGAGATGCGCGGCACGACGATGCGCGGGCTGAAGAAGCTGCGACCCGACATCGGGTTCGTCTTCCAAGACCCGGCCACGAGCTTCAACCCGCTGCTGACGATCGCCGAGTGCATCGCTGAACCGCTCGTCGTGCACGGGCGGGCCGCGAATCCCCGCGCCGCCCGCGGCCGGGTGGACCAGCTGTTGGATGCCGTGCACCTGCCCACCTCGTACGGCGACCGGTACCCGCACGAGCTGTCGGGCGGGCAGCGCCAGCGCGCCTCGCTGGCGCGCGCGATAGCGCTGCAGCCCAAGCTGCTCATCGCCGACGAGCCCACCAGCGCGCTCGACGTGTCGGTGCAGGCGCGGGTGCTCGAGCTGTTCGCCGAGCTTCAGGCCCAGTTCGGTTTCGCGTGCCTGTTCATCAGCCACGACCTCGCGGTGATCGACGAGGTCGCCGACCGCATCGTGGTGCTCCGGCACGGGACGATCCGCGAGCAGGGCACGACCGCCCAGGTTCTCGGCGACGCCCGCGACGAGTACACGCGGCGGCTGCTGGCGTCGATCCCGGTGCCCGACCCCGACCAGCAGGCCGCGCGCCGCGCTGCCTGGGCCGCCGCCGAGGCCGCCGACACCGAGGACCGCTGAGGCGGCTTCCCGGGGCCGCGCGTCGGGCGCCGGCCCCCGCGACCTGACGTCTCGCCGGTTGGATGATGCGGGCGAGGCGCATCGTCACACCATATTGAACTTCCTGCTCACACAGCGTTGCCGGTGTGTGAGCAGGAAGTTCAATAGCGTTCAAGGATGGTGTCCGGCGCAGTACCCGCTCGCCATTCCGGTCATCCTCGCCTCGGGCGAGGGGAATGGACGACGCGAGGGCCGAAATGCGCGAAAAGGCCCTCGCCCCGGCAGATCTCCTCGCCTGGGGCGAGGGACGGCCGAGAAGGCGTGGGCGTACGCGACTCTCGGCACAGAGGGCGGCAGAGGGCGGCAGGGGGCGGCAGAGGGCGGCGGGGGGATGCCGTGGGCCGCAGCCCTCGGCCCGGCGCACGCCGCGCCCTCAGGCAGGCCAGGCGCCGGTCGCGGCGAACTCCTCGAGCACAGCCGAAGGCCCCGCGAGGTCGATGCCGCGCTCGGCGAGCCACGCGTCGTCGCCGTAGGTGTGCCGGTAGCGGTCGGCCGAGTCGCACAGCAGCGTGACGACACTGCCGGTCTCGCCGCGGCGCAGCATGTCGGCGATCAGCCCGAACGCCGCCCACAGGTTCGTGCCCGTCGATGCGCCGGCGCCGTACCCCGTGCGTGCGCGGACGAACCGCATCGCGGCGATGGATGCGGCATCCGGCACCCGCACCATGTGGTCGACGATCTGCGGCAAGAAGCTCGGCTCGACCCGCGGGCGGCCGATGCCTTCGATGCGACTGGGCGCACCCGTGGTGACGGTCAGGTCGCCGGTGGCCCAGGCGTCCAGGAACGCCGAGTTCTCGGGATCGGCCACGCACAGCTGGGTGGGATGCCGCTGGTACCGCAGATAGCGACCGATCGTCGCACTGGTGCCGCCGGTGCCGGCACCGACGACGATCCACCGCGGCACCGGGTGTTGTTCAGCCGAGAGCTGCTCGAAGATCGACTCGGCGATGTTGTTGTTGCCGCGCCAGTCGGTCGCGCGCTCCGCGTACGTGAACTGGTCCATGTAGTGGCCACCGCAGGAGGCTGCGATGCGGGCGGCTTCGGCGTACACCTCGCCCGGGTCGTCGACGAAGTGGCACCGGCCGCCGTAGAACTCGATGAGGTCGAGCTTCTCGCGCGTGGTCGACCGCGTCACGACCGCGACGAACGGCAGCCCCAGCATCCGGGCGAAATACGCCTCCGAGACGGCCGTCGAGCCGCTCGATGCCTCGACGATGGTGGTGTCCTCGAGAATCCACCCGTTGCACAGGCCGTACAAGAACAGTGACCGCGCGAGCCGGTGCTTCAGACTCCCGGTCGGGTGCGTCGACTCGTCCTTGAGGTAGAGCTCGATGCCCCACTCGGTCGGCAACGGAACCGTCAGCAGATGTGTGTCGCTCGACCGGTTGGCGTCAGCGGCGACCCTCCGCACCGCCTCGCTTACCCAATCACGAGTACGGCGGGCCTGTTCGAGATCGTGCATCGTCGCTCCTTCCGCGGCGAGCCTATCTGCTCGAGCGCCTCCGCTACCATCGCACCGTGAGCGACGAGAACCCAACGGAGCGCGAGACCCGCATCTTCAGCGCCGAGCGTGCCAAGGCGTTCGTCGACGCGGTCGTCGCGATCGCCATGACGCTGCTGATCCTGCCGCTGATGGAGAGCGTCGGCGACGCCGAACCCGGACTCGGCACCGCCGGCTGGTTCGCCGAGCACCAGTGGCAGCTCATCACGTTCGCCATCAGCTTCGTCGTCATCGCGAGCTTCTGGGTCAACCAGCACCAGCTGTTCGCCCGCGTCGAATTCGTCTCGACCCGCCTGCTGTGGGTGTGCATCGCGTGGCTGCTGACGATCGTGTGGATGCCGGTGGCCACTGCCCTCACGGGCGCCATGCCCGACGACGACCCGGTCGTGAAGGTCGTGTACATCGGCACGATGATGCTCACCAGCGCCCTCGCCCTGGTCCAGCGGCTCGTGCTGCACCGGCATCCCGAACTCCACTCCATCGACGACGCGGACGTGCGCCGCGGGATGGCCGTTGACATCTCGATGACTCTGCTGTTCGGCATCGCGCTCGTGATCGCCGTGACCGTGACGCAGATCAGTTACTACGCGCTGTTCCTCCTGATGCTGACCGGGCCCCTGCACCGGCTGTTCGCCCGGCTGCTGGGCGTGCGCAAGACAGCGTCAGAAGAGCGAGGCCCGCACCGCCCCGCCGCCGATCGCTGACGCGACGAACCTGACGAGCATCGAGAAGCGGGTGCCGTGCTCGTCAGCCAAAGCGGTGAGCGTGCTCGGCACCGTCAGCGGTTCACCTCGTCCGCATCCCACGACAGGTCGGAGTCGGCGGGGATGGATGCCGCTTCCAGCGCCGGATCGGCGACGATCGCCGCGATCAGCTCGGCGGAGCCGGCCACGATCGTCGAGTCGAAATCGATCTCGCTGACCATCACCCACGCGTGGTCGTCGGGCCAGACCAGGTTGGGCGCGTCCGGCGGCCGTACCCACCGCTGCTCGTCGGCATCGGTCTGATCGCTCCACGGTACGCGGACCGGCCAGCCCGGGTCGCCGAACGTCGTGACCCCGCCGCGGAACAGCACATACGACCGGTTCGGCAGCTCCAGACGCGGGCCGCGTGAGATCTCGTCGGAGAGGATGCCGGGCTGCCAGGTGCCTTTGCGGAACGGGTTGTTGAAGACGTCCTTCAGCGACCGATACAGCACGGAGCGGTGCGGCGTGTCATCCGACGTGTATTCCGCGTACCTCCGCGGCATCCCGCTGACATTTCCGAACAGCCCGCTCGCCGCATCGTGCACCATCGTGCCGACCAGGCCGCCCCAGCCCTCCCAGACACCGGCGTAACCGGCATCCGGCGTCGTCGTCGCCTCGGCGAGCAGCCTGGCGAGCGCCGCGAGCGGCTCAGCGACGAGGGCGCCCTGCTCGGGCGGGTCGTACCGCCAGCCGTCATCGTCACGGGGCGCACCCGCCGTGGGGGTCGTCGCTGCGCACGATGCGCGGCCACTGTGCCAGCGGGTGCATGACGGTGCCGAACGCATCGGCCGTGCGCTGCCATGTGACCTGCTCGGCATCGACCTCGGTCCCCGCGGCGAAGAAGGCTTCCCACGCCCGGGTGTCGTCCTCCGCCGGCCACGTGCCGCTGACCGGCCGCTCCCGCACGGTCGGGTGGAACACGCGTGCATACGCCTCGAACCCGCGCGGCACCACGATGTGCATGGTCTGCGCCCAGTGCTCGTCGAGCCGTTTGCGCAGCCAGTCGCCGGCTGCGACATCCGCCGTCCATTCCATCCGACCACCGTAGCGGGCAGGTCGGCGCCGTCAGCGCGCGAAGAGGAAGAACCACCCGACCGCTATCACGGCCACCCCCACGAGGGCGGCCACCGGCACGCCCCCGCGCAGACGGCGGCCCTGCGGTGCGACGCCGGGTGGCGGTGGGGCCAGCGGCGTGGAACCTGCGACGAAGGGATGCTGCGGTGCGGCGCCGACCCCAGCGGAGAGAGCGCCGCCGGTCTCGGGTGCGCCCACGGCGGCGTTCGCGGTCGCGGTGGTCGCGGCATCGCGAGCCAACCGATCGTCGCGCCAGCGTGCCCACTGCGCCATTTTGTCGAGGATCGCGCCCACGGTTGCGAACAGCCATTGCCACGTCGCCGGGTCGAGCGTCGACAGGTGGCGCTGTGCGTACAGGAACAGCCAGTCGTCGACGATCTCGACGTCGAGCGCGGCGGCATGGTCGACGAACCGCGCCATGATGTCGGGCGTGAACAGGTACAGGGCATCCTGCTCGTACCCTTCGGGGCAGTACAGCGCGAAGTGGTCGTCGAAGTCGCCCTCGAGCGACAGGCGCTGGCCGCGGGCGAACGACGCGGGCAGGTTCGACCCGAACAGTCCGTTGTTGCTCTTCGCGTCGAGCACGATGTTGGGCAGCGGCGCATCGAGTTTGATCGCGACGTAACCCCAGGTATGTGTGGACTCGCTCTTGCCCGAGCCCGTCTTGTAGCGGTAGTTGCCGAACTCGACGAAGCGCGGCCGCTGCCCGCGCACCAGGTTCGACGAGCGGCGGTCGTGTCCACGCTGGAAGATCATGCCCGGCAGCTGCGGATCGGCCAGGCCGACGTCGTAGGCCATGCCGTTGGCGTGGGCGAAGCGGTCGAGCCGATACGCCATGACCGCCGCGCCGGAGCCCAGCAGGTTCCGCCCGACGGCGAGCGCTCCGACGACGATCAGGGCGAGGAAGATGATCGGCACGACCATGAACATGGTGCCGAATCCGCCGCCGATGTCGGCACCGGCCGCGAAGAACGCCCGAAGCACCTGCGCGGCGACGCCGATGAAGAACACCAGGAACACGGCGATGAACACGCCGCCGATGATGCGGCCGACGTTCGCGCCGGCGGGCCGCACGCTCTTCCAGAAGGCGCGTGCGGCCTTCTTGTCGACCGGTTCGGTCAGGGCACTCGCGTCGAAGGGCAGCGTCATCGGTCCACCTCGTCCGGTTCGCACAGCATTCGACCACGGTACCGGGAGCGCGCGGGCGTAGCCTTTCGGCGTGACGGTGATCATCGCATTCCTCGCCAACATCCTCGTCGCGGTCGCCAAGACGGTGGCGGCCGCCCTCACCTCGTCGGCATCGATGGTCGCCGAGGCGGCGCATTCGTGGGCGGATGCCGGCAACGAGGTGTTCCTGCTCATCGCCGATCGGCACTCGGCCAAGCCCAAGGACGAACGACACCCGCTCGGGTACGGGCGCAGCGCGTTCGTCTGGTCGCTGATCGCCGCGTTCGGCATCTTCACCGCGGGCGCCATCGTGTCGGTGATGCACGGCATCCAGGAGCTGGGCTCGGCCGAGCCGGTCGAAGACCCGGTGATCGCCTACGTCGTGCTGGGCATCGCGTTCGTGTTCGAGGGCTCGTCGTTTCTGCAGGCGTTCGTCAAGTCGCGCCGGCTCGCGCACCAGCGCGGATCGTCCACCTGGGACTTCGTGCTCGACACCAGCGACACCACGCTGCGGGCGGTCTTCTTCGAGGATGCCGCGGCACTGATCGGCCTCGGCCTGGCCGGTGGCTCGATTCTGGCGCACCAGCTGACCGGTGAGGCGGTGTGGGATGCCGCAGGATCCATCCTCGTGGGCATTCTGCTGGGGATCGTCGCGGTCATGCTGATCCGCCGCAATGTCGCCTTCCTCATCGGTACGACCGTCAGCGTCGGGGTGCGGGCGCGTGCGGGGCTTGCGCTGCTGAGCGACCCCGAGATCGAGCGCGTCACCTACCTGCACCTGGAGTACGTCGGCCCGAACCGCTTGTTCGTGGTGGCGGAGGTCGACCTGGCCGGCGACGCGCAGGAGCACGACGTGGCCGTGCGGCTGCGCGACCTCGAACGGCAGATCGAGTCGCAGGAGATCGTCGAGACCGCGGTCCTCTCGCTGTCGGTGGCCGACGAGCCCTCGCTCGAGTTCGACGCGGGCAGCGGCATCCGATAGACTGTCAAGGTTGTCTGGTGTGCCCCGCACGCCGGACGATGCGCAACACACCCTCCTGCTCGTGGGAAATGCCTGCGAGCCGTTCTAGTCCGAAGGAGGTGGGTAAGTGACGCACCAGTACGAACTCATGGTCATTCTGAACCCTGAGATCGATGAGCGCCAGGTCTCGACGCACCTGGACAAGTTCCTCAAGGTCATCACCGACGCCAAGGGAACGATCGACAACGTGGACATCTGGGGCCGTCGCCGTCTGGCGTACGAGATCCAGAAGAAGAACGAGGGCATCTACGCCGTCGTCGACTTCACCGCGACCAGCGAGGCGACGCAGGAGCTCGACCGTCAGCTCAAGCTGAACGAGCTCGTCATGCGCACCAAGGTCCTGCGTGCCGAGGAGGCGATCGCCCAGGTCGCCGCCGAGAAGGTCCGCAGCGAGGCCAAGGCTGCTCGCAAGGCCACCGCCGGGGCGAAGGCGTAAGCACGATGGCCGGCGAGACGATCATCACCGTCGTGGGAAACCTCACGGCAGACCCCGAGCTGCGCTACACGCAGTCGGGCCTGCCCGTCGCGAACTTCACGATCGCGTCGACGCCGCGCACGTTCGATCGCCAGGCGAACGAGTGGAAGGACGGCGAAGCGCTGTTCCTCCGCGCGAGCGTGTGGCGTGACTTCGCCGAGCACGTGGCGGGTTCGCTCACCAAGGGCTCGCGTGTCGTGGCCACCGGGCGTCTCAAGCAGCGCTCGTACCAGGACCGCGAGGGCAACAACCGCACCTCGATCGAGCTGGAGGTCGACGAGATCGGCCCCTCGCTGCGTTATGCGACCGCTCAGGTCACGCGCGCGGCCTCGTCGGGTGGTGCCGGTGGCGGAGCCCCGCGTCAGCAGCAGGTCTCGGAGGAGCCGTGGTCGACCCCCGGCTCGTCCAGCGGCGGCGCGGACGCGTGGAGCACGCCTGGTAGCTACGGCGACGACACGCCGTTCTGATCGCGGCTGCACCGCTCGTTGAGCGAGCGCTCGAAGGGCGCGAGTGGAGACGTGCATGGCCGACCAGAACGCACAGGCTGAGGCATCCCTCACAATTCTCATCTGATCTAAGGAAACAACATGGCTGGAAAGTCGAGCGGCGACCGCCGCAAGCCGCGGAAGGGCGCGAAGAACGCCGCTCCCGCGAAGCACATCCGTGTCGGCGTCATTGACTACAAGGACGTCGCCACCCTCCGCAAGTTCATCTCGGAGCGTGGAAAGATCCGCGCCCGTCGTATCACCGGTGTCTCCGTGCAGGAGCAGCGCCTCATCGCCCGCGCGATCAAGAACGCGCGCGAGATGGCGCTCCTGCCCTACGCCGGCGCCGGCCGCTAAGGAGCACCCGATGGCAAAGTTGATTCTCACGAACGAGGTCGCAGGTCTCGGTAGCGCCGGTGACGTGGTCGAGGTCAAGAACGGGTACGCCCGCAACTACCTCATCCCGCAGGGCTTTGCGGTCACGTGGAGCCGTGGCGGCGAGAAGCAGGTGGCGTCGATCCGCGCCGCCCGCGACGCGCGCGCCATCCACGACCACGAAGAGGCCGTGGCCCTCAAGGACGCCCTTGAGGGCACCAAGGTCCGCCTGGCCGTCAAGGCCGGTGCTGAGGGCCGCCTGTTCGGCTCGGTCAAGACCGTCGACATCGCGGAGGCCGTCAAGGCCGCCGGCATCGGCGAGCTCGACAAGCGCCGCATCCACATCACCTCGCCCATCAAGGCCGTCGGTGAGCACGAGGCGACGGTCCGTCTGCGCGACGACCTGACCGCCGTCATCACGCTGCAGGTGGTTGCCGCCAAGTAGCGACACGCTGTGAGAGGCCGCCGACCTTCGGGTCGGCGGCCTCTTCGCGTTGTGGAGACGGGATGCCGCGGCCTGTTTCTTCGCGAGATCACGTCCGTGCACGCTTTCACGCGCTCTGGGCGTGCACGAGCGTGCTCTCGCGGAGACGTGGGTCCGCGGCATCCATCAACGGCACACCTCGGGGCGCAGCGGGATTGCGGGCGCGAGGGCGCCCGGGGCGCCTGGAGAGTGGATGCTGCGGGCTACAGTCCGCGCGCGATCGCGGCGGCGGCGGCCAACCAGGCGCGCTGCGTGTCGGCGCGCAGGGCGGCGAACGTGATCACGCCGTCGACGAGCGCCGGGTCGAACGGGATCGTGACGACCTCGCGCGCGATGGAGCCGAATCCGTCCGCAACGTGCCGGATGTCGGCATCCGTCGCCTTCGGATCGGCCTGCGTGACCACGGCGACGGCCTCGCGGGCGAGCCGGGCCGAGCGATCGTCGCGCTCGGCGAGGGCCTCCAGCAGCAGCGCACCGGCCTCCGCGTGGTCGTCACGGGTCGTGGTCGCGACGACGAGCTGGTCGGCCTGGTCGATCATCTGCAGCCACAGCGGGTCGGTCTCGTCGTTGCCCGAATCGATGACGATGAGCCGGTAGTACTTGGCCGCGACCGCGTGGATGCGCGTCACGTCTTCGGCGGTGATGCGCTGCTCATTGGCGAGCACGGCCGGCTTCGACCGCAGCACGTCGTACTTGTCGGCAGTCTGATGGTGCACGTATCGCGCCAGGTCGGCCGACTGGGCGCCGGTGCCGAGCAGCAGCCCGGTCTGGGGCAGCAGCTCGAGCAGGGTCGACTCGTGCGGGCCCTGCTCGGTGCGCCAGCCGAGGGTTCCGCGGGTCTGGTTGTTGTCCCAGGCGAGCACGCCAGCACCGCCGTTGCGGGCGAACACGGCCGCGAGGTTGATGGTGGTCGGAGTCTTGCCGGCGCCACCCTTGCCGTTGACCACGGCGATCGTGCGAGGCCCCGCCCAGTGCTGCGACACGGCGTGCAGGTCGTCGCGCTCGGCACGCTCGCGTGCGCTCGGGCGCATGCGCACGCCCATGCGCGAGAGGGCTCCGCGCCACCCCTGGGATGCCGGCTGCTCGGCCTGCTCATCCTTGAGGAACGACGGGCGCTCTTGACGACGTGCTGCCGGAGCGTCTTCGCCCGTCGGCGTCGGCGTCGGCGTCACGCGCGGCGCGGCGATGGGCGCGGCGGCGGGGCGGGGGGCAGGTGCCGCGATCGGGCTCGCGGCGGGGACGGAACCGGGGCCGGCGTTGGTCGGGGTGGCGGCGGGAGTGGGGGATGCCTCATCCCCGGCGATCTCTTCGGCGTCGGTGACCGCGCCGTCGGCCGTGACGACGAGCCGCGACACCCCGTCGGGCTCGGTCACGGTGACCCGCACCGGTCCGCCCGTGGTGGCCGCGTGCTGCGCGGCACGGGTGACGATGTCGCGCCGAGCGTCTTCGCTGCGGTCGGTCGTGGTGTTCTCGGTGCGACCGTCGATCTGCAGGGTCGCCGAGCCGTCCATGTGAATGGTGGCGGCGATCGTCGTGTCGGGCATGCGCTGCTCCTCAGCGGACCGGGACGAACCCGGGAGTCGAAGGGGCGGCGTCCCAGCACGCCGCGAATGGCCCCAGCCATGCCGCTGCGGAGAGCGACACCCCCGCTGAATTGTAACGAAGGCACGCTGTGTAACCGGTGCGGACGACGAAAGGCCGCGGACTGGGCGCACGGGGGCGCACAATCCGCAGTACGAGAGCACGACGTGCAGGGCGACCGGAGCGCTCTTCGGGAATCGCCCGCTCAGCCCACGAGTCGGTCGAGCAGGGCGCGTGCCGCGTGCGTCGGCGCGGGTCGCCAGATGACGCCGAGCGCCGACCGTGCCGCCGGCGAGGCGATCGGCACGGCCTTCACGGTCGTCCACTGCCGGGCGTTGACGATGTTGAGCACGCCGACGCCGAGTCCGCGCGCGGCGAGCACCTCGATGTAGGCGGGCGTGGCGACCTCCCATCGCGGCAGCACGCGTGTGCCCTCGCGCGCAATGACCGCATCGAGGGCGTCGCGTGCACCGGTGCCCGGCGGCAGCGAGATGAGATCGACGCGGGTGAGTTCCGCGGGGTGGATGCGGCTGCGCGACGCCCACGGGTGCCGGGGCGCGACGAGCACGGCGAGTGTCTCGTCCACGACGGTCGACGCGCGCAGGTCATCGGGTGCGGCATCCGTCCACGCGGCGACGGCGAGGTCGAGTGAGCCTTCGCGCACGCGTTCGATGAGCTCGCGGGACATGCCCTCCTGCAGACGGATGTCGATGCCCGGGTGCTCGGCATGCATCCCGGCGAGGGCGTCGAACAGCGGCGGCCAGGCGAGGCCGGTCACCGCGCCCACCCGCAGCGTGCCGCTGACCAGCCCGCGCAGATCGAGCGCAGCCGCGCGCACCTCGTCGACGGCCGCCACCGCGGCGCGGGCATAGGGCACGAGTCGTTCGCCCTCGGCCGTCAGCCGCACCCGGCGCGACGAGCGCTCGAGCAGCTCGACACCGAGTTCACGCTCGAGCTTGCGTACCTGCGTGCTCACGCCGGACTGACTGACGTGCACAGCCTCGGCCGCGGCCGTGAAGGTGCCGCTGTCGACGATCGCGAGGAAGTAGTGAAGCTGATGCAGTTCCATCTGCTCTGATGATAGATCGAATACCCACCTGTTGTTGGACAGATGGATCGGCCCTGGGGAGGTTGGAGTCATGACTGAAGAGATCGCCGACGAGACCGTCCACATCCTCACCAGACTCGACATCGACACGGTGGCACCGTCGTTCTCCTCCGGGCTGGCCCGGCTGGATGCTGCAGCCACGCGCGACCTCGACGAGGCGGGCATCCCCGCCCCGCTGCGCGAGCTCGTCCGTATCCGCGCCTCGCAACTGAACGGGTGCGCCTACTGCGTCAACATGCACACGAAAGACGCGCTCGCCGGCGGCGACACCGTCGCGCGCGTGGCGGCCGTGAGCGTGTGGCGCGAGTCGCCGTTCTTCACCGCGCGCGAACGGGCGGCATTGGCCCTCACCGAGACGATCACGCGCGCGGCCGACACCCATGTGCCGCAGAGCGACTGGAACGAGGCGGCTGCGCTGTTCGACCCGGACGAGCTCGGGGCGCTCGTCGCGCTGATCGTCGTGATCAACGCGTGGAACGCCGTAGGGGTGTCGACGCGCGCCTGGACACCCGAAGCATGAACGGAGAGGGAACCCGGATGACCACCGAGATGACCCGTCGTGCCGTCACGACCTACTTCGAGGCGTGGCGGGAACGCGACTTCGAACGCCTGCGCAGTGTGCTCGCGCCTGGGGTGACCTTCGCAGGTCCTCTGGGCACGGCCGACGGCATCGACGAATGCGTCGCCGGGTTGCGCGGCATGGCCGAGACGGTGATGCGTGATCTGGTGCTGCGCGCTCGCGTCGTCGATGGTGCCGACGCGATCACGTGGTTCGACCTCGTGACGGACGTCGCCGACCCCGTTCCCACCGCGAACTGGAGTCATATCGAGGATGGCTTGATCACGAGGATCAGGGCGACGTTCGACCCGCGCACGCTCGTGGGCTGAGAGGGGACGGCCATGTCTGGCGGGTATCCGCCAGACATGGCCTTCGTCTGTGCGCGGACTTGCGGAAACCCGCGCTCTGTGCATAACTCGCGACACGCCCGGAACCTTAAACCGTCACTTCAAGGACAGATCCATCCACAGTCTGTGAAATCAGTTCTCCCAGGTGGAGAGACAAAAAAACTTACAAATCGGAGAATTACACAGATGTTGTCCACAGGCACTGTACACAGGCATCTCGGCGTTCTCCGCAAACTCTCCACACGGTTATCCACAGGCTGGGTTGCACCCGTTCGCGCGCCTCTCTAGCGTTGGACTCTGACCCGCTCGGGGGAGGGTTCGGCGCCGCAGACAGCGATGTCGGTGGCTCGTGATGTGCTTGGTCGCAGGTCGGTCGTGGCATCCATCCGACTTCCCCAGGACGGTACCCGGTGTGCCCGAAAGCTGTGCCCAACACAAGGAGGACTGACGTCGTGACGATTGCGGACATCTCCGACGAGCGACTGGGCGGGCACCGCGAGCCGGAGCGCACCCCTCCGCATGACCTCCTCGCCGAGCAGAGCGCGCTGGGCGGCATGCTGCTGTCGAAAGATGCCGTTGCCGACGTGATCGAGAGCCTGCGGGGCTCCGACTTCTACGTGCCCAAGCACGAGCTCATCTTCGAGGCGATCCTCACCCTGTACTCGCACGGCGAGCCCACCGACGTCATCACTGTCACCGACGAGCTCATCAAGACCGGCGACCTGCAGCGCGCCGGCGGTGCCGACTATCTGCACACGCTCACCTCGATCGTGCCGACAGCCGCCAACGCCGGGTATTACGCATCGATCGTGCAAGAGCGAGCGCTGCTGCGCCGCCTCGTCGAGGCCGGCACGCGCATCGTTCAGATGGGCTACTCGGGCCAGGGTGAGGCGCTCGACCTGGTCAACACCGCGCAGGCGGAGATCTACGGCGTGACGGGTGCGGAGGCGTCCGAAGACTATGTGCCGTTGACGGTGGCGGTGGATGCCGCGGTCGACGAGATCGAGGCGGCCAAGGGCCGTGACGGGCAGATGACCGGAGTGCCGACCGGCTTCCATGAGCTCGACCAGCTCACCAACGGCCTGCACCCGGGCCAGATGATCGTCGTGGCAGCCCGACCGGCGGTCGGCAAGTCGACCCTCGCTCTGGATTTTGCGCGGGCGGCGGCGATCAAGCACAACCAGCCGGCGATCTTCTTCTCGCTCGAGATGGGTCGCAGCGAGATCGCCATGCGTCTGCTCTCGGCCGAGGGCGCCATCCCGCTGCAGAATCTGCGTAAGGGCATGCTCGATCAGCGCGACTGGACGACCGTGGCCGCGACGCGCGGGCGCATCAACGACGCACCGCTGTACATCGACGACAGCCCGAACATGACGCTGGTCGAGATCCGCGCGAAGTGCCGGCGACTCAAGCAGCGGGTCGGGCTGAAGATGGTGGTCATCGACTATCTGCAGCTGATGTCGAGCGGCAAGCGCGTCGAGTCGCGTCAGCAAGAGGTCAGTGAGTTCTCGCGCGCGCTCAAGCTGCTCGCGAAGGAGCTGCAGGTGCCGGTGATCGCACTGTCGCAGCTGAACCGTGGCTCCGAGCAACGGCAAGACAAGAAGCCGCAGATCTCAGACCTGCGTGAATCGGGATCGATCGAGCAGGACGCCGACATGGTCATCCTGCTGCACCGTGACTCGGTCTACGACAAAGACACCCGTCCGGGCGAGGCCGACCTGATCGTCGCCAAGCACCGTAACGGCCCCACGGCGACGCTTGAGGTGGCCTTCCAGGGCCACTTCTCGCGCTTCGCCGACATGGCCCCGGCGGGCGACTTCCAGTAGTCGACTTCCAGGCCGAAATGACAGTTTCCACGAGTAGATGGCGGGCACTTGGCAGTTCTGCCATTTGCTGTGGACGATGTTCCGACCGGGAAGGGATGAGGGGTGGTGACGAAGTCGGTCTATCTGTCAGAAGACACGCCGCGACGCCGGATCTGACTGGTTTTGCGTGCTGTTGCGGACGCTGTCGAGGGCGCTGCCACGACTGATCGGTTCGAGACGCTCACCGTCTGCTTGAACTCCCCACGTGGCGGCGACAAGAACACCGCGCTCAACCTGTTCAGAGCGGGACTGCCCGCGGGGACGGCGTTGTAGTGGTCGCTATTGATCCGTGGGAGTTCGTCACGGCCTAGCTGCGCGACTGGGAAGACAAGGTGAGCCCGTGGCCCGCTACCGCGCGACCTGGCCGCTGACCGAGGTCGACGGCATACCGCTCGTCCTATCGCTGCGCGAGACCGGCCTGCGCGGCGCCATGCGCACGGCCCTGGATGCCGGTGAGAGCGTCGAGGCGATCTTCCGAGTGCACGGCATCGGGTACTGACCGGGCGGCCGGCGTGGTCAGGGCGTCGACTACCGTTTCCGTTCGCGAAACGCTCGCGCCCGACCTGCGTGGCTCACAGATCCCTGATGATCTCAGCCCCGCTCGAACAGCGGCGAGGACCAGGCTCCTCGCATGACGAGTGAAGCTATGCCGTCCCGGCTCGGAGCGTCTCGAACAGTTCAGGGGTGAGCGGCTCGCTCTTGGCCACGGTCAAGTGCCCAACGATGCGGGCCTCAAACGCTGCGAGCACGACACCCTCTTCGGTAGCGGAGGGTGCGAGCACGCCACCGAGGCCAAGGAACCAGGCGGCGTTGCCCACCGCTTGGCAGGCGGTCCAGTCAGGGTCGGAGATGTCAGCGAGCGTCAGGCCGACGTGTGCGAGCGCATGCTCATCGCGGAGGTCAAGGACGGGCAGGTTGGTGACGTTGATCTCGTGCAGTGTGTAGCTGGCGCGAAGCAGGACGTCGGGGGTGGTGCTTTGGCTTTTCGCAGTGCGCTCCACTTCACCAAGACATGCGGCGAGCGGCTGTGCCAGGTAGATCGTCGCGAAGATGTCCTTTGGATTCCAACGTCCGCCGAACAACCGGGCGCCTGCTCCCGAGAGTGGGTCGCGGCGTGCCGCCGTGTAGCGGTGGGTTGTGGAGGTCCAGCCAGCGCTTCCCAGCTGGTCGACGTGTTGGACCAGTTCCTCATCGAGGCCCGTCACACCACGATGCCTTCGGCGATGGCCTCGATCAGGTTTAGCACGTCTCGATAGGCGCCAGCGTGGATGCGCTGGGCGGGCGTGTCGTGCGCCAGGAGTCGGTTCGGAGTGTGGATCCAGACGTTCGCATTGTCGGCGGGGAGTATCTCGGCGACGGCTTGGGCAACGTACGCGAGTTCAAGAAGCCGTTGCTTGTTGAGTCGTTGGGGTACGACTTCGCCGCTTGACCAGCGGGCGACGGAGCGTGCCGACGCGTCAACGATCTCTCCGACTTCCTCCTGCGTCAGCCCGAGGTGATCGATGATGTCGGCCACCTTTTGGGCCAACGCACCGCGTGCCACGGCTGTGCTCATGGGCGTGTCCCCGTTCTGTCGTCGTCTCTGTCAGCTAGTATGGCACCACTTCTGGTACGAATGGGGAGCCGCGCATGGGTGTCGAATTTCAACTGGATCATCAAGACCACCACAAGGTGGAGGACTTTCTCGCGCGCCAGAGCGCGGGAGTTGGAGCGATCACTTTGCACGCAAAGGCGGCGAAGTACCAGGCCTCAGCCGCCGAAGCCGCGATTGCCGCCGGCCTGGACGTACTATATGACCCGCGCACGGAGCGCCTGGAGTACCCAGGCCTTACGCTGAATGGCTTGCCGGGTTACACCGGTGAGCCATACGACCTTGATCGACTTGTTGCCCGCGCTGACGAGCGCCAGCTGCTCGTTGACGCGGTCTTGACCGCGCATCCCGACGTTGTCACCATCGTCACGCCGCCACACTTCCTTGTCCGCGACCACCGCAGCGCGCATCTCAACCTCGCCCTCGCCGAAGCGGCTCGTCTTGCCACCAACAAGCGTGTCCGTCCTGTGCTTACCCTTAAGTCGCGCCTGAACCAGGAACTCTCACATGAAATCGTCAAGATCTATACCGAGGCAGGCTTCACCGAACTCGACCTCCGCTTCACGCCGCTCGGCTCGGAGAATGATGGCATCCCCAAGATCCGTTCAGCTTTCGCCACTGCTCGGCTCTTCCGCGACGCGGGAGTTCGCGTCATCCTCGGCCGCTCAGGAAACGTCGGCCAAGCAGCGTTTGCGCTCGGCCATGTCGACGGCTTCTCCGTAGGGGTAGGCCAGATGGAGCACGTCGACCACGCCGCCGACGTCTCGCGACAAAACCGGCCACCGACGCTCAACGCCGATGGCAAGAAGGCCGGGGGCACCTGGCAGGGGGTTTACCTGCCCGGCATCGCCGCGACCGTCAGCATGCGCCGCGCGAAGGAACTGCTCGGACACAGTGACATTCGCACACGTTTGGGCTGCCGCGTCGACTCGTGCGGCGCGTCGCTGTTCGGCCCGATCGACGATTACCGAACGCACTACCTGCACTCCCGCGCGGGCGATGTCGCAGCGCTCATCGAGACTCCCGAGGCCTGGCGACCAAAGCTCGAGACCGATCGCCTGCGCCGCGCGATCGAGATGCGCGACCTGGTGAATGCCGCCTATCGGAAGGGCTCTGACCCGGAGCTCAAGACGCGCACACTCCATAGCCTCGTTGATGGTATCCAGGAGGACGTGAGAGCCGCGGCTGCTTAGCGTGGCTGGCTGCTCAAACGACTATGTTCAGCACGCTTGGACCCTGTGATCGAGGACTCGGCTTTGCTCGACGCGACCGCTGTCGGCAGGTTTGCGGAGTCATCTGAAGTGATCACTATCTTCCTCGACGAATCAGGCACGGACGCCAACTCGAAAGTAGAACTGGTGGGCGCAGTCGCGGTGCCGGAAGCAGCCGTTCTCGAGCAGGGAGTCGTGCGTTGCCACGCCGATGTGCTCGCGGACCCGGTCTTGTGGCCGGACGAGGCGAAGCGGAGTGCGTTCCGCGCCAAGGGATTCCACTTCGTCGACGACTCCGCTGGGGTGCGAGAGCGCTTTATGAACAAGATGCGAACCTTGGGCTTCCGTGCGCACGTTGCGTACTCCAAGGGGGATAGCGGCGTTTCCGGCGCGGACCTGCGGATCAACATGTATTACACGCTCCTGCGCAACCTTGCTCTGCGCTACCGCACCGAGCAGCTTCTCTGTGTATTTGAGGAGGAGTCGAGTATGAACTCGCTTTACGGCCGGATTGTCGCAACCGTCAAAGCTGATGCCGAGCAAGCTGCAGGGTGCCCCGTCGAGATCAGCGGCGCGATCGGGTCGAAGCGCGATCCAGGCTTGGCCGTCACCGATTACGTACTAGCTGCGGCTTCCGCGGTCCTCGCTGACAAGCCCAATCCGTTCGAGTGGTCGCGAGTGAACCTTGGTCTCCCAGCACACATCGCGCACTTGGTCGAGTATGATCACGGCGTGCATCGTCGAGCCCGAAGTGGATTGCCGCTGCTGTGATGGCCGGGGGCGGATTATTCGGGGCGCGAGTCGCGTCCGATCGTCGTTCAGCAATTTCTAGTGAGCCATAGTGAACCCTCGGCCATCACCCCTGAGCTTCATCCGGAGCCCGCGCCACCTGGAGGTCTACCTCGGGGCGACGGAGCCTGAGATTGGCTTGCTCGTCGACCGGGTCGAAGCGGGCGAAGGCTACGTGCGCTACGTGCAGTCGAAGAACGGCAAGCGGAGGCTCATCACTTTCGTGACGGATGAGCAACTGCGTAGAGTCCATGGCCGGATCCTGGACCTGCTCACCCCGCTCGGGGAGGACCTGCCCGAGAATGTCCACGCATTCGTGCGCGGCCGATCGATCAGGTCCAACGCGCTTCAACACACCGGAGCAGTCTTCACTCAGACGTTCGATCTCGCGGACTTCTTCACGCAAGTGAAGAGATCCATGGTTGTCGACGGACTGACTCACTTCGGTGTCGTTTCAGAGATCGCCCGAGTGCTAGCCGATCTCACGACTGTTGCGGGTTCCCTTCCGATGGGATTCATGACGAGCCCTATGTTGGCGAACACGTCACTGCATCGATTCGACGCGGATCTCCTCGCGCTCGCTTCCGGGCAGGGCTTGACGGTCTCGCGTTACGCAGACGACATCGTCTTCTCAGGGGCGGAAGCGTTCGACGTGACCGATACGTTCAATCAGGTCGCCGGACAGCACCAGTTGCAGGTCAACCACTCTAAGTCTCGGTCGTCGCGGCGGGGCCAACGCATGGTGGTCACAGGCCTGAGCATCGCAACTGGCGATCGTCCGCGCCTCCCGCGTACTTTTCGCGCGAAGATCCGCCAAGAGTTGCACTACATCACCGCGTACGGACTCGAGGGCCACGCCGATCACCTTCGTCCGAAAGCTATGTCAGCAGGAGGCTTGGCGGCCGGCTCTCCTATGCGGAATCAGTCGACCGCGAGTGGGTCAAGACAATCGCAGCGAGATATCCGGAAGCCTACAAGACGGTCGCCCTGTCCGGATCGCCCCGATCAGTAGCGAAGCGCACTGCGAGCCTGACTCGTCTTGCGACTCGCGTGCGCGATCACGAGCCAGTCCCACTTCCGGGATACGTCGCTTCGGCCCAGTACGAGACCGCTTGAGCGGCCGACGACGTCCGCGATCGCAGTAGTTGTCGCTGAGTAAGCACGGTGTAGGGATCCATGAGGTCATCGACCTGGTCGGCAGCGAAGTGTTGCCGGTGCTCCGCCGAGAACTCGCTTGAGGCGCGCACGATGCGCCGAGGACGGCTCAGCGCCGACGAGCAGGCTATCGCGGTGGGGGAAGAGGAATCGGCCACTTCGCGTGGAATCCCGACCTGAAACCACTGCCTTATACCATGGAATATCGGCCTGATCCGCCATTTCAAGCGGGAACCCACAGACAGCTTTCAGGGGCAGATGGCGGGCCTTGAGGTCTGGGAGCCAGCCGATGGGAGCGTCGCCACCGGGCAATCATCTTTGGCACTGAGTCTCCGACCAACTGACTGAGCTCCCAGGTGCCCCCGGTCGGCTAATACGCTGACTGCTCGTCGATCGAATTCTCGTCCGCGTACCGGGGGGGCTCCCCCTCCAGGAATTCTCGCGGACCCGGTAGAGGAGGGTACGTTCTCCGCGTATTCGCTCGTCAAGTTCGCGCCGACCTCAACCACGACTACCCAGCGGTGCTCACTGTGTCAGTCAGTGATTCGGACACACGCCGCTCGAGGGAAGCTCGAGCCAGCATTCGGGGCACACCTCGGTCGGCCTGTGCGCTGAGGCGTTGCGTGAGAAGCCGCTACGCCCCAACTGGTTTACGGGGAGCGCGATGAGTTCACCGGTTCCGTCGGCCTTCCGGAAGTAGATCGATCCGGGGTTGATGTAGTGGACCAGACCGCCGTCTGCTGGAACCATCGCGATGTAACTGCCGCTTCGCGGGATGTACGCCTCACTGAACTCGAACTGCGCGAGATGCTCACGAACGGCGGTGAGGTTCTCGGACGGAATCTGGAACTCGCGTAGCGCCGCATCGAAGGTGCGGAAAGTGCGACGACCGAGCTCGTCGTCGAGACCCTCTATGACGAACCCGAGTTCTTGCAGCCGTTTGGCGGTACCGGTCTTGCCCCCGCTGATCTCGTCGTTCGCGATGGCGACTCCGTGCTGGGCTTCGTACGCGGCCGCGAATATCGCCTTCGAGTCGTACCGACCCGTGTCCGTGACGAGGAAGTAGTCCTTCGCCTCGCCGTAGCCGTACTTCTCGAGAAACGACCACCTCCCAAGCCTGTCGAACTCGTCGAGTGCGCGTTCGACTGCTCTTCGGTCAGTGAGATCTGCGTACGACACCATGACTCGACGATATCGAGTACCGCCTTGCAACGGTGTCGGCTGTGCCTTCGGGTACCTGCCGAGCAGGAGGACTGCTCGGCAGCAGGAGTCTTCGGCCGTTGTCCCAGAAGGTCGACTGCACGGCGGGTTTTCCGATGACGAACCGCTCGCGAAGGCTCACTTCGATGAATCGGCACGACGTCGCTCGGCTCGTATGCGGTGTCGGCCACTTCGAGCCACTACGACTGGGCGATGTAGAAGCTTCGCGCGCAGCCCAAGGTTCACCGGGCAGCGACGAACGAGTGAAGTGGATGCCGCGGGCCGCGGCATCCACTCTTCTCTTGACTCGTGCTGCTGCCGCGCGTGATTCTCTCGGCGGTCAGAGCGCTCCGATCTCGCCACCACTTGCAAGGTGGAGGAGAACCGTGCGGGCCCGCTCTACAACGACGGAGGTCTCATCGCCGTACGCCGCCGCGGCGGCCAGCCCTTCTGCGGCACGCCGCACGATCATGATGCGGTCCGCGTCGAGACCGTCGGCTGCCAGGTTCTCGTTCCACCATGTCGAGTCAGCGGCGGCGATCTCGGCGACCTCGTGTATCTGGTAGATCCCCGCCCAGGTGGGCGCAGCGGTGAAGTACTGCGCAGTGGCTGTCGAGCCTGAGGTCATAGCGCGCACGTATGCGCGAAGGAGCTTGCCCGGGGTGTTCTCCGAAAGATCGAGATGGCTCATCACGTTCTCGCGGAGCTGCTGATGAGCGTTGTAGACGAGCGCGACGATCGCGCTCGTCTACAACGGCTGGCTGATCGCCGTCGTCATGCTGGCCATCGTCCTGCTCGTTCAACAGATCGAAGGGCATGTCTTGCAGCCCCTGGTCATGGGCAACGCCGTCAAAGTGCACCCACTTGCGGTCGTCCTCGCCGTCGCGGCAGGTTCGATGGTCGCCGGCATACCCGGCGCCTTCTTCGCCGTCCCCCTCGTCGCCGTTCTCAACTCGTCGGTGTCATACATCGCGAGCGGACGCTGGCGTGAAACGCCGGCGGCTCCTCCAGCTTCCACGGCGGTGGGTGGCTCGGCTGGGAGGCCGTTGCGTCGACGAAGCGGGTCGCCGGTCAGACCGCGCTGAGTGCTTCGCGGTAGCCTTCGGGCACCCTCGGCGTGGCAGCAACCTCCATCTGAGAGACATCCCCACGCGCTCTTCCCCTACCCGGTGAACGCCCAGAGCAGCAGGACCATCAGGAAGCCGACCACGGAGATCAGAGTCTCCATGATCGACCAGGTCTTGATGGTCTGGCCGACGGTGAGCCCGAAGTATTCCTTGACCAGCCAGAACCCCGCGTCGTTCACGTGCGAGAAGAACAGCGAGCCCGCGCCCACGGCGAGAACGAGCAGGGCAAGGTGCGCGGGGCCGAGATCGGCGGCGAGCGGGGCGATGATACCCGCTGCGGTCACGGTCGCCACCGTGGCGGATCCGGTGGCGAGGCGGATGAGCACGGCGATGATCCAGCCGAGAAGCACGACCGACAGGCTCGTGGCGACGGCGATCTTGGCGATCGCGGTTCCCGCGCCGCCGTCAACCAGCACCTGCTTGAAGCCTCCACCGGCACCCACGATGAACACGACGCCGACGATCGGCAGCAGACTTTCGCCGACCTTCTTGCCGAGCGCGGGCAGTGAGAATCCGACCGCGGTGCCGAACGTCACCATCGCCAGCAATACGGCGATCAGCAGGGCCGTGACCGGGTCGCCGATGAAGTCGAGCACCTGGCGCAGCACGGATCCATCGGGCACCCAGAGGTCGGCCGCCGCCTTGGCCAGCATCAGCACGACCGGCGAGAGGATCGTGACGAGCGTCCACGTGAAGCTCGGGCGACGTGTCGCCCCCGGGTCCTGCGCGAGGGTCGTCGTCGTGCTGAGATTCTCGGCTTCGACCTTCTCGGGTTCTTTGCCCGAGCCTCCGCCGCCGGTCACGGCGATCGCCGCACCACCCGCGCCGACGGGCACCATCCGGGCCGCGAGCTGGCCGAAGAGGGGACCGGCGATGATGACGGTCGGGATCGCGACGATGAGCCCGAACGCGAGCGTCGTGCCGACGTTGGCGCCCAACACCCCGATGGCGGCCAGAGGCCCGGGGTGCGGCGGGATGAACCCGTGCAGCACCGACAGCCCGGCCAGCGCCGGGATCCCCAGCCGCATGGCCTTCGAGTTCGAGCGGCTGACCGCCAGCATGACCACGGGGATCAACAGCACCAGCCCGATCTCGAAGAACATCGGGATGCCGATGATCCCGGCGATGAGCGCCATCTTCCACGGCAGGGTCGCCGGCCGGCCGCGCAGCAGTGTATCGACGACCTGGTCGGCGCCGCCCGAGTCGGCGAGCAGCTTGCCGAGGATCGCGCCCAGCGCGATCAGCACGCCCACATAGCCGAGCACGCCGCCGACGCCGGTCTCATACGACCCAGTGACCTTCTCGACGGAGATGCCTGAAACCAGGCCGACGAACAGAGACGCGATGGTCAGCGCGAGAAAGGCGTGGAACTTTGCCCACACGATGAGAACGACCACCAGTGCGATGCCGATGATCGTGGCGATGATGACGAGGGTGTCGTGCCCGTTCCACGGGTCGGTGGCGGACTCCTCCGCGTGCCGGACGATGCCTCCCGCCGCGTTGACCCATCTGTCGAGTGTGTGCATGGCTCCTCCTCGGCTCGGTGACGACCGTTTCGATTCGTGTGCCTGTGTGTCTACTCCCTCGGTCTTGGGCCGGGCAAGGGGGTGGTCAGCGTCGCTGAAGCACGCGCAGCGCGTCGACGGAAGAGCTCACCACGTGCGCGACATCCTCTCCCACGTCGACCGCGACACCCGGCTCGTCGTCGCCGAGCGGCTCGAGCGTCTCGAACTGCGAGTCGAGCAGCGCGGGAGGCATGAAGTGATCGTCGCGGTGCTCGAGTCGGCCGGCGATGAGCCCTTGTGACGCGGTCAGGTGCAGGAAGAGCGCACGCGGCTCCTCGCTCAGGATCGCATCGCGATAGCTGCGTTTGAGCGCAGAGCAGGCGATCACGAGCCCGTCGTCACCGGCATCGTCCAGTGCCTGACCGACACGGGCAAGCCAGGGCCACCGGTCGTCGTCGGTGAGCGGATGGCCCGCATGCATCTTGTCGACGTTCGCCTGAGGGTGCAGATCGTCACCGTCGATGAACGCCACTCCCAGCTTCTCGGCCAGAGCCGAGCCGATCGTGCTCTTGCCCGAGCCCGACACTCCCATCACGACCACCAGCGGCTTCGCGTCCATCGGCTGCGCTCCCCTCGACTGTGCCCGACCCTATCGGTTCGGGCGCTGCGCCGTCGTTCTCGGCGGCCGTCACCTCCGCCCGGCGAGCGTGTACCCGGCGAGGGCGACGCTGATCACGACCACGTGCATGGCCATGAGCGCGACGACTCCTGCCACCGTCGTGCCCGGGATGAATCCGGTGACCAGCAACAGCACGTCCGGAATGTACGAGACGACGAGCACCGCCGCGGCCAGCAGCGGCATGGTGCGGCGCGGATTGCTCACGCGCCGTGACACCGCGCGCCAGGCGAACCACCCGAGCAGCATCGGCACGATCGTGAACGCGGCGTAGACGGGCAGAGTGAGCGGCGCGAACTGCGGCGGCGCCCCGGCTGCCACGGCGATCGCGGCGATCCCGGCGTTCAGCGCGACGGCGACGACGATCGCTGCCGTGAGAACGCCGATGCGGTAGCCGAGCGACGCACGTGCCGGTGTCGGCGCTGCGTCGGCGAGCGGTGAAGAGGATGTTCCGGTCATGGCGACCTCCCGTTGACTTTACGAAACTCGCTAGTTCCGTAAGTACATACGGTACTCCCCAGTTTCGAAATGTAAAGTGTCATCATGAGCATCGCATCGCCTGTGGGGCGTCCGCGTGATCCGGACGTCGACGCGAGCATCCTCGATGCGACGGCCGACCTGCTCGCCGAGAAGGGGCCGACGGCGATGACGGTGGATGCCGTGGCCGCCGCCGCCGGTTGCGGCAAAGCCGCGATCTACCGCCGTTGGGCGGGTAAGACCGAGCTGGTCGTCGCCGCGGTGCGGCGCTTGTATCTCGCCCCGGAGGTTCCCGACACGGGCACCCTCCGCGGAGACCTGCTCGTGGCCATCGGCCACTACTCGGGCCGAGACGACCGCGATGCACGGGTGCTCGCGAACGTGCTGGCGGAGGCGCAGAATGCCTCGGCCCTGCGCGCGGCGGCCTACGAGTCCGTCGGGCGCCCGCCTGTCGACGTGCTGTACCGCGTCATGGCCCGCGCGATCGAGCGTGGCGAGCTTGCGGACGACGCACCGGTCGACCTCGTCGCGACCATCGTGCCCGCGGTGGCCTTCCAAACCCTGACGTCACAGCGCCGGACGCTCACCGAGGCCGAGGTCGTCGAGCTCGTCGACCGGGTCGTCATTCCCGCGCTGACGTCTCGCGCCGCCGACCGGTAGGCGCCCAGATCTCCTCCCGTCGTACGGGGCGGACGATACCGGCGTGTGATGCGAGGCGGGATACCGCATCCATAACCTCCTGGGGACCCACCCGAGGAGGACTCCATGGCCGTCGCCCCCACCGCGTTCGTCGCACCGCCACGTGCACGCCCACGTGACAGCGGC
Organism: Microbacterium horticulturae; assembly: GCF_029094505.1. Taxonomy (NCBI): domain Bacteria; kingdom Bacillati; phylum Actinomycetota; class Actinomycetes; order Micrococcales; family Microbacteriaceae; genus Microbacterium; species Microbacterium horticulturae. The sequence continues at coordinate 3,566,938 of NZ_CP119108.1, read as the reverse complement.
ATCGACCTGGTTCGCGCGCTGTGCGTGGTCGTGGTCGTCGTGCTGCACGCACTCATGGTGGGGGTATCGATCGGCCCGGCGGGTCCGGTCTTCGAGAACGCCGCCGAGGGCACCGCGTGGGTGGTGCCGCTCACCTGGGTCGCGCAGATCATGCCGGTCTTCTTCGTGATCGGTGGATTCGCCGGCGCGACGGCGTATCGTCGCGCACGGGAGCGGGGCGGCAGTGGACTCGACTTCGTCGCCGCGCGCGTGCATCGCCTGCTGCTGCCGGCGGTGCTCTCGATCGGCGCCGTCGGGGTGGGGCTGGCGGCGCTCGCCGCGGCGGGCGTTGCGGGCGACATCGTGCAGATCGCCGGGTTCCGGTACAGCCAGCCCCTCTGGTTCCTCGGCGTGTTCCTTCTCTGCCAGGCGCTGCTGCCACTGCTGCACAGGGCGCACGAGCGGGCGCCGGCGCGCAGCATCCTGGCCCTCGTCGCGGCGGCCGTCGCCGTCGATGCCGTGCGCGACCTCAGCGGTCTCGACATGCTCGGGTTCCTGAATCTCGCGTTCGTGTGGCTAGCGCTGCAGCAGCTCGGCTTCTTCATCGCCGACGGCCACATCGACGCATTGCCCTCTCGCACCCGGGCGGCCGTGGCCGGTGCGGCGGTCGGCCTGCTTGCGCTCGCCGTGGTCGCCGGCGTGTTCTCGCCCGATATGCTCGAGAACCTCAACCCTCCGACGACCGCCCTGCTGCTGCTCGGTCTCGCCCAGACCATGGTGCTCTCGCTGCTGCGCCGTCGGCTGCGGGCGCTGAGCGCCCGCCCGCGGGTCGCCGCGTTCACCCGGTTTGTGACCGCACGCACCATGACGATCTATCTGTGGCACATGCCGGTGCTGCTGGCGATGGCCGGTGTGAGCGCGCTCGGGGCGATCCGGTTCGGGATGCCGCTGCCCGCGCCCTCTTCGATGCTGTGGTGGCTGACGCGGCCGCTGTGGATCGCCGCGGCGCTCGGGCTTGTCGCGGCGGTCGCCGTGGCGCTGGCCGGCTGCGAGCGACGCCGGATACCGGCATCCACACCGTCCACGACGCGAGGCGCGATGGCGGTGCTCCTTGGGCTCGGCGCCGTGGTGCTGCAGCTTGTCGCGGGCACCACCGTGCTCACCGCTGTGCTGGCCGTCGCCCTGCTGGGCGGGGCGCTGCGTCTCGCGCGCACGGCTCGGTCAAGACAGCTCGGCGCCGGTCCCCTTACGGCAGCCGTCGAGGTCGACGTACCCTGAGATGTCGGCCCGCGACACACGGTCAGGAGGCATAGATGCACCTCGTCACCTACACAATGGGCGTCTCGCTCGACGGGTACATCGCCGGGCCGGACGGTGACTTCAGCTGGACAGCGCCGGACGAGGAATGGTTCCGGTTCATCACCGACCTGACGCGGCCGCTCGGTGTGCACCTGCTCGGGCGGCGGCTCTACGAGACGATGCTCTACTGGGAGAGCGACGAGCAGGATGAGTCGTCCGACTACTCGACGAGCGAATGGGCGACACTGTGGAGGGCTCTCCCGAAGGTCGTGTTCTCGTCGACGCTGACGTCGTTGCAGGGCAATGCGCGGCTGGCCACCGGGTCCGTCGGCAACGAGATCGCGCGCCTGCGAGCGGAGCCCGGGGACGGTGAGATCGCGATCGGCGGCGCAACCCTCGCGGCCAAGGCCGCGGAAGCGGGGCTGATCGACGAGTATCGGATCACGGTGCATCCGGTCGTCGTGGGCGGCGGCATCCCGTACTTTCCTCGCGGCCTGCCGCGGATCGACCTTGAGCGCGTCGAGACACGTGAGTTCGGGTCGGGGGTGGTGTTCTCGCGGTACCGCGTCGTGCGGTGAGGCGATCGGCAGTATCGAAGCCGTGCCCGAGTTGACCGATACGGAGAGCTGACCAGCTTCGCGTCGTTCCAAGGCTCTCCGCGCGGCGCACCCGGAGGCGAAACGTGGGGCGATCGCAGCTCACAGCGCCGCCTGAACGCGGCGGATCACATCGCCGAGCACGCCAGACGCCAGAAGCCCCGGTCCGAGCGGACCTGAGCTGTCTTCGCCGAGCCGTGGCAAGGTGCGTAGCGCCGCGTGCGCCTCGGGTGACAGGCGGGCGAGCTGCCAGGCGATCTCGGCATCGATCGCCGCGGAGTCGGCCGCCCCGGCGCGGTCCGCCGCGGCAAGGCCTGCGGCCTTCGCGGCGTAGGCGGCCGCGCCCAGTGCGTGTGCGCCCATGTGCGCGACGCCCGAAGCCTGCGCGGCTGCGCGCGCCGCGGCCACTCCGGCCGGCGTCTGCGCCGACGCCGCCGCCCGCCCCGCGACGAACCGGCGGCGGATCTCTTCCGCAGCGCCCAACTCGCCGCGCGAGAAGGCGCGGGCACGCGCTATCGCGTCGCGGGCGCGGTCGTCGTCGGGAGCTTCTGCCTCGAACAGCGGCAGCACGCGCTCGGCGCAGTCGGCCGCCCACGCCGCGACGATGCGGCGGTCGGCCTCGCTCAACGCCTGGGGCGAGACCACGTCACGCGACCTCGCCCGCCGGGTCGCCCTGACTCACCCGGTCCACTCGCCACCGCATGAGCACGTTGCCCGACTCCTCCCACGCCCGCGTGCCGAGCAGCTTGAGCGCGACCGGCGGCCGCTCGTCGAACAGCGGCACGCCCGACCCCGCGATGAGCGGGAACGTCACGAGGTGCAGCTCATCCACGAGCCCCGCGTGCATCAGTCCGTTCCACAGCACGCGGCCGAGAAGGACCAGGATGCCGCGGCCGGGCGCCTGCTTGAGCCGGGTGACCTCGTCGCGCGAATCCGCTATGCGCACGATCCGTGCATTCGGGAACGGCTCGATGTCGGCGTCGGTGATCGTGTCGGAGACGATCACGGTCTCGATGGTGGCTATCAGCTCGGCGAACTCGCGGCGGATGGCCGTGGCATCCGGATCCGTCCGCGCACCCTGCCAGTACCTCAGGTTGTTCAGCGCCGACGTGCGCCCCGACAGCAGCAGCGTGTCGGATGCCCGCATGAGCTCGGTCGTGTAGAAGTCGTAGCTGTCGGCCTCGTGGTAGTCGGGATGCTGGTGCTCGAAGAACGACAGGATGTCATGGTCGTCGTCTTCGTAGCGTCCGTCCACAGTGACGAAATTGCACACGGTCAATGGGCGCAAGGGATCTCCTCGATCTCAGAACAGCGGTGCGGGCAAGGCGCCCTCGAATTCGAGCAGTCGGCGCTTCGTGACCAGGCCCTCGCCAGGTGCGCCGCCCGAATAGCCTCCGAGCCCGTCACTGGCGAGCACGCGGTGGCACGGCACGATGAGCGGCACAGGGTTGGCGCCCATGATCGCACCGATGCCGCGCGCCGGGACGTCTGTGCCGCTGCGCTCGGCGAGCTGCCCGTACGTGATCGAGTCGCCGTACCCGACCGTGTCGTAGAGGGTCATCAGCACGGCGCGGGTCGCCTCCGTCTGCTTGCCGAGATCGAACGGCACATCGAACCGGCGCAGCTGACCGGCGAAGTAGGCCTCGAGTTGGTTCAGCGCCTCGGCGACAAGCCCGTCGACGTCTTGCTCGGCTGTGGCGTGCACCCACCCGACGCTCGTGATCGCGCCCCCGGCGGCGGTGACTCCCAGGGTGCCCACGGGGGTTTCGAGCGTGCCGAACGACATGACGTGAGTCTAGGTGTGGGTGCCGACAGCCTCAGCGTCGAGACGCGGTTGCGATGATCGCGGTCGAAGGAAGGGTCAGGATGCCGCCGCCCGACACCTCTTCGAACGCCCGCCGCATCGCAGCCTGGCCCGCTTCGTCCTGCGCGCGATACGTCGCGCCGACGGTCGCGATCCCGGCTTCGACGCCGCGCCAGAGATCTTCGGCGGGGATCACGAAGTTCCACGAGATCTCGTCGGCTGCGGCATCCACCAGCCCTCCCTCTGCGAGGAGCGACCGCAGTCCATTGGGAGTACGCGCGAAATCGTCGGTGGGTGTCAGCCGCTGCCCGGGCGGCGGCGTCGCGCCCGCGCAGGCCATGACCTCGTTCCAGAGGGCGTTCATCGCGCTGATCGGAGCGCTCGGCCAGATCGTGACGATGACGCGGCCGCCCGGCGAGGTCACGCGGGCGAGCTCGGCGACGGCCGCGCGGGGCTCCGGCACGTGGTTGACCACGAAGTTCGCGACGGTCAGGTCGAAGCGCCCGCTCGTGAAGGGAAGGTCGGGCAGGGATGCCTCGGTGAACGTCACCGCGGGGTGCGCGGCGCGTGCGTGCCGGACCATGTCGGCCGCGGCATCCACCCCCTCCACCGTGTGGCCCGCCTGCGCGAGCGCCGCGGCGACCGTGCCCGTGCCGGTTCCGGCGTCGAGTGCGGTGCTCGGCGCGGGTGCCCGATCCAGGATGTGCGGCACGGCGCCCGCGCAGAGGCGGGCGAAGGAGAGCGCGTAGGCGTCGGCGGTGTCGGTCCAGTCCCTCATCGAGTAACAGCCTGGCCGATGCGGAGCGTCGCGCGCCACCCGGGAATGATCCTGCGCGGGGACTGGGCTGTGCGCTGTGCGAGAGAATCGGCGGATGAGCGGCATCCACCTCTCCGGCACCCTGGTATGTCGCAACGCGCGCGAGGCGGCGATCGTCGCGTCGTGCCTTCCCGAGCATGTGCAACTGACCCGCGCCGAGCGCGGCTGCGTGTCGTTCGAGGTCGCACCCGCGGCCGACCCGCTCGTGTGGACGGTCGAGGAGAGATTCGTGGATGCCGCGGCCTTCCGCGCTCATCAGCAGCGTGTCGCCGGCTCGGCGTGGGGACGCGCGACCGCCGGCATCGAGCGGCGTTACGAGGTTGAGGGGCTGTAAGGGGGCGCCCCTGCTCGCAACGGCATGGTCCCGGCGCGGCACGGGACGCTGTGGAATCACGGGCCATTCCGCTTGGCCGGGGTGCGACGGTGGCCGCGATCCCACACGCGCGGCGGCCGCAACGCCGATGTGCGTCCACTCAGCCGAACAGTGCACGAGGTTCCCTGACGCGATAGCGTCGCGGACATGACCGACTGCATCTTCTGCGCCATCGTGGCCGGCACTGCCCCGAGCGTGATCGTGGCCGAAGACGAGCGCACGCTCGCGTTCATGGACATCAACCCTGTGTCCGACGGGCACCTGCTCGTGATCCCGAAGGCGCACAGCGCGGATCTGCTCGACATCCCGCCCGAAGACCTCACGGCGGTCACGCTCATGGCGCAACGGCTCGCGCGCGACGCCGTGGACGAGTTCGGAGCCGACGGGGTCAACCTGCTCAACTCGTGCGGGGCCGATGCCTGGCAGACGGTGTTCCACTTCCACCTGCACGTGATCCCGCGTTACCTCGACAAGACGCGCGACCGCCTGCCTGCGGTCCCGTGGACGCCCGAGGTGCCCGGTGACCGCGATCTGATCGTCTCCCTCGGCTCCCGGCTGGCTGCAGCCGTCTGACGATCATGGGCCTGCGTGGGTGGTATCGGTCGACCGGAGCCGACCTGCCCTTCCAGAGTTCACTGCCCGCGCACCTCGGCGTCGCGATGGAGGGCTATTTCTGGCGCATCACCGACCCCGCGACCGGTCGAGTGCTCATCGCGTTGAACGGCGTCAACCGCGGGCCCGACGGCGCGTGGGCGACGCTCGGCTTCGCCGCGCATCCGGGCGGGTTCCTTCGCGCGGTCGCGCACCCGCACGCGCATGCCGACCCGCACCACATTGGTGCGAGCGCCGGCTCGGCGTTCGACGGCGATGACCGGCACCTGCACGTCGACCTCGGTTCCGACGCGCGGCTCGACGTCACCATCACCGACCCCGTGCCCTGGCCGCACCGCGTGTTCGGCGGGTCGAGCGTCTTTCATATGGTTCCCGGACTGAATCAGTACTGGCACCCCTGGCTGCTCGGCGGGCGCGCCACCGGCACCGCGACCGTCGGCACCGAGACCTGGACCCTCGACGGCGCGCAGATCTACGCCGAGAAGAACTGGGGGCGCGAAGGTTTTCCTGACTCGTGGTGGTGGGGGCAGGCGCAGGGCTTCGCTGAACCCGACGCGTGCGTCGCGTTCGCCGGCGGCCAGGTGCACGCCGGGCCGCTGCACACCGAGGTCACGGCCCTGGTCGTGCGCCTGCCGGGCGGCCGCACCATCCGGCTCGGCAATCCCGGCACGAGTCCCGTCCGCGCCGCCGTGACGGACGAGACGTGGATGCTGCGTGCCGACGCCCACGGCTGGTCGATCGAGGTGCGCGCACAGGCGCCGCGAGCGGCATCCCACATCCTGCCGGTGCCGCTGCCCAGCGAGCATCGCAACGTGGCCGGAGCGCTCGAGCACCTCGCCGGTTCGCTCTACATCACCGTGCGCCGCCGCGGACGCACGGTGTGGGAGGGACACTCTGCGCTCGCCGGACTCGAGCACGGCGGCCTCGCCCGAGCCCGCGCCGAGCTGGTGCGGCGCGGCGCCGATCCCGATGCGACGCACGCACCGCCCGTGGAGTGACCAGACGCGGCCGGCAGCGTCGATGACCATGACGACTCGCGTGTGAGCGGGAAGTCACATGCCCGCAGAGGTGCCTGCGTGAGCGGAAAGTCACATGCCCGTAGAGGTGCCGATGTGAGTGGGAGGGCGCAGGCCCCCGAGGGCTCATCTCCGTCCCCGCGAGACCACGCTCGTGCACGCTTTTACCGCCCATAGGCGTGCATAGGCGTGTTCTCGCGTGCTGAGGGGCTCACGGCAGCCGCGCGCGGTCGCGCAGATGCCGCCCCCGCGACCGGCTCACGGCAGCCCGCGCCCCGTCACGCAGACGCAGCCTCCGCGCCCCGGTCAGGCGGCCGTCGCGCCGCGCCCCCGCCACATCCCGAACGCGACGAGCGCCGCCGCCAGGACGGTGAGCGCGCCGCCGGCCCACGCGACGCCGGAAGAGAACTGCGCGTGCTGCAGGGCCGTCCATCCTGGGTCGGCGATGCTTCCGGCAAACAGCGCGGCGATGACGGTGCCACTCAGTGCGATGCCCAGTCCGGTCGTGACCTCGCTCGCGGTGTCGACGAGCGCGGCGCCGATCGTCGTGCGGTTCTCGGGCAGTCCGCGCATGACGTTCGTGCCGGCGACCACGCCGACCACCCGCATCCCGAGCGCGACCAGCGCGAGTGACGCGGCGACCCAGCCGTAGCCGAGCGGTCCGAGCAGGGTGAACACCGCGAGGCCGCAGACGGTCGCTATCGCGCTGATCCACGCGGTCGCGCCCATGCCGAGTCGGCGCACGAGCGGGCCGATGACTGCCCCGCCCGCGATGAGCACGACGACCTGCGGCAGCATGCCGAGCGCCGCCTGCGCGGGCGTCCAGCCCCAGCCGAACTGCAGCCGCAGGGTGACGAGGTACCCCAGTCCCGCGGTCGCGAGCCCGGACGCCGCCTTGTAGGCGAGTCCGCTCGAGACCAGCGGCCGGGCGACGAGACGCAGATCGAGCAGGGGATGCCGCGTCCGCCGCTCGCGCACGACGAACAGCACGGCGGCCACGATCGTCGCGGCCACGCCGGTCCACGGCCAGGCCGATGCTGCTCCGAGGTCGACGAACAGCGTCGGCGTCACCAGGGCGAGCACGATGGTCGCGGTGCCGAGCAGCGCGCCGGCGACGTCGATGGGGTCGTGGTGCAGCTCTTCGGGGACATCGGCCGGGATGCCGCGCCGGATGCCGAGGTACGCGAGAGCCGCGACCGGCACGTTGACCAGCAGCAACGCCTGCCACGGCAGAAGGGCGAGGGCGAACCCACCGGCGGTCGGGCCGATCGCCAGTCCGACGAGACCCACTGTGGAGATCACCGTGGTCGCGCGCACGCGCTGCAGGTCGTCGTCGAACAGCCGAAAGGCCAGCGCCAGCGATCCGGGTGTGGTCATGGCCGCCGCCACGCCCATCGCCGCACGGACCGCGATCAGCTCACCGGTGGTTGTGACGAACGCGGTCGCGAGGCTTGCGAGCGCGAGCACGATCAAGCCGAGCAGCATGATGCGGCGGCGCCCGAGCTTGTCGGCGAGGGCGCCGAAGGCGAGCATCAGGCCGCCGAAGACCACCGCGTACACGCCGGTGATCCATTGCAGAGCTGTTGACGACGCCGACAGCTCGCGGCCGATCGTGGGCAGCGCGACATTGAGGATCGAGTTGTCGAGCATCTCGAACAGGAAGACCGCCGATAGGCCGGTCAGGGCGATCCAGGCGTGGCCGAGCGTCTGCGGCGGCGCCGCAGAGCGGGTCGAAGACGGACGAGAGACAGACATCAGCACTCCTTCACGGGGAAGAAGTGGCGCCGCGGTCGCGGTCGCGTGTACTCGCGGCCGGCCATGGTGCCCTGAAGATCAGGGTCGGCGCAGCCGCGTTTCTACTTCGATGACGCACACGCTACCGCAGGCTGCTGAGAAGATCACGACGGTGACCACCAGTCGGGCGGCGGCCGCGGCATCCCCCTGCCATCCGAAGGCCCGATCTGCTTGACTCTGCAATGACGTGACGGGCACACCGAGGAGGACCACATGGCCGCACTCACCGATCCTCTCGACGCGGCCGGCACGATGTTGCACAGCACCGCTGTCACCGACGAGTTCGCGTGCTGGGCCGCCGAGCTGCCCGCCGGCGGGTCCGTCAGCATCCTCACCGAGCCGCCGTCGGTGCCCACGAGCGAGACCCTGGCGACGGCTGCCGGCATCATCGCCGACTTTGCCGCGCTCGCCGAGGCGGCAGCGCGGTATCTCGTCGCGGAACTCGCCACGCCCGAGTGGGGGCTGGATGCCGCAGACCTCGGCCGTCTGAGTACCGACGCGTTCGACGTGCCCGAAGCGGTCGTGTGGGAGGACGGCACGTGGATGCTGCGCTTCGCTGAGTGCGATCTGCAGGTCGGCGCGGAGTACGGCATCGGCGTGAACTTCGTCGGCACGGCGCCGGTCGGCGTCGAAGACCTCTCCGACGCCGACGAAGTCTGACGCGGCTGCTCAGCCCTCGGCGGGCGCCACTTCGCAGTCCGAGCCCGGCGACAGCACGGCCTCACGCGAAGCGGCGTACAGGTCCGAATCGTTCACGACCGGCTGCGCCCGCCGATCCCGGCCAACAGCGTGTGCAGCAGCGGCAGCACTGAGACGCCCATGAGTACGGCCCCGAACACCGCATCGGACGGGTGCAGCAGGATGCCGCCGATGAGAAGCCCGGCGAACAGCACCGCCGACACCACCCGGCGTGCGGCGCGCTCGAGGCGACTCATCCGCCGGTCGATCGCGGGCGTCTCAGCGCGGAGGCGCCCGCTCTCCAGCAGCGTCACGAGCGTGTCGATCCGCTGCGGCAGGGCCGCCGCCACGCGCGCGAACGAGAGGGCGTGCTGTGCGGCATCCCGCACCGCGGTCTTCCCTTGATCGCGGATCAGCTGCTGCGCGTAGGGTTCGACGGCCTTCCACATGTTGAAGTGCGGGTCGAGCGCGCTGCACACGCCCGAGGTGACCGAGGCGGCGCGGATCACGAGCAGGAAGTTCTCGGGCAGTTGGAACGGCATGGTGCGCAGCACCTCGCCGAAGCGGCGGGCGAAGTCTTCGAACTCGTGCGGATCGACGTTCTGCAGGTCGGAGATCGCCATGCCGCCGAACCGCGCGAACAGCTCGGTCATCGCCTTCTCGAGCTGAGCTTCGTCGGCCGAGGGCAGCAGCACGCCCATGCCGCTGATCGCGGCGACGAGTCCCTTGCCATCGCGTGCGGCGACGGCGATGAGCAGCTTCTGCAGGCCGCTGCGCAGCGTGTCGGGAATCTCGCCCATCATGCCGAAGTCGACGAACGTGAGCGCCCAGCCTCGGGCGGTGCCGGGGCGGGGCGTCACGAAGATGTTGCCGGGGTGCGGGTCGGCGTGGAAGAACCCGTCGCGGAACAGCTGGTCGAACATCGCCGCGGCCAGCGCCTCGGCGACCCGGTGCGGGTCGATGCCCGCCGCGCGCAGCCCCGCGTGGTCGCTGATCTTTATCGCCGTGACATCCGACAGCGTGAGCACGCGGCGGGTCGTCCGCTCCCATGCCGGCACCGGGGCCTCGACATGGGGGTCGCCGGCGAACGCGCCGGCGAAGCGCTCCGCCCCGGCGGCTTCGTGCAGGTAGTCGACCTCCTGCCGGCTTGTGGCGGCGAACTCCTCGACGAGCGCGGGCAGGTCCACGCGCTGCGCGATGAACCCGATGCGCGCGAGCCACCGGGCGATGCGGCGCAGCGCGCGGAGGTCGACATCGATGATCTCGTCGATGCCGGGTCGCTGGATCTTCACGACGACGTCCGCGAACCCGGCCTGCGCTGCGTCGTCGGGCGACAGTCGCGCGCGGTGCACTTGGCCGAGGGATGCCGCAGCCACCGGCTCGCGGTCGAACGACGCGTACGCCCGGTCGAGCGGCACGCCCAGCTCGGCCTCGGCCAGCGCGCGGATCGGCTCGAACGGCACCGGCGGCACTTCGTCTTGCAGCGACTCGAGCTCGCTCGTGATCTCGGGCGGCAGCACGTCGAGGCGCGACGAGAGGAACTGCCCGACCTTGATCATGAGCCCGCCGAGCTCAACGGCCAGCACATGGAACCGCGCGGCGATGCGCGCGAAGCGCGCCGGGCGTCCGCGCCGTGCGAGGTCGCCCAGCCCGATGCGCGGCAGCACCAGCGCGAACCACCACTCCTGCACGATGTACCGGGTGGCGAAGCGCATGATCCGCCGGTACCGGGCGCGGGGGGATGCCGCGGTCGTCGCGCGCGCGGGCGGCGGCGCGGTCGCGGCCGGGGCGCCCGGTGCGGGCGCGGGCGGGCCGTCGTGCGGCATCCCGTCAGTCCTGCGCGAGGATCGCGTAGATCTTGCGGCGCGCGTCATCGAGCACGGCGATGGCCTGCTCCTTCTGGGCGGACGTGCCGTTGCGCATCACCTGCATGCTGGCCTCGGCGAGCTTGGCACCCGCCTTCGGCAGGGCGGCCATGTGCTCGGTGCGGCTGGCCGGTCCTTCCCAGGGCGCCGGACCCTCGGCCGCCTCGGCCTGTGCGCGGCCGTCGTCGGTGAGCGCGTAGGTCTTCTTGCCGTCCGACTCCGTGACGCTGACGAGGTCTTCATCGGCGAGCAGCTGCAGGGCCGGGTAGACCGAGCCCGGGCTCGGCTTCCACGAGCCGCCGGAGCGCTCTTCGATCTCCTGGATCAGCTGGTAGCCGTGCATCGGCTTCTCGAGCAGCAGCGCGAGGATCGCCGCACGGACGTCGCCGCGCCCCATCCTCGGCCCGACGCGCTGTTCGAACATGTCGCGAAGGTTGCCGACGGCATCCCACATTCCTGCGCCGAACTGGCTGAAATCAGGGCGTCCGAAGCCGTGCCCACCGGCGTCGAAACGCCCGCCTGTCGATGAATCGTTCATGATGCTCCTCGGTTCGAGACAGGTCCCAAAGCGGGGCCTTGACGATAGTGAACGATATATCGCTGAGAATGGGGTGTGAATGGGGGATGCCGCGGCCTCCACATCTCCTCGCCTCGGGCGAGGGGATTGGACGACGCGAGGGCGATCTCGCGCGAAAGCCTCCTCGCGTCGGCAGATCCCCTCGCCTCGGGCGAGGGTGGCGTCGGATCGGCGCTGGTTGTCTGCTCTGGGCCGCCGCACTGGGCGGTGCACAGTGCCGGATCAGGCCTTGTCGCTAGCTGGCCAGTGGCGCCCGCTGCGCTCTTCGATCGCGGCGTTGTAGCGCTCGAGGGCCGCCGCAAAGCTCTCGATCTCGGCGTCGGTCCATCCGTCGAGCAGCACCTTCGTGGCCCGCAAGTTGTTGGCCCGCTCGTCGGCGAGCCGCCGCGCACCCTCGGTCGAGATCCGGAACTTGCGCGCCATCCCACCGGCGGGGTCGGGGATGCGCTCAGCGAGGTCGCGCCGCAATAGCGCGGCGGTCTGCCGGTTGAGCGTGGACACGTCGCGGCCCAGCACCGCCGAAAGCTCGGCGAGGGTCATCGGCCCGCCCGCGTCGAGGCAGGCGAGCAGCGTCATCGCGCTGCGGTCGAGTCGGCTGTCGCGCCGCGTGATGTCAGTGAAGTTGCGGCCGATCAGCAGAAAGCCCTGGTTGATCCGTTCGTGCGGCGTGGTCATTCCGCCTCCTCCCCGTGCTCTGAGTCTAACTCGTATGTGTATAGTGCATGGCATGTGCATAATGCACACTTATTCGCACGCAGAGGACTTATGACCACGACCACGCCTACCATCAAGAGCGGTCGGCTCATCACCGTGCTCGCTTTCGCCGGCATTCTCGGCGCACTCACCCAGACCCTCGTTGTTCCGCTCATCGCAGAGCTGCCCGTCATCTTCGACACCAGCAGCACGAACGCCTCATGGATCATCACCGTCACACTGCTCACCGGTGCCGTCGCGACGCCGATCGTCGGGCGCCTGGGCGACATGTACGGCAAGAAGAAGATCCTGCTGATCGCCCTCGTCCCGATGCTCATCGGCTCGGTGGTCTGCGCCCTGGCCGGAGGCGTCGTGCCGATGATCATCGGACGCGGCCTGCAGGGCATCGCGGCCGGAACCGTGCCGCTGGGCATCAGCCTGCTCCACGACGTGCTGCCGCACGAGAAGGTGCACGGCGCTGTTGCGCTGATGAGCGCGTCGATGGGCATCGGCGGGGCGCTCGGCCTGCCGCTGGCAGCCGGCGTCGCACAGTACGCGAGCTGGCGTGTGCTGTTCTGGGTCGTCGCGGTGCTGACGGCGCTGACGATCCTCTTCTCGTGGCTGATCGTGCCGCGCGACGAGGCGCGGCCCGCGGCATCCCGCAGCTTCGACTACGCGGGCGCCGTCGTGCTCGCCATCGGCGTCGTCGCCCTGCTGCTGGGCGTCTCGAAGGGGTCAGAATGGGGTTGGGCCAGCGCGCTCACGCTGTCACTGCTCATCGGCTCGGTGATCGTCTTCATTGTCTGGGGCTGGTGGGAGCTGCGCACCCCACATCGCCTCGTCGACCTGCGCGCCACGGTGCGCCGTCCGGTGCTGCTGACGAACCTCGCTTCGGTGCTCGTCGGCTTCGCGATGTATGCACAGTCACTGGTGATTCCACAGCTCATGCAGCTGCCGGCGGAGACCGGGTACGGCCACGGCCAGACCATGCTGCAAATGGGTCTGTGGATGGCTCCGATGGGCCTCGGGATGATGGCGGTCTCGCCGCTCGGCGGCCGGGTCACCCGACGTTACGGTGCGAAGACCACGCTCGTGATCGGCTCGATCATCATCGCGCTGGGCTACGGAGCCTCGACGCTGGTGACCGGTTCGCTCGTCGGTCTCATGCTCACCAGCACGCTGGCCAGCGCCGGTGTCGGCTTCGCCTACGGCGCGATGCCCGCGCTCATCATGGCGACCACGCCCGCGAAAGACAAGGCGGCCGCCAACGGATTCAACTCCCTCATGCGCTCGTTCGGCACGACCGCATCGGCTGCGGTGCTCGGTGTGGTGCTCGCGCAGCTGAGCACGCCACTGGGCGAATACACCGTGCCGACGCTGGCGGGCATCCGCATCTCGCTGCTCATCGGCTGCGGGGTCGCTGTCGTGGCCGCGGTGCTCGCGGCGTTCACCTCGTCGCGCAAGAGCGTCGTGGCGTCGGCTGAAAGGGTGCTCGCCGAGGCGTCGGATGAAGGGGTGGATGCCGCGGCTCGGTAGCCGCGCGGTCGTCCGCGCCGCCCCGCGCGGCCGTGATGGGGAAGGCCGGGCTGGGCCTCCAGGGGAGCTTCCGGCCGAGCCTCCGGCCGGGCCTCCGGGCGAGCCAGCGGCCAAGCCTCCGGCGGAGCCGGTCGACACCCTCTCAGAACGGCATTGAACTTCCTGTTCACACACCGGCATCACCTCGGTTCCCGGTTGTCGGCCCGGCTGTGTGAACGGGAAGTTCAATGCGTTCTCGCGGTGTGCCACTACCCTCGCGCCACGCCCGTCATCCCAACAGGCGCACGAGCGCCGCGACGACGTCGCCGTCGATCGGTCGACGGGTGAGCACCCGGTAGAGGAGCGCGCTGATGGCAGCGTCGGCCCGGGCGTCCGCGTCGTCGCCCGCATCGGCCATGAGCGACACCAACTGCGCATGCGCTGGTGCGGTCAGGAGCACGGTGCTGACGCTCCCGCGGCGGTGGTCAACGTCGAGCAAGCGGGCCGTGGGTCGCGGTCCGCCGCCGCACCGCGCTTCCTGCCCACGGGGGCGCAGACGTTTGGCAGGGTGGAGGTATGAGCGATGATCTCCATGCGATCCTGCCCGCCGGGCGTCGGCACCTCCTCGAGGAGCCGCTTTTCGGTCACCTGGGAACGATCCGTCCGGACGATACCGTGCAGGTGAATCCGATGTGGTTCGAGTTCGACGGTGAACACGTACGCTTCACCCACACCACCAAGCGCCAGAAGTACCGCAACCTGCAGCACAACCCGTCGATGGCGCTGTCGGTCGTCGACCCCGACGAGGCGGTGCGCTACATCGAAGTCGCCGGCCGCCTGATCGAGGTTGTCCCCGACCCGGAGGGTGCGTTCTACGTGCGGCTGCAGAACCGGTACGGCAACCCGAGCACCACGCCGCCGCCCGACAAGGCCGACCGGGTCATCCTCGTGATGTCGATCGAGCGCGCCACCGGTCAGTAGCAGAGGCGAGTAGCAGAGGCCAGGCGCCCGGCCGCCGGCTTGGCGCCGCAGCTCAGACCGGAACGACGCGCAGCTGGTGCGCGTGTGCGGCGTCGCCGACCATCGCGGGTACCGACGGGCTGGGGTCGTACTTCGCGTGGTACGCCGCGTCGATGTCGGCGTCGAGCCGCGGATCGACGTCGGGGTCGAAGGTGACGTCGACGCTCAGATCGCCGGCCGTGAGGCGTCCGGCACCGAGTTCCCGCGCGGCGCGGTACCAGCGGGACTTGTCGCCGGTGTACGCGCGGATGTACAGCTCGCCGTCGACGCAGACATCCCAGATCGTCACCGGTGAGCCGTAACCCTCCGCGTACGCCGCCGCGACCTGGACCTCGTCGGCGGCCGCGAGCTGCGTCAGGGTGGTGGGGTTCCATGTGCTCATGCGGGCATTGTCCCGCGGCGGTCATCACGTCGGCAATGGGGTCGGCGTGCGGTTAAACTCACCGCGGCGAAAGGGGACGGCGATGCGCATCCGCGATGCAAGACCGGAGGATGCCGCGGCGATCGCCGCGATCTACAACGACGCCGTCGTGCACACTACCGCGGTGTGGAACGACGACCCGGTCGACGTCGCCGAGCGCGAGGCCTGGGCGGCCGACCGGCAGGCCACCGGCCTTCCGGTGCTCGTGGCCGTCGACGACCTCGACCAGGCGATCGGCTATGCGAGCTATGGCCCCTGGCGCCCGCACGACGGGTACCGCCACACCGTCGAGCACTCGGTCTACGTGCGGGGCGACCAGCGTGGCGGCGGCATCGGCCGTGCGCTGATGGAGGTGCTCCTCGCCCGCGCGCGAAAAGCCGGCGTGCACGTCATGGTCGCCGGCATCGAGGCCGCCAACACCGGGTCGATCGCCTTGCACGAGCGCCTCGGATTCGCCGAGGTGGGCCGACTTCCCCAGGTGGGCGCCAAGTTCGGGCGCTGGCTCGACCTCGTCTTTCTGCAGCTGACCCTCGACGACGCGCCGGCGCCGGGCGGCGGCATCCCCTCTTCCCCTCGGCAGGAGAACGCATGACCGACGTCGCCCCCGACGGCACCGAATTGCTCGCCCAGTCCGACGGCATCGCCCGGTTCGCCGCCGCCAACGGATGGCGCTACGACGCGACGGCCGACCCGCCGGCGCTGGGCGCGAGCCTGTGGGAGTGGGCATCGGACGGCACCGTGCACGACCGGGTCAGCGGCCCGGGGTGGGAAGCCGGCCGCATCACCGGCGGCACCCGCGAGGCGAGTTCGGTCAGCCGCAGCGGCGCGTGGACGGTGACGCGGTCGGTCACCGTCAGTACACCCGAGAAGGCGATCGACCTGGGCTACCTCGCGATCACCCTGCCGCGGCGGCTGCCACAGATGGTGCTGGATGCCACGAGCAACGACCGGCACGGCTCGTCGAGTCTGCTGCACGTTCCGCGCGCCGTCAGGCCGCGGACTCATACACCTCGATGAGGTTGCCGTCGGGGTCTTCGAAGACCGCCCACCAGCTCGTGTCGGTGATCGCGGTCTTCGGCGTGCGCACCCGGCCACCCGAGGACTCGGCGCGGGCGAGCGTCTCGTCGATCGAGTCGACCTCGACCGCGCTGCGCGGCTGCGTGAACTCGGCCGTGCGTTCGACGAGCGCTCCGCCGCTGATGCCGTTCGGCGCCCGCCACATCGGGTAGCCCTCGAAGCCCGGACTCTCGGCGATGTTCCACCCGAATACCGCGCCGTAGAACTGTGTCGCCGCCGAGAAGTCCGACACCGGAATCTCGACGTGCGTGATGTCACCGTGAGACATGATTCCCGCTCCTTCGCTGAGTGACGCGCTCACCGTACGCCGCCCGCCGTCGGGCGACAAGAGGGAAGGTGCGGCCCGAAGGCGTTCAGCGCGGAGACGCCATCCCCGAGACGCTCAGCCCAGCGACGCGATCAGAGCTTCGACCCGCTCACGGATCCGATCCCGGATGCCGCGCACCACCTCGATCGGCTGCCTGGCCGGATCGACGAGCACCCAGTCCTCGTATCGCTTTCCCGGATAGACGGGGCAGGCATCGCCGCATCCCATCGTCACGACGACATCGGCGTGCTGCACGTCGTCGGGCGTGAGCACGCGCGGCGCGTGCGCGGTGATGTCGATGCCGACCTCGCGCATGGCCGCCACCGCGACGGGGTTCACCCTCTCGGCCGGCTCAGAGCCGGCCGAGAGCACCTCGACCCGGTCACCGGCAAGACGCCGCAGCCAGCCGGCGGCCATCTGCGAGCGACCGGCGTTGTGCACGCAGACGAACAGCACCGCGGGGCGGGTCGTGGCCCGCCCTTCGTTGATCATGCGCAGCATCCGTCGGACGAGCAGACGCCGGTCGCCGGCAGCTGCAGCCGAACCTGCTGCGCGGCATCCACATCTCCGTCGAGCCAGGCGGTCACGGAGCGCACCTGTTCGTATCCGGTTGCGAGCAGGAACGTCGGGGCGCGGCCGTACGACTTCATGCCGACGATGAAGAAGCCCGGCTCGGGGTGAGACAACTCGCGGAAACCGTGCGGCGCCACCGTGCCGCACGAGTGATCGTTCGGGTCGATCAGCGGTGCCAACCGGCGAGGCGCCTCGACCACGGCATCCAGTTCCAGCCGGATCTCGCGCAGCATCGCCAGATCGGGCCGGAAGCCGGTCGCGTTCACGACGACGTCGGCGTCGAGAGAGAACGGCTCGTCGCGACGGGTGCCGAGGAGACGGACGCCGCTGCCCGCCGGTTCGACGGCGGCGATCTCGAACGAGTCGACGAGGTGCACGGCGCCGCGGGCGACGAGCGCATCGACGCGTGCGCCGAGGCGGGCACGATCGGGCAGCTCGTCGTCGGGCGATGACGACACACGCACCGCCGATGCGTTGCGGATCACCCAGCTCACACGCGTGCCGGGCCGTTCGTCGGCGAGCTCGGCGAGGGCGATCAACGTGTTGGCGGCGGAGTGGCCGGCGCCGACGACGACGGTGTGCCGCCCGGCGAAGGCGTCGGCATCGGCGCCCCGCACATCGGGCAGCGCGTGCACGATGCGGTCGGCCGCGGCATCCACCCCCAGAGGATCCAGACCCGACGACGCCAGCGGGTTCGGCGAGGCGTAGGTGCCCGAGGCGTCGATGACAGCGCGTCCGGTCAGTTCGGTGACCGCGCCGTCGGTGTCGCACACGCGCACGACGAACGGCGCCTGCGCGCGGCCGGCGGTGCGGGTGCGGTCCATGCCGCGGCGCGACACGCTCACGACCTCGGTGCCGAAACGGATGCGCTCGGCGATCCCGGACAGCTGGGCAAGAGGCGCGAGGTAGCGGTCGACGAGCTCGTGCCCGGTCGGCACCACGTCGTCGGCGGGGGTGATCCAGCCGGTCGCTGACAGAAGGCGCTCCGCGACCGGGTCGACGAGGTACCGCCACGGCGAGAACAGTGTGGTGTGCCCCCAGCGGCGCACCTGCGCGGCGACGTCGCCGCCGGCCTCGAGCACGACGAAGGCGATGCCGCGATCGGCGAGATGCGCCGCGGCGGCCAACCCGACGGGACCGGCGCCGATGACGATGACCGGCAGGTCGGCGAGCGGCGACTGCGCGACGGGCCGCGGGGAGAGATCGATCAGCGTGGTCACGCCGCCTCCAATGCATCGATGAGTATCGATGTTCAGTATGTCATCGCATCGACGCTTGTCAATATCCTCTATCATCGAGCCATGGCCACCGCCCTCGAGATCACCGACGTGAGCGCCGCGACCTGCGGTACGTCCCTCGTACGCGAGCCGCTCAGCACGGCCGACGCCGAGCAGCTGGCCGCGACGCTCAAGGCGCTCGCCGACCCCACTCGGCTGCGGCTGCTGTCGATCGTCGCCGCGTCGGAGGGGCAGGAGGCCTGCGTGTGTGACCTCACCGAGCCTTCCGGCGTCTCGCAGCCGACGGTGTCGCATCACCTCAAGGTGCTCACCGACGCGGGGTTCCTCTCGCGCAGCAAGCGCGGCACCTGGGCGTACTACCGGCTCGAGCCGGCCGGACTCGAGCGCGTCGCGCAGCTGGTCGCGCTGCCGTAGCGGCGCGTATACGGAGCGCACATGCTCACACCCGCGGCTCGACGTGCCGCGTCTCGTCCCACGGGCGGGTCCAACCGAGCGTGTCGAACATGCTCGACAACAGGATGCCGGTGAACCCCCAGATGAGCCGCCCGTCGAGCTCGAACGCGGGCATCGGCGGCATCTTCAGCCCGCGCACGCGGGTCACGCTGCGGCGATTCTCGGGGTCGAGCAGTTGTGCGACCGGCGCGAGAAAGACCTCTTCGGTCTCGGCGGCGTCGACCGCGTGGACGGGGGAGGGATGTCGCCACCACGCCGGCACCGGCGTGACGAGGTTGTTGCTCACAGCCAGCGGCAGTTCGGGCAGCGGCGCGAACAGCTCGACGCCGCGCGGGTCGATGCCGGTCTCTTCGACCGCCTCGCGCACCGCGGTGCCGGTCGGCCACTCGTCGCCGGCCTCGACGCCGCCGCCGGGAAAACCGATCTGCCCGGGGTGATGACGCAGGCTTGACGCCCGGCGCAGCAGCAGGACCGCCGCATCGTCGCGCGCGACGGGATGCTCCCCGTCGGTGCCATCCGCCGGGCCGAAAAGCATCAGCACCGCCGAGCGACGGCCCGTCGCGGCATCCACCCGCTCCCGGCGGAAGCGTGACCAGTCGGCCGGTGTGCTCAGGCGCGCGAGAGCGGCACGGGTGTCTGCGGCGGCGATGTCGGAGGTATCGGCCATACTCGGCGTGTCCGCATCTGTCACCCTCAGCACAGTACTCGGGGCAGCGGACACCGACGGAGGAGGACGACGATGACCGAGACCGAAGAAGCGTTCCTGCAGCTGCAGCCGGACGAGTTCCATGCGACGGGCGGCACCGACGACTGGCGCGTGCTGTTCTGGGGCGCGCAGGCGTTCTACCGCACCGACTCGTTCGCGCAGGCCGCCGCCTTCGTGGGCGACATCGCGCAGGCCGCGGCTGCGGTCGGGCATGACCCCGACGTCGACGTGCGGCCGGAGGGGGTGGCGATCAAGACGTTCACGCGTGCTGACGGCGCGCTGAGCCGCGCCGACGCCGACCTCGCTGTGGCTGTCAGTGCGGCTGCGCACGCGCGAGGACTCGTGGCCGACCCGAGCGTGCTGTCTGTGGTGGGCATCGCGGTGGCGCAGGACGCCGGCATCGACGTGCGCCCGTTCTTCGAGTCGGTGTTCGGCTATGTGCGGGTGGGGGAGGAAGACCTCATCGACCCGCTGCGGCGTGGGCCGCATCTGTGGTTCCACGAGCTCACGCCGCCCAAGCCCGGCCGTGGGCGCACGCACATCGACTTCTCGGTGCCGCGCGACGTCGCCGGGGAGCGTATGCAGGCGGCGCTGGCGCACGGCGGGCGCGTTGTCGGTGACGGCGAGATCATGCCGCAGACCTGGACGGTCGCCTCGCCCGAGAACCACGGTGTCGACATCGCGGGCTGGGCCGACAGTATGGCGTGACGGGATGCGGCGGGCCGCGGCACCCCGCCCCATCGGTCTGCGAGCTCAGCCCTTGTACGAGTAGAAGCCCTCGCCGGTCGCGACGCCGAGCTTGCCCTTGTCGATGTACTGCTCCTTGAGCAGCTTCGCGAAGGCCTGCTGCTTGGGTCCGCCCGCCGCCGAGATGTTGTAGGCGGTGGTCAGGCCCACGACGTCGAAGATCTGGAACGGGCCGGCCGGTGCGCCGGTGCCGATGCGCCAGACGTTGTCGATGTCTTCAGGGGTCGCGATGCCCTCGACGAGCAGGTCGCCCGCGGCGTCGAGGAACGGGACGAGCAGTGAGTTGAGCACGTAGCCCGAGCGCTCCTTGTGCAGCTGGATCGGAACCATGCCGATGCTCTTGGCGAAGGCGACGACCTCGTCGTACACCTTCGGGTCGGTGCCCGGGTGGGCCATGACCTCGGCGGTGTTGTGCACCCAGATCTCGTTCGCGAAGTGCAGCGCGAGGAAGCGCTCGGGGCGCCCGGTGAACTCGGCGATCGCCGAGGGCAGCAGCGTCGACGAGTTGGTCGCGAAGATCGTCTTGGCGGGGGCCACCTCGCCGAGCTTCGTATAGACGTCGCGCTTGAGCTCGAGCTTCTCGGGGACCGCCTCGATGACGAGGTCGGCGTCCTTCACGGCGTCGGCCAGGTCGGCGCTGTACCGGATCCGACCCAGCGCCGCGTCGGCCTTGCCGCCAGCGGCGCCTTCGACGCGCTTCGTGTAGGTGGCCGCGAGCTTCTCGAAGCGGGCCTTCGCCGCAGCCAGCGCCTCGTCGTTCACGTCGTATGCGACGACCTGGTGACCGCTGTACGCGGTCTGGAAGGCGATCTGCGAACCGAGCACACCCGTGCCCAGCACTGTGATGTTGTCCATCTGTTCTTCCTTCTCTTGTGTGTGGAGAGCGGATGCCGCGGCCGGCCGGCCGCGGACGTTCAATCGGCGCGCGCCCCGGCGGTGAAACGCGCGAGGTCGCGGGCGAACCGGTCGACGTCGCCGTCGGGCCAGTCGTGCATGGCGCCGGCGACGGCGTCGGTGAGCACGGCGATGGTCTCGCGGTACGCGCGCTCGCCGGCGGGAGTCAGCGCGAGAGGACGGCCGCGGCCGGGGCTCTCGATCTCGTCGACCAGGCCCGCTCGTACGAGGTCGCCGAGCTGGCGTGACACGGTGGAGCGGTTCAGTCGGAAGTCGCGCGCGATGTCAGCGGCGCGGCATCCCGGATTGTCCACGATGTACCCCACGATCGACTGGGCGGTCATGCTCAGTGCGATCTCGGCGGTGCGCGCGTCGGAGACTCCCCGGCGCGAGATGAGGATGAGCGTGCTCAGGATCTGAGCCGTGTCGGTGTCTCGTGGCATCCCGCACCTCCTCTCGTGTTGTTTAATGCAACAATAACGCGCAGTGTTGCGTTGTGCAACACCGCGTTGTTGCTCATTCCTCCGTCGCCACTGCGGTGCTCGATCGCGGTGTGCTCTGATTCGGGCGCAGGTCGAGCCGCCGCAGCAGCTGGGCGTTCAGCGCCACGACGATCGTGGACAGTGACATGAGAATCGCCCCGACCGACATCGGCAGTACGAACCCGATCGGTGCGAGCACGCCTGCGGCCAGCGGCACCGAGATGAGGTTGTAGCCGGCGGCCCACCACAGGTTCTGCGTCATCTTGCGGTAGGTCGCCTGCGAGAGGTGGATGACCGAGAGCACCGAGCGTGGGTCGGAGCTCGCCAGAATCACACCCGCTGACGCAATCGCCACATCGGTGCCCGCGCCGATGGCGATGCCGACATCAGCCTGCGCGAGAGCGGGTGCGTCGTTGACGCCGTCGCCGACCATGGCCACGCGCTTGCCCTCGTGCTGCAGCTCGGCGACCGCCGCTGCCTTGTCTTCGGGGCGCACGCCGGCGTAGACCCGGTCGATATCGAGCTCGCGCCCGACCGCCTGCGCTACGGCCTCGGCGTCGCCGGTGATCATGACGACCTCGATGCCGCGCGCGTGCAGCGTGTCGACGGCAGCGCGCGACTCGGGCCGCACATGATCCGCGAGCTTCAGTCCGCCGATGACGCGGCCGTCGCGCACCACGTGCAGGATGATCGCGCCGTCGGCGCGCCACGTCTCCGCGCCGCCGACCTCGTCGAGACCGAGTTCGGTGAGCAGATTCGGCCCACCCACGCGCACCTCGTGTCCGGCGATGGTGGCCGTCACGCCGACGGCGGGTGATGAGGAGAATTCGGATGCCGCGGGTACCGTCAGCCCGCGTTCGTGCGCTGCCGCGACGATGGCCCGGGCGAGGGGGTGCTCACTGTCGGTCTCGGCGGCCGCCGCCAGGGCGAGGACGTCGTCGGCCGCGGCATCCTGTACCGGCGCCAGTGCGGTCACTGTGGGCTCGCCCTTGGTCAGGGTGCCGGTCTTGTCGAACAGCACGGTGTCGACGGTGCGCATGGTCTCGAGTGCAAGGCGGTCTTTGATGAGCACCCCGCCACGGGCCGCCCGCTCTGTCGCTATCGACACGACGAGCGGAATGGCCAGGCCGAGCGCGTGGGGGCACGCTATCACCAGGACGGTGATGCTGCGGATGACGGCATCGTCGGGGCTGCCCACGAGCGACCACACGATGGCGGTGATGACAGCGGAGCCCAGCGCGAACCAGAACAGCAGCGCGGCCGCCTTGTCGGCGATCCGCTGCGCGCGCGACGATGAGTTCTGTGCTTCGGTGACGAGGCGCTGGATGCCGGCCAGCGCGGTGTCGTCGCCTGCGGCGGTGACCTCGACGCGCAGTCCCGAATCGGTCGCGACGGTGCCGGCCGTCACGGCGTCGCCGGTCTCGCGCGTGACGGGACGCGACTCGCCGGTGACCATGGCCTCGTCAATGGCGGCGCGCCCCTCGACGATGGTGCCGTCGGCCGGGATGCTGCCGCCCGGTCGCACGACGACGACGTCACCGACGCGCAGCTCGGTCGGGCTGACGCTCACGACGCTGTCGCCCTCGAGGCGTTCGGCGGTATCGGGCAGGAGGGCGGCCAGCGAGTCGAGCGCCGAGGTCGTCTGCGCCAGCGAGCGCATCTCGATCCAGTGGCCGAGCAGCATGATCACGATGAGAAGGGCCAGTTCCCACCAGAACTCGAGTTGGTGGTCGAGCAGGCCGATCGTCGAGCCCCACGACGCGAAGAACGCCACGGTGATCGCGACGGCGATGAGAGTCATCATGCCGGGGCTGCGGGTCTTCAGCTCGGAGACGGCTCCGGAGAGGAACGGCCACCCTCCCCAGACGTACATGACGGTGCCGAGCAGCGGGGCGAGCCAGGTCAGCCAGGTCGGCACCGTGTAGCCGAGGATCATCGCGAACATCGGCGACAGCGCGACGACGGGCAGGGCGATGATCAGGTTGATCCAGAACAGGCGGCGGAACCGGGCGACGTGGCCGGTGTGCCCCGCGTGGTCGTGGTCGGAGTGCGCAGTGTGCTCGTGCTCGTGCTCGTGCTCGTGACCGGCGTGGTCGCGCGGGCTCGGTGCTGCATGGTCGTGCGCGGGGGCAGCTTCGGTGGGTCCTGCGTCGTGATTCACGGTCGTCTCTCCCTCATGAACGCGGTGATTGCGTTCGTCCGGCATAACACTGATACCCCCCGGGGGTATTCCGGTCACGCTGGACGGCGAGCCATCCGGCCACGGTACGGGCGGCTCGAACCCGCCGCAAGGCGCTGGCCCGCGGCATCCACCCCCATGCGCACCGCCGGATTGCTAGAGTCGCCGGCATGACCGAGGCCGCCGTCGATCTGCGACGCGAGATCGCGAGCTATTCCGCACGCCGTGGCCGCTTCGACGTCGTCGAGGTGCCGCCGCTGTCGTTCCTGATGATCGATGGACGCGGCGACCCCAACACGGCGCCGGCGTATCGCGAGGCGATCGAGACGCTGTATCCCGTCGCGTATCGGCTGAAGTTCTTCAGCACGCGCGAGTTGGGCCGTGCCTACAAGATGATGCCGCTCGAGGGTCTCTGGTGGGCCGACGATATGACGGTCTTCACCCAGCGCCGCGACAAGTCGCGATGGAGCTGGACGGCCATGATCGCGGTGCCGGACTGGATCGACGGGGGGCAGGTCGACGCGGTGCGGGATGCCGTCAGCGCACCTCGCATCGACGCGCTGCGGTTCGAGCGCTTCGACGAGGGGCTGTGCGTGCAGACGCTGCATGTGGGACCGTACGACGCCGAGGGGCCGGTGCTGGAGCAGATGCACGATGAGGTCATCCCGGCACAGGGACTGCGGATGAACGGCAGGCATCACGAGATCTACC
This sequence comes from Microbacterium horticulturae, assembly GCF_029094505.1. NCBI lineage: Bacteria > Bacillati > Actinomycetota > Actinomycetes > Micrococcales > Microbacteriaceae > Microbacterium > Microbacterium horticulturae. The sequence continues at coordinate 3,542,512 of NZ_CP119108.1, read as the reverse complement.
TCGGCGACCCGCGTCGTGCGGCCCCTGAGAAGCTGCGGACGATCCTGCGGCAGCCGGTCGAACGGGTCTGACGTCGCCCGCGGCCGCCTCGGACACTGAGCGTGACGCTCGGTCCCACCGACTGCGGCGCCGCGCCGGCGTCGTTCGCAGGCGATCTGTCCGCATCGCCAGGCACCGCGATCGGCCGCGCCCTCACACGTGCATGTTCCAGCGCGCGACGACGCGGGCACCGTGCTCGAAGCCGAGTTCGCTGATGCTGCCGGCGCCCAAGGCCAAGCGGCCGCCCTCGGTAGGCGGCAGGCTGAGCCAGCGCGCTGCGAGCACCCGCAGAAAGTGCGCGTGCGAGAACACCACGGCATCCCGCCCCGCCGCAGTCGACTCCGCCAGTCGCGCGATCACGGCGTCGGCGCGGCGAGCGACGTCATCCGGCGTTTCGGCGGGCAACGGGTCGGGGGCGTGTGCGGTCCACAGGTTCCACGGGTGCCCGATCTCTGCGGAGATCTCACGCGTCGTGCGGCCTTCGAGTGCGCCGTAGTCCCACTCAGCGAGGTCGGGGTCGACGTCGACCTCGTCGAAACCGGCAAGCACAGCCGTGTCACGGGAGCGGCGGCGCGGGCTGCACAGCACCTGGGCGAAGTGCATTCCGCGCAGCGCCTCGCCGATGCGGCGCGACTGCTGCTCACCCGTCGCGGTGAGGGCCACGTCGGTCGTCGATGTGTGCCGGCCCGACAGGCTCCATGCTGTCTCGCCGTGGCGTACGAGCACGACCGAAGGGCCCGAGGATGCCGGAAGGAAATGCGTCGTCATGCATCGAGCGTAGGCGCGTCGGCGTGCGCGAGACTGAAGACATGACGGATCGGGATGCCGCAGACTTCGTCGCGGCGTGGGAGAGCTGGCACGTCGCGCACGAGCAGGAGCGCGCCGACCCGCACGGATTCCTCGCCATCACGGCGGCGCACTGGCTCACGCCCGAGCCGCAGCGCTTCGACGACGTGCCGGGCGCCTGGTCGGCGGGGGCCGAGGGTGCGGTCGTCGTGCTCGCCGACGGCGAGGCGCTCGCCGTGGATGGTGTTCCGATCATCGGGCGGCACACGTTCGTCGGCGTCGCGCCCGGTGCTCCGGCGCGGGCGACGTGGTCGACGGCGGGCGGCGGGGCCGTGGTCGAGGTGGCCGACTTCGGCGGGCACGCGGTGCTTCGGCCGCGGCATCCCGACAATCCCACGCTCGTGACGTACGCGGGCACCCCTGCCTATGCGCCCGACGAGCGATTCGTCGTCGACGCCCTGTTCACGCCGTTCGCTACCCCGCGCGAGGTCGCCGTCGACACCGTCGTCGATGGTCTCGAGACCGTGTTCGACGCCGCCGGCACGGTGGAATTCGAACTCGACGGACCGCACCGACTGACCGCGTTCAGCGACGACGACGGGCTGCGGCTGTTGTTCACCGACCGCACGAGCGGGGTCACGACGTACGCCGCGAGCCGCAATCTGCACATCCCCGCGCCCGATGCCGCGGGGCACGTGCGTATCGACTTCAACCGTGCGACGAACCTGCCGTGCGCGTACACGTCGTCGGCGATGTGCCCGTTGCCGCCTGTCGAGAACCGCCTTGACGTCGCGGTCGAGGCGGGGGAGAAGATCCCCGGCTGACGCGGGGTCAGTCCCGCCGCAGCGGTGAGTAGAACGTGAGCCCGTTGCCCTGGCTGTCGTAGACGACGGCGCGACGCTCGTGCGCGTCGTTGTACGGGCCCTTCGCGACGCCGCCCCCGTTGTCGTCGACCGCCTTCGCGTCGCCGTCGACGTCGTCGGTCTTGATGCCGACCACGACCTGCCCGGGGATCGGGTGGTCGAGCGACGTTGCAAGCGCGAGCGTGATCGTGCCGCCGTCGAGCGCGGCGAAGTGGTTGCCGTCGCGGAACTTCAGCGGAAACCCGAGCGTCTCCGTGTAGAACGCGATGGATTCGTCGAGGTCTTCGGTCGACAGGACGATCATCTTCACCTGGCGTTCGGTCATGGTGCCTCCTCCGTCGCGGTGTCGTGTTGGCCCTGACGCTACTCCGTGCCTCGGACGCTCGGCCGGCATCGCAGCGCGGCCCGCGGCGTCCCGACCCGCAGTATCCGGCCTCGCCTGAATTCGGTGAGAGAACAACTGCCGGACGAGGATGCGGGTATTTCCCTATCTCTCGGCCGGCAGTTGTTCTCTCACGGTCTGGGAGTCATGAGGACATGCGCGCGCGGAGGCCTGGGATGCCGGGGCCCGGCGCCTCCGGGCGCGATAGTCTGACCGCCGATGGCGAGTGGGCGAGGGCGAGGGCGGCGATGAGGGTGCCGAGTCCTGGTCTGCTGGTCGCCGCCGCGGCGACCTGGGTTGCGCCGATCGCGGTGCTCGTGGACCGGATGTCAGCCGAGTCGATCCCCGCGAAGGTGCCAACGCAGTGGAATCTCACCGGAAACGTCGACAGCTGGATGCCCACCCAGCTCGCCTTCGTCGCCGCGTTTGTCCCGGGGCTTGCGGGCGCGGTGCTGCTGACGGTCATCGTGTTGGGCGCCGGCGACGACATTTCGCGCGTACGCGGAGCTGCGGGTTTGGCCAGTGGCGCGCTGCTGACCAGCTTCATCGCGTTCACCTGGTTCTCGTCCGTCGCTCTCTCGGCAAGCGGCGACCTGTTCATCGCCGGGCTCGTCCCACCGCTGCTTGGCGGACTCGCCGTCGCCGTCGCGGTGTTCGCCGGTGCTGCGGCCCCGCGCCGCAAGCGGTCTGCGACGACACCGTAAGCGGACGTGGATGCCGCGGGCCGCGGCATCCACTCGTCTCGCGTGCGCCGCGCTTCCGCCTCGCACACTCATCGGCGAGAGAACGCCGGGAGCTGTTCTCTCGCGGACACGTGACGGGGTGGGATGCCGCGGCGCGGCGCCCGGGGCAGGGCGACGCCGCCGCTGCTCAGGCGGAGGGCGCGGTCAGCACCTGCACGAGGCGCGCGGCCGTCGACGGGTCGAGTGGCTCGCGGCTCAGCGCCCGCACGATGATCAGCCCGAGCAGAGCCTCGGTGAGCTCGGCACCCGATGCCGGGGCCTCGCCGGGGTGTGCATCCACTTCTGCCTGCAGTCGACGCGTGAACACGAAGTCGGCGCCGAGGGTGGCGCGCAGGCGCCTGCCGACCTCCGCGTGCTCGGCGGCGGCCGCGATGAGCGAGCGCATGAGCGCCTCGCCGCGAGGCTGCTGCAGCATGTCGGAGAGCGTCTGCAACCAGGCGCTCAGGTCGGCCTCGAGGTCACCGGTGTCGGGCGGCCTGAGGGTGTCGGGCAGGATGAGCCCCTCGAGCAGCGCTTCGGCGAGCAACTCGCCCTTCGACCCCCACCAGCGGTAGACGGTCTGCTTGCCCGTGCCGGCGCGCTGCGCGATGCCCTCGATCGTGAGGTGGTCGTAGCCCTTCTCGTGAAACTGTTGGGCCGTCGCCTCGAGGATCGCGCGCCGCGCCGCGTCGCTGCGGACCGGCCCGCTCCGGTGCCCCTCGGTCATGGCTCTCATCCTACGCAAAGGTGACGAGACGAGACGGGGCGTATCATCTACGAGGCGTCGGAGCTCTTACCGACGCCTTCGTCTTTCATGGAGGGTGCGCGCGTGGCCGAACTGCTGTATCGACTCGGGAGGTTCTCGGCGCACCGCGCCTGGATCGTCATCGTCTCGTGGCTCGCGATTCTCGCGATCGCGGTCGTCGGCTTCGTCATCGGGTTCAAGCCACTCGCGTCAAGTTTCGACATCCCGGGCACCGCGTCGGGACAGGTCACCGACAAACTGGCCGAGAAACTGCCCGACCTCGCCGGGGCCTCGGGCCAGGTCGTGTTCTCGACCACCGACGGCGACGCATTCACATCCACGCAGAAGAAGCAGATCAGCGCCCTCGTCGACGGGGCCGACGGCCTGCCCGACGTCTCGGACGTCGTCGACCCCTTCGACACCGAGAAGGAGCGGGCCGACCAGGCGGTCGACCTCGACGACGCGGTGGCGAAGCTCGACGACGGCCAGGCCAAGATCGACGATGGCGAGAAGCAGATCGCCGATGGGCTCGATCAGCTCGACGACGCGCAGAAGCAGCTCGACACGGCGCGCGAGCAGGCCGCGGCGGCCGGATACCCGACCGATCAGATCGACGCCCAGCAGAAGACCCTCGACGAGAACCGCGCCGAGCTGAAGAAGCAGAAGACCAAGCTCGCCGACAGCCAGGACGAGCTCGACGCCCACCGCACCAAGACCGAACTCGGTCAGCAGCTGCTCACATACGCCGAGGGCATCCGCACGGTCTCGAAGGACGGCTCGGCTGCCATCGTCAACGTCGCCTTCGACCTCGCGCGCCTCGAACTGCCCGAGTCGTCGAAGCAGGCCGTGATCGACTACTTCGAAGCCACTCCGATCGTCGGCGTCGAGGTCTCGTTCTCGACCGACATCGCCCAGGGCGTGCCGGCCATCTTCGGCGTTGGCGAGGCGGTGGGGCTCGTCGTCGCGGCCGTCGTCCTGCTGGTGATGCTGGGCTCGATCGTGGCGGCGGTCTTCCCGCTGGTCACCGCGATCCTCGGCGTCGGCGTGGGCGTGGTCGGATCGATGGCCTTCTCGGGCATCGTCGACATGACCAGCGTCACCCCGGTGCTCGGCGTCATGCTGGGGCTGGCCGTCGGCATCGACTACGCGCTGTTCATCATCAACCGGCACCGCAAGCAGCTGCGCGCCGGTACGCCCGTGCACGAGTCGATCGGCCTCGCGAACGGCACGGCGGGCAACGCCGTCGTCTTCGCCGGGACCACGGTCATCGTGGCGCTGCTGGCACTGAACATCACGGGAGTGCCATTCCTGGGCGTCATGGGAACGGTCGGCGCCGTGTGCGTCGCGATCGCGGTATTCATGGCCATCACGATGACACCGGCCCTGCTGGGACTGGCCGGCGAGAAGCTGCTCACCCGCCGTGCCCGCGCGAAGCGGGTGGCCGTCATCGCCGAGCACGAGCGGGTGGATGCTGCGGCCCCTGCCGCGCCGGCGGTGAAGCCCATGTCGACCTGGCGTGCGGCACTGACCGCGATCGGAGCGGTCGTCGCGCTGCTGGTCGTGGCGATCCCCGCCCTGTCGATGCGCGTCGGCCTGCCCGACGGCTCGACCGAACCGGAGGGGTCGGCCTCGTACACGGCGTTCATGACCGTTCAGGATGAGTTCGGCGCCGGCGCCAACGGCGCCCTGCTCGTGGCCGCGCACCTTCCCGCCGGGCTCGACGACGACGGCGTCCTGCAGGCACAAGTGGATGTGGCATCCACTCTCATGGATCAGAAGGATGTCACAGCGGTTGCCCCGATCGCCGTCAGCGACGACAATCGGCTCGCGGCGTTCCAGGTGGTTCCTGCCGAGGGGCCCAGCAGTGAGAGCACCGAACAGCTCGTGCGCGACCTGCGCGCCACCGAGCCGGTCGACGGCGACATCACGCTCGGCGTGGCCGGCCAGGCGTCGATCAACATCGACATCTCCGAGAACCTGCTTGACGTGCTGCCGATCTACCTCGCAGTCGTGATCGGATTGTCGCTGCTGATCATGATCTGCGTGTTCCGCTCGCTGCTGGTGCCGCTGATCGCGACCGGCGGCTTCGTGCTGTCGCTGTTCGCGACCTTCGGGGCGCTGACCGCGGTGTTCCAGTGGGGATGGCTGGCCGATGTGCTCGGCATCCATTCGACCGGGCCGATCCTGAGCTTCCTGCCCGTGATTCTCGTCGGGATCCTGTTCGGACTCGCGATGGACTACCAGCTGTTCCTCGCCTCGGGCATGCGCGAGGCGTACGTGCACGGAGCGTCGGCGCGTGTGGCGGTGCAGCGCGGCTTCCGTGCCGGGCGCGCCGTCGTGGCCGCCGCGGGGCTGATCATGGTGTCGGTGTTCGGCGGGTTCGTGTTCTCGGAGTCGACGATGATCCGCTCGATCGGGTTCGGGCTCGCGTTCGGTGTGCTGGTCGACGCGTTCGTCGTGCGGATGCTGCTCATGCCCGCCCTCATGCACCTCATTGGGCGCGGCGCCTGGTGGCTGCCGAAGTGGCTGGACCGCATCATCCCGAACGTCGACGTCGAGGGTGCCGCCCTTGAGCGGCGCCACCACGTGGTCTGAGCGGGCGGGATGCCGCGGGCCGCGGCATCCCGCGCCGTCGGGCTCGCCTCTGATCGCGCCCCCGGATCGGCGAGAGAACATCTGCCGGCCGAGAGCGCGGTAATATCCGTACCCTCGGCGAGCAGTGGTTCTCTGGCGGTGAACGTGCGCGTGCGAGCGGGGACGGGATCGACAGAGTGGATGCCGTAGCCTGGGCCCGTGCTGCAGCCGGGGGCCACCATCGCGTTCTATGGGGATTCGATCACCACGGGGTGGCGGTCGATCACGGGGCCCGACAAGCGGTGGACCGCGCGTGTCTGTGCCGAGTACGGGTGGACGGAGTTGAATGTCGCCCGCGGCGGCATGGGATTCGTGCGCTGGCGGGGCGAGCGTCCGTCTGAAGACCAGCCGCGCGAGCACACCGGCGAATCGCTCGGTCTGCTTGCCGACGTGCTGGCGTCTGACGCGGACGCCTGTGTCGTCGCCCTGGGATGCAACGACTCGGTGCTCGTCAATGAAGACCGGCGTACGGGCGCGACGCGGTGGACCACGGAGCTCCGCCGTGCGATCGAGCGCGACCTGGATCTGCTGCTCGAGCGTTTCGGGCCTGCGCGACTCGCGGTCTTCGACCTGTACCGGCTCTTCCCGTTCAATGAGGCCGGGCTGCCTGCCGACGGCTCCGAGTTGCCGCCCGGATGGCTCTCAGTGCGGGCCCAGCTCGTTCCGGCGTGCGAGCAGCGCGGCATCCGGCTGCTCGACGCGACGGCGCCCGAGGTGCACCGCGGCGACCGCTTCGGCCCCGACGGCATCCATCCGAACGACCAGGGGCACGCGGCGCTCGCCGATGCGCTCGGACCTCGGCTGTTCGCACACTTCGCCGCCGCCTGAGCCGCGGCGCGGTAGCCTCGCGGGCATGGAGGTTCTCCGGTTTCGGCCGCTGAGTGCGCGAGACCTCGACGAGGCGCCGGCGTGGTTCGGCGAGATCGAGCTGCGGGCCGACGAGTGGCGGGATGTCGACACCCGGTCGGCCATCGCGGTCGACGATTCGGGAGCCGCCGCGGCGGCGGGAATCATCTGGACATCCCGGGCCCACGGCGATCGCTACTGGATCGACATGATCGTCGACCCGCGGCGACGACGCCGCGGCATCGGAAGGGCGATGCTCGGGCATCTCGCGCAGCTGCGGGCCCGCGGCATCCCGTTCATTACCCGTGGCTATGTCGACAGTGAGCGTCTGAATTTCGCGTACGCGTGCGGTGCGCGGACGATCCAGATCGTGCCGCCGACGCGGGTGCGGGCCACGCGGGCTGAGGTGCTGCGGCCACACCGTGCCGTCGTGGCCGCGGCGCGTGTGCCGTTTGCCCAGGTGCTGGGCGCGCACGCCGATATGTACGAGTGGATCCACCGCGGATGGAGCCCGGTCAGCGCCGGCTTCGCCGCCGTCGTGAACGAGGGGTTGCTCGACGACCTCGACCTGGATGCGTCGGCCCTCGCGCTCGACGATCTGGGGCACGTGCGTGCCATAGCCGCGGTCTACCTCGACAGCGAGCCGCCGGCCGTCTGCGCCGAGACCACTCGGCCCGATGAGGCCGAAGGAGAGCGGCTCGTCGAGGGATGCCTCCACCACGCACTCGCCGTGCTCGCCGACCGCGGCGTCACGAGCGTCGACCTGGACGGACACGTGACCGACCCGCACCTCATGCCGAACTGGGCGCGGCTGGCGCCTGCGGGCGAGTGGTTCCTGCTGGTCGAGATCCCGGTGTGACGGCAGTTCCTCCCCAACGCGGGGTTGTGGGGCCGCTGTCCACAGATTGTTCTTTCGCACCGATGGGCGTTGCGAACTCGATCTACAGTCGATGACATCCCTGATTTTCCGCGGCACAATGGGGGCATGACCGTGACACCGATCGGCGTGATCGTCGCCGTCTTCGTGGCTGCGGTTAGCCTTCTCCGCGTCGTGGCGGGGATGCTGCGCCGCCAAGATGCGCGATGGGACGAGAGGTTCGCACGGGAGCGAGCGAACACCGATCAGCAGTTCGAGCAGATGCAGGCGTACATGGACCGTCGGTTCGACCGCGTCGATGCACAGTTCGCCGAGACGAACACGCGCATCTCGCGCGTCGAGTCCGAGGTCGTCGAGATGAAGATCGCGATCGCGCGCCTGGAGGGACCGCCCCGCCATCTCGCTATGCGCTGATCCCTCCGTGACGGCCTTGCCCCCGGCATCCCGGCGGTAGCGTCGAAGCGAGAGGAAGAGGTCCCCATGGCGAACGCCGACGGCCGCGATCTGGTCACCCTGTTCACGAAGGCGCTGCGCAAGCTCGGCGAGGCCGGCCGGCCCGAAGAAGCGAGCATGCTCGGCGGACAGGCCTGGTGGGCGCTCAAAGACAGCGACCCCCGCGGGGCGGAGCGCGTCAACGGAACGATGCACTACCTCGCGCGCCTCGTCGCTGACCCGACGCTTCGCGAGGCCGAGCCGTCCGCCTCTTCCGACTCGCGAGAGAACACCTGACCGCCGAGAGAAACGGCTAATACCCGCATCCTCGGTCGGTGGTTGTACTCTCGCGGTTTTGCGACGCCGGGCGGCTACGCTGAACCCGACCCCGGACCCGCACGGCGGCGCCGGTGAGAGGAGGGCGCGATGAGTGTCGGCTCGATCGTCGTCGACGTGATCGTCATGACGGCGGCCACGGTCGTCGCGATGCTCGTCATCGGTGCCTTCGCACGGCGTGTGCTCGGCGTGCGGGTCGGCATAGTGCGCATCTTTCTCGCGGGCATCATCGGGCTGCTCGCTGAACTCGGCTTCGAGTCGCAATTCGTCTGGGGCTCATACACCCCGGCGCTCATCCCGGTGCAGTTCGGCATCATCCTGTTCGTCGCCATCGCATTCCTCGTCATCGCCGAGCTCGTCGTCCCGCAGGGAACACTGCCCCGGCCCGATCAGGTGCTGGCCGACATTCGCCGCAGCCGCGAGCGCAGCCGTCGCTATGCCGAGCTGCTGCGCATCGGCGCGCGCCACCGGTTGCTGCCGTTCAAGCTGACCACCGAACAGACCAGTGCCGGTGCGGCTGAGCGCCGTCGCCAGGCCGCAGCCCTCACCGCGGCGCTCGAAGACGCCGGTGGCGCCTTCGTGAAGATCGGGCAGATCCTCTCCACGCGCAGCGACGCGCTGCCCCCCGAATACATCGAGGCGTTCGGGCGGCTGCAGCAACGCGTGCCGCCCGCGCCCTGGGCCGATGTCGAACCGGTGCTGACGGCATCCCTCGGCCGACCGATCGACGAGGTCTTCGCCACGTTCTCGCACGAGCCGCTGGCTGCGGCATCCATCGGTCAAGTCCACGAGGCGACCCTCCCCGACGGCCGCCGCGTCGCCGTGAAGGTGCAGCGGCCCGGTATCGTGCCGCTCGTCGAGCGCGACATCGACATTGCTCGTCGCCTGGCGCGGCGGCTCACCCAGTCGACCGGATGGGCGCGCGCGTTCGGGCTCGACGATCTCGCCGAGACGCTGACCGAGAGCCTCCGCGATGAGCTCGACTACCGGGTCGAGGCCGCGAACATCGCGGCGATGGAGGCCGTGCAGGCCGCCCTGCCCGAAGACAAGCGTCTGCGCGTGCCGCACTTCTTCGCCCAGTTCAGCGCGCGCGACGTGCTGACCATGGAGTTCATCGACGGCACGACGCTGAGTGAGCCGGGCGTGGCCGACCGTCTCACCGACCGCAAGCGGTCGGCGCTGGCGATGCGGCTGTTCCAAGGCACGCTGTCGCAGATCATGAATGCCGGAGTGTTCCACGCCGACCTGCACCCCGGCAACGTCATGATCACGCGCGGCGATGAGCTTGCACTCATCGACTTCGGGTCGGTGGGGCGCCTCGACTCTGAGGTGCGTCGGCAGATCACCGATGTCGTGCTGTCGTTCTCGCGCGGCGACGCACGCCTGTTCGCTGACACTCTGCTCACCTTCGTCGAGCTGCCCGACGACCTCGACGAGTTCATGCTGCGCCGGCAGATCGGCGAGTTCATGTCGCGATACCTCGGCGCCGGCTCCGAGCTCGACGCGTCGGCGTTCACCGAGGTCATCCAGATCCTGGGTCACCACGGGCTGGCGGTGCCCCCGGAACTGACGGCCGCCTTCCGCGCCATCGCGACCGTCGAGGGCAGCGCCCGGGTACTCGACCCTGGCTTCAACCTCGTGACCGAGGCGACCGGGTACGCGCAGGAACGCGTCGACGAGCAGCGCCGCCCGCGGGCGATCGCGCGATCGGCCACGGATGAGCTGGTCGGGATGCTGCCTGCCGTGCGTCGTCTGCCGCGCCGGATCGATCAGATCACGGGGCAGCTGGCCTCGGGTCGGCTCAGCGTGAACGTGCGGCTGTTCGCCGACCGCCGTGATCGCGCGGTGCTACGCGAGTTCATCAATCTGGCGGCGATCACGTTCCTGGCCGGGGTGTTCGGCCTGATGGCGGCGATGCTGCTCAGCAGCGGTGCGGGCCCCGACATCACCCCGACGCTCACCCTGTTCCAGCTGTTCGGCTACCTGCTCGTGATCCTCTCGGGGGTACTCACGCTGCGGGTGGTCTTCGACGTGCTGCGACGGAGGTGACCTCGATGGCCTCCGCCGAACCGACCGGCGAGAGAACAACTACCCGCCGGAGGGGCGGGTAATCCCCGCGCTCTCGCCCGTCAGGTCTCGCCGATCTGCTCTCGGCGCGCCGCGCCGGTCGCCGTCAGTCGTCGAGCAGCGCCGCCGCGTACATCGGCCGGGCGGCGTCCTCGCTGGGCGGATGGAAGAGGCCGGCCGTGGCATCCCGGAACAGGCGACTCAGCTCGTTCGAGTTGTTGAACCCGGCACCGCTCGCGCACATCAGGGCGACCTCGGCCGACCTCCGCGCCGCCTTCGACGCGTTGATGCGCGCCGAGACCAGGCGCAGCGGCCACCCGGCGCCGTGGTCGGCGAGCTCATCGAACTCGCGCGTGTAGGTCTCGAGCTGGGCGGGCACCGCCATGAAGTCCATGAACGCATCGGCCAGACGCGCGCGCGATTCGGGCACCTCGGCGTAGCTGGCGCCGGCCTTCGCAGATTTCCGGCGCTTCAGGCCCGCCGCGCCCAGGTCGAGCGCGCGGCGCGCGACGCCCGCGTAGACCGAGCCGATCAGCAGCTGGAAGCAGCTCGTGATCGCGAAGGTCAGCAGGTCGGGGGTGCGTCCGGGCGCGAGGCGGCGGGCGACGCGGTCGGGGCGCACGCGCACGTCCTTGAGGATCGTCGCGCGGCTCTGCGAGGCGCGCATGCCGAGCACGTCCCAGTCGTCGGACACGGTGATGCCGGCTTCGTCGCGGTCGATGAAGCCGTACATGAGCTGTGGCTCGTCGCCGGTGGAATCGAGTCCGTGCACGATCAGCCGCGTCCACACCGGCGACAGTGAGGTGAAGATCTTCACGCCGGTCAGACGGTAGCCGCCGTCGCCCTGCGGCACCGCCACCGTGTTCGAGCCCTGCAGCACCCAGTCGTTGCTCGGCTCGCTGATGCCGAACGCGAAGATCTCGCCGGCCATCGTCTCCTCGAACACGTACGCCAGCGAGCGATCACCGCGGTCGAACATGGCCTTCACGACGCCGTTGCACATGAGGTGCATGTTGATCGCGAGGGCCGTGGCGGGAGCGGCTCCCGCCAGACGCTGCTGCAGACGGGAGACCTGGTTGAGGCTCAGCCCGGGTCCGCCCAGCTCTTCGGGCACGAACAGCTGCAGGTAACCCTGCGCGCGCAGCTCGGCGAGGTCTTCGTCGAAGAAGCGGTTCTTGCGGTCATACACCGCGGCGCGCTCCCGGAACCGCTCGAGCAGCTCGTCGGGAAGATAGTGCTGAGCCAGCTCGGCGTGCCGCGCCTCGCGATCGGTCATGGAGTCTCCTGTTCTCGGGTGTCAGGCACCGTCGGGCGCCTTGCGGAGGATGATTGCGCCGTTGTGGCCGCCGAAGCCGAACGATGTCGACAGGGCCGTGCGGGCGGTGGCCGGGGTCGGGGCGGTCAGAACATTCCATTCGGGGAATGCAGGGTCGTCCAGATTGATCGTCGGGGGCAGGATGCCACGGCGCAGCCCCTCGATCGTGATGACCGCCTCGACCGTTCCCGATGCGCCGAGAAGGTGCCCGGTGGACGATTTGGTCGCGCTGATCGGGATGCCCCGGGCCACGGTGCCGAGCGCGGCTTCGAGGGCGTTCATCTCGGCCGCGTCGCCGGCGACGGTGCCGGTGCCGTGAGCGTTGATGTGGTCGACGTCTCGCGGTTCGAGGCGCGCGTCGGCCAGCGCGGCGCGGATAGCGCGGGCACCGCCGGCGCCGGCGGGGTCGGGCGCGGTGGGGTGGTAGGCGTCGCTCGAGGCGCCGAAGCCCGCGAGTTCCGCGAGAACCTGGACGCCTCGCGCCTGCGCGGTGGCGGTGGACTCGAGCACCAGCGCGGCTGCCCCCTGCGCCATGACGAACCCGGAGTGGCCGGTGTCGAACGGGCGTGACGCGCGAGTCGGGTCGGCGTCATACCCGGATGCCAGTGCGCGCATATTCGCGTTCGATGACAGGTTGACGCCGTTCAGGCAGTCCTCCATGCCGACCACGACGACGGCGTCGGCGTAGCCGTGCCGGATGCGGCGCAGGGCCTCGCCGAGCCCGATCGTGCCGCTCGCGCACGTCGCCGAGACGCCCTGTGCCGGTCCTAAGATCCGGTGATGCTGACTGATCAGGGCGGCGGCGGCATCCGGCGCCCCGTGCATCGACAGGCTCAGCGGCACGGCGCGCGGGCCGCGCTCGTCGAGCGCGCGCGTCGCGGCCTGCATCGCATCGACCGGACCCGAGCCCGTTGCGGCGATCACCGCGGTGCGTTCGCGGTTCCAAGGGAGCGCGCCATCGCGCGCTCCCGCCTGGAAGAGCGCCTGGTCGGCGGCGGCCAGTGCCCAGTGCTGCACGGGCGTGAGCCGGCGTGCGAGAACAGTGGGCAGCGTGGTCTCGAAGCCGCGCACGCGACCGCCGATGCGCACGGCCAGGCCATCGAACTCGGGGCCCGTGAGGGTTGTGATCGCGCTGCGGCCGGTGACAACGGCATCCCACAGCGTCTCGACATCGAGCCCGCTGGGCGTGATCGCCCCCATCCCGGTGATGACGACGCGGTTCACGGGCATGTCGCCAGCCGCTCACAGGCCCGCAACCCACGCGCGTGGACACGGCGGCCCTCGCCCGAGGCGAGGGGATCTGCCCCGGAGAGGACCGAATGCGCCGAAAGGGTCCTCGCCACGCCCAATCCCCTCGCCTGAGGCGAGGGACCGGCCGCTGCCGGGCGGTCGGCGCACATGGCGCGCGCGCCTGTGACGCGCAGGGAGGCAGGCGCGCAGAGAGCGGGAGTGGATGCCGCGGTCACAGGCGCTCCGCCTCTCCCCGCTCTACGAGCTCGGCGGTCTCGCCGCGGCGGATCTTGCCGCCGACGGTGCGTGGCAGGTGCGCCACCCGGTACCAGCGGCGCGGCACGAACTGCGGGGCGAGGCGCTGGCGCGCCCACGCCTGCAGTGCCGCCTTGTCGATGGTGGGGGATGCCGCAGCCTCGTGCTCGGGGGCAGTTTCGAGCACGAGCGCGACGATCGTGCCGAGCTTCGGATCCGGCAGCGCGATCGCGCACGCGGCGGAGACGCCGGGCATGCCGTCGAAGGCGCGCTCGACCTCGGGAAGGGCGACCTTGTGCCCACCGGTCACCGCGATGTCGCCGGCGCGACCGATGAGCTGCAGCCGGCCATCGACCATGCGGCCCTGGTCGTGCACGGTGGCCCAGCCGTCGGCGTTCTTGAGTCGCGCATCCGTCGTCGCGGAGATATACCCGTCAGAGCATGCATCGGCCAAGATCCAGAGCGTGCCCGGCTCGCCCGCGGGCGTGCTGCCGTCGTCGATGCGCGCGCGGACCTCGTCGTACACCGAGATGAGGGTGCCGTCGCCCTCGCGGCTGTCGCCGATGAAGCCGATCTCGGCGGCGCCGTAGTAGCTGATGAGGCGCACCTCAGGCAGCACACGCGCAAGACCGTCGCGGATCGCCTGCGGCAGGTTCGCGCCCCCGGTGACCACGAGCTGCAGGCGCGCGAAGCGCTGCGGGTCGCGGCGCGCGGCGTCCACCATCGACCGCACGACAGCCGGTACGGCCACCACGCGGGTGATTCCCTCGTCGCGGATGCGCCTGCCGTTCTCGAGCGGGTCGAAAGCATCGGCGACGTGCACGGTGCCGCCGGTGGCGAGGCACTCGATGACCGCGTAGAGCGTGAGGCTGTACGAGACCGGGCCCGGCGCGAGCGTGACCACGCCGGGCAGCGGCTCGAGGTGGCCGCTGGAGACCGCGACATTCGCTCGGTACTGGCGGCGCGTTTTAAGGAACGCCTTCGGGTCGCTCGTGGTGCCCGACGAGAACAGCAGCAGGAACGACTCATCGTCGTCGCGCACGGTCGGGGCGTCGGCCGGTTCGGTCGCGCCCTCGAGACGGATGAGCTCATGGAGCGTGAGAACGGTGCCGGTCCACCCGCGAGCCGCGAGGGCGTCGGCGAGATCGGGAGAGTCGCTGATCACCAGCCCGATGCCGGTCGACATGATCACGCCGACGCGGTGGTCGAGCGGCCAGCGGGGATCGATCGCGGCCGACACCGCGCGGTACCCGGCCAGCTCCGCGATGACACGCGCGGTCTGGAAGGCGGAGGTGAGGCTGACGGCCGTGATCGGGATGCCGCGGGTCTCGGGCGCGGGCGCCGGCGGCGTCGTCTGGGCCCGGTGCAGGGCGTCGACCGTCGCGAAGAGGCGTCGCGAATCGCCGACGAGCTCGGCGTAGGTGAGGAGGCCGTCGGTACCGGCGATGGCGAGGCGCTCGGGATGCCGCTGAGCGACGTCGAGGACCGTCCCCGTGATGGGCACCTCAGACCTCCCCTGCGCGGCGCGACCGGCCTCACCCAGTCTACGGCGTGGTTTTTGGATGCCCTCCGGCACCCGTCCGTTCGATGACGGCGTTGAGCTGCGAGATCTGAGTGAGCATGGCGAAAGGGTCCTTTCCAAGCGACCGCGGTGTCGGGTGATCCGGCTGGCATAGCCGGGCATCAGAGCGCGAATGGGAGAATGAGGAAGGTGCTCAGGGGAGCGGGGGTTCTCAGAGGTTCAGTCGGCGGGATTAGCGCAAGCCGCGAGCGATTGCCCCGTAGGGGTTGAAGAGCGTCTCTTCGGAGACGAGGTGTGCGACAGCGGAGGACGCAGGACCGGAACGCCGTGCCCACTCGGTGGCTGACACTTCCAGGGCGTCTCGCTTGCAGCCGCACAGTCAGTTGGCGAACCGGAGCTCGGATGCCTGGTGGCCTCGAGTTCGGTGCAGCTCGAGCGCAAGAACCTTCACGGTCACAGGGACGGCTGAATTCTCGGCATTGCGCTCACGATCTGGCCGCACCTCCTGCGGGCAGTACTGGAAGCGAACGTGCTTCTTCGCGTGACGGCAACTGGAGAAACCGTCGGCGTACTGCACGTTGTTCAGCGGATGGGGGATGGTCTGCTCGGCTGCAAGCCGTGCCGCCTCGGGGTGCTTGCTCGGAAGTCGGCGTCGTAGAGGTCGGAGAGTCGCATAGGGGAAACCTTTCTCGGGGTGGTCAACCGCCACAGTGGAGGAGACCGGCTGGGACAGGATCGACGGCGCGAGGACCTGCAATAGGCTGCTGATCCTGCGGGGACACCATCTCGACGTCCTGCACCTCTGGTGCAGATGATCGCCGGGGAGCCGATCACCAAGGCGCGGGTCCGGCTGACGCTCACCCGGTCCTCTGGCCCCGCGGAGTGCAGGCGGGCACGGGGGTCTCCGGTCTCAAGCTTGCGGAGGGTGGTAGAGAGTAGAGACGCCTGCGCGTACGCGTAATACGTGACAGCGGTGCGGGGCTACCGTGGCGTCATCGCAGAGCTCGATCCACTCGTCAGCACGGGGGCTGCCGTCCTCAGCCGAGGTGGATCATTCCGATTTCGGCAGCGCGGATGAGTATCTGAGTCCGATCTCGAACGCTCCATTTGCGTGCGACGCTTCCCAGGTGCGACTTCACGGTCGCCTCGGAGATGTTGATCGCGCGGGCGATCTCGGCGTTGGACATCCCCTGGGCGAGGTGTGCGACAGCTTCGGCCTCGCGAGGAGTCAGTACTTCGGACCCCAGCGTATCCGGTCGCGGACGCGGCGATCTCTGGAGCGATGATACGAGGAGACCGGCGACGCGGGGCTCAAGCACGGTGGTGCCGGTCGCGACCCCTCTGATCGCTTGCAGCAGCTCCGCTCGCGTGGCACCCTTCAACAGATACCCGGACGCTCCCGCGCGCAGCGCCGGCACGATCGCGTCCAAGGCAGCGAAAGCTGTCATGACGAGTACCCGCACAGACGGCCAGCGTCGGGTGATCTCCGCGGTGGCGTGAACGCCGTTTATCCCAGGCATCTGCAGATCCATCAGCACCACATCGACCGCGCCGAGTTCCATTGCTCGGATCGCGGCGTTCCCGTCACCGGCCTCGCCGGTGACCGTGAAGACAGGGGGGTGGTGGATGAGCGTCCTCAGTCCGATTCTCATGACCGGGTCGTCATCGACGACAAGGACCCGGACAACTGTCATAGCTGGATTTTACGGGGGCTCGTGAGGCCGGAGCTCCTGCATAGACGAAAGTAGGAGTCTCGTTTTCTTCTGGAGCCCTCAGGTGACAG
The DNA here is from genome assembly GCF_029094505.1 of Microbacterium horticulturae. Lineage (NCBI taxonomy): Bacteria > Bacillati > Actinomycetota > Actinomycetes > Micrococcales > Microbacteriaceae > Microbacterium > Microbacterium horticulturae. Next base: position 3,525,678 of record NZ_CP119108.1, on the reverse strand, counting down.
CGTCAAGTCGTCAGAGCTGCGAGAGCTTTGCAGAGAAGGGAAACGATACACATGCTGGGATTCATTCTGGTACAGGTCATCGGTACGGTGAAGCTCCTCGATCCCTGGTGGTGCCAGATCATCCGCACGTGCGGGTGAGTGAAGCACGGTCGGGCTGCCGGCCCGGTCGCATACCGTGTTGACAGATCAATCCGTCGTCGGGTCTGCTGGAACGATGTCACTCAGGACAGTGCGTAAGAGCGGTCACGACCGTCCGGCCACGTCGTGGCGGACGCAGAGCGCACTGTCTACACCGGAGTGGTGGGTTGTTTTCGCTCTGGCGGGCATCGGTCTGATCGCCAGCCCGCTGCTGGATCTGACGCAGCCCAACCCTGACCCGATCTCGGCCGTGATCGATACCGTGTTCTGCGTCGCTTTCGTTGTCGCGGCCCGATCACCTTGGGCAGGTTTGCTTGTATATGCGCTTGCTCTGGCGGCGTCTTTCCCGTTCCACGAGCAAGAGGTCGTGCTGTCGGCTATAGCGCTCTCTTCGTGTGTGCTCGTTCGCGTAGGCAGCATCCGCGCCATCGCCGGGTTCGTCGCGCTCATGGGGGGAGGCGTGGTCATCGTCGCGGCCACCGTGCAGGGGACACACGGTCTGAATGTTTTCGTCGGGATCCCGTTTGTCGCGTTGGTCAGCAGCGTCATCGGCGCAGTCCTCCGCATCGCTCTCGGCCGGGCTCGGACGCTGACCGCAGAACTTCAGCGTCGTATCCAGACTGAGCAGGCGATCCGCGCCGAGGAGCGACAGCTCATCAGCGATGAGCTCCACGACGACATCGCACACGATCTCACCGTGATCTCGACGTACATCAGCGTGCTCGAGCAAGACCAGGAGCAGGGAATCGACCCGGCTACCCGAGCCCTTGCGTTGACCGTGCTCGGGAACACCACTCGCAAGGTCCTCGACGATATCCGCCTCATCATGCAGCAGGGAACCGCGATCGAGGAGCAGTCGATGCGTGCGCTGGCGGTCGCGTTCGACGATGCGCGTCGCGAACTGGCGGCGGCGAACCTCCGAGTCGAGGTCAAAGGCGATCCGGAAGACGAACGCGTGAGCCGTCTGGTGTCAGCCACTCTCTCTCGGACTCTCCGCGAGGCCGTGACGAACATCCTCAAACATCATGGGCAGAGCCCGATTCGCATCGAACTGTCCGTCGTCGGTGACGTCGTCTGCTTCGACGTCACCAATGCGCTCCCGAAGGTGCAGGGGCAGGCCGAGCCGGGCTTCGGCACCATCCGGATTTCTGAACGTATTGAGCGACTTGCGGGCAGTTGTGTCATCGGGCCGGATGGCGATTCTTGGGTCGTCTCGATACGGATCCCACGCCACAGCTCGCTGTAAGCGCGCGCGAGGGCTCAGGCGCCTGGGAGGCGTGTGCCGTTGCTGTGGCCCTACTGCGCCGTACCCGTGGACGGGAGGTTGAAGACGCGGTCGCATCGAGCCGCCACCCGACGATCGTGCGTCACCACGAGGAGCGACTTGCCGTACTCCTTCTGAAGGGCGAGCATCTCTGTCACTGCGATGTCGGCCAGCGCGTCGTCAAGGGCGCCCGTGGGTTCGTCGGCGAGGATCAGCTCTCCGGGTTTGAGGAGGCATCGTGCGAGGGCGACGCGTTGCCGTTCACCCCCGGAGAGGGTCATGATCTTGTCGTCGATCACATCGCGCAAGCCTAGTCGCGCCAACAGGTCGATGCTCTGCTTCTTCTTCGTCGTCCGGCGTTGTTTGACACTGTGCATTCCGATCAGGACGTTCTCTAGCGCAGTTGCGGAGCTGATGAGCGCGAAGGATTGGAAGAGGTAGTTGATCCGATCTCGGCGCATCGCACTGGCCGCGTGGCTGTTGATGCGCGGCAGTCGCTTCCCGCCGACGAGGATCGTGCCCGAGGTGGGGCTCTCCAGCAGGCCGATGATGTTCAGCAGCGTCGACTTCCCCGAGCCGGAGGGCCCCACGATTGCGACGGATTCCCCCTGAGAAACTTCGAGGTTCACGTGATCGAGGATGGTGCGGGAGCCATACGTCTTGGTCAGATTTTCGACAGTGAGCAGAGCAGTCAAGACGACTCCTATTCTTTGAGCGCTGAGCTCAGTTGCAGGCGCGAGTACCGCCGGATGAGGAACGTGACGAGTGCGAGCTGGATCGCGAGCAGGATGATGCTGCCCAGGATCGCGCTCGTGGACTGCAGCAGAATCGCGACGATCACGGCGATCGCCCCGGTCACACCGATCACGAGGATCGCCGGTGCGAAGAGTTGCATCAGCGCGTAGCCGAGCATGCGCTTGACCACGAGCGATTCTCGGTAGGTGTTCGAGAAGAGCCGCAAGAGTGCGATGAGGGCGACGGAGATGAGGAGGAAGAGGAACACGATCACGCCGCCGAACAGCTGCAGCGTTGCCTGGATGGTCTTGGTGAGGCCGGCGATGAACTGGCTGACAGGCAGGAATTCGACCTTGTTGTCATCGAGGTGGTATTCGGCCAGGTACTGGCTGCTGGTGTACTCGTGCGCCGCGGCCGTGCTCAGCTTGATATAGCTGTTGTCCAGTCCCACCGCATACAGGCTCTCGCTCTCGAAAGGGATCATGTTCGCGGGCGTGCTGATGAGGATCACGGGATCAGTGACGGTCGGTGGCAGGGAAGTGTCCGTCGTCCAGGAGAACAACGGGGTCTTCGGGGAGTAGTCCTCGAACACGACCTTCTCCTCATTGAAGTACTCGGTGCGGATCGACGGCTCGTATTTCGGGTGGCTGTCTTCGGTCAGCCATTCCTGCATCGCTGTCGTAGCCGTTCCTGTCCAGGTATCGGGTAGCAGGAAGACCCGTTCGCCTTGTTCCGCGCGCGCCAGGATCTCGGGGCTCACGTCGAACCCTTGTTCGGCGAGCGAGCTCGGAGAGGCGGCGATGTACCAGAAGGGTTGCTCCGGCACAGACGCGTAGATCCCAGACCATTGATCCAACGTCGACCGGTCGTAGTGAACCGTATTCGTGAGGCTCACGCCGGGCTTGTCCGCGATTGAGCTGTACCAGTCGTAGAAGTCCTTCGCAAGTTGCGTGGACTGTCCGCTCATGCTTGCCCCGTCGTTGCCCGGGCTCAACTGATAGAGGATCTCCTGGTTCTCCACCGTCGACCATGTGTGGCTGACATTCGCGAGCTTGCCGACCTCCTTGATGGGACCGTCGATGTATACGAGCATGAAGGCGAATCCGGCGACCGCCGCCAGGTAGAGACCGCTGAGAGTCCACAGCAGAATCTTCTTCGAGTAGCGTCCGAGGATCGCGTTGACGGGCTTGGTCGAGGTGATCACACAGATGGCAATGGCGATGCACACCAGCACAGGCACCGTCCCGGCGACGGCGCAGCTCCACGCCGCCGCCATAAGGGCGCCGTTCAGCTGGTACCCGTGCGCCAACACGATGGTGAGAAGGAATGACAGCACCGCCGTTGCCACCGCGGTCAACAGCGCAGATCGGAACATCTTGACGGCGAAGCCCCAGTTCGACTTCCCGAGCAGCAGATGCACGCCGAGGACGGGGAACGAGCGTAGAGCTTCGAACACGAGCAGGAGCAGGAGCAGGATCGAGGCGGCGATCAGGCAGCCGAGCAGGATGGAGGGGATCAGCCCGCTGTCGGTCTCCTGCCCGTGCAGTGGGGCGAGCATGCTCTTCGGCGTCTGGCCCGTCAGATCGGCGAGCGACGTCAGCAGCTCGTTCACCTGGGTGGCGTCAGCCCCGACGACGCGGTAGGTGCCGTTGATCGTCCCGGAGGTGTCGATCATATGCGACAAGTTCACGACGGAGAGCCGAGGTGCGAACGCGAGCTCGGGAATGGTGGCGATCACGTCCCTCGCATTCGCGTCCAAGCCCACGGATTTCGTGGGCTTGCTCGTGAGGAGCTTGGAGATCGTCGGGGTGTCGACCAGCGACGTTCCGAGGAATCGGAGGTCGAGCGCGGACGGAGGCGTGCGAGGGTTCGCAATCACTCCGATTCGCAAAGCGCTCAGGCCTCCATCGACGTTGGAGGTCTGATGATCCACTCGGACGACCGCTCGCCCGTCCCCATCCGCAAATCGACCGAGTACGGACAGGACGCTGTCCGCACGGTCTTCGGAAACGCCGTACAGGTAGATCGATGTCGACGTTGCCGGATATTGATCGACCTCTTGCTGCAGACGGACGCCCTGGTTCACGATGAACAGCACGCTTGCTGTTGCGCCGATCAGGACGATGAGGATCGAGCTGACAATTTTCGACCAGACGGAAATGAGCATCACCATGGCACTTTCTCCGGGGTGGCACGGCGCCACCCCGATGTTGGTCAGCCGCGCGCGTTCCAGTAGGCGGTGGCCTGACCCGTCCCGACGAACTGGATGGCGTGGGCCGCGGTGCCCGGCTTCTTCCATCCGGAGAACGTCGTGTTCGCGGTGGTGCTGTGGTCGTAGACGCCCGACTGGACGGTCGACTCGCTGTAGACCCCCCAGCTGCGTCCGTGGTCCCAGCTGATGGCGCTTCCCTTGTAGTAGACGGTCTCCGCCTGCGCGACGGCCGCCGTCCCTGCCACGAGGGCGCCGGCCAGCAGAACGGCCGAGACGCCCTTCTTGATGAGTGTGTTCATGTCACTACTTCCTTTCATGAGGTCCACGGTGACGCTCATTCACGTATCAGGTTTCCCATGCGGGTTAATGCCGTCAACGCGGCCTGCGACCTTTGGTGGATAAGGCCGCATCAGTCACATATCGCCGTCTGCCAATTGTTCTGGACGCCGGGCTGCCACTGATCGTACGGGCTGGTCCCGAGCTCGCAGATGGGCTCCGTCGTGCGCAGAGCGCGTCTCTTCATGCTGATGGGTCTTTCAGGTGGGGTAGTGGATGAGGCGCGCTATCGCAACATGCAGGGGTTGAACGGAGGCATAGCTCGCAAGTTCGTCGAGCTGGCTCTTCGCGCCCTTCTCGAAGGTGCGCAGCAAAAGCCTCGAGGTGCGGGCGCGGTAGAGGATCTCGTCGACGTAGACCATCTCGACTTCGTCGGGGAGGTCAGGGCATTCCCATGCCCGGCATGCGGCTGCCATGCGGCCGGTAGGTTTACACCGTAAACATGGGACGAACGTTGGATGCTGCGGCCATCGCCGACGCGGCGATCGCGCTCGTCGACGCGCATGGCGTCGACGCTCTGTCGATGCGCCGGGTCGGCACAGAGCTCGGCGTGTCGGGCATGGCGCTGTACCGCCACCTCTCCGACCGCGACGATCTGCTGCGCCGCATGGTGGCGCGCATCGCGTCCGAGTTACCGCCGGTGCCCGCCGTCGATGCCGACTGGCGCGAGACCCTGCGCCGCCTCGGCCTGACCGCCTGGATCGCCTTCGAGCGCCATCCGTGGTTGGTCGACCTCGCGGTCTCGCCGACGCGGCTGATGGATGCCACTTCCACCGTCGGCACCGAGACGGCGCTGCAGCGGCTCATCGACGCAGGGTGCAGCCCCGACCACGCCGAAGAGATCTTCGTCGCCGTCGCGGCGCAGCCCATCGGCATCGCTCGGATCGCGCTGTCGCGTGCGGCCGAGCGGGCGGTCCACTACGCCGACGCGACCGCGCCCGGTCCGCTCACTGCGGCCTTCCGCGCGCAGGCGTTCGACGCCGCCCGCGGTCGACGCCTGCTCGAGACCGCGCTGGATGCGCTGCTCGACGGGGTCGCGGCATCCCTCACCCGTACATCCGGAGCGATCACGCCCGGAACACCACAACGAAAGGAATCGAAATGACACTCACCGACAAGGTCGCGATCGTCACCGGCGGAGCGGGCGGCATCGGGCAGGGAATCGTCCGGCACTTCCTGAAGGAGGGTGCTCGGGTGCTCGTCGTCGACATCATCGACCAGGCTGCGGGCGACGAGCTCGTGGCGGGTTTCGAGCCGGCGGCGAACGTGCGGTACCTGAAGTCCGACATCTCCGTGGCTGCCAATGCGCCCGAGATAGTGTCCGCGGCCGTCGCGGCATTCGGCAAACTCGATGTGCTCGTGAACAACGCGCACGCGTCGAAGCAAGCGCCGATCATCGAGACCACGCAGGAGATGTGGGACCTCTCGATGGGCACCGGCATGTACGCGACGTTCCACCTCATGCAGGCGGCCTACCCCGAGTTGAAGAAGACGAAGGGCGCGATCGTGAACTTCGCGTCGGGGGCGGGGCTGAAGGGTCTGCCGAATCAGGTGACCTATGCGGCCGCGAAGGAGGCCATCCGCGGGATCACCCGCGTCGCCGCGCACGAGTGGGCGGCCGACGGCGTGCGCGCCAACCTCGTCTCGCCGGTGGCGCTGACCCCCGGCATCCAGCAGTGGTCCGAGGCGTTCCCCGACGCGTATGCCGAGGTCGTCGCCGGCGTGCCGCTGGGCCGTTTGGGCGACCCCGAGACCGACATCGCACCGGTCGTCGCCTTCCTCGCCAGTGACGCCTCGCAGTACGTCACCGGTCAGACGCTGATGGCCGACGGCGGCTCGATCATGCTGCACTGACGCGCGCGGGGCGCGGTCAGCGCCGAGGAGACGGTGCGGGAGGGGTGGATGCCGTGGCCAGGGCCGCGTCGTCGAGCGCGTAGTCGAAGCGGTCCGTGAAGAACGGGTCGGCGTCGAGCGCGGCCGCGCCGGCCGGCGACAGCGCAAGCAGTTCGTGCACGGTCTCGGCCACGGTCTCGGCGTATGTGCCGACCGGCAGATAGCCGATTGCGGCGGCGGCGGATGTGTCGAGGAAGAACGGTGGCCAGGTGTCCCACGGATTGCGGCCCCAGGCATCCGGTACCCCGTCGTCGAGTCCCACGACCTCGAGCGGACGGCCGGCTGCCGCCGCGATGGCCGTCACGATATCGGCGGTGGTGGGGGTGTCGGGGTCGGCCGCGTTGAGAATGCGCCTCGCCGGGCGGTCGGCGCACGCGCGCACGAGGCGCGCGAGGTTCGCCGCCGCCGTCGGATGGTTGCCCGTGAGTCCACCATGCGCGACCGGCAGGCGTGTGCGGCCGTCGCGCAGGCGGCGCACGACGAACCACTCGCGCGGGCGGGCCGAGCCCGATCCGTGGATGCGCGACGGGCGCAGGATCGAGACGGGGCAGGATGCCGCCCGCAGCGTCTCCTCCATCGCGACCTTGTTCGTGCCGTAGCCGAGTCGCGATTGGTACTCGCCGGAGAAATCCGGTTCGAGCGTCGCCGCCGTCTCGCGCACCGGCCCGCCGAAGTCGGGCGGAACGTCGCTGTTCGAGTGGCGCCCCTGGGCGTCGACGTAGACGGCCTTGCTCGACAGAGCGACCACCGAGCCGACGTCGCCGGCCCGGTCGACGAGAAGCTGGGCGTGGGCGGCGGTGTACGCGACGCAATCCACGACGAGGTCGGCACCGTGCGCGAGCACAGCGTCGAGGTCGCCCGCATCGTCACGGTCCGAGCGCACGAACCGCACGCCGAGCTCCGCCAGCTCGGCGGGGAAGTGCGCCGGGTCACGGCCCGTACCGGTGACCCGCCACCCCGCACCGACGAGCTCGCGCGCGATCGCGCGCCCCGTCATGCCGCTGACGCCGAGGACGACCGCTCTTGCCATGGCCTACTTCGCCCAGGGGGCGGGGCGCTCACGGTCGAGCTGCCCGTCGTGGCCGACGTTCTCGAGCGTGTCGCCGCCGGCGCGGACGCACAGCCACCGCAGGTCTTCGGGACTGTCGGGCAGCGCGCGCAGGATGCGCATGACACCCTGCCCGACGCGCACGACGGTGCCCGCCTTGACGTCGACGACGTCGTCGTCAAGGCCCATCTGCCCGAGTCCGTCGAGGAAGATGTAGACCTCCTCGAGCCGGTCGTGCGAGTGCCAGAACGGCGACTGCTCGCCGGGAGCGGTCGTGTTGGCCGAGACGCCGACGAACTGCGTCGGGATCAGCTTGTCGACGAACTGCTTGCCGGGTCGATCGTCCGCCGAACGCCAGGTGTCGAGTCCGCCCAGTTCCACCACGTCGTAAGTGCTCATCCCCCGACACTATCGTCGCTACGACAGCGCAGCCCTGTCACTCTCGGCGCCGTCGGTCAGGCGGTCGTCGACGATCGCATCGTTCTCATACGAGATGAGATCGGCGATGGCAGTGCCGGCGCGCAGGAGCGCTTCGGAGCGGATGGCGATGGCGTGAAGTCGATCCTGGAGGGCGTGGCGGGCGTCGTCTGCGCTGACCGAGTGGACGGACGTGAGGATGGCTTGCACGGCGGGGATGCGGTACCCACCCGCGCGGAGGGCCGTGACGATCCTCGCATCGCGAACGGCAGCGACCGGATAGCTCCGCGCACCGCTGCGCGTCGGTCGGTCCGGCGTGATGAGCCCTTGCGTCTCCCAGAACCGGAGTGTGGACGAGCGCACGCCGAGGGCGGCAGCGAGTTCGGTGATGCTCATCGCGTCGGCGCTCGATGGGGCGGCGGAGGTGCGATCTTCTTCGACGATGCTCTCGAGCGCGTGAAGGGCGGCGAGCGAGTCGTTCCGAGCCCGAGCCAGCTCAACATGGAGGGCGACGAGGCGGGCGATCGCTTCGTCATAGGGGAGCCGGCGGGCTTCACCCATCACGGCGCGGGCGTTGACCGGGTTGACGGCGACGGCGAGCTGTCGGTAGGCGCGCAGCGCCGCGAGATGCACGGCGCCGAAGGAGCGGTAGCCGTTGGGCCGGCGGACTGCGGGAGGAATGACACCGAGACGTTCAAGGTCACGGACCTGTTGCAGGGAATAGCCTGACGCCGCCGCCAGCCGGCTGGTCGTGTAGCCGTCTCGCCCGGTCTCCGATGCGCCCTCCACCTCGCCAACCCTCCATAAGCACTTCAAGCTCACACTGGAACCATGAGTATGGAACAGATTCTGTCAGAATTCCGAAGCTACACCGGTGTGCTCGAGCTTGCGCCGGCGCCGGGAAGCGAGCACCCCGAGATTTCATGGGGCGACCACTTCTTCTACTACGCGCCCGACGGTGAAGTGCCGAGTAACCGTCAGCCCTACGCCACGATCGTGACCAAGGACTATCCGGGCGACGTGGACTCTCACCTTGACGAACCCGGCCGTTGGCGATTGAACATTCACGTCGGATCGGCGATCTTCACCGAACTGATCGGCTGCCCACCGGACGGGATCGGCGAGCTCCGCGTGGACTACAGCGCCGAGGACGTGTTCACCCCACACCCGCTGTATGGCGCCTATGGCTGGGTGTGCATCGTGAACCCCGGCATGGCAACGCTCGAGCGCGTCGTGGACGTGCTCCACCGAGCCCATCTCGCTGACCAGCGACGCGTCGAGCGCAGGCAGGGCGCCGAAGCACGCCGCGCAAGGCCCGAATAGACTCGTCGGCATGTCCGTGTCCACCCGCCGCATGCAGGATCTCACTGTCGAAGACCACACCATCACCGTGCCGCTGGTATGGGGCGACGACGCCGACAGCCGCACGATCGAGGTGTACGCCGCGGTCGTCGCGCGCGAGGGTGGCGAGAACCTGCCGTACCTGGTGTTCTTGCAGGGCGGGCCCGGTAGCGAGGCTCCGCGCCCGTACCATTCGCCGGCCGCTCCTTCGTGGTTGGATGCTGCGCTCGAGCACTACCGCGTCGTGATGATCGACCAGCGGGGCACCGGGCGCTCGACGCCCATCGGCGACGCCGACCTCGCCCGCGGCACCGACGAGCTCGCTGAATACATCACGCACCTGCGCGCCGACGGCATCGTGCGCGACTGCGAGGCGATGCGCGAGCACCTGGGGGCCGCGACCTGGAGCGTGCTGGGCCAGTCGTTCGGCGGGTTCACGACGCTCTCGTACCTGTCGACCGACGCGTCGTCGCTGCGCGAAGTGTTCTTCACCGGCGGGCTCTCGGCCATCGGCCGCACGCCTGACGACGTCTACGCGCTCACTTACGACAAGCTGCGCGGGGGTTCGGAGCGCTATTACCGGCGCTTTCCGCATCACCGCGACACCGTGCGACGACTGGCCGACCTGACCGACGCCGGCACGATCGTCCTGCCCGATGGCGAGGTCGTCGCCACCTCGCGGCTCCGTTCACTCGGGATGCTGCTGGGCAGCAACGACGGGTGGCAGACGCTCCACCACCTGCTCGAAGAAGAGCCGCACACCAACGCCTTCCGGCACGATCTGGCGTCGGCGCTGCCCTACGGCACCCGCAACCCGCTGTACTTCGTGTTCCACGAGTCGAGCTACGCCGACGGATACCCCACCCGCTGGGCGGCCGACCGGGTCGAGCCCGACGACTTCCGCGATGACGTCACGCTGCTGACCGGTGAGCATGTGCGTCGCGAGTGGCTCGACACGGTGCCGGGGTTCCGCCCGTGGAAGGACGTCACGCTCGCCCTGGCCGAGTACGAGTGGCCGCGCGTGTACGACGCCGACGCGCTGCGCGAGTCGGGGGCACGCGGCGCCGCTGCGGTGTACGTCAACGACCTGTACGTGCCGCTCGAGTATTCGCTCGAGACGCTCGAGCTGCTGCCGGGGGTGACGCCCTGGATCACCAGCGAGCACGAGCACTCCGGGCTGCGCCAGGGCGACGTGCTGCCGCATCTGCTCGACCTCGCGCACGGCCGGCGCGTGCGCTGAGGGGCCGGTCGCAGCTACCGCGCGGCCAGCGCCGCGCCCATCCGCTCCACGGCCGTGCGCAGCAGGGGCCGCGGCATCGCCAGGTTGAAGCGCACCGAGCCTGCACCGGCGTCGCCGCACAGTGCACCGTCGGTGCCGGCGACCTTCGCGTGCTCGAGGAAGAACTCCGTCGGATGGTCGCCCAGCCCGAGCGCTCGGCAGTCGAGCCAGGCGAGATAGGTGCCCTCGGGCGGCAGGTAGCGCACACCGGGGAGGTGCTCGGCGACGAGCTCGCTCATCAGCGCCCGGTTGCCGTCGAGGTATGCGACGACGTCAGCGAGCCAGCCGCGCCCGTCGGTGTACGCGGCGGTGTTGGCGATCAGCCCGGGGTTGCTGGCGCCGTGCTCGGCGGTCATGGATCGACGGCTGTCGGCCCAGGCCGCGGCATCCCGATCATTCGACAGGATCAGCTGCGCGCACTTCAGGCCCGGGAGGTTCCAGGCTTTCGAGGCGGAGGTCGTGGTGACGGTGTGGGATGCCGCGGCCGCCGACACCGACGCGTACGGCACATGCTGCGACGTCGGATAGACCAGCGGCGAGTGGATCTCGTCGGAGAACACGCGGGCGCCGTGCCGCTCGACGACCTCGGCGACGGCGAGCATCTCGTCGCGCGTGTAGACCTTGCCGATCGGATTGTGCGGGTTGCACATGATGAGCAGCCCGCCACCGTTCGTTAACGCGCAATCGATGCCGTCGAGGTCGAGGTGCCAGCCGTCGTCGTCGCGCAGCATCGGCACCTGGATGACCTCGCGCCCGTGGACGGCGGGGATCGTGAGGAACGGCATGTACGCGGGTGTCGGCAGCACGATGGCGCTTCCCGGCGCGGTGAACAGCTCGATGACGGCCGACAGTCCCGAGAGCACATCGGCGAGAGGCCGCACGCGCTCGACGGGCACGTCCCATCCGTATGCGTCGCGCTGCCAGTCGGCGCACGCCTGCGTCATGGCCTCGACCAGCCCGCTCGGTGGATACCCGAACAGGCCGCCGTCGACCCACTCGTGCAGAGCGCCGAGCACAGCGGGGGACGTGCCGAAGTCCATCTCGGCGACGAACGCGCCGATCGCGTCGGGGTGGGCCGACCACTTCATGCCGCCGATGCGGCGCAGCTCGTCTTCGGTGATGTCGTCGAAGGGGGAAGAACTCATCCCTCCATCATCGTCTGATCGGGATGCCGCGGGCACCCGCCGCTCGGGAGTGCACGCGTTCGGGTGGCGTCGCACCTCGGACTCGGAGCGCGACACGTTCTCTTTCGGTACTGAACTTCCGGCTCACACAGGAGGTGGAGCCCGCCCTCGCGCTGTGTGAACGGGAAGTTCACTGCGATTTTCGAACCGCTGGGGGCTGCGGCCTTCTTCTACTGCCGCGTCCGCCAGACTGCGCTCCTCCGGCTGGGCTGCGGCGTCCACCCGGCCGCCGTGCTCCCGCTGCTGCGGCGTCCGCGAGGCTGCGTGTTCCGCCGGGCTGGCGGCTCCCGCTGCTGGGGCGTCCGCGGCCGCGGCATCCACCCGCTACGGCATCAGCAGGGTCTTGATCGCGCGCCGCTCGTCCATGGCGCGGTAGCCCTCGGCGACCTCTGACAGCGGCAGCGTCAGGTCGAAGACGAGCCCGGGGTCGATCTCGCGGTGCCAGATGCGGTCGATGAGGTCGGGCAGGTCGCGGCGGACGGGCGCCGGTCCGCCGAACAGGTGCACCTCGCTGGAGAAGAGCAGATCGCCCGGTAGCGACACCCCGTGCGAGACGCCGACGAAGCCCACATGCCCGCCGGGGCGCGTCGATCGGATCGCCTGCAGCATCGACTCCTGCGTGCCGACGGCTTCGATGACGCTGTGCGCCCCGAGGCCGTTCGTCAGGTCCTTGATGCGTGCGACGCCCTCGTCACCGCGCTCGGTCACGATGTCGGTGGCGCCGAAACGCTGCGCGAGCTGCTGCCGGTCGGCATGCCGGCTCATCGCGACGATGCGCTCGGCGCCGCGCGCCTTCGCCGCAAGAACCCCGAGCAGCCCGACCGCGCCGTCGCCGACCACGACCACGGTCTTGCCCGGCTCGACGGCGGCCGCCTCGGCCGCGAACCAGCCGGTGCCCAGCACATCAGACGCGGCCAGCAGCGACGGGATAAGCTCGGCGTCGGGTTCGCCCGGTGTGGCCACGAGCGTGCCGTCGGCCCACGGAACGCGCAGTCGCTCGGCTTGGGCCCCCAGCATCCCCATCGGCACGACGTTCACGCAGCGCGACGGATAGCCGGCCCGGCAGATCTCACACGTGCCGTCGGAGGCCATGAACGAGCCGATGACGAAGTCGCCGGGCGCCAGCGTCTGCACGTCCGCGCCGATCTCCTCGACGATGCCGACGTACTCGTGCCCCATGTGCAGCGGGCGTTTGATCGGGTTCAGGCCGCGGTACGTCCACAGGTCGGACCCGCAGACGCACGTCGCGACCATGCGGATCACCGCGTCGGTCGGCTGCTCGATCGTCGGGTCGGGGCGCTCTTCGTAGCGCACATCGCCCGGTGCGTGGATGACCGCTCCGTACATCTCGTCCTCTTTCAGTCGGTGGATGCCGCGAGGCGGCGCGTGCCCTCGTCGGTGAGCTCGAGCACACCGGCGGGCTCGGTCAGGGCGTCGACGGTCTGTTCGGCGGCGCGGTCGATCTGGATGCGTGGCTCGGCCGGGACCGTGTCGGGATGGTAGGTGCCCTCGCCGTAGAACTGTCCGTAGCGCAGCACGACGCCACGGGCGGCCAGTACCGATCGCTCGAGCTCGGCGACCGAGTCGTGTCCGGGGCCGGCGGGCATCGGCCATGCCACGCTCTGCGCGAGCACGCGCTGCGTTGCGGCGGCACGGGCCGCGGCGAGTAGATTGTGCGTGCCCTCGATGCGGATGCGGGCGTGCCTCTCGCGGAACTCCTCGATCTGCGCGGCGTCGTCGGGAAGATCCGTCAGCTCGTGGAGCATGACATCGGGTTGGAACTCGGCGACCGCACGCGTCAGCGCAGCCGCGTCGTACACATCGCACACGACCGGGCTTGCACCGAGCTCTTCGATGACCGCGGCGTTCTCGCGGGTGCGGGTGAGGCCCGCGACCTCATGACCGGCGACCCGAAGAAGCGGCACCAGTCGCCGCCCGATCACGCCGGACGCCCCGGCGAGGAAGATGCGCATGCCTCGATGGTAGGCCGGTGTGTCCGCGCATGCGCACCCGCAGATTCCGCGAGATCACGCCTGTGCACAGTTCTGCGCGGAAAAAGCGTGCACGACCGTGTTCTCGGGGTGGGGGCGAGGGCGCGGACGGCTGGGGGTGCGGAGCGAGGCGGGGCCGGGCAGGCGGGCCGGGATGCCGGGTGTCATGGTGTGACGAGGGCGGCGGGCCGCGGCATCCACCCCTCGATATCGTGGGGGCATGAGCGAGCCCGACCTCCACCCCGACACCGTGGCCGTGCACGCGGGGCGCGAGGGGCTCGCTGAGCTCGGCGTGCACGCGCTGCCAATCGACCTGTCGTCGACCAATCCACTGCCCGACATCGAGCGCGGCGGCGACTCGTACGAGGCGCTCACCGGCGGCCGTCGCCCGCCCGAAGGCGGCAGCAACGTCTACGGCCGCCTCTGGAATCCCACGGTCGCCCGCTTCGAGCAGGCGCTCGCCGCACTCGAAGGCGCGGACGAGGCTGTCGCGTTCGCGTCGGGCATGGCCGCGGTCACCGCCGCGGTGCTCGCGCTGTGCGCGGCGACCGACAATCGGCACGTCCTCGGCGTGCGACCGCTGTACGGCGGCACCGACTCGCTGCTGGCGGGGGAGCTGCTGGGCGTCGAGCACACGTTCTGCGGAATGGATGCCGTGGCCGACGAGATCCGGCCCGATACGGGTCTGGTCATCATGGAGACCCCGGCCAACCCCACCCTCGACCTCGTCGACATCGCGGCGGTCGTCGCGCAGGCAGGCGACGTTCCGGTGCTCGTCGACAACACGTTCGCAACTCCCGTGCTGCAGAATCCGCTCGCGCACGGCGCGCGGCTCGCCCTCCACAGCGCGACCAAGTACATCGGCGGGCACGGTGACGTGATCGCCGGGGCCATCGCGTGCGACGCCGAGACGGCCATCGCACTGCGCAAGGTGCGCACGGCGACCGGGTCTGTGCTGCATCCGCTCGCGGGGTACCTCCTGCACCGCGGCCTTGCCACGCTGCCGGTGCGCATGCGCGCCCAGCAGGAGAACGCCCGCGTCGTGGCGGCGTTCTTGCGGCGGCATCCCGCTGTCTCGCACGTGTACTACCCCGATGACGACACCACCGGCATCCTCGGCACGCAGCTGCGCGGGCCGGGCGCCATGGTCTCGATCGGCCTGCGCGGCGGATACGACGCGGCCGAGCGGTTCACCTCGCGTCTGCGGATCTTCACGCACGCGGTGTCGCTGGGCGGAGTGGATTCGCTCGTGCAGCATCCCGCTGCCATCAGCCACCGGCATGTCGCCCCCGAGGCGCGCCCGGGTGCTGACATCGTGCGGCTGTCGATCGGCCTCGAAGACGCCGGCGACCTCGTCGCCGATCTCGAGCACGCGCTCGGGTGATCGCACCTGAAGCATCGCTGAATCCCGGCCGCGCCGCACGACTTAGACTGGAGGCGTCCGTCTCGCGCTCTGCGAGCCCCTTCCCTCGAGGATCCGCCGTGTCATCTGCCTCCGCCGCGCGCCGCCCGTTCGAGGTGCGCCACCTGCAGATAGCGCGTGCCATCGTGGCCGCGATCGCCGCCGCGATGATCACGTTCTCGACCGACCACTCCGCCGCGCTCGGTCTGTCGGTGTTCAGTGGGTTCGCGATCCTCAGCGCGTTCATCATGATCGCCGCCGCATGGATCGTTTACCCGTCCGGACGCCGCGGCCGCATTGTGCTGCTGGGCGCTATCGACCTCGTCGCCGGCATGGTCGCGGGAGTCGCGACGCTGCGCACCGACACGACGTTCTTCGTGCTGATCGCCGTCTGGGCGGTGCTCATCGGCCTGGTCGAGGGCATCATCGGGCTGCGCGATCGGCGTGCCGACGCGGCATCCACCCGTTCCGAAGCGCGCGACGCGATCTTCATCGGCGCTCTCGGTATCGTGCTCGCGATCGCGTTGCTGTGCGTGCCGGCCGGCTACGCGCTGAACTACACGATCGCCGAGGCGCACAAGTCTTTCACCCTCACCGGCATCACCATCGGCGTCGGGATCTTCGGCGCATACGCCGCGATCGTCGCCGTGTACCTGGGGATCGCCGGCTTCTCTCCCCGAAAGGACGCGGTTGCGGCCGTGTCCGATGAGCAATCCGGAGGTGCCGCGTGAGCGACCAGCGCCCCACCCGTCGTGACCTGATGAAGCCCGCGCAGCTGATCGGGCTCGCCGTCATCGCCGCGCTGTTCGCGGGTGTCGTCACCCTTGTGTCGATGGGTTTCTTCCAGAAGCGTTACCCCGGCGAGGCGGGCCACGCGCTCGTCGTGGGCGGCATCGTCGCGGGCATCACGTTCATCGTCACGGTGGTCGTCATATCGCTGCTGCTGCTCGCCGTGCAGCCCGAGCAGATCGCGCACCCGGTCGACAAGCCCGTGCTCATCGCGCGGGATCAGGCCGTCGAGCATGAGACTGCGGCGCGGGATGCCGCGGGCCGGGATGCCGCGGGCCGGGATGCTGGGGCGAAGCCGGTCGACGGCGAGGCTAAGAGCGAGGACGGGTCTCAGCCCGGTCGCTGACCCCGGTCGCCGAGCGTGCGCGGTGGCGCCGGTCGCCGCTCAACGACCCAAAGCCGCGCCGAAACCTAGCCCCGCGCGAGCTGCTCGGCGACGCCCGTGTAGCTCGCGGGCGTGAGCGCGAGCAGGCGCTGCTTCGCGGCATCCGAGATATCCAAGCCCTGCACGAACTCCGCGAGCTGCTCCGCCCCGACGCGGTGCCCGCGGGTGAGATCTTTCAGCAGCGCGTACGGGTCGGTGATCGACGAGTTGCCGGCTGCGATCTCGCCGCGCACCACGGTTTGGATCGCCTCGGCCAGCACCTCCCAATTCGCGTCGAGATCGGCCAGCAGCACGTCGCGCGAGAGCGAGATGGTGTCGAGCCCGCGCAGCAGGTTGTCGAGTGCGAGCAGCGAGTGCCCGAACGCCACGCCGATGTTGCGCTGCGTCGTCGAATCGGTGAGGTCGCGCTGCATGCGCGAGGTCACGAGCGTCGCGGCGAGCGTCGCGAACAGCCCGCCCGAGATCTCGAGGTTCGCCTCGGCGTTCTCGAAGCGGATCGGGTTGATCTTGTGCGGCATCGTCGACGAGCCCGTCGCCCCCGCCACCGGGATCTGCGCGAAGAATCCGAGCGAGATGTACGTCCAGGCATCCGTCGCCAGGTTGTGCAGGATGCCGCCGGCATGCCGCGCGCGGTCGTACAGCTCGACCTGCCAGTCGTGCGATTCGATCTGGGTGGTCAGGGGATTGAACCCGATGCCGAGCCCCTCGATGAAGCCCTTCGACAGCGCCTGCCAGTCGACGGACGGCTCGGCCGCCAGGTGCGCCGACCAGGTGCCGGTCGCGCCGGAGAACTTTGCGAGGTACTCGCCGTCCTCGATCTGCGCGACGACGCGCTCGAGGCGCCACGCGAACACGGCCAGCTCTTTGCCCATGGTCGAGGGCGTGGCCGGCTGCCCGTGCGTGCGCGAGAGCATCGGGGCATCGGCGTGCTCGACCGCGAGGCCGCGCAGTCGGGCGACGACCTCGCGCAGCTTCGGCAGCCAGACGCCGGTGACGGCGCGCTGCACGGTCAGGGCGTACGAGGCCGAGTTGATGTCTTCACTGGTGCAGGCGAAGTGCGTGAGCTCGGCGACCGCGTCGAGTCCGAGAGCCGACAGGCGGTCGCGCACAACGTACTCGACGGCCTTCACATCGTGGCGCGTGACCGCCTCCTTCGCGGCGAGCCAGTCGATCTCGTCCTGGCCGAAGTCCTCGTAGAGTGCGCGCAGGCGCTGCTTGTCGGCATCCGCCAGCGGCGTCGTGCCGAACAGCGAACGGTCGGTGAGCGTGATCAGCCACTCGACCTCGACCTCGACGCGGGCGCGGTTCAGCCCCGCTTCCGACAGGTGCTCGGCAAGGCCGGCGACGGCGTCGCGGTAACGGCCGTCGAGGGGGCTCAGGGGCTGAGGGGGCAGAGTGGTCACGGGTCTCCCGTCCGGCCGGCGCGCCACGCTCAATCGGTGGCACGGATCGCGGGTTCGAGTTGCCGGAAGAGCGCCCGGCACGCACTCTCGATCATACCGAGCACGTCGTCGAACATCTCGGGAGCCGCATAGTAGGGGTCGGGCACATCGAGCCCCCCGTGCGCGTTCGGATCGAACGAGAGCAGGAGCGCTATCTTCGCCTCGTCCTCCTCGTCGCGCGCCCACTCGCGCAGCACACGCTCATGGCCGGTGTCGAGCGCGACGACGAGGTCGTTGTCATCGAAGTCGCGGTATGAGAACTGGCGCGCGCGGTGGGTGGACGCGTCGAAGTCGTGCCGTTGCAGCGCCGCCAGGGTGCGCCGGTCGGCGCGTTCACCCACGTGCCAGTCGCCGGTGCCCGCGCTCGATGACACCACACGGTCGCCGAGCCCGACGGAGTCGGCGAACCAGCGGAACACCACCTCGGCCATCGGCGAACGGCAGATGTTCCCGGTGCAGACGAACACCACCCGGAACGGTGCGGAACCACTGGTCATGTTTCCATTCTGGTGAGTCGGGATGCCGCAGCCGGCATTTCGCACCGGTTCCTCCCCATCGCGGGCATCGGCGCGAGTTGTCCACAGATCTGGGAGCGGCCGGTTCGGGATGCCGCGGCCGCTGTCAGTCTCGAAGGCATGGACCCCGTGCTGACGACGTTGGATGCCGCGCTGGCGGCGCTCTGGGATGTGGTCGAGGCGATGCCGGCGATGCGTGCCGAAGGCGTCGCGATCGCCGATGCGACGGCGTGGGAATGCGACACGATGCGCCGGTTCCGAAGGCGCCTCGACGCGTGGGACGACACGATGGCGCAGTTGGCGGCGCGGGTCGCCGATGAGCATGAGAGTCTGCGTGTCGCGCGGGCGGGGCGCGCGGCATCCCTCGCCGGAGTCGGGGGATGAGCGATGACATCGACATCCGCGATGGTGGGGTGGTGGCCGTCGACACGCAGACGCTGCACGCGGCCGCCGCCCGATGTCGGGTGCTGTCGACCCGCGTGAGCGACGTGCGCGACACGCTGGGCGAGGCAGGGCGCCGGATGGATGCGCTGGGCGCTGCCGGCGGCCCGGTGCGGACCACGGCGTATGAGATCGCGCAGTCGGCGTGGATCGCCGACGAGCAGCTCGACGATCTCGACGCCATCGCGACCGATCTGCAGGCGGCCGCTGAGACCTACGAGGTGATCGAGCTGCGCGCCCGCGCCGGGATGCGCGCCGGCCCCGGGCAGGTCGCGGGAGCGGCGGCGATGTTGCTGGCGTTCGGGGCGCAGCATCCCGAGGCCGTGCACGCAGCCGACAAGGCCTCGGCCGTACGCGATCGCGAGGTGGGAGCCGAACTGACCGACAGCGACAACCTCGGCATTCCCACGGCTGCGGCGATGGCCACGGTGGTGTCGCCGCTGGCGGCGCTCGCGCTGATGGGGGTTGCAGGTGCCTTGCCAGAAGCCGCGCAGGGCGCGCAGGCGCTGATCCGGCTGCTGCACGCCGGCACCATCGCGCCGGGCTCGCGGCTGGTGCCCGGTGGCGCCGCGGCACGCGTGCGCCGGACGGCGGCGTCGAGTGGGGTGACGGCACCCGACGACCTCGCCGGCGCGCTGGGGCGTATTCCGCAGGACGACGCACGCGTGCGCATCGAGACGTACGTCATGCCCGACGGCACCGACCGGTACGCCGTGTATCTCGCGGGAACGCGCGACTTCTCGCCGCTCGGCGACGGGAGCGACCCGTGGGATATGGCCTCGAACCTGCAGATGTACTTCGGGCAGGATTCGGCGGCGTACGAGGCCGTGCGGGCGGCGATGGACGATGCGGGGGTTCCCGCCGGCGCGCGGGTCTACCTGTTCGGACACTCTCAAGGCGGGCTGATCGCCGACTGGCTCACGGTGCAGGGCGGGTACGAGGTTCCGCTGCTGGTGACGGCCGGCTCGCCGACCGAGGCGGCCGTCGGCGACGAGACGCTCAGCGTGCAGCTGCGGCACACCGACGACCTCGTGCAGAGTCTGGCCGGCGGCGGATCCGACGCACGCGTCGGCGGCGAGGGCAGCATGGTCGTCGAGCGGGCGGGCACGCCGGGCGCACAGCTGGGCGACCTCACCGATGCCGCGCATCACCTGACCGCCTACGTCGCGACCGCGAAGATGGTGGATGCCGCGGCCGACCCTCGTGCGACCCGCATGCGTTCGGTGCTCGGCGAGCTGCGCGGCGCGACTTCGGTCACAGCGGTCGAATACGACGCGACGCGGGTCACGCCGCCGGCGCCCTCGAAGAGCCAGGGCGCGAGGCGCGCGGCGCCGGCGCCGCGCCCGCAACCAGGGCCCGTGCCTGCGCCGTCGCCGGGACCAGCGGCGCGCGGGTGACGGCGCGCTCCGCCAGGAGTGTCGTCACGCTGACGACGGCAACGCCTCGACGATGTCGACGACCGCCAGCCCGAGGTGCGCGGCGACATTCTTCATCGTGCTGTCGTGGTCGCTACGGCTCCCGCCGCCAGAGGAACGAGCCGCGGTACACCAGCACCGTGCCCAGCAACGGGTTCACCGCGCGGGCGGCGACGGTCTGCCGGCCCGTGCTCTCGTCGAAGCCGTCGATCACCTCAACCCGCACGGCGAGGAGACGCGGCGCCGGGATGCGCAGCCCGCCGAGGCGCAGCCACGCGCGCTCGGAATGCAGGCGCAGGTGCCCTTCTGCGGTTACCGAGACGCGCAGCAGAAGCTCCACGCGGCGCGCGTCGCCGAGCACATTGATCAGCGTGCCGGGCTCATCGCCTACCCGCAGCAGATCGACGAACTCCTGGTCGCCCGACGGGAAGTGCACGGTGCGCGTCGCACGCAACTCGGTCACGCCGCCGGCGGTCTCGACGAGGCGGTTCTCGACGCGGAACGGCACGTCGCGCCCGTGCGCGGTCATGAGCAGACGTGGTCCGACGAAGGGCCGCATCAGCAGCCCGAGCCGGCCGAACCGGCTGCCGACGACCTCGAACACGCCTTCACCGATGACACGGTCTGTGGGCCCGGCCGCGTAGTCGCGGCACTCGGGGCACAGGCGTGATGCGTCGGGGCCGAGCGCCGCGAAGAACACCGACCGTCCGGCAGGGGTGGTCATTCCCGTCGCTCCTCGCGGTAGGGCTTCAGCGAGACCGGCATGGCTGCGGCATCCGGGAACTCGCAGGTGAACTCCCCGCGGTAGCCGAACAGCAGGCCCACGATCCGATTGCGCACCGCGAGATCGATCACGTAGGACCCGCGCTCGTCGTCGTAGTGCTCGGTGAGATGGGCACGGCCGCTGAACAGCAGCGGGAACCGGAACGCGATCGGCCCTTCGTAGAACCGTTGCTCGCCCGAGATCAGGCGCAGGCCGCCGCGTTCGGTCACCGACAGGTCGAGATCGACAGGCAGATGCTGGTGGGTGCCGAGGTAGTCGACCACGCAGCCACGGCGCTCGCTGTAGATCATGGTGGCGTCGAAGCGCCGCCGCCGCCCCGGCCCCACGTGCATCGTGCGGATGAAGGTGACCGTCTCGCGGCCGAAGTCGTCGATGTACGGGTAGTTGTCGATGCGGAACGGCACCTCCGACCCCGATTCCGGGAACAGGATGTTGCGGGTTGCGCCCAGCAGCAGAAAGGGTCGCGCCCACCACGGACTGCGCCGGATCTCATGCATCACGCCGGTGCCGACGCACGCCCGCCCGTTCGCGACGCTCACGCCGAAGCGCTTCTGCATCATGGGGTGCAGCTTGTCGAAGTCGGCACCGATGCCGCGCGCGAACACGCCGGGGCTCTGCCCGTCAGTCATGGTTCTCGATTCGCGCCAGGGTCTCCGGGGCTTCGCCCATCACGTGCCGCGTCGAACGTCCCGCGGGCGCCGACAGGCAGTTGCGGGCCCGCGCCCGCGGCCCGCCGAACCTCCACCACCGGATGCGCTCGGGCTCGGTTGCGCCTTCGGCCCACAGGCGCAGCCGGTCGAAACTCCACGCGGTCATGCGCCAGACGATGCGCCGGATGATGAGCCGGTCGAGCACGCGCCCGATCGCCCCGTACCCGGGTTCGTAGTCGTACCCGGTGATGAAGCGCACGCCCTCCGGGTGCGGCACATAGCGCCAGTAGCCGCGGCCCTGGCCGAGCGGCGAGAGTCGGTCGTCCGTGTCGAACAGTAACGCCGAGGTGCGCGCGCCGCCCGCCTGCGCCTTCTCGCCGAGCGACACACCGGTGCCGCGGATGGTGTGGATGCCGAGGTCGAGCTCGTACCGAAACGTCTGGGCCCCGTCATCCCGCAGTCCCGTCGGGATGATCGCCGAGAACCGGGCGTCCCAGCGCGGGTGTTGATCGGTGTTCTGGGTGAGCTCCCAGACCCGCTCCATGGGGGCCCGGATGAGGATCTCGACGTACAGCGGTCGGCGTTCCCCCATGCGATTCACAGTAGCGAAGGACGAGTGGATGCCGCGGCCCGCGCCCGTCGCGATCGGGCCCGTCGCACCCCTTCCCGTTGCGCTCACCAGTTGATGTTCCTGAGTCATCAACTGGTGAGGGGCTCACACCCCTGCGCGGCGCGCCTCATCGAGATAGGCATATGCGGTGACTCGCGAGATCCCCAGCCGCACAGCGATGGTCTCCACCGACTTGCGCATCTGCGTCGCACCACTGGCATCGAGCCGTTGCAGCACGCCGATCTTGTCGTCGCGGCTCATCTGTGCGACCGGGCGGCCGACGTCGGCGATGGCCTCGCCGATCATCGCGTCCATGACAGAGACGAGGTCGCGCCCGATGTGCTCGTCGGGTGGGGTGGGCGTCTCGGGCTCGGGAGTGGGCAGCAGGGCATCCAGCAGTGTGCGCGCCTGCTGCATCGCCGACAGATCGAGGTTGATGCACAGCGACGCCACGATGTCGCCGCCCCCGTTACGGAAGTACACGCTCGAGCAGCGCAGCTCGCGGCCGTCGGCGGTGAAGCCCCGGTATCCGAACGCGTCGTGGTCGTCGTGGCGGTTCTTCACGACGTTCAGGCCGAGGCTCGTCGACGGCCCGCCCACCGCGCGGCCGGTCACGTGCCCGTTCTCGATGGCCATGATCGTGTGCCGCAGGTCGACGTCGGCGCCGTCGAGGTTGTGCAGCACGACCTCGCAGGACGGTCCGCCCGCCGCCGCGATCGCGTGCATCACGGGGCGGTAGGCCGCGAGCACCTCGTCGGCGCTCTCATAGGTCGCGGTCACGGCCTCTCCTCACTCATGCATACGAAATGTCTCGCTGATAGACATTATGTTCATTCTGCGTTACTTTGGCCAGGTCGAGTCCGCGACACGCATCGAACACGAGGAACACCCATGACCCGCGCGGTCACCCACTCCGCAGCATCCACCCCCCGGTTGATCACCCTGGGCGAATCCATGGTGATGCTCACGCCCGCGCATGCTGAGCACCTGGCGACCGCCGACTCGCTCCGGCTGCACGTCGGCGGAGCCGAATCGAACGTCGCCATCCACGCGACGGCGCTCGGCGTCGACAGCGCGTGGGTGAGCGCGGTCGGCGCCGACGTGCTCGGCGACCGGGTCCGCGACGCCGTCGCGCGGCATGGGGTCGACGTGCGCTGGGTGCGGACGGTGCCGGATGCCCCGACCGGCGTCTACTTCAAGGATCCCGGCCGCGGCGTGCTCTACTATCGCCGCGGCTCGGCCGCCTCGCAGATGGGAGCCGAAGCGCTCGCCGGCGTGCCGCTCGAGCAGGCTGTGGTCGTACATGTGTCGGGCATCACTCCCGCCCTCTCGCCGACGTGCGCGGTGCTCGTCGACACCGTCATCGATCGGGTCGCCGCAAGCCCGGCGCTGCTGAGTTTCGACGTCAATCACCGTGCCGCGCTGTGGGCGTCAGGCCGAGCCGCACCCGCGCTGCAGGCACTCGCGCGCCGCGCCGACCTCGTGTTCGTCGGGCTCGACGAGGCGCACGCCGTGTGGGGCTGCGAGACGCCCGACGATGTGCGTCGTCTGCTTCCTGAGCCGGCGCGGCTCGTCGTGAAGGACGGCGACGTCGGCGCGACCGAGTATGCGCGGGCTGCCGCCGCCCCGACCACAGATCGCGAGGCCGCCGCACCTGGCGAACCGGTAGACGTCGTCACTTTCGTGCCGGCGACCACGACCGAGGTCGTCGAGCCGGTCGGCGCGGGCGATGCATTCGCCGCCGGGTATCTGGCCGCCCTCATCGCCGACGCCGACGCCACCGGGCGGCTGGCCGCCGGGCACGCCCGCGCCTGCCTCGTCCTCCGGTCGTCGAGCGACCTCGTCGACGAACCCCTCTCCTGAAAGGCCCATGATGACCGACAACTCCGCATTCCACGAGATCTTCGGAGACGTGCGCCTCATGGCGATCCTGCGCGGCATGGGCGTCGAGCGCAGCCTCGCCGTCGCGACCACGGCGTGGGATCTCGGCATCACCGCCGTCGAGGTGACCGTGCAGACCTCCGCCGACGTCGAGTCGCTCCGCGTCGTGGCCGAGGCCGCGGCATCCCGCGGCCTGCAGGTCGGCGCGGGCACGGTCGTCACCACCGAGCAGGTGCGGCAGGCGAAAGACGCCGGCGCCGCCTTCACCGTGAGCCCCGGTTTCGACGTCGACGTCGTGCGCGCTTCACACGAGGCGGGCCTGCCGGCGTTGCCCGGCGTCGCCACACCGACAGAGGTGCAGCGTGCGCTCGCCGAAGGGCTGACGTGGCTCAAGGCGTTCCCCGCGTCGCTACTGGGGACCGGGTGGTTCGGCGCCATGCGCGGCCCGTTCCCGCAGGCCACGTTCGTGGCGACCGGCGGCATGGATGCGGCATCCGCCCCCGCCTTCTTGAACGCAGGCGTGCAGGTCGTCGCCGTCGGCTCGGCCCTCGAAGACCCCGCGCAGCTGCCCGCACTCGCGCAGCTGGTGTCGTGATGACCGCGCCGATGGCCCAACCCGTGGACGCCGTGCTCACAGCCCGCGACAAGGGCGTCCCCGAGCGCGCGATGGGCATGACGATCGCGGAGTTTCTGGCGACACAGCCGCGGCTCGACGAGTTCTGGACGCCGCTCATCGTGCTCGACGACGCGGCGATGCGCCACAACGTCGAGACCATGGCGAGTTGGTGCGCCCAGCGTGGCCTTGCGATCATGCCGCACGGCAAGACGACGATGGCGCCCGCGCTGTGGCAGCGGCAAATCGACGCCGGGGCTCTCGGCATCACCCTGGCGACCATTGGACAGGTGCGCACCGCGCGCAGCTTCGGTGCGGCATCCCTCCAGCTCGCCAACGCCGCCGTCGACGAACGCTCGCTGCGCTGGCTCGCCAGCGAGCTGGCCGACCCGGACTTCCGGTTCGTCAGCTGGGTCGACTCGGTCGAGACCGTCGAGGCGATGGCACACGGCCTGCGCGGCGCCTCGCGCCCGGTAGACGTGCTCGTCGAGCTGGGCGCCGACGGCGGACGCACCGGTGCCCGCACGATCGAGGCGGCCGTCGCCGTCGCCGAGCGCGTCGCCGCGACCCCCGCGCTGCGCTTGGCGGGCGTCGCGGGGTACGAGGGAAGCCTCGCTCACGAGAGGACGGATGCCGCGCTGAACGCCGTGCGCACCTACTTGCAGCAGCAGGTCGAGCTGCACGAGCGCATCCGGCACCTGTACGGACCGGGCGACGTGTACCTGACCGCCGGCGGCAGCGCCTACTTCGACGTGGTAGCCGAGGTGTACGCAGACGTGACCGGCGCACACCGCGTGCTGCGCTCGGGCGCGTACGTCGTGCACGACGACGGCTTCTACCGGCAGATCTCGCCGTTCGACGAGGGGCGCGCATCCGACGACGCCCCGCGCTTCCGCACCGCGATGCGCGGCGTCGCGCGCGTGGTCTCGCATCCCGAGTCTGGGCTGGCGCTGCTCGACGGCGGCAAGCGCGACTTCCCGTACGACGAGGGGCTGCCGATTCCGCGGGCCGCGGCATCCGACCTCGGGGCGCCATGGCGCCTCCTCGACGACGCGACCATCTCGGCGATGAACGACCAGCACAGCTACCTGCGCGCCGACGTTCCGGTGGGCGCCGTCGTCGCGCTCGGGCTGTCGCATCCGTGCACCGCATTCGACAAGTGGCGCGTGCTGCCGGTCGTCGATGACGGGGAGTCGGGCCGGGTCATCGACCTCGTGCGGACGTACTTCTGATGGGCAATGGCCGGGTGCTGCTGCGGGGCGGCCGGGTGGTCGACGCGACCGGCGAGCGGCGCGCCGACGTCCTCGCCGACCGCGGAGTCATCGCCGCGGTCGGCGACGCCGTCTGCGGGCCGGCCGACGGTGTCATCGACTGCACCGGCCGTCTCGTCATGCCCGGCTTCGTGGACACGCACGCGCACCTGGACGGCCGCATCTTCGACGACGACGTGCAGCGGGCACTGCTGCGACAGGGCGTGACCTCCGTCGTCTGTGGGCAAGACGGCGTCTCGTACGCGCCCGGCGACGGGGCCTACGCGAGCGAGTACTTCGCGGCGATCAACGGTCCGCACCCCTCGTACGCGGGCGGAGGCACGGCCGAGCTGCTCGCGGCCGTCGACGGCGCGACGCGGCTCAACGCCGCGTATCTGGTGCCGGCCGGCACGGTGCGGTTCGAGGTCTGCGGACGCGCACAAGGGCCGGCCGACGACGCGCAGCGTGCGGCCATGGGCGCACTCGTCGAAGGCGAGCTGAGCGCCGGCGCCGTGGGGCTCTCGACGGGGCTCGACTACGTGCCCGGGATCTTCCAGAACGCAGACGAGATAGCAGCGCTGTGTGCGCCGGTGGCGAGCGCCGGTGGCGTCTACGTGAGCCACATGCGCGGCGGATACGAAGCCAACGCCGCCGCGGGCATCGACGAGATCGCGCAGATCGCGCGGCGCGCGCAGTCGGCCACGGGCACCGCCCTGAAGGTGCACGTCTCGCACTTCCATGCCGATGCCGACATCGTTCTTGCGCAGCTCGCCGGGCTTGCGGCATCCCATATCGACGCGACTTTCGACGCGTACCCGTACATCCGCGGGTGCAGCCTGCTTGGCATGCCCCTGCTGCCGTATGAGCTGTCGGTGCGGCCGGTCGACGAGGTCGTGGCCGTGCTCGGCGACCCGGCCGAGCGAGAGCGGCTGCGGCGCGACTGGTTTCCGCAGGTCGATCGGCATGCGAGCCTCGGGCCGGACTGGCCCCACATGATCACGCTCGCGCACCTCGCGGCGCCCGAGCTCGCCTGTGCGCACGGACTGACGATCGCGCAGGCGGCCGAGCACGCCGGCGTCGATGCGATCGACTTCGCGCTCGACGCGTTGCGCCGCTGTCGGCTGCAGGCGAACATGGTCATGGCCGTGCAGAACGCGCGACCGAACAGCGAGCTGGCGCGGATCTTCGCGCATCCCGCGCACCTCGGCGGCTCCGACGGCATCTTCATCGGCGCGCACCCGCATCCGCGTGCGCGGGGCACTTTTGCCAGGTATCTGCGCGAGTATGTGCGCGAGATCGGCACGTGGACGTGGGTGGATGCTGCGCAGCACCTCTCCACCGGGGCCGTGACCCGATTCGGGCTGGGGCGCCGTGGCCTGATCGAGCCCGGGGCCGTCGGCGATCTCGTCGTCGTGGATCCTCGCGCGATCGCCGACCGCGCGACCTACGACGAGCCGATGCGGGAGGCCGTCGGTATCGACGATGTGCTCGTCGCGGGCGTGCCGGTGCTCGCGGGCGGCGAGCTGACCGAGGTGCTGTCGGGCCGCGGGCTGCGGCGCGCACTGTGAAAATCTCCATCCATCCACGAGAAGGGAACACCCCATGACCAAGACCGCCGTCCGCACTGCGAACGCACCCCAGCCGGCTGGACCCTACAGCCAGGGCATCGTCGCGAACGGATTCTTCTACACCGCCGGGTTCGGCCCCCAGGACCCTGCTACGGGTGCCGTTGCCGATTCGGTCGCCGAGCAGACCCGCCAGGTGCTGCGCAACGTGGGCGCCGTGCTCGCCGAGCAGGGTCTCACCCTCGACGACTGCGTGAAGACGACCGTGCACCTGGCCGACCTCGCCGACTTCGCGGAGTTCAACGAGGCCTACAAGGAGTTCTTCGCCGAGCCCTACCCGGTACGCACGACCGTCGGCTCGCAGTTGGCGAACATCCTCGTCGAGATCGACGTGGTCGCCGCGCTCCCGGCGGCGTAGCGGCCGGGCTGTCCGTCCGCGGTGCTTCTGGGTCTCCGCCCGCGGCGTCGCCGGCTCTTCGCCGGCGTGTGGGGTGGATGCCGCGGCCTGCGATGGGGGTGCCGACGCACTCTCCAACCGCATTGAACCTCCGGTTCACACAGCGTGTGTGCGCCGGGTATGTCCCTCCGGTTCACACAGCGCGGGCCCGCCCGGTATGCCGCTCGCGGCCCTCACCAGTTGATGTTCCTGAGTCATCAACTGGTGAGCAAACCGCGCGCACGCGTTCGCGGACCACTCCGTTGCCGTTGAACACCAAACCGTCCCGTGCACATCGAACCGGCGCAGGTGTGATGTGCACGGGACGAATTCATATGAATCTGGCCCCGCTGCTTCAGATGAATCTGGCCCCGCTGCGGCACGGCCGACCTGTGTGAACCGGAAGTTCAATGCCGATTCAGAAGGTGTGCTGCCGCAGCGCCGTATCGGCGGTGGCGGCGCGCAGGCGCGACCTCACGCCGCGAGCACCCCGGCCGCCTGGCGCGCCGCGCCGAGCGCCACATACTCCGCCGGCGCGGGCACGGAGACCGGCACCCCGAGCACCTCGGGCGCGATGCGCTGCACGGCCTCGGACTGCGCGCCCCCGCCGACCAGCAGGGCGCGTCGCACCTCGACCCCGAGGTCGCGAAGCGTCTGCATCCCGTAGGCGAGGCCACCCAGCATCCCCTCGACTGCGGCGCGGGCGACGTTCTCGCGGGTCGTCGACGCGAGCGTCATGCCGCTCAGAGTTGCCGTCGCGTCGGGAAGGTTCGGCGTCCGCTCGCCCTCGAAGTACGGCTCGAGGTGCAATCCGCCTGCGCCCGGCGATGCGGCCAGCGCCAGGGCGCTGAGCCCGGCATGATCGACGCCCAGCACGCGCCGGATCGCCTCGAGCACGCGCGACGCGTTGATCGTGGCGACCAGGGGAAGCCAGTTTCCGTCGGCCGAGGCGAACCCGGCGACGGTTCCGCTCGGGTCGATCACGCGCTCGGTGCTCACTGCGAACACGGTGCCGCTCGTACCGATCGACACGACGGCGTCGCCCGGTCCCGCGCCCACGCCCAGCGCGGCACCCGCGTTGTCGCCGGCGCCCGGCGCGACGCGGCGGCCCCCCGCATCCTGCACCCATTCCTCGTGCTCAAGCACGCGTGGCAGCACGGCGTCGTGGCCGAGGGCGGCGACCAGCAGCGCGCGGTCGTAGCCGTCGGGGCCCCAGTATCCGGTGCCCGACGCGTCGGAGCGGTCGGTGACCAGTTCGCCGAAGTCGGGGTTCTCGGGACCGAAGCCGCGCAGCCGCCAGGTCAGCCAGTCGTGCGGGAGCGCGACGGCCGCGACGCGCGCGGCGTTCTCGGGCTCGTTGTCGCGCAACCAGCGCAGCTTCGTGATCGTGAACGACGCGACCGGCACAAGGCCCGTGCGCGCGGCGAGCTCGTCGGAGCCGAACTCGCGGACGAGGTCGGATGCCGCGCCCGCCGATCGGGTGTCGTTCCACAGCAGCGCGGGCCGGATGGCTTCGCCGGCCTCATCGAGCACGACCATGCCGTGCTGCTGGCCGCCGATCGCCCAGGCCTCGACGTCGTCGAGCCCGCCGGCCTCGGTGATCGCGGCCTGCAGAGCATCCCACCAAGCGGCGGGGTCGACCTCGGTGCCGTCGGGATGCGTACCGCGCCCCTGCCGCACGACTTCGCCGGTCGCGGCATCCATCACCACGACCTTGCACGACTGCGTCGACGAGTCGACTCCTGCGACCAGCGCCATGTCTTGTCCTCTCCCCGTAGGGGTCTTGCCTCGGTGAGAGTGCAGCTGGTGGACGAGGGAGCGGGTGCTTCCCTACTCCTCGTCCACCAGGTGCACTCTCACGGTCGAGGGGCGGCGGAGTGCGGCGCCGCCCCGGTGGTGTCAGCGCGCGCCGAGCAGGTGCTCGGTGGCCAGCTGCTGCAGGCGCACGAAGCCGAAGCCCTTCGCGCCGAAGTAGGCATCCGCGTCGAAGTCCTCGAATGCCGACCGGTCGGCCAGCAGTTCGGCGTAGCCCTCGCCCACGCCGAGCGTGGGCTGGGCGAGCTCGGCGACGCGCGCGGCCTGAAGGGCCTCCTGCACCTCGGGGTCGGCGCGGAAGGCCGCGGCGCGCTCCTTGAGCAGCAGGTAGGTGCGCATGTTGGCCGCAGCCGAGTCCCAGACGCCGGTCTCGTCCTCGGTGCGCGAGGGCTTGTAGTCGAAGTGGCGCGGGCCGTCGTAGGCCTGGCCGCCGTCGGGGCCGCCGTTCTCGAGCAGGTCGACGAGCGCGAACGCGTTGTGCAGGTCGCCGTGGCCGAAGACGAGGTCCTGGTCGTACTTGATGCCGCGCTGACCGTTCAGGTCGATGTGGAAGAGCTTGCCGTGGTAGAGCGCCTGGGCGATGCCGGCGGCGAAGTTCAGACCGGCCATCTGCTCGTGGCCGACCTCGGGGTTCAGACCCACCATGTCGGGGTGCTCGAGCGAGCCGATGAACGCGAGCGCGTGCCCGACGGTCGGCAGCAGGATGTCGCCGCGAGGCTCGTTCGGCTTCGGCTCGATCGCGAAGCGGATGTCGTAGCCCTTGTCGATGACGTACTCCGACAGCAGGTTCACGCCCTCGCGGTAGCGCTCGAGCGCCTGGCGGATGTCCTTGGCTGCGTCATACTCGGCGCCCTCGCGGCCGCCCCACATGACGAGCGTCTTGGCGCCCAGCTCGGCGCCGAGGTCGATCTGACGCAGGACCTTGCGCAGGGCGTAGCGGCGCACGGAGCGGTCGTTGGAGGTGAAGCCGCCGTCCTTGAACACGGGCGGGCTGAACAGGTTCGTGGTGACCATCGGCACGACCAGGCCGGTGTCGGCCAGGACCTGCTTGAGACGGTCGATCTGGTTCTGCCGCTCGGCGTCGGTCGAGCCGAACGTGAACAGGTCGTCGTCGTGGAACGTGAGACCGTACGCGCCGAGCTCGGCGAGCTTCTCGACGGCGTGCACGACGTCGAGGGCGGGGCGGGTCGGTCCGCCGAACGGATCGGTTCCGTTGTAGCCGATCGTCCAGAGGCCGAATGTGAACTTGTCGGCGGGGGTGGGGGTGACCATGACGCTCCTTCACGGCGCAGAGATCAAATGTTGTTGGGAACAACCTATATCAGAATGGTCCCCACGGCCACTCCACGCGCCGCTGCGCGTCGCGCGGAGCCTCTCGCCGCGCCGCCACGTCCAGCGGTTCGTCGCGATGAACAACAAATCCCGTACAGTGGTCGCGTGAGACAGACCGGTGTACGCGAGGCGAACCTCTCGCACGTGCTTCGCCTCGTGCACCTGCACGGGCCGATTTCGCGTGCCGTGATCACCGCCCGGACGGGCTTGAACCGCTCGACCGTGGGCGATCTGGTGACCGAGCTGACCGTCGCAGGGCTCGTGCTCGAGGGTGAACCGGCCGCACACGGGCGCGTCGGGCGGCCCTCGCCGGTGGTCGCCGCCGACGTTCGGCCGGTCGTCGTCGCCGCGAACCCCGAGGTCGACGCCCTCACTCTCGCCGCGGTGGGACTGGACCGCGGCATCCGGGCGCGTATCCGCATCGCGCGCGACGAGCTGCTCACGCCCGAAGAGACCGCCGACCTCATCGCCGTGCAGATCGCCGCCTGGCGCGACGGCCCACTCGCCGACGCGCGCGTGCTGTCGATCGGGGTGGCAGTGCCGGGTCCGGTGCGAGCCGCCGACGGGCTGGTGCGCGCGGCCCCCCATCTGGGATGGGTGGATGCCGCGCTCGGCCCGCTCATCACCGAGGCGACGGAGCTGCCGGTCGTGGTCGGCAACGATGCGAACCTGGGCGCCGTCGCCGAGCACCTGTTCGGTGCGGCGCGCGGCGTCGACGACGTCGTGTACCTCAACGGTGGCGCGAGCGGCATCGGCGGCGCGATCATCGCCGGCGGCCACCCGCTGACCGGTGCCGGCGGGTACGCAGGGGAGTTCGGGCAGAGCCGCCCCGCCGTCGCGAGCGAAGACGACCGTCGCAGCGAGGTCGGCACGCTCGAAGACGAGGTGAGCAGGCGTCGGCTGCTGGCCGCCGTGAGCTTGCGCTCTGCCGACGAGGCCGAGCTGGCCGCGGCCCTGGCGACGTCCGCCGATCCGGCCGTGGCCGACGAAGTGACGCGGCAGCGCCGCATCCTGGCCACCGCGCTCGCCAACGCCGTGAACGGGTTGAATCCGTCGGTGCTCGTGCTGGGCGGCTTTCTCGCGACGCTGGCCGCACGCGACCTGCCGGGGCTTCTCACCGATGTGCGTGCGCAGTCGATGCCGACCTCGGGCGAGGGGATCGACATCCGCCTCGCGACGCTCGCCGACGACCGGCTGCTGATCGGTGCGGCCGAGGCGGCGCTTTCCGAGCTGCTGCACGACCCGATCGCGACGTTGGCGCGCTGACGCCGCGTCGCCCGCGCGTGACGCACGGGCGAGGTGCGGATGCGGCATCCACCCCGCCCCCACAGCGGGCGGAATGGATGCCGCAGGACCATGTCCACGGAACGCTCACCTCTTGATACCTCTGCGTTATCAAGAGCTGAGCGTTTCGGACTATGCCGTGCCGTGGCTCGCGCGCGAGCGCCGCGACAGCGCGTCGATGATCACAGCCAGCAGCAGCACCGCGCCGGTGACCATGAACTGCACGTCGGAGTCGAGGCTCAGCAGCACCAGTCCGTTCTGGATGGACTTGATCACGAAGATGCCCAGCAGTGCCGACCAGGCCGAGCCGCGTCCGCCGAACAGGCTCGTGCCGCCGATGACCGCGGCCGCGATCGCGGTCAGGTTGTCGGTGCCGCCACCGCTGGAGATGCTCGCGGCCGTCAACCGTGCTGCGGCCATCAGGCCGCCGAGGGTGGCGAGGATCGTTCCGACCATCAGGGCCGAGATGTAGATCGTCTTCACGTTGATGCCCGCGCGGCGCGCAGCCTCTTCGTTGCCGCCGACGGCGTAGAGCCAGCGCCCCCATCGCGTGCGGGTGAGCACGGTCGCCATGGCGCCCACGAGCGCGACGAACAGGAGGAACATCACCGACACGCCGCGGTTGGTCGCCAGCCAGGTGATCGCGATGGCGGCGATGACCGCCACGACGATCGCCTTGATGACGATCAATGAGACCGGGCCCGTCGAGAGTCCCGAGCGGGCGCGGCGTCGTGCGCGCGAGATGTCGTTGAGGACCATCCCGACGACGACGAGACCCGCGATCGTGTAAGCGAGCCACGGCGGCAGGAACCATGATGTCGCGAACTCGACGATCCATGAGTTGTACGGGATGTTGATCGTGCCGGACGGTCCGAGCACCCACAGCTGCAGGCCGAGGAACCCCATGAGGCCGGCCAGCGTGACGACGAAGGTCGGCACCCCGAAACGGGTGAACAAGAAGCCGTAGAAGTAGCCGATCACCGCTCCGACGACCAGCGCCAGCAGGATCGCCGCCCAGATGGGCCATCCCCAGTTCACGAAGGTGACTCCGAGGATCGCTGCGGACAGACCGCTGAGCGAACCGATCGACAGGTCGATCTGCCCAACCAGGAGCACGACGACGACGCCCAGCGCGATGACACCGAGCGGGGCCACCTGCAGTGTGAGGTCCACGAGGTTGGTCGCCGAGAGGAACCGTGGGTTCAGCGCCTGGAAGACGATCCAGATGATGATGAGGCCGACGACGATCGGCAGGGACCCCAGGTCGCCCGTGCGCACGCGCGTGAGGAATCCGGCGAACGCCCCGCGCAGCCCCTGACCGCGGGTGAGGCGTTCGTCCTGCAGATCGGCCGCCACCGTCGTGGGGGCGGAGTTGTCTTTCGTCTGTGGAGTCGTGGGCGAGCTCATAATGCGTCCTTCTCGGTCGGGTGCGCGGCGCTGCGGGTGCTCACGGGGTTGTCGGTGGCGCCGGTGATGGCGGCCACGATGTCTTCGTAGCTGACGTCGGCGGTGCGGAACACGCCGTTGTTGCGGCCCAGCCGCAGCACGACCACGCGGTCGGCGACCGCCTGCACGTCGGCCATGTTGTGGCTGATCAGGATGACGCCGAGCCCGCGCTCGCGCAGTCGCTCGATCAGGTTCAGCACCTCGGCGGTCTGCGCGACGCCCAGGGCGGCGGTCGGCTCGTCGAGGATGACGATCTCCGGCTCGCCGATCAGCGAGCGGGCGATGGCGACGGTTTGGCGCTGGCCGCCGGAGAGGGATGCCACGGCGATGCGCACCGAGGGGATCTTGGCCGAGAGCTGCCGCAGCAGCTCCCACGAGCGCTCCTCCATGGCCTCTTCGTTCATGCCGAGGCCGCCGAGCTCACGCCCGAGGAACAGGTTCGCGACGACATCGAGGTTGTCGCAGAGGGCAAGGTCTTGGAACACCGTGGCGATGCCCAGTTCGCGCGAGGCGGTGGGCGAGGGGATCGACACGGTCTCGCCGTTGAACGTGATCGTGCCGTGGTCGGCGCCGTGCACGCCCGCGAGGATCTTCACGAGCGTCGACTTGCCCGCGCCGTTGTCGCCGACCAGAGCGACGACTTCGCCCGCGTAGACGTCCATGTCGATGTCGGTGAGGGCGCGGACAGCGCCGAAGCCCTTCGAGATCCCGCGGATCGACAGGACCGGCTCGCGGGCGGGGGCGCGTTGTTCGTCGAGAGTGGATGCCGAGGTCACGGCGTCTCCTTCGTTTCGGGTGTGCGTGTGCCGGCCGGGCGAGGCCGGCCGGCACACGCGGAGGGAAGGTTACTGGATGCCGTTCTTCTCACATGCCGACTTGTACGCCGACGTGCAGATCTGGTCAACCGTGTACAGCCCGTCCTTGACGACCGTGTCCATGATGTTGTCGACCGTGACGGCCACCGGGGTCAGCAGGAACGAGGGGATGGATGCCCCGCTCGTGGTGTCGGCGGTGGTGTCGGCCTTCGGGCTCTCGCCCTTGGCCAGTGCGACGGCGAGCTCAGCGGCCTGATTGGCCTCGGGCTTGAACGCCTTGTAGACGGTCATGTACTGGTCGCCCGCGATGATGCGCTGGATGCCCGAGAGCGCGGCATCCTGACCGGTCACCGGCGGCAGCGGCGAGATGCCGCCCGCCTTCAGCGCTGCGATAGCGCCGCCGGCGGTGTCATCGTTCGCATCGTAGACGCCCTTGATCTTGTCACCGAACTGCGTGACCTGGCCCGAGACCCAGTCCTGGGCCTTGGGGGGCTCCCATCCGGGTGTGTCGTACTCGGCCAGCACCGTCAGGCCCGACGAGTCGATGACGCTGTGGGCGCCCTTCTTGAACTGGGCGGCGTTCGGGTCGGTCGGCGAGCCGTTGACCATGATGATGCCCGCGTTGCTGGGCAGGCCGAGCTCCTTCATGCGGTCGACGAGCGCCTGCGCCTGCAGCTGTCCGACCTTCTCGTTGTCGAACGACACGTAGTACGAGACGTCGGCGCTGTCGATGAGACGGTCATACGAGACGACCGGGATGTTCTTGGCCTTGGCCTGGTTGACGATCGCGGCGGCCGCCTTGCCGTCGAACGGGTCGAGCACCAGGACGTCGACGCCCTGCGTGAGCATCGACTCGGCCTGCTGCTGCTGCTTGGCCGCGTCGCCGTCGGCGTTCGCGTACAGAACGGTGCAGCCTGCGCAGAGGTCCTTGACCTTCGCCTCGAAGTAGGGCTTGTCGGCGCTCGCGTAGCGCTCGGTGACGTTGTCGGGAAGCAGCAGGCCGATCTTGGCCGAGCTCGCGTTGTCGGCGGCGGGGCTGCCGTTGTCGCTCTGCTTCTGAGCGCCGTTGGAACACGCCGAGAGCATGCCCGCAGACAAGAGCAGCGCGGTCGTCGCGACGAGCGCCCTCTTCATGCTGATCTTCTTCATTGAAATCCTCCGTTGCTGTGTCGACCGCTGTGGCGACACCCTGAGCATGCCAGGTGTGAACTCTTGGCGTCAATACTTGAACGCAACGGTTTCGCAACGGCGCGGCATCCCGCCCTCACATCGCAGCTGCACGCACATTGGTCGAGTCGATCGCGTGGACGATCGCGCCCATGGCCGCGGCATCCAGTCCCAACTGCCCCTGGACGACGTCGGGGGCGTGCGTGGGATCGACGACGACCGCGTGCTCCATCGCGAGCCGGATCGGGCCGAGCAGCAGCTCTCCGGCGCGGGCGAGGTCGCCGCCGACGACGATGCGTTCGGGGTCGACCAGGTTGCAGAGGTTGCCGGTGGCCAGGCCGATGTGCCGGCCGGCTTCGGCGAGGGCCCGGATGCTCGGCCCGTCATTGGCCATCGCGCGCAGCACGATGTCGCCGAGCTTCATCGTGCCGCCGGGGGTGTCGAGTCGCTCGAGGATCGCGGGACCGCCGGCGATGGCCTCGAGGCAGCCGCGGTTGCCGCAGCGGCAGAGGGGTCCGTCTTCCATGATGATCGTGTGGCCCAGCTCCCCGGCCGTGCCGTTGTGGCCGCGCAGCACCTGGCCGCTGAGCATCAGGCCCGAGCCGATGCCCTCGCCGATGTCGAGGAACACGATGTTCTGCTTGCCGCGCGCCGCGCCCAGCCGTGCCTCGGCGAGGGCCGAGAGGTTCGACGCGTTGTCGAGGTAGACGGGGCGGCGCAGCCGGCGGTGCACGACCTGGGGGATGTCGACCCCGGTCCAGCCGCGCAGGATGCCGCGGCCGGCGACCCGGCCGGTGCCCCGCTCGATCGGCGCCGAGATCGCGAGCCCCACGCCCACGAGCTCGTCGATGGCCGAGTCGAGGTCGCCGAGCATGTCGGCGAGCATGAGCGATGCGCGGTCGAGCTCGTTGTCGGCGCGGTGGTCGCGAGCCAGCGGCATATGGTGCTCGCTCAGCACGGTGCAGTTGACATCGGCGACGATGACCCGCAGATGGCGAGCCGAGACGTGGATGCCGGCGACCAGGCCGATCGCGCGCGCGAACGAGACGAGCGTGGCGCGCCTGCCGCTGCGGGTGCTGGGGCTTGTGCGCAGTACCCCGGCGGTGCCGAGCTCGCGTACGATGTTCGAAACCGACGCCGGCGAGAGCCCCGTGACACCGGCGAGCTCGACCTGCGTGAGACTGCCGTGCTTCTTGATCGCGGCGATGATTCGCGCCCGATTGGCTTCACGAAGTGAAGTCTGCGAACCCGGAGTCCGCCGTTGGTTTGCCACGAGCACACATTACCCGGCCGCTGCGTTTTCGCCACGCCGGCCCGGCCCGCGCCGGGCCTCGGGTCGGCGGCCCGGGTCCGCTCGGTCCGGCCGCCCTCCGATGGTGAGACTGCAACGGGCGGACGAGAGTGCGGGTGGTTCCTTCTCTCTCAGCGACCCGTGGCGGTCTCACGGGGCAGGGTCAGCCCACCGGGTGCGCGGCGACGAAGATCCCTTCCGGGTCGCGCTCGCGGCGCAGCGCGGCGAGGCGTGCTGCACCGGCGCCGAAGCCCGCCGTCACGTCGCGGTCGGGCAGGTCCACGAAGGTCAGCGCCACCCCCGGCCCGCGCCACGGACGCACCGCGTCGACCACCGCCCCGCAGGCGGCGAGGCCGCCAGGCACTGCCGGCGGCACCGGCACGATCGTCAGCGCCGAGAGCAGATAGTCGCCCTCCAGCGCGCTGACCGCGCCGGCGTCGGCCGCCGGCCGCGCGAACGCCCCGCCGCAGTGACGGATCTCGCTGATCATCGGTCGGGCCGCGAACGCCGCCGTGACGAACGCGTCGACGAACGCGTCGTCGAGGGCGGTGAGCATGGCGTGCTCCGAGACGGCGGCCGACGGCTCGGGCGGATCCATGTGCACCGCCGTGAGCGCCGCGGCCGGAATGCGCCCGAACGTGTCCATCTCGGGTTCGAGGGCGCGCAGCGGTGCGAGGATCTCGGCGGCCGCGGCATCCCCTTCCAGCACAGCGCCGTCGATCGCGACGACCGAGCGTCCCGACACGAACGGCGGCAGCTCGGGCAGCGGCGGGAAGTGCATGATCCGCAGCGAGGTCGTCGTAGTCTCGGGTGCGGTCGCCGTCCAGGTGACCCAGGCGCGGGCGACGTCGGCGGCGCGCGATCCGTCCCACAGCATCAGGCCCGCAAACACGTCGGAGTAGGGCAGCAGGTCGATCGTCAGCTCGACGACGACGCCGAACGCGCCGGCCCCGCCGCGCAGCGCCCAGAACAGCTCGGGGTTCTCATCGGCGGATGCCGTAACGATCGAGCCGTCGGCGACCACCACCCGCGCGCGGCGCACGCCGTTGACGGCGAGCCCGTGCGTGCGCCCGTAGAACGAGACACCGCCGCCGAGCGCGTACCCCACGACCGACACGTCGCCGGCGCTGCCGTGCGCGGCGGTCAGCCCGTGCGGGGTCGCCGCCGCGAGCACGTCGTGCCATACGGCACCGCCCTGCAGGGTCGCCGTACGTGCGCCGGGGTCGACGGCCACGTCGCGCATCTCACGCAGCGACACGACGATAGTGTCGCCGAGGTCGGTGCCGCGCAGAGGGCCCGCGCCGTGTCCGGTCGCCTGCGGGGCGATCCGCAGGCCGGATGCCGCAGCCGCCTGCACGACGGTGGCCACCTCGTCTGCGGTGCGGGGCACGGCCACCGCGTACGGTCGTTGGTCGGTCACCAGGTTCCAGGGAAGCCGCGCCGCGTCATAGCCTTCGTCACCGGCCGTGAACAGCCTCTCGCGGAGCACCTCGCGCAGCCGGGCGACGGCGTCGTCGGCGGTTGTCAGAGCAGTCATCATCAATCGTCTCCATCAGAGGGATGCCGCGGTCCATCCCCAGTGGACGGCGCGGCCCTCACCGGGGAGAGGCACGAACGACGCCCGGCGATACATCGTGGCGCCCTTCGGGCTACTCCTTGAAATCGTCGGGGTCGACCTCGTCGATGAACTTCGAGAACTCCTCGACGTCGGCCTCCGCCTCGGCTTCGGTGATCACATCCTCCACGCCCGCTTCGGCCAGCACCTCGTCGGCCACGAAGATCGGCGCCGCCGTGCGCGAGGCCAGAGCGACGGCGTCCGACGGGCGTGCGTCGATGCGGTGCACGGCGCCGCCCGCGTTCACCGTGATCTCGGCATAGAACGTGCCGTCGTCGATGCGGGTGACCTCGACCTGTTCGACGGTGGCCTCCAGCGTCTCAAGCATGGTGCGCAGAAGGTCATGCGTGAGCGGGCGTGGCGTCTCGGCGCCCTCGATCGCGACCATGATCGACGTGGCCTCCATGCTGCCGATCCAGATCGGCAGCAGCCGGCTCTCGGTCGGCAACGCGTCGATCGGCTGCAGCAGGATCACGTGCTGCCCCGTGGCATCGAGTGCGACGCCGGCGACGCGGACCTGGACCATGGTTCCCTCCCGTCTGGCCATGGTACGCATGTGCGCGCCGGCGCGGGGCCGTGCGCGTTCCTGTGGCGGAGTGGATGCCGCGGCCCGCGGCTACGCCGCGAAGAACGCGCCCGCGACGCGAGAGAGCGCGTCGAGGTCGTCCACGCCGGCCAGCTCGCGCGCCGAGTGCATCGAGAGGATGGGGATGCCCACGTCGACCGTGCGGATGCCCAGCCGCGTCGCGGTGATCGGCCCGATCGTCGAGCCGCACGGCACGGCGTTGTTCGAGACGAACTCCTGGCTGCGCACGCCTGCGGCGTCGCACCATCGATGCCAGGCGGCAGCGCCGGGGGCGTCGGTGGCGTAGCGCTGGTTCGCGTTGATCTTCAGGATCGGTCCCAAGCCGAGCAGCGGCTGCACGACGGGGTCGTGCTTCTCGGGATAGTTCGGGTGCACCGAGTGCCCCACGTCGCTGGAGACGCACCACGACGACGCGAGCGCGCGCAGCTGCTGCTCGCGGTCGGCGCCGAGCCCCAGCCAGACCCGCTCGAGCATCTCGGCGAGGAAGGGGCCGGCCGCCCCCGAGCGCGTCGACGACCCGAGCTCTTCGTGATCGAACACCGCGAGCATCGCGATGCGCTCGCTCGC
Source organism: Microbacterium horticulturae (assembly GCF_029094505.1). NCBI lineage: Bacteria > Bacillati > Actinomycetota > Actinomycetes > Micrococcales > Microbacteriaceae > Microbacterium > Microbacterium horticulturae. The sequence goes on along the minus strand of NZ_CP119108.1, from coordinate 3,485,744 downwards.
CGTGTGCTGCGCGAGCGCAACGACGCCGGCGTGCACCGAGGCGAGGTCGTCGAGGCGCCCGGCCGCGAAGAACGCGTCGTCGTGTCCGAAAACCGCCCCACGTGCCGTGTCGGCGGTGACCAGGTCGTAGCCGCGGATGCGCGCGGCATCCACCCCCGCCGACACCGCGACGGCGGCGAGCAGGTCGGCGGACTGCGGCTCGCCCAGTCCCCACACCGGCTGCGTGTGCCGCTGCTTGTCGAGGGTGAGGCCGTCGTTGACGCCCCGATCGAGGTGGATCGCCAGCTGCGGCAGCCGCAGCAGGGGACCGGTGGATGCCAGCGCCTGCGTGCCGTCGTCGAGGACGACTCGTCCGGCCAGGGTCAGCTCGCGGTCGAGCCACGAGTTCAGCAGCGGGCCGCCGTAGACCTCGACGCCCGCCTGCAGCCAGCCGTGTGAACCGGTCGTCGGCTGCGGCTTGAGTTTGAAGCCCGGCGAGTCGGTATGCGCTCCGAACACGTGCACGCCAGTGGTGGCCGCGGCGCCTTCGGGCACGACCCAGGCGATCGCGGCGCCGTCGCGAACGACGACGAATCGGCCGCCGGCCTGATCCGGCCACGCCTCAGTCTCGTCGAGTCGGGTGAAGCCGACGGCCTCCAGCCGGCGCGCAACCTCGGCGGCGGCGTGGTAGCTCGACGGCGACGCGGCGACGAACGCGGCGAGGTCTTCGGCGTGGGCGAGTGCGGCGGGCGTGGGCACGGGTGGGTCTCCCTGCAAGAGCGGATGCGGTGCTTCGATCGTACGCGGGCCGCCAGGCGGCGGTGATGGATGCCGCGGCCCGCGCGGACGCGGCGTCACAACGGCAGCCGCGAGCGATCCCCCTGCCCGCTGCTACCGACTCGGTCGTACGCATCGTCAGCACGGTGCGCGCGAACTCGCCGGCGCCGGGCTGCGTGTGCATACGGTCGGGGATTGTCGACGACACTCCGTCGGAGGCTGCGCGTCACCGGCGTGTTGAGGACAATCCCCGACCCTGTGTACGCGGGACGCTCTGAACCCCGATGCCCGCAGCCGCGGCATCCCCCTCGCCCGCCGCAGCCGCGGCATCCACCCCTTCATCACAAGGGATGATCGGCACCGCCACCACCGGCGCGAGTGCGACCGCCGCGAACGCGAGCGGATACCCCGCGATCGTGATGAGCGCGCCCACCGCGGGTCCGACGATCGACGCGGCGAGGAACTGCCCGGTGTTCTGGGTCGCGAGCGCCCGGCCCGACCAGAAGGGGCCCGCGATCTCGGCGACCGCGGTGTAGGCGAGTCCGTTGTCGGCCACCGTGACGGTCGCGGCCACGATGAGCGCCGCGGCTGCGGCCCACGCCGGCGCGAGCTCGCTCAGCGCCAGCAGGACCATGACAGCGGCGGCCAGCCACGCCACCCACCGCAGCGGACGCAGCCGGCTGCCGACCCGGTCGGAGAGCATACCGACGGCGACGCGGCCGAGCGCTCCGATGAACTGCGCGACGCCCACGACGACGCCGGCGGCGGTCGCGCTCATGCCGCGGTCGACCGTCAGCCACACGAGCCCGAAGATCGACACGGTGAACTGCGGCACGACCAGCAGCGCCGATGCAGCGTGGATGCGCACGAGTCCGAGCCGTGAGCGGTATGGGTTGGCCTGGTGGGGGGATGCCGCGGCCCGCAGCGGCCGTGGCGGATCGACGATCAACGCGGCACTGGCGACGGCCAGCACCGCCGTCAGCACGAGGGGCAGGGTCATCGCGGCGCCGACGCCTCCGTTCGCGGCCAGCGAAGGGATCGCCAGGGCCGCCACGGCCACGCCCAGCGGCTGGCACATCTGCCGGATGCCCATGGCGAGGCCCCGCCGATGCTTGGGGAACCAGCCGATGACGACGCGTCCGCTCGCGGCGTTCGTGCTGCCTGAGGCGGCGCCGCCGAGCAGGAGGAAGGCGCCGAGCCCCAGGTATCCCGACGCGAAGATCGCCCCCAGCGCTGCGAGCGCGGTCAGCGCCATGCCGCCTGCTATGACCCAGCGCTCGCCGATCCGATCGGTCAGCGCTCCCCACGCGACGAGCGTGATCACGAGCCCGAGCGTCGGCGCCGAGGCGAGCAGGCCCGCCTGAGCGAGCGACATGCCGCGCTCGGTGTGCAGCAGGGGGATGAGGAACGCCGGCGCCGACTGCAACACCGTGCCCGCGGCCTGCGCGAGCACGGCGACGACCAGCATGATCCAGGGGCGTGCGCCCAGCGGTCGTGCCTCGCTGAGAGTGTCGCTCATGTTGGTATACCGTAGTGGTATACCAACGCTGACGCCAACTCGCGCCGTCCATACTGACAGCCCAGACGCAGAGCCCACGCGCAGCCCGACGGGAGCCCCGATGCCCTCACAGACCGATCACGTCTACGCGCAGGTGCGTCGCGCGATCCTCTCGCTCGACCTCGTGCCCGGCGCGCACCTCAGCGAACGCGGTCTCGAAGCCGAACACGGCGCCAGCCGTACGCCCGTGCGCGCCGCGCTCATGCGCCTCGAGGGTGAGGGCCTGGTCGCCCGTGACGGACGCGCCTGGCAGGTGGCGCCGATCGACCTCGACGAGGTCGTCGCGCTCGCCGAATACCGCGAGGCCGTCGAGATCGCCGCCGCACGCCTGGCTTGCGAACGCGCGACGGGCGCCGAGCTCGCGGCACTGTCGGCCGACGAGTTTCCGGCAGGTGAAGACGCAGGGTTGGAGCGCGGCTCGGATTTCCACGTGGGGCTCGCCGCGCTCGGCGGCAACCTTTTCCTCACGCAGGCGGTGCGCGACGCCGTCACGCGCATGGCACGGGCTCGTTGGCTCGAGCTGCGCAGTGAAGAAGGGCGGGATGCCGCATGGCAAGAGCACGCCGCGATCGTCGAGGCCGTGCGAGCCCGCGATCCGGAGGCCGCGGCATCCGCCCTCTCCCGCCACACGCAGGCGAACCTCGACCGCCTGCTGACCTCTCTGCGCGCCGACCGCCGCGCCCTCGGCGCGCGTGGTCTGCGCATCGTCGGGGCCTGATCGCGCGGTAGCAACGCCGGTATGACCGAGGTAGCATTGGGTCATGGTCTCGAAGGTCAGCATCAGTCTTGACGACGACGACGTCGCGTACCTCGACGGGCAGTCGCTCTCCGGGCGCTTCGCCAGCCGGTCGGCGGCGGTGCAGGCGGCCATCCGGCTCCTGCGCGAGAGTGAGCTCTCCGATGCCTACGCTGAGGCGTACGGCTCATGGGACGAGTCCGACGACGCGGCGCCCTGGGATGCTACGGCCGCCGACGGGCTCCCCGCGTGAGCGGCGAGCTGCCCTTCGTGCGGCGCGGCGCCATTGTGCTCGTCGACCTCGATCCGTCTGACGGGTCTGAGGCTGCCAAGCTCCGACCCGCCGTCGTCGTGAGCAACAACACCGCGAACGCCGCCGCGCTCCGCACCGGCCGCGGCGTGCTCACCGTGGTGCCGGTCACTTCGAACACGGAGAAGGTCTATCCGTTCCAGGTGCTGCTGCCGGCGGCATCCACCGGTCTCTCCCGTGACTCGAAGGCGCAGGCCGAACAGCTCCGCGCGGTCTCGCTGCTGCGCGTGCGTCGGGTCGTCGGATGGGTGCCGGGCGACCTTATGGCCGGCCTCGACGCGGCGGTGCGTCTGCATCTGGCGTTGTGACGTGTGGATGCCGCGGGCAAGTGCCGGGCTGATCTGAGCTCAGTCGTCGCTCGAGTTGAGTCCGCGCCGCGCCGAAAGCAGCACGATCTCGGGATGGTCGTCGGCCAGCAGCCGCTCGGCGCGGTCGAGCACATCGCGGATGTGCGTCGCATCCGACCCCACCACCGACACGCCCAGCTGAGCACGCCGCCGCAGATCCTGCGAGCCGACCTCGGCGGCCGCTGCCTCGGTGCGCCGGCTCAGATCCGCCAGGATCGGCCGCACGATGGCTCTCTTCTCTTTGAGGGACTGCACGTCGCCCAGCAGCAGGTCGAACTCGATCCACCCGATCCACATGCCGTGAGTATGGCAGGTGGATGCCGCGGCCCGACACCTCTGCGGGGCTCGAGCCCACGGCATCCACCCTCAGCGGAACGCCGCGATGCCGGTGATCCGCTCGCCGAGGATGAGCGTGTGCACCTCGTCGGTGCCCTCGTATGTGCGCACCGACTCGAGGTTGGCGGCATGCCGCAGCGGCGAGTAGTCGAGCGTGACGCCGTTGCCGCCGATCACGGTGCGCGCCTGCCGGGCGATGTCGATCGCGATGCGCGTGTTGTTGAGCTTCGCGAGCGAGATCATCTGCGGCTCGAGCTTTCCGGCATCCTTCAGCCGCCCCAGCCGCAGGACGAGCAGCTGCGCCTTCTGGATCTCGAGCACCATGTCCACGAGCTTGGCCTGCGTGAGCTGGAATCCGGCGATCGGCCGGTCGAACTGCGTGCGCTCGAGCGCGTAGCCCAGGGCCGCCTCGTAGCTGTCGCGCGCGGCGCCCACAGCGCCCCACGCGATGCCGTAGCGCGCCTCGTTCAGGCACGAGAACGGGCCGCGCAGTCCCTTCGCGCCGGGCAACACGGCGTCGGCCGGTAGGCGCACGTCGTCGAGCGCGATGTCGCACTGGATCGACGCGCGCATCGACAGCTTCTGCGGGATGAGCGTCGCGGTGAACCCCGCCGTGTCGGTGGGCACGACGAAGCCGCGCACGCCCTCGTCGGTGCGCGCCCAGATGATCGCGACATCGGCGACCGAAGCCAGGCCGATCCATCGCTTGGCGCCGCGCAGTACCCATTCGTCGCCGTCGAGCCGCGCGGTCGTCGCCATGCTCGCGGGGTCAGAACCGGCGGTGGGCTCGGTGAGGCCGAAGCATCCGATCGCCTCGCCCGCGGCCATCCGCGGCAGCCAGTGCTGCTTCTGCTCCTCGGAGCCGAATTTCGAGATCGCCGACATCGCGAGCGACCCCTGCACCGACACGAAGGTGCGGATGCCCGAGTCTCCCGCCTCGAGCTCTTGCATGGCCAGCCCGTAGTCGACGGCGCTGCGGCCGGCGCAGCCGTACCCCTGCAGATGCATGCCGAGCAGACCGAGCTGCGCCAGCTCGGGCACGATCTCGACGGGAAAGTGCGCCTCGTCGAACCAGTGCGCGATGTTCGGCCGGATGCGCCGATCGACGAACTCCCGCACCGTGTCGCGCAGCGCGCGCTCGTCGTCGGTGAGCTCGTCGTCGAGGGCGAGGATGTCGCTGCGGTTCTCGGCCATCACGGATGCTCCTTCGCGTCGTCTTCCTCGAGTGTGACGGGTGGTGGATGCCGCGGCCTATCGCGTGCGGATGCCGTCCAGTGCCAGCTCGACGAAGCGGCGCCATGTGCGATCGTCGCGCATGTTCGACATGGCTCCGCGGGTGATGAGGATGACGTCGTCGCCGGTGAAATCACTGCGGACGACCCCGGCAGCGACGGCTCGCTGGGCGATGCGGGCGACGCTGGCGGCGAAGTCGCCCTTCTCGGAGGCGATGTCGCCCCAGGCCGGTTCGATCGGACTCAGAATCGAGAAGCGGAAGCCGGCATCGGCCTGTGCGGCCTCGAGATATCCGTACAGCAGGGCCTGGAGTGCAGACCACGGGTCGGCGATGTGTTCGGCCTCTTGAGCGAGGCCGGCGATGGCCTCGAAACGGCGACCGATGATGGCAGCTTGCAGGGCCTGCTTGTCGGCGAAATGGCGATACAGCGTTCCGACGCCCACGCCGGCGCGCGCCGCAATGTCGCTCATCTGCACGTCGCCGCACGACGCGGCGAACAGCGCCCCGGCCGCGTCGAGCACGGCTTCGCGGTTGCGCCGGGCGTCGGCCCGCCGCGGGGCGTCGGTGGCAGTCATATCGGCACCCACCCTAGCGCGACGGCTTGACCCGGCGGCATAATCCGCCTAGCCTACGGAAGCGGAATTCCGGTTCATCTTGAGGAGAAGCATGATCGTTGTCACCACACCCACGGGCCAGATCGGCAGCCGACTCGTCCGACTGCTGCTCGATCGCGGAGAAGAGGTGCGCGTCATCGTTCGCGATGCGTCGCGCCTTGCCGCCGGGGTTCGTCGGCAGGTCGAGGTCATCGAGGGCTCGCACAACGACCCCGAAGTGCTCGACCGTGCGCTCCACGGCGCCGACGCGCTGTTCTTCGTGGTGCCGCCGAACCCGAATGCCCCCAGCGCGCTGGAGCATTACCTCGACTTTGGTCGCGCCGGGGCGGCGGCCGTCGCCCGGCACGGAGTCGGCCATGTCGTCGGCGTCAGCACCGCGGGTCACGGGTGGAGCAAGCCCGCGGGCACGTTGTCGGCGGCGTTTGCGATGGATGCCGAGCTTGCGGCATCCGGCTCCGCCTATCGAGCGCTGTCAATGCCCTTCTATATGGACAACCTGCTGGGCCAGGTCGGCGCCATCCAGCACGGGGTGCTCTCGCTCACCTGCGCGCCCGAGCAGCCGCTCGCGTCGATCGCCACCCGCGACATCGCTGCTGCAGCCGCCGACCTGCTCGTCGACCTCTCATGGAAGGGTCAGGCCAACGTGCCCTTGTTCGGCCCTGACATCACCACACCCGACGAGATGGCCGAGATCATCGGCGACGAGGTGGGCCGACCGGTCGTGTATCAGCAGATGGCGATGACCGACCTCGCACAGATGATGCAGGCACAAGGGGCGAGCGAGCAGGCGGTGCGAGACGTCACCGAGATGTTCGCGGCGCAGGATGACGGCATCAACGATGAGGACTGGCCGAAGGCGCAGCTCGCTCCCACCGATTTCCGCACGTGGTGCCGTGAGGTTCTTGCGCCGGCGATGCGGGATGCCGCTGCCTGACGCCCCGTGCAGCCTCGGCGAACGCGGGTGAACACTGCGTGCACGCCCGGCGACGACTCCGCGCGAGGGGTGGTGTGTGTCCGAGGCCCGTGCCAAGGTGGGTGAATCGCGCGCTCATCGCCACGTCTCAGCGCGCCGCAGTGTCTCAAGACTGGTTCCTCACAAGGGAGTGTCGGGAATGAATCGCATCGCCACCGCCGCCGTCTGTCTGATCACGGCCGCCGCCACGACCCTCGCCCTGGCCGCCCCGGCCACGGCCGATACCGGCGGCACGAACGTCGTGATCAGTGAGGTCTACGGAGGTGGCGGCAACTCCGGAGCCACCTACACGAACGACTTCATCGAGCTGTACAACCCGACCGACGCGGCGATCAGTCTCGAGGGATGGAGCGTGCAGTACGCCTCGGCCACGGGCACGAGCTGGACGCCGACGAAGCTGAGCGGCAGCATCCCGAGCAAGGGTCACTACCTCGTGCAAGAGGCCAAAGGTGTGGGCGGCACCGACGCGTTGCCGGCGCCCGACGCGACCGGGACCCTGGCGATGTCAGGCACGCAGGGCAAGGTCGCACTGGTTTCGTCGAGCACAGCCCTGACGTGCGGCGCTACCTGCGCAGGCACCGACGCGGTGGTGGATTTCGTGGGCTTCGGTGGCGCGAACGACTTCGAGGGCGATGCTCCGGCGCCGGGCCTTTCGAACGCAACCGCCGATGCGCGAAGCAACGGCGTCGACAGTGACGAGAACGCCACCGATTTCACCAAGGGCGCACCCGCTCCGCAGAACAGCGGTGGCAGCATCCCGACCATCGCGATCACCGACCCCGGCACCCAGCACGCCACGGTTGACGAGGCTTTCTCGCTGACCCTCGAGCAGACGGGCGGAGCCGATCCGGTGACGTGGACGGCCGACGGCCTGCCGTCCGGTCTCACCATCGCCGCGGCCACGGGTGTGATCTCGGGCGCGCCGACGCAGGCGGGCAGCGCCCCGGTGACTGTGACGGTGACCGATGCGAACGACGCCAGCGCGAGGGCATCGTTCACCATCGACGTGGTCGGCCCCACGCCCACGGTGGAGATCGCCGACATCCAGGGGACCGACACCGACACCTCGCCCTACAACAAGCAGCCCGTCACCACCACGGGCGTCGTGACCGCGGCGTACCCGACCGGCGGTTTCAACGGCTTCTACCTGCAGACCGGCGGGACGGGCGGGACGAAGGACGCCACGCCCGGTGCTTCTGACGCGGTCTTCGTCTATGGCTCGCGGTCGGCGGCGCAGGTGCAGATCGGCGACAGCGTCACCGTGACAGGCGAAGTGCAGGAGTATGAGGGCACGACCGAGATCACCTCGCCGACCGTCACCGCGCTCGACGACGCGCTGCCTGCCGTCGCGCCCGCAGCGCTGCCGTGGGACCAGCTCGACACCGCGGCTGAGCGCGAGGCGCACGAGGGTGAGCTGCTCGCGCCGCAAGGCGACTACACCGTGTCTGACAACTACGACACCAACTACTACGGCTCATTCGTGCTCGCCGCCGGCACCACCCCGCTCGTTCAGCCCACCGATGCGGGCACCGCGGGCAGTGATGCGGCCAAGGCCGCGGCCGCCGACAACGCCCGCCGCGCCATCACGCTCGACGACGGCTCGACGTGGAACTACGCCGTGTACAGCACGCACACCGGCGACCCGGTGCCGTGGCTCACGACCGAGAACCACCCGAGCGTGGGGTCGGCCGTCACCTTCACGGGCGGGGTGATTCTCGAGTACCGGTTCGACACCTGGAACTTCCAGCCCACGCACCAGGTCACCGATGCGGGAACGGACGTCGCGACGTTCTCTGACCGACGCGCGCTCAACGAGCATCCGGCCGACGTGGGCAGCGGCATCCGGCTCGCGACTTTCAACGTCGAGAACTACTTCGCCCTCACCGGCGAAGACTACGTGGCGCAGGGACTGGGCACCTGCACCTGGTACACCGACCGCGAGGGCAACAGGATCGGCGACGACCGCTGCTCTGACGCAGACGGCAACTCCGGCCCGCGCGGCGCTGCGACCGCCGAGAGCTTCGCGCGCCAGCAGGCCAAGATCGTGACGGGCATCACCCGGCTCGACGCGAGCATCGTCTCGCTGGAAGAGATCGAGAACTCCGCCAAGTTCGGTCAGGATCGGGATGCCGCGCTGGCGGGCCTCGTTGACGCGTTGAACGCCGCCGCGGGATCGAGCGTTTGGGCGTACGTGCCTTCGCCCGACGCGTCGGCGCTGCCGGCACTCGCTCAGCAGGACGTGATTCGCACTGCGATCATCTACAAGCCGGCCGACGTCACCCCACTGGGCGCCTCGCAGGTGCTCGCCGACAAGTCGGAGGCGGGCCAGTCGTTCTCGATCGCGCGCGAGCCGCTGGCGCAAGCGTTCGCCAAGAAGGGGCTGGGCGCCGACGACTCGTTCGTGGTCATCGCGAACCACTTCAAGTCGAAGGGCGCCGACGCCGACGGACTCTTCAACGACTGCCCCAACGGCGGCGACGCCGAGAACACCGACCCGGCGTACGACCAGGGCGCGTTCAACTGCACGCGCGTGCACGAGGCGCAAGACCTCGCAGCGTTCGCCGATGAGGCGGCGGCGAAGGCGGGTACCGACAAGGTGTTCCTGCTCGGCGACTTCAACGCATACACGCATGAAGACCCGATGGAGGCGCTCTACGACGCCGGCTACACCGACCTGGGCAGCGCGTTCGACCCGACCGAGGCCACCTACTCCTACAACAGCCTGGCCGGCTCGCTCGACCACGTGCTGGCCAACGCGGCCGCTCTCAAGATGGTGACCGGCGCCGACGTGTGGCAGATCAACGCGCAGGAATCGGTCGCGTACGCGTACAGCCGCTACAACTACAACGTGCGGCAGCTGTTCGACGCGTCCGACCCGTTCGCGGCCTCCGACCATGACCCCGTCGTGGTCGGGCTGACCCTGCCCGGGCGCGCCGACTGGAGCGCATCGACCGTCTATGACAAGGGCGATCGCGTGATGTACGACGGGTCGGAGTGGCGGGCCCTGTGGCACACCAAGGGCCAGAAGCCCGGCGACCCGTGGGGTGCGTGGGAGCAGATCGTCACCGGGCCCGATGGAGCCGCCGTCTGGACGCCGTCGCGCATCTTCCACGCGGGCGACACCGTGACCTTTGATGGTCGCACGTGGGAGGCGCTCTACTACACGCGCAACCAAAAGCCGGGCGACGTCTGGGGTCCGTGGCAGGAGATGGCCACGGCCTCTGACGGCACCGCACTGTGGACGCCGTCGCGGGCCTTCCATGCCGGCGACGTCGTGGAGTACCAGGGGTCGAGGTTCGAGGCGCGCTGGTACACCCGCAACGAGGCCCCCGGCGCCCTCTGGGGCCCGTGGGTCAAGGTGGGTTGAGCCCACCCCCTCCCCGCGAGGTCGTACGCGTTTCCGCGAGGTCGCACCTGGTTTCGCGAGGTCGTACCTAGTCCCCAGTGCGAGGGCCGGAGGCTGGAGACGACGGCCGGTCGTGCGCGTTCGTCGGCTACGGACGTGCACACGGTAGGGGATTCGTGCCGACCCGCCGCGCGGCGGCATCCCGCCCCGGCATGTCGTGGAGAATCCCCGACGCTGTGCATGCGGATGGGATGGATGCCGCGGCCCGACGGGTTCCGCGGCGCGACCCGTCTTCGTGAGACCGCTCGGTCGGTGGATGCGAGCTCCCCGCGGCATCCTGGTACATGTGAAGATTCTGCGCAGCGGCACCTGGACCGACGCCGACGGCACCAGCCGCTCGGTCGACATCACCGGAATGCCCTACGACTACTGGTACGAGCTCGCGGCGCTGGAGGGCACGCTCGAGAAGGGGCAGATGCCCACGCTCTTCTTCGGCGCCGACCGGCTGCTCTACTACGTGCGTCTTGAGGGCGCAGGTACCAAGAAACCGAAGCCCGACTCCATCGCCTTTTCGACGCTCGCCGCGGCCGTCGAACACGCCGAGAAGATTGTCGCGGGGGTCATTCGCTGGGACGAATGAACTGGTTCGGCTCGGTCAGCGCACCTCCCGCGAATCGTGCAGCGGATGGTTGCACCATTCACTCTGCGGAGAACTCACCACCACCCGTCGCCGCGTCGGCGACGGTGCCAGAGACCGCACGGCTGGGTGGACCCTCGCCGCACGCCGGGGCACGGCGTGACAGTGTCGGACTTGGCGAGGTATACGTTCATGAGAATCTCGCAGTCGCAGCATCCACCTCCCTCGTGCATCCGCCGCTCAAGCCCGGTCGCCCGCGGCGCCACCGCGTCGCGATAGGCGCTCGCGAAGCGCAGGGTGCCGTCGCACTGCGCGTCGTGCAACACGCGGTCGAGGTAGCACGGGAGGCACTCGCGATCGTGCGGGGCGGTGAGAGCTGCGGCGAACTCGTGGACAATCGATTCTGCTTCAAAGAGGCTGTTCTGCTCCATGAACAGAGTATCGAACATACCTCCGACATCACCGGTCCCCTCATCCCGCGTCTGAGTCGGCCCGCGACACGGAGCGACGAGTGGATGCCGCGGCCCACCCCGCCCGCACAGCCTGCCGTCTATAGCAGCTCGCCCACCAGACCGTACCCGGCGGTGGCGCCGGCGGCCACGGAAGCCGCGACGCTGAGCATCGGGTTGACCACATTGCCCGCGGCCCAGAGCCCCGGAACGCTCGTTCGGCCCATCGCGTCGACGCCGACCCAGGTGCCTCCGAACGCTTCCACCCGTTCCGCGTCGAGGGCGACGAGCACCTCATCACGCGGCGTCACGCGCGGGGCGACGAAGATCGCGTCGAACTCGATGCGCTCCCCGTCGACGAATTCGGCCCCCGCGACACCGTCGTCGGTCGTGAGCACCCGGCCGAGGCGACGGTCGTCGAGCCCCACGCCGAGCTCCGACAGCTGCGAGGATTCGATGGGTGCGTGCCCATTCGAGAGCACCGTGACGCTGCCGCTCAATCGCCGCAGCATCCTGACCTGATGCAGTGAGTCCGCGGTCTCGGCGAGCACGGCGATACGCGAATCGCGCTGCTCCCACCCGTCGCAGAACGGGCAGTGGTGTACTCCGCGCCCCCAGCGTTCGGCGAGACCCGGCACATCGGGCAGCTCGTCGCGCGCACCGCTGGTCACGAGCAAGCGCCGGGCTCGCAGCATCCCACCACCTTCCGTCGTGATCGCGAAGACGTCGCCCTCGCGTGAGGCGGCGGATGCCGCACCCCGCTGCACCTCGACGTCGTATCGGGCCAGCTCTCGGCGCCCGTCGGCGAGCAAGTCGAGAGGTGAAGTGTGGTCGCGACCCAGCACTCCGTGCATGTGGCCGGCGAATCGATTGCGCGGTGCGTCGTTGTCGAGCACCAGCACCGAGAAGTGCAGACGCCCAAGTTGGAGGGCAGCGCTGAGTCCGGCACTGCCGCCGCCGAGAATGATCACGTCGTGAATATCCGTCATGACGGTACTCTGCGGCGCCGGCGTCGGTACAAGCAACTATCCTTGCTGAAACAGCAAAGGAGAGCGGGCCATGACGGCGATCGATGTGTCGGGAATGATCGATGCGGTCGGCGCGCGGCTGCGCGCTTTGCGCATGCGCCACGACTTCACGCTCACGGAGCTGTCAGAGCGCACCGGCATCTCGGTGAGCACTCTCTCGCGGCTCGAAGCGGGCGAGAGGCGCGCCAGTCTCGATCTGCTCTTGCCGATCGCGACGGTGTTCGACGTGGGTCTCGATGCGCTCGTCGGCGTTGAGACCAGCCGCGATCCGCGCGTGCACGGCACTCCGATCACCCGGCACGGACGCACCTGGGTCGCTCTGTCACGGCACGGTGACGGCCCGACTGCCTTCAAGGTGACGGTGCCGGCAGCGCCTGCGAAGCACCGTGTCGAGCAGCGCGTGCACGCCGGGTTCGACTGGTTCTTCGTGCTCTCGGGACGGGTGCGCCTCGCGCTCGGCGACGACGAGCACATCATCGAGGCGGGTGAGGCGGTCGAGTTCGACACGCTCATCCCGCACGGAACCGCCTCCGCCGGGTCCGGCCCCGCTGAGATCCTGCACCTCATGTCGCGCGACGGCGAGCGGGTGCACCTCCGCGACGTGTGAGGGGCGGATGTCGCGGCCTGACGCATCTCCGGCGCCGGCCCGCGGCATCCACTCCTCTATCGAGAAACCTGCGTGGCCAGCAGCGACATCAGCTCGTACATCACGTGGCTTGCGGCGATGCCGGTGACCTGCGCGTGGTCGTACGCCGGGGCGACCTCGACCACGTCCGCGCCCACGACGTTCAGGTCGCTCAGGGCCCGGAGCATCCGCAGCAGCTCACGGCTGGTCATCCCGCCGGCCTCGGGGGTGCCGGTCCCGGGCGCATGGGCCGGGTCGAGCACGTCGATGTCGATCGAGACGTACACCGGCTTGTCGCCGAGCCGACCCCGCATCCGGTCGATGGCCGCAGCGACCCCGGCCTCTTCGATGTACTCGCTCGAGACGATCGAGAAGCCGAGGCGCTCGTCGTCGAGCAGGTCCTGCTTCGAGTAGAGCGGTCCGCGCGTGCCGACATGGCAGCTCGCGGTGAGGTCGATGAGCCCCTCCTCCGACGCCCGCCGGAACGGTGTGCCGTGCGTCACGGGCGCGCCGAAGTAGGTGTCCCACGTGTCAAGATGTGCGTCGAAGTGAAGCACGGCGACCGGCCCGTGCCGCTTGGCGGCCGAGCGCAGGAGCGGCAACGCGATGGTGTGGTCGCCGCCGATTGTGATGACCCGCTGCGCCCGCTCGTGCAGGGCGTCCACGGCACGCTCGACCTCCTCGACGGCCTCGGTGATGTTGAACGGATTCACCGGGATGTCGCCGGCATCGACGATCTGCGCCAGCGCGAACGGCGATACGTCCTGCGCGGGGTTGTACGGACGCAGCAGCCGCGACGACTCGCGCACGTGCGATGGGCCGAAGCGCGCGCCCGGACGGTAGCTGACACCGCTGTCGAACGGCACACCGACGACCGCGATGTCGGCCGACGGCACGTCTTCGATGCGGGGCAGCCGGGCGAACGTCGCGATGCCCGCGTAGCGGGGGCTCGCCGACGCGTCGACCGGGCCGATCGGTTCACTCATGATGGATCTCCTCCTGTCGGATATGCACAAGCTGCACGCCCCCGGCCGCGACGGCGGCCTGAACGGCCCCGACGACATCGCCCGCGGCACTCACCGCTGTGCCGGTCGCGCCGAACGCGTTCGCGAGCGCCGGCCAGTCGGGCTGCACGAGATCGACACCGATGGGGTGGATGCCGCGGTCCACTTCGTTCTGCTTGATCTCGGCGTAGCCCCCGTTGTCAACACACACCACCGTGAGATCCAGCTGCTGCTCGACGGCGGTGATGAACTCGTTCAGACAGAACATGAGCGCTCCGTCTCCGATCACCGTGACGACCGGGCGCGACGGATCGGCGATGCGCGCGCCGATGGCCGCAGGCAGCCCGTAGCCGAGCGTCGCGTAGGTCGGGGTGTACAGCAGCGTGTGCGGCACGGCCGCCTGCAGCTGATTGGCAACGGCCATGTAGACGATCTGCGATGAGTCGCCCGCGACGATCGCATTGGCCGGCAGCGCGTCGACGATCCGCTCGCCGAGGGCCGTGGTGTCAGGCAGCGCGTCGGTGATCTCGGCGGCGATCTGTGCGCGCACCTCCGCGAGGGCGGGCGCGGGCCGTGCGTCGCGCGGCAGTGCCGCCACCAGTCGGCCGACCACGGCCGCGGAATCCCCCCGAATCGCCACAGCCGCGGCGAGGTTCTTCTGCAGCTGCTCGGATGCGACATCCACCCGGATCACATCCCCGTGCGGGTGGAGCGCGGACGCCCACAGCTCGGCCTCGCCCAGCTTGGAGCCGATGACGATGAGCAGATCGGATGACTCTGCCACAGCACGGGCGGACGCCAGGCGCAGATTCGATCCGAGCGAGAGCGGGTGGCGCTCATCGACGGTGCCCTTGCCGTTCAGCGTCGTGATCACCGGGGCTCCCAGCCGCGCCGCGAGCGCAGTGACTTCGTAGCTCGCGCCGGTCGCGCCGCCACCGGCGATGATCACGGGATGGTCGGCGGTCGCGGCCAGTGACGCCGCGTGTGCGATCAGCGCGGCGTCGCCGGCAGCGGGTTCGCCCGCGGGTCGCGCCTCCCGGTCGCTCTCCGGCACCTCGGCCGGGGCCTCGAGAACGTCGAGCGGGATCTCGATGTGCACCGGACGCGGGCGTCCCGTGCGGAACAGCTCGAACGCGTCGTGCACGGCCTGCACGGCCTCGGCGGCAGAAGCCACGCGGCGCGACCAGAGCGCCACAGCGCCGGCCATGGCCGTGGCATCCTTCGTCTCATGTAGTGTGCCGCGATCGGTGAACTCGTCGCCTGTCGCCGGTCCCGGCGACAGCACGATCATCGGGCGCGACTCGCAGTAGGCGGTGCCGACGGCACTCATGGCGTTCTGCAGCCCGGGCCCGGAGGTGGTGATGACGACACCGGGCAGTCCCGTCTGCTGTGCCCACCCGTCGGCCGCGTAGCCGGCGCCCTGCTCGTGGCGGGTCGTGACTGCCCGAATGCCGAGGGAGACCAGCGGTCGATACAGCTCGAGGTTGTGCGTGCCGGGAATGCCGAAGATCGTGGTGATGCCGTACGCGCGCAACGTCTGCAGCACGGCGCGTCCGGCGGTGTCGTCGAATTCGGTCATGATCCTTCGTACCGCCGTTCGCCGCCGACCCAGGTCTGCAGCACCCGGATGGCCGCGATCTCGTCGCCGGGCACCGTCACCGGGTCGTCGGAGAGCACGGCGAAGTCGGCGCACTTACCGACCGCGAGTGAGCCGAGGTCGCGCTCGCGCCCGAGTGAGACGGCACCCTCGTAGGTGTGCGCGCGAAGCGCTGCCTCGGCCGAGATGCGCAGCGAGGCCGGACCGAGCTTGTGCCCCCGGCGGGTCACGCGGGTCACCGCGGTCTGGATCGCCTCGAGCGGGATCGGTTCGGCGACAGGCGCGTCCGACGACAGCGTGATCGGCACGCCCGCCGCCGCGAATTCGCCAAGCGGGTTGAAGCGCTCGCCCGGGGTGCCGATGGCCTCTTCGACGCCCTCGCCCCAGTTGTAGTAGTGCTGGGTCTGGTTGACGGGGCGGATGCCGGCGGCCGCCATCCGCGTGATCTGCTCGGGTGTCGGCAACCCGCAGTGCTCGATGCGGTGTCGCGCGTCGTCGTCCGGCCGGTCGACCAACGCCTGCTCGATCGCCGACACCACCATCTCGATCGCGGTCGGCGACTGCGCGTGCGTGGCGGTCTGCAGTCCCGCGGCGTGCGCCTTGCGAATGAGCTCGGTGTACTCGGCGGGCTCGTGGTAGAGCTGCCCCGTGCGGCAGGGATCCCCGACGTACCCGTCGGGGAAGTACGCGGTCCACCCTCCGAGCGTGCCATCGGCGTAGAGCTTGATGCCGGCGAAGCTCAGGTACGCGTTGCCGAACTGGCCGACCAGGCCCATCTCAAGGGCCTCGTCGAGCAGGTGCGAGAGCAGGTACATCGACACGCGCAGCGGCAGCCCGTCCTTCTCAGCCAGCCGCAGGTACATGTCGAATTCGCGGCGGGTGACCTGACAGTCGCCGAGCGCCGTAACGCCGCCCGCGAGAAAGCGGCGGGTCGCGGCATCCAACTGTCGAAGATGCTCGGCCGGCTCGTCGGCGAGATGGAAATTCGGGCCGTGATGCCCGATCTTCACCCCGTGCACTCCGGTGAGGATGTTGCAGGCAGCATCCGACAGCTCGCCGGTCAGCTCGCCGTCGGTGTCGCGGAAGAACTCCCCGCCCTCGGGGTTGAGGGTGTCGCGGTCGACGCCGTTGATCTCGAGCGTGTGCGAGTTCACGACCCCGCCGTGCCCCGACGCGTTCATGAGGTACACCTCGCGATCGGTGGCCACCTCATCGAGTTCGAAGCGGGTGGGATGCCGCTTCTCGGCGAGGTTGCGCTGCTCGTAGCCGTACCCGCGCACGGGGCGATCGGCGGGCAGTTCGGCCGCAGCCGCCTTCAGGAGGGCGACGATCTCGGGGATCGACCCGGCCTTCTCGGGGCCGCAGTCGACCCAGGTCATCATCTGGCCGTACATGAGCGGATGGCTGTGCGGGTCGATGAAGCCGGGTACGACCACCGCGTCGCCGAGATCGACCTCTTCAGCGTCGAGCCGGCGAGCGGATGCGGCATCCCGGCACTCCTCGACGGTGCCGACGGTGAGGATCCGGCCCGCGTCGATGAGCATCGCGCTCGCCGTCGACACGGCATCGTCGACCGTGCGGATCAGCCGTGCCGTGATGATGCGCGGCGTCCGCTGGGCGGGGGTGTCGAAGGGGACCAGGGCGCGCATCAGCGGCGTCCTCGAACGGTGCGGGCGGTTGTCGTGTCGGTGCGGGGGATGAACGTGTCGGTCACCGGTGCCTCGTCGGAGTGCTGCGGGGCGAACTTCGTGCAGAAGATCGCGAGGATGGCCATCGCGGTGAACAGTGCGATCACCGACCAGATGCTGCCGGTCCAGGCGACCAGCTGGGTGGCGAACCACGGTGAGAACCCGGCCCAGATCGCGGCGCCGACACCGTACGCGAGCGCGACGGAGGTGTAGCGGGCCTGCGGACGGAACATCTGCGTGAGGATCGTCGCCAGCGGCGCGTAGGTGGCGCTCATTGTGACGCGGATCAGCGATGCGAACAAGAAGATGAGTGGCTCGATGCGCCCGGGCATCACCAGCAGGAACGGGGCGAACACGAGCACCGAGGTCACCAGGCCGAGGTACATGACGGTCTTTCGGCCCCACTTGTCGCCCAGCCATGCAACGGGCAGGGTGACCAGGAACTCCACGAAGGATGCGATGGTCATGGCATCCAGGATCACGCTCTCATTGAGCTTGATGGGCTCACCCACGGCGTATGCCGTCGCGAAGGTGGTGGCCAGGTAGTAGCCGCCGGTCGAGATGGGCAGCAGGCCGATGCCGAGCAGGATCGGCTTCCAGTTCACGCGCAGTGCGAAGGCCAGGGGCATCGACTGCTTACGGCCTTCGACCTTTTTCTCGAAGACCTCGGTTTCTTCTACCCGATACCGCACCCAGATACCGACAGCGATCAGCACGATCGACAGGAGGAACGGGATGCGCCACCCGCCGTTCATGATGAAGTCGTCGCCGAAGCGCGACATGATCGCGAAAATGCCCGAGGCCAGCAGTGCGCCCGCTGGGTTGCCCAGCTGGGTGAAGCCGCCGTAGAAGGTCTTATGCTTCTCGGGCGCGCTTTCGACGCTCATGAGCGCCGCTCCGCCCCACTCGCCGCCGACGGCCAGCCCCTGTACGGCACGCAGGGTGACCAGCAGGATCGGCGCCCAGATACCGATCGATCCGTAGGTGGGCAGCACGCCGACGAGCACTGTTGCCGTACCCATGGCGAGCAGGGTGATCACCAGTGAGAGGCGTCGGCCGAGCTTGTCGCCGATGTGCCCGAACAGGATGCCGCCGAAGGGGCGGACGATGAACGCGACCGCGAACGTGGCGAAGGCCGACGCGGTCTCGGCGACAGGGTCGGAGCTGGGGAAGAACAGTGGGCCGAGGACGAGTGCGGCGGCGGTCGCATAGACGTAGAAGTCGTACCACTCGATTGTGGTGCCGACGAACGCGGCGATGCCGGCTCGGCGTGCGCGGGTATGGACGGAAGGCGTGGACATGACCGCTCCTTTGCGGGGTGCTGGGTTGCGTTGGATGCTAGACCCGCATGCCGGGGCCGGTCCAGTGAACAACTCCAGCAGAGTAGCCTTCTAGCTGTTGTTCTGTACCGTCCTGCTCGCAGTCTGAGTACTCTGTGTTCTATAGACGTCGTTGCGCCGATGTTCTGTACGGTCGAGCGCGCATGTGCGGGAATCTCTCCCAAGGAGCGTGAGATGGACTTCGACACCGAGCTGATCCGGGCGTTGCAGGTGGACGGCCGGGCAAGCATCCAAGAGCTCGCCGCTGTCATGCGGCGGCCCCGGGCCGCGGTGTCGACGCGGCTCTCAGCGCTGTTGCGCGACGGCACTGTGCGCGTGGTCGCGGCAGTCGACCCCGGTTTTCTCGGGCAACATGTTCTCGCTCATGTTTCGATCCGTGCGGACGGCGAGGTGGAGGCTATCGCCGAGCGGCTGCGGGCGTTCGAGCAGACCGTGCTCGTCTCGGGCATCGGGGGCATCTACGACCTCATCGCCGAGGTGCGCGTCGGCTCGATGGCGCGGCTGCGGGCCATGACCGCGCTGATTCGTGACATCCCGGGTGTGGCCGAGGTCAATACGCTCATCTACGAGTCAGTCATCAAGGGGTTCTTCATGTCGCACTTTCGCGGTGAGATCACCCTCGATCACACCGACCGGGCGCTCATCGAAGAGCTCCAGCGCGATGGCCGTCGCAGCTACCGGGCGCTCGGCGAGCTCGTCCGCCTGTCTCCGTCGGCCGTGGCCACCCGCGTGCAGCGCCTGATCGATGCGGGGGTCATCCGGATCAGTGCTGTCGAGGCCCGTGGAGCCGCGCGCCGCCAGCTGTCCCTCGGCATTGGGCTGACCCTCTCTGACGACGAGGCGGCCGTCGCGGCTTTGGAAGCCTGGCCGTGCGTCGATTTCGCGGCCCGCACGGTGGGCAGGTTCGATGTGGTCGCGACCCTCGTCGAGCCGACCGCGGGTGACCTGTTCGCCGATCTGGAGCGCCTGCGCGCTCTGCCCGGCGTCGCCGCGACCGAGTCGTGGTTCCACCTGCGTGTGCTGAAGGAGGACTACGCGCGCAGCCTCACACGCATGGCCGTGACGTAGGGGAGCGGTTGCCCGCGCCCGCCCCGAAGCGCGCACACCGCCCCGCGCGCCCTCACCCCTTCATAGCCCCCGTCATAGCGAACGATCCGCCGATGCCCCGCGACACGAGCACGTACAGCACGATGACCGGCACCGAGTACAAGATCGAGAACGCGGCAAGCTGCCCGTACGCGATGGCTCCGTACTGTCCGAAGAACGAGTAGATGCTCACCGCGGCTGGTTGCTTGGCCGGGTCGAGTAGCAGGATGAACGGGACGAAGAAGTTGCCCCACGCCTGGATGAACACGAAGATGAACACCACGCTCAGCCCGGGGCGCATGAGCGGCACGACCACGCGTCCCAGCGCCGACATGGCCGAGGCCCCGTCGATCCAGGCGGCCTCCTCGAGGCTGATGGGCACCGAGTCCATGAAGTTCTTCGTCATCCAGATGGCCATCGGCAGCGATGTCGCGGCCATGAAGAAGATCACGCCGGCCATCGAGTCGAGCAGATTCACCTGCACGAACAGGCTGTAGACCGGCACCATGATCGCGGTGATCGGCAGGCACGTGCCGAACAGGATCGTGTACAAGTACGGCTTGTTGTACCGCGCCTGGTAGCGCGACAGCGGATATGCCGCCAGCACCGCGACCACCACGGTGACGACGGCGGCGCCGGTCGACAGCAGCAGGCTGTTCCACAGCGGCACGAGTGTCAGGTCGGGCTTCAGTACGGCGCTGAAGTTCGACAGCGTGAACGTCTTCGGCAGCTGCGTCTCGAAGCCCGCGTGCGCATCGACCGAGGCCAGCAGCACCCACGCGAGCGGCAGCAGAAAGCACAGTGCGACGATCGCGAGCACCCCGTTCGCGTAGACCTGCGAGACGATTCGGCGCGGCGAGGCGACACTCCGCGGGGCGCGGGGCGCGGCATCCACTCTCGACGGAACGGTCGTGGTCATGACGCCGCCTCCCGTTCGGGGGCGGGATGCCGCGGCCTGGGCCCCTCGGCGGGCTTCGGCGTGGGGCGTTCGCGCAGCAGCGCGACGTAGAAGATCGAGAACACGGCGCCGATGACGATCATCACGGCGGCGATCGCGGTGCCGTAGCCGATGTCGCCGAACTGGAACGCCTCGCGGTAGGCGAGCACCGGGAGGGTGCTGGAGTCGTCGCCCGGTCCGCCGGCGGTCATCACCCAGATGAGCGTGAAGGCGGCGAGCGTCTGCAGCGTGATGAGCATGAGGTTCGTCGACACCGAGGTGCGAATCATCGGCAGCGTCACCAGAAAGAACCGCTGGCTGCCGCTCGCCCCGTCGATCATTGCGGCCTCGGTGATCTCGGGCGGCACGTCGTTGAGCGCCGCCTGGTAGATCATCATCGAGAAGGCGGTGCCGCGCCAGATGTTGGCGAGGATGATCGCGAGCATCGGGTAGCTGTAGAGCCAGTTCGGCCCGGTCAGTCCGAGGCCGGCGAGGATCTGGTTGAGCGTGCCGTCCTTCGAGAAGTAGGCATAACAGATGAACCCGGCGACGATCTCGGGCAGCACCCACGCCGCGACCACCAGGGTGCTGGTGATGGCGCTGACCACGCGATTCGCGCGCAGCTGCAGCACGGCGATCCACATGCCCAGCACGTTCTGACCGACGATGGCCGAGGCGACCACGAACACCACGGTCAGCAGAAGCGACTTCGGGAACGTCGGGTCGGTGAACAGCCGCACGAAGTTGTCGAGCCCGACGAAGTCGGGCGACAGCGCGCCGGGGCCGGTCAGCGCCGCGTTCGTCAGTGAGCCGTAGAACGCCCAGATGACGGGTCCGGCGAGAAACGCGAGCAGCAGCAGCACGCTGGGCAGCAGCGGCAGCGCGCGCAACAGTGACCGCATGCGTCGGCGGCTGTCGCCGGGGCCGCGCCCGCGGCTGGTGAGGGCCGCGGGCGCGATCTCGGTGGTCACGTTCTACTTCGCGATCGTCTTGTCGGCTCCGACGATCTGCTTCACCGCGGCGTCGTAATCGGCCGCGGCCTGCTGCGGCGTCTTCTTGCCCGTGATCACGTCACCGGTGGCCTCTTGCGCGGCCGACGAGATCTTCGGATACACGCCGTTGGCCGGCCGGTAGTGGCTGAACTCGAGCACGTCCGAGACCTCCTTCATGAAGGGGTTCGCCTTCAGGTAGGAGGGGTCGGATGCCACATCCTTGCGGACCGCGATCTTCGCGTTCGTGGTGTCGTACCAGAGCGCGTTCTCGCGGTTCAGGGCCGTGGTCATGAACTCGAATGCGAGGTCGGCGTTCTTCGTCTTCGCGCTCATCGCCAGCGTCCAGCCGCCCGACATGCTCACGCCGCCGGGCGCCTGCCCGTTCTGGGTCGGGAACGGGGTCGCGCCGACCTTCTCGGCGTAGTCGGCCCACGGGTACGGTCCACCGTCCTCCCAGAACGACGGCGCGTACGAACCCTCGACGGTGCCGCCCACCTTGTCTTTCGGGAAGAGGTCGCCGACGACGGTCTTCCAGACGTTCGCGTCGAGCGCCTCGGCGGGAGTGACCGCGTACTTCTTCTCGTACAGCGTCTGCAGGAACTTCAGCGAGTCGACGAAGCCCTGCGATCCGACGATCCACTTGCCCGAATCGGCGTCGTAGAGGCCCTGGCCGTCGCCCGTTCCGTAGAGCAGCTCGTAGAAGCTCTGCATCACGGTGCCCTCGCCGGTTCCGGTGCCGGCGTACATCGTGAAGGGCACCACGTCGGGCTCGGCCGCCTTGATCTTGGCCGCGGCATCCAAAATGTCCTGCCAGGTCTTCGGCGCCCAGGGAACGGAGATTCCCGCGGCCTTGAGCACCGGCTTGCTGTACCAGATGACCCTGGTGTCGGCGCCGAGCGGAATCGCGTAGTGGCCGCCGTCGTCGCCCTGGCCGGCGGCCTTGGCGCTGTCGATGTACTGCGACCAGTCGCTCCACGAAGAGAGGTGATCGTCGAGCTTGTAGAGGTAGCCGGCTTCGATATCGCCCTTCACCCGGAACGTGTCTTCGTAGAACACGTCGGGCGCCGTCGATGCCGCGCGCAGCGAGAGCGCGAGCTTGGTGCTGTAGTCGGTGTCGTCGGCGGTGATCGGCTGCAGGTCGACCGTCACGTTCTTGTGCTTGGCCTCGAACTCTGTCTTCACCTTCTTCATGAGTGTGTCCATGACGGTGAACGAGTCGGACTTCTCGTAGGTGATCTTCAGCGTCTTGGCGCCATCGTTGCTCGAGCCGCCCCCCGAGCATGCGCCCAGCACCAGCGCCGCCGATGCGGCGACCATCGCGATCGAGGCGATGCGCATGCCGCGCCTTCCGCGGACCCGTCGTGCATTCTGTGCCCTCATCGTGCCCCCCTTATGTGGTGCGCAGGCGATCAGACCGTCGACGGTTTGTCGCGGGTCCGCGCCGGCGCGTAACCCTTGATGCGGCTCAGCATAGGGCGCGGAGCAGACATTGTGGGGGAGGGCGCGTGGAGGGGTGGATGCCGCGGGCCGTTGCGTGCGCTCGGCGCCGGGCACCGGCATCCACCCCCGACGCTGTGCACCGGAGTCGTCGCTCAGTCGCTCAGATGTCAGCGCGCCGGCGCGTCATTCGACGTCGACGTCGTCGTCCTCCGGGCCGTTCAGCATCATCATCGCGGTGGTCACACCGTGTGCGATCGTGAGGCGCAGCGCATCCGCGACGACCACTCGCCCGTTGACGAAGTCGAGCAGCCCGAGCTCACGCGCGGGCTGCAGAATCGCCCGTGCGTCGCTTCGCGAGGCGGACGGCGCGTCGGGCTCGTACGTACCGGTGACATCGATGCCGGCGACGACAAGCTGGATCGCGGCGTCGACGTCCTCGAGGTCGGTCGCTGAAGGCCGGTTCTCGACCGGGTAGAGCAGCAGCCGTGCCAAGAACAGCGCCGCGACCATCTCCGCCAGCTGCGGCGGAGGCGCGTCGGCCGATCTCCACTCGGCGGCGGCGTCGCCCGGCACCACGCGTGAGCGCTTGATCTCGATGAGCCCGGCGTTGCCCAGGGCTGACCACCAGGCGACCAGCGCGGGCACCTCGAGCATCGACGTGACGCGACGGACATCTGCCGCCGGATCATCGATGGGAAGCGCCGGCTCAGAGGCCGCATCGGACGAATGCGGCGAAGCGCTGCCCGCCACCGGCACGCCCAAGAGCTCGCCGAGATGCGCGATATCGGTGAGCTGCACTCCGCCGGACGGCGCGATCGGCCTGCTGCGGCCGATCCAGTCCAGCAGGTCACTGACCGCGGAGACGAGGCGCAGACGGACGAGCGCATCGAAGCGAACGTCGGCGTCGACGGCGGCTCCGGCATCCATCGCCGCCGCGACGATGCCGCCCATCCCGGCGTTCTCGAACCGCAGTTCCTGAATCGTGGCGAACAGGTCGTCCCACTCTTCGGTCTCCGCCGCGTCCATCTGGAACAGCGTGTACTCGCCGAGGGCGATGTAGACCTCTTCGGGCAGATCCCAGTCCGCGATCTCGTCGATGAACGCCACGACGCCGTCGACGTCGAGGGGGTCGTGGCCAGCCTGTCGGATGAGGGCGAACACCGTTCGTAGCATCCGGACGCCCTCGCCCGTGCTGGGGATGTCCGTCTCGGGCTGGACGTCGAGCCAATCGCCGAACGTGCGGATGACGGCGCGCTCCGCGCGTGACAACGTGGGCGGTTGCGGCCGGTCTGCGGCCTCGGTTGGTGATGAGGAGGATGGATGCTGCGGCATCCCGCTCTCGTCCGTTTCGGGCGCCGCGGCTGCAGGTTCGGGCGCCGCGGCGTCGGGTCCCAGAGCGTCGACGATGACCTCGTCGATCGATGCGTGGTGGCGCGCCGCACGGCCGGCGAGCACGGTCGCCACGAGCAGCATGACCCCGCCGAAGATCGCTTGCCCACCGTGGCGGATCGTGAGGCTGTGCAACGCGTCGAACGCGCGGCCCTTACGGGCGAGGGCGAGGATGTCGGTGGCTGCCGCGCGGGCCGGCTTCGTCCATTTGGGCACGCGGACGGTGCCCGCGTCGCCCGCGCCGAGCCAGGTGTCGAGCAAGCCGAGGCCGGTGCCGATCACGTCGGCGGCGGCCGGCAGGCCATCGTGTGCGTCGGGTCCGATCTCGCTCAGCGCGGCCTCGGCGGCTGTGGTGTCATCGGCGGCGAGGGCGCGGGTGAACCGGGCCAGCCGGCGCAGCGCGGCCTCGCGCTGCGTGCCCACCGGCGTGAACAGCGTCAGGTTGTGCTGCTCGACGGCGCGATCGAGCGCCGCCTGCAGCCCATCCGTGCCGAGGTCGTCGAGATCGATGCCGCTCGGGTCGTCGAGGTCGATGCCGTCCGCGGCCAAGAGCGGCTTGAGCTGCGCGAGCACCTCTGCGGCCGTGCCCGGGGCGTGCACGATGCCCATGCGTTCCATCTCGGCACGCACCTTGGGGTCGGCGAACGGGTCGTACGGCGAGGTCATGCCCACCAGCGTAGGCGAGGCCCGGCGCAGCAGCGTGGCCCGAGGCCTGGTGGGGCCGGGCATCGTTGACAACGTGCGTGGGCAGCTTCAGCCGAATCCAACCCACCCTGTGCACACCGTAGGGAATCGCGCGCGGCACACCGATGGGGGGCGGCGCCGCCCGGCGTGGCGGCGAGAATCCCCGACCGTGTGCACAGGGCGATGGCGCAGGGGCACCGGGTTGATGATGTCTTCCCGCGGCGGGCGGGGCGCGGCTAGTGGCTCAGTGCGCCTGCAGCACTGCCCACGCGATCAGGCTGTCGATACGGCGCACGTCCGCGCCCTTCGTGAGCTTGATCTTTATGTGTCCGGCCCGCGTCCAGAGCTCGATCTCGGAGTTCCAATCGAGCTTGCCCGCGTTCTCCGATGACCACATATTGATGGCGCTGTACGGCAGCGAGTAGATCTCGACCTTCTTGCCCGTGAGACCCTGTGCGTCGCGCACGATCAATCGTTTGGTGGTGAACGTGGCCGAGTCGCGAAACGTCTTGAAAGAGGCGATCGCCTCTTCGCCGGCAACGAGCAGCGGTTGAACGTCCTTCGGGACCGGAATCTCCTGTTGAAGAGTCCACGTCATCAATGCGGCGGCCTCCATGCTTCCCCTTTCGTCGAGTCGTCGTGAGCTAGATTGACATCGTCAGATGAGAATGCTCTCATGTGACGATAGCGAACCCGTTCAGTTTGTCGATCTGCGGACTGCACGACTCCTGAGCCATGTCCAGCCAAGGAAGGGATGCCTCTTTGCTCCGCACGACGATCGAGATTGATTACGCGGGCGTTTTCGCTGAGGCGATGGGCACCGCCGCCGGTGTCGTATGGACGACGCTCGTCCATAATCCTGCGCTCGCGGGGCTCATGCTGTTGATCTTGGTGGCCGGGGCCTATCTTCGGGTCGCCCCACGTCGGCGACGTTCGCGGTCGCGCCGGTGAACACACCAGCTGGAGGGGTGTCTGCGCGGAGGATCGTGCTCCGATACCCCGGGCGATGCAGAGTCTGCGGCGCAGTCTTGGCTGTGGGGCAGGCTGCTATCTGGGAATCGTCAGTCCGCACGGTTCGATGCGTCCGCTGCATCGTTCTCTCCGACTCCACCACCGCTGCGCAGACAGACGTCGCCACTCCCTCGAGAACGATCGATACAGCCGGGGCGACGGGTGCAACCAGCGGATTGAGTCTCCGGTTGCGGGCCCCTGCTTCTGCCGTCATTGCAGAGACGCTTCGATTACAGACGATGGTCCCCGGTCGATCGCGTGTGGCACGACTCTTCGGCATCTCGCCCCTTGGCCCAGAGAGTCGGCCATGGTACCTCGGGGCTCTCGGCGAACGTGAAGTGGCCCGCTTGCTTGATCAATTGGGGGCCGACTGGCATGCAATCCACTCGGTGCCCGTCGGCACCTCTGGGAGCGACATCGACCATGTTCTCGTCGGGCCCGGCGGCGTCTACACCGTCAACTCCAAGTTCCACGACGGAGCGCGAGTGTGGGTGGCCGGCCGCAGCCTGCTTGTCAACGGGCAGCGGAAGGATCATCTCCGAAACGCGGCGTTCGAGGCACGTCGCGCCTCCAAGCTGATCACTCGGGCCGCCGGAAGCCCCGTCCATGTCAGCGCGATCATAGCGATTGTCGGAGCTCGCAGCCTCACGATCCGTGCGCAGCCGGCTGAGGTGGCGGTTCTCTCGTCGGTGCGCATGGTGCGATGGTTGAAACAACGGCCCGCGGTACTCAATGAAGAGGAAGTGCGTCACATCGCCGGCACCGTGATGCGATCGTCTACCTGGGGAAGCCAAAGTGCCCCGGACGCCGATCTCTCCGCATTTGCAACCCTTCGGGATGCGGTTGTCGCGGCCAAGCGAAGACGAGTGCTGTGGGCAGTGGGTGTCGTGCTCAGCCCCTTCGTCGTGATGACGGTGACGTTCATTGGCAGTGTGCTCGTCCCTATGGGCGCGCACCTCAATTAGTCGGTGTCGTCGGCCACGTCGCTGAACGCGCGGCGGGTACTGGCGACGAGTTGCTCCACAATCGGCACATCCGCCGGCGCCCACTGCAACGTGCCGAGGTCGGTGCGCGGCATCCATCGCAGTTCCGAATGCTCGGTCGGGGTGAGTCGACCCTCGACGATGCCACAGAAGTAGACCGCGAGCGCGATGTGTCGAGAACCGTAGTCATGCTCGACGCGGCCGACCGGCGTGCCGACGGTGACGTCGACGCCGAGCTCTTCGCGGATCTCGCGCACGAGCGCCTCCTCGGGGCTCTCGCCGGGCTCGATCTTGCCGCCGGGGAATTCCCAGAGCCCCGCCTGCGAGCGTCCGGGTCCGCGCTGCGCGGCGAGCACGCGATCGCCGTCGACGATGGCGGCGCCGACCACTTCAAGCACGCGACTCATTGGGCGGCGAACTCCATCGTGATGCGTGCAGCATCCAACAGTTCCGCGTGACGAAGGTCGCAGACGGTGCACGATTCGGCGTACGCATGCAGCACACGCGCGCGGAAGATCGGCTGGTGCAGGCGCGTCTGCACGACGCGATCGGCATATCGGCGCTGCGCGTTCGTATAGGTCTCGGGTCACCCAGCACGGCGAGGCCTTCGTCGAGGGGGAAGCGAACGACACGCGCCACGGGGTCGTTCTCGGCGATACGGATGGGGTAGTGCGGCAGGTAGTAGCCCTCGCGCACGGCGCGGAAGTAGACGATGGGATGCTGATTCTCGAACGCCCGGATCAGCTTGACGCTGTCGCCGCCGTCGCTCGCGCGGTGGTGGTAGGTGATCCAGCCGTCGTCGCTTTCGTAGTCCTCGTATCGGTTCTTCTCCCATCCCGACATGATCGACAACGTCGAGGAGAAATCGGCAGGGTTCCGGATGCCGCGGCCGGTGTCGAGCAGCGGGATCCGCTCGCCGCGAAACTCGTACGAGAGCAGCTGTGCTCGAGGAATCTCATACCCGCCGCGCCCGATGAAGATGTCATCGAGCCAGCGGAAGACGTCTTCGCGGATCGCCGCTTCTTCGCCCGCACTGCGCATTCGTGCCACGGTTCGATCTTGACACTGCGCTCACCCGTTCGTTGATCGAGCGAAGCGCGTCGAAACGACACCGCCCGGCGTGCGCGGTGCTCTGCTTCACATGCCGGCCGGAGCTACTTGGTTTCGTTCGGATGATGGGTGTGCACCTGCTCGATGTTGACGACGCGATCTACGACGAAGTACCAGATTCTTGCACCGCCGGAGAGCTCATATTGCCAACGCTCGTGGGTCTCACCGCCGCGACGGATTGTGCCGAGTGCGCCCCGTAGTGGGTGTGCGGTGGGGGTGGAGGCAAGTGGGTGCTGAGTGAGGTAATCCCATGCGTCGGCGAGGGTATTTCGCTGCGTTGCTTTGAGATCGCGCCACCCGAGTTCGGCCTCGCGCGTTGCCAAGACGACCTGGTATTCGGTGCTCTTGACCGGGCGCTCCGCCCGCGTCATGCGTGACATCGGTCAGGGTCGCTCGACCTGGATAGGAATCTCGAGCCATGTCACGTCAACGGGCCCGAGACCTGCGGCGAGTGCGCGGGCGGTCGATCGCCACGATGTCATCTCGGCCGCCGCAAGATGAGCCTCCCCGGTGGCGAACGATGCGCGCGCGGCTTGTACAAGATCGCCCGCGCACTGCTGCCTGTCAGCCGGTGGCAGCGCCAGCATCCAATCGAATCGGTCAGCGAGCCGATCGGCAAGAGTTCCCTCGTCGCCCAATGTGGCCGCGATCAGTTGCGCGGCGAAGTCCAAGAGCGAATCGCGTGCATCGGCCTCGGCGCGCGTCATCAGTACAAGCGCCTCACCATCGCGCCGCGTGACTTCTACCGGTGCTTGCTCTGCCGCTTCGAAGACGGGAGCCGGTTGGCGCGATAGTTCAGACGATTGGAAAGACCGACGGGGGAGTGTCGCTGTCATGGTCTCAATGTATTCAGAAATAGTTCTGAAGTCAATGGACGCTGCGCTGTACCGTTCTGGATCGTCGCGCGCTCGCTGGTGACGAGCAGCGCGTGCGGTGCGATCGTACACGTATTGGTGCCGAGGCAGCGCCTCGCGCCGACCGCGGATCGGCCGTAACGACTTCATCCCGTCACCGAACCGCTCGCCGCCGGTCGTGGCGGCTCGGCGTTGCTTCAGCCATGCGGGCTCAGATCGATGCGCATCCACTCCACGTCGGCGTCGCGCTCGCCGATGTAACGCAGCAGGTCTTCCTGCCGCGGCTGCCCCATCACCAGCCGATGCGCGCCGACGGTGCGCTGCAGCCGCTCGAGCTGCGCCGACTCGCTGCTCAACGGCTGCGCCGGTACGTACCGCTCGATGACGGCGCCGGCGAGCCGCGTGAACACTCAGAAGGGAGTGATGTCGGACGCCCCATCCGCCCGCTTCGCGACGGCCGCGTCGAACATCGCGGCTTGAAGGCATGGTTTGACGATACCTAGATGATTTCGATTAGCGCCGCGGGAGAAGCGGTCAAGGCCGCCCAGCCTAGGTAACGACGAGGAGGTCGTGCATGCGGCGGCGGCCATGGATGCATTGTGTTGGGGCGGTTGGGGCGGGGCTCCGTCAGCCCCGGACGCGCGGCGGGGGAGCGGTCGACCCGCGCACGATGAGTTGCGAGTCGAGGGTCGTCACGGTCGGCGGCTCGGCGCCCGACAGTGCTTGCAGCAGAAGGTCGACGGCCAGGCTCCCGCATCGCTCGATCGGCATGCGGACGGTGGTGAGGCCGGGGTTCACTGCCGAAGACATCTCGATGTCGTCGATGCCGACGATGCTGACGTCGTCGGGGCAGGCGCGGCCCATCTCGGCCATTCCGGCCTCAAGCCCCAGCGCGACGAGGTCGTTGTATGCGACCACGGCGGTGGCACCACTGGCGACGGCCGTCGCCGATGCGGCGCGTCCTCCTTGAATCGACGCGGCCTGATGGCTGAGCCGTGTCAACCGCATGCCGAACTGCGCGCAGGCGGTCTCGACGGTCGCGGAGCGTCGGATGTCGGCCCACGACCCCTCGGGGCCGGCCGCATAGGCGAGGTGCTCGTGCCCGAGAGCCGCGAGGTATTCGACTGCCTGGCGTGGTCCGCGGTCGGTGTCCATGACGACGCAAGGCAGGCCGGGTACGTCGCGGTTCACCCCGATGCTCGCGGTGTCGCCGACCAGGAGGCGGACTTCGTCGTCGGGCAGCCTCGGTGAGCAGAGCAGCATGCCATCGAGCTCACTCGCGCGCTGGATCTGCTCCCGCTCGCGGTGTGGGTCTTCGTCGGTGTCGTACAGAACCGTGCGGTGCCTGCCGTGCCAGGCCTGCGCATGGATGGATTTGAGGAGCGTCGCGTAGACAGGGTTCGCGACGTCGGGGATCACGATGCCGATGGTGCGCGTGGCCGTCGGCGGCTGTGTCGCCTGGTACCCGACCTCATTCGCCGCGTGCAGAACGCGCTCGAGCGTGCCGGCGGCGAGCCGGCCCGGTTCGCCGAACGCCCGGGATGCCGTCGCGACAGAGACCCCGGCGCGGCGTGCCACCTCGGTGAGTGTCGCTGACATGGCCGGTCCGTTCGTTGGGGAAGACGCTTCCATCATTGCGTATCTTGGCGTCATGAAAGAGCTTGACAAGAGTTGTACAACACATTCATAATTCTTGCATGGCAGTCATCGGCGATGCGACATCCCCCGAACACGGCGTGTGCGAGAAGGTGCACGCATGAGTGCGCTGCAGCTCACCCGAGCGGCGGATCTGCCCATCGCCATGCCCGGTACAGCACCGCGCGCCGGCATTCTGCACCTGGGCCTCGGCAGCTTCCACCGTGCGCACCAGGCCGTGTACACCGCAGCCGCTGTTGCAGCAGGTGGGGGCGACTGGGGCATCGTCGGTGTCGCGTCGCGCTCGCGCTCGATCGTCGATGCAATGAACGACCAGGACATGCTGTACTCCGTGGCTACGATCTCGCCCGAGGGGATGTCACTGACGCTGCCCGGCGTGCACACCGACGCCTTCGTCGGTGCCGACGACCCCGAGCGCGTCGTCGCGGCGATCGCCGACCCGACCATCCGCGTCGTGACGCTCACCGTCACGGAGAATGGGTACAGCTTCTCACCGGTGACCGGGGGCCTCGATCTCGATGCGCCCGAGATCCGCGCCGATCTCCACGACCGCGGCGCGCACTCGACAATCGGACAGCTCGCGAGGGGCCTGCAGCAACGCGCGGCCCTAGGAGGCGCTCCGCTGACGATCCTCAGCTGCGACAACCTCACCGCGAACGGGCGCCACACGCGCCAGCTCGTGGAGCAGTTCCTTCACGCCCTGCCCTCCGCTCAGGCCGAAGGCGCGCTCGCACTGCTCGAAGGCGCGGTCACGTTCCCGTCGAGCATGGTCGATCGCATCGTGCCCGCCACGACGTCGCGACTGCGTGACGACGTGAGCGCACTGCTCGGCGTTCACGATGCGGTGCCGGTTCCGGCCGAACCGTTCTCGATGTGGGCGATTGAGGATGACTTCGCGGCCGGCCGTCCGGACTGGGATGCGGGCGGTGCCGTGTTCACCGCGCACGTCGACCAGTACGAGCAACTCAAGGTGCGGCTTCTCAACGGCACACACTCGTTGATCGCCTACGTTGGGGCATTGAGCGGCGAGCAGACGATCGCCGCCTCGGTGGCTGTGCCGCAGATCGAGCGTGCCGCCTGGACGATCCTTGATGACGAGTACGGCCCGTCTGTCGAGGTGCCGCCTGCCGTCGACATCGAGGAGTACAAGCGTCAGCTCTTTCTGCGCTGGGGCAACTCCGCCCTCGCCCATCGCACGAGCCAGGTCGGCACCGACGGATCGGTGAAGCTGCGCCAGCGCATCCCGGAACCGGCGCTTCTCGCACTGGAACAGGGCCGCATGTCCCACATGATCGCGCTTACGGTCGCCGCCTACCTCTCGTGCATCGCGCCGCTGCCGGGATTCGACCCCGGATCGATCGCGCAGGAGATGAAGGATGTCGCACGGCCGCGCCTGGCGGAGCTTGCGGAGCGTACGCATCATGGGGCGGGTCTCGCCGCAGCAGTGATCGGTGATCTGCAGCTCTTCGGCCCCCGGCTGGCCGAGCACCCGCTGTTCAGCTCGCGAGTAGGAGAACTCATCGATGTGATCGCGCGACACGGCGTGTCCGCCGCGGTCGAGGAGAGCATCGCGTCATCTCGCGGCGCCGGTGCGAGGGCGCTGTCATGACCGTCGGCGCACCCATGACGAGAGGAGCAATGATGAAGGCGCTCGCCATCCACGGCAAGGAAGACATCCGCTGGGAGGAGGAGGAGCTCCCCGAGCCCGGTCCGGGCGAGATTCGGCTGCGGGTCAAGTACGTGGGCATCTGCGGTTCGGATCTGCACTACTACTTCCACGGCGCAAACGGCGAATACGCCGTGCGCGAGCCGCTCACGCCTGGGCATGAGCTCTCGGCCGTCATCGACCTCGACCCGTCAGGACGCTGGGACGCGGGCACGCGTGTGACGGTGCATCCGGCTCGCTATGGCGCCCCTGTCCCGGGCCTGGAAGACCGGCCGCATCTGCTGCCCGGCGGCGACTACCTCGGCAGCGCCGCCACGATGCCGCATCGTCAGGGAGGGGCATCCGAGTACCTCATCGTCTCTGAGAGCATGGTTCGGACCCTTCCCGACGGCCTGCCGCTGCGGCGTGCAGCACTGGCGGAGCCTCTCGCCGTCGCCCTGCACGCCGTCTCACTTGCCGGCGGTGTTGCCGGAAAGCGCGTTCTCGTCATCGGAGCAGGCCCGATCGGGCTGCTTGTGGTCGCCGCAGCGCGGCACGCCGGCGCGACCTCGATCGCCGCCAGTGATGTGCGGCCCGAGCCTCTCGAGCGTGCGCAGCGCCTTGGTGCCGCGGAGACCGTGCTCGTGGGGCGCGACGATATCCCCGCGGAGTCGTATGACGTCGTCTTCGAGTGCTCCGCGGTCCCCGTGTCCGTGACCACGGCCGTGAGCGCTGTGCGCCGCGCGGGGACCATCGTGCAGGTCGGGATGCTGCCCGACGCGGAGATCTCTGTCAACCTCGCCCCATTGCTGGCGAAGGAAGTCACGGTCCGAGGAGCCTTTCGCTTCGCGCACGAGATCGACGAAGCCATTGCGCTTCTGGCCGAGTCCGATCTGCTGGACAGCGTGATCACGCATGTCCTTCCAGCTGATGAGGCCGTGACCGCGTTCGGCATCGCCCGAGACTCTGCAGCATCCGCGAAGGTCCTCCTCGCCCTCTGACCGCCACCTACGCACGACAAACCGCCACCGTCTCTACAAAGGAGTGACCGATGAGCACGGCAGAAACACCGAAGACGCAGACGACCACGCCGCCCACAGCGAGTCGATCCATGGGGGATCTGGTCCGCGCAGCCGTATCGGGCTGGCTCGGCACCGCCCTGGAGTTCATGGACTTCCAGCTCTATTCGCTCGCTGCGGCCCTTGTATTCAGCCAGCTGTTCTTCGCGGACGAAGACCCGGCCGTCGCCGTGGTGCTCTCGATGGCGACCTACGGTGTCGGATATGTCGCGCGACCGATCGGCGCCTTCGTGTTCGGGCGCCTCGGCGACCGCATCGGCCGGCGCAAGGTCCTCTTCTACACGATCCTTCTGATGGGGGTCGCGACGACTCTCATCGGCGTGCTCCCCACCTATGAGCAGGTCGGGTTCGTCGCACCGCTGCTGCTGGTCGTGCTGCGACTTCTGCAGGGCTTCGGGGCCGGCGCTGAGATCTCCGGCGCGGGCGTCATGCTCGCCGAGTACGCCCCGGCCGAGCGCCGCGGTGTCATCGCTTCGCTGGTCGCCCTCGGTACCAACTGCGGCACGCTGTTCGCGTCGTCGGTGTGGGCGATCCTCCTGGCGGTGATGCTCGAGAACGATGTGATCGCGTGGGGGTGGCGCATTCCGTTCATCGCCAGTGCGGTGATCGTGCTGTTCGCTCTGTGGGTGCGCTTCTCGCTGAAGGAGAGCCCCGTGTTCGAGGAACGCGCGGACGTCATCGACGGCAAGGCGCTCTCCCACGACGAGATGGTGGCCCACGCCACTGCGACCAACGACATCCGCACGCTGGAGTCGCTGGACCGTAAGCCCCTCAAGGCCGTGCTCGTGTCGTTCTTCCTCCGATTCGGGCAGGCCGGCAACTCCGGCCTCATCCAGACCTACCTGATCTCGTTCATTACCATCACCCTCGCCTTGGAGAAGGGGATCGGTCCGGACGTCGTCATCGTCTCGTCGCTGATCGGGTTCGCCACGATCCCTCTCGTCGGCTGGCTCGGCGACCGGTTCGGCCGCCGCCGCATGTACGTCATCATGACGTCGTTGTCGCTGGTGCTCATCATCCCGACGATGCTCGCCATCGATTCGAAGCAGATCGGCTGGGTGTTTGTCGGCTACATCGTGATCCACAACGTCTCGGTCCTCGGCCTGGCGTCGATGGAGAACATCAGCCTTCCCGAGATCTTCGGCGCCCGCAACCGGTACACCCTGACCGCTGTCGTCCGTGAGATCGCCGCGATAATCGCGACCGGCGTCGGCCCGATCGTCGCCGCGGCGTGGGTCGCAGCCGCGACAGGGTCGGTCATTCCGATCATGGTGCTTCTGGGCGTGTTCACCGCATCGGCGCTGGTCGCTGCGATCGTCGCACCGGAATGGTCCGGCCGAGATCTGACCGACCCTCGACCCGCGATGTGACGACCGTCCCTCTTCCGCTCATCTATCAGGGGGTGTGCCTCGGTGTGCCCCGGAAGGACCCGACATGACCATTGAACGCGCAGACGTCATCTGCACGAGCCCGGGCCGCAACTTCGTGACCTTGAAGATCGTCACGTCCGACGGAGTGGTGGGGTGGGGGGATGCCACGCTGAACGGCCGTGAGCTGGCCGTGGCGTCGTACCTCGCAGATCACGTCGCGTCGACGCTGATCGGAGGGGACGAAGACCGCATCGAAGACACCTGGCAGTACCTGTACCGCGGGCCCTACTGGCGGCGTGGACCGGTCACGATGGCGGCGATCGCGGCCGTCGACATGGCGCTGTGGGACATCAAGGCCAAGAAACTCGGTGTGCCGCTGTACCAGCTGCTGGGTGGCGCCAGTCGCGACGGGATCCGCGTCTATGGGCATGCATCGGGGGCCGACTATGCGGCTCTGAAAGACGCCGTCAGCGGCTACCTCGAGGAGGGCTACACGGCGGTCCGCGTGCAGGCCGGTGTGCCCGGATTGGGGCAGATCTATGGCGTCGCCGGCAACAAGCCGGGTACGCGATATGACTACGAGCCGGCCCACCGCGCACCCGACGGCTCGCCGGCGACCCGGCCGACCGAGGAGTCGTGGGACACGCCGGCGTACCTCGCCTTCATGCCTGAGATCTTCGGTCACCTGCGGGAGGACTTCGGCTCGGGACTGCGGATACTGCACGACGGGCATCATCGGATGTCGCCGATCGAGGCGGCGCGCTTCGCGAAGGACGTCGAGCCGCACCGCCTGTTCTGGCTGGAGGACTGCACGCCGGGAGAGGACCAGAGCGCGCTGCGCCTGGTGCGCAGCCACTCGACCACGCCGCTCGCCGTCGGCGAGGTGTTCAACTCGGTTTACGACTACCAGACGCTCATCACCGAGCGGCTGATCGACTATGTGCGATCGTCGGTCACTCACGCAGGCGGCATCACGGCGATGAAGAAGCTGCTGGACTTCGCCGCGATCTACGGCGTCAAGTCGGGCATGCACGGGCCGACCGATGTGTCGCCCGTCGGCATGGCCGCCGCCCTCCATCTAGATCTCGCGATCCACAACTTCGGCATCCAGGAGTACATGCCGCACAACGAGACCACGCTCGAGGTCTTCCAGACCTCATACACCTTCGACCGGGGATTCCTTCACCCCGGTGATGCTACCGGCTTGGGGGTCGAACTCGACGAGAAGAGCGCTGCGCACTTCGACTACACGAAGGCGTATCTGCCGGTGAACCGGCTCATGGACGGGACCGTGCATGACTGGTGAGCGTCTTGCACTCCCCGAACGCACCGGTGCTTCGTGTCTCATCGTCGTCGCGCGCGCCGGCGACGCCGCCGAGTACGACCGTGTGCTCGATGTGCTCATCGACGTCGGCATCAGAAGTGTCGAGCTGACACTGACGACACCGCGAACCATCGAGCGGCTGCCTGAACTGGTCGATCGCTATGACGGCGCCCTGGACCTCGGCGTGGGCACGGTCACCGACACGGAGCAGCTCCGTCGCGCCGTTCTGGCCGGTGCGCGGTACATCGTCACGCCCGTGAGCTCCACCGACCTCGTTCACGCCGCAGTCGAGTCGGGAACGCCGATCATCCCCGGTGGACTGACCCCCAGCGAGCTGTTCGCCTCGTGGTCGGCCGGAGCCTCAGCGGTGAAGGTCTTTCCCGCCACGCAGGTGGGCCCCGCATATGTGAAGGACCTGCGGGGTCCCTTTCCCGACATCGAGGTCGTCCCGTCCGGCGGGGTGGACCTGGCCGGTGCCGTTCGATGGTTGGATGCCGGTGCTGCTGCCATCAGCGTGGGCGGTCCTCTTCTCGGGGATGCCTTCTCGGGAGGAGATCTCGCCGCGCTGCGCGAGCGGGCCGTCGCCTTCGTCGACGTCGTCGCGGAGCACGCGTGATGCGCGTCGTCACTCTGGGGGAGACGATGGCGCTCGTGCGCACACGGGATGTCGGCTCGCTGCGACATGCCACCGATCTCGTGCTGGGCATCGGCGGTGCCGAGAGCAATGTCGCCATCGGGCTGCGACGGTTGGGCGTCGACGTGTCGTGGCTCGGACGCGTGGGCGACGACTCGCTGGGTGAGCGGGTGCTGCGTGAGGTCCGCGCGGAAGGCGTCGACGTGCGAGGCGTCGTCGACCCGCACGCTCCCACTGCGCTGATGGTGAAAGAACGCCCGACCCCGACGTCGACCTGGGTCGGCTATTATCGCGTCGCGGCGGCGGGTTCGCATCTGTCGCGCGACGACATTCCCCCGGGATGGATCGAACAGGCGCAGATCATGCACGTGACGGGAATCACTCCGCTGCTGTCGCCGTCTGCCCATGACGCCGTCGTCGCGGCGATCG
Organism: Microbacterium horticulturae; assembly: GCF_029094505.1. Classification (NCBI taxonomy): domain Bacteria; kingdom Bacillati; phylum Actinomycetota; class Actinomycetes; order Micrococcales; family Microbacteriaceae; genus Microbacterium; species Microbacterium horticulturae. The sequence goes on along the minus strand of NZ_CP119108.1, from coordinate 3,448,543 downwards.
ATCGCGCGCATGCGGCGGGTGTGCGCGTCAGCTTCGACATCAACTACCGTTCTGCCCTGGGCGCTGCGGAACACGCAGGTCCGCTGCTGCGCACGCTGGCACAGAACGCCGACATGGTGTTCGGCGGTGGGGATGAGCTCGAGCTTCTGTACCCCGGCCTCGATCCGCTCGAGGCCGCACGAGAGCTCTGCAGCGGCGTGCCGCGCGAAGTGGTCTGGAAGCGCGGGGCGGACGGCGCATGCGCCGTGCGCCCCGGTGAGATCGTGGAGGTACAGGGCCTCGTCGTCGACGTCGTCGACACCGTCGGTGCCGGTGACGCGTTCGTCGCCGGCTACCTCAGCGCCGCGCTCGAGGGCCTCGACACCGAGGCCCGGCTGCGTCGGGGCAACATCTGCGGCGCGCTGGCCTGCACCGCCGCGGGGGACTGGGAGTCTTCGCCCACACGCCGCGATCTCGATCGATTCGGCGCGAGAGCAGCAGACCCCGTAGCGCGATGACCAGCGCCCCGCTCAGTGCGGCGCGCGCAGCTGCTCGACCGGGCGCAGAGCGGTGTCGGCGCGACATCCCAGCTCTCCGGGCTGAAGTAGCACGCGCGGCACGTTGAGCACCTCGACCTCGCCCGAGGGTCGGTGCACCGCGAGGAGGCAGTCGTCGGCATCCCCCATCGCGAAGCCGATCTGCTGGTCGCCGATCGCGACGGACGGGTCGAACGCGACCTCGCGCTCGCCGGTAGGCCGCGGCATCCGTTTCACGATGTCCGCCCGGATGGCATCGGCGGAGTCCTGTGCGGACGCGCGAGTGAGCACGTCGACGACGATCTCTTCGGCTCCGTCGGGAACGACGTAGACGGGGCGGGTGTCGACGGGAGGATCGATGGGATGCGCATCCGCCGGGCACTCGATGGGCCGGGCGACCGAGTTGTCGTCGTCCCAGTGCGCGTGCTCGTTTGTCACGACGCCCCAGAAGTCGAACTGCGACTCGAAGCACGCTACGTAGGGATCGGAGCCGTCGTAGCTCTCGAGCGTGACGCGCAGCTGCAGGGCACCGAGCGGATCGTTGTGCGTCGCGTCGGGGTAGCTCGTGTATCCGATCGGCTCGGGCGAGGTGCGATCGCCGAGATCGTCATCGGCCCAGCGGGCGTAGTCGTCGATCGTGTCGGTCGGCCCGCGGTACAGGTGCCGGGCGATCTCGGCGGCGTCGTGGCGGGCCCTGGTCGCTTGCTCTTCTGCGCGAGTTTGGCCGGGTGTGGCGCAGCCGGCGAGGGTTGCCGCGACGAGGAGCGGGGAGAGGAGCGCCGTGGTGCGGAGGGCCTTCTTCGGATCCGGCATCCCTCGAGTGTGCCCGATGCGGGCGTAAAATGGTGCGGTGACGGCCGATTCTTTGCTGGGACTGTGCTGGCGGAGATGCAGGGAAATCGCTACCGTCGACGCCGCTTCACAGGCCCGCGGCATCCATTCGTTTGATCAGCGACGGGCGGCGCCGGTACCGGTCGCGTAGCTCGGCGAGGTATTCGGTGGCGAACTCAGGGCGCTCGGCCATGCGCGCGGCCGCGACCAGAGCCTTCATGCGCCGCACCGCGCCGGGATACACGCGCGTGTTCGCCTCGATGAGGCGATCGTCGACCAGCTGCGCCGTGATCGGCAGCACCGCGACCGGGTCGCGATCGCCTTGCGCACGACCGGGAGTGTCACTGATCGCCGGGGTTGTCCGGTAGGACTCGTCGTCCTCGCTCCTGTCGCCTCAGGTAGGGAAGCAGGAGCGCCCCCGTCAGGATCGTGGGTACCCCTCCGGCAATCAGCCCCCATCGACTTCCGAAGTTCTCGGCAATCCAGCCGACAAGCGGTGCTCCTACGACGGTGCTGCCGATCCACGCCATGCCCCAGAGCGACATCACCCGGCCTCGCATGTCAGGTCTTGCCGACAGTTGCAGCACGCTCTTTGCGGTGGAGTTGAATGTGATTGTGCCGTACCCGACGAACAGCAGGAGCACGAGCGCGAGCAGTAGCGTCGGTGCGACTGCCGTGAGAAGGATCGCAGCACCCCAACCGATCGCCGAGATCGCCAGCGATGACGTGCGCGGCGCGATTGTCCTGCGCGCCGCAACGAAGCCGCCGACGATCCCACCGGCCGCTTCTGCCGCAGCCATCAGGCCGTAGGTGGCGGCCGTGCCGCCGAAGGCGTCCGTGGCGAAGAGGGGGAGCGTGGTCGGGAACTCGTAGGCGAGTGTCCCGGTGACCATCAGCATGATCAGGGGGAGTAGAAGTTCAGGCGTCGTGGCCACGTAGGCGAGACCCGTGCGGATTTGACCGCGCGCGCGCTCAACACGTGCGATCGGCTGCATATCGCTCGTGTTCAGCATGAGCAGGCTCACGATGACAGCGGCGAAGGATGCTGCATTGATCAAGAAGCACAGGGGCGCACCGACCGCCGCGACCAGTGCGCCGCCGATGACACCGCCCACGAGACGCGCAATGTTGATCGACACCGAACTCAGCACGACAGCGTTGTTCAACGTCTGTCGATCGACGAGGTCGGCGATCAGACTCTGCCGCGCCGGGTTGTCGAAGACATTCACCACACCGAGCAGGAGCGAGAGGATGCCGAGTATCGGCACTGTCGCGAGTTGCGTCCACGCCAGGGTGGCAAAGACAAGAGCGCCGATGCCGGACACGATCTGTGTCACGAGCAGGATCGCACGACGATTCGCGCGATCGACGACGAGCCCGCCCCACGGCCCCAGGATGATGAATGGCACCAATCGGGCCGCCGCGACGAGACCCACCTCCGTCCCTTGGCCGCCGAGTTGAAGTACCAGAAATGCCAGGGCGAGCGTTTGCATGAACGTGCCAATCACCGAGATCGACTGACCGATGAAGTACAGGCGGTAGTTGCGAACTGCTAATGAGGAGACCGCAGCCTTCGCGTGCGCGCGCCACCGTTCGGGCCATCCTTTCCCGCTGTGGCCCGCGCGCTCAGACACCGGCGACGTCGGGTGCAGACGTTGGGGCACCGCCGAAGGACCAACGCACCTCGGGATCAAGAGGCCCGGTCTTCTCGCGGCAATACTCCATCAACAGGTTCAGGAAGTCACGCGTAGCAGGAGATTGCGTGGCGCCGCGCTTGACCGCGATGGCCGTCGCGCGAGGGAGGGGCATCCCGGCGATGTCGATGACGGTGAGAATCCCGTCTCTCACCTCTTGGCCGATAGCGATACCGGGAAGCACGCAGAGCGCTGTTCCGCGCATCGCGACTTCCTTCATCACTTCCAGGCTCTTCGACTCGACACCGATATCCATTCGTACGCCGAGCTTCAGCGCCCAGCGCTCGACGAGTTGCCGTGAACGCATGCCCGACGAGTAGGTCGCGAACTCGTATCGAGTGAGCGCCTCTGCGCGTTGCTCGACGGGCACGTCCAGGAGGGGATGGTCGGCCGCAGCGACAAGGAAGAGTCGTTCGTTCATGAGAGCGATCGTCTCGAGCCGAGGATCGACCGGAACGCGGTAGAACGCCAGATCCGCTTGGCCGGATTCCATCGCCTCGACGGAGTCCGCGCGCGAACCGGATTGGACGACGTGTACGGAGCGGCCGGGGAATCGGGCCTTGTAGAGCGGCAGCACGCCGAGCATGAAGTACTGGATGCTGTCGGATGGTGCGGCGATGGCGAGCCCAGACCCCTGGCCGTCTCGCTCGGAGATGGCGAGATCGTCGAGAAGCCGGTCGAGTTCAGCGATCGCACGGTCACAGAACTCGATGAACGTGCGCCCCGCATCGGTCAGGCTGACGCCGACACCAGCATGCCGCTGAAAGATCGGCGTGCCGAGTACCTGCTCCACGTGCTGCACACGCTGTGAGACAGCGGGTTGCGTCAAACAGAGGATGCGGCTCGCCTCTCGAAACGATCCGGACTCCGCTATTGTCCGCGTCATCAGGAGCTGGTCGAACGTCAGCCCGCGCAGCAACTGCTGACGATGCGGCAGGTAGCTCTCCACCATCGCCGTCACCCGCCCTTCGGCATCGATGCGGCGGCGTGGACCGGCATCGACATCCTCGTCATGAGCCTACCCAGGCTCCGAGATGATCACGTGCGCCATCAGAGCCGGATGCGTCCGACCTCCCCATCTATGACAAGCTCGGTCCCCAGGTCCGCGGACAGTCGCTGATAGCGCTCGAGGATCGCTTGAGCGTTCTCGCCCGTGGCAATGTACGGCCGTCCGTCCGTCAGCGGAGCATCCCCGCTGCCGACCGGGCGGTGCAACGGCGCTTCGCGGCTCACCTCGCGGCCGAGTTCCACCGGTGTCATCTCGATTTCGGCGAGCTTGCCCCCACTGAAGACGAAGTTGAGCACCGCGGAGCTCCACCACGTGAGATTCCCGGCCGTGAGTCCCGGATGCAGAGGGTGCGCTGCCGGCGTCAGCGTCGTCAGACGGTCAACATCGTGGCCCCACGACTCGTACGCGTCGAAGGGCACACGGCGGACGAACTCGGACTGCGCGAAGAAGTTGCCGAGACCATAGACGATGGGCTTGCCGTTGTAGATCTCGATGCCGAGCGTCTTATGCCATCCGTGCCCGATGAAGACATCCGCACCGGCGTCGATCGCCGCGTGAGCGAACTCTCGGACGAACCCCGGTGCCGTATCACCTCGGCCGCCCTCTGAAACACTGAAGTGGTGGGCGACGAGAACCAGGTCTGCCATCGTCGCGGCCTCGGCGATCGACCGCAGATTCCCCTCCTTGTCCCGCGGATCGGCGGTCGTCTGCACCTCGAAATGATCTGACGGCGTGAACAGGTTGGAGCCCGTGGTCGACTGGTCGTTCGGCATGGCGAGACTGAATTCGCCGTCCTCAGCGTTGCGGAGCAAACCGCTACTGCCTTCGACGTTCATGTGGTGCTCGCGGAGGATCCCCAGTTGCGAACCGATTTCCTTCAGCTGACGTGCGGCCTCTTGGCCAATGACGTAGCGCGTCCGAGCCCGCAGGGCGTTCACACCGGGTCGGCCGGGGAGACTGGCCTTCGGATGGGTAGCCCATTCATGGGACTTGTTTCCCGTCGAGGTCGACACGAGGGCCACTCGCCCGTTCTTCGTTTCCAGGTAGGCCGGTTCCCGCGCCTCTTCCAGATCGCTTCCGGTGCCGGCGTGTTTGATGCCCGCCTCATCGCAGTGGCGGATCGAGGAAGCGATGCCCTTGACGCCGTAGTCGAAGCTGTGGTTGTTCGCGAGCGAGGCGATGTCGACGCCCGCCCAATGCAGATCATGTGCGACCTGCGGATCGGTCATGAAGTAGCTTCCGATCTGATCACTGCGCGCGGGAGCGTCGACTTCGCTGAAGTGGCCGAAGTTCGTCTCGATGTGCGCGTAGGTGAAATCGGAGTGCCGGAGCTTCTCGAGAACCTCGACGAATTCAGGCTCGTCGTGCATCGCGAACGGACGAGTGACCATGCATTCGCCAGCGATGGCGAACGACCACGTGCGGTTATCTGTCATTGATCAACCTAACTGTGTAGCTGGGCAGCGCCACGGGCGCCGAGCGTCGCGGTCGCGATCCGACCCGACGAATTCAGTCAACGAACCGTCATACACACTCGTCAAGACGGCGATTGTGATGGGGTGAAAACGAGCGCTAATCGCGTCGCTGCAGATGATTAGCTCCGCTTTTCACCGGTGCAAGAGATCTTGTTTGACACCTTCCGGAGCCGCCGGGTTGAGTGAAGTCACGGCGACGCCCCCGTCTGCCAAGGCCGACCGCACTCGGGCGTCCAATCCCCGAATCTCAATGAGGAGACAGCATGAACACTCGATATCGGAACTCGGTACTCGGTGCTTTCGCCGTCGTTGCCGCGACAACCGTGATGCTGACCGGTTGCAGCGGGAGCGGCGGCACGACGCCGTCGGCCAACGTGTCTGCAACAGCGACGGATGACATGGACGCGTTGGTGAAGGCGGCTCAGGCCGAGCGCACCCTCACCATCTACACAGCGGTCCAGAAGGAGCAGATGGCTCCGTGGGTGGCCGACTTCACCCAGAAGTACAAGGTCCAGGTGAAGATCCAGCGCCTCTCCAGCGCAGATCTCGGAACTGCCTTTGAGACGCAGGAGAAGGCGGGCAAGACGACTGCTGATGTCCTCGAGACGAGCAACTGGGGTCAGCAGGAAAGCTGGATCAAGAACGGTTGGCTCGCGAACTACACTCCGAAGTCTGCCGATCAATATCCCGCAGAGCGGGTCGAGCCGGGCTATCTGTACCCCCTTTATCAGTCCAACGGCGCGATCGCATGGAACACGAAGGTCGTGCCGGAGAACGTGCAGAAGGAACTGGCGGAGAACCCGTGGGATGCGCTTCTCGATCCCGCGCTCAAGGGAAAGATCGTCTTGATTGATCCCGCCAACGGCGGTTCCGGAATGGCGTACTACGCAAATCTCATCTACAACCTCGGCGATGAGTATGGCTGGGCATACCTCGAAAAGCTTGCGGCTCAGAAGCCGGCGATCGCGACGAGCATCGCATCCATCTCACAACAGATCGCCGCGGGCACCTACTACGCCACTGACTTCGGGGACGAGGCGATCTTCGGGCCTCTTACTGAAGAGGGTGCGCCGGTGCAGTATCAGGGCCTGTCCGACACCATGAATGTCACGCAGTTCATCCAATCGGTGCCGGCGGACGCCCCGCATCCTGCTGCCGCTCGCTTGTGGGCGGAGTGGTCGACATCGCTCGCCGGACAGACGTCGATGACAAAGGCCACCGGTGGATCCTCTTCCATCGAGGGGTGGAAGGACAACAACACCTACCGCGATGCGACGAGCTGGTACACGCCGCCCGAGACCGAGTACATCGACTGGCGCACTGACCCGCGCCTGCAGGGTGACCAGTTCAAGAAGTTCATGGCCAAGTGGGATGACACCTTCGGGGTCTCGCGGTAACGCGGTAGCTCGACGGGAAAGGAACAGACCGACATGGCATCCGCCTTCACAGTGGAAGACGCCCACCTCGACACCACTGCGCTTCGGACAAGCGGAGGGACCGGAGCGAAGCGAAGGGTCTCGGGCTTGTTCCTCCTGCCCGTGACCTGGGTCATCCTCGGGATCCTCGTCCTGGCGCCGGCGGGTTTCGTGGTGCTCTCCTCTGTGTTGGCGGATCCCACGAACCCCGCGGCGGGATTCAGTCTGCAAGCGATCAAAGAGGTCTTCGCAACGCCCTCGATGCTTGTCAAGCTGCTGCAGACGGTGGTGTTCGCCGTGGCCATCGCGGCGATCACCACCGTCATCGCGACGCTGCTGTCTTGGAGCACGACGAGACTTGCGATGCGTGGCGCGCGCATCCGAGAGACACTTATCGTCGCGTCGCTGTACCTCTCGCCGTTCATCGCGGCGGTCGCCTGGATCTGGCTCGGTACCCGCGGCACGGGACTCATCGATAAGTGGGAGCAGTCAGTCGGGATCCCGGGCTTTCTGCAACCGGACATCATGTCTGTCGGTGGGATGGTATTCATCCTGGTTACGCATTACGTGCCGTACGCATACATGTTCATCTCGTCGTCGATGGCAGGGCTCGACACCACCCTTGAGGAGGCGTCGCTGGTCAACGGCCGCGGCTACTTCGCGACGAGTCTGCGGGTCTCGTTCCCCATGCTGCGCCCGGCGATTCTGTCGGCCGGACTGTTCGTCGCGATCCTCGCGATGGGCGAGTTCACGGTACCTAGTCTGCTCGGCCAGACCGGTGCCTTCACACCGCTGTCGTCGACCATCTACAACGCGCTGAATGGCGCCGTACAGAACATCCCGCTCGCCGGCGCGATCAGCACCGAACTCTTGATCGTGTGCCTTGCCGGTCTGTATCTGTACCAGCGCAGCATTCGTGCCAGCTCACGGTACACCGCTGTCAGCGGAAAAGGCCGACGCAGTGACCGCATCCGCTTGAGCCGCGCCACCTCGGCGATCGTGTGGATCCTCACCCTGATTTACGGCGTGTTCGCGTTCCTCCTCCCGCTTGCGACGCTCGTGGTGATGTCTCTCGCGAAGTTCCTCGCGCCGTCGTTGGCCGACATGAAGTTCTCCGCCGAAAACCTATGGCAGACCCTCACCTCGTCTGAGACACTCTCGGCCCTGGGAAACTCGCTCATACTGGCGCTTGTCGTGCCGATCGTCTGCATCGCGCTGGGCATCCTCATCGTCTATCTCTCCGACCGTGCCCGACTCCCCACCTCACGTGCGATGACGTATGTCGCCACCGCGCCGATGGCTCTTCCTGGCCTCGTCATCGCGCTGGGAGTCCTGCTCCTGTACATTCGAACGCCGTTGTACCTCACCCTCGGCATCATCGTGATAGGGCTCGTCGCGATCTCGCTCACACATGCGGTGCGCGTGGTCTCCAACGGATTCGGTCAGATTGATGCCTCCCTCGAAGAAGCGTCTCAAGTCACCGGTGCATCGCGGCTCAGGACCGTGCTGCTCGTCCTCGTCCCGCTCATCAGGCCATCGCTGTATGCGGCCTTCAGCCTGCTGTTCGTGCTGACTCTGCGCGAACTGAATATTCCCGTCCTGCTCTACGCTCCCGACACGGAGACCCTCTCGGTAGTGGCATGGAACTTCTCCGAGAGTTCGATCACCGGAGCTGCCGCGATCGGGCTTCTGCAGGTCGTCGTGATGCTCATTGGCATGGGGCTGCTGCGGCTGATCATCATGCCCCCGATCCGAAGGAAGCTCGCATGACCGCTCTGAGCACCGTGTCCACGAACCTCCACCAGAACCTGGATCCACAGATGAATCTCCAGTCCTCATCCGACCAGCCCGTCGTCCTCGGCGTCGACAACATCGTCGCGGACTACAACGGTAAGACGGCCGTGGACGGCGTCGGCTTCACCATCCACGCGGGCGAATTCGTGACTCTCCTTGGTCCCAGCGGCTGTGGCAAAACCACAACTCTGCGTTGCGTGGCAGGTCTTCACCGAATCAGCAAGGGCGCGATTCACATCGACGGACGGCTCGTGGCCGATCAGCGCACCCATGTTCGGCCGGAGAAGCGTGGATTGAACATGGTGTTTCAGTCGTACGCCCTCTGGCCGCACATGACTGTCTTCCAGAACGTTGCGTACGGACTGCGTGCCCAGAGGGTCCCGAAAAGTGAGATCCGGGGGCGCGTTGAAGAAATGCTCGACCTCGTGGGGCTTGGGGGCTACGGACCCCGCGGAGTATCGGAATTGAGCGGCGGACAGCAGCAGCGTGTCGTCCTCGCACGCGGGCTGGCTACCCGGCCCCGGCTGCTCCTGCTCGACGAACCTCTCAGCAACCTCGACTCCGAGCTCAGGGCGCGTATGCGCGCTGAGATCCACAGCCTGCAACGGGAGCTCGGACTTACCGCTCTGTACGTCACGCACGATCGGACCGAAGCACTGGCCCTCTCCGACCGTGTGATCGTGATGCGGGCGGGAACGATCCAGCAGGAAGGCAGCCCAGGCGAGCTCTACGATGCTCCTGCAAACCGATTCGTCGCCGAGGCGCTGGGCCCCGTGAATGTCGTTCCTGCTGTTGTGATCTCCGCCGGCGCGACCCCGGCGGCGCGTCTCCAGCTTGAAGGGGCCCCCGTGGTTGCTATCGCATCGGGCGCTGATGATGTGCCGGCAGTGGGAACGGGCATCGAGGTTCTCATTCGACCCGAGTCGATAACGCTCGCTTCGGCAGGAGAGTCACACGAAGCTCGCTTCGACGTCGATGTGGCAGTCGTCGAGTTCCTCGGGAATCGCACAGAACTCGCGGGCGAAAGTGCAGGCGTCCGCGTAAAGGCCGATCTGGATCTTCGCGCGACAAATCTGCGTCCCGGTGACAGGACCGCGCTTCGTCTTCGACTCGATCAGCTGCTCGCACCCCTGGCGTGGCAGCCCGTTACCAGCAAGAAGTGAGAGACGAATGGACTATGGACTGAACGGACGTCGCGCTGTCGTGACGGGGGCCACTGCCGGCATTGGGAGAGCCATCGCCGGTGGCCTCGCAGCGGAAGGCGTGGCGGTAGCACTCGTCGCGCGGCGCGCGGATCTACTTGAGGAGTACGCTGCGGAGCTTCGTGCGGCCCATGGTGTGAAGATCGCCGTGATCGCGCAGGACCTGACCGCACAAGACGCACCAGAGATGATCTCGGCTCGTGCATTCGACGCACTCGGTGAAATCGACATCCTCATCAATGCGGCGGGAGGTCATAGACGCGAAGACGACCACGGCAGCGAGGATGCATGGAGCGCCGCTCTGCTTCTGAACTTCACGCAACAACGTCGCCTCGCGGAGCAGATGGTCGGAGGTATGTCGGAGCGCGGGTGGGGTCGCATCGTGAACATCACCGGCAAGTCTGAGCCCCCGCGAGTAAGCCCTGCGTTCGCTGCCAAAGCGGCGACCCATGCCTGGGCAAAGGGCCTCTCGCGAGATCTCGGCCCGCGTGGCATCACCGTCAACTGCATAGCACCTGGGCGAATCCTTACCGAACAGATGACCCGCAACTACTCCGAGGAGCAGAGGGCAGAGCACAGCAAGGAGATCCCGGTTGGCCGTTATGGTCGCCCGGATGAGCTGGCGTCACTCGCCGTCTACCTGTGCTCGAGCCAGGCCGACTACCTCACCGGCACCGTCGTCCCATTCGATGGCGGCCTGCGCCGATACCAGTTCTGAACTCCAGGAGCGGACGAATGACCACAACTGCTGACGCCATCGCGGGCGTACTTGTCGCACACGGGACAACTCATGTATTCGGGCTGATGGGTGACGGCAACATGCGCCTCATCGAGCCCATTGCGGCCCGCGGCATCCAGGTTGTCGAAGTGCGTCACGAGAGCAATGCCGTCGCGATGGCCGAAGGGTATTCCTGGTCGTCAGGACGCACCGGCGTTGCCACCGTCACCCACGGGCCGGGGCTTACCCACACCGCGACATCCCTGATTGTCGCTGCTCGCAATCGGTCCCCCGTCGTCCTGCTTGCGGGAGAGACCCCGTCTGGCTATACGGGAGCGCAAGAATTCGATCAGCAGGCGTTCGTGACGGCGTGCGAAGCAGAGTACCGGCTCGTCGGCCCGGACGACGACGGCGGGTTCGTCGTTGCCACGGCCCTTCGCGACGCGGCCAGATGGCGGAAGCCGATTGTGGTCGGCATCCCCGCGGATCTGCTTCACGCGCAGCCTGGTGCGTCCGAGGGCCTTCGCTCGAATCTTGAGGAACGACTGGCTACGGATGCCGACAGCGAAGCTGCAGCGGCAGGGCTGCTGGAGGTTCTTGCCAGTTCTGTCCGGCCCGTGCTTCTCGCCGGTCGGGGGGTGGTCGAGTCGGGCACGCGCGACCTCGTTGTGCGTGTTGCCGAGCAGTTCGGAGCCGTACTCGCGACGACGCTGCCGGCGAAGGGACTGTTCGACGGCCATCCGCAGAACCTGGGGATTGCAGGAGGACTTGCAGACCCCGAAGCGGAGCGTGTCTTCGTCTCGGCCGACGTTGTTGTCGGAATCGGCTCCACGATCGGTGCGTCCACGACACGAAGCGGTCGTCTTTTTCCGGAAGCTGAGACGTACCGCCTCGACCGCAGAGCGGATGCCCCGGTGAGGCCCACCGATGCTCACCTTGTTCTGGGAGAGGCGCGACGTGTGCTGACCGAATTGGCCGAACAGGCGGACGCCATAGGGGACCGTCGTCGACCCTGGTTTCGACCGATATCACCGTGGCCTTCCAACTGGGCGAGCGATTTCGAACAGTACGCCCCGAACATTCCGGAGGGCACGGTCGATCCCCGCAAGGCGGTGATCGAACTGGACGCCATCCTTCCGGACGACGCACTCATCGTCATCGCCAACGGTCACTCGTCGGGCTTCGCATCTGCGCTTCTGCGAGGAAGCGGGCCGCGAACCACGCTTCTCGCGCAAGGGTTCGGTTCGATCGGCCAGGGAATGACGACGGCCATCGGGGTGGCCTCGGGTGCCCCCGATCGACGCGTTGTCGTCTTCGAGGGGGATGCCGGGTTCATGATGCATGCTCAAGAGCTGGATACCGCCGTGCGCGCGGGCGTTCGATTGACTGCGGTGGTCTTCAATGACGAGGCGCTCGGCACCGAATACCACCGCCTCGCGGCTGACGACGGGCAGGCGGAACTCGCCGTCATCCGTGCCCCGGGAATCGCGGAGTTCGCAATCGCCGCTGGTGCGTATGCGGCGCGAGCGGCGTCGCTCGCCGACGTGGCGCCCGCGTTGAAGGCGGCGCTGGCTGAGAAGTTCGCCGTTGTCGAGCTGACCACGGCGCGCAGCGTGGAGAGCCGGCATCTGCGGTGGCGGCGTCTCCCGGCACCCGAACCAGTTCATACGCAACTGTCAAAGGGAGGTCGGTCATGACAACAGAGGAAGTTTTCCAGTCGACGGCCGATCTGGCTGACCACTACGGCGACGATGTACGCTCGTGCGACCTCCAGTTCCGGCGGTTCGGCCGTCGCTCGCGGTTCAGCGGCTCAATCACGACTGTCCGGAGCCGGGAAGACAACGTCCTGCTCCGCGAGGTGCTCGCTGAGCCTGCACACGGCCGCATTCTCGTCGTCGACGGTGGGGGATCGTTGCATCGGGCTCTCATGGGCGACGAGATGGCGAGACTCGCGATCGACAACGGCTGGGCGGGCATCGTCATCTGTGGTGCCGTACGGGACGCAGCCGTCCTCGACGAAATGGACATATCCATCAAGGCATTGGGCACGAACCCGCGCAAGAGCCTGAAGAATCGAACCGGCGAAGCGGGAGTGCCCATTGAGTTCGGCGGCGTGACATTCGTTGAGGGTGAAAGCCTTGTATCGGATGAGGACGGCATCGTCGTCATCGGGTCCTGACGCGCCGTCGGCCGGCGCCGGGCCCCTGGGGCTACGCGACCGCTCGGCGGGCGAGCCGCTCGAGCTCATCGGCGTCGATACCCGGCCAGCCGTGCAGCTGCGCGCGCCAGTTGGCCGGCACGGCCGCAGCACCGTAGACGGCGCCGGCCAAGGCGCCGGCGATCGCGGCCACGGTATCGGTGTCATTGCCGCCGCGGACGGCGCGCTGCACGGCATCCACCAGCGACGTCGCCCCGGCGACGGCGGCCAGCGCCCCCTGGAACGCCCGGACGACCCAGCCGTTCTCGTCGCTGAACGCGCGGGGGTGGATGCCGGGTGCCAGCGCCTCGTCGATCAGCTGCGCCCAGCGGGTTGCGGTTTCGGGCGGGAGCGCGTTGGGGCGTTTCGACTCGCTTCGCTCGCTCAACGGGCGGGGGTCGGGGCGTTTCGACTCGCCGCTTCGCGGCTCGCTCAACGACCGGAGGGCGGCGTGCATGTCGAGCTCGCCGGTGAGGATCGCGTGGCGGATCGCAAGGCACCACAGTGCACAGGCGACGACGTTGTCGTCTTCCCAATGGGTCAGCTGCGCGACGCGCCCGGCAGCGTCGGCGAGTTCGGCAGGGGTGCGGTTCAGATAGCCGAGGGCGACCGGGCCGGTGCGCATGAGCGATCCGTTGCCGCCGCTGCGCCCGAGGCGCTCGTGCGCGAGCCGGGCGGCGGTGGTGGCATGTTCGGCGCTCGCATCGGACGGAATCGACGAGAGGATGCCGCGGGTCTGGATCCCGACATCCATCGCTGACAGTGACCAACGCCGCCAGGACTGCACGATCTCGGCCAGAGTCGCGGGGTCTTCGAGCGTGTGCCCGTCGGCGAGCACCTGCAGGATCGGAATCGCCATGCTCGTGTCGTCGGTCCACTCGCCGACGCCGTGACCGAAGTGACCGACGCCGAACTCGGGGATCGTCGTGTCGGGCAGCGACGGGCCGAACTCATACTGCGAGCCGAGCGCGTCGCCGGCGGCCGAGGCGATCACCGCGCCGACGGCGCGGTCGAGCTGTGCGGAGGTCAGGGGCATGGGGTAAGTCTGGCAGGGGGTGGGCGGGCGGCGGGGTTCCCGGGTCAGGGCGATTCCACTCGCTTCGCTCGCTCAACGGGTGGGGTTCACTGGCCGCCCGTGGCGGGGCGAAAATTCGGCGCGGGTTGACGGGCGAAAATTCGGCGCGGGGAGGGGCTTCGTGATTCGTTCACCAGTTGATGTCTCAGGAACATCAAGCGGTGAGCGAATCGGACACCCCGCGCGCTCGGAAATTTCTGGTGCACCGGTGGGTCGCGCTGCGCTCACGTCTTGATAACTATGAGCGATCACGTGGCGAGCGAATCGGGAACCCCTGTGGACCATCCGATTTCAGCTCCGCCGAGCGACGTGGGGTGACTCGTCGGCTCTCTGCGCGCGCTCGACGATCGCGGACCGGGGCGGTTCGAGCCGCTGCAGGCGCGCAAGAGTCCGGAGTGCAGGTCGCCGCGCCGGGCCGCGGCTGCGGCCCACGGCATCCGCCCGCAACAGCCGCATCGCGTTGGCGATGACCGCCAGCACGGAGAGCTCGTGCACCAGCATCCCGACCGCCATCGTCACGCCGCCGAAGACAACGCCCGCCAGCAGCGCCGCGACGGTGATCATGGCGACCGCGACGTTCTCGCGCATGACCGCGACCGTGCGCCGGGCCAGTCCCAGGGCGCGCGGCAGTGCGAGCAGGTCATCGCGCATGAGGGCGACGTCGGCGGTCTCGATCGCGACGCCCGAGCCGGCCGCGCCCATGGCCACGCCGATGTGGGCGACGGCCAGGGCGGGCGCGTCGTTGACGCCGTCGCCGACCATGGCCACGGTGTGTCCGCCGCGCTGCAGCTCTCGCACCGCCTCAAGCTTCTGCTCGGGCATCAGGCCCGCGCGCACCTCGTCGACACCGACCTCGTCGGCCACCGCCGCTGCCACCCGCGGTGCATCACCGGTGAGCATCACGACGCGGCGCACGCCGGCGCGATGAAGGCGCTGGATCGCCTCGAGGGCCTCGGGCCGCACGTGATCGGCGACCGCAAGCACGGCGATCGGACGTCCGTCGACGGCGACCACCATCGGCGTGCGCCCGGCGGCGGCGAGCTCGTCGACGGTGTCGGCGACAGCCTCGATCAGGCGCGCGTGCGGTGCCGCGGCGGCAACGTCCACGCCTCGCGCCGCGCCCTCGCGCAACAGTGCGAGCGTGCCGACGGCGACCTGCCGTCCGTCGAGCGTCGCGATCACGCCGCGGCCCGGCACCGGTTCTGTGTGCGACGGCAAGCCCACGACCGCGACCCCGGCCGCCGCGGCCGCGTCGAGCACCGGGCGGGCGAGGGGATGCTCCGACCCGGCCTCGGCGCGTGCGGCCAGTGCGAGTACCTGCGTGCGGTCGTATGCGTGGTCGACGATGATGACGTCGGTCAGGTGCGGGCGCCCCTCGGTGAGCGTGCCCGTCTTGTCGATCGCGACGACGTCGACCTTCGCGGCTGTCTCGAGGTACTCGCCGCCCTTGATCAGGATGCCGTCCTTCGCGCCGCGCCCGATCCCTGCCACGATCGCGACGGGAATCGAGATGACCAGGGCCCCAGGGCATCCGATCACCAGCAGTGTCAACGCGAGCGTCAGATTCTGTGTGACCAGGCCCAGCACGAGCGCGAGCACGATGATACCGGGCGTGTACCAGGTTGAGAAGCGGTCCATGAAGGCCTGGGTCTTCGCCTTGGCGTCTTGCGCCTCTTCGACCCGGTGGATGATGCGCGCCAGTGTCGTGTCGGCCCCGACGCCGGTGGCCGTCACCTGCAGCACGCCGCCGGTCGCGACCGTGCCGGCGAACACGTGGTCGCCGGCCGCCTTCTCGATGGGGATCGACTCGCCCGTGATCGACGCCTCGTCGACCGCGCCGACACCGCGCGCGACGACGCCGTCGACCGGCACCTTCGCGCCGTTCTTCACCAGCACGAGCTCGCCGGGCTCCACGGCGGCGGCCGCGATCTCGTGCTGCACGCCGTCGCGCAGCACCACGGCCGTCTCGGGTGCGACGGCCACCAGCTCGGCCAGCGCCGAGCGGGTCTTGTTCAGCGTCGCCTGCTCGAGCGCGTGACCGATTGCGAACAGAAACGTGACCGCCGCGGCCTCCCACAGCTCGCCGAGCACCACGGCGCCGATCGCCGCGACCGACACGAGCAGGTCGATGCCCACGACTTTGGCCCGCAGCGCACGCAGCGCGGAGAGGATGATCGGGATGCCGGCGGTCGCCGCCGCCGCGAGCATGAACGCATCGCCCCACACCGTGAGGCCGAACAGCTTCGACAACCCGAACGAGAGGGCGATGAGCGCGCCCGCGACCGCGGGGACGCCCCACCGGCTGTGGAAGACCCGAAGGCTGCCAAGGCTGCGGCTGCTGCGAATCAGATGACGCACGGTGTCCCTCCGCTCAGAACGTCGAGACCAACGCCGAATAGCCGACCTTGCCGACCGCGGTGACGAGCTCGCTGGCGCTGATCACGGTGAGGTCGTGGTCGACCTCGATGCGGCCGGAGGCGAAGTGCACGGTCACGTGCTGGACCCCGGGCAGGCGCTTCAGCTGCTTCTCGATCTTGCCGACGCACGAGGGGCACGCGAAGCCCTGGCCGCGCAGTGTGGTGTGGGTGGTGGTGGCCGTGTTCATGGCGGTTCCCTTCTGCTGATGTTCTGAAAGTAGAAGGGATGCCACGCCCCGACCATGACGCACGTCAATCAACCGCAGATCGGGCGGCTGCGGCATCCACTCCCCACGACCGATCGGTGATGCGGCAACCCTCGCTGAGACAGGGGGAAGCAACCGCATTCTCGTCCGGGAGTTGCAGTCTCACGGGCATGGGCCGGACGCCCGGTGGCACGGTGCCTCGCGTACGCTCAAAGGCATGGGCAGCACGGCGCCGGAGGCCGGTGCGCGGCGACGGATTCCGCTGCGCGAGGTGCGGCTGCCGCACGTGTGCCCGCGGCCGGTGCGTCTGTGGGCGCTGCAGCGCGCGCCGTACTTCGCGGGTCTGGCCGACACTGAGCTCGCGCGCATCGACGACCGCATGCAGGTGACGTCTTGGCGCGAGGGCGAGAGCGTCTACCGCGCCGGCGACCCGGCCGGGCACCTGCACATCGTCGCCGAGGGACGTATCAAGCTCACGCAGACCACGGCGTCGGGCGCCGAGACCGTCGCCGACGTGCTCGGACCCGGTGAGCTCTTCGGCGCGATGGGAACGCTCGGCGAACCTGTGCACCGCCAGTCGGCGACAGCGCTCGTCGGCTCCTGCGTGCTGCAGATCGGGCAGGAGGCGTTCCGCGAGGTGCTGGCCGAGCATCCGGCCGTGGCGCTGTGCGTGCTCGACGACGTCGCCGCACGGCTTGCGCGGGCTCATGCCGACATCGGCGGGCAGAGCTCCGACACGGTCGCGCGGCGCGTGGCTACCGCGCTGCTGCGCCTGGCCGACAAGCTCGGCGAAGACCAGGGTTCAGGCGGGGTGCTCATCGAGGTACCGCTGACGCGCGCCGATCTCGCCGGGCTCGCCCGCTCGACCCCCGAGTCGGTGTCGCGCGTGATGAGCCGCTGGCACCGTGAGGGGGTCATCGACTCGGGTCGGCGCTGGACGGCGATCACCGACCGCGCCCGGCTGGAGGCCGAGGCCGCGGGGTGAGGGAGCCCGCGGGCCGCGGCATCCACCCGTCTCCTGCGCCCTTGCCGCAGAACGCGGCGCGCCTAGGCTGGAACCGTGACGCGCGAGATCGAATCGGAGGGCCGGCTGCGCATGTGGTGGGCAGCGCGGATGCGCGCGTTCACCGGCGAGATCGTGCGGACGGCCTTTCCGCCCACGCAGCGCGTCTCGATCCCGTGGAGCGCCGACGCGCTCTCGCAGAGACACGCGCGTGCGGTCATCGACCTGTGTCTGCGCAGCGGTGAGGCGATGCTGGCGACCGGCGCGACCACAGCCGACGTCGTGGCCACCGTGCTGCGCATCAGCGGGATCTACGGGCTGATGAACGTGCATGTCGACATCGCGTTCACGTCGATCACGATCTCGGTGCACCGCGGACTGGACGAGGACCCGATCTCGATCATGCGCGTCGTCAAGGTGCGCACCATCGACTACACGCGGCTGCAGGCGGTGTATCGGCTCATCGACGAGATCGTCACCACGGGCGGCGCCGTCGACGTCGACGACGCGCGCGACCGGCTGAGCACAATCCTGAACCAGCCGCATCCGTACCGGCGCTGGGTCGTCACTCTCGGCATGGCGGTGCTCGCCGGCGGAGTCGTCGTGATGTTCAACGCCAGCCTCGTGCTCGCGCTGGTGGCCGCAGCATCCGCCGTCGTCGCCGACCTTATCGGGCGGCGTCTGGCCAAGTGGGGGATCGCCGTCTTCTTCTCGCAGATCGCCTGCGCGGCGGCTATCACCGCGATCGCCGTGTTCATGTACTCGCTGCGGTCGATGGGGGTGGAGCTGCCGGGAGCGAACCATCCGACGGTCATCGTCATCTCGGGAATCATCATGCTGCTATCGGGCATCGGCCTGACCACCGCCGCGCGTGACGCCGTCGACGGGTACTACCTCACCGCGGCAGCGCGCACCATGGAAGTCGTCATGCTCACTCTGGGCCTTGCCATCGGCATCTGGGTGACGATCGGGGTCGCCTTCCGGCTCGGCGTGCCGGCGTCGGTGGGAACCTCGCTCGGCTCGGGCCGTGGATTGTGGGCCGGGATGCTGGGGGTCGCGCTCATCGGCATCGGCTTCGCGCTCACCTCTTATGTGCGGTTCGGCCTGGCGCCGCTCATGGCCGCCGACGCCGTCATCGTGTTTGCGGTGTATTACCTGCTGCGTCCGCTCATGCCGCAGCCGGGCCTGGCCGCCGGCATCGCCGGCGCGGTCGCCGGGATCATCGCCTACCTCGCATACCGGTGGATCAAGGTGCCCGAGGCCGCGATGGCGATGGCCGGGATCATCGGGCTCATCCCGGGTCTGGCCTTCTACCAGGGCCTCTACGCGCTGATCGGTGACGACTTCGAGCCGTCGGCCGCGGCGCCCGCGCTGCTGTCGGCGGCGGCGACCGGGCTCGGCCTTGCCGCCGGCACCGCCATCGGCGGATACATCGCGCGCCTGAGCTTCGGTCTCGACCGCTCGGCCCGCATCGCGCAGCGTCGGGGGCGGGTGCGGCGGTAGGGGCTCGCGAGGCTCGCTCACCCGCTGAGTGCCGTGAGTTGCCAGAAGCGGCGGGAAGAGCCGCCGTCAATCCAGCCACTTCTGCCAAGTCACGGGTTGTGATGTCTGCCCGAGGTCGCTCGGGTACGACGCCGCACGAAGCGCGCGGCCAGGCCACCAACGCACGTGCTTGACATACCCTCGCACTTCCTTCTACTCTTTCTTCACGACTTAACAAAGGAGTGAAATGGGTGCTGCGGGTCGATCACAGACGGACGTCAACCGCACGGCGATCCTCGCGCATCTCGGTGCGCACGGCCCCGCGTCGCGTGCCGAGCTCGCCCGCGCGCTCGACGTCTCGGCAGCCCTTATCACCCAGCTCACCCGTGACCTGCTCGCCGACGGACTGCTCGAAGAGCTCGACGAAGCCCGCAGCGGCGGCCGCCCCGCGCGCATGCTCGGGCTGGTCTCGCACGACATCACTGCGCTCGGAGTCAAGGTCGCGCCCGACCACCTCGCCTTCGTCGAAGTGGGCATCGACGGCGTTGTGCGACGCTCCGAGACACGTCCGTTCGACGCCGTCTCACCGCTTGCCGTGCCGCATCTCACTGATCTTGTTGCCGAATTCATCGCCGCCGGCGAATCCGACCGGCTCATCGGCGTCGGCGTCGGGCTGCCGGGTACCGTCGCTGAACAGGGGATCGGCGTTGTCGACTCCACCCAGCTGCGCTGGAACCAGGTGCCGCTCGGCGAGCAGATGCGTCGCGCCCTCGGGCTGCCGGTTGTCGTGGAGAACAACGTAAATGCGCTCACGGTCGCCGAACAGCTCTACGGGCAGGGCCGCGACTTCCGCAACGTGCTCGTCGTCACGGTCGGCAACGGCGTGGGCGCCGGCCTCGTCGCCGACGGTGTGATCGTCCGGGGCCGGGCCGGTGGCGCCGGCGACCTCGGCCACGTGCCCGTGCGCGAAGACGGTCCGCTGTGCCAGTGTGGCAACAGGGGATGCCTGGAAGCGATCATCGGGCAGGCGGCTCTCGTGAACGATGCCCGATCGATCCGACTGCTTGGCGAGGCGGAAGGCATCGACGAGCTGCATGGTTTGGCCGACGCCGGGAACGATGAGGCGTGTGAGATCTTCGCGCATGCCGGACAGCAGCTCGGTCGCTCACTCGCCGGTGCCGTGAACCTGTTCGCTCCTGACATCGTCGTGCTCTCCGGCGAGGGCGTCGAGGCGTGGAACCACTGGTCAGGGCCGTTCGAACGCGCTCTGCGCAGCGCGCTGGTGCCCGGAAAGCGTGGCACCACCGTCGCCGTCGAGCGTTGGCAGGACGACCGCTGGGCGCAGGGTGCCGCTGCGCTGGTGCTGGCAACCCCCTTCGATTCGCAGGGTGTCGCCGGTGAACAGGGCCGGCTCGTGCGCGAGCGGCTCGTCGCCTCGATCGAGGCGCGCCCATGAGCACCATGACGATGCAGCCCCCGATGGCTGCTCCGCCTGCGCCGCCCGCGACGGCGGGCCGGCGCCGCGTCCGCAAGACGAAGTACCTTCTCACGGTCGCGGTCTTCCTGCTGCCCAGCCTCATTCCGCTGCTCGCGTTCGTCATCGGCCCCATGCTGTCGGCGGCCTGGACGAGCCTGCACTCGTGGAACCTCATCGGCCCGATGAAATGGGTCGGACTCGACAACTACGCACACCTGGTGACTGACCCGGCGACCGGCCAGGCGTTCCTGCACACGATCTACTACATCGTCGGCTACCTGCCGCTGGTCTACGTCGGCGGACTCGCACTTGCGCTCGCGCTGAACGCCAAGCTGCGCGGCCGCTCCTTCATGCGGGGCATGTACTTCCTGCCCGTCGTCACCAGCTGGGTCGTCGTCGCCCTGGTGTGGCGCTGGCTGCTCAACCCCAGCACCGGCATCGTCAACACGGTGCTCGGCTGGTTCGGCATCGATGGTCCCGGCTGGTGGACCGACCCGGCGTGGTCGATGCCATCGATCATCCTCGCGTCGGCGTGGAAGGACCTGGGCTTCGTCATGGTCATCCTGCTGGCCGGTCTCCAAGCCATCAACAGCGACCTCTACGAAGCGGCATCCCTCGACGGCGCGGGCTGGTGGCGACGTCTGTTCAGCGTCACCCTCCCGATGCTGTCGCCGTCGACCTTCTTCGTCATCGTGCTCTCGCTCATCAACGGCTTCCAGGTCTTCGACCAGGTGTATGTCATGACCGGCGGCGGGCCCAACAACTCGAGTCAAGTCGTGGTGCAGCAGGTGTACGACCTCACGTTCCGCTACGGGCAGGCGGGCATGGCCTCGGCACTGTCCTGGCTGCTGTTCTTCGTGATCCTCATCGTCACGCTCATCCAGTTCTATGGGCAACGCAAGTGGGTGAACTATGACTGAGACCGCCCGGCGCAACGCCATCACGAAGACTCTGCTCTACATCGTGCTCATCGTCGGGGCGCTCATCATGGTGTTCCCGTTCGTATGGACGGTCGTGACATCCCTCACCCCCGGCGCCACCCTGACCACGGCACCGAAGCTGATTCCTGACAACCCGTCGCTCGCCCCATACTTCCAGCTGTTCAGCCGGGTGCCGTTCGCGCAGGTCATCCTCAACTCGATCATCATCGCCGTGATCAGCACGGTATTCCAGCTCATCACCAGCGCCATGGCGGCCTACGCCTTCGCCCGGATGCCCTTCCGCGGCCGCGGCGCGGTGTTCGTGCTGTACCTCGCGACGATGATGATCCCCTTCCAGGTGCTGATCGTGCCCCTGTTCGCCGAGATGAAGACGCTCGGCCTGATCAACACCTACTTCGGTGCGATCCTGCCGACGATCGCCTCGGCATTCGGGGTGTTCCTGCTGCGTCAGGCGATGAGCAGCGTGCCCTACGACCTCGACCAGGCCGCCACACTCGACGGTGCCGGGCACTTCCGGATCTTCTTCCAGATCATGCTTCCGCTGGTCCGTCCCGCCTTGGCCACGCTGACCGTGTTCGCCTTCCTGAACACGTGGAACAGCTTCCTGTGGCCGCTCATCATCTTGCGCGACCCCGCCATGCAGACGTTGCCGGTCGCGTTGTCCAGCCTGCAAGGACAGTACTCGACTCAGTGGGACGTGCTCATGGCCGGCTCGGTCATCAGCATCCTGCCGATGTTCGCCCTCTACGTCTTCGCCCAGAAGTACATCGTCCAGGGTGTGGCCGGCACCGGCCTGAAATGACCCTTCCACCCGAACGCCTCATCAAAGGAGATCCCGCACCATGAAAAAGACAATCGTCGCGACGACATCCGTCGCGCTGGTGGCAGCCCTCGGGCTCACCGGCTGCTCATCATCCGGTGGCGACGCCGGCGACAGTGGCCCCGTCACCATCACCTACTCCAACTTCATCTCGAACGGCGGCAACGAGGACAACCTTAAGAAGATCGTCGCCGCCTTCGAAGACGAGAACCCCAACATCACTGTGAAGGTCACCACCGCGCCCTACAGCGACTACTTCACACAGCTGCAGACCGACCTCGCCGCCGGTACGCAGGCCGACGTGTTCGACGTCGACGCCGGCAGCTTCGCCAACATCCAAGCGAATGGGGTGCTGGCCGCGCTCGACGGCGTCGACGCGTCGGCATACCGCACGTCGGTGCTCGACAGCTACAAGGTCGACGGCGCTCAGTACGCGCTGCCCACGTCGTTCTCGAACGTCGTCCTGTTCTACAACAAGGATCTCTTCGACAAGGCCGGCGTCGACTACCCCACCGCCGACTGGACCTGGGCCGACGAGAAGGCCGCAGCCGAGAAGCTCACCGACAAGAAGGCCGGCGTGTGGGGCGACTACCAGCCGGTCACCTACAACGAGTACTACAAGGCCGTTCAGCAGGCCGGTGGCTCGTTCCTCTCGTCCGATGGCAAGACGACGGCGTTCGACTCGGAGGCAGGGAAGGCCGCCGCAGAATGGATCGCCGGAAAGTCGGGCACGGTGATGCCGACCGCCGCCGACGGCGCTGGCACCGCCGACTTCGACACGAACCTGTTCAAGGACGGCAAGCTCGCCATGTGGCACACCGGAATCTGGATGATCAGCCTCGTCGGCGACCTGCCGTTCGGCTGGGACATCGCCGTTGAACCCGGTGACGCGCAGAAGGCCAGCGCGACGTTCTCGAACGCCGTCGTCGTCTCTGACGCCTCGAACCACAAGGAAGCCGCTCAGAAGTGGGCGGAGTACCTCAGCAGCTCGAAGGAGATGGTGGGTGTCCGCCTCGACGCCGGCTGGGAGCTGCCCGCCATCAGCGACGAGTCGCTGCTGCAGCCCTATCTGGAGCAGACGCCGCCCGCGAACCGCAAGGCCGTGTTCGACGCTCTCGAGAACATCGCCGTCGCACCGCAGCTCGGTTCGCAGTCGCAGCAGATCCAGGATGCCGTGACCAACGCCCTCGGCGAGATTGCAGCGGGACGCACCACGACCGAGAAGGCCATCCCCGCGCTGGCCGATCAGGTCGACGCACTCCTGCAGTAACCGCACCGGACCGGCCGTGCCCGCCGCCGACGGCGGGCACGGCCCCTCTACGAAAGACTCCTTGTGACCGATACCACTCTTCACCGCAGCGCGGCCGACATCGCTGCGCTCGCCGAGCGCAGCATCCACCTCATCACGTCTCTGCAGACGCCCGAAGGGGCATACCCGGCCAGTCCCACGTTCTCCGCCTACGTCGGCTACAGCTGGTTGCGCGACGGCTCGTTCATCGCGGATGCGGCCTCGGCGATGGGGGAGATCGACTCGGCGAGACGCTTCTACGACTGGTGTGCGGATGTCATCGAGCGGCGCGCCGATGCGATCCATGCGATCGTCGACGACGCGCGCGAGGGGCGCCCTGTGCCGGCGGTGCGGATGCTTCCGGCGCGGTTCACGTTTGCCGGCGGCGACGGCGCCGACGAGTGGTGGGACTTTCAGCTCGACGGCTACGGCACCTGGCTGTGGGCGCTCGTCGAGCACCTCGGACGGCACGGCCTCGATGGCACGCGGTACCGCGACGCCGTAACGCTGACCACCGAGTACCTGCTCGCCTCATGGCAGCGCCCCTGTTACGACTGGTGGGAGGAGCACTCCCAGCACGTGCACGTGTCGACGCTGGCTTGCATCGCGGCGGGACTGAGCGCGGTTGCCGACGAGAAGCTCGTGGACGCCGAGTTGACCGAACGTATCCAGAGCGAGGTGGCGGCGATGAAGAAGCTCGTCGCTGCCGACGGAATCGCGGACGGGCACCTCATCAAATGGCTCGGCAGCACTGCCGTCGACGGCAGCCTCGCCGCGGCCATCGCGCCGCTCGGTTTCGTAGACCCCGGCTCCGACCTTGCCCGCCGCACCGTCGCGGTGCTCGAAGCCCACCTCACCGTCGATGGCGGCGTGCACCGCTACCTCGGCGACACGTTCTTCGGCGGCGGCCAGTGGCCGTTGCTGTCATGCTTCCTCGGGCTCGCGCACCTCGCCGACGGTGACCGACAGCGGGCCGAGGAGTTATTCGGTTGGGCAGCGGAGACGGCCACCGACCAGTTCGATCTGCCGGAACAGACGGCCGGACACCTCATCGCCCCCGGGATGCGGCAGGAGTGGGTAGATCGCTGGGGGCCCGTGGCCACACCGCTGCTATGGAGCCACGCCATGTTCCTGCGGCTGGGCCTTGCCCTTGGCCGAATACCCGACGTGACGGAAGGACGCACCCGATGATCCGCCATCGCCCTTCGGGGTCCGGCCACCCGTACTCGATCGACACCGAGCAGCGCTCGCCCGTCGTGCCCCTTGCAGGCGAGAGCGTTGCTCTCGGGCTGCGCGCCGACGCCGGCGTCGAGTCGGCCGTGTGCGTGCTCGAGTGGCGGTCCGACGACGGCGGCGCCCCGGTCGTCGACGAGCACGACCTCGAGCGTGTCGCGACGACCTCGCGCGGCCGCGTTAGCGACGGCGGGCACCTTGCCTCGGCGGCGGCCCGCATGGCGCGTTCCGCGGGCGGTTGGCAGACCCGGGTCGACAACTTGCGTGCGGACGGCACCTACCGTTACCGGTTCGTCGCCACTCGCACCGATGGCCGCGTCGAGCGCACTCGGTGGTTCGACTTCCGCGCCGCGCAGTGGCAAGCCGCACCCGGCGCAGTCGCCGAACACGGCCGCGGTCGCGCGCTCGCGAACAGCACTGAAGTGCTGCACGATGGGCAGCGCGCGTGGCGAGTGCGCTTCGCGCTGCCATTGAGCGCCGGTGAGCGTGTCGCCGGGTTCGGCGAACGTCACGACGCCGTCGACCAGACCGGAACTGGCCTCGACGCCGTCGTCTTCGAGCAGTACAAGAGCCAGGGCGCCGAACGCAAGACGTATCTGCCGATGCCGTTCGCGCACGTGACCGGCGGCACCGGCTGGGGATTCCACATCGACACGTCGCGCCGTGTGTGGTTCGACGTCGGCGAGACCGATCCCGGTCGCATCGTCATCGAAGCCGAGACCGGGCCCGGCGGCGACCTCGCGCTGCGCCTGTTCGACGGCAGTCCGGTTGAGGTCCTGCGCGCGTTTCTCGACCGCGTCGGCCGAGCCACCGAGCTGCCGGCGTGGGTGTTCCGGCTGTGGGCCAGCGGCAACGAGTGGAACACGCAGGCTGAAGTAATGCGTCAGATGGACCTTCACGCGCAGCACGACGTGCCGGTCGGCTCTGTCGTCATCGAGGCCTGGAGCGACGAATCCACCTTTACCGCGTTTCGCGACGCGCGTTACGAGGTGGCCGAAGACGGCGCTCCGCACCGGCTCAGCGACTTCACCTTCCCCGAAGACGGTGCGTGGCCCGACCCGAAGGGGATGGCCGACGAACTGCACGATCGCGACATCCGGCTGCACCTGTGGCAGATCCCGCTACTGAAGATGCGTCCGCACCCGACCGGGCAATTGGCAGCGGATGCCGCAGCGGCCGTGCGCGACGACGTTCTGATCCGCGAACCCGACCTGCGGGGCGGAACGCGGCCGTACCGCAACCGCGGGTGGTGGTTCCCGCTCGCCCTCATGCCAGATCTCACCGACGAGCGCGCCGCCCAGTGGTGGACTCAGAAGCGCCGCTACCTCGTCGAGGAGCTGGGCGTGGACGGGTTCAAGACCGATGGCGGCGAGCACGCGTGGGGCGCCGAACTCGTCTATCTCGACGGGCGACGCGGTGACGAGAAGAACAACCTCTTCCCGGTCGGCTACGCAAAGGCGTACGGCGAGCTGCTCGCGTCGACCGGCAAGGCGCCGGTGACGTTCAGCCGGGCGGGCTTCACCGGCTCGCAGTCGCACGGAGCCTTCTGGGCCGGCGACGAGAACTCCACATGGGAGGCGTTCCGCTGGTCGATGAACGCGGGCCTGACCGCGGCATCCTGCGGAATCGTCTACTGGGGCTGGGACATCGCCGGGTTCTCCGGAGACATCCCATCGGCCGAACTCTACGTCCGGGCCGCGCAGGCGTCGACCTTCGTGCCGATCATGCAGTACCACTCCGAGTTCAACCACCACCGCACACCTTCGCGCGACCGCACGCCGTGGAACATCGCCGAGCGCACGGGTGACGAACGCGTGCTGCCGGTGTTCCGTCGGTTCACACAGTTGCGCGAGCGGCTCGTGCCGTACCTGTCTGCCGCCGCTGCGGACACGATCGCGACCGACCTGCCGCTCATGCGACCGCTGTTCTTCGAGTGGCCCGACGACCCGAACGTCTGGAGCGCGCAGACAGAATGGATGCTGGGATCTGGGCTGCTCGTGGCGCCAGTGCTCGAGGAATCGGGCGTGGCACGCGACGTCTACCTGCCGGCCGGCACGTGGACCGACGTCTGGACAGGGCAGCAGTTCGACGGCGGACAGACAGTCACCGTGCCCTCGCCATTCGACCGCATCCCCGTATTCACTCGCGATCGAGACCTGCTCGCGCTCTTTGAGGGGGTCGTCGAGGATTGAGCTAGCCGCCTTGCTCGACGAGGTCGGCCAGCAGGGCGACGGCCGCGGACACGGTGTCATCGAGCACCTGCTGCGGGCCGCCGTCCAGGCGCAGCAAGCGGTGGCCCGTGGTGTCAGCCGTCGCCCAGCCCAGGTAAACCGTGCCGGGGGCATGGCCGTCCTCCGGGTCAGGGCCGCCGACACCGGTCGTCGAGACGGCGATGTCGGCCGTCAGCAGGGAACGCGCGCCGCCGGCGAGCTGCTCCGCGCACTCGGGCGAGCACGGGTCCGTGCCGGGCTCGAGCCCGAGCAGGCCTTCCTTCACGTCCGTCAGGTAGGCGACGATGCTGCCGGCGAACCAGGTCGCGGCATCCTCACCCCTTCCGACTCTGCTTGCGAGCAGCCCGCTCGTGAGCGATTCGGCCAGGGCCACCCGGATGCCGCGACGCGACGCCGCGCTCGCCAGTCGTTCGATGTCGTCCACGCTGCTCCTCCCGCCGATCGCTCCATCATGGCGTGCTCGCGCCTCGTGCGGCGAGGCATTGACAACGCGCGGGTGCGATGACACGGAGCGCGGGGCCGGGCGGAACGGCTTGCAGGCGCTCGTCGATCTGCGGGACTTGCCGGTGCGGCTGCGGTGCGCGTGCGCGAGAATCGGGCGATGGAGAAGATCATCCTCGACTGCGATCCCGGGCATGACGACGCCATAGCGATCCTGCTGGCCGCGGGCAGCCCCGCCGTCGAGCTGCTCGCGATCACGACGGTCGCCGGCAATCAGACGCTCGAGAAGGTCACGCGCAACGCACTCGCGGTGTGCACGGTTGCGGGCATCCGCGTGCCGGTCTCGCGCGGCGCCGACCGGCCGCTCGTCGAGCCGCAGCGGGTGGCTGAAGACATCCACGGCGACTCCGGGCTTGACGGCCCGGTGCTTCCGCAGCCGGCGTTCGAGGTCGACCCGCGGCACGCGGTCGACCTCATCGCCGACACGATCCTGGCTCACGAGCCCGGCACCGTCACGCTCGTCGCGACCGGCCCCCTCACCAACGTCGCGCTCGCGATGCGGGTACATCCCGAGATCATCGACCGCGTCAAGCGCGTCGTCGTGATGGGCGGCGCCTACACGCGCGGCAACGCCACGCCCGCCGCCGAGTTCAACATCGCCGTGGACCCCGAGGCCGCCGAAGACGTGTTCCGCGGATCGTGGGACGTCACGATGGTCGGTCTCGATCTCACCCACCAGGCGCTCGCGACCGACGAGCTCAACGAACGCGTGCGCACGATCGGCGGCCCGGTGAGCCGGTTCGTGCTGGATGTCTGGGAGTTCTTCGGATCGACTTACCACGAGGTGTTCGGGTTCGCGCATCCCCCCATCCATGACGCGTGCTGCGTGGCGGCGGTGATCGATCCTGCGGTGTTCAACACGGCGAAGGCCGACGTGCACGTCGAGCTGCGC
Organism: Microbacterium horticulturae; assembly: GCF_029094505.1. Lineage (NCBI taxonomy): Bacteria > Bacillati > Actinomycetota > Actinomycetes > Micrococcales > Microbacteriaceae > Microbacterium > Microbacterium horticulturae. The sequence goes on along the minus strand of NZ_CP119108.1, from coordinate 3,420,127 downwards.
GGAACCTGGACCCGCGGCATGACCGTCGTCGACTTCGTCGATGTGCCGGCCATGCGCCACGGCACCGGCAGCGAGTATCGAGTGGATGTCGCGCTGCAGCTCGACCACGGGCGCTTCGCCGACCTGGTGGTCGAGGCGGTGGCTCAGCTCACGTCGGCGCCTTCGCCCGGACGCTCCTGGGGATGAGGACACGTCCTTATCCCCAGGAGCGTCACCGGGAGACCTCGACCCGGCCGTTCACGCCCACGGCACGAACTTGTGAGTATCATTCGAGGCCATCCAAAATTGTTGACGATCTGGTATGCGATCTCTAGCATGCGGAACAAAGACACATGCACGCGTTGCAACGACGCGACGATTGGATGGTCCCGCCGGGCTGGTTTCCCGAACAGCCCTGACGAGGTCGGCTGACCGCTACGTGCGCACAATGCGCAAAGTGTGCCTCTGAGTAATTCCCGCAATCATCGATTGGTCGGAGGATCAGATGCATGCAGTGAAGGCGCGCCCCACCCGAGGGCACGGAGTCAAGCGGGGGATGGTGATCGGCGTCACCGCACTGGCGTGCGCGCTGGCGCTCGCGGGGTGCAGCAGCTCGGGCGGCGGGTCGGGCGGGTCGGGTGGCTCGGGTGGCAACGCGGCCGGCACGCAGGTGTCGCAGGCGACGCTGACCAAGCTGAAGACCGCTGTCAGCGACGCCGAGAAGGTGCCGCAGTTCACGGCTCCAGGCGACAGCGTCGACGTCTCGGCGATCAAGGGCAAGACGATCTACGCCTTCCCGATCAACAACGAGATCGACACCTGCAACCACCAGGTCGCCACCTACAAGCAGCTCGGCGAGGAGTTCGGCGCGAAGGTCATCACGTTCAGCAACTCGGGTTCACCCGACCAATGGGCGACCGGCGTGAAGAACGCGATCGCGGCGCACGCGGACGTGCTCGCGATGTTCTGCGGCATCATCCCGGGGGCGATCGGTCCGCAGCTGACATCGGCGGCCAAGGCCGGCGTGAAGATCATCGACGGCAACTACAACGAGACCAACGACTACTCCGGTCTCGACGCGGTGACCGGGGTCGAGACGGCCGAAGGCATGAAGACGAGTGTGGATGCCGCGGTGGTGGCCCTTGCCGGCAAGCCGCTGCACGCGCTCATGGTCACCAGCAGTTCGGTGATCCAGGGGCCGGCGGCCACGGCCGCGGTCAAGAGCGAGGTCAAGGCCGACTGCGGTGATGTCTGCACGGTCGACAAGACGATCGACATCCCGGTGCAGAACTGGACCAGCGACACCACGAACCAGGTGTCGTCGGCGCTGCTGGCCGACCCGAAGATCAATGCCGTGTTCGTCGCGTTCGACGGCATGGCGACCTTCGCGGTCACCGGCGTGCAACAGGCCAAGCGCGACGACGTCAAGGTCTACGCCTGGGGCGCGAGCGCGACGACGATCCAGACGATGGTCGGCCATGACGACGGCATCTTGCAGGCCGACGTCGGGCCGAGCGTGGCTTGGGACGCCTACGCCGAGATGGACCAGACCATCCGTCTGCTGGCAGGCGAGCCCGCGGCCAGTCCCGACAAGGAGCTCGTGCCCAACCGATTCTGGGTGCCGGCCACCGCGAAGGGGTTCCTGACCTCGAGCGGCGGGTACAACGAGGAGGGATACGGCGGCAAGGCCTATCAGAACGCCTATCGCACGCTCTGGAACGCCCCGACGCTCTGACGGCGACATGAATCCGGTGGGAGGGGATGCCGGCGCTCCGGTGCCGGCCTTGCAGGCGCGGCATCTCGCCAAGCGGTTCGGCGGGCAGCTGGCGCTGGCCGGCGTCGACCTGACGATCGAGCAGGGCGAGGTGCTCGCCCTGCTCGGCGAGAACGGGTCGGGCAAGTCGACACTGGTCAAGATCCTCTCCGGGTTCCACGCGCCCGAGCCCGGCGGCCGGCTGCGAGTGGCCGGGCGTGAGGTGCCGCTGCCGGTGCCGCACGACCACTACCGCGATTTCGGGCTCAGCTTCGTCTACCAGGACCTGGGCCTGGGCATCGGGCTGAGCGTCGTCGAGAACCTGTTCGTCGGGCGACGGGTCGGCTCTGGCCGTGGCATCCTCGCCCCGATCGGCTGGTCCCGCGAACGCCGCGCCGCGCAGCGGGTGTTCGACCGGTACCACGTCGACCTCGACCCGCGGGCGACGGTCGGCGACCTGCGGCCGACCGCGCAGGCGCTGCTGGCCATCGTGCGCGCGGCCGAGGACCTGCGCCTGTTCCGCGAGCGCGCCGGCGTCAATGCCGCCGACGGCACCGGCGAAGCAGCCCACGGCGTTCTCGTGCTCGACGAGCCGACGGTGTTCCTGCCCGAAGACGAGAAGGTCTTCCTCTTCGACCTCGTGCGTCAGGTCGCGAGGGGCGGCACGGCCGTGCTGTTCGTCTCACATGACCTGCCGGCGATCCGCGAGCTGGCCGACCGCGCGGTCATCCTGCGCGACGGCGCGGTCATCGGCGACGTCGTCGTCGCCGACACGAGTGACGAGAGCCTCGTCGAGCTCATCTCGGGACACCACGTGTCGGCCACGATCGAGCGTGCGGCCTCGCGGGCGGTCGAGGCGGTGCGCACCCCCGGCGCGGAGGGGCGGGATGCCGCGGCCTCCGGCGCCGGCGCGGGCCCGCTGTTCGACGCCGCCGATGTGGTCGGCGGCCAGTTGCGGGCCGCTACGTTCACCGTCGACGCCGGCGAGATCGTCGGCGTCGCGGGGTTGCTCGGCTCGGGCGCCGAAGACCTGCCGTACGCGCTGTTCGGCGCGCTCGCGGGCGCGAGCGGTGTGATCCGCGTCGGCGGTGCTCGGCACGACCTGGCCCGGTTCAGCCCCCGCGCGGCACGCGCCGCGGGTCTCGCGCTGGTGCCGGCCGACCGCGCGCAGCAGGGGATAGCGCCCGCACTCACGGTCGGCGAGAACATGCTGTCGCTGGTGCTCGGGCAGTATGTGCGCGGGGGCTTCCTCGATCGGCGTGCGCTGCGGCGCACCGCCGACGAGCGTGCGCGCGCGTTCGGCGTGCGGCCGCCCGACGGCACCGCTCTCGTCTCGTCGCTCTCCGGCGGCAACCAGCAGCGCGTCGTGCTGGCGCGGTGGCTCGAAGACCCGCCGCTGGTGCTGATCCTCCACGAGCCAACCCAGGGCGTCGACGTCGGCACCCGCGCCGAGCTCGGCGGTATGTTGCGACAACTGGCCGCCACCGGCATCGCGATCATCTGGGTGAGCACCGACTTCGACGAGCTCGCCGACGTGTCGCAGCGGGTGCTCGTCTGCTCCGATGGGGCGATCGCTGCGCAGATCACGGCGCCGATCACCCGCGACCGCATCACCGCCGCCGTCTACGCGGCCGGGGCGCGCACGTCCGAACGGGAGGGGTGAAGCCATGGCCGAACCGAAGCTGAGCACGCCGACACAGACGCAGCGCACGCGCATCACGCGACGCCGGGGAATCCTCGCCGGCCGATCAGGCAACATCCTCGAGAGCGCGATGCTGCCGGTCGCGTTCGTGCTGCTGATCATCGCGTTCACGATCGCCACCCCCAGCTTCTTCACCGCTGCGAACTTCTCCAGCGTGCTCGGGTCGCAGGCGGTGCTGTTCGTGTTGGCGCTCGCACTGCTCATTCCCCTCACCAACGGCGACATCGATCTGTCGATCGGCAGCCTGTCAGGCCTCGTGTCGATGGTCGTCGCGGTGCTCAACACGAAGGCCGGCGTCAATATCTGGCTGTGCTGCCTGATCGGTCTGGCCGTGGGGCTCGCCGGCGGTGCGATCAACGCGTTCCTCATCATCCGTTTCAACGCCAACTCGTTCATCCTGACGCTGGCCACCGGCACCGTGTTCGTGGGACTCATCGAGTGGATCTCGGGCGAGCAGACCATCACGGGCGTCTCGAGCGACCTCGTGCAGATCGTGTTCTACAACGACCTGTTCGGCATCCCCTGGGAGTTCTACATCGGCATCGTGATCATGCTCATCGTCTGGTACGTGCTGACGTTCACGCCGTTCGGGCAGCGCGCGCTGTTCGTCGGCCAGTCACGGCAGGTCGCACGGCTCAGCGGCTTTCCGGTCGCACGAGCACGGGCCTATGGGTTCGTCATCGCCGGGTTCATGGCCGCGATCTCGGGGCTGCTGTTCGTCGGCACGCAGGCGTCGGCGAGCCCGGGCGACGGCAACAGCCTGCTGCTGCCGGCGTACGCCGCCGCGTTCCTCGGCCTCACGACGATCCAGCCGGGGCGGTTCAACGCCATCGGCACCGGCATCGCCGTGTACTTCCTGGCGTTCGGCGTCTCAGGGTTTCAGCTGCTGGGCGCGCAGATCTACATCCAGCAGATCTTCTACGGCGTCATTCTCGCCATCGCGATCCTGCTCTCCCGCGTGCTCAGCAGGCGCCGGTACGGCGGAGGCACCGACGAGAGCTTCATCGAGACGGAGTGAGCGGGCCAGCGCGGCATGTCGCGCGACGGCAGCACCGGCGATGCGGGCATCGCCGGTGAGGAGAGGAGCGGACTCGGTCGGGCGGCGGTGTCCCCGGGGGCAACACTCGCGCGCAAGGGGGTTCGGCACTCGCGCGGCCTGGCGTATCGTGCCAACAGCAGCCCTCGACGGGGCGCTCGATCAAGGAGGACACATGCGACTGCGCGACGTTCCGACGAGACTGGTCACGGGTGCGTACATCCTGCACTCCGGCATCACGAAACTGAAGGCTGGAACCGAACAAGCAGAGGGTCTGCACGGGGCGGCCGCGGGGGCGTTTCCGATGCTCCGGAACATCCCCGCGCCGAAATTCGTGCGCATGCTCGCGATTGCGGAGATCAGCGTCGGGTCTCTGCTGCTGGTGCCGTTCATCCCGACGTGGCTGGCCGGTGCCGTCCTGACCGGATTCTCGTCGGGGCTGGTGGGCATGTACCTGCGCACGCCCGAGCTGCGCAAACCCAACAGCATCTGGCCGAGTCAGGCCGGCACTGCCATCAGCAAGGACTCCTGGATGCTGGGGATCGGGATCGGGATGCTCGTCGGGGCCACGGAAGACAGCGGCGACTGAGAGTAGCGCGGCCGCGTGGCGTGGCGGGGCACAGTGCCGCCGCGCGGCGCGGACGTGGACACCGCGGGCCGCGGCATCCACTTCTCAGAACGTCATGATCTGCCGCACCGCCTCGCCGGCGGCGAGCCGGTCCATCGCGGCGTTGATATCGTCGAGCGCGATGCGGTCGGAGATGAGCGCCTCCACGGGCAGCTTCCCCTCACGCCACAGCTGCGCGTAGCGCGGGATGTCGCGCGAGGGCACCGCCGAGCCCAGGTACGAGCCGACGATCGACCGGGCCTCGGCCGTGATCGTCAGCGGAGTGATGGTGCTCGTCGCTGTGGGTGCCGGCAGGCCGACGGTGACCGTGCGTCCGCCGGGAGCGGTCAGTGCGAACGCGGTCTCGAACGCGCGCGGATGCCCCGCAGCCTCGATGACGAGCGGGGCGCGGATGCCGCGCGCCACGGCATCGCCGGGAGTGAGGGCGTCATCGGCCCCCAACTCGCGGGCGCGGTCGAGCTTGGCCTGCAGCGCGTCGACGCCGATCACCCGGCCGTTGCCGAGCGATACCGCCGTGATGAGTGCGGCCATGCCGACGCCGCCGAGTCCGACGACGATGACGTCCTGCCCCGGTTGCACGTCACCGGCATTGATCACCGCGCCGCCGCCGGTGAGCACCGCACAGCCGAGCACGGCGGCCACGTCGGGCGCGACATCCCGCCCCACCACGACCGCCGAGCGGTGATCGACCACGGTGTGCGTCGCGAAGCCGGAGACGCCCAGATGATGGTGCACGAGCTCGCCGTCACGATGCAGGCGCGAGCCGCCGGCCATCAGCACGCCGGCGTTGTTGGCGCGCGTGCCGGCCTCGCACGGCAGGCGCCCGTCGGTGGCGCACGCCGCGCACTGCCCGCATCGCGGGAGGAACGACATCACGACCCGGTCGCCGACCGCGAAGCCCGGGGTGTCGCCGCCGGTCTTCTCGATCGTGCCGGCCGCCTCGTGTCCCAGCAGCATCGGCACCGGACGCGGTCGGTTGCCGTCGACCACCGACAGATCGGAGTGGCACACGCCCGCCGCCTCGATGCGCACGAGCAGTTCGCCCGGCTGCGGCGCATCGAGGTCGAGCGCGCCGACCGTGATCGGCCGCGACTGCGCGAACGGACGGTCACGCCCGATCTCTTCGAGGACGGCACCCGTGATGTTCATGAGTCTCCTTCGGCTCCGGCATCCCCTCTCAGCGTCGTGGAGCGGAGTGGATGCTGTCAATCGGCGCGTTAGTCTGGGCGCGTGCACCGGATCTTCGACACCACGGTCGCCTCGGTCTACCCCCTCTATCTTGCGAAGGTCGAGCGCAAGGGGCGGAGCAAGGCCGAGCTCGACGAGGTCTTCGCCTGGCTCACCGGCTTCGACGGCCCTGCGCTGCAGGACCGCCTCGATGACGGCGCGACGTTCGCGCAGTTCTTCGCCGACGCACAGCTGAACGCGAACGCGGGGCTCATCACCGGTGTGGTCTGCGGGGTGCGCGTCGAAGACATCGACGACCCGCTCATGCAGAAGATCCGCTACCTCGACAAGCTCGTCGACGAGCTCGCGCGCGGCAAGGCGATGGAGAAGATCCTGCGCCGGGCGTGATCGCGGGCTCAGCGCTGGATCTTCTCCAGGTCTTCCCGCAGCCCGGGATGGGTCGGCTCCCAGCCGAGCAGTGCGCGCGTGCGGGCGCTCGAGGACGGCTGATCGACGATGAAGATGGGCCCGAGCGTGCCGAATGCCTCGGCCGGACGCGATTCGACGGGCAGCCCGAGCCGCCGCCCGATCACGCCGACGATGTCGCGCACGGCGTCGCCCTCGTCTGCGACGGCGTGCAGCGCGGTACCGCCGGGCGCCTTCTCGAGCGCCAGACGGAAGAGCACCGCGGCGTCGAGCGCATGCACGGCCGGCCAGCGCTGTGAGCCGTCGCCCGGGTAGGCGGCCGCACCGGTTTGCCGGGCGAGCTGGGTGAGAATCCCGGCGAAACCGCCGTCGCCCTGGTTGTGCACCGTGCGCGGCAGCCGGACGGCCGAGGTGCGCACCCCGCGATTCACGAGCGCCAGGGTGCGCTCGACCGAAATGGAGCGCCCGCCGACCGGGCCGTCCGTGGGCAGCGGGTCGTCCTCCGTCGATGGGCGGCCGGATGCCACAGGGGTGCCCGACACGGTGACCAGCGGCTTTCCCGTGCCGATGAGGGCGGCACCGAGCGCTTCGAGAGCGGCCGACTCGTCGACGACGTTCTGCTGGAGTGCCTCGGGAGAGCTGAAGTCGTTGCCGAAGGCGAGGTGGATGACGCCGTCGGCGCGCTCCGCCTGCTCGCGCAGCACCTCGAGGTCGACGAGCCCACCCCGCACGACATCGGCGCCGGCCGCTTCAGCCTTCTGAGCCGAGACGGTCGAGCGGGCGAGGGCGGTGACGGTGTGGCCGGCAGTGAGCAGCTCGGCGGTGACGGTCGAGCCGATGAGACCGGTTGCTCCGGTGACGAAAACACGCATGGGGATGGTTCCCTCCGAAAGTGATGCGACTAATGTCTCATCAGGCTAGCACCGTGATGGGACATGTGTCGCATCACGTAGGATGAAGGCATGGCGAGATGGAAGCCCGATGCGCGTGGACGGCTCACCGTCGCGGCCCTCGAACTGTTCACCGAGCAGGGGTACGACGAGACGACCGTCGCCCAGATCGCCGAGCGCGCGGGCCTGACCCGCAGTACCTTCTTCCGTCACTTCAGTGACAAGCGCGAGATCCTCACGGCGGGGCAGGAGCTGCTCAGCCGTCTGCTGGCCGAGGGCGTCGCCGCCGCGCCGGCGGACGCCACGCCGCTGGACGCCGTCGCGGCAGGCCTTGACCGCGCCTGCGGCGCGATGACCGATTTCAACCGCGAGCTTGGCCCGCGACTGCACGCGGCCATCGAAGCCAACGAAGAGCTCCGCGCCCGCAACGCCATGAAGAGCGTCGGCATGGCCGCGGCGATCGCCGATGCGCTGCGTCGGCGGGGGGTCTCCGAACTGTCCGCTCAGGTGTCGGCAGAACTCGGTGTGCTCGCCTTCGGCATCGGCTATCGGCGCTGGTCCGACGTCTCCCGAGCAGATGATCCCGGCGAACTCATCACGCACACCCGCGCCGCGTTCGCCGAGCTGCGCTCAGCGACGTCCGCGCTGGGGTGAACTGAGCGTGCGTGCGGGCCGCGGCATCCCGTCACTTCTCGGTCAGCACCAGGGAGAACTCGACGAAGCCGTGGTCTTCGACCTTCACGAACCCGAGGTTCGGCGCCTGCACGCCGTAGTCGGCGAACGTGATCGGAATGCTTCCGGCCACCTGCGCCGTCTCTCCGTCGAACAGAAGGTCCATCGGCACCGACACGGTCCGCGTCTGGCCATGCAGCGTCAGCTCGCCGGTGGCGGTGACGGTCTGCTTGACCCCCACTTGCGGGGAGGATGCCGCGGCCACCGGCTTGGTCAGCGTGAACGTCGCCGTCGGGTAGCGGAACGTCTGCAACGCCGTATTGCGAAAATACGAGTCACGACTGCCCTGGTCGGTGGCGATGGAGTCGACGTCGACCGTGAATGACGCGGCCGTGACCGCGGCGTCGTCGATCGTCACGGTGCCGGTGACCTTCTCGGTGCGGCCGTCGACGGTGACGTCGGTGCCGTTGAGCACCTCGTCCACGCGGTAACCGGCGTATGAGCCGTCGGACACGGTCCAGGCGCCCTGCACCTCGGCCGGCTCGACGGTCGCCCCGGCCGTGGCGCCGGTGGCGACGGTCGGGGTCGGATCGGGCGCACCCACGATGACGTCGCGGTAGAAGACAGGACCGGCGAGCGCGACGACGGCACCCACGACCACCACGGCCCCGGCGGTGATCAGCGCGATCGCGGTGCGCCTCTTCATCCCGCAAAGGTAGGGAGATCGGCTGAGAAAGTCATTTGATCGTCTCCAGAATTCCCTTTGCTTCTGTTGGAATGTGTTGTATTGTGTGGGAAAAGCAAGGAGGCGCAGATGTACGCGACGGAGCGTCACGAACTGATCGGTCAGGTGCTGACCGCCGAGGGACGCGTGGGGGTCCACGACCTGGCGGCGCGATTCGACGTCACCACCGAGACCGTGCGTCGCGACCTCGACGTCCTCGAGCGTGCCGGCAGACTGCGCCGGGTGCACGGCGGGGCCGTTCCCATCGAGCGCGGCAGCACGGTCGAGACGACGATCACCGAGCGTATCCGCCGTCACGCGCGCGAGAAGTCGGCGATCGCGGCGCGGGCGCTCGAGGCGATCGACGAGGGCTTCCGCGGCTCGCTCTTCCTCGACGCGGGCAGCACGACCGCCGCCATCGCCGAACAGCTGGCGGCGCGCCTGTTGACCGTGCACGCCACGGCCGCCGTCGTCACTCACTCGCTGACCCTGGCGCCCGCGCTCGCCGCCGTCAACGAGGTCACGCTGACCGTCGTCGGCGGACGCGTGCGACGCGACACCGCCGCCGCGGTGGGGGCCAGCACCGTCCGTGCCATCGAGGCGCTGCGCCCCGACATCGTCTTCGTCGGCGCCAACGGCGTCTCGTCGTCGTTCGGGCTGAGCACTCCCGACCCCGAAGAGGCTGCGGTCAAAGAGGCCATCGTGCACGCGGCGCGCCGTGTGATCGTCGTCGCCGACGCCGGCAAGTTCGAGGCCGAATCGCTCGTGCGGTTCGCCGCCCTCGATGACATCGACGTGCTCGTCACCGACACCGCGCCCACTGGCGACCTCGCCGTGGCTCTCGAGTCCGCCGACGTGGAGGTGTGGGTCGCATGATCGTCACCGTCACCGTGAACCCGTCACTCGACCGCACGATCGTGCTCGGCGGGCCACTGCAGCCGGGCGCCGTGCAGGCTGCGGCATCCACTCGCGAAGATGCCGGCGGCAAGGGCATCAACGTCGCGCGCGTGCTCGATGCCGCCGGAGCCGATGCGCTCGCCGTGCTGCCGCTGGCCGCCGACGATCCGTTCGCCGTCGTGCTGCGCGCCGGAGCCGTGCCCGCCTGCACCGTTCCCGTCGACGGACACTGCCGCGCGAACGTCACCATCACCGATCCGGCCGGCGTCACCACGAAGCTCAACCTGCCGGGCGCGACACCGACCGTCGACGAGCTCGCAGGCCTCGAAGAAGCGGTGGTCGCCGCCGCCGAGGGCGCGCGCTGGGTCGTGCTGGCCGGATCGCTGCCGCCCGGCGTGCCCGACGACTTCTACGCGCACGTGATCGACGCGGTCCGCACGCGCTGGGGGGCGGCGGCGCCGCGGATGGCGGTGGATGCCTCGGGCCCGGCCCTCGCCGCCGTCGTCGAGCACGCGCATCCCGACCTCATAAAGCCCAACGACGACGAACTCGCCGAGCTGACCGGCCAGGTGCTGGACGGAGACCTCACCGAGGCCGCCGCCCGCATCGGGCGGGCGCTCGTGCCGAACAAGGTCGCATCGGCCCTGGTCACCCTCGGCGGACGGGGCGCCGTGCTGGTCACGGCCGACGGCGCGTACGCCGCCGTGCCCCCGCCGACCCGGGTGCGCAGCACCGTGGGCGCGGGCGACAGCTCGCTGGCCGGTTTCCTCCTTGCAGAGTCGCGGGGCGCGGACCCTGCGGCCTGCCTGGTGTCGGCCATTCGGCACGGGGCGGCCGCAGCATCCCTTCCCGGAACCATGGCGCCCCGCCCGGGCGACCTTCCCACCGCCGACATCCCGGTCGCGCACCTCTAGAACCTCACCCCTGACCGACGGAGGTCATCATGTCAGACACCATCACCCCCGAGCTCGTCAGTCTCGACGCGCCGCTCGGCGCCGACAAGGCCGCCGTCATCCGGTCGCTCGCGCAGCGCGTGGTCGACCAGGGCCGTGCAACCGACGCCGAGGCGCTCTTCGCCGACGCGTGGAAGCGTGAGCAGCAGGACGAGACGGGCCTTCCCGGTGGCATCGCGATCCCGCACGCGAAGAGCCCCGCGGTCACCGAGCCGTCGCTTGTGTTCGCACGCCTGGCGCCCGGCGTCGACTTCGGCGCTGACGACGGCCCCGCCGACCTCGTCTTCCTCATCGCGGCGCCCGCCGACGCCGCCGAGGCGCACCTCGCGGTGCTCTCCAAGCTCGCGCGCAGCCTCATGCAAGACGAGTTCACCTCCGGCCTGCGGGCCGCTGCGACCGCTGATGAGGTCGTGCACATCGTGCGCGTCGCGATCGGCGAAGCAGAGGAGGAGGGGGATGCCGCAGCCGCCGCCGCGGCGCCCGCCTCTGCCGCGCCCGCCGCGGAATCCGGCCCCCGTATCGTGGCCGTGACGGCCTGCGCGACGGGCATCGCCCACACGTTCATGGCCGCCGACGCTCTCACCGCCGCGGGAAAGAAGACCGGAGTGGACCTCGTCGTCGAGCCGCAGGGCTCGAGCGGATACAAGGCGGTCCCGGCCGATGTCATCGACGCCGCCGACGCGGTGATCTTCGCAGTCGACGTCGACGTGCGCGAGCCGCAGCGGTTCGCCGGCAAGCCCGTCGTGCGCGCGTCGGTCAAAGCCGGCATCGAGCGGCCCGAAGAGCTCATCCACGAGGCGGTGGCCGCGGCATCCGACCCCCACACTGAACGCGTCACCGGCGCCGCGGCCGCGCCGACCGCCGACGCGCCGAAGGAATCGGGCGGAGCCCGCATCAAGCGCATTCTGCTGACCGGTGTCAGCTACATGATCCCGTTCGTCGCCGGCGGCGGCCTGCTCATGGCGATCGGCTTCCTGCTTGCGGGGTACGGCATCGCGCTGGCCCACGGCGACTCGGGCGTCAACAACGCGGTCTACACGCTGCAGAACTACGCCCTCTGGAACCTGCCGCCCGACGGCCTGATCTACTATCTCGGCGCGATAGCGTTCGAGATCGGAAACATCAGCATGAGCTTCCTGGTGCCCGCGCTGGCCGGATACATCGCGTTCGCGATCGCCGACCGACCCGGCATCGCGCCTGGCTTCGTCGCCGGTTCGGTGGCGGTGTTCATGAACGCAGGGTTCATCGGGGGCCTGGTGGGCGGCCTCATCGCCGGCTACGCGGCGTACCTCATCGGCAAGCCGGTGGTGCCGCGCTGGCTGCGCGGGCTGATGCCGGTCGTGATCATCCCGCTGCTGGCCTCGGCCATAGCCTCGGGTCTGATGCTGCTGATCCTGGGCGCGCCGATCGCGTGGCTCATGACGCAGATGACCTCGTTCCTCAACGGGCTGACCGGCGCCGGCGCGATCGGGCTGGGAATCATCCTCGGCCTCATGATGTGCTTCGATCTGGGCGGCCCGGTCAACAAGACCGCGTACGCGTTCGCCGTCGCGGGGCTCGCCGCGCAGACGCCGGCGGCGTTCCACATCATGGCCGCCGTCATGTGCGCCGGCATGGTGCCGCCGCTGGGCATGGCCCTGGCCTCGACCGTGCTCTACCGGCGCGGATTCACCACGGTCGAGCGTGAGAACGGTGCGGCCGCCTGGCTGCTCGGACTGTCGTTCATCTCCGAGGGCGCGATCCCGTTCGCCGCCGCCGACCCGCTGCGCGTGATCCCCGCCAACCTTGTCGGGGGAGCGGTCACAGGAGCCCTCTGCATGGCGTTCGATGTGGCATCCCGCGCCCCGCACGGCGGCATCTTCGTGTTCTTCGCGATCGACCCGATCTGGGGCTTCATCGTGGCACTGCTCGCCGGCACCATCGTCACCGCGCTGCTCCTGGTCGCGCTGAAGAAGTTCGTCGGCCGCCCCGTGGCGGTCGAGGAGCCCGCCACGGCGGCCGTTCCCGTCGCCGCCTGAGGGTCATGGGGCGCCCCGCGCCCCGCAGAATGGTCGTGATCCCACGCCACCGGCCATGCCGGCGAGGGATCGCGGCCACTCTGCCGCGTCCGGTACGAAGGAGTGGTCGTGTTTCCGCGTCGAGAGAGCGAGCAGCACGGATCTGCGTCCACTCGGTGCCGCCCCGGCATGTCGATGCAACGTTCGACCGACATCCGGGCATGACCGGTGTGAGGATGACCGGGAGGAACAACATGGACGCACTGGACGAGTTGCTCGACGCATCGGCGGCTGAGCTGCCCGAGCCGATCGCACGCGAAGCACAGCGACTGGCGACCGCTGTCGCCCCGCGCCGCCGCGTTGGCCGCCGTTGGCTGGTGCTGGGCATCGGCCTCGGTGCTGTGGCGTTGACGGCAGGCTCGGGCGTGGCGATCACGATGGCACACTGGGGCGGCGTCTCGATGCCGCTCGACAACGTCCGCAACGAGGTGCCGATCCCGGTCGCGTGGACGACTGACGACGGCCACACCGACTCGTGCCGCGCCTGGATCGAGCTGCGCAATCCGCACGACGGTGACGGCGCAACGCTGGATGCCGCCATCCACGCGCACGACTGGGACGGCCTGGGTCAGCGTCTGTACGACACGACGACGGCCGCGCCCGGCAGCGCCGACGACGCCGACGGCGAGACCCGCGTCGGCAACGGACTCGGACCCGTAGTGCGCCGGTTCGCGACCGGGGTCTTCCCCGGCATCGGCTGGTTCGACGCACCGGCGGGGGAACGGGCCGTCGATGCCTGGGGCTTCCGGTGTGACCGATGACCCGCGACGCCGAACGCGCACGCGTCGAGGCGGCTGTCCGCGCTCACGCTCCTGCCCTCACGGCATACTTCGTCCGCCGCATCACGCGGATCGACGATGTGGCGGACCTTGTCGCCGAGACCCTGCTCGCGGTGTGGAAGCGCGCCTCGGCGCTGCCGGTGCCCGACGACGAAGCCCGCGCCTGGATGTTCGGCATCGCCCACAACGTACTGCGCCACCACTATCGGGGAATCGCGCGACGGCGCGCGGTCGCCGACCGCTTGCGGGACGAACTCATGACGCACCCCCGCGCGGCGTACGCGCCGGGCACCGAGTTCGACGAACTGTACGCGGCCCTGGCTGAGATCGCGCCGCTCGATCGCGACATCATCGGACTCGTCCACTGGGAGGGCTTCACTCTGCTCGAGACGAGCCGCATCCTGCGAATGAAGGAGGGCACCGTACGCAGCCGATACCACCGAGCGCGGGCAGCATTGCGTGAGCGGCTGAGCGTGGGGGAAGACCTGTCCGTTCGTTGAAGGACCGCCGATCGTTGCCGCTGGAGACCCCCTGGCACGCCGGGGTGTGTCGCGGGACAATGACGATATGGCCGGGTTCGAGGCCGTCGCCGCGGCCGGATCGTTCCGCGACGACCAGCCGGATACCGTTGTGTTCCCGCATCGCTGGAGCGCGGAGGGTGTCAGCGTGCGCACCGACTTCACGGGCGCGCATCTGCTGCATCTGGCCGTCGCCGGATGCGTGCTCAATGACGTGTATCGCGAGGCCGCCGGACTCGGACTGACGATCGACGGGGTGCGGATCACCGCCGATGGCGGTTTCGACACGGAGGAGTGGGTCTCGACGGGCATCGAGTACCGGATCGAGGTCGACGCGCCCGCCTCGCGTGCCGACATCGAGGCCCTCATCGCCCAGGTCGACGCGGTCGCCGAGATTCCGCAGGTGCTGCGCGCAGGGTCGCAGGTCGACCGCGCGCGGTGAGCACGCGCCGCGCGGGGTGGCGGAGTGCGGCATCCCGAACCAGGATGAGGGAATGAGCAACACCGAGGCCGACCCGCAAGAGGTCGTCTGCACCGACGGCGGACTGCCCGGCCCGCGCGCGGAGTGCGCCGACGGCGTGCCGGTCGAGATCATCGAGGCGCGCGATGTGCCGCTGGGCGGCCCGCGCGCCATGACCGTGCGGCGCACGCTGCCGCAGCGGCAGCGCTCGATGATCGGCGCCTGGTGCTTCGCGGACCACTACGGTCCCGACGACGTCTCGGTCACCGGTGGGATGGATGTCGCGCCCCACCCGCACACCGGGCTGCAGACCGTCAGCTGGCTGTTCGAGGGCGCGATCGACCACATCGACTCGGGCGGCAACGTCGGCCGTGTGCTGCCGGGGCAGCTGAACCTCATGACCGCCGGGCGCGGCATCTGCCACTCCGAAGTGTCGACCGCCGAGACGACGGTGCTGCACGGCGTGCAGCTGTGGCTCGCGCTGCCCGACGCGGTGCGCGAGCACCTGCCGCGCCGCTTTCAGCACTACGAGCCCGAACCGGTGGCGTTCGAGGGTGGCTCGGCGCTCGTCTTCTTGGGGTCGCTGCTGGGGTCCGTGTCACCGGTCGACGTGCACTCGCCGCTTGTCGCCGCCGAGCTGCGTCTCGACCCGGGCGCCGCGCTGGAGCTGCCGGTCGACCCGCTGTTCGAGCACGGGCTGCTGGTGGATGCCGGAGGCCTGAGCCTCGAGGGCGTGCCGGTGCCTCGCGCCACGATCGGCTACACCGGCATCGGCTCCGAGCGGCTGCGGTTGCGCAACGATGGGGCGTCGCCGGCGCGGGCGGTGCTCATAGGCGGTGCGCCGTTCGGTGAGGACATCATCATGTGGTGGAACTTCGTCGGCCGTGACTCCGACGAGATCGCTCGCTACCGCAAGGAGTGGCAGGAAGAGGGCGAGCGCTTCGGTGAGGTGATCGGCTATGTCGGCCACGATCCCGACGGGCTGGCGCGGCTGCCCGCTCCCGCGCTGCCGGGGGTTCGGCTGCATCCACGGCAGAACCGGCCGCCGCACGTGCAGGAAGGCCGTCAGTAGCCCAGCCGTGCGCGCAGGTCGTTGAGCACCTGCGACGAGCGCAGCGCGGTATCCGGGCCGACGGCGGACACGGCCTGCACGATGACGTCGCTCACGAGAATGCCGGCGATGCCCTCAGCCGTCAGCCCGGTCGGCGTATGCGGGGCGGTGAGCACAGCGCTGACGCGCGAGGCGAGCAGCTCGTGCAGTTCGTCGGTCACCAGCAGCGTCTTCGCGCCGACGAGCTGCGCCTGATCGAGGAGAGCCTCGATGTCTCGCGTGACGCGCCCCGGAGCAAAGACGACCAGCAGATCACGGACGCCCAGACTCATGGCTTCGTCGGCCAGGCGGAAGCCGTCGGTGGTGAGTCGACGCGTCGAGACGCCGATACGCCTCAACCGCAGTGCGAGGTGCTCGGCGGCGACACCCGAGGCGCCCAAACCGTAGCAGAACACCGTGTCGGCGTGAACGATCAGGTTCACCGCGACCTGGTAGTCGCTGTCGTCGTTCGCGTGCGACGCAAGCTCGATCAGCTCGTCGGCCTCGGCCCAGATCTCCTGCTGGATCTGCGCGAGATCCTGACCGAGATGCTCGAGACGCTGCCGCAGCCGGATGTCGGGTGCCACGGTCGAGCTGAAGGGGGCTGCGACCTCCTGCTTGAGCTCTGAAAGTCCGGAGTAGCCGAGCGTCTGAAGCGTGCGCACAACGGAGGCGTTCGACGTGTTGCTCTGTTCCCCGAGCCCGGCCGCGCTTGCATAGAGCAGCCGTTCCGCAGACATCGTCGTCAGTACGCGGCATACCGCACGCTCGGACTTCGACAGCTCGCTCCAGCGCTCAGAGATGAGTTCGCGAAGCCGCCCGAGAGCCGGGTTCTCTGTATCGCTTGTTACAAATGGTTCCATTGGTGTATCGTCTAGTCCCAATCAGGAAGATCCTGTAACGAATGTTTCATTCATCCTTCTCCGCCGAGAGGCGAAGCGCAAGCAGATGTGGTGAAACGACGACGAGGAGGTCTCATGGGCGACACGGGTCGGATCCGTCTGCTCGAAGTGAGCGGCAGCCCGCGCGAGCGTGGCCGCCAGTACGGTGAAGGCGCGCGCGACCTCATCGCGACCGCGATCGACTACTACACGGCGGCTCTCACTGAGCAGACCGGGATGGACTGGGCCGAGATCCTCGCCTCGGTCGTCCAGTGGCTGCCCATCTCTGAGCAGCTCGCCCCGCACCTCGTCGAAGAGATGCGGGGCATCGCCGAGGGAGCGGGGGTCGACTTCGCCGAGGTGCTCACGCTCAACGTGCGCGGCGAGTTCGTCTACGACAATCGACCCGCGACGCAGCCGCAGAGCGTCGGTGCTGATGCAGAGGAGCGCGACGCCGTCGACGGCTGCACCTCGTTCTTCCTGACGGGTGCCGCCAGCGGTACGGGTCACACCCTCGTCGGGCAGAACTGGGACTGGCGAACCCTCACCGCCGACACCACGCTGGTGGTCCGGATCGTTCAGGACCCGCTGCCGACGGTCATCATGCAGGTCGAAGCTGGACAGGTCGGCCGCCATGGCGCGAACTCGGCCGGCATCGCGTTGAATGCGAATGGGTTGGGCGGCAGCTTCGGCAACGAGATCGGGCTGCCCCAGACGCTCATCCGACGACTCGTACTCGACCGCCCCGACCTGGCGTCGGCCCTGAACACGCTTGTGAAGACCCGCCCGCACATCGCAAGCAACGCGCTACTGGCGCACAGGAGCGGCTTCGGCATCGACCTCGAGACGACACCACAGGGTGTGGACTGGATCTACCCCGATCCCGACGGTGTCATCGCCCACACGAATCATTTCCAGGCCTCGGTTCCTCCCCAGCTCGCCGGCCGCTACCGGCCGGTGTCGGCGGACTCGCTGCTGCGGCTGCCGCGCGTGCGTGCGGGGCTCGCCGCAGTAGCCGGCGCACGCGACGACGATGAGTCGGCCGCGCTGGTGAAGGCAGCCATGTCGGATCACCTGGGATACCCAGAGGGCGTCTGCACGCATCCCGATCCGGAAGCCCCCGCGCTCCGGCAATGGTCGACGCTGCTGTCGAGCTGCGTCGACCTCGACAGCGGCGTCTACCGCATCGCGGCGGGCTTTCCCTGCGAGACCGAGTACGACGCACTGCCCTGGAACCTTTACGACGGGCCCGAGGGCCACCGGAACCACTGACGAACAACGCCGACCAGGAGGTATTTCAATGGAGAGATCACAACACCGTCGCCTGTCCCGCGTCATCACGGGCGCCCTCGCGGTCGGTGCCCTCGCGCTGACGGGGTGCGCCGCCGGCGATAAGGAGTCGAACGACGCGGCCGCGCTGGATGCGCCCTTCGCCGCTCAGACGCAGAAGGCTGCCGGCCCAGTGGCATCGGTGACGTGGATGCTGGGGGCCGAGCCCACCACTATGGACGCCGACATCGACGCCACCACCGCCGACGACACCGTGCTCGCGAACATTTGCGATCGGCTCATGCAGGTGCAGCCGGACCTCACGCTCGGCCAGGGCATCGCGTCGGATGCGAAGTGGGTGGATGACACACACGTCGTCTTCACGATCCGTCAGGATGCCGTCTTCCATGACGGCACACCGGTCACCACCGCCGATGTGCTGTGGAGCATGAAGCGGCACGCCGCGGAAGGCGCTGCCGAGTCCGATGAGTATGCGAACGTCGTCTCGATGAAGCAGACCGCCGATGACCAGATCACCGTCACCACGACGCAGCCCGACGCGATCTTCCTTCAGGCGATGGCCGGAGACGGCGGGATCGTCTGGAATCCCCGGGTCATCAAGGCCGAAGGCTCCGACTTCGGCGGTCCCGGCTCTGACTCGGCCTGCAGCGGTCCGTACCAGATCACTTCGTGGCAGCCGGGCGCACAGTTGACCATCGAGAAGGTCGCTGACTATTGGAACTCCGGGGTCACGGCGCGCGCCGACAAGGTCGTCTTCCACTGGGGTGAGGAGTCCGCCACGGTCAACAACCTCACCACCGGAAGTGCTCAGGGTGCGTATCTCGAGAACGCCGGCGCGGCCGTGGCGCTCGAGGGCAGCAGCACGGTGTCGGTCTATCAGGGGCCGTCGACGAACGCGTGGGTTCTGGAGACGACCGACAGGGGCGCCCTGACCGACGCACGCCTGCGTCAGGCACTCTCGCTCGCGCTGAATCGCGAGGGAATCGCGAAGGCTGCATTCGGCGGGCTCGCGCAGCCGTGGAAGACTCCTGTCGGCTCGGGAGCCTGGGGCTACGAGGTCGATGCTTTCCAGCAGGCGTACGACAAGCTCACCGGTGCTCCTGCGAAACCCGACGATGCCGACCTCGCGAAGGCGAAGAAGCTGGTCGAAGAGGCGGGCGCTCCGAGCGAGCCGCTCGTGGTGGCCTCGAACGGGTCATCGACGCACAATGTGATCGCCAACGCGCTCGTAGCCGCGGCGAAGTCGATCGGGCTGGAGGCTGAGATCAAGGTGGTGCCACAGGCCCAGTACGGCGACTTCTACTCCGACGCCGAGCTGCGCGGCCAGGCAGATCTCTGGCCCGACGAGTACTACATCTCCAAGAACGACCCGTTGGGCTTCTACAAGAACGGCAAGTCCGATGCGAGCGTGAACTTCGGCGTCTTCAATGATCCCAAGTACGACGCGCTGGTCGCGAAGGGCTACGCCGCCACCGACGATGCGGAGCGTGCGAAGATCACGATCGAACTGCAGCAGGAGTGGGTCGACGAGGCGGT
This sequence comes from Microbacterium horticulturae, assembly GCF_029094505.1. NCBI lineage: Bacteria > Bacillati > Actinomycetota > Actinomycetes > Micrococcales > Microbacteriaceae > Microbacterium > Microbacterium horticulturae. Next base: position 3,400,689 of record NZ_CP119108.1, on the reverse strand, counting down.
CTGGATCCCCGTGGTCGCCACGCCGTCCACGCTGATCATGTCGAATGACGTCACCGGTGTCCCGTCGTCGGCCGCCTATATCTACTACCCGTGGGCAGCCGACCTGGGCAGCGCGAAGGGCTGACCATGTCTCACGCGATCCGGAAGCTCGGCGGGATGCTCCTCACTCTCGTCGTCGCCTCCTTCGTCATCTTCGCGGCCATGTTCGCCGCGCCCGGCGACCCGGTCACATTCCTGATCGGCAATCCCGAGAACATGACGCCGGAGCGGATCGCGAGCGTTCGGGCCCAGTACCACCTGGACGAGCCGATGCTCGTGCAGTACTGGCACTGGGCCACCGGAGCTCTCACCGGTGACTTCGGGCAGTCGTTCCACTACCACCAGCCCGTCGCCGACATCCTCGCCACGCGTGTGCCGATCACCTTGTCGCTCGTCGGATACGCCGCTGTGCTCCTGGCTGTGTTCGGTATCGGTCTCGGCGTCCTCGCGGCCGTGCGCCGCGGTCGTGCCGCAGACACGCTCGTCGTGGGCGGCACGACGCTGGCAGCCAGCGTTCCGTCGTTCGTCGTCGGCATCGCCCTGGTGGCCCTGTTCGCGGTTCAGGTGCGGTGGTTCCCCGTATCGGGTGCGGGCAGCGGCTTCGGCGGCAGACTGTATTCGCTGACGCTTCCGGCGGTGACTCTGGCGGTGGGGGCTCTCGCGATCGTGAGCCGGGTGACACGACAATCGATGATCGAGCAGTTCTCGTCCGAGCATGTCGAAGCGGCGCGTGCCACCGGCCTTGCGGAGCGCTTCATCGTGCGCGACCACGTGTTGCGTGGATCGTGGGGCCCCATCATCACGATGGTCGCGCTCGTGATCGCCAGCATGATCGCCGGCACAGTGGCCGTGGAGACCGTCTTCGGCATCTCAGGCGTGGGTTCGCTGCTGGTCGATGCTATCAACACGCACGATTTCCCGGTCGTGCAGGCCGTGCTGCTGTTCATGGTGGTGGCGTACATGATCGTGACCACGATCGTCGACCTGTTGCTGCCCGTGCTCGATCCGCGCATCGGCAGGAAGGCGGTCACAGCATGACCGTTCTCGTGGCACCACGTTTGGCGGCCAGACGCCGCCGCACGGGGTCGAAGATCGGCTACATCGTTTCGCTGTGTTTTCTCGGGTTCGTGATCGTCGCAGCCGTGTTTGGACGTCTGTTCTCACCGTTCGACGCCGATGAGATCGACTTCACTGCCATCTGGGCCGGTCCCGGCGGGGGACACCTGCTGGGCACCGACCAGCTGGGGCGCGACCTGTTCTCACGACTGCTCATCGGCACCGGCGAGACGCTGGTCGGGCCGGTGGCGCTGCTGCTGCTGGCCACTATCCTCGGCGTGGCCATCGGTATCGTTGCCGCCTGGCACGGCGGGTGGCTCGATACCCTGCTGGCACGAATCACAGACGTCATGTTCGCCTTTCCGGGCCTGCTGTTCGTCGTCCTGGTCATCGCCGTCTTCGGCAAAGGACCGGTGACGGCGGTGGTCGCTCTCGCCCTGGCCTACGCGCCGGTCATCGCCAAGTACACTCGCAGCCTTGCGCTGAGCGAGATGGCCCGGCCGTATGTGGACGGGTATCGCGTGCAGGGGTTCGGCGGGCTCGCCATTTGTGTGCGCGCCGTCATCCCCAACCTGCTTCCTGCGCTCGTCGGCTACCTCGTGGTGCTGTTCGGCGAGGCCCTGATGAGCCTGGCCACCCTGAGCTTCCTGGGCTTCGGCGCACAGCCGCCGAGCTCGGAGTGGGGCCTGATGGTGCAGGAGGGGCAGGCCGGCATCGTGCAGGGGCACTTCCTGCCGACGCTCGTGCCGGGCGCCGCGATCGCGCTCGTGGTGATCGCGGTGAACATCGTCGGTGTGCGTGTCGCCGACCGACTGCTGGCGAAGGGATGAACCGATGCTCCTCGACATCCACGATCTGCGTCTGAGCTTCGTCTCGGATGCAGAACCCGCGCCCATCCTGCATGGCATCGACGTACAGGTCGACACCGGTGAGCTCGTCGGACTGGTGGGTGAGTCCGGTTCGGGCAAGTCGACGACGGTGCGCGCAGCGCTGCGTCTCTACGGCGACGAAGCAGCGATCGAAGGCAGCATCCGCGTCGACGGCACGGAGATGGTGGGGGCGGATGCCGCGACCCTGCGCCGCGTGCGCTCCGACGTCGTCTCGCTCGTGCAGCAGGATCCGCGTGGTGCGCTCAACCCTGTCCGGCGAATCGGCGACGCGCTCACCGAACGCCTGGTCCGCGTGCACGGCATGCGGCGGAAGGACGCCGAGCGCCGCATCCTGGACCTGCTGGGCGAGGTCGGCCTGACCCATCCGGCCCGGCGAATGCGCCAGTACCCGCATGAGTTGTCGGGCGGCATGCTGCAGCGCGTCGTGATTGCCGGAGCATTGAGCACCGAGCCGAGGCTCATCCTCGCCGACGAGGCCACGAGCGCCCTCGACGTGACGACGCAGGCGGAGATCATCGCGATCTTCCAACGGCAGATCCGCGAGCGCGGGCTCGGGATGCTCTTCATCACCCACGACCTGCACCTCGCCGGCGCAGTGTGCGATCGAGTCCACGTGCTGCGGTCCGGCGAGATCGTCGAGACGCTGAACGGTTCCGAGCTGTTCGCTGGGGCCCGGCATCCATATACGTGCGCCCTCATCGAGGCGGCGCCGACGCTGGAACGGAGCGCATCATGAGCCTCGTCGAAGTCGAGAAGCTGCATCGGGTGTTCCGGCTTGGGCGGGGCGCCGACGATGTGACCGCGGTGAACGCGGTGGACTTCACGATCGAGGCGGGAGAAGCCCTGGGCCTGGTCGGAGAGTCAGGGTCGGGCAAGAGCACCATCGCTCGCATCCTCGTGGGTCTTGAGCGCGCCGACGCCGGTGCGGTGCGCATCGACGGCGTCAATCGACTCGAGCGCGCCCACGGACGGCGCGAACGGCTTGCCCGCGCGCGGGCGGTGCAGATGGTCTTCCAAGACCCGAATGGTTCGCTGGACCGTCGCCTCACAGTCGCCGAGTCTCTGCAACGCGTGCTGAGACTTCACGGCCGAGCCGCGAGCCGTTCGGCGGCACACGCCGAGGCGTTGACTCTGCTCGACCGCGTGCGATTGTCCGACCGCCACGCCGATGCCAAGCCGCACGAGCTCTCCGGCGGACAGCGCCAGCGTGTGGCAATCGCACGTGCGCTCGCGGCCGGTCCCAAGCTCGTGGTGCTCGACGAAGCGGTGTCGGCTCTGGATGTCTCCGTGCAGGCACAGGTGCTCGATCTCCTGCGCGAGATCCAGCGAGACTCAGGGGTGGGGTACTTGTTCGTCAGCCACGACCTCGCCGTGGTGCAGGAGCTCTGCCAACGGGTGCTCGTGCTCTTCCGCGGCACGGTCGTCGAACGCGGCCAGACGCAACGGGTGCTCGACGCGCCGGAGCACCCGTACACACGGCTGCTGATGGCGTCGATGCCCGGGCCCGGCTGGGATCCCGAGCGTGTCGTGCAAGCGCGGCTGACCTTCACGCAGCGCATGTCAGTCGTCGCCGACGGCTGAGGGCGCCCGCGCCCCGGAGCAGATGCTGTCCTTATCCCCAGGAGCGTCGCGCCACCGGTGTCGGGATGCGGCCGCCCCGGCTCACGACGTCCCTGACGGCGGGCTCGGCCCTACGCGGCCGCCGCGGCACGCTCCTGCGTGACGCGGAGAGCTGCCATCGCGGCTTTGCGCCCGGCGCGGGTCGCGCCCAGCGTCGATGCCGACGCCCCATAGCCGGCCAGGAACAACCCCGGCAGTTTCACGACGGTCACGCCGTCGTCGGCCATGACGACGCCGCCGCTGCGCTCGCGGGTGCCCAGTCCGCGCAGGTGCGGGATGTGCGCGCGGAACCCCGTGGCCCACAGGACTGTGTCGATCGGCGTGTCCCAGCCATCGTCCACCGCGCGGCCCGGCAGCGGCGCGGTCGCACCCACGAGCGCATCCGCCTCGCCTTGGTCCGGCTTGCCAGCACCGTCCGGGCCCGGGCCGTCGAGCACCACCCCGCGCTCGGTGAAGCGCACGATCGGTCCGCGGCTGACGAGCAGGCCCGCGGTGATATCGGGCGCGTACAGCTCATTCAGCGGCAGCCCGGTCGCGGCTGACACCGAGAGCGGCGCCAGCCCCTGCCGGGTGCGTGCCGCCACCGACTTCTCGACGCTCAGGCCCCATTCCGCGTCGAACGCGCGGCGCGTCCACTGCGGTGCGCGCCGCGTCGACCACACCGGCTCAGCACCGTGTGCGTACAGCTCCTGCACGGCCTGCACGGCTGAGGTCCCGCCGCCGACGATGAGCACCCGCTGTCCGCGGAACTCCTCTGCCGAGCGGTAGTCGTGCGTGTGCAGCTGTCGGCCGGCGAACCGCTCGATGCCCGGGTAGTGCGGCAGGTATGGGCTGTCCCACGTGCCGGTCGCGCTGATGATGGATGCCGCGGCCAGCGGCCCGCGGCCGGTGTGCACCGTGAACCCGCTCTCATCGTGCGTGAGCGAGGTCACGGAGACCGGGCGTAGCACCGGCAGCGCGAAGCGCCGCTCGTAGTCGCCGAAGTAGCGGGGCACGACCCGGTTGGCCGGCTCGGTCGGGTCGCGCGTCTCCAGCGGCGCACCCGGGAGGGGGTGGATGGCGTGCGCGCGATCGAGAGTCAGCGAATCCCAGCGATGGCGCCACGCGCCACCCGGCCCCTCATTCGCGTCCACGACGACGAACTCGCGCCACGGCTCGAGGCCGCGCGCGGCGAGGTAATACGCCGCCGACAGGCCCGCCTGGCCGGCGCCGATCACCGCGACCCGCAGCATCCGCCCATCGCACACGTCCGTCATGCTCGAGACAGCGCCCGAGCCCGTTGGTTTATTCCGGTGAATGGATCTCAGCGCTTGCGCTGCGGGCGCAGGATGATCCCGAAGAACCAGTTGATGAGCGAGATCACGACGGCAGCGAGCACGCCCCACCAGAAGTCCTCCACGCGCAGGCCCCAGTTCCACCAGTGCGTGAGCCATGCGGTGATCCACAGCAGCAGGCCGTTGATCACGATCGAGATCAGCCCGAGCGTGAGGATGTACAGCGGGAACGCCACGATCTTGATCACGGTGCCGATGATCGAGTTCACGATCGCGAAGATCGCGGCGACGATCAGCAGTGTGAGGATCTGTGGGAGTGGTTCGTTCCAGCCCACCTTGATGGGCAGAACCGAGACGGTGAGCGCCGGGATCAGGGTGACGACCCAGATCGCGAACGCGTTGACGATCACGCGGATGATGAATCGCATTCGCACAGTCTGACATGACGCCCCGACGTTGTCGCGGGCACCGCCGGGCTACCCGCGGTCGATCGGCACCGCCGTCATCTTCGGCAGCCCCGGGAACACGACGTCGGCCGTCGCCAGGTCGGCCGGCAGGGGCGGCATCATCATCGAGATCAGGATGCCCGTGCCGTCGGTGCCCCCGGCGACGTCGTCGCAGAGGCATCCCGTCGTCTGGCCGCCCGTGTCACGCGCATTGGCATACGTGTACGGCAGATAGCGCTTCTCGGTCGCCGTGTCGACGAGCGCGACGTTGCGGGTGTCGAGGAAGGGAGCCACCGCGAACTGGAAGGAGCCGAGGTCGGCGACGTCTCCCGACGCCGACGCGAGGCGCACCTCGAGCAGCGTCGAATCGGGCAGCGCCTGCAGGGCCACGACGTCGATCGTCACGGGCAGCTCATCGCCGCCCGAGACCTCGATGCGTCCGGTCGCCTGTGCGATCGACGCCGTCGGGAACAGCGCGCCGTTGATCGTCTTCGCGACCTGGTCGGCGGTCTGCGCGGTGGCAGTCGGCGTCGGCGATGGCGGCTCGGGTGTCGCCGTTCCCGTGCACGCCGACAGCGCGGCGCTGAGAATGATCGCCCCGGCCAACGCGACGGGGACGAGGCCGCGTCGGCGGCTCACTGCTCCGCTCCCGTCTCGAACGAGACCGTCACCCGGCGGTTCTGCTGCCGTCCCTCGGCGGTGCCGTTGTCGGCAACGGGGTCGTTCTCGCCGTGGCCGGCAGTCGTGAAGGTCACGTCGGGGTTCGTGACCAGGGGCTTGAGCGCCTTCAGTACGGAGGCCGCTCGCGCTTCGGACAGGGCCTGATTGTGCGCGTCGGTCCCGACGTCGTCGGTGTAGCCGTCGATCGTGACGGTGCCCTGGCCCTTCGCGTTCATCTCGTCGGCCACCGCGCTGAGGGCGTCTGTCGCCTTGGCGTTCAGGTCTGAGTGGTCCGTGGCGAACAGCACGTCTGATGCCAGTGCGACCGTCGTGCGCGTCGGGCTCACCGAGGTCGCGGCCGTCGGCTCCGCGGTGTTCGTCGTCAGGGGACGGGTCGCCTGCTTCACGTCACCCGCCGCAATAGTCTCCTCGGTCGGCAGCTCGGGCCATTCACCGAGCGGCACCGGAGCGGCGGCCGTCGTGCCGGCCGGCACGGTATCGGTCACCGGCAGCCCGGTGAAGAAGGCACGGTGGCCGAACCGGACGGTGGCCTGCGTGATATCGGCCGGCAGCTCGGGGAACACCGCGTAACCGACGGTCGGTGTGCCGCTCGCATCGGTCGGCTGCAGATCGGCGGTGTCGCTGCACAGGCAATGGCCGCCCGCCATCAGCGGCTGGTAGAGCACGCCGTCCTTTGCGTCGACGATGTCGATCTTCGCCGCGGCCATCGCCGGGAACGGATCCTTCAACGAGGGCGTATCCATCGCGAACACCTCGGCGTCCCCGGTCTTGTTCGGGGCCAGCGCGTAGTAGACCACGGTCCCGTGCGCGATTCGCGCGACCGCCAGCATCCCGACCCGGATCTCCTTCGCATCGAGTGCGACCACGCGATATGACGTCGTGCCCAGAAGCGGCACGGGCTGCGCACCGGGGTCGGGTGACGAAGTGGCGGCGAGCGCCGGTGTCGCCGTGGCGAGAGCGGCGGCCGTTGCCAGTGCGATGCCGAGATATCTGCGCGCGGTCATGGTCCTCCGATGGTGCCCGTCGGCAGGCACAAGCACGCCCCACTATAGGAACGCGCTGTGGATGCCGCGGCGGGGCGCGCCTGCGAACGCCGAGCTCGCAGCATCCCGGCACCACGGCGTTCGAGGCCGCGCTCGTAGACTCGGAGGGTGACCGAAGACGCTCCTGTCCGCATCCGTCCCGAGATCGCGGCGCTGCCCCCGTACAAGCAGGGCAAGCAGGCCGGCCCCGAGGCGTTCAAACTCTCCAGCAATGAGAATCCGTACGAGCCGCTGCCCGCGGTCGTCGAGGCGCTGCGGCGCACGGTCGGGGTGAACCGATACCCGGATGCCACGGCAGCCCGCCTGCGGCAGGCGCTGGCCGTACGGTTCGGGGTGACGCCCGACGAGGTGCACATCGGCGCCGGCAGCGTGTCGATCCTCTCGCAGCTCATGCTCGCGGCCGCCGGCCCCGGTGACGAGATCGTCTACGCCTGGCGCTCGTTCGAGGCGTACCCCGGTCTCGTGCTCATCGCGGGCGCGACCCCGATCGAGGTGCCGCTGGGGCCGGGCGCCCGCCACGACCTCGACGCGATGGCAGCGGCGGTCACCGATCGCACCCGTGCCGTCATCGTCTGCACCCCGAACAACCCGACCGGGCCGGTCGTGACCCAGGCCGAGTTCGACGCGTTCCTGGCCAAGCTCCCGCCCGACCTGCTCGTCATCCTCGACGAGGCGTACGCCGAGTTCGTCACCGAGCCCGATGCGGTCGACGGGCTGCGCAGGCTCGGCATCGCCGACCACCCCAACGTCGTCGTGCTCCGCACCTTCTCGAAGGCATACGGTCTGGCGGGCCTGCGCGTCGGCTACGCAATCGGCCATCGGCGCATCCTCGACGCCGCGCGCTCGACGGCCGTGCCGCTGTCGGTGACCGCGCAATCCGAAGAGGCGGCGCTGACCAGTCTGCAGGCCGAAGACGAGCTGCTCGAACGTGTGCACACGATCGCCGCGCGACGCGACCGGCTCGCGGCGGCCCTGCGCACGCAGGGGTGGGATATTCCCGACGCCCAGGGCAACTTCGTGTGGCTGGCCACCGGAGGGCAGACGATGGATGCCGCGGCCCGGTTCGAAGACGGCGGCTGCATCGTCCGCCCGTTCGCCGGCGACGGGATCCGCATCTCGGTGGGCGAGGAGGAAGCTGTCGAAAAGGTACTGCAGATTGCGGCATCCGTTGTCGAAGATCTTCCAGAAGGGCACGCGGGCCGCGCGTTAGCGTAGAACGGTGACGCCGACCGACGACACCGTGGCGTGCGACGAGCCGGACCTGGTCCGGATCCTCGACGCGGACGGCACCTTCGCCCCCAGCCCGGCCGCCGAGCCCTACCTCGACCTCGTCGAGAAGCTCGCCGACACCGATCTCGAGCAGTTCTACCGCGACATGGTCGTGGTGCGCGCGTTCGACCAGCAGGCGACCACCCTGCAGCGTCAGGGGCAGCTCGCCCTGTGGCCGCCGAGCTTCGGGCAGGAGGCCGCGCAGGTCGGCTCGGCCCGTGCCGCCCGTGCGCAGGACCACCTGTTCCCCTCGTACCGCGAGCACGTCGTGTGCACGATCCGTGGTGTGGATCCGATCGACATCATCCGGCTCATGCGCGGCATGACGCACGGCGGGTGGAATCCGTACGATCCCAAGAACGGCAACACGCACATCTACACGCTCGTGCTCGGCTCGCACACCCTGCATGCCACGGGGCTGGGCATGGGCCTGGTCTTCGACGGCAGGTGCGGCACCGGAGACGTCGACCGCGATGAAGCGGTGATCGCGTACTACGGCGACGGCGCCTCCAGTCAGGGCGATGTCCACGAGGCCCTGGTGTTCGCGGCGAGCTACCAGACCCCCGAGGTGTTCTTCCTGCAGAACAACCAGTGGGCGATCTCGGTGCCGGTCTCGACCCAGGCGCGCGTGCCGCTGGCCCAGCGCGGGGCGGGCTACGGCATCCCGTCCCTCCGCGTCGACGGCAACGATGTGCTCGCCAGCTTCGCCGTGACCCGTCACGCGCTCGACGAGGCGCGCGCGGGTGACGGCCCCCGTGCGATCGAAGCGGTCACGTACCGGATGGGCGCGCACACCACGAGCGACGATCCGACGAAGTACCGCACCTCCGACGAAGAGGCCTCGTGGGCACGGCGCGATCCGATCATCCGCATGCAGGCGTACCTGCGCGGGCGGGGCGCGTCCGACGCGTTCTTCGCGGGGGTGGATGCCGAAGCAGCCGACGGCGCGGCGGACGTGCGTGAGCGCACCCGGGCGCTCGGAGCCATCCCCGTGAGCACGATGTTCGACCACGTGTACTCCGAACCCCACCCCCTCGTCGAGCGCGAGCAGGCGTGGCTGGCCGAGTACGAGGCATCCTTCGAGGAGGGCGCGCGATGAGTGGCGAGAACGCCCGGCCGGACGTCGAGAACCTCCCCTTCGCGAAGGCCCTGAACGCCGGCCTGCGCCGCGCGATGGCCGAGAACGACCACGTGCTGCTGATGGGCGAGGACATCGGCCGCCTCGGCGGCGTGTTCCGCGTCACCGAGGGGCTGCAAGCCGAGTTCGGCGAGCGCCGCGTGCTCGACACGCCGCTGGCCGAGTCGGGCATCGTCGGCACCGCGATCGGTCTGGCGATGGCCGGATTCCGGCCGGTCGTCGAGATCCAGTTCGACGGGTTCGTGTTCCCGGCGTTCGACCAGATCACCACGCAGCTGGCCAAGATCACCAACCGGCACGAGGGCGCGCTGCGGATGCCGGTCGTGATCCGCATCCCGTACGGCGGGCACATCGGCGCGGTCGAGCATCACCAGGAGAGTCCCGAGACCTACTTCGCGCACACGCCGGGCCTGCGGGTCGTCTCCCCCTCGACCCCGAATGACGCCTACTGGATGATCCAGGAGGCCATCGCCAGCGACGACCCCGTGATCTTCCTCGAGCCGAAGGCGAAGTACTGGCTCAAGGGCGAGGTCGACACGACAGCCCCGGCCCTGCCGCTGCACGCCTCGCGCATCGTGCGCCGCGGTACCGACGTGACGCTCGTCGGGCACGGCGCCATGGTGACGACGCTGTTGCAGTCCGCGGCACTCGCCGAGGGCGAGGGCATCTCGTGCGAGGTCGTCGACCTGCGCTCGCTGTCACCGGTCGACTACGGTCCGCTGCTGGATTCGATCCGCCGCACCGGCCGCATGGTCTACGCGCAGGAGGCCCCGGGCTTCCTGTCCCTGGGCGGAGAGGTCGCCGCCACCGTGATGCAGGAGGCCTTCTACGCTCTGGAAGCCCCGGTGCTGCGCGTGTCGGGCTTCGATGTGCCCTTCCCGCCCGCCAAGCTCGAGGGCGTGTTCCTCCCCGACCCCGACCGCATCCTCGAGGCCGTCGACCGCGTCCTCGCCTACTGACGTCGGCACACCGTGCGCAGCATCCCGCCCCCGCAATCCGTGAGAGTACATCTGACGGACGAGGGAGCGGGTATCACCCACACTCTCGTCCATCAGATGTACTCTCACCGTCATAGCGCGGGGTGATGAAGGGAATGACATGAGCCCCCAGACCTTCCTCCTACCCGACGTGGGCGAGGGCCTCACCGAGGCCGAGATCGTCAGCTGGCACGTCGCGCCCGGCGACGACGTCGCCGACGGCGACGTGCTCGTCGAGATCGAGACCGCCAAGTCGCTCGTCGAGCTGCCGTCGCCGTTCAGCGGGACGGTCGGCGAGATCCTCGTGCCCGAGGGCAAGACCGTGGAGGTCGGCACCCCGATCATCACGATCGCGACGGGTGTGGCATCCACCCCCGACGTCACCGTCGGTCAGAGTGAGCACGGCGAGCCCGAACCGGCCCCCGAGTCGGAAGGGTCGGTGCTCGTCGGCTACGGCACCGGCGGCCCGGTCACCTCGCGCCGCCGCAAGCCGGCGCAGGCGCCGGTGCGTGCCTCGGTCGGCGTCGCCGCCAAACCGCCCATCCGCAAGCTCGCCCGTGACCTCGGCGTCGAGCTGTCGGCCGTCACGCCCACCGGGACCGCCGGCGAGGTGACCCGCGACGACGTGCTGCGACATGCCTCGCAGGCGAGCGTGTTCCGCAACATCGCGACGCCGGAGTGGCCCGAGGTGCGGGAGGAGCGGATTCCGGTCGCGCCCGACGTGGCGGCATCCGCCGTCGCTCCCGTGCAGGCGACCGCCCCGTCGCGACTCGCGGCCGAAGACGAGCACCGGGTCGAGACGATCCCGGTCAAGGGCGTGCGCAAGGCCACCGCGAACGCGATGGTCGGCTCGGCGTACAGTGCACCGCACGTGTCGGTGTGGACCGACGTCGACGCCACGCGCACGATGGAGCTCGTCAAGCGGCTCAAGGCCTCGCCCGACTTCGCCGACGTCAAGGTGTCGCCGCTGCTGATCATGGCGCGCGCGGTCATCTGGGCCGTGCGCCGCACGCCGATGGTCAACGCCGCGTGGGTGGATGCCGAAGACGGCGCCGAGATCCGGGTGCGGCACTACGTCAACCTGGGCATCGCGGCAGCGACTCCGCGCGGACTGCTCGTGCCGAACATCAAAGACGCGCAGGGCATGTCCATGCGCGAGCTCGCCAGGGCGCTCGAGAAGCTCACGCTGACCGCGCGCGACGGCAAGACGACCCCGGCCGACCAGCACGGCGGCACGATCACGATCACCAACATCGGCGTGTTCGGGATGGATGCCGGAACGCCGATCATCAACCCCGGCGAGGCCGGCATCGTCGCGATGGGCACGATCCGGCAGAAGCCGTGGGTGGTTGACGGCGAGGTGCGGCCGCGCTACGTCACCACGGTGGCGGGCTCGTTCGACCACCGGGTCGTGGACGGCGACGGCATGAGCCGCTTCATCGCCGACGTGGCGTCGATCCTCGAGGAGCCGGCTCTGCTGCTGGACTGAGGTCCGTTGCTTCGACATGCTCAGGTGCGCCTTTTCGGCGTGCAGACGGCCGCATTGCGCGATCGAGCATGTTGACGATACGGCCGGGCGGCGCCCCAAGTGCGCCCCGGCGCTCCGGTGCCGGCAACGTGACGTCGACGGCGCCCGTGTGCAGCTCGCAGGCAATTCTGCGCTCGAGGACGCGGGGGAGCGGGCTCCGGGGCGTCGCTCGGGCCGGGGCGGGGTGGATGCCGCGGCCCGCAGCAACTGGGGACAGCGTCGCCCGAGTTGATAATGATTCTCATTACGGGTTAGGGTGGATCCGTGATCAAGACCCGCTATCTCGCCGCTGCTCTCCTTGCCGCCACCGCTACCGTGCTCGCCGGATGTTCCGGCACGGCCGACGGCGATACTGCCGACGCCGACGGCGCGGTGCAGGTCGTCGCCTCGACCAATGTCTACGGCTCGATCGCCGAGGCCGTGGGAGGCGACCGCGTCGACGTGACGTCGATCATCGACAACGCGGCGCAGGACCCGCACGAGTTCGAGGCCAGCGCGCGCGACCAGCTGCGTGTGAAGAAGGCCGGACTCATCATCGAGAACGGCGGCGGCTTCGACCCGTTCATGGACGGTCTCGTGCAGGCGTCGGGCACCGACGCGACCGTGATCACCGCGGCGGAGCTGTCGCCTGAGTTCCCCGCCGACGGCAATCTCGAGACGCACCATGACGACGCGGATCACGACCACGATCACCTCGAGGGGTTCAACGAGCACGTCTTCTACGACCCGGCCGTGATGGCGACGCTCGCCGAGAAGATCGCCACCACGCTCGGCGATCTCGACCCCGCGGGTGCCGGCGCCTTTACGGCCAACGCGAAGGCGTTCGCCGACGGCATCCAGCCCATCACCGATGCTCTTGCGAAACTGAAGGCCGCGCACGAGGGCACGGGCGTGTTCGTCACCGAGCCCCTGCCGCTCTATCTCACCGACGCCGCGGGGCTCGACAACAAGACGCCGTCAGCGTTCAGTGAGGCCGTGGAGGAGGGGCAGGATGTCGCACCCTCGACCCTTCTGGATGCTCTGAAGATCATCTCGTCGAAGCAGGTCGCCGTCGTGATCGTCAATGCGCAGGCCGGCGGTGCCGAGACCGAGCGGGTTCAGCAGGAGGCGGGGGATGCCGGAATCCCGGTGCTTGAGTTCTCCGAACTGCTGCCCGAGGGAAAGACCTACCTGACCTGGATGGCCGACAACGTCACGCAACTGGGCGACGCGCTCGGCCGCTGAGGCGCCCAGATCGGCCTCGCCGCTGCGCCCGGCAAGTTCGCGACGAGGCTGTGCTCCTGCCCTATCGGCGCCGCAGCCGCGAGCCCCGAGCCCGGGTGTGGGCGCCTGAGAATCGTTATCACTAAGGTGGACTGGTGGAATCCGAACAGACTGCTGCGCCCCTCGTCATCGAGGACGCCGCTCTGCGGCGCGGTGCGCGCACCCTCTGGGAAGGCCTCGACCTCGTCGTCGAGCCGGGCGAGCTCATCGCCGTTCTCGGGCCCTCGGGGTCGGGTAAGACCACGATGCTGCGGGCGATCCTGGGGCTCGACCGGCTGAGCGCTGGGCGCATCACGGTTCTCGGCGAGACGGTGCACCGCGCCGGCAACCGGCGCGTGGGGTACATCCCGCAGCAGCGTCCGCTGCCGCGTGACACCTCGATGCGGGCGCGCGATCTCGTGCAGCTCGGGGTCGACGGGCACCGCTTCGGGCTGCCCTTTCCTCGGCGCGGAGAACGCGCGGGCGTCGACGCGCTGCTGTCCGACGCCGAGGCGTCGGAGTTCGCAGACCGACCGGTCGGTCTGCTGTCAGGCGGCGAGCAGCAGCGCCTGCGCGTCGCTCAGGCGCTCGCCGACGACCCCAAGCTGCTCCTGGCCGACGAGCCGCTGACCAGCCTCGACCTGGCGAATCAGGAGGCGGTCGTCCGCATGATCGACCGGCATCGGCGCACCCATCGTGCCGGCGTGCTGCTGGTCACGCACGACATCAACCCCGTGCTCGAGAAGGTCGACCGCATCCTCTACTTGGCGAAAGGGCGGTTCTCGCTCGGCCGTCCGCGCGACGTGCTGCGCGCCGATGTGCTCAGCGACCTGTACGGGGCCGACGTGTTCGTCCGCCACGCGGGCGGACGCCTCGTGGTCGTCGGGGCGCCCGACGCCGAAGAGACCCATCACCACCACGAGGACGAGCACGCATGAACTGGGCGGACATCTGGAACGCCATGTTCGGCGGCGCAGCCGACTACGGCGAGATCCTCGCCCTGGTGCAGAACTCGGTGTGGGCGGGCGCGGTGCTGGGCCTCGTCGGGGGCCTTATCGGCGTGTTCGTGATGCAGCGCGACATGGCTTTTGCCGTGCACGGCATCAGCGAGCTCTCCTTCGCCGGTGCCGCCGCGGCCCTTCTGGTGGGGGTGGATGCCGTCACCGGTTCGATCGTCGGATCGCTCATCGCCGCAGCGGTCATCGGCCTGCTCGGAGCTCGCGCGCGGGAGCGCAACTCGATCATCGGTGTGCTCATGCCGTTCGGGCTGGGCCTCGGCATCCTCTTCCTGTCGCTCTATCAGGGACGCAGTGCCAACCGGTTCAGTCTGCTCACCGGGCAGATCGTCACCGTACAGAACGCGCAACTGGGCTGGCTCATTCTCATCAGCGCGGTTGTGCTGGTGGGGTTGCTGCTGATGTGGCGTCCGCTGCGGTTCGATTCGCTCGACCCGCAGGCCGCCGCGGCACGCGGTGTTCCCGTGCGCTGGATCTCGCTGGGATTCATGCTGCTGCTCGGGCTCGTCGTCGCTGTCGCCGTGCACATCATCGGGGCGCTGCTCGTGCTCGCGCTCGTCGTCACGCCGGCCGCCGCTGCCATGCGTGTGTCGGCCGGACCCGTCGCGGTGCCGGTGCTGGCTGCGGTGTTCGGATTCGTCTCGGCGGTCGGAGGCATTCTGCTCGCCGTCATGGGCGAACTGCCGGTCAGCCCGTACATCACGACGATCTCGTTCGTGATCTACCTGGTCTGCCGCGGGATCGGCGCCGGTCGCGACCGCGTGACCCGGTCCGCCGCGTAGCGGGGCGGCGAGCTCCGCGACCAAACCGCGATCGCTGGACGCCGAGCCAGGAGTAAGGTTAGCCTTACCGTCATCCCCGTCCCTCACCGGAAGTCCGGATCCCGCTCGTGCTCGCAACCTTCGTCATCGGCCTGCGTGAAGGCCTCGAGGCCGTTCTGGTCGTCAGCATCGTCGCCGCGTTCCTCAAGCGCAACGGCATCTCGCGCCGGCCCATGTGGCTCGGAGTATTCGCCGCGGTGCTCATCTGCGTCGGCGTCGGCGTGGGACTGCAGGCGTTCGAGCAGGCGTTGCCGCAGGCCCAGCAGGAAGGGCTCGAAGCTGTCATCGGCGTCGTGGCGGTCATCTTCGTCACCGCGATGATCGCCTGGATGGCCAAGAACGCCCGCGGCCTCAAGCGCGAGATCGAGGCCGAGGCCACCGAGGCACTCGGCCGCGGCACCGCCTGGGCGCTGGCGGGCATGGCGTTCCTTGCCATCATCAAGGAGGGCTTCGAGACCGCGGTCTTCCTGCTCGCGACGCTGCAGGCGTCGACGAGCGTCGTCGCCGCCGGCATCGGCGCCCTCGCCGGCATCGCCGTTGCCTGCCTCGTCGGCTACGGCCTCTACACCGGGGGCGTGAAGCTCAACCTCGGCAAGTTCTTCCGCATCTCGAGCATCTTCCTCATCTTCGTCGCGGCGGGGCTCGTGCTCACCGCGCTGCGCCGCGCGCACGAAGCCGGCTGGATCACCATCGGCCAGCAGCACACCGTCGACCTGTCGTGGCTCGCGCCCATCGGATCGATCCGCTCGGCGCTCATCACCGGGGTTCTCGGCATCCCGTCCGATCCGCGCGTCATCGAGGTGCTCGGCTGGTTCGCGTACCTCGTGCCGATGCTGCTCATAGCGTTCTGGCCGCAGGCGTGGCGCCCATCCGCTGCGAAGCTGCCCGTCGTCAAGTTCTCGATCGCCGGAGCCCTGGGACTTGCCGCCGTCGTGCTCGCCGTCGCCGTGCCGGCGGGCACCGCACCACTGCCGACGAGCGCAGGGCTGACCCCCGCGGGCACCGTCGAGATCTCCGGCATCGACAACCCGACCCTCCGGGTGACCGGGGGCGCGGCATCCACCCCCGTCACGTTCCACGACGGAACGCCGACCGAACGGGGCGGCGCCCGCGTCACGGAGTGGACCCAGAAGGGGGATGCCGCGGCCGCCGCCCGCCCGGCGAGCCTCACCCTCGACGACCTGACCGAGCTGTTCGGACGCGTGCCGGTGGGAATCGACGCACTGCAGAACCCCGGACCGTTCGATGCCGCCTGGACCGCGGCATCCACCACCACCGTGTGGACCGCCCACGAAGGCCTCGTCGACGCGAAGAGCGTCGTGCACGAGACACTCACCCTGACCGGCGGGGGTCTTGCGATCTCGCGCACCTTGACCTTGGACACGACGACGTGGTCGGTTCCTCAGGCGACGGCGACCGCGCGTGCGAACGCTGTCGCCGCCGGCGACACCCTCGCCGGCGAGCTCACCCTGTGGCGGGCGTGGCTGCCGCTGGCGCTCGGCGTCGCCGCCGTTCTGCTGGCACTGAGCGCCTGGCGCGACACGCGCGCCCTGCGCCGCGCTGCCGCGCAGGAGCCGAACCAGCCCGTCGCGACCGCGTCGGAGTCCGATCGAAGGAGCACGTCGTATGCCGTCCACTGACCGCCGCTTGCGGCTCGTCACTCTGACCGCCGTTCTGGGCGCAGCCTCGGCGCTGACCCTTGCCGGCTGTTCCGGCAGCTCGTCCGCCGCCGACCCGTCGTCGAGCGGTGCGCCGTCGACCGTCAACGTGACGCTGTCGGCCGGTTCCGACGGTGACGAGTGCACGGCCGACACGACGACGGCCAAGGCCGGGCCGGTCACCTTCTCGGTCAAGAACGAGTCGGCCACCGGCATCATCGAGTTCGAGCTGCTGCAGGACCAGCGCATCGTCGGCGAGAAGGAGAACCTCGCCCCGGGCCTGGCGCCGGTCTCGTTCACCGTGACCCTCGACGGCGGCACGTACCAGCTCTACTGCCCCGGCGCGACGACGGAGCTCACCGACTTCACTGTCACCGGCAAGGCGGCCAAGGCCGCCACCGGCGACACCGCCGAGCTGCTCGCCGACGGCGCCACCGGCTACGCCGGCTACGTCACCGATCGCATCGCCGACCTACTCGACGGCGCCAAGCAGCTGCAGGCCGCGATCGACGCGGGCGATCTCGACAAGGCGAAGACCGTCTACGCGGGCACGCGCCAGTTCTACGAGAAGATCGAGTCCGATGTGTCGGGCTTCATCAAGCCCGGCGCCGACCCGACCGACAACGCCGGCAATCTCGACTACCTCATCGATATGCGCGCGTCGAACCTCGACCCCGAGGTCGGCTGGCACGGCTTCCACGCCATCGAGCGCGACCTGTGGAAGAACGGCAAGATCACCGACGACACCAAGAAGCTCGCCGCCGAGCTGACCGAGAATGTCACGTCGCTCAGCGAGCTGTCGAAAGACCTGACCTTCAAGCCCGAAGACCTCGCCAACGGCGCGGCCGGCCTTCTCGAAGAGGTGCAGTCGAACAAGATCAGCGGTGAAGAAGAGGCCTACAGCCACATCGACCTCGTCGATCTCGCGTCGAACGTCGAGGGTGCCCGCCAGGCGTTCGCCTACCTCGAGCCCGGCCTGAAGAAGCTCAACGCCGACCTGACCGACCAGATCACGGCGCAGTTCACCCACGTCGACACGGTGCTCGCCAAGTACCGCGACGCTAACGCGCTCGGCGGCTACGTCACCTACGACGATGCGACCAAGAAGGCCGCGGCCAACGAGATCTCGCAGGCCGTGCAGGCCCTGCAGGATCCTCTCTCGCAGATCGCGCAGAAGGTGGCCGCGGCGTCATGACCGACGTCCGCGACGGTGCTGCGGCCGACGGTGCGGCCGGGTCCGCACCCGGCCGGGGTGTCTCGCGGCGCGCCCTGCTCGGCGGCGGAATCGCCGCAGGCCTGGGCATGGTCGCCGGGGTCGGCGGGGTGCTCGGCGCGCAGGGCATCTCCGCCGCGCGCGCGAGCGACGAGACCGTCGACCTGCTGCAGAGCCATCCGTTCTATGTGACGGATAAGGGGATGCCGCAGCCCGGCATCACCACGGCACCGCAGTGCTACTGCGTGTTCATGACCTTCGACCTGGCCGCGGGCTCCGTCGCCCGCAGCCTGCAGGTGCTGCTGGCCCGCTGGTCGGCGGCGATCGCGCAGCTGCAGGCGGGCAAGACCGTGGGTGCTGTCGCGCCGTCGCGAGGCGTCGGTGCCGGACAGGACACCGGCGAGGCCCTCGATCTGGGTCCGGCATCCCTCACCGTCACCGTCGGTCTCGGACCCGGCGTCTTCGGCGACCGGTTCGGGCTCGCCGGCCGCCGTCCGGCCAAGCTCGCCGAGCTGCCCACCCTGCCCAGCGACCGGCTCGACCCGGCCCTGACGGGTGGCGACCTGTCGCTGCAGGCATGCGCCGACGACCCGCAGGTGGCGTATCACGCTATCCGCGATCTGGCCCGCATCGCCCGCGGCACCGCGACCGTGCGCTGGACGGTGCTCGGCTTCGGGCGTGCGTCGGCCGGTCCGCACCAGACGACGCCGCGCAATCTGTTCGGGTTCAAGGACGGCACGCGCAACGTGTCGACCGATGCGGACTTCGACAAGTGGGTGTGGGCGGGTTCCGACGACCAGGCGTGGATGGCCGGCGGCACCTACCAGATCGCCCGCAAGATCCAGATGAACATCGAAATCTGGGACGCCGACGACGTCGCCGACCAGCAGAAGATCTTCGGCCGCATGAAGGTCGACGGCGCACCCCTGTCGGGTGGCACCGAGCACACCACGCCCGATTTCGCGGTGCGGGATGCCGCAGGCCAGACGAAGATCGACCTGCGGTCTCACATCGCGCTCGCTGCGCACGAGAACAACGACGGCGTGAAGATCCTCCGGCGCCCGTACAACTACACCGACGGGCTCAACCAGTACGGACAGCTCGACGCCGGGCTCTTGTTCCTCACATACATGAACGACCCCGAGCACTTCGTGCGGCTGCAACGCCGGCTCGGGGCGTCCGACCTCCTCAACGAGTACATCGGGCATGTGGGTTCCGCGGTCTTCGCGGTGCCACCGGCGCCCGCCACAGGCTCATACATCGGAGAGGCGCTGTTCGCGTAGGCGCCGCTGCCGCCCGCGTTTCGCCGGGTTGCACGCGCACCGCCCGCCCTCGGTCAGACGCCGACCGGCGACAGATCCGGCAGCGTCCGCGTGCCGAACTCATGCCGCAGCGCACTCAGCGCGGCGAGCCATCCGGGCATCCCGGTCACACCCGGTCCCGGCGAGGCGGATGCCGAGGCGAGATACACACCCGAAATCGGCATGCGCCACGGGTCGGGGCTGAGCACGGGGCGGCGGAAGAGCTGCCGCAGGTCGGGTGCCCCCGCGGCGATGTCCCCGCCCGGGTAGTTCGGGTTGTGCTCCTCGACCTCGTGCGCGCTGCGCGAGCTGGTTGCGACGATCGTGTCGCGGAAGCCCGGGGCGAACCGCTCGATCTGCCCGATCACGGCCTCCAGCCGATCGACATCGCTGCCTGCGGGCACGTGCGTATAGGTCCAGAGGGTGTGCATCCCCGCCGGCGCGCGACTGGGGTCGAACAGCGACGGTTGCGAGACCAGGACGTACGGATGCTCGGGATGGCTGCCCCGCTGCACCTGATTCTCGGCATCCGCCATCTCGGCACGCGTGCCGCCGACGTGCACCGTACCGGCGAGGTGCAGGTCGGGGTTCGTCCAGGGTACGGGAGCGTTCAGGGCGAAGTCGACCTTCGCCACGCCGTCGCCGTAGCGGAACGCCGCCAGCGACCGCCGGTACCGATCGGGCATAGAAGCCCCGGCCAGGCGGATCAGCGCCTTCGGCGTCACATCCAGCAGTCTGACGGTCGACGGCGGCAGCTCGGCGAGCGACGAGACCTCGTGCTCGAGCACGAGCTCTCCACCGTGCGCACGCAGGTCGTCGACCATGGCATCCGAGATCGCCTGACTGCCTCCGACGGGGATCGGCCAGCCGCGCGCATGCGCGAAGGCGGTGAGAGCGAGTCCGGCGCCGGCGCCGGCGATGCTCGGCTGCGCCAGGATCGTGTGTGCGGCGACCCCGGTGAGCAGGGCTGGCGCGCGGTCCTCGCGGAAACGGATGCCCCACGCCGGCGTGCCCTGCTCGAGCGCGCGGAGCCCGAACGCGACGGCGGTGAGCGGGTTGCGGGGGATGCGCAGCAGCGACGACCCCGTGAAGTCTGCGACCTCGGCCGATCGCTCGGCCAGCGGCCGCATCAACCGGTCGTACGCGGGTCCGTCCGCACCCAGCCCGGCGCGGGTGCGCGCGAGATCCCGGTACGCGAGCGCGGCCCGCCCACCGTCGAGCGGCTGCGCGAACGACACTTCCGGTGTGACGAACTCGACCCGGTCCGCCAGCCCGAACTCCCGGAAGAACCGCGACTCGAATGCCATGGGGTGCACCGCGGAGCACACGTCATGATGGAACCCCGGCAGCGTCAGATCGCGCGTGCTGGCGCCGCCGCCGGCCTGGTTCGCGCGCTCGTACACGCGCACACGCAGACCTGCTCGCGCGAGCGTCACGGCAGCGGCGAGACCGTTGGGCCCGGCGCCCACGACGATCGCGTCCAGGCCGACGTCACCATGATGCATGCTCACGATGCGGGCAACTCCGATTCGTCGGCGGGGATCGCGGAGGGCATCACCGGCTCACCGGTACGCCGTGCAGCGCGTCCCTCGGCGAGGAAGGCGAGCCGGCGCAGCGTTTCGGCGTTGCGCCATCGCAGCAGGATGTCCATGGCCGGGCGCGGCACCAATCTCACGGGTCCCGCGATCGCCTCCTCCTGTATGCGCACGATCGTTTGGGATCCGCGGGGTTTGACGTGCAGCGTGACACGAGCCTCGCCGAGCGGCCAGCCCGTCGCGGCCATCACCATGGCCCGCGGAGGCGCGAATTCCTCCGCCACGGTCTCGTCGTCGATGAGCATCGGCCACACCCCGAAGGAGTGGTGCAGGCGCGCGCCGGTCCGCGGCCAGCCCTCGTCGACGTCGCGCATTCGGGACGCCCCGACCACCCACGACGGATACAGCCAGCCGTCGGCCAGCACGTCGAACACGTCCTCCGGTGTGCAGTGCATCACCTTCGCATTGCGGGACATCTCGTGTCTCCTCCGCTGCTCTTCGCCGACCTCGATCGCCCTCACCATAACTACCGCGCTCTCTGCTCGACAGCGGGTTGCGCGCTCGTGCGCGGTGTGCACGTGTCGCGCATCGGTAGCTCCCAGGCCTTCCTCCGGCAGCCCGTCCTAGACTCGAACCATGGCCCAGCGGAACACCTGGCAGCGCGAACGCGTTCGCGAGGCGCTCACCGACGCGCAGGGATTCGTCAGCGCGCAGACTCTGCACGCGACCCTGCGTGACGACAACACCGGCATCGGGCTCGCGACCGTGTACCGGGCGCTTTCTGACATGGCCTCGGCCGGTGACGCCGACTCGCTGCAGAGCCCCGAGGGCGAGAGCCTGTACCGTGCCTGCTCGACGCACGGCCATCACCACCACCTGATCTGCCGTTCGTGCGGGCGCACCGTCGAGATCGCCGCGACCGACGTCGAAGACTGGGCCCGCGCCACCGCGGCCCGCCACGGCTTCACCCAAGCCGAGCACGTGGTCGACATCTTCGGCTTGTGTCCGGTGTGCACCGCCAAGCGGCAGGCCGGGCAGTCCGGGCACGTCGACGTCGAGGCGAGCGCAGACTGACGTGACGCGGGCGCCGGCGCACGAACCGCCGACGGCTCGGCTGTCGGTGTCTGCAGCGACCCGTCGCACGGTCGCGATCGGCCTCGGAGTGGGTCTGGTCGCGGTGCTGTTCGCGCTCAACGCGCTCGTGCCCGGCCTGATGCCCGATCTGCCGACCCGCGCGCAGGACGGCCTGACCCTCGCGATCAGCGTGCTCATCGAGTCGCTGCCGTTCGTCGCGCTCGGCGTCGCGCTGTCGATCGTCGTGCAGGTGTGGATCCCACCCGGGGCGATCGAGCGATGGATGCCGCGCCGTGCCTGGGCGCGGCGGGCGGTGCTCTCGCTGCTGGGCATGCTGATCCCGGTGTGCGAGTGCGGAAACGTGCCGTTCGCCCGCGGCCTCATGATGCGCGGCTTCAGCGTGCCCGAGACGCTCACGTTCTTGGTGGCCGCGCCCATCATCAACCCGATCGTCATCATCACGACGCACCAGGCGTTCGGGTTCTCCGACGGGATCCTCATCGCCCGCCTGCTTGGCGGGTACGCGATCGCCAACCTCATCGGTTGGCTCTACAGCCGGCATCCCGACCCCGATGCCCTCGTCACCGACCGCTTCCGCGACGCGTGCGAGGCCGTGACCCACGAGCCCGGCGACCGGTGGCGGCGCAGCCTCGCGCAGTTCCTGGTCGAACTGCGCGCCGTGATGCCCGCGCTCGTGATCGGGTCGGCTGTCGCGGGAGCCGTGCAGGTACTCGTGCCGCGCGACGCCCTGTTGGCGATCGGCTCGAACCCCGTCTTCTCGATCGTGGCCATGGTGCTGCTGGCCATGATCGTGTCGATCTGCTCGAACGTCGACTCGTTCTTCGCGCTCTCGTTCGCCTCGACGTTCACACCCGGGTCGATCGTCGCGTTCCTGCTGGTGGGTCCGCTCGTCGACGTGAAGATGCTCGCGCTGCTGCGCACGACGTTCACCACCAAAGTGCTGGTCGGCATGGTGATCACCGTGCTGCTGGCGGCCTTCGCCATCGCCGCGGGGGTGAACCTTGTCGCGTAGAAGAGCACTGTGGAACCGCTGGCTCGGCGTCGGGCTCGCCTCGTGCCTGGCCGTGGTGACGCTGGGGCTGGCGATCACCGGGCGCCTCGCGCTCTACATCAACCCGTCGTCGAACTGGTTCGCGATCCCGATGGCCGTGCTGCTCCTGGTCGGGGCGGGCCTGAGCTTCCTGCTGCCGCTGGGCGCCGAGGAGGACCACGGCCACGACCACGGCCCGACCCCCACCCCTGGCGAAGCCCGCCAAATTCATATGAATTTGTCCAACGAACACCAAACCGCCGGCAGTTTGATGTCCACGCGACAGATTCATATGAATTCGCCGGCCCAGAGCGCGCATGTACACCACGGCGCTCCTCGCTCGGGGCCCTGGCGGGTGGGGCCCGCACTCGCCGCGGCCGGCGGCGCCGCGGCATCCCTCGTCGCCGTGTCGGTCCTGCTGCTGCCGCCGGCGTCGCTCTCCGCCGAGATCGCGCAGACGCGCGACGTCGGAGCGGCTCCGCTGTTCGCGGGGGCGGATGCCGTGAACCTCGCCGTCCACGGTGACACGACGACCTTCGGGGTCGGCGACTGGGCGAGCGTGTTCGCATCGGCGACGAACCCCGACGCGTTCGAGGGAGACGCGGTGACCCTCACCGGGTTCGTGACGCCCGGCGACGACGGCGCCTTCGACCTCACGCGCCTTGTCATCACGCACTGCGTCATCGACGCGCAGCCGGCGAGCGTGCCGATCACCACCGGCGCGAAGGCCCCCGCGACCGGCCGATGGGTCAGCGTCACGGGCACTGTGCGGTCCGCGGCATCCGGCACCCTCCAGATCGACGCGACCAAGGTCACCCCCATCGCCGAGCCCGAGGACCCGTATGAGTACTGAGTCGGGTCTTCACGAGCCGGCCACCCGGCGCGCGGCATCCCGCCGCCGGCGCAGTCGCGCGTTCCTCGGCGGCTTCGCGGCGGTCATCGGCGTGCTCGCCGTGCTCGGCCTTGCCGGCGCCGCCGTCGGCAGCGCGCAGGGCCCGCGCGCAACCGCGGTGCAGGTGGATCCGGATGCCGCAGCCACAGCCTCGGGCGCGCGGCTGATCGTCACGATGAACCAATCGCTGCACACGATCACCGCTGGTCAGGTCACCGTCGAGCCGGCGGCGGAGTTCACCGTCGACACCGCGGGCCGCACCATGGGCGTGCGATTCACGCTGCCGCTGCACGATGCCACCGACTACACGGTGACGTTCCACGACGTCGCGGGCCTGGGCGGCGGACGCACCACGACCGTCACCGAGACGTTCACCACCTCGCATGCCGACATGTACCTGCTGCAGCGTGGCTCTGCCGAAGACCGCATCGTGCGCACCCGGCTCGACGGATCCGACCCGCAGGCGGTGCTGCGCGCCGACCACATCGAAGACTTCCGGGCCACGAGCAGTCACCTCGTCGCCGCGACCCTCGACGCACACGGCAAGACCGCACTCGTGGTCACCGATCTCGACGGACGCCACCGGCGCCAGCTGCCGCTGCCCGGCAATGGCACCGTCACCCGGCTGCAGAGCGCCGACCGCGGCGAGCTGATCGGCTACACGTACTCCGACGCGAACCTCGGCGACGAGGGCGCGCGCGAGAGCCGGCTCTACACCGCGTCGCTCAAAGACAGCGCCGCCGACACGAAGCCCGCCGCCGTCACCGTCAGCGGCGACGACCCGCGCGTCGCCGACTGGCGCTTCGTGCCCGACAGCGACAGCATCCTCGTCCTGTCGTATGACGGACGGATGCTGCTGGCCGGCCCCTCCGGCGACGACGCCGCCGACCTCGGCACCGGCAATGTCATCGACGGCATCGCCCGCGGCTCGTCGGTGGCGTACGTCGAGCGCGCTGACGGCATGGTCACCGTGGACCTCACAGACGGCACCATCGCGCCGCTGGTGAACTCCACCCGCGACGGCTCCAAGGTTCCCGGTCACCGCGGGGTGGTCACCCCGCTGCCGGGCCAGGCCGGTGGCTCGGTGCAGCCGTACACCGTGCTCGACGTCGCCGGCGGATCGGGCGCCGACAGCGGGGCGCCCGAGGGCACGACCATCTATCGCGTGGCCGCTGACGGCACCGCGACCCCGGTCTTCGAGATGCCGGTCGACGACGCGATCCAGCAGACGTGCGTGTCGCCGAGCGGCCAGTACGCCGCCATCACGGTGGCGCCCGACAGCGTGCACAACGACTACGACGACTACCTGCTGCCCATGCCGCAGAAGGTCGTCACCCACATCGTGTCGCTCGACGACGGCACCGAGGTGCACACGGTCAGCGGCTTCGACGCGTCGTGGTGCCAGGTGCCCCCGACGCTCGCGCAGTGACGCGGCTCACCCCCACGTGCGCACGAACGAGCGCAGCATCCGCGCCGGCTCGATGATGGGCGTCGCCAGCACCCGACCCGCGATCTCGTCGTAGTCGCCCACCGAGAAGTACCCGCCGTCGCGGTAGAACGACATCCGCTCGGTGAACGGCAGCGGCGTCGACTCGGGATGGAACTGGGTGGCATACAGTCGGTCGCCCACGCGATACGCCTGCACCGGGCAGGCGAGGTTCGTGGCCAGCAGCACGGCGCCCGGCGGCACGGTGCCCGACCCCTCCTTGTGCGCCGAGAGGGCGACGAACTCGTCCTCCATCGCGGCGGTGATCGGGTCGTTGACGCCCGCCGGGGTCAACCAGACCGGCGTCGGGCCGGTCGGCTCAGGAAACTCGCGCGACACCTCGCCACCCAGCATCCTGGTCACGACTCCGATGCCGTAGCAGGTGAACAGCGCGGAGGTGCGGGATGCCGCGGCCGCCGCCGCGACCTGCTCCAGGTCTGCCTCCACCCGGAGTTGGAGGTCGGACTTGTCGTCGTCGGTGACGTTGAACGGGCTGCCGCCGATGAGAAACCCCGACCACCGCTCGAAGGCATCGGCGGGGAGGGGCTCGCGGGTCAGGTCATGGAACTGCAGCGCGCCCTCGTCGAGCCCGGTCTCGCTGAGGAACGACGCGTACTCGGCGCGCGCGGCCGCGCGCTGCGGTCGTACGCAGAGGGTCACCAGCGGCATGGCGCGATTCTAGGCCGCGCGCGCTCGCCGTGGGGTGGAGGGATGCCGCAGCACCGGGCGTATCGTGGAGACGGGCGCCGTGCCCGCCGTGCCATGACAGATCAGCTCTCCGAACCAGCGCCCGCTCGTGCGGCGTCGTTCCACGCCGCGACGCGCGACGAGCTTCAGCCGCTGCCTCTCGAGGTCGCCCCGCGGCTGCTGGGCGGCATCCTCACCGTCGCCCTCGGCGACGAGACGGTCGCGCTGCGCATCACCGAGGTCGAGGCGTACCACGGCAAGGGCACCGGTCCGGTGCCCGATCCCGGGTCACACGCGCGGATGGGATACACCAAGCGCAACGCCACGATGTGGGGCGAGCCCGGGCATCTCTACGTGTACCTGAGCCACGGCATCCACTCCTGTGTCAACGTCGTCTGCGGGGCCGAAGGCGAGGCCGGGGGAATCCTGCTGCGCGCTGGCGAGGTGGTCGACGGTCTCGAGCTCGCGCGGGTGCGTCGCCCTGCCGCGCGCACCGATCGCGAACTCGCCCGCGGGCCGGGACGTCTCGGCGACGCCATGGGCCTGCAACACGCGCTGCACGACGGGATCGACGTGGTCGACGGGATGCCGCGTGGCGGCGCCGTCGCCAGCCTGCTGCTGCGCGATGAGCCCCTCGATCCGGTTGCGGCAGGCCCGCGCGTGGGTATCGCCGGGGTGGCCGGCACCGACGCGTTCCCGTGGCGCTTCTGGATTGCCGGCGACCGCACCGTGTCGCCGTTCCGGTGGGGTCGGGGAGCGGCCGAGGCCGCGGCATCCGCCCGCCTGCATCCGGCCTCCTGAGCGAGGTGGCCGCATGTGGGTGGATGCCGCGGCCCCCGTACACGCCGTCGGGGATTGGGGACGAAACGCCGCGCGAAACGCTGGGGTGACCCGGGTTTGCCGGACAGTCTTCCGAAGATTGGAGACTGTGAGTGTGAAAGAGCGTAAGAAGCGGCCTACGCCGGAGCAGAGGGCTGCAGCGGTCGCGTTCTACCGGGAGTCGGGGTTATCGGCGCAGAAAGCGGCTGAGGAGCTGAAGATGGTGCCTCGCACGCTGGAAGCGTGGATCGCGAAAGCGAAGCGTGCGGAGATCGATCCGGACGGGACGATGTCCCCGGAACGTGTGACGGAGCTGTTGCGGTTGCAGCGGGAGAACGCCTCGCTGCGGCGTGAGGTCGAGTTCCTAAAAAAAGCGGGTGCCCTCCTCCGGGAACGCGATCACGGACCGAACGGTACGCGGTGATCACCCGGTTGAGGGAGCACTTCCCTGTCGCGTACCTGTGCCAGCGACTGGAGGTGTCGCGGTCGGCGTATTACGAGTGGATGAGTGGATCGGCGGCCCGGCAGGCACGCACCGAACTGGTCTTGCAGATCGATGACGCGTTCACCAGCACGGGCTGCATGGACGGGTATCGGAAGGTGACGGCGACCTTGGCCCGGCGGGGCATCGTCCGCGACCGGAAGACGATCGCCCGGTATATGCGGGTTCACGGCATGGTCGGGTTCATCGCGCAACGCCAGTTCCAGCGGGCAAAGCAACGCCAAGCGCGTCCCGCGGATCCGCCGGATCTGGTGGGGCGTGAGTTCACTTCCGACGAGCCGGGCGAGATCCTCGTCTCCGACATCACCTACATCCCCACCGGGCAGGGATGGCTGTATATGGCGACGGTCATCGACGTGGCCACCCGGATGGTCCTCGGCTACGCGTGCGCACGCACTCAGACAGCAAAGCTGGTCATCCAGGCACTGAGTCGGGCCCGGGCGACCGGGATCGTCGCGCCCGACGCGATCTTCCACTCCGACCACGGCATCCAATACCGTTCCCGGGCGTTCGCCCGGGCGTGCGGGCACCGAATCCGCCGATCGATGGGTGCCCACTACCAGTGCTGGGACAACGCGGTTGCCGAATCGTTCTTCTCGAAGCTGAAGAGCGAGCACCTGGACCGTGTCACGTTCCTGAACCGCCAAGACGCCGCCGCGGCCGTGGACGAGTACGTCGCCCGATACAACAACGAACGACTCCACGAGAGCCTCGACTACCACACCCCCGCCGAACACCTCGAGCAACTACAGCACGTGGCATGATCAAAACAACGGACCCTGTCCAGCAAAAGCGGGTCACCCCACGCGCGGATGACGGCGTGTCGGGGCGGAACGCCGACGCTGTGCACGGCAAATCGAGTCGCCGTGCTGCGCGCCCTCAGCCGAACCGCTGGGTGCCCAGCACCGACAGCAGCTCGAGCTTCTGCGCAGCCACGGTGTGCGGCGCGGCGGTGAGCACGAGGAGAGCCTGCGCCTGGTCCTCGGTGAACAGCACCTGGCAGTCCAGCTCGATCGGCCCCAGCTCGGGGTGCACGAGCGTCTTGTGATCTTCGAACCGCTTGGCGACCTCGTGCCGCTCCCACAACCCGGCGAACTCGTCGCTGGCCGCCTGCAGCGCGCGTACGAGCTCGCCGGCACGCGACCGCGGCCCCATCGCCCCGTACGCGACGCGCAGGTTCGCGACCAGCGCGCGTGACTGGCGGGCTCGGTCATCCTCGGGGTACACCTCGCGCGAGGCAGGCTCGGTGAACCAGCGGAAGACGTCGCTGCGG
The DNA here is from genome assembly GCF_029094505.1 of Microbacterium horticulturae. NCBI lineage: Bacteria > Bacillati > Actinomycetota > Actinomycetes > Micrococcales > Microbacteriaceae > Microbacterium > Microbacterium horticulturae. The sequence continues at coordinate 3,372,158 of NZ_CP119108.1, read as the reverse complement.
GCAAGCCCTGTGCGCGCCGAGACGTCGCCGAACAGCGCCTGTGCCATCCGGTTGGCGACGAGCTGCTCGCCGAGGTTCGACAGCACCATCGCCGGGGTGTCGTCGAGCCGGTCGAGTACTCGCAGCAGCGCCGGCGCGACGTGGGGGAGCGACCCCAGCCGGTCGGGCGCGGTGTGCCCGGCGACTCGGAACAGGTAGTCGCGCTCGTCGTCGGTCAGCCGCAGCGCGCGGGCGAGCGCCGCGAGCATCTGCTCACTCGGCTGCGGTCCCCGGCTCTGCTCGAGCCGCGTGTAATAGTCGACCGACATGCCCGTCAGCTGCGCCACCTCTTCGCGGCGCAGGCCGGGCGCGCGCCGCCGCGCGCCGTCGGGCAGTCCGACGTCGCCGGGCTGCAGCGCCTCGCGGCGCGTGCGGAGAAAAGCGGCGAGGCCGGTACGGTCCATGCCCTCCATTCTGGGGCGTCGCCACCGCGGCAACCAGGGATCGCGAATCCCCCGATCGACGGGTCTCTTACACGGCGGGGGGATGCCGCAGATGGTGGAGACATGGACACCAGAGGAAACACCGTCTTCATCCCCGGCGCGACCAGTGGCATCGGCCTGGCCCTCGCGCTCCGTCTGCAGGCCGCGGGGAACACCGTCGTCATCGGCGGGCGCCGCACCGACGTGCTCGCACAGCTGCGCGCCGAGCACCGCTTCGACACCGTCCGCATCGACACCGCCGACCCCGAGAGCATCCGTCAGGCCGCGGACGAGGTCATCGCCGCGCATCCCGACCTGAACGTGCTGATAGCCATGGCCGGCATCATGCGGATCGAGGACTGGCGCAACGCCGACTTCGTCGCCGACGCCGAGCAGATGGTCGCGACGAATCTGCTGGGGCCGATCCGACTGATCGCGGCGTTCACCGCGCAGCTGCAGGCCCGGCCCGACGCGGCGATCATCACCGTCTCCAGCGGCCTGGCCCACACACCGCTTGCGGTCACCCCGACGTACAACGCCACGAAGGCCGCGATCCACCAGCTGTCGGAGTCGATCCGCCTGCAGCTGTCAGACACGAGCGTGCGGGTGATCGAGCTCGTCCCGCCAGCCGTGGCGACCGAGCTGCTGCCCGGTCAGAGCGAGAGCCCGTTCGCGATGCCGCTCGACGACTTCGCCGACGAGACGCTGGCACTGCTGCGCGACCAGCCCGACGCGCACGAGATCCTCGTCGAGAACGTGAAGTTCCTGCGCTTCGGCGAGGTGCGCGGTGACTACGCGCAGACCGTCGTCACGCTGAACCGGCTCGACCCGCACGCGGCGGCCTGAGCCGCGGCATCCATCCCGAATCTCCCGGTCAGACCGCAGGAAGTGACTTCCTCTCGGAAGTGGGCTATGGTCACTCGGAATACCCGCCAGCTGTGAAATGGGAAGCGAGTATCGACCATGGCAGACAAGAACACCGCCAAGAAGACGCCGCAGGCCACGCTGAAGGAGAAGCGTGCCCTCAAGAGGGAGAAGGCCGCGGAAGGCACGGTCAAGGCGCGCAAGCGCTGATCGTCCCGGCGGGGATGCGCGAGCCGGTCGATGGGACGGCGGCCGCCGCATCCCCGCTTTCACGTCAAGGCGACACGCCCCGCCATGCTAGACTTGCTCTTTGTCTGCGCGCACTCCAGCACGCAGTTCGCTCCCTCTTCATGATCGCCGGTCGCAAGACCGGGTCGTGTCGTGGGTGCAGACAAGGGATCTTGGGTGACGCCGTCCGGCGTCACGGTACAGAAGGAGACATCACCATGGCTGCAGTGTGCCAGGTGACCGGAGCGGTTCCCGGCTTCGGTCACAACATCTCGCACTCGCACCGCCGGACGAAGCGCCGCTTCGACCCGAACGTGCAGAAGAAGACCTACTACGTGCCGTCGCTCGGTCGTAAGATCACGCTCAATGTGTCCGCCAAGGGCATCAAGGTGATCGACGCGCGCGGCATCGAGTCGGTCGTGAAGGACCTGATCGCGAAGGGTGTGAAGCTCTGATGGCCAAGAAGGCACAGGACGTCCGTCCGATCATCAAGCTGCGTTCGACCGCGGGCACGGGGTACACCTACGTGACGCGCAAGAACCGCCGCAACAACCCCGACCGCATCGTGCTGAAGAAGTACGACCCGGTGGTGCGCAAGCACGTCGAATTCCGAGAGGAGCGCTGATCTCATGGCCAAGAAGAGCAAGATCGCGCGTAACAACCAGCGTGCCGAGGTCGTCGCCCGCTACGCCGAGAAGCGCGCCGAGCTGAAGAAGCAGCTCATCGACCCGAACGCGACCGACGAGCAGCGCGAGGCCGCTCGCGTCGGCCTGCAGAAGCTGCCGCGCAACGCGTCGCCGGTTCGTCTGCGCAACCGCGACGTCATCGACGGTCGCCCGCGCGGCAACCTGTCGAAGTTCGGCATCTCGCGTGTCCGCTTCCGCGACATGGCGCACCGTGGCGAACTGCCCGGCGTGACCAAGTCGAGCTGGTGAAACCAGCTCGCGTCCGAACGGCACAGTCGAGCTGGTAGCAACCGCTTCCACGAAGGCCGGAGCCCCTCAGGGGTTCCGGCCTTCGTCATGTCCGCGGCATCCGCGTCCGCGACATCCCCGTCCGCGGCATCCGCGCCCGCGGCATCCACCCTTCCTCCTCGACCTCCGCTCCGTGAGAGAACAACGGGCGGACGAGAGAGAGGGAAACAACCGCATCCTCGTCCACCAGCTGTTCTCTCACCGATTCGGGATGGGGCGCGATCGGCGTTCGGGCCGATCAGCCGGAGATTCGGGATGCCTCGGCCCAATGCGTCCCATGCGTCACTTCTGTCACACCCGTCACACGCTTTCGCCCGACACGCCGGGCGAAAATGGCCGGGACGCCCCGAAATCCGCATGATTCCGCGGATTCTTGGTACATTCGGACCCGGTCGAACAGACCAGCCGGGGGCACAACGTCTTCCGGTTCCGTAGATAAAGGCGGCGGGTCCGCCGTCTGGAGGACACACCCACATGGCTGACAAGTCCATCACCAAGACCGAGCTCGTCGCGAGCATCGCGAGCGCCACCGGCCAGAGCCAGGCCACCGTCTCGGGCGTCCTGGACTCGCTCTTCGCCACGGTCTCCGAGGCCGTCGCCAAGGGCAGCAAGGTCTCGATCCCCGGCTGGATCGCCTTCGAGCAGGTCGCTACCGCTGCCCGCACCGGCCGCAACCCGCAGACCGGCGCCGAGATCAAGATCCCGGCCGGCAAGCGCGTGAAGGTCACCGCCGGCTCGAAGCTGAAGGCAGCCGTCAAGTAAGACGGACGTCAAGAGAGGGGGATGCCGCGAGCTGCGGCATCCCCCTCTCCCCTTGTCTGCGCGCTCGAGCGAGCTTCGCCCCTCCACCGACGCTTAGGCTTGAGGGGTGATCCCCGTTGCTTCTCCGCGCCGGACCGACGCGCCGCGCGGAGCCTCTGCGGGCGAGGGCTCGGCGCGCGTGCTGCGGGCGGCCGGACCCGCGCTCCTCGTCGTGGCCGCGTTCGTCGCGGCGCTGTGGGCGCTCGCCTATGGCGGAGGGGCCGCGACCCTGCCGCTGGGCGACCCGGGGCCGGTCGTGCGCTGGGGACTGCCGCTGGTCACGATGATCGTGAACCTGACGGCCGCGGGCATGTGCGGCACGCTCGTGACCGCTCTGTTCGGCCTGAAGGTCGGCGAGAAGCCGTTCGAGCTGGCGCTGGCCGTGGCATCCCTTTCCGCCGGTGTCTTCACGGTGGCCTCGGCGACCACCGGATTCTTGACCTTCGTGCTCACTTTCAACCCGACGGTCGGGCTCGACAACACGTTCGGCTCGCAGCTGGGCACCTGGTTGACCACGACCGAGGCAGGCATCACCTGGCTCATCACGACGCTCGCCGGCGCGGTGCTGACGATCCTCACGTACGTGGTCCGTGGCTGGACGGCGACGCTGCTCGTTGCGATTCTCGCTCTCGCGTCGCTGGTGCCGATGGGCACGCAGGGGCACTCGGGCGATCTGGCGTCGCACAACATCGCGGTGACGGCGATGATCCTGCACATGATCGGCGCCGCCGTCTGGGTCGGCGGACTCGTGCTGCTGATCGTCGTGCGTCCGCTGCTCGACAAGGATCAGATGGCCGACCTGCTCGGCCGCTACTCCACGATCGCTATCATCGCGTTCGTCGTCGTGGCCGTCTCTGGCGTCGCCCGGGCGATCGTCGGCCTGGGCGGGCTGGACGGCCTGTTCACCTCGGGATACGGCCAGCTCGTGCTCGTCAAAACCGCAGCGCTCGTGCTGCTCGGCCTGCTGGGAGCCGTGTACCGCACGCGGCTGATCTCGCGGGTGCGGCGGGATGCGGCATCCCGCCGTCGATTCTGGAGCTTCGTGGTCGTCGAGCTCGCGATCATGGGCCTGGCCAGCGGTGTCGCGGTCGCGCTCGCGCGCACGCCTCCGCCGGCGGGCGCCCAAGTACCGCTGTCGGAGACACCGGCCGAGATCCTCACCGGGGCGCCGCTGCCGCCCGAGCTGACCCTCGCGCGCTGGTTCACCCAGTGGGAGATCGACCTGCTCTGGGCGCTCGTGTGCGCGTTCGGCGCCTTCTTCTACCTCGCCGGCGTCCGTCGGCTGCACCGGCGCGGCGACAAGTGGCCGGTTCAGCGCACGGTGTTCTGGCTGCTCGGGCTCGCGCTGCTGGCGTGGGTCACCTGCGGGCCGCTGAACGCGTATCAGGACTACCTGTTCAGCGTGCACATGATGGGGCACATGCTGCTGACGATGGCGATCCCCATGCTGCTGGTGCCGGGCGCCCCGGTGACGCTCGCGCTGCGCGCCATCGACAAGCGCCACGACGGCACGCGTGGCGCCCGCGAGTGGATCATGTGGGCCGTGCACAGTCCGTACGCGAAGGTCATCACGAACCCGATCGTGGCGGCGGCCATCTTCGCCGGGTCATTGTGGATCTTCTACTTCACCGACCTGCTGCGCTGGGCGATGTACGACCACCTCGGCCACGAGTGGATGATCGTGCACTTCCTCATCTCGGGCTATCTGTTCGTGCAGTCGCTGGTCGGCATCGACCCGGTGCCGTCGCGGCTGCCGTACGCGATGCGCATCGTCATCCTCATTCTGGTGATGGCCACGCACGCGTTCTTCGGCATCACGATCATGATGCACAGCGGGCTCATGGTCGCCGAGTGGTTCGGGTCGATGGGGCGCACCTGGGGCGCGACGCCGATGGCCGACCAGTACGTGGGGGGCGGCATCGCCTGGTCGGTGGGCGAGATCCCGACCCTGATCCTCGCGGTGATCGTGGGCATCGAATGGGCGCGCAACGACGAGAAGGTGCAGAAGCGCCGCGATCGGCACGCCGACCGCACCGGCGACGCCGAGCTGGTCGCCTACAACGAGCGGCTCGCTGCAATGGCCGATCGCGACGCGCGCGCGGCCGAGCGCGAGGCCCGGCTCGGATCCTGAGCCCTGGCCTCATGAGGTGCTCGGGCGCCCCCCTGGCGCCAAATTCATATGAACTCGGGCGCCCCCTGGCGCCAAATTCATATGAATCTGTCCCACGCACATCAAACTGCCGACGGTTTGATGTGCGTGGGACGGTTCCATATGAATTCGGAGGGGTGGTGAGGGGGGCGACGGTGGCGAGCGCGCGTGAGGGCAGTGAGGGGATGCCGCGGGCCGGTGGCCGCGCCGGCCGGCCTCAGATCACGAGCCGGGTTCGCTCACCCGGATCGAGGCGGCGCCGTTCGCGCTGATGTCGATGGTCCCCACGAGGGTGAACGGCACATCCTCGTCGAGGTGCGTGATCGACCCGTCGTAGATCGACTGGATGTCGACCACGATGTGCGCCTTGCCGTCGGTCTCGGGGATCGCCCACCCTTCGCCTGACGGTACGACGTCGACCTTCGGCGCCTGGTCGATCGACCAGTGCGGCAGCCCCGCGAGCCGGTTGTGCACGACGTAGCCGAACGGGCAGCCGGTCGGCTGCAGCACCTGCTGCGTCGCGCACTGCTCGAGGAAGTCGTCGACGCGGTCCTGCACGACGGCGACGAACTTGTCGGTGGGCTGAGTCTGCACCTCGACGGGCACATCCTTCATAGGGGCGTCCGAGAGAACGGCCACGCCCTGGGAGTACGAGATCGTCGTGTCGACCCGTATCGAGTACACACCGGGCGAGAACACGAGCATGGGCACGGGGTCGGCCGGGTCGACGGCGGTCCCGGCCAGGGCGACCTGCCGCTTGTCGAGGCGGAAATCGTTCACCTGGAACGTCATCGAGCCGTGCACGCTGAGGTCGATCACCGCCAGCGGGCTGCGGGCGAAGCGCCACACCGGCACGAACCCCGCCCAGCCGTCGGAGGCGATCTCGAACGTCGTGACGCCGGCGTACCGGCCGGCCTTGTACGTCACCGCGACGGCCGTGTCGCCGTCGTCCTCCGGCGTCTCCGAGACGATCTGCACATCGGTGAGGCTCGACAGCGCCGACTGCCGCAGCAGCACCTCGGAGGAATCCTTCGGCAGGCCGGCCTTCTCGAGATCGGACCGGTCGATCGCGACACCCGGCACCTTCAGCGCATCGGCGGCGTGGCCGTTCGCCAGCAGCGACAGATAGTGCTGCACGAATGCCGACGGGCTGTAGAGGGCGCGGTAGACGAAGAAGCCGCCGACCGCCAGCGCCGCCAGCAGTACGGCGACCGTGAGTCCGACCGCGATGAGATCGCGCACCGGGTGGGCGTTGCGCGGGGGGATGCCGGGGGCCGGCGACGCCTGCGTGTGAAGCGCAGGCGGGGGCATGGTGGTGGCGCCCGCCGGCATCGCCGGTGGGCCGGAGGGTGTGCCCGGGGGCTTCGCGGCGTCCAGCGCCTCCTTTTCCACGGCTCCAGTCTAGGAAAGAGGCCCGGTCCGAGCCTGGGGAATGACGCAGAACGCCGCACACGTGGGACGCGGTTGTGGAGAACCGGGCGGGATGCGGCATCCACCCCCGTACCATTGATCGGGTGACCGCTCCCTCCCTCTCCGCCGAGCAGGAGGAGGTGTTCCGCCTCATCGAAGACACCCGTGACCACGTGTTCGTGACCGGTCGCGCGGGCACCGGCAAGTCGACGCTGCTGCAGCACCTCGCCTGGAACACGCAGAAACAGGTCGCGGTCTGCGCCCCGACCGGTGTCGCGGCGCTGAACGTCGAGGGGCAGACCATCCACTCGCTGTTCAAACTGCCGATCGGGCTCATCGGCACCAAAGACGAGCCGCAGTCCGACGCGACCCGCAAGCTGCTGAACGCGATCGACACGCTCGTGATCGATGAGATCTCGATGGTGAACGCGGATCTGATGGATGCCGTCGACCGGGCCCTGCGCACGGCGCGGGGCCGGCGCGCCGAGCCGTTCGGCGGTGTGCAGGTCGTCATGTTCGGCGACCCGTACCAGCTCGCTCCGGTGCCGCCGCGCGGCGACGAGGCACGCTATGTGAGCGACCATTACCGGTCGTTCTGGTTCTTCGACGCGCATGTGTGGGCGGGGGAGGCCCCCGACTCTTCGGGTCTGCTCGATCTCGGGCGGCATGGCGCCGAGCTGCACATCCGCGAGCTGCGCGACATCCATCGTCAATCCGATCCGGGGTTCAAGGCGATGCTCAACGCGGTGCGGCACGGTCACGTGACCGCTGACATCGCGAAGGTGCTCAACGACACCGGCGCACGGCGCCCGCCCGAGCAGGTCGCGGGAGAGCCGCCGATCATCACGCTCGCCACGCGCAACGACCGGGTCACGGCCATCAACCAGAAGCATCTGAACGCCCTGCCGGGGCGCGCGCAGACGGCGATGGCCGACGTGAGCGGCGACTTCGGGCGCGGCGACGCCTATCCCGCCGACGTCGAGCTGCAGCTGAAGATCGGGGCGCAGGTGATGTTCCTGCGCAACGACGTCGCGTCGAAGGGCGGGCCGCCGCGCTGGGTGAACGGCACGATCGGCACGGTGACGCGCATCGCGGGCGACACCGTGCGGGTGGACGTCGACGGCGAAGAGCACGACGTCGAGCCCAGTGTCTGGGAGAAGTTCCGCTACGCGTACGACCCGCGCACGAAGGCGCTGACCCGCGACATCGCGGCCGAGTTCACGCAGTTTCCGCTGCGGCTGGCGTGGGCGGTGACGATCCACAAGTCGCAGGGCAAGACCTACGACCGCGCGATCATCGACCTCGGCGCGGGAGCCTTCGCCCCCGGGCAGACGTACGTGGCGCTGTCGCGGCTGACCTCACTCGACGGGCTGTACCTGACGCGCCCGCTACGGCCGCGCGACATCCAGGTCGACCCGGACGTGCAGCGGTTCATGGCCGGGGTGCGGGCGGGCGCGGTCTGAGGACTTGATGCGGGTTTGCGGCTGCGGCCCGCGCGTCTGGCGGACCGGGACTCAGGCGACGAGCTCGTCCTTCGCGGCGGCGAGGTCTTCGAACAGCTCGGTGTTGAAGCGGTAGGCCAACAGCACCTCGTCGATGACGCGCTCGCGTTCGACGTCGTCCCAGGGGGCGGCATCCAGCTGTTCCCGGTACACGTTCTTGAACTCGGCCGGATCGGCGATGTCGTCGAAGAGGTAGAAGCCGATGCCGTTGGTCTCGAAGCCGAAGCGGCGCTGCATGACGCGCCCGATGAACAGCCCGCCCGACAGGTCGCCGAGGTAGCGCGTGTAGTGGTGCGCGACGAAACCGCCGGCCCACACGGCGCCGACCTGTGAGATCCGCTCGACGTAACGGCGGGTGGCCGGCAACGGAGCGATCTGGTCGCGCCAGTCGGGCCCGATGAGGAACTCGAGGTCGGCCTCGATCGCGGGCAGCCGGGTCAGCCGGTCGCTGATGAAAGGTGCTGCGATCGGGTCGTGGCGCATCCGCTCGGTCGCGGCTTCGAGGGCTGCGTAGACGTACCAGTGCTGCACGACGAGGGCGATGTAGTCCTCGCGGGTGCCTTCGCCGCGGAGCAGGTCGGACATGAAGCCGGAGTGCTCGCTGCCGGCATGGGCAGCACCCGAGCGCTCGCGCAGTGCGGACGAGAAGGAGATCGGCTGCGACATGCCTTCAATATAGCTGAAGATAAGGGTTACCTAAGCTAATTCTCCTTTGGCCCGCGCAGGAGTCGGCTCCGCGGCATCCCGTCGTCCCTGCTTCCGTCGTCACAGATGACGGTTCTGAGCGACGAAAACGGTCATCTGTGACGACCGAATCGTCGCTCCGATCTTCCGTCGTCACAGATGACGGTCCCGCTCCGAAAAATCGGCAATCTGCGACGACCGAACGAGAGGGACACCGGTGTGCCGGCGCGCGAAGGGTGCCGAGTGCGCGCGGCAGATGGCGATGGATGCGCGGCCCGGCACCGCGGCCCGGCAGCGGCGCGCGCGCCTGGCTTCAGTGCGAGCGCGGCGCCCGCGCCGGGTCTCAGTGCGAGCGCGGCTCCACGCCCAGGCGCGCGCACGCCTCGCGGTAGACGAGCACGACGGCCTTGCGCACGGCCGGGCGCTCGGTGATCGGGCCGCCGGGCCAGGGGACGCGCACGGTGGTGGCCGCGGCATCCACCCCCGTCGCCTCCCACTCACCGGCCTCGCCGTCCAGCCCGATCATGCGTGCGGAGACAGCATCGGGCTCGCCGAACGCGCGCACGATGAGCAGATTGTCATCGGTGTGATCGCCGTTCATGTGGGTCAGGATTGCTGTTACGGCGTCAGTGTCGAAGACATGGGGCATGCCGAAAGCCTACGTAATTGCGCGTCACCTGCGCCCGGCGAGCACAGAGCCGGCGCGCAAGGTGTGTTTGAATGCTTATTGCACGATCACGGGGGGTGAGGATGCAGATCCGCTCCGGAATGAAGCGCGCGACGGCCATCGTCGCCGCCGCGGTCGCGCTCACCCTCGGACTGGCGTCCTGCTCGGGCGACGCCGCTGCCGGAGGTCTCGCGACTCTCGCGCCCGACAAGACATTGCCCTCCGACACGCAGAAGGCGCTGCAAGGCGCGGTCGAAGACGCGATGACCGCCACGGGCTCATCGGGCGCGATCGTCGGCGTCTGGGTGCCGTGGAGCGGCAGCTGGCAGAAGGGCCTGGGAACCGTCTCGCCCGACAGCAAGACCCCGGTCGACGTCGACATGACGTTCCGTGCCGGCCCGATCACCCGTGCGATGACCTGTGACGTGCTCTACGCGCTCGATGACAAGGGAACCGTCAAGCTCGACGACCCCGTGACCGACTATGTCGGCGGGATGCCGCGGTTCACCGACGTGACGCTCCAACAGTTGTGTGACGGCACGAGCGGGCTGGGGTCGTACGACACCATGCTCGGGGGCCAGTCGGTGACGAACCCGACGCGCGTGTGGGACCCGCGTGAACTGGTCGGCTACGGCGTCGGCGAAGTGTCGGGCGAGGTCAGGCCCGGCGTCTCCTACCGGGATTCTGACGCCGGATACCAGCTTCTCGGCCTCGCGCTTGAGCGGGCCAGCGGCAAGACCATGCGCGAGCTGTACGAAGAAGAGGTCTTCGATCCGCTGGACATGACGCACACGGAGCTTCCGGGAAGCGCCGCAGGCTTGCCGGTCGTCGATTCGTCGACCGCGCTGCACGGCTTCTACCTGGCCTCCAAAGACAAGTCGGGCGCGTACGAGTGCGCGAAGCAGACCGATGTCAGCGAGGCGTCGGCCAGCTACGGCGGCTCGGATTCGGGTGTCGTGAGCAACATCACCGACCTCGCCACCTACGTTCACGCGCTGGCGGCCCGCACCCTCGTGAAGAGCAAGACCCGGTTCGCCGAGCCACTGCCCGTGTCGTCGTCGGCACCGACGTGGTTCACGACCAGCGGAGGCGCCGTGCAGGTCGGCAGCTTCATCGGCGGGTACGGCTCTGTGCGCGGCTACCTGACCGCCGCATTCTCCGACCCCCACAGCGGGCTCACTGTCGCTGTCGTCCTCAACAACTCGTCGGCCGGTGCTGACGTCGTCGCGGCGCTGGCTCGCGAACTCGCTGCCATCGCGGTGAAGGCCCCGGCGGCGTCGGGGGAGAAGGCCGTGGCGGTGGGCTTGCCCTGGACCGCCGAGCAGTCGCACGACGTCGTCGCCGGCGAAGCTATCTGCTCAGCACCCAAGAAGTGAGCGCGTCGACGCGCTCGAGCGCGTTCTGGGCCACGGGGCTCGTCGTCGTCGGCGAGCTGTGCATGGATGCCGGCGCCGCCATCGCCGTGCTCGTCTTCCCCTCCGTGGGGCCGCTGGGCATGGTGATGCTGCGCCTCGTGTTCTCAGCGCTCGTGCTGCTGGTGCTGACCCGCCCGCGGATGCGCGGGCGCACGCGATCGGACTGGCTCGCCGTTCTCGGCTACGGCGTCGTGCTGGCGACGATGAACGGGCTGTTCTATCTCGCCTTGCAGCGGCTGCCGTTGGGCGTCACCGTCACGATCGAGGTGCTCGGGCCTCTCGTGCTCTCGCTCATCATCAGCCGCCGAGCGAGCGCCTGGCTCTGGGCGGGGATCGCATTCATCGGCGTGCTGTGCCTGGGCGGCGGAGGATGGGACCGCATCGACCCGCTCGGCGTGCTCTTCGCGTTGGGCGCCGCGGCGAGCTGGGCGTTCTACATCCTGGCGGCGTCGCGCGTGGGGCGGCGGTTCGCGAAGCTCGACGGCCTCGCCATCGCCATGGGCATCGGTGCGCTGCTGTCGCTGCCGTTCGGCATCGTTTCCGCGGGCTCGGCGCTGTTGCGCCCCGAGGTGCTGGGCCTGGGCGCCGCGGTCGCATTGCTGTCGAGCACGATCCCGTATGCGTTCGAGCTCATCGCGCTGCGCCGGCTGCCGGCATCGGCGTTCGCGGTGCTGATGAGCATGGCGCCGGCGACCGCGGCGCTGGCGGGCTTCGTGCTGCTGGGACAGGATCTCGTCCTGTTCGAGCTGATCGGCATCGCGCTGGTGATCGTCGCGGGCGTGGGCGCGGTGCGTTCCGGGGTCTCGGAGGCCGCGGCATCCCCCACCGAACCCCCGGTCGTGACCGGCCCTCTGACCCTGCCGGGTGCGATGGTCGCCGATCCCTCCGGTCCGCTGGCCGGCCTCAACGGGCCGCTCACCGGGCCGATCGAGACGCTCCCGCCGCCCGACGATCCCGAGGAGCCCTTCGCCCAGCCCCTGGCGTGAGACGGTGGGCCGGGCCCGGCACCGTGCGGCGGTCGGTGAGAGTGCAGCGGGTGGACGAGGGAGCGGGTGGTTCCCTACCTCTCGTCCACCAGTTGCACTCTCACGGGTTGGACGGGCTGGGCGGGTTGGGCGGGTTGGACGGGCTGGGCGAGGCGGCCGGGGTGCGGTGTGCGGCGGTGACGGGCGGGATGCCGCGGGCCGCCGCATCCCGTCACTCGTGCATCTGCTGGTCGGTGTTCGTGTAGGTGATCGAGTCCGCGCTCGAGCCGACGAGGCCCAGCGTGACCCGCAGCAGCTTCGGGGTGATGCCGTCGGCCGGGGGCGGGGTGTCGGCTCCGAGGGTGTACGACTTTCCGCCCGCGGTGGTCGCCGTGAGGGAGTTCACGTACACGTTCACGTTGCCCTCGAGCGTCATCGTGTCGGCGGTCGTCACGAGCTTGGGTCCGGTCGCCGCGCGCACGGTGAGGCTGAATCCCGTGATCGTGATGCGGTCGGCCCGCAGGCGGATCGCCGCGATCTTCTTGCCGTCGGCGAGGGTCAGCCTGACCAGCGCGATGCCCTTCAGTCCCGAGAACGACAGCGAATCCGAGCCCAGCTGCGCCGGAGGCTGGGTGAAGATCTGGCTGTCGTCGTCCTTGATGAGCGACCAGGTCTTCGGTGCGGCGTCGGCGTCATCCTTCGGCGCGTCTGAGTCGTCGCCCTTCGCGCCGGTGCCGTCGTCGTCACCCGGATCGGCGGTGGCCGACGCACTCGGGCTCGGCGTTGCGGTCGCCGACACACTCGGCGTCGGGGTGTCGCTCGGCGCGGGCGTCGGATCGTCGCACGGCCAGATCACCGGGATGCAGATGTGGGCGGATGCCGGAGCCGCCGTCGCCATCGACGTTCCGGCGAGAAGGCTCCCGACCACCGCGGCCACCCCGACCAGTGCACCCGCCCGTCGGCGGCTCATGCGTCTGCGCCCGCCGTCGGGGCCGTCTCACCCGCACCCGCGCCGGCCTCACCCGCACCCGCGCCGGCCTCACCCGCACCGGCCGCGCCTGCCTCGGCCTTCGCGCGCTTCGCGGCCCGCGGCATCCATGCCACCACCATCACGCCGCCGACGCAGCCCAGCAGCATTCCGAGCACGAATCCGCCGAGGTTCACGCCGACGAGCGAGTAGACGGCCACGACCAGCGCGAGCACGCCGTAGAAGATGTGGTGCGCGGGCATCGCGACGGCCAGCGCGCCCAGCAGCACGAGCGCGATCGGGATCACGGTCGCCTGAAAGCCCTCGATGCCCAGCTGCACCCGGATATGGCCGAGGTCGAGTTGCCCCGAGAAGAACATCTCGACCCCGGAGAGCATCACAAGCACGCCGCCGATGAACGGGCGGCGCCGGCACCAGGCGACGAATCGCGACCACGCCGTGGAGGTCACGGTGTCACGTCGTCGCTGCTGCCGGTGCGTCACGGTGCTCAGAAGCACCCCTTCGACCCGTCCGTGAGCTTCAGCGACATGCCGCTGAGCGTGAACACCGATGCCTGGGTGCTCCATGCCGTCTGCTCGAGGTTCTTGATCGTGACGGTGTCGGCGTCCTGTGCGAAGTCGCCGGCCGATCCCTTGGCCTTCGTGTTGACGGTCGACGCGTCCACGCCGATGCGGATGTTCTTGAACTCGGAGTCGCCGCGCAGACCGGTCATGCCGATTTGGAGGTCGGATGCCGTGGCCGGCGTCTTGCCGCCGCCCGCGGTGATCAGCAGGCCCACTTTGCCGAGCGGGGTGTCGGTGATGACCGACTGGCACAGGTCGGTGAGCGTCGCCGACTTGATGTTCGCGATGGCGACGGCGTGGTTCGCGCCCTCGGTGTCTTGTGCGACGCCGGCGTACTGCGAGAACCCGGAGCCGTCCAGCTGCGAGGCGCTGATCTGGAACTGCGTGCCCGACACGGCGAACGAGACGGGTACGGCTCCCTGGGCGACGCCCGATGTCAGCAGGGTGACGGCCGCGGCGACCGGAACGGCGGTGAGGATGACGCGCCCGTGGTGCGAACGGGCGAAGCTGCGGAACGACATCGGACCTCCTGGTTCTGGCGCGACGTCGTCGTCGCGTCCGGGGACGAGCCTAGAGGCGTTATTGACAACTAGTCAACAAGCCGGAGCATTAGGCTCCTTTCATGTCCGAGGACCGCCGCCGCCGGCTCACCCCGCAGGAGCGTCGGGCGCAGCTCGTGGCGCTCGGCGTCAACTTTCTGGCATCCCGTCCCCTCGACGAGCTCACGATCGAAGAGCTCTCGGAGCAGGCCGAGGTGTCGCGGGGCCTCGTCTTCCACTACTTCGGTTCGCGCCAGGGGTTGCACCGCGAGGTGGTCCTCACCGCGCGCGACAGCCTGCTGCGCGCCAGTGAGCCCCGGCCCGAGCTGCCTGCGCTCGAGCGGCTGCACGACACGCTCGCCCGCATCGTCGTGTTCGTGCGCGAGCACCGCGGCACGTTCTACTCGCTCGTGCGCGGCGTTGCCAGCGGCGACCCGGCGATCCGCGAGGTCATCGACCAGTCCCGCGACGAGAACGCGCGTCGCCTGCTCGACGTGTTCATCGAGCTCGGGATGCCGCAGACCGAGCTGCTGCGCGTCGCGCTGCGCGCCTGGGTCGGGTTCACCGAGGAGGTGCTCGTCGAGCTCGCGGTGGAGGCCGAGCGCCCCGTCGAGGAGATCGTGGACTTTCTCGAGCGCAGCGTGCACGGCGTGGTCGCCGCCGTCGGTCGCGGGCGCTGACCCGCTGCCCGCGGCATCCCGGCCCGTCCGATCGGTGAGAGTGCAACGGGCGGACCAGAGAGAGGGAGACAACCGCATCCTCGTCCGCCCGTTGCTCTCTCACGGGCAGAGGGGACGGAAGGCGGGATGACGCGGCCCGGCGTGTGGCACACTGGACCCAGGCGGTGGTGGGGCTCACCGCGAACAACCTCGGCGCCGCCGACAACGGTCCCTGTCGCAGACGCCGCGCGTGCACGGCGTGCTCGGCGACGGGACGGGAGCGCGGATGCAGGAGGACACCATGGCAACGATCCTCGTCGGAGTGCAGAAGGGCCTGCCCGACGCCGTCCTGCGCGAGGCCGCGCGCCTCGCACACGACCTCGGCGCCGATCTCGTCTGCGCACACGTCGACCTCGAGCGATACACCGTGGGCGAGCAGCTCGACGGCACGGCCGTGACCCGCTCGATCGACCCCGACCTGCCCGACGAGCGCGAGGGCGAGTTCGACGCATCGCTGGCCGCACACATCGACGACGTACTCGCCGGCAGCGGGGTGGAGTGGACCGGCCGCGAGCTGGCCGGCGACCCCGGGCACGCGCTCGGGCGGCTCGCCGAGGCGGTGAATGCGCGATACATCGTCGTCGGCACCCGCGAGGCGACCATGCGCGAGACGCTGCGTGAGTTCTTCCAGGGGTCGGTGGCCAGTCACCTCGCGCATCGGCAGCATCGGCCGGTGCTGGTCGTTCCGCTGAAGCCGGTGGCAGGCTCCGAGCCGCTGCCCTGGGAGTGACCGCGTGACATCGCCCGCGAACACGCGACCCCTGCATCTGCGCTGGTCGTCGGTCGGCCTCGTGGTCGCCGGCGGCTTCATCGGCACGCTCGCACGCTACCTGCTGTCGATCGCCCTGCCCGAGTGGGGTGGGATGCCGTGGCCCATTCTGCTCATCAACGTCGTGGGTGCCTTCCTCTTGGGCTGGCTCCTGGCGGCACTCGCCCGGCGCGGTCCCGACGTCGGACGTCGCCGCGCCGTGCGCCTGTTCGCGGGCACCGGCGTGCTCGGCGGGTTCACGACGTACTCGACGTTCGCCGTCGGCACCGACGGGCTCTTCGTCACCGGCGACGTCTGGCCCGGCGTGCTCTACGCCGTCGCCACCGTCCTCGTCGGAGCCGCGGCATCCCTCGCCGGCATCCTCCTGGGGGCCCGTGATACGCGCGCACGTGGCGTCGAGGATCCCGACTCGTGACGGGCATCTGGCTTGCGCTGGCGGTCGCGCTCGCCGGCGGTGTGGGCGCGGCGTGCCGCATGACGCTCGACGGCGTGATCAAGGAGCGGGTGCGCGTGCCGTACCCGCTCGGCACGACCGTCATCAACGTGTCGGGGTCGCTCGTGCTCGGCTTCGTCACGGCCATGGCGGCAGGGCTGGGCCCGTGGGCCGTGGTGCTGGGCACCGGCCTGCTCGGCGGCTACACGACCTTCTCGACCGCGAGCTACGAGACCGTGCGTCTCGCGCAGGAAGGCCGCTGGCGCGTCGCGGTGGCAAACGGATTCGGGATGCTGGTGGTCGCGCTCGCCGCGGCGGCGCTGGGCCTGTGGCTCGGGGGGCTCGCCGCCTGATCTCATATAGATTGCCAGGGTGCCGATCTCTTCTCCGTCCCGGTGGACGTTGCGCCTCGCTGCGGCCGCGACGCTCTGTGTTCTCGCCTCTTCGCTCTCCGCGTGCACCGCCACGAACGAGCCCGATACGGCGGCACTGCGCAAGGCGCTCGTGTCGGGAGACTTCAGCCATGTGCGGCTGAGCGGCGCATCGGCGTCGCAGGCGCAGGAGGAGTACTCCGGCATCGTGAAGGGCCTGGGCGATATGAAGCCCACGGTGAAGATCGACGCCCCCGACATCGAAGACGACCGCGGCACCGCCGTTGCCCACTGGAGCTGGCCGGCCGGTGCACAGAAGTGGACCTACACGACCACGGTGAAGACGACGAAGAAGGACGGCGAGTGGTACGTGGACTGGTCGCCGGCGATCGTCCAGCCCGACCTTCACACCGGTGACGTGCTGCGTCGTACGACGCAGGCTCCTCCGCGCGCAGACATCCTCGGCAGCGATGGCGACGCGCTGATCACGAGCCGTCCGGTTGTGACCTACGGCATCGACAAGAGCCACATCACGCTGGACCAAGCGCTCGCATCGGCGCGCGAACTGGCGCCGCTCGTCGGAGTCGACGCCGACGACTTCGTGGGGCGGGTGAAATCGGGTGGCGAGAAGCAATTCGTGCAGGCGATCACCTATCGCGAGGCCGACGTCCCGTCGGGGGCGGCCCATGCAACCGACATCACCGGTGTGCTTGCGATGCCGGGTTCGATGCAGCTCGGGCCGTACCGGGGGTTCGCGAGTCCACTGCTCGGCGCGGTCGGCCCGGTCACCGCAGAGATCATGGAGAAGAACCCCGGTAAGTACGAGGCGACCGACACGGTCGGGCTCAGCGGACTGGAGCAGCGCTACGACGAGCGCTTGAGGGGAACGGTGGGCGTGCAGATCAGCCGGGTGCCGCAGGCCGGAGACCCGACCACGCTCTTCACGGCAGAGCCGAAGCCCGGAGAGCCGCTGCAGACGACCCTGGACGAACACCTGCAGACCATCGCCGAGTCAGCGCTGAAAGACATCGGTCCCGCCAGCGCCCTGGTGGCGATTCGCCCGAGCGACGGAGCGATCCTGGCGGCGGCCAACGGTCCGGGAACGGGCGCGTTCAACGCGGCGATGAACGGGCAGGTGCCGCCCGGGTCGACGTTCAAGATGTTCGACACGCTCGCACTCCTTCGCGCCGGATTGACCCCCGACTCGAAGGTCGACTGCACCGACGAGGCCGTCGTCGACGGCTACAAGTTCGTGAACGACTCCTGGTATCCCTCGTCCGCAACCGGAAAGATCCCGCTGAAGACGGCGATCGCCCAGTCGTGCAACACCGCGATGATCAACGCTCGCAACAAGATCGGCGACGTCACCGACGCCGCCCAGAGCCTGGGATTCGGCATTGCGGACGTTCCGGGCGTCGACAGTTTTCCGGGTCAGATCCCCGAGGCCGGGTCTGTCACCGAGGCCGCCGCCGACGTGATCGGCCAGGGCAAGGTGCTCGCCTCGCCCGTGGCCATGGCCGCCGGCATCGCATCGATCCAGGCCGGCCACACCGTCGTTCCGACGCTGTTCCCCTCGCAGCAGGGAAAGGTGCCCGACTCCGTGACGCCCCTGAGCACCGAGGAGGCCCGGCAGCTGAAGACGATCTTCCGGCAGCCGGTCGTAGACGGCACCGCCGTCGTTTTGAAAGACGTGCCCGGCACGCCCGTCATCGCGAAGACCGGCACCGCCGAGTTCACGCAGGACGGAAAGTCCGAGGTCCACGCGTGGATGGTCGCGGCCCAAGACGACCTTGCGGTGGCCGTCTTCGTCGACACGGGCAGCAGCGGTGCCGACACCGCGGGCCCCATCGCGAAGGAGTTCCTGACCGCGGCCCGCTGAGCCTGTCTCCGGGCTACACCGGCGTGTAGAGCACGACCTGCAGGTCGGGGCGGTCGGACGGGCGCAGCTGATGGTGCTCGAACGTCGCGGCCCGGCCGTCGGGCAGGTGGAACACGCGCTCGCGGGACTCGAAGCCGCCGATGTCGTACGACTCCCACCCGGCACGGAACTCCGGGCTCGCCTCGACGAGCGCCTGCACGAGCTGCGCCACATGCGGCCCGGGCGACCGGGCCACCTCGGCGCGGAACTCGGCGAGAAAGCACCGGCTGGTGACATCCCAGTCATCCAGCAACTGCCGCACGTACGGGTCGGTGAACACGAGCCACAGCAGGTTGCGCTCGCCGCGGGCGACGTCGGCGATCGGCGGATACAGCCGCTCATACGCCGCGTTCCATCCGGCCATGCCCCAGTCGGGCGCGAGCGCATAGGCCGGATGGGGGAGGGCGTCCATGAGCCGCTGCACGTGTGCCGGCGCCTCTTCGACCCGCGCCGGGCGTGGCGGGGCGTAGCCGGCGAGATCGAGCACGTAGCGTCGTTCGGCTTCGGTGAGCCGCAGGGCATCGGCGACCGCGAGCAGCACCTGGCGGGAGGGGTGGATGTCGCGGCCCTGCTCGAGCCACGTGTACCAGGTGATGCTCACCCCCGAGTCGACACTGACCTCTTCGCGGCGCAGCCCCGTGGTTCGTCCGCGCGTGCCCGGCGGCAGGCCGAGCGCTGTGCGGTCGAGCCGTTCGCGGCGCGAACGCAGGAACGCACCTAGTTCACGACGCCGCGGATCGACCACCATCACACCAGGCTAGTGGTGTCAGCACTAGTACCAGCGGCGTCTGCCGCGGCATCCCACCACCACCCCATAATCAGGGAATGCCCGTACTCCGCTCCCGCACTGTCACCCATGGCCGCAACATGGCCGGCGCCCGCGCGCTCATGCGCGCCTCGGGCGTCGACGCCGGCGATTTCGGCAAGCCGATCATCGCTGTGGCCAACAGCTTCACCGAGTTCGTCCCCGGTCACACGCACCTGCAGCCGGTCGGCCGCATCGTGTGCGAGGCCATCAAGCAGGCCGGCGGCATCGCCCGCGAGTTCAACACGATCGCCGTCGACGACGGCATCGCGATGGGGCACTCGGGCATGCTCTACTCGCTGCCCAGCCGTGACCTCATCGCAGACTCGGTCGAGTACATGACGAACGCGCACCAGGCCGATGCGCTCGTGTGCATCTCGAACTGCGACAAGATCACGCCCGGCATGCTGCTGGCGGCGTTGCGTCTGAACATCCCGACCGTGTTCGTCTCGGGCGGCCCGATGGAGTCGGGCCGTGCCGTGCTGCAGGACGGCACTGTGCGCACCCTCGACCTCGTCGACGCGATCAGCGAGGCCGTGAACGAGAGCATCTCGGATGCCGACATCCTGCGCATCGAAGAGTCGGCCTGCCCCACGTGCGGCTCGTGCTCGGGCATGTTCACCGCGAACTCGATGAACTGCCTCACCGAGGCCATGGGCCTCGCGCTGCCGGGCAACGGGTCGGTGCTGGCCACACACACCGCCCGTCGCGCGCTGTATGAGCGGGCCGGTTCCGTGGTCGTCGACATCGCGCACAGGTACTACGACGACGATGACGACTCGGTGCTGCCGCGCAACATCGCGACCCCCGAGGCGTTCGACAACGCCATGGCGCTCGACATCGCGATGGGTGGATCGACCAACACGATCCTGCACCTGCTCGCCGCGGCGCACGAGGCCGGCGTCGCCTACGGGCTCGACGAGATCGACGCCGTCTCGCGCCGGGTGCCGTGCCTGGCGAAGGTCGCGCCGAACGTCGCGGGCGATCGCACCTATTACATGGAGGATGTGCACCGGGCCGGCGGCATCCCGGCCATCCTCGGCGAGCTGCGCCGTGGCGGGCTGCTGCACGAGAACGTCCACGCGGTGCACGCGCCGTCGCTCGGCGAGTGGCTCGACGCGTGGGACATCCGCGGCGGCGCGGTCAGCGAGGAGGCGCGCGACGTGTGGTTCGCCGCTCCCGGCGGCAAGCGGTCGTCGACCGCGTTCAGCCAGTCGGAGCGGTGGCTGGCGCTGGATGAGGATGCCGCGGGCGGCTGCATCCGCGACGTCGAACACGCGTACTCCGCCGACGGCGGGCTCGGCGTGCTGCGCGGCAACATCGCCGTCGACGGCGCCGTCGTGAAGACCGCCGGCGTCGACCCGTCGATCTGGACGTTCTCTGGGCCTGCGGTCGTGTGCGAGTCGCAGGAAGAGGCGGTCGAGAAGATCCTCAACAAGCAGGTGGGCGAGGGCGATGTCGTCGTCATCCGCTACGAGGGGCCCAAGGGCGGACCGGGCATGCAGGAGATGCTGTACCCCACCTCGTTCTTGAAGGGCCGCGGTCTGGGCAAGAAGTGCGCGCTCATCACCGACGGCCGGTTCTCGGGCGGTACCAGCGGCCTGTCGATCGGTCACGTCTCGCCCGAGGCCGCGTCGGGCGGGGTGATCGCGCTGGTCGAGGACGGCGACACCGTCTCGATCGACATCCCGAGCCGCTCGCTCGTGCTCGAGGTGCCCGACGAGGTGCTCGCCGACCGGCGTCGCGCGCTGCTGGCGGCCGGCGGATACCGGCCGCGCACCCGCGTGCGCGAGGTGTCGGCGGCGCTGCGCGCGTACGCCGTGATGGCGCAGTCGGCCGACAAGGGCGCCGTGCGCGACGTCGATGCGGTGGAGCGCGCCATGGCACGGGTCGCGGCCGACGACGCGCTCGTGGAGGACGTCGCGAACGCCTGACCGGGTCGGCCGCTCGTTCGCACTGATTCTCGTTCGTTGAGCGAGCGAAGCGAGTCGAAACGTCTGCCCCGGTGCGGCGTCATGTCGACTCGTCGCTTCGCTCCTCGCTCAACGGACGGTGCATGCGCGCCTACGCTGGTCTCGTGCGCGCCCGACTGATCGCGATCCCGCTGGGGGTGCTCGGCGGCGTGCTCGCCTGGGGCGAGTACCTGAACTGGCGGGCGAGTCGGCGCGAACTCGGGCCGGGTGTGCCGCACCCGCGCAGCGAAGCGGTCGTCGTGCTCGGCTTCGGCAACAAGGGGCGCCGCGCGAACCTCGTCAATCGGTATCGCGTGCGTGCCGGCATCCGGTCACTCGATGGGCCAGATGCCGTGCTCGTCGTCTGCGGAGGAGCGGTCGAGGGCGACGACCCCGAGGCCGACGTCATGGCACGCTACGCGCGCGACGCTCGGGGCTACGCCGGCCGGCTGCTGCGCGAGCGGGCGAGCGGGACGACCGAAGAGAACATCCGCAACGCGATCCCGATGATCGAGAACGCCGATGTCATCAAGGTCGTGTCCGACCCGCTGCACGCGCTGAGGGGGCGGACGTACCTCAGGATGCTGCGTCCCGACCTCGCCGCACGACTCGTGCGCGGTCGCGAGTACCGCTTCGGCGAGCTGACCTGGCTGAAGCCGTTCGCCGCCGTCGCGGGGATGATCGGGCTGCGCCGGGTGCGGCGCGAAGCGGCCGAATGACGATGACGTGCCGTCCTTTGGGACGGGATGCTGCGCGCCGGCGTGCTCTCGAGATCAGTGGGTCGCGTGGACCTTCGGTCGTCAGCCGGGCTGCACCTGGCTGAGGGTGCTGCGCAATTCGGTCACCGTCTCCGTTCCGAGCCGCCCGCCCAATTCGTCCTCGAGGTCGTGGAGAATCCCGAGGGCGACGTGCCGGCGCCGGACGCCGGCACTGGTCAGGCTGACCAGGGTGCTGCGCGGGAAGCCCGGACCCGGCGCGCTGCGCAGCAGACCCTCATCGATGAGCTGGGTGACGGAACGGTGCATGGTCTGCCGCGTCACATCCGCCCTGCGCGCCAGCTCAGAGATGCTCAGCGCCGTGTCTGCGTCGAGATGACTGAGCACGGTCGCGTGGGCCGGTGTGATCGGGTCGACGCCGGCTGCCGCCAACCGCGCCAGGAACTCGTCGCCGAACCAGCGTGCCGCTCGGTGCAGAAGCGCAAGCAGGGGCAGGTCGGCGTCGGGCTGCAACTCAGCGCTCATCGTGCACGTCTCCTTCGCGGGTGTATTCTGCAGTGTCAGTATAGCTAACACTGGAGGTGCGAAGGGATGACGACTTTCGATGAGGATGTCCTCGTGGTGGGGGCCGGTCCGGTCGGTCTGATGGCCGCGTCGCTCCTGGCCCGGTCGGGGGTGAAGGTTCGGCTGGTGGATGCCGCAGCCGGCCCCGCGACGACGAGTCGAGCACTGGGCGCGCACGCCCGCAGTCTCGAGATCTACGACCAGCTCGGGCTGCTCGGCGAAATCGCTCCCCACGGAACGCGGGTCAACGCGTTCATACGCCACCAGGGTGGTCCCGCGAATCGGGTCGATTTCCGTTTCGACGGGTTGCCGACGCGATTCCCGTTCATGTTCAACATCGATCAGGTCATCATCGAGCGCGTGCTTCGAGCGGACGCCGCGGCAGCCGATGTCGCCGTGGAATGGAGCACGAGACTGGAGTCGTTCGAGCAAGACGACGAGGGCGTCACGGCCGTGCTGTGTGGGGACGGCGACTCGGGCGGTGGCGTGCGTGAGACGGTGCGCACGCAATACCTGTGGGGCTGCGACGGCGGACACTCGACCATTCGCAAGTCGCTCGGGCTGCGGTTGGAGGGCGAACCTGCCCACACCTGGCTGATCGCCGACGCCATAGTGCACACCGACCTCGACCGCGACGGCGTGCACTGGCTGTTCCCCGGTGACGGCGCGCTCATGCTGTTCCCCTTCCCCGAACCGGGCAAGTGGCGGCTGCTGGACACCAAGGGCGAGGGCGATCCTGACCGCCCCGACCAGATCGCCCGGCAATTCTCCGAGAAGCTCTCTCGGGCGTTGGGAGACCAGACCATCGTCGAGCGTCCCAGCTGGACATCGAAGTTCACCATCCAGCAGCGGGCCGTACCGGCGATGCACGTCGGACGCTGCTTCGTCTCCGGCGACGCGGCGCACGTGCACTCCCCGGCATCCGGACAGGGCCTGAACACCGGCATCCAAGACGCGTACAACCTGGCCTGGAAACTCGCCATGGTCATCCGGGGTGACGCCGATCCCGAGTTGCTCAGCACCTACGACGCCGAACGCGTACCCATCGGCCGCGCTCTGCTCTCCTCGACGAGCGAGGTCATGGAGAACGCCATGGTGCCCGCGGACGGTGATGACGTCGACGTGCGCGAGACGGATCGCGATTTCGCGCGTCAGCTGATCCGCAACATGTCGGGCCTGACGATCGGCTACCCCGACAGCCCGCTCACCGTGCCGGCCGGCGGAACCGCCCAAGGGCCTCGACCCGGCGAGCGGCTCACTCAGGTCTCTGCTGAAGACGCCCAATCGCCCGGCTGGACGATGTTGCGCGCGGCGCTGCGGAACCCGGGCTGGCACCTTCTCGTCTTCGCCGGCGGTGGGATCGACGCGGTCAACGCCGCGATGCCCGCGTGGGTGGACGAGGTGACGATCAGCCGCCGCCAGGATGCGGCGGTGCGGGACCTCGACGGCTGCGTCCACGAGACCCTTGCTGCCCGGGCCGGCGACTGGATCCTCCTACGGCCCGACGGATACGTCAGCGCCCGCGGCACCGGTGAGGAGCAGCTGCGCGCCGCCGTCGAGGTGCTGGCAGGTGTGCACGGCCAGACGCGGACGGGCCTGCGTACCAGAACGGTGGACGCGTGAACGAGGCCGGTCTGCCGAGCAACTGGGGGCGTTGGGGTGCCGAAGACGAGATCGGCACGCTCAATCTGATCGACGACGCCGCACGAGCTCGGGCTGCGGCCGAGGTCCGCGAGGGCACCTCGGTGAGTCTCGCACGGGCGACCGCGCCCGCGCCGCTGACGACCGGTCTCACGCCCGTCGGAAGCCCCGCGACGGTACCCGCCGCGGTCATGCAGGTCGTCAACTTCAACGGCATCCGCCCCACAGCCGTGACCGATTCACTGCTCGTCAACACCCACAACGCCGCTCTGACGCATCTCGATGCGCTCTGCCACATTCCTGCCGGAGACAAGGTCTACCCGGGTGTTCCGCTCGAACAGGCGATCACCCCCACGGGCGTCCGTCATGGCTCCGCCGACCACGCCGGCAAGGGCATCGTCACCCGGGGAGTGCTTCTCGACCTGGCGCCTCGGCGTGGCAGCATCCCCGCCGATCACCGGGTCAGTGGAGCGGATCTGGATGCCGCGCTCGACCGCGCCGGCACCTCGGTGCACCCGGGCGATGCGATCGTGGTGCGCGCCGGCTGGGACGTGAACCAGCCGATGGGGCGGCCGGTTCCCGGCCTCGACCTGAGCGCCGTCGCCTGGCTCGACGAGCACGGCGCGGCGCTTTACGTCGGCGACATCGGCGACGCGCGACCCCCGGTCTTCCCCCTGCCGATGCATCAGGTCGCGCTGGCGCGGCTGGGGCTTCCGCTGATCGACGCCGCCTGCCTTGATGAGCTCGCCGACCTGTGCTCAGCACGGCAACGATGGAGCTTCATGCTCGTCGTGGCGCCGCCGCGCATCACCGGCACCGCGGGCCTCGCGGTCAATCCGATCGCGGTGTTCTGAGCGCGGCGCGCGAGGCGCCCCGCCGATGTCGGGTCAGGCAGTAGCAGTGCGCGTGATGCGTGCCCGCCAGAGCTCGGGGCCCGACTCGAGGTCTTCCCAGCCGGAGGTGCCGGGGCGTTCGGCCTGCAGCATGTAGTGGATGCCGCGCGGGTCGTGATTGGCCACGAGCACGAAGCTCGCCTGGTCTGTCAACGCGTCGAACGCGCCCATCGCCATGTCGGCGCAGCTCATCTCGCCGCGCACCCGGGCGTCGACGATCTGCTCCTGAGAATCGGTCATGCTCTCTCCTCTCGCCGGACGGCCACGATCGCGATGGCGGCGATGTGGTCTTCGTTGCGCTTGAATGCCGCGCGCATCGTCAGCATGCGCCGGCGGACGTCGGCGTCACGCAACACGTTCCGCGCGATGCGCAGCGTGCCGCGTACCCCCTCGTCGGCGACCAGGCGTCGCAGGTGCAGCAGGCGCATCGGCGCATGTTCGAGTCGCTGGACGTCGAATCCATGCGCGGCGAACAGAGCGCGCCACTCGGGTGTGGTCTGCGGGCGGGTATTGACCTTCTGCGAACGCACCAGCGAGAGCCGCACGTCGTCAGCCTGGGCTGGGGTGATGTCGTCGGGCACCAGGGCGAGCTCGTGCACCGCATAGCAGCCACCCGGCCGCAGGATGCGCGCGACTTCATCGAGGATCTCCCCTCGGTGCGCGTTGGTGTGCATCGTGAGCATCGCCTCGGTCAGCACGACGTCGCATGAAGCGTCGGGCAAGCCGGTGCTCTTCGCATCACCGACGATGACGCGCCCGCGCTCGCCGATAGCGTCGGCGGCGAGAGCCGCGGCCGACGCGTCGTCTTCCACGCCGATGTACGACGCGGGATGCCCATCCAGCAGCATCCGCGCCGTCAACCCCAGACCCGGGGCGAGCTCGACGACGTCGGAGCCGCCCAGCGGCAGCATCCCGACCAATCGCTTCGTCAGCTTCACTCCGCCCGGGCGCAGCACCTTCTTGCCGACCCTGGCCAGCAGCCAGTGCGCGGGCACGGCGTCGGCGGGGCGATCGCCGAGTGGGATCCCGGACGAGCGAGGGGTGGATGCCGCGGCATCGGTCATGCTTCCACGCTAGCGGCGGCTGCGGGCTCGAGGGCCGGAGAGGGCGACGAAGGTCACGGGGGCCGTGCTGGCAGCGTGGGCCCGCCCGGGGCGCATTCGATCCGACGCCAGCAACGCAAAAGACTCGCTGCGCCGCCTACGGCGACACATCGAGTCTTTGGATGTGGATTCTCACACAAGTTGAGACCGCATTGATCAATTCGCAGAATGTTGAGACTGGTGGCTTCGGATCCTCGGCTCCTCATGTCGTAGGCCCAATTCGCACGGTAGTTGAGAATTACACGAGCCCAAATCCCAGATCAGCGGCAAGAGTTGTAATACTCATACTGCCCGGTTGTCGGCATCTGCATGGTTGCAATGGGTTTCCCGTCGGCGGGCTGGCGGATGTTGACAAACGACCACTGGGATGGATGGGCGATTCACTGACGGGCTGCTGCGGTATGGGGTCACCGAATGGCTGAGGGAACACCCGGCTGCTTGAACTGCGCATGGACGGGTATGGAGCATCTGGAACTGCCTGCCGGATGCCGGGTTTTCTTCTCGTCCGACCACCACTTCGGGCACGCTCGCATCATCGAGCTGTCCAACCGGCCCCACCGGACCGTCGACGAGATGAACTCTGACATCATCCGTCGCACAACACCCTGGCCACCGACGACGACGAGTTCATCGCCCTGGGAGGCTTTTGCCTGGGCACCTTCGACGCGTCCCCGGCCGCGGCGGCGCCCTCCACAGTCGGAAGTACCTGGTCCTCGACCCGATGAACCTGCTGCGGGGCGTGTTCGCATGGGCGGCCGCGGAACTGGGTCGTGCGCTCGCATTCAAGGAGTTCTCGACGTCCGCCGGCCGGTCTGTGAGGACCAGGTAGTTCTCCTGACGCGTGTTGCATCGGGGGAGGCCCTCGATGTTATCTTCGACCGTCAGGGACAACCTCCGTCCCGTTCTGCTCGTCGATGTACCCCTGGAAGGCGAACCAGAATGGGGATGTTAAACGCACGAAGCGCGGGACGGTCGTCATTCGGCCAGGGTAGAGGCCGCCACCGGCGCGGGCACGCTGCATAGGGCGGTCATGAACTTCGGAACCTATTTGGTCACCGCGGGGTCGTCATCCTCATCGCCGCCGTGCTCAGCCTCGTGCTGGGGGTCGCGCACGTCATGCGCGGAGGCTCACCCGCCGGCGCCATGGCGATACTGTTCGGCCTCATCTTCATCGCCATTCTCACTTCAGCGATGACTGCCCGTATACGAGCAGGTGCCCCGATACGGGGGAGGGGGTGCACTTCTCAAGATGCACCATCGAGTGTCTGCTCGCTTCCCGTAGTTCGTCTGTGAGCATGTCTGGAACTTCGGAACATGCCCTTTCGGCGCGCGAAAACGATGAGTGGAGCGCGCATTCCGCGTCGGTCAGCTGTCCGCAGTCCGCTCCAGCCGTCGCCACGCCAGCTGCGCCATGATCGCCGCCTGGGTTGCCAGCAGAGTGTCATCGAACCGCGCGCGGTCGGAGTGCAACGGCGCGGACCCGCCTTCGGGCTCCACACCGAAGAAAACAAGAGTCCCCGGGATCTCCTCGAGAATGTAGGCGAAATCCTCCGACGCCATCGAGGGCTCGGCCAGCCGCACGACGTCTTCCGGCCGTTCATCGAGCAGGCTCAGCACCCATTCCGTCTCGCTGGGATCATTGACCGTGACCGGGTAGGAGTCGATGAACTGGACGTCGACGCGGCACCCGTGCGCTTCGGCTATCGCCGTGACCAGTGCGGGCAAGTCGGTGCGGACGGTTTCCAGCGCGGTCGGAGACAGCGTGCGGATGTTCGCCTCGAGGTCGACAGTTCCTGCCAGGACGTTGCCCGCCTCGGCATCGGAGTGCAACCGCGTGATGGAGATCACGGCAGGATCGGTCGCGGCGATCCGCCGCGCGGCGAAGGTCTGGACGGCGAGGATGATCTCCGCGGCGACCGGGACGGGATCGACAGCCTGGTGAGGACGCGCGGCGTGCCCGCCCGTTCCGCGCACGCTCATCTTCATTCCGCTCGCGCTGGCCATCATCGGTCCGGGCCGCGTGATGAGCCGACCACGTGGCGTCTCGCAGTCCACGTGCGTCGCGTATGCGGCCACCGGACGGGTGCCGGATGCGGTTACCAGGCCCTCTTCGATCATCATGCGTCCTCCGGCGAAGCCTTCTTCTCCGGGCTGGAAGGCGAACACCACGGTGCCGGCAAGCTCGTCGCGGCGGGTGGCGAGCAGCCGTGCTGCTCCGAGCAGCCCCGCCATGTGCAGATCGTGCCCGCACGCGTGCATGGCGCCGTTGTGCGACGCGTAGGGCACTTCGGACCGCTCCGCGATCGGCAACGCGTCCATGTCGGCCCGCAGCAGCACTGCCGGCCCGGGGCGGGCGCCACGCAGCACGGCGGTCACCGACGACAGTGATCGCCCGGTCATGATCTCCATGCCAAGCCCGGCGAGTTCGCGAAGGATGACCTTCTGCGTCGCGGGCAGATCCAGCCCGACCTCCGGCTGCGCGTGCAACTCCCGGCGCACCGCGACGAGGCGATCCGTTAGCATGCGGGAGTCCGCGTCGAAGATGTCATCCATCACAGCTCCATCCTTTCGCCGAGCACCGGCACCGATTCGAGCAACTCCGTTGTGTAGGGGTCGCCCGGGGTCTCGGTGAGAGATTCCGTGGGCCCCGACTCGATAAGCCGTCCGCCACGCAGCACGCAGATCTCGTCGCTGATGTAGCGGACCACGGCGAGATTGTGCGTGATGAAAAGCATCGAGAGCCCGAGCTCGGCCTGCAGTTCACGCAACAGGTTCAGGATCGCCCCCTGCACCGAGACGTCCAGGGCGCTGGTCACCTCATCGGCGACGAGCAGGGTGGGCTCCCCGGCCAGCGCGCGTGCGATGGTGACCCGCTGCCGCTGGCCCCCCGAGAACGCCCCGGGACGCTCGCCGGCACGATCCGGATCGAGATGGACCTGGGTGAGCAGTTCGCGTACACGCGCGATGCGCGCAGGCTTCGACCAGCGCCGGCCGGTCGCGCGCAGAGCCTCCGCGATCGAGTCACCCACCGGCATCCGCGGATCCAGCGCAGAGAACGGGTCCTGGAAGACGAGCTGCACCTGGCGTCGCGAGCGTCGCGCCGCAGCCGTGCGCCCGATCGCCGAGACGCCGTCGATGCGGATGTCACCCTGTGCCGGTTGCACGAGTCCGACCACGGCCGCGGCGATGGTGCTCTTGCCCGACCCGGATTCGCCGACGAGACCCACGGTGCGCCCGGCGCCCACCGTGAGGCTCACGTCCTCGACGACCGGAGTGTGCCCGTACCGGATGTGCAGGTGCTCGATCTCGAGCGCGTTCATGCGGGCACCTCGGAGACGGCGGCGATGTCGGGAGGTATCACCGGGAGCGGACGGCTGCGGTCCGAGCGCATGTCGGGAAGGCAGGCGATGAGTGCGCGCGTGTAGGGATGCTTCGCGTCCTGCTGGATCCGCCGCGCGTCCACCTCCTCGACGATGTGCCCGTCCTTCATCACCAGGATCCGGTCGCAGAACGCCGAGACGAGGGCGATGTCGTGTGAGATGAAGACGATGGCAGCCCCCGTCTCCTCCTGGGCGCCGCGCAGCACCCGCATCACCTGGCGCTGGACCGTGACGTCCAGAGCGGTCGTCGGCTCGTCGGCGATGATCAGCCGAGGGCGAGCAGTCATCGCCATCGCGATCATGGCGCGCTGCCGCATGCCGCCGGAGAACTCGTGTGGATACTGCGAGAGCCGTCGCCGGGCGTCGGCGATTCCCACCGCCTCGAGGGCGTCCATGGCGCGACGGCGCGCCTGGCCGACGGACATGCGCATGTGCACTTCGGGGACCTCGGTCAGCTGGCGGCCGATCGTCAGCGCGGGATTGAGCGAGGTCAGCGGATCTTGGAAGACCATACCGAGCTCCACTGCGAGGCGTGCGCGACCGGACGCCGACAGGTGGGTCATGTCGATGTCGTCGAAGGTGTGCCCCGACGTCGTGACGACGGCGGGACCTTCGAGCAGGCCGGCCATCGCCATCGCGGTCAGGGACTTCCCCGATCCCGACTCACCGACGATTCCGACGGTCTCACCCGGCATGATCCGCAGGTCGACTCCGTGCACCTGCTCGATGAGGGTCCCGTCCGGCGCCGGGAACGAGACGTGCAGGTCCGCCATGCGTGCTATCGAACCGTCGACGGCGCCGCGACCGCCATGGGCGGGTATGACTCTGCGACGACGGCCTGCAACGGCAGCGAGGGCCTGAGCGCGCACCGCACGGCCGCCGGCACCCGGGATCTGGGCGAACGCCTCGCTGATGAGGGTGAACACGACGCCGGCCAGCACGATGGCAAGGCCCGGCCCCAGCGCCGCCAGCGGATTCACGTAGATCCGCTGCGTCCCCTCTTGCAGCATCCGGCCCCAGTCGTACTGCGGAGCCTGCACACCCAGGCCGAGGAACGAGAGCCCGGCGAACGACAGCAGTGCGACGCTGGCCGCCGCGGCGGCGTTGACGACGAGCGGCGCCAGGATGTTGGGCAGCACATGGCGGAACAGGATGCCGATGGGGCCGACGCCGACCACGCGCGCGGCGCGCACGTAATCGCGACCGGAGACGGACGAGGCCAGGTTGTAGACGAGTCGCGCGTGTCCGGGGATGCCGGCGATGCCGATCGCCATCATGGCCGTCGTGGCGCTCGCGCTCCAGATGACCGTGAAGAAGAGCACCAGCAGCAGCCAGGGGAAGGCGAGCAGGATGTCGAGCAGGCTCATCAGAAGCCGCCGCGGCGTGCGCGGCAGGATAACCCCGACCAGGCCGATGACAAGCCCTCCCACGAAGGCGATGACCGTTGCACCGATCGCCAGGACGAGCGAGAGCCGCGTGGCGGTCATGACCCGCGCAAGGATGTCGCGTCCCAGCTCATCGGTTCCGAACGGGTGGGCCGCGCTCGGGGAGGCGAGGCGTGTGCCCACGTCCACGGCGTCGGCGGCTGCCCGGAAGATGATCGGACCGAAGATCGCCGCGAGAACCAGCAGGAGTGTGCCTGCTATCGCGAGGATCGTCACGGCGCGCGGCCGTCCGCGCGTTGTCTGCACTGCCATGTCTCAGCCCTCCGTGATCGATGACCGCGGGTCGATGGTGACGAGGATGATGTCGACGACGAGATTGACGCCCAGCACTATCAGCGCGTACACGATCACCGCCCCCTGGACGACGGGATAGTCCTTCGCACTGACCGCGGATACCAGCGTGGTTCCCATTCCGGGCACGGCGAAGACAGTCTCGATCAGCACGGTGCCGGCGGTGAGCCCGGCGAGCACGAGACCGCCGACCGTGAGCGAGGCGGTCACGATGTTGGGCAGCGCGTGGCGGAGGTGGATGAGCCGCGCCGGGAGCCTCTTGCTGCGTGCCGTGGTCATGTAGGTCATCCCCAGGACCGCGACCATCTCGACCTGGACGATGCGGGCCAGATACGCCATCGGACCCAGCGAGAGTGCGAGCACGGGAAGCACCGCCTGGGACAGGTCGCCCCAGCCGGCCGCGGGCAACCAGCCCAGCGTCACAGCGAAGAGGGCCACGAATCCGACGCCGAGAAGGAAGTCGGGGACGGCGATGAGCACGCCCAGGATCGCCGACAGTCCCATGCTCCCCGCCCTCCGACGTCCGGATCGCGACCAGACCGCGGCGGCGATGCCCACCGGCAGCGCCCCGAGCACGGCGACGATGAACGACACCGCGCCGAGTGTGAGCGTCACGGGGAAGCGCTGGGCGAGGATGTCCGCCACCGGCCGATGGGTGCGGATCGAGACCCCGAAGTCCCCGCGCAGCAGACCTCCGACATAGTCGACGAACTGCATGCCGAGGGGCTTGTCGAGTCCGAGCTCGCTGCGCGTCGCCGCGACGAGCTCGGGGGTCGCATCCGGTCCCAGCACGGCGCGCACGGGGTCGCCGGGAATCAGGTGGATGAGGAAGAAGGATGCCACCACGACGACGATGAGGGCGATGGCCAGTCGACCGATCCGACGCAGCAGGAAGGCTGCCCGAGGGGACAGCCTTCCTGTGCGCCGACGAGCGTCCGACCGCACCGCGAGAGCGGCCGTGGTCGTGTCACGGACCTCGGTGGTCACGAGCGTCGGATCGGCCATCGTGGCTACTTCAGCATCCGGATGGTGGTCGGCTGCAGCTCGTTCGGCTTCTCGAACACCGCGCCTGACTGGTAAGTGGGCAGGGTCTGGTCGGTGAGCGGGAAGACGTCGACCCGGTCGATGAGCTCCTTCTCCGCATCCTGCCAGATCGAGCACGCCTCATCGGCATCGGCGGTCTTCTTCGCCTTCGCCGCCAGGGCGTTGTACTCGGGGTTGTCGACGAACATAAAGTTGAGTCCGCCCTTTTCAGGCGTCGCCCCGGCGAAGAACGTGGAGAGCACGACGGGACCACCCGGTGCTATCTGGATCCATCCGGTGTCCCAGTCGAAGGTCGAGTACAGCTGGTCCGACCAGTCCGCCGCGTCGTTCGCCGACAGCTTTGTGGTCACACCGAGCTGGTTCCACGTCTTCTGCACGAGTTCGGCGGCAGCGGCGTGCGACGAGGTCGCCGCGTCGTAGATGAACTTGATGGTCAACGGCTTTCCGTTCTTGCTGCGCTTGCCGTCGGCTCCCTTCGACCAGCCCGCTTGATCGAGCAGCTGGGCCGCCTTGTCGAGGTCGGTGTCCGGCAGCGTCCAATTCGGCTTGTCCGCCACGCAGAGGAACGGGCTCTTGGTGATCAGTGATACGGCCGGAATCTCGGCGTCGTCGGCGACCACGGGAGCTATCTCCTCACGGTTCAGGGCGAGCGTCAGCGCCTCGCGCACGAGCGGATCGCTGAAGGGTCGCCCGTCCCGCTCGTTGAAGAGCATCTCGCCGACGGAGTTGCGTACATCCGCCGAGCTCAGTCCCGCGGCATCCAGTCTGCTGCGATCGGCTCCCGCTACCGATGCTGCGTTCAGGTCGCCGGACAGCAGCAGGTTCGCGCGCGTGCTCTCGTCCGGGATCACCTGCAACCGAATCGTGTTGGGCAGGCCGACGGTGTCGCTGGTGACGTCGTCCGGTCCCCATGTGTAGTCGTCGCGCTTGGTCAACGTGTATGTGTCGCCGGCCTTGACCGATGTCAGCTTGTACAGGCCGGTGCTGTTGGCCCCGTCGGAGAGTGTGGAGGTGTCCTTCAGTCCGGCTGCGCACACCATCGCTATGGTGCCGACGTTGACGGCGAGGAAGGGGTTCGTCTCTTTGCTGGTGACGGTGAGGGTGTTGCCGTCGGCGGTCGCCGACACGCTCTCGTCGATGGATGAGCCGTACGAGAATGTGGCGTTGTCCGGGTCGGCATTGTAGTTCAGGTTGTCGGCGGCTGTCTGGGCGGTGAACTTGGTACCGTCGTCGCAGGTGATGCCGTCTTTGATCGTGAAGGTCGCGGTGGTGCCGTTCTCGGTCCAGTCCGAGGCCATCCAGGGGACCTGTTTGCCGTCCGGGTCGATGTACATGAGGCTCTCGTACGTCAGCGCGACGAAGTCCCACGTCTCGAATTGAACGGCCTTGAACGGGTTCAGATCGCCGGGGTCGTTTCCGACCGCGAGCGTGAAAGTGCCGCCGGAGACGTACTCGTCCTTTCCGCCGGTTCCGGTTCCGGTCGACCCGGAACACGACGCGAGCGACAACGCGAGAGCGACGAGTCCGGCGGCCACCGGCAGAGCGATACTGCGCTTCATTGCATTTCTCCTCATTCGGGTGGTGATGGTGCAGGTCTTACGGATCAGGGGAGGGCGGGCATCGTCGTCCCGAGCCGGGACAGCGGGCCTGCGGCCTTCACGGAGACGTTGACGGCCGGATGCGTGGTGTACGAGATGGGTGTCTCGAGGACCTCGACCACCTCGACCTTGAGCGGATCGGCCCCGGCCTGGATGGCCTTCGCTATGGCGGCCTCGGAGGCGGCCTCAATGGCGGCCTCTCGATCCTCGATGTCGGCAATGTGCTCGGCTCGGCCTCCGGCCAGAGAGATTGCCGCACCCACCGCGTTGGCGACGCCGGCGTGGGCGGGCCGGATCACCTCGGTGGCGATGCTCAGCTCGTCGGGGACGAGGAAACCGCCTCCGCCGACGACGACGAGTGGCAGATCCATCCGGCCGAGGGACAGCTGTTCGACGGCCGCTTCCAGACGGTCGGCGACGAAGGCGAGGGAAGCGGCCAGCGCGTCCCGAGTGCGCCCGTCCACCGTGGGCAGTGACCTCCCGGGAATGGGGCTGGAATTCAGAGCCGCAGCGTCTGTCAGGGTCGGTATGGAGCCTCCGAACAGCAGTCCTTCGCGGTCGATGCGGTATCCGACCGACCCCGGCCCGACCCGTCCGCTTGCCACATCGACGATCGTGCCGCCACCGATGCCGACGGAGAGGATGTCGGGCATACGGAAGTTCGTCTGCACGCCACCGATCTCGCGCGGCAGTGTGGATTCCCGCGGGAAGCCGTTGACGACGACGCCGAGGTCGCTGGTGGTGCCGCCCACGTCGACGACGATCGCGTCCTGTGCACCCGACAGGTAGGCGGCGCCGCGGATGGAATTCGCCGGTCCGGACCCGATGGTCAACACCGGGAAGTTCTCGGCGAAATCCAGCGACATCAGAGTGCCGTCGTTCTGCGCGAAGAACGTGACGGCATCCAGCCCCTGCTCCTCGACGACGGCCAGTAGGGCATGGGTGACGTCGTGCGCGACACGGTGCAGCGCGGCGTTGAGCACCGTCGCGTTCTCGCGCTCGATCAGCCCCGTGGGGCCGATGTCCTGGCTGAGGAAGATGCGCGCGTCCGGGCCGATGTGGTCGCGGATGATCGCGTCGACCTCGCGCTCCTGGTCGGGGTACGACGGGCTGAAGACTCCGGTGACCGCCACCGCATCGAAGCGACCTTCTATCGAGTCGAGGAAGCGCAGCAGTCCGTAACGGTCGAGTGGCATGATCGGTGTCCCGTCGAGCATGTGACCGCCGCCGAGCATCGCCGACCCGGCGAGCACGTGGTGCGAGAGATCGTCGGGCCAATCGCTCAGCGGGGGCCACTCCGTTCCGGAAGGCGCCCCCAGACGTACCACGGCGACCCGAGCGAGCGAGCGGCGCGCCACGATGGCGTTCGTCGCATGGGTGGTGCCCAGCATGACCCGCTTGACGGCGTGTCGTCGGTCGTCGATCTCGTCCAGCACGCGGGCGACACCGGCGCGGATGCCGCCGACGACGTCTGCGGTCGTCGGCTGCTTGGTCGCCGCCAACACGGTTCCGTCCTGGTCGAGGACGACGGCGTCGGTGTTGGTGCCGCCGACGTCGACGCCGATGGATAGTTCGCGCTCGTGGGTCACCGGGTGCTCTTCCGCTCGAAGGGGACATAGGGCAGGTCGTAGCCGAATGCTCGCGGGCCGGCCAGCTCCAGGCCACGATCCGTGCGCCACAGCGGGTCGCACGCCCAGGCGATGACGGCGACGCGCTGACCGAAACGGATCATCTCGGTGGAGATGGCGTGCCCGGTCTCGGCGTCGAGGATCGAGATAAGGTCAGGCACGCTGGCCAGCACCTCACCATCCTCGAGGGCGACCAGGTTCTCGTTCTGCAACTCGATCCGCTGCAGCCGGCCCCGATCGGAGCCGGTGCCCGCTATCGTCAATGAGCCGCGGACGAAACCGCCCTCGGTGCGCCGGGCGACGTCGACGATCTTGCCGGTGATGAGTGTGTCGGCGCCGAGGACGTCGGCCACCGCGGAGACAGGACTCGAGGCCGTCAGCAGTGCCTGACCGACGGAGACCGCGCGGCTGATCGTTCGCGGGATCACCGCTCCGGGCGCGGTATCGGCGCTCAGCGGGTAATGCGCGGCCATGACGATGCCGCCGGAGGCGACCACGCCGGCCCGAGCGTGCCGCTCGAGCCACTTCAGATCGATCGGGCGCCGTACTTCCACGTTGCCGACCACGTCGGCCTGCACCGAGAACTCGCATCGCACGCCGGCGACGTTGGGCGAGATCATGGTCGCTTCGGGAAAGGCGCGACCCATGCCGTCCGCATCCAGCACCTTCACGCCCAGGCGCGCCGCCCAGCCCAGTGGGGACACCCCGTTGCTGCCACCGATCTCGGCCGGCATGATCGCCGTGATCTTGCGTCCCAATGTGCGCTGCGCCTCTCGCAGCAGCGTCTCCGGCTGCGCCGTGGACGACAGCATCTCGATCCCGACAGTGGGAGCACCCACGCCCGACATCATGATCACGGCGTCGTCCTCCGACAGCTCTTCGACGCCGATGAGCTGTACGGGTCCGAAGTCGCGCAGCGTGCGCTCCACGATGCGCGACGCATTGTGCACGGCGCCGCCGCCACCGGTGCCGAAGATCGCTGCACCGGCCGCAAGCGCCGGAACGTCCTCCGGGCCGACCTCGGTCAGGGCCGGTACGAGCGTGGGCGTCGACCCATCGGGATGAGGAACCATGCAACGACCATAGAAAGCCATCACGCCCAAGACAATGTGTCCACAACACTGAGAAATCCTCTAGATTGTGCTCGTGCCACAACGCACGATCGCTGATCTGCTTCGCCAGTCCGACCGACTCGGACTGCGCCTGGTCGCCGGCCCGGCCGACGCCGAGCCGGTGACGGCCGTGGAGGTCTTCGACCTCGCGGCGCTGCCCGCATCCACACGCGGAACGCTCGCCATCGTCAGCGGCGACATCCCCGCCCCGTATCTCGTCGACGTGGCCCTGCGGCGAGCCAGTGCGCAGCGGCTGGCGGGGATCGTGTTCCCGCGCGGATTCACGCTCGCCGTGACCGCCGCTGCTCTCGCTGACAGCGGAAGTGTGGCCGTCCTCACATCCGAGGGGGAATCGGCGCCCGATCTGGCCGTGGCCATCGACCGGGTCCTCGTCGGCGGCGCGGCGGAGGCGATGACCCGTGCCGGTTTCGCCGTGGAGCGCGCCATCGTGGCGGCCGATGGGGCCGCGCCGACGCCCGAGAGCATCCTCGCCGCCGCCTCGGACGCACTGGGGGTGACCCTCGCGATGGACGACGATCCCGGCGCGGCGTGGACCGACACCTCGGCGATCTTCGTCGGAGAGGTGCCGATCGCGCGGGTACAGGCGCTGGAGCCAGACGAAGCGGCGGCCACGGCGATACCGGTGATCGCGTCGCTGGTGTCGCGCTCGATCCAGCGGCAGATGCGCGACAGATTCGGCCCGAACCAGTCGCGGGCAGACCTCATCGTGGAGTTGACGATGGCCGAGGCATCCCGCGTGGATGCATTCATCGCTCCGGCCGCCCGACTCGGCCTTCCGCTCCAGCTCGCGCACGCTGTCGCCTGGATGCGTCCGCGGCATCGCTCGGATCCTGAGCTGCGTCCGCCACGCAGCATCCAGCCCGCCGTGGAGCTCTTCGCGATGCGGCTCTTCGACGACCGCGGCGAACTCTGGCACATCGCTCACATCCAGGATGACGCGTTCATCGTCTGCACCGAGGAACATGGTGCCGGCGATCATCAGCGACGACTCCGCGAGACCGCCGCTCTGGTCCAGGAGTACGCGATATCGCTGGCGGGCCCCGAGTGGACGTACACGCTCGGACTCGGTACTCCGCAGGGAGGACCCGGCGGTCTACGACAGTCAGCCGCGGAGGCTCGCGTCGCCGCCGACACCGCCGTCGCCGCCGGTCGTCTGGGAGGCGTCGAGACGACGGACGTGACCGGGCTCCGCCGGGTGCTGCTCGACTTCTACACGTCGCCCACGAGCCGAAGTCTGCTCGATGACGTGCTGCATCCCCTCGACGAACTCGGCGGCGAGCGGGCGATGACCGAGATCCGGACGCTGCTGGCGTACTTGAGCACACGGAACTCGCTGGCCGAAGCAGGGCGGATCCTGATGCTGCATCCCAACGCCGTCGCGTATCGGATGCGGCGTATCCGGGAGCGTCTCGACCTGGATCTGGATGACCCGGACATCCGTTTCGCGGTGGAGCTCGCCTGCCGCGTGAGACTGCTGGCCGAAGCGTGAGCGGTGGCTGTCACAGACCCAGCTGTGCGCGCAGTGCGTCCGAGTGCTCGCCGAGGCGCGGCGCACGGGGCAGCCGTCCGGTGTTGTTGACCCCGAGTGCGGACCGGGCGATCGAGATGCCCTCGTCCTCGTAGACGAGATCCAGAGCCGCCGACTGCTCACCGCGTGCCGCGTCTTCGGGCGTCCGCACGCGCGCAACCAGCACGCGCTCTCGGCGAAGTCGCTCGACGAGCTCGTCGAGCGGAAGACGCGCCGTCACCTGGGCGAGAACCGCTTCGAGCTCGGCTCGACCCTCAACGCGATCGGCGTTCCCACGCCAGCGCGGACCGCCCAGTTCGTCCTCCAGGTCGAGAGCCCGCACAAGCCGGGCGAACATGGCATCGTTCGTGGCACCGAGCACGACGTGGCCGTCCGCGGCGCGGAAGGACCGATACGGCACTATCGACGGGTGCGAGCTGCCCCACGGCCGCGCCGGTGGCCCGCCCGCAGAGGCTGCCGCTATCACGGTTCCCAGCGAGCTGATCGCCGTGGCGAACAGCGAGACCTCCAGCCGGCGCCCGCGTCCGGTCCGTTCACGCTCCAGCAGCGCGGAGAGCACGCCGTTGATCATCGACATCCCGGTGGCGATGTCCACCATCGCCACCCCGGAGCGCACCGGATCGGCGCCCTCGTAGCCGGTGACGTACATCAGTCCCGACTCCGCCTCCACGGTGACAGCGGTCCCCGGGTCGGCCGACAGCGGACCCGTGGACGAGAAGCCACTGATCGAGGCGTAGACGACACGTGGATGACGTGTGCACACGCGTTCCGGCCCGACGCCGAGCCGCTCGGCCACACCGGGGCGGAAGCTCTCGACGACGACATCCGCCGTGCCGATGAGTGCGTCGACGACCTTCCGGTCGGCCGGATCGGTCAGATCCAGAGCAATGCTGCGCTTGCCGCGATTGATGGCGTGGAAGTATGCGCTCGCGCCGTGCACGAACGGTGGCGCCCAATGCCGCGTCTCGTCGCCGATGTCGGGCTGCTCGACCTTGATGACATCGGCGCCGAGCTCGGCCAATGTCATGGTGGCGTAGGGCCCCGCCAACAGACGAGTGAAATCGATGACTCGGATGCCGCGCAAAGGTCGGAAGACGTCTGCATCTTCGTGCGCCTCGTTCTCACGCCGCTGCATGGTCCTCCTCGCGCTCGCGACGGGACGGCGCCGCAGCCGTGTCAGCGACGATAACGGGATCCGCAGCTCTGGCGGCATGGGCTTTTCGTACATATCGGGCGGTCTTCAGGCGGTCGATGGACCATGGGACCCGCGACGCGCGTCGTCGTAGCCTGGCTGCGACGAGAAGGAGGACGACGTGAGTTCTCACCGTGGGGCGGCGGCCGCGACGACGGTCGCGAGCAACCGGACCGCCGCCGCCGCTGACTGGCTCGCCGACGATCGCGACGATGTGGAAGCCGGGCGCGGCTTCCTCGCGACGACCGACCCGCTCACCCTTCGCGATGAGCGCGGTCACGTGGTCTGGGACCTCACCGCATACTCGTTCCTCGACCAGGATGCGCCCGACACCGTGCACCCGAGCCTGTGGCGGATGGCGCGTCTGAATCGACGGCACGGCCTGTTCCGGGTGACCGAGCACATCTACCAGGTGCGCGGCTTCGACATCTCGAACATGACCGTGATCCTCGCCGAGAACGGCTATATAGTGATCGATCCGCTCACCACCGTCGAGACGGCACGCGCCGCGATGGATCTGGTGCGCACCCAGTTGGGCGACCGCCCCGTGACGGGGATGCTGTACACCCGTTCGCACATCGACCACTTCGGCGGCGCGGGCGGGGTGATCGATGGTGAGACCGCCACTCGGATTCCCGTGATCGCGCCGGAGGGGTTCGTTCACCACGCTGTCGTCGAGCACGTGAACTCGGGGGTCGCCGTCAGTCGCCGTTCGCAGTTCATGTTCGGCAGGCGCCTCCCGCCCGGACCACGTGGTCAGGTCTCGGCGGGGCTGGGAATCACGCTGCCCTCAGGCCGGATCAGCCTCGTTGAACCGAACACCATCGTTGAGCGCACCGGCGAGGAGCTCCGGATCGACGGCGTGCGGATGGTGTTCCAATTCACGCCGGGCGCAGAGGCGCCGACCGAGGTGAACATCCATCTGCCCGACCTGCGGGCGCTGTGCATGGCTGAGACGGTCGCACACCACATGCACAACCTGTACACGCTCCGCGGCGCGCAGGTACGCGACGCGCTCGCGTGGAGCCGGTACCTCGATGAGGCCATCCAGCTGTTCGGGGACGATACCGACGTCATGTTCATCAGCCACCATTGGCCGGTATGGGGCCGGCAACGTGTGCGCGAAAGGATCGCGGAACAACGGGACCTCTACCGCTACATCCACGACCAGACCTTGCGATTGGCCAACCACGGTCTGACCCCGACCGAGATCGCCGACGTCCTGACCCTGCCGCCGGAGCTGGACCGCGCCGGCAATCGTGGAAATTACGGTTCGCTCAGTCATAACACGAAGGCCGTCTACCAGCGCTACCTCGGCTGGTACGACGCGAACCCCGCGAATCTCGACCCGCTTCCCCCGGCGGAGCTCGGGCGGCACTACGTCGCAGCGCTCGGTGGCCCCGATGCTGTCTGCGCCCTTGCGGCAGAAGCTGTGGCGCGCGGCGAGTTCCGCTGGGCTGCCGACGTCCTCAAGCACGCCATAGCGGCCGGGCCGTCGCATGCGACGGCCCGGCACCTGCAGGCAGACGTCTTCGAGCAGCTCGGCTACCGGAGCGAGTCGGGACCGTGGCGCAACTTCTACCTCCTCGCGGCCGCAGAGCTGCGCGGCGATGCCCCTCCTGCGGCGACGTTCCAGGCTTCGAACGCGGAGATGGCGCACGGAATGGACATGGGACTGCTGCTCGACTTCGTCGCCATCCGGGTGAACGGCCCGCGCGCGGCCGGGCGCAGCATCCACTTCACCATGTGCGTTACGGACCGCCCCGATCAGGACCGTCAGGTCCGGCTCGAGCGGGCCGTGCTGTGGCATGGGCCCGTCAGGATCGACGCCGAAGGGCCGTGCCTGATCGCGGCGCACGAAACGCTCGCGCGATTGTCCCTGGGCTCGCTCACGCTGGAGGGTGCCCTCGCGTCGGGCGAGGCACGGATCGACGGCGAGGCCGGGCCGGTTCAGGAGCTGTTCGGGCTTCTCGACGATTTCGCCGGAGACTTCTCGATCACCGACCCGCACGCCGCGCCGTGATCAGCGTGCGAAGACGCGCTCTCCCCGGATCCAGGTCTCGGCGACCCGGACGTCCGCGATCTCGTCTTCGGGAACCGTGAACACATCCCGGTCGAGCACGGCGAAGCTGCCGTCGAAGCCGGGCGCTATCACGCCCACGCCCGCCAGCGGGGAGAGCAGCCGCGCACGGCCGGTGTACAGCAGCACCGCCTGCGCGACGTTGATCGCGGCATCCGGGCCGAAATCCGCGCCGTTGTACGCATGGCGCCGCACAGCTGCCTCGATCGAGAGCATGACATCATCGGCGCCGCTCCACGCGGTGGCCGGGCGGTCCGATGACAGCGCCAGCGGCTCGATCGCGCCGTACAACCGGCGGATCGGATAGGCATCGGCCCGCGTGCGCAGTGCCTTCTCATACCCGTCGTATTCGGCGAAGAAGAAGACCGTGTGCGTCGCGATCCCGAACGTCATCCGCGCTTCGCGCAATCGACGCACATACGCGTCCGTGACGACCGTCGCATGTTCGATGCGCACCGAAGGGATGCCGTCGAGCCACGGCTCGTCGCCTCCGAACAGGTCCACGACACGATCCAGCGCCTGATCACCCATCGCGTGCACCGCCAATTGCACGCGGTTGCGGCGGGCCCACTCCGCCGCCGCGCGCACCTCGTCGTCACCGACCAAGCGCAAGCCGTGGTCGCACGAGTCGGGATATGGTTCGTGCACCCACGCCGTGCGGTTGGAATAGGCGCCATCCAGGACCACCTTGACTCCCGCGACGCGCACCTGTCCGTCACGGTCGGTGGCGTGCAGATCCACCAGCGGTGCGGACGGGTCCCACCCGGGGTACAGCGCGACCCGCGTTCGCATTCCGGCCGCCGCCGCACGGCGGAACACGGCAAGCGGATCGTCGATGCGTGTGGAGAGAAGATCGCACACGGCCACGATCCCGCGGGAGGCGAACTCATCGGCGATCGTCACCAGCGCGGCGACCATCTCCTCATGGCGTGGCGACGGAATGTGCTGGGCGACCGCCTGCACCGCCGCGATCTCGGTGAGCACCCCCGACGGACTGCCGTCGGCATTCCGTTCGAATCGGGCTCCGGCCGGGTCCAGTGTCGCAGCCGCGATCCCGGCGATCCGCAAGGCAACGGAGTTGCAGACCGCGGAGTGCGCGTCACAGCGCCACACGAGCACGGGCTGATCGGTCGAAACCCGGTCGAGGTCCGCCGCGGTGGGCATCCGTCCGCCGGGGAACTTCGTGTCGTCGAATCCTCGGCCCAGGATCCAGGTGCCGTCGCCGGCGCCGACGTCGGGGTGCTCGCGCAGCCGCGTGACAAGCTCGTCGATGGATGCCACGACCGGCGGGAAGCACTCGACCTCGGTACCGTGAGCGACCATCAGTGCCGGATGCGTGTGACTGTCGATGAGTCCGGGAAGCACCGTGCGTCCACCCAGATCGGTCGACGGCTCACCCGCGACCTCGGCCGCATCACCGACCCAGCCGAATCGGCCGTCCACGACACGGAAGGCGGTGGCGAAGTCGTCTTCGCTCGCACCGGTGAACACCTTCGCGTGGGTGAAGAGCTGTGCGTTCGTCGTCGTCATCCCGGGTTCACAGCCCGCGCCAGGTGAACTCGCCACCGCGCAGTGTCGCCGCCACCGGCATCGCGCGCACCCCGTCGCGATCGCACGCGTAGGGATCCCGTTCAACGACGACGATGTCGGCGGGCTCGCCTGCCGCGATGGTCGTACGACTGCTCGCGGTGAGTGCGACCCCCAACGGCAGGCGCTGTTCAGGATGCCACGCCTCGCGGTCGCCGCGACTTCGGGAAGTGGCCGCCGCGATCGAAACCCAGGGGTCCAGCGGGGCAACCGGCGCATCTGAGCCGAGTCTCAGCTCGGCGCCGGAATGATGCAGCGAGCCGAACGCGAAGGCACGGGCCGTGCGACCAGCCCAGTGCGCGTCCGCCACGTCACGATCGTCCATCGCATGTTCGGGCTGCACGCTGGCGGTCAGACCGAGCTGCGCGAAACGCGGGAAGTCCTCTTCGCGCACGAGCTGCGCGTGCTCGATCGTCCCGTGCATCCCGAGCTGCTCAAAAGTGTCGAGCACCTCACTGTTGGCGCGATCGCCGATCGCGTGCACGGCGGCGCCGAGCTTCGCCTGCTGAGCGCGGGCCAGCAGGCGGCGCAGTTCCGGGATCGGGACGCTCTCCACCCCGCACGCGTGCGCGGAGGACGGATCCAGGCCGGGGTACGGATCCCAGCACCACGCCGTGCGGGTGTTCAGCGAACCGTCGACGACGATCTTGAGTCGTCCCATCGTGACCAGACCGGACGGCTCCAGGGGCTCACCCGTGCGGCGGCCGTCGCCGATCACCTGCTCGAGCCGATCGGGCCAGACGGCGGCCTCGACACGCAACGCCGTCACGCCGGCCGCGACGCGCGCCGGCCACTCGGCCGCGTTGTCGGCGTTCTCGAACTCG
This sequence comes from Microbacterium horticulturae, assembly GCF_029094505.1. NCBI lineage: Bacteria > Bacillati > Actinomycetota > Actinomycetes > Micrococcales > Microbacteriaceae > Microbacterium > Microbacterium horticulturae. The sequence continues at coordinate 3,328,334 of NZ_CP119108.1, read as the reverse complement.
ACGATTCCGACGATGCCGCGGCGTGCCGCCGCCTCGGCCGCTTCACGATATGCGTCCACGGGCAGCGCCGCGGACTGGTCGATGACCGCCAGCGCGCCGATCCACGGCCGTTCCCGGACCAGACCGGATTCGTCGAGGCGCAGCCCCAGGCGCGCCGCGGCGCGGGTGTTCATCCATGCGCAGTGCAGATCACCGCTGATGAGCACGACCGGGATGTCGGAGACGACCGCTTCCAAATCTGCGAGTCGCGGGGGCAGCGGCCACAGTCCATCGCGGAAGCCGTAGCCGATCAGCATTCCGTCCAGAAGCGGCGCGCCTTCCGCACGGGCCGCTCGCACGATTTCGAGGACATCCTCGGCACTGTGGGTGCCGGTCAGGTCCACGCGCCGACGACGGATGACGTGCTGCGTGAAGTGTACGTGGGCATCCCAGAGCCCGGGGCCGACGAAGCGCCCCTGCATGTCGACGAACTCTCCGGCGGCGGTTCCCGCAGGGCGGATCCGGTCGATCCGCCCACCGTCGATCACGATGTCGACGGGGTCGCCCCCGCCATAACGGCGTGCATTGCGCAGGGTCAGTGTCATCATTCTCCTCAGACGGGAACGGGTGCCGTGGTCATGCCGTAGAGATCCTTCGGGTCCTCAGGCGCCGCGACGAGATCGATCTCCTTCGCGAGATCGGTGCCTGCGACGCTGTCGCGCAGGAACCGCAGAGCGGAGAAGTCCTCGATCGCGAAGCCGACGGAGTCGTAGATCGTGATCTGCGCCGCGTCCGTGCGTCCGGGGGCAGCGCCGGTGAGTACTCGCCAGAACTCGGTGACGGGGAAGTCGGCCGCGACGTTCTGGATCTCGCCCTCGATCCGCGTCTGGGGCGCATACTCGACGAACACGGGCCCGCGTCGAAGGATCTGCGGGTCGAGTTCGGTCTTGCCGGGGCAGTCGCCGCCGATGGTGTTTATGTGCGTTCCGGGCACGACATCGGCGTCGGTGAGCACCGTGGCGTTGGTCTTGTCCGCGGTACAGGTCGTGATCACATCCGCTCCGCGTGCGGCCTCAGATGCCGACGCACACACCTCGATCTCAAATCCCGCGGGTGCCAGGTTCCGCACGAACTTCGCCGTGGCGGCCTCATCGACGTCGAACACGCGGAGCTGCTCGATGCCGAGCACACCACGGAACGCGAGCGCCTGGAACTCCGCCTGGCTTCCCGCGCCGATCATGGCCATGACCTCGGCGTCGGCGCGAGCCAGTCGACGAGCCACCATCGCCGACGTGGCAGCGGTACGCAGGGCCGTGAGCAACGTCATCTCCGAGAGGAACACCGGATAGCCGTTGTGCACGTCGGCGAGCACCCCGAACGCTGTCACCGTCTGGTACCCGCGTGCGGGGTTGAAGGGATGCCCGTTGACGTACTTGAACGCATACACGTCGGGGTCGCTGATGGGCATCAGCTCGATCACTCCGAACGGCGTGTGGCTCGCGATGCGGTGCGTCTTGTCGAACGACATCCAGCGACGGAAGTCTGCTTCGACGTATTCGGTCAACCGGACGATGAGGGCCTCGGGTCCGTGGCGGTGCACCCAGCGCACCATGTCTGCCACTCCGACGAACTGTGTCATCGCCCGTGCTCGAGTCGGTCGGCGTTGACGCGCGTGATCCTGTCGGCGAGAGCCGCATTGCTGTACGGTCCCTCGGCACGCAGGGCATCGACGATGTTGCGGACGACGCCGGGAGACTTGTCCTGGCTCATCTTTTCCTTCGCTTCGAAGCGAGTGACCCGCATTCGGAACCCGACCGTCCCGTGAACGATCCGGGCTGCGTACTCCGCATTCTCGAGCGTGCCGTTCATCCGGAACGGCACGGGCAGCGCATCCTCGAAGCGATCCACGAGACGCTCCAGAACGGAGAGGTTGTCCTCGTCCGAGAGGATCTCGGCCACGCCATACAGGTGGGCGACGGCGAAGTCCCATGTGGGCACCGCCGGCGAGGTCCGGTACCAGCCGGGCGAGATGTACCCCTGCGGGCCCGAGACGATCACGAGCGTCTCATGCGCGCCGAGCTCGTGCAGGCGCTCGTCAGGACGCCCGACGTGGCTGAGAAGCACGATCCCATCGGCCTCCTCGTCGAGCAGCATGGGATAGTGCGATGCCACGATCCCGCGACCGGGCACCGAAGTGATCATCGTCGCCCACGGATTCTCCCGGACAAGATCGCGGATGCGCTCCACATCCTCCAGGGCGTAGTCGGGGTTAGGCCTCATCTGTTCTCTCCGCTCCATGTCATCACGGCTGTGGCGACGACGATGTCGTCGTCGTCCACCGCCGTGATCCGGGTCGTGTCGTCCTCGGTTCGGCCGGCGAATCGAATGCGGCGGTCCACCAGAACCGGCGCCACCGCACGCACGGACAGCGAGGCCGCCTTCCGCCCCGGCTCATGCCGACGCGCGGCATCCATCAGCAGGATACGAGTGAGCGGCCCGTGGACGAGTAGATCGGGCAGCCCCTCCTGCTCGCGCGCCCAGGCGCGGTCGTAATGGATGAGGTGGGTGTTGAAGGTGAGCGCCGAGAAACGGAAGAGCTGACGCGCATCCCATGCGCCGGCATCCACCCACTCTGCGGCCGCGGCGGCTTGGAGATCACGACGCGGGGCACGAACCGGCGCATCCGCGTCGTTCTGCTCGAGGAAGACGTCGTGCCACACGCTGCGCACAGCCGCCTTCCCATCGACCGCATACTCCCGGACGAGGTCTGCGAAGATGAGACGCCCGTTCGACCCGTTCTTCTCTACGACCTCGCCGAGCGAGGTCGTCTGGGTGACGCGGGCGCCGAGGGGGATCGGCCGCAGAAACTCCGTGTCCTCTCCGGCGTACATCCGACGCGGCAGGTCGAACGTGGGCATCACGCCGTCGCGAGCGGGCGTGCCGTCCGGGCGAAGATCGGCCAACGCGACCGCGAACGGGAAGTACACCCCCTCCCATGCCGGCGGCAGCCGATCCCCCGGGCGCAATGGCGCCTCGTCCGCAGCGAACGTGCCCCGGTAGGCCTCCGCCGTGGACGCGTCGATCGACTCCGTGCGCCGAACGCTCACGGCAGCACTCCCGCGGCCCGCAACTCGGCGATGCGCCGAGCGTCGTAGCCGGCCAGCTCGATCAGGACCTGATCGGCGTGCTCGGCGAGCCGATTGGCGGTGCGGGCCGGCGTCGCCGGGGTCGCGCTGAGTTTGATCGGCTGACCGAACATTCGCAGAGTGCCCAACTCCCCATAGTCCGCCTCCACGATCATGTCGCGCTCGGCCGTCCCGGGGTCGTCGACCACCTCACCAATGTTCTTGATCGCCGTCAGCGGCACCACATCACCGGCCATTTCCTCGAGCTGCGCCTTCGTGAACCCGGCCAGCCAACCGGCGACGATCGGCTTCACCTTCCGCTCGTAGACCTCCGGATCGATCCGCTTGCGCATGGTGTCGATCTCCGGATCGTCGGCGACGTCGGGCGTTCCGAACAGTCCGCATGCGGCCCGCCAGAGCTTGTCGGTGTAGGCACCGAAGAACACCTGCCCGTCGGCGCAGTCGAACAGCTCATACGGGCGCACCCAGGTGTGCTGGTTGCCGTGCGGTTCGGCGACGGCCCCCGTGACGGTGTAGTCGACGACCGCCGTCTCGGTCAGCGCCATGATGCTGTCCACCTGGGCGATGTCAACGAGCTGGCCTTCACCGGTGGCCTCCGCGTGTCGGAGTGCGGCGAGGGTCCCGATGACCGCGAACATCGTCGCCGACAGGTCACCGATCGTCGCCCCCACCCGGACGGGGGGCCGATCGGGATATCCGGTCATCGACCAGAGACCGCCCGCTGCCTGAGCGGTGTTGTCGAAGGCCGGGCGGCGACTGCGTGAGCCGGTCTGGCCGTAGCCGGAGACGGCGGTGTACACGATTCTCGGGTTGACCTCCCGCAACACCCCGTAGCCGACGCCGAGCTTGTCCATGGTTCCCGGGCGGAAGTTCTCGAGGACCACGTCGGCGGAGCGCACGAGGTCCTTCAGCACCTGGACGCCTTCGGGCGTTGCCAGATCGAGCCCCACACCGAGCTTGCCGCGGTTGTACTGCGCGTAATACGCGCTGAACTCTTCGTCACCGTGTGTGAGGTAGGGAGGGAAGCTGCGTGAGACGTCCGGATCGCGCGGGTTCTCGATCTTGATCACGGTCGCCCCGAAGTCGGCGAGCATCTGCGCCGCATAGGGGCCTGCGAGCACCCGAGACAGGTCGAGCACCACGACGCCGTTCAGTGCTCCGGGCGCGGTGGTGATCTCGTTGGTCATTGCATCGTCTCCTTCGGCGTTATGGACGCGGTCTCGCCCGCCCCGGCCGCGGCCAGCGCGGTGGCCACGTTCGAGGGGGCGCGGACGCCACGGATGCGGGAGAGCCACAGCGTGGTGGCCGCCAGCGCGTGCACGTCGATCCCCGTCTGGATGCCGAGTCCGTCAAGCATCCACACGAGGTCCTCGGTGGGGAGGTTACCGGTCGCGCCCTTCGCGTACGGGCAGCGTCCGAGACCACCCACCGCCGCGTCGAACTCGGTGACGCCCGCCTGCAAGGCGGCGTACACATTCGCGAGCGACTGCCCATACGTGTCGTGCAGGTGCAGCGCGAGATCTTCCACCGGGACTCCGGCGGCGATCGTCTCTGCCACGACCCGGGTCGTCAGCCCGGGTGTCGCGACGCCGATCGTGTCTCCGAGGGCGATCGTCGTGCATCCTGCATCGTGAAGCCGCCGCGCAGCCGTGGTGACGAGGTCGACGGCCACCTCCCCTTCCCACGGGTCGCCGAAGGCCATCGACACGTAGCCTCGTACGGGCATGCACGCGGACACCGCGGCGACGACGACCTCCTCGGCTCGCACCAGGGCGCCTTCACGGGTCGTGTTCAGATTCGCCTGTGCGAACGTGTCCGTCGCACTGACGACGACGGAGACCTCGCGCAATCCCGAGTCCCGCGCCCGCTGCAGCCCCTGCAGGTTCGGCACGAGCGCCACCCTCCGCGCACCCGCGGGCGCCTCGACGCCGGCCGCGACCTCGGCGGCGTCCGCCAGCTGTGGGATCCATGCGGGAGGCACGAAGCTGGTGATCTCCAGGTCTCGGACGCCCGCGTCGAACAGCCTGCGACACAACTCGATCTTGACGTCCGCGGGGATGATGTCCGCCTCGGCCTGTAGACCGTCGCGGGGGCCTACTTCGAAGATCCTGACGTGAGCCGGCAGACCGGCTTCCGGCTCGGTACGCGGAATCGGCATCGTCATGCGCCGGTCGCTCGACCGCGCAGCTCGGCGAGCACTTCGCGCGCATCTTCGACACGGATGCGATGCTCGGCGACGATGCGCTCCGCCACAGTCGAGATCTCGTCGACCGTGGCCCCGGCACTCGCCGCTATCGTGCGCGCGTGCAGCGTCATGTGCCCGCGCTGAATTCCTTCGGCGGCGAGTGCTCGGCACGCAGCGAGGTTCTGGGCGAGTCCGACCGAAGCGATGACTGCCGCGAGCTCCTGGGCCGTCTGCACGCCGAGCAGCTTCACCGCCGCCTGTGCGGTCGGGTGTGCGCGGGTCGCGCCGCCCACAAGTCCGACCGCGAGCGGAACTTCGAGGGTGCCCACCAGATCACCGTCATCGTTCTTCTCGAACTGCGACAGAGCGCGGTAGTTGCCCGTGCGCGCCGCATGTGAATGACACCCCGATTCGACGGCGCGCGTGTCGTTCCCGGTGGCAAGTACGACGGCCGTGATGCCGTTCATGATGCCCTTGTTGTGCGTCGCGGCGCGATACGGATCGGCTTCGGCGAAGGCGCTCGCGGCCACGATGTCGTCGACCACCTGCGCCCCGCCGAGCAGTTCCGCATCGAAGACGCCTCGCGCGCGGGTGAGGCGCTGGTCGGCCTTGTTGGTGAGGATGCGAAGAAGCGTGCGGGTGCCCGCGATCTCCGCGATCCGCGGGGCGATGGCCTCGGCCATCGTGTTGACGGCGTTGGCGCCCATGGCGTCGCGGACATCGACGTGCAGATGGAGGATGACCTGAACGCCGGCACGCGTCGGCACCGCGCGGACGGTCACGTCGAAGGCGCCGCCGCCGAGCGAGACGAGCATCGGATCCTGCGCATTGGCCAGGGCGAGCAGTTCGCTCTTCGCCTCGAGGAGTGTGAAGCGGGTGGCGTGCGGGTCGTCGGCGTCGAGGACCTGGATCTGTGCCATCATCACGTCGCCGGTGTACGACGTCGTGAAGCCGCCATGCCCGCGAGCGATCCGCGCCGCATTCGATGCTGCGGCGACCACACTCGGCTCTTCGGTGGCCATCGGGATGAGCCGGTCGGCACCGTCGATCGTGAAGTTCGTCGCGACCCCGACCGGGATGGCGATGGTGCTGATCACGTTCTCGATCATGTGGTCGGCCTGAGCCAGGCTCAGACCGGCATCGGGCTGAAGTGCCGCGAGGTCGTCGGGATGAAGTCGCGCTGCGTCGGTCACGAGTTGCAAGCGCTCAGCGGGTGAGTGATCGCGCAGTCCCGCGATCCGGCTGTTGACGGGCATCGGCCACCTTCCTTCGCATACCGCGACCGATCCTCGGCGTTGCGGCTCACCACGAGGTTAAGAGCGCGTTACGCCTGCGACGATGGGCGAATTACTCATAGCCGGACTGATCGTGTGTGCATTCATCACACCCATTTGCCCCTGGTTGGCTCCTAGACTCGATCACGAGCAAAGGAGGCGCCGATGCCCTACGCCGAGTCCGACGGGATCCGGATCTACTACGAGACGTTCGGGGCGGAAGATGATCCGTTGCTCGTGCTCATCTCCGGCGGTGGCGCCCAATTGCTGAGCTGGGACGAGCGATTCATCGCACTGCTCACGGACGCGGGGGTGCGGATCGTGCGCTTCGACAACCGCGACACCGGCTTCTCGCAGCGCTTCGGCGGCCCCACCGACATCGACGGCGGATACGGCCTCTCCGACATGGCCGAGGATGTCCTGCGGGTGCTCGATGATCTGGAGGTGTCTGCCGCGCATCTGGCCGGACACTCGATGGGCGGCATGATGGCGCAGATGCTCGCCATCGAGCATCCCGAACGTGTGCGCAGCCTCGGCCTGCTCTCGACCATCCCCGGTCGCAGTTCGCGCTATGTGCTGCACGGCGAGCGTCCGGAGCTGCTTCGTCCGCCGCACAGACTCACCCGCGAACAGGCGGTCGCCTTCGCAGAGGCCGCCGTCGCGGCATCCCCCCTCCATCGGTACGACCCGCAGGTCGCCTGGCATCGCGCCCGCGCCGGCGAGGCCTACGACCGCGGGTACGCGCCGGAGGGTTACGCACGACAGTGGGCCGCCCTACGACGCGCGCCCGAGCGCCTGGAACGACTGCGCGGCCTGAGCCTGCCGACCCTGGTGCTCCATGGCCGCGAGGACGACGTTCTGCACTGGCATGCCGCTGTGGACATGGCCGAGGCCATCGCAGGGTCGGAGTTACAGGTGCAGCCGGATATGGGACATCTGATTCCACATGAGCTGTGGCCGGAGTTGGCGCGCGCTCTCGTGCGGACGGTCAGACGCGCCGACGACGCTGCCTGAGAGGTGACGGCCTGCACCCGGGAGTTGATATGAACGTCGCCATGCCGGACACTGAAATCCCTGCGATGCCGCCGACGAGGAGGCAGCATATGGACGAGGATCCACGAGCCGACGCGATAGCGATCCTCATCGAGGCCGCACACGATGGGGATCGCCTCACTCCGCGAGCGGTGAGCGATGCGCTGCACCTGCTCGGACTCACGGGAACGACGGCCGACGACGTCACGGATCGGGTGCACCGCGCCCAACGTGAAGTGGCGCGCCTGCGGCGCCGCGAACATGAGCTGTCGGCGCTGTTCACCAGTGCGCGCGAGCTGGCCGAGCTGGCCGACAGCGATGCGGTGCTCGCCCGGCTCGTACAGCGCGCGCACGAGATGATGGGCGTCGACGTCGCCTACCTGTCGGAGTTCGATCCGGTCACCCGGGAACTCCGCGTCCGTGCCACCAGCGGATCGGTCAGCCCGTCGTTCCAGGCGCTGCGTGTGCCTCCGGGACGAGGCCTTGCCAGCGTTGTGGTCGAAACGCGCAGCGCCCGGTGGGCATCGGACTACTCCGCGTATGCCAGAGAGCGTCATGACTCGGGCATCGACGACGCGGTCTCTGCGGAGGGTCTCGTCTCACTCATGGGTGTTCCGATGCTCACCCGCGACGATGTGCTCGGCGTCCTGTTCGTCGCCAATCGGGAGGAGAAGTCCTTCACGCCCGAAGAAGTGGCTCTTTTGTCGGCGCTGGCCGACCACGCGTCGGTCATCCTGCAGACCACCCGAACTATGCGTGAATTGCGCGAGTCGGAAGATGCATCCCGTCGCACGCTGGAGAGCTTGACCGCGCACCTCGTGGAACGCGACCGGGCCAACACCGTGCACCAGGAGCTCGTCCAGGCGGTGCTCGCCGGCGGTGGCTTCGGCCCCGTGGCCGAGACCCTCGCCTCGGGATTGGGCCGCGCGGTGGCCATCCTCGACGCTCACGAGCAGATGATCGCCGCGGCGGGCCCGCCCTTGCCGGAGGGGATGCTTCGGCTCGATGAGGTCGTGCGCGCCGCCATCGCCGACAGCCGCCGCTCCGGGCACTGTGTGGCGATCGAGGGCGAGGGGGTGCGTGCGGTGGCCGCCCTGTCTGCAGGGGCACAGCACTTCGGCGCGCTTCTGCTCGGCGACGGCGATTTCGAGCTGGGCGCCGTTGACTTCCGGACCATCGAGCGTGCGGCGCAGGTGGGCGCGCTGCTCGAGCTGCAGCAGGAGGCGGCATCCGGAGCCGATCACCGCGTGCGCAGCGAACTGCTCGCCGACCTGCTCGACGATGTGCCCGAGCGTCGCGGCGATGTGGAGCGTCGGGCACGGCGGCTCGGTGTCGATCTGTACGCCCTGGACAGCCTGCTGCTGCTGGCAGTCCCCGGGGATCAGCAGTCCGTGGCTGCGCGGGCACTGTCCCGGCGACTCGACGAGTGGGCGCTGGTCGGGGAGTATCGCGGTTATGTCGTCGCCGCTTTCGCATCCGACCGACCGCACCCCGACATCGAGACGCTGCGCGCGCACGTCGCGCGAACGATCCAGCATCCCGTGTTGGCCGTCGCATCTCCCGAAAGGACCGGCGAGCTGCAGGGCGCATTCCTGGGCGCGATGCGCACGGCGCGCCTGCTGGCGGCACTGGAGGTGCCCGAATCGTCTGTGCGGACTGAGGACTTCCTGCCGTACTCGGCCGTGCTGGACACGGATGCGCGGTCTCTGTCCGCATTCCTCGATGACACGATCGGAGCGGTGCGCCGATACGACGCGGAGCGCAATGCCGATCTGCTGGGCACCTTGCGTGCGTTCGTGCGGAGCAACGCCAGCCCCACCCGCACCGCCCGAGTGTTGAACTTCCACACCAACACGATCCTGCAGCGCCTGGACCGGCTGGATCAGGTTCTCGGCACGGACTGGCGCGACGAGGAGCGGATGTTCCGGATCGGTATCGCGGTGCGTCTGGACCAGCTTCGCGAAAGGCTCCGGCGCGACCTCAGTCGTCCGTGAGTGCGAACATCTCTTCTCCCGCTTGCACGAAGGGGTTGCCGCTGGGCGGCCCGAACACCAGGATCAGGTCGGCGGGTGCGTCGGACTCGTTGCGCACCCCGTGCAGGTCTCCCGACGGCGCATAGAGAGCGTCGCCACGACGCAGCACTCGACGGTCGTCATCCGATGTCACGACCACCTCTCCTGCGGTGACGATGTAGATCTCGTCCGAGCTCTCGGTCGAGCAGCTGTCCGGATCGCCGGACAGGTGAAAATGCTGCCCCTCCTCCGCACCCGGTTCGAGGTGATAGAGCATCACCGAGGTGGGCAGGTGGGTGGTCTGCTTGAAGTACCACTCGATGCCGATGCGACCTTCGCCGCGATACAGCTTCCAATCATGGGCGTTCTGCCCCAGGCGTTGAACCCGCATGGCGCTCTTGTTCACGTGCGGTAAAGAACGGGCATGGACTCCAGCAGTCCCTGCGTGTATGGATGCCGCGGCGCGGTCATGACCTGCTCGCCGCTGCCGGATTCGACGATCCGCCCATCGTGCATGACCGCTACGCGATGGGCCATGTGGTGGACGACCGAAAGGTTGTGCGTGATGAACAGGTACGTGACCCCGGTCTCCTCCTGCAGCCGGACGAGAAGGTTCAGCACCTGCGCCTGCACGGAAACGTCCAATGCAGAGGTCGGTTCATCCAGTACGACGAACTCCGGTTCGGCGACCATGGCGCGTGCTATCGCGATCCGCTGCCGCTGCCCGCCGGAGAACTCATGCGGGTAGCGTGCGACCACGTCGGAGGGAAGTCCGACGCGTTCGAGCGATTCGAGGATGCGACCACGCCGCGCTCCAGTGCGGACTCCCGCGGCGATGAGTGGCTCGGCGACAGACCGCGCGATGGTGAATCGCGGGTCGAGCGAGTCGTTCGGGTCCTGGAAGACCATCTGCACTCGGCGGCGATGACGCCGCAGTGCGGGCCCGCGCAGGTTCGTGACATCCGCTCCGTCGAAGTCGATCCTGCCGGCAGTGGGGCGCCGCATGAGCAGGACGGCCCGTGCGAGCGTGCTCTTGCCCGATCCCGACTCGCCGACCAGCCCGAGGGTCTGGCCCCGGCGGACGTCCAGACTGACGTCGTCGAGCGCGGTCATGGCCTGCTCGCCGTGGCCGAACCGTTGTGTGAGACCTTCGACCTGCAGCACGATGTCCTCACTCATGATGCCTCCTCCAGCTCCGGTGGAATCTCGGCGAAGTCGTTGTCTGCCGGGATCACGGCCAGCGACGTGCGCGGCGGCACCGACGGACGCGGAATGCTCTCCAGCAGCGCGCGAGTGTATGGATGCCGCGGCTCGGCCAGAACGCGCTGCGACGCGCCCGATTCCACCACGCGACCGCGGTACATGACGGCGACGCGCTCGCACAGCTGGTCGATGACGCCCAGGTCATGACTGATGAAGAGAACCCCCATGCCCGTCTCGTCGCGCAACGTGCGGATCAGTGCGAGGATCTGCGCCTGCACGGTGACATCGAGCGCCGTGGTGGGCTCATCAGCGACCAGCAGCGCGGGCCCGGCGGCGACGGCGATGGCTATCACCACACGCTGTCGCTGCCCGCCCGAGAGCTGATGGGGGTAGTAGTCCAGACGCCGCTCGGCGTCGGGCATGCGCACCAGCTTCAGAATCTCTAGTGCTCGCGCGCGGGCACGGCGTTTGTCGGCAGCGCCGTGGATGCGCAGGACCTCGGCGATCTGCGCGCCGATGCGCATGCAGGGGTTCAGAGCCGACATCGGCTCCTGGAACACCATGGATGCCGTGGCGCCCCGGACCTCGGCCCAGTCGCGTTCAGTGGCATCTTTCATCTCCGTGCCGCCGACCCGCATGCGGGTCGCGGTGACCCGGGCCGAGTCGGGCAACAGGCCCATCATCGCCAAGGCGATGCTGGACTTGCCGCTGCCCGACTCTCCGATGACGCCGACGATCTCTCCCTGCCCGACGCGCAGGGAGACGTCGATGACCGACGCCGCGGCGCTGCCGTACGCGATGGTCAGGCTCTCCACGTCGAGAGCGTCGGCGGGGGTGCTCATTCGGTCAGCCAGCTCTGGGCGAGGTGGAACCGCGAGTAGTACGTGTCGCTCTTGTATCCGTGCAGCCGGTTGCTGTCCCACACCTCGTAGTAGACGGGAACCGCGGCCGGCACGAATTCGAGCACCTTGTCCGCCGCCTCCTGGGCGAGCTCGTCCACGAGCTTCGCGTACGCGTCGGGATCGGCGGTCTTCTTCGCCTCTTTCAGGAGGTCGCGTGCGTGCTCGGCATCGGGATTCCCGTCCCAGTGGTTGTACACACCGCCGGGCAGCAGGACCGGCTCGAGGTAGAAGACCGCTGATGCGCGCGGGCTTCCGGGAATCGCCACGAGATCGGTCCATGACTCGCCCGAGGTGAACACGGGTGCAATTTCGGCCAGCGGCGTCGCCTCCAGCTTGAGGGTGATCCCTGCCTCGGCCAGCTGCTGCTGCATCATCTCGTAGACCGGATGGTGGGCCTGGGCGACGTCGCCCATATAGCGCAGGGTGATCTGCGGATTCGGCTGACCGGCCTCTGCCAGCAGCTTCTTCGCCTCGGCGACATCATGCGTGTAGTACGGCAGACCGTTCGCGTCGGGCGCCCCGCGGTCGCCTGCGGGCGGTACGAAGGAGATACCGGCCATCCCCATCATGGCGGTGTCCACGAGCGCCTTCCGGTCCAGCGCGAGCGAGAAGGCGCGACGCACACGAAGGTCGGACAGCGGGCCCGACTCGGGGTTGATGTAGATCGCGAGGTTCTGCCGGTACGCGGCATCCCCGAGCGTGTATCCGGCCTGCTCCGCCTGCGAGGCGAGGGTGCCGTCGAGGAAGGATGCCGCTTGGACGCTGCCCTGCTGCACGGCCGCGAGCATCGTGGATTCGTCGGGGTAGAGCTCGAAGACCACCGTGTCGATGTACGGACCGGACTCCCCCCAGTAGTTCGTGTTCTTCTCGAACGTCAGGCTGACACCTTGCTTCCAGTCCTTCAGCTGGAACGGCCCCGTGCCGAACGTCTGCGTCTGACGCTGTTCGTCCGTGGCCTTCCCGTACCCGTCCTTGCTCACGATGTAGAAGGTCTGGCGCGCCGACACCGCGTCCAGGAATGTGCCGTCGGGCTGGCTGAAGTGGAACGTGACTTCGAGATCGCCGGTCTTCTCCACACTGTCCACGCTCGACAGATAGGTGGCGTTGGCCGCGCCGGGCTTCATCCGCTCCTGGAAGGAGTACACGACGTCGTCGGCGGTGAACGGGGTGCCGTCCGCGAAGGTGACGCCCTTGCGCAACTCGAACACCCAGGTGAGATCGTCGGGCTGCTTCCACGATGTCGCCAGGGCCGGGATGACCTTGCCGTCATCGTCCTGCGCCAGCAGGGTGTCGTAGGCGACGGCGTTGATGGTCTCCGCGGCGACCGTCGTGGCCACCATCGGATCGAGTCCGCCCGCGTCCGGCTCCGCAGGAATACCCCAGGTGAGAGTGCCGCCGGGAACGGGCGTGCCTTCGTCGGCGCCGGAGGGCGAGGGTCCGGAACCGGCCGCGCACCCGCCGAGCATGACGGTCACGGCCACCAGGGCCGCGCCCCACGCGAAGAGCTTCTTCATTGCTGTCTCATTTCTGTGATGGTGTGAGGGAGATGTCTGGATCGGTCCGCGAGGATGCCCCCACCAGAGGGTTCGACGACCGTTCGCGCGCCGTGCGGCGCCGGCGCCCGAGCGAGAACGCCGGTTCGCGTCGCGGTGCCAGGAAGTCCTGCACTCCGTCGGCCAGCAGGTTCCACGCCGCCGAGAGGAGCACGATCACCAGGGAGGGAAGGATGATCAGGAGCGGCTGCAGCTGCATGAACCGGGTGAACTCGCTGATCATGCGACCGGCCGAGGGCGCCGGCGCCTGAACGCCCTGGCCGAGATAGCTCAGCGCCGCTTCGATCAGGACGACCTGCGAGGCAACCGACGCAAATTGCACGAACAGCGGAGTGAGGACATTCGGCAGGAGGTGCTCTGCCACCACCCGCGATCCGCGCACACCACTGATCCGTGCCGCAAGCACGAAGTCCCGCTCGCGCAGAGCGATCACCGGAGCCCGCATGACGCGGGCGAATCCGGGCGCGTAGATGAACCCGAGTGCGAGGATCAACGGCCAGGGTCCGTTTCCGATGACCACGCCCACGACGAGCGCGACCAGGATCGCGGGCAGGGCGAGGAGCACATCGACGACGCGCATGATCACCGCATCCACCCATCCGCCCACGTAGCCGGCGATCAGACCGAACGCCGTGCCCACCGCCGCGGCGAGCAGGGCCGCCGCTCCCGAGATGAAAAGACTCGTCCGGGCTGCCAACGCGAGACGGGTGAAGGTGTCGCGGCCGAGGTTGTCCGTGCCGAGGATGTTCTGTGCGGTCGGGCCGCTCAGCGGCGGCCCGGCGGTGGCGACCGGGCTGTAGGGCGGCCACAGCGACATCCACCCCGCGAGGATGAGGATGACGGCGATGATGCCGGCTCCGCCCCAGAACGACGGACTGAGCCGACGGCGTGAACGGCGAGCCGGGGTCACCGTCGATTGCGCTATGGCCTGGGTGACAGTCATCGTGTGTGAACCCTCACTCGTGGGTCGATGAGCGGATAGACGAGATCGACGACGAAGTTGATGAGCACGTAGATCGCGCCGATGAGGAGGACTGTCGCCTGGATGATCGGGTAGTCGGACGCACGGATGCCGGTCAGCAGGAGCGAGCCCATGCCGGGCAGGGCGAAGACCGCTTCGATGACGACCGTTCCGCCGACTAGGGCGGCCAGTTCGATGCCGACGACCGTGGTGACGGGAATGAGCGCGTTGCGCAGCGCGTGGCGTCCGACGAGGCGCCCGGGAGAGGCGCCCTTCGCACGAGCGGTACGGACGAAGTCCTGCCCCAGCGTGTCCAGGAGTGACCCGCGCGTGTAGCGAGCGAGCACGGCCGCCATGACCAGGCCGATGAGGAAGGCGGGCAGCACCAGCATCCCCAGCGCACGTAACGGGTCGCCTGCCGCACCGGCATATCCGATGATCGGCAATCGCAACGTCAGCGAGTTGACCAGGATGAGCACGGTGCCTAGGACGAACGGCGGCGCCGCCATGAGGACGAACGAGGTGCCGCGGACGACGCCGTCCGCGGCACCTCGGTGACGCGTTGCCGCGAGGATGCCCGCGGGGACGCCCATCAGGATGCCGAAGACCGTGGCCAAGGTGGCCAGTCCGAGGCTGACCGGCAGCCGCGCGGCGATCAGGCTCGAGACGGAACTGGGAACGGTGAGGGCGCGTCCGAAGTCACCGTGCAGGACGCCACCCAACCAGACGAAGTACTGCGTGATCCACGGCTGATCGAGCCCGAGCTCATGACGCAGCTTCTCCAGCGCGACCGGATCGGGGTTCGCCGGATCGGCGAAGGCGGCGAGGGGATCGCCGGGGATGATCCGCACCATCGAGAACACGAGGACGGACAGCACGAGCAGGACGAAGAGGGAGGTCAGCACCCGCGAGACGATGTACCTGGGCATCAGGCGCTCCCCTGGCCGCATCCGGCAAGACCACGAGGTGGAGCCGGACGCCCCCGACGATCGCCGAAACCGAGGAGAGTCACCCTTGACATAGCCGCCACGCTAGTGAGCACCTCACGTACGCTTGAACGGGGCAACCGCCTACAGAACCGGGATCATGATGGATGAATCATCCATGGCTAGCCGGAACGGCGAATGCTGAGATGTCGTCCGTGGCCCGGCCGTCGAGCGCAAGCTCAGCCAGCACCCTGCCGACCGCGGGGGTGAACTTGAACCCGTGCCCCGCGCACAGCGCGAGCAGGATGTCGGGATGGGCCGGCAACGGACCAAGCGCGAACCGACGATCCGGCGTGAGTGCGTACTGGCACGTCACTGTGCGCACTCCGGGACCGGCACCCGGAATCAGCCCGTGCACGAAGGCGTCGAGTTCGGCCGTCAGTGCCGGATCGGGGACATAGCTGCGCTCCTGCGGTGCCATGCGGTTCTCGGACACATCGCGTGCGGCCTTCACCGTGGGTTCGCCGTACGTCGGGAACCCGTAGTAGCACTGCTCGTCCTCCCAGATCCACACCGGGAAGCGCTCCCGATCGTAATCATCGGGCTGCTCGGGGTGGAAGTACGTCACCTGCTCCTGCATGACGTCAAGGGGGATCGAGCTGCCCAGGGGCTCGAGCAGTGCGTTGGTCCACGCATCCGTCGCCAGGACGACCTTTCGCGCGTGCACATCGCCGGCCG
The DNA here is from genome assembly GCF_029094505.1 of Microbacterium horticulturae. Lineage (NCBI taxonomy): Bacteria > Bacillati > Actinomycetota > Actinomycetes > Micrococcales > Microbacteriaceae > Microbacterium > Microbacterium horticulturae. The sequence continues at coordinate 3,312,423 of NZ_CP119108.1, read as the reverse complement.
TGGTGTGTACGATCACACCGTCTTCCACAGGCGTGAGCCGGTGGACCGTTGTGCGATCGCGGATGCTCGCGCCATGTACCCGCGCGCGCAGCTGCAGAGTTGCCACCGTGCGAGCGGCGTGGACGATGCCCGTGTCGGCTGTGTAGACGATCTCGACGCCTTCCGGAACGCGGAACTGAGGCCAGCGAGCTCGCACCTGCTCGGGCGTGAGCAGTTCGAAGGGGACGCCGGCCTCGCCCAGAGCCGCGGTGAAGTCGGATGCGGAGTACGGGCCGCGCACGGGCAGGAAGACCAGCCCGCCGGTGACTGTGAGCAATCGCTCTCCGGATTCCTGCTCCAGGTCCGCCCAGTCGCGATAGGCGGATTGTGCGAAGCGCACATAGGCGGCGGCGCCGTATGACGTGCGCACGATCCGGGAGGTGTCGTGCGATGCGCCGCGCACGTGTCCCAGGTCGAACTGTTCGAACGCGACCACGCGCGCGCCGCGGCGCGCCAGATGATACGAGGCGGCGCTGCCGAGAGCTCCCATACCGACAACCGCGACCTCGAACGTCTCCATGCCCCGCTGCTCCTCTCACCGCCGTCTGCAGGTCAGTATGGTCGGCGCGAGAAGGCGCTCCTATGGGCGGAAGTTCCATGGTGCGCAGGCCGGAGTGTGTCTCCGCCATGCAGCGGCGGCCCTCATTCGCCCAGCGATATCTTCAGATAGTTCTGGAACGACGGAAACCTGGGCACGAAGTAGTTCGTCACGTTGCTTCCTCCCAGGAACGCGCTGCGTGTGTAGAAGAGCGGAACCGTCGGGGCATCCTGCATGATGCGCTGGTCGATGTCGCCCCACATCATCGCCGCCGCGTCGGGATCGGCCTCTGCGAGCGCTGCCTTCATCATGGCGTCGACCTCGGAGCTGCTGTAGCGCGAGAAGTTGCTGCCTCCGTCGATCACGCTCGAGTCGTAGCGCAGTTGGATGCTGGCTGCTCCACTGGGGTAGTCGGGCACCCACCAGCTCAGCAGGAGGTCGTAATCGGGATTGCCGCCCATGACGTCGCCGTACATGGCTGTGAAGTCGAGAGGGTGGATGTTCACGGTGATGCCAGCCCGATCCAGTCCCTGCTGCAGGAGTTGTGGTCGGACCTCATCTCCGCCGTGGTGCGTACCGCTCACCGCGGCGATGAGCTCGCGGCCGACTGACTCGCCCGCGCGTCGGCCCGAATGGAGCGTCTGAGACGCTCGAGCCGTACCGCGGACTGCAGGCGGAAACGAAATTCGGGGACGTCCATGTCCTCAGACAGCAGTGAGCGCACCCGCTCCAGCCGCTGCTGCACGGTGTTGACATGGATATGCATCCGCTCGGCGACGATGCCCCTGCTCTCACCGCTGTCGAAAAACGCCGCGAGCGTGTCGAAGAGCACGGTCCCGCGCTGCGCATCCCAGGAGAGGACCGGACCGATGACGTCGCCGATGAACGTCTCTACAGTGCGCGGGTCGTGCGGCGCGAGCGCGTGGTACGGGGCGAATGCATCCGAGGACACCGTCGCGGCGGCCACGCCCAGAGCCGGAAGGAAGTCCAGATCTGCCGTCAACCTCGCCACCACGGAGCGAAGGTCGGTCGGCAGCATCCCGTCTCGCACACATGCGACGGCGACGATCGCCGGGTTCCGCAGAGCATCGGCCATCACTTGCCGCACGCGCTCGGTCGCCGCAAGGACGTCGCCGGTCGTCCACGCGATGACCAGGACCCGTCCGACGAGCGCGACCAGGCCCCCTTCGCCGATGGCGCGCTCGGCGATCTGCACCGCCGTGGATCCGTGCGGACCGAGTTCGGAAACCGCCACCCCGGTGAAATGCGTCGGTGGTGCGATAAGCGCGGGATCGGACCGGGCATCCCCGCCACCCTCGATGGTCGCCGACAACCATCGGGCACGGCGCTCGGCGCGGATGGCCGTGACCGCGTCCTGTTTGAACGACACGAGTGCCGCCACGTGCGCGGCCCGTTCCAGCGTCCGCCGCGCGACGTCATCGGGGAGTCGCTGAGCCTCTTTCGCGATGATGGCTCCCAGGACGCGATCGGCCCCGAGGATGGCCGTGACCAGCCAGACGTCGTCGCCGGACCGGATGTCGGCAGCATGTCCGCTGGACTGACTGCGGTTGATGGCACCGACCAGTGCCGCCCGCGGTGGCAGGTCCTCGTCGTCCGCTCCGAGACCGACGTCCAGCGGTCGCCCGCGAGCATCCAGTGCGAGCACGCGTCCCCCCAGCCGGCGGGCGAGCGTGGAGACCACGTCGACGACGGTCCCCCCGGAGATGACGGCACCGGTGAGCTCTTCGTGCACGACCCCGGCCAGCTCGGTGGCGGCGAGGTGCCGTTGCAGTTCGAGATACGACTGTTCGGCGTGCTCCTTCGCCGCCTCGGCCACGGCCAGCACCCGCGCATTGTGGAGCACCGCAGCGGCGTGATCGGCGAAAGCGGACAGCAGCAGGACTTCGTCGGGCGAGGACTCGTACGGGAACCTGTTGCACGCGAACAGGGCACCCAGCACTTCATCCCCCACGGCGAGCGGCACGCCGAGGAAGGAGACGAGCCCCTCCGCGCGCACGGCGTCATCGATCTGCGGATCGTGCGGCGCGTCATCCATCGCGTCATACCGTGCCACCCACACCGGCTCGCGCGTGCGAGCCACCATGCTCGCCAACCCGAATCCCGCGGGCACGAGCAGATCTCGGAACTCGGGCGTCACGGTGCCTTCCGAGTAGCGGACCCGCAATTGTCCGGAATCAGCCTCGAACTCGGACAGGTAGGTCACGTCGGTGCCCATCAGCGCGTGCGCCCGCTCGACGAGACGATGCAGGACCTCCCCGACATCCCGCAGCCGGACCAGCTCGCGAGCGGTCGAGAAGAGCGCCTCCAGCTCGGTCGCGCGCCGCCCGAGCCGAGCCTGGCGTGATTGCGCATCGTGCACCGCGGCGAGGATGGCGTCGCGATCTGGGGTGTCGAGCCCTTCGATCTCGCTCCGCAGGGTATCGGGAGTCCGGCCCGGTTCGGAACCGGCCGCGTCGAGAACGGCGCGCGCGAATGCGACCGTCTCCCGCGCTTCCGCTGTCATCGCCAATCACCCCTGCCGTGATCCCCGCTTTGGGGAGTCTACGACGCGTGCGAGGGGAACTCTGCTCGCCGTCGTTCCGCGAAAGCGGCCAGCCCTTCGCGAGCATCCGCGCTGGTGAAGGCCTGTTGCCCGAGCACGGCCTCCTGCCGGAAGGCGTCCTCCGTCCGAAGATCGGCCAGCTCTCGCACGGCGCGCTTGATCGTCGCCATCGCCGTCCAGCTCTTCGCGAGCAACTGGTCCGCGAGCTCTCCGGCCCTTTTCATCAGCTCGGTGCCGGTGACGACCTCGTTGACCAGACCCGCGCTCCTGGCTTGTTCCGCATCGATCCGACCACCGCGCAGCATGAGGTCCATCGCCCACGGGTACGGGATCTGACGCACCAGACGCACCAGTGTTCCTCCGGCGGGCACGACGCCCACGCCAGCCTCGGGCAGTGCGAAGGTCGCATGCGCGGCTGCGATGCGGATGTCGGTCGACAGCATGATCTCGAATCCTCCCCCCAGACAGAATCCGTTGATCGCCGCGATCACGGGCTTGTCCAGACGCGAGTGCTTCTGATGGGCGGCATCCCACTCGCTGATGTCGAAGCGACCTTCGGTCAGGGCCGGAATCGACTCCTCCAGGTCAGCGCCGACGCAGAACGCCTTGGGACCGGCGCCGGTAAGGATCGCCACCCCAATGCGTGGGTCATCTCGCACCTGTGCGAATGCCTCACCTAGCTGCTCGTACATCGCCAGCGAAAGAGCGTTGAGCTTTTCGGGCCGGTCGATCGTGATCACGCCGATCCCATCGGAGCGCTCCAGCGTCACCCCGCCCATGCGATCGTCCCGCTTCGCCGCAGTCGTTCGATCTCGTCAGGCTCCATGCCTGCGAGATCCTGTAGCACCCGCGCGGTGTGCTGGCCCATCGCCGGCGCCGCCCCCCGCGTCCGCGGCGGCGTAACGTCGAGCTTCACCGGAGAGCCGAAAGCCCGCAGCGTGCCGAACCCGTCGTACTCGGTATCTACGATCATGTCGCGCGCCGCGATGTGCGGATCCTCGACCACTTCACCGATGTCCTTCACAGCACTCAGTGGCACGAGATCGCCGGCCAGGCGCTCGAGCTCGTCCTTCGTGCGGTCACGGAACCACCTCTCCACGATCGGCCGCACCCGTTCGCGATAGACGTCCTCGTCAAAGCGCGCCGCCATCATGTGCAGACCGGGGTCGCGCTCGAATTCCCCAGGCTCCCCGAACAGCTCGCACGAGATCTTCCAGAATTTGTCCGTGTACCCGCCGAAGAACACGAACCCGTCCTTGCAAGCGAACGCCTCATAGGGCCGTACGAAGGGGTGCTGGTTTCCCAGCGGGCGCGCGACCTTGCCCTCCACTGTGTAGCTGACCACGGCATTCTCGGTGAGGGTGAGCACCGAATCCTGCTGGGATATATCCACGAGCTGACCCTCGCCTGTACGCTCCGCATGCCGAAGAGCGGCCAGCACCCCGATCACGCCGTACAGGCTGGCACTGAGATCGCCGATAATCGTCCCCACACGGATGGGTGGCCCGTCGGGGGCCCCGTTCATCGACCACAGGCCGCCAGTCGCCTGCGCACTGTTGTCATAGGCCGGCCGGGCACTGTACGGACCATGCTGACCGTACCCGCTCAGCGCCGCATAGACCAGGCGCGGGTTGATCTGTCGCAGCCTCTCGTATCCGATTCCCAGGCGGTCCATCGTGCCGGGGCGGAAGTTCTCCACCACCACATCGGCCTGTGCGACCAGACGCTCAAGCGTCGCCGCGCCCTCGGCGTGTCGCAGGTTGAGCGTCACTCCCAGCTTGTTCCTGTTGAACTGCGCGAAGAACCCGCTCATCTCAGCGCCGTCGTCACCGCTCATCATCGGCGGGAACGTGCGTGTGTAGTCGGGATCGTCCGGGTGTTCCACCTTGATGACCGTCGCCCCAAGGTCTGCCAGGACCATCGAGCAGTACGGCCCCGCCACCACTCGAGTCACGTCGACGACGACCACGCCGGCGAGCGAGCCTTGTGCCGCATCGTGCCCGCCCAAGTCCGCCAAACGAGCACGCAGGTCTTCGTCGATCATCGTGTGCCTCCAGGCGATGCAACGGGCAGGGTGCTCCCAGGTGGCACGGGTACGGGCGTCATTCCGAGGTTCCTCTCGTCGATGAGATCGGAACCGATGCTCTCAGCTCTCCAATTGCCTAGATATGGGTACCGAAGACATGTTGGAACCCTCCTCCATGTCATCCGCGCACATGCCTCCCGTCGGCAAGGAAGTGCCGCGTTTACCACGCGACGAAGCGGCAGTAGCGATCGCGCTGCCGCGTGGGGTGGTCGCCCTCGGCGAGGGAAAGGGTGTCATGGTCTTCGCACCGGAGGCAGTGTGTACTATTGATAATTATTCTCAACAAGCCCGGGAGGAGCGGACGCATGTCGATGGCTGAAACACAGACCGCGGGGGAGCCGGCGATGACGGGCCGGGCGGCAACGAGTGGATCCCGGGAAGGCTTCTTCGACGCCGTGCGCAGCAGTCTCGCCGCCATCGTCGTGTTGAGTGTCATGGGGGCGGCGAGCAGCGTCATCCCGTTCATCGCGATCGTCGAGTTGTCGCGCGTATTGCTGTCCGCGATCGACGGTGCGCAGGTGGACGCCGCTCGTGTGTGGGCGATCGTGCTGGTGGCGCTGATCGCGATGGTCGTCAGCTTCGGCACGGCGTTCCTGTCCGGTGTCGTCGGGCACTTCGCCGATGCAGAGCTGCAGCACTCGCTGCGCTGGAGGATCATCCGCCATCTCCAGCGCCTGCCGCTGGGCTGGTTCGACCAGCGCAGCTCGGGGTCAGTGCGAAAGCTCGTGGAGAACGACGTCGTCGCGCTGCACCAACTGGTGGCGCATTCCATCCAGGACATGCTGACCGCGATCACGGTGCCGGTGATCAGCCTGATCTACCTGTTCGTCGTGGAGTGGCGGATGGCGCTGGCCGCCCTGGTGCCGCTGGTGCTGATCGTGCTGCTGTATCCGCTGATGATGCGGGGCGTCGGTGAGAAGTACGCACAGTACGACGCCGCCACTCATGCTCTCTCCGGCGCAACGGTCGAGTTCGTGCAGGGCATCGCGGTCGTGAAGCGGTTCGGACAGGTCGGGCGCAGCCACCGCCGCTACCGGGACGCGGCCGGCGAGTACGTGCGGTTCGTGGGGGAGTGGACGCGGGAGACCGCGGTCGTGTTCACGATCGTGGAACTGCTCGCCTCGCCTGTCGTCGTACTGGCCTGGCTGCTCGTGGCCGCTGTGTGGCTCCTGGCGAACGGTCGCGCCTTCCCGATCGACGTGCTGCCTGGGCTCCTCCTCGGGCTGGGGCTGACCGCGCCGCTGATGAAGCTCGGCGCTTCCGGGCAGTTCCTGCGCAACGCGACCAAGGCACAGCAGTCGCTCGCGGCGTTCTTCGCCCTGCCGCCGGTGCCGGCCCCGACGCAGCCGGCAACGCCGGCCGGACACGACCTCGTGGTGACCGACGCATCCTTCAGCTACGACGGCGAACACCGGGTGCTGCATGAGATCGCGGCGAGCTGTGCCCCCGGCACCGTCACCGCGCTGGTCGGCGCCTCGGGCTCGGGCAAGTCCACCCTCGCGAAGCTCGTTCCGCGGTTCTACGACGTCGACGCCGGCGCAGTCGACATCGGGGGCGCGGACGTGCGCCAGGTCCCTCCCGGCGAGCTGTACCGGCAGGTCGGGTTTGTTTTTCAAGACGTGCAGCTGCTGCGCGCGAGTCTGCGTGACAACATCCGCCTGACCCGCCCCGGCGCCTCTGACCAGGAGGTGGAGGCCGCCGCGCGTGCCGCGCAGATCCACGACCGCATCGTGCGCTTCGAGCGCGGTTACGACGCCGCGGTCGGCGAGGACGCGAACCTCTCCGGCGGGGAGGCCCAGCGGGTCACGATCGCCCGCGCGTTGCTGGGCGACGCGCCGATCCTCGTGCTGGATGAGGCGACGGCGTTCGCCGACCCGGACTCGGAGGCGGCGATCCAGCAGGCTCTCTCGACCCTCGCGGCCGACCGCACCGTCCTCGTGATCGCCCATCGGCTGCACACCATCGTCGGTGCCGACCAGATCCTCATGCTCGACGGCGGGCGGATCATCGAGCGCGGCACACATGGCGAGCTCGTCGCGAGCGAGGGACGGTTTGCCTCGCTGTGGGGCGACTACCAGGCCAACCATGCCCGTTCACTCCCGGAGGGAGCGCAGCGATGATCCGGCGAATGCTGCACTACTGTTCGCCTCGTGCCCGGCACCTGGTGATCGCGGAGCTGAGCGTCGTCGTGGTCGCCGCGCTCCTGCAGGGGTTCGCGTTCCTGCTGCTGGTCCCGCTGCTGCGTTCCCTGTTCCTCGGGAACCTCGACGCGGCATGGGGGTGGGTGATCGTCGTCGCCGGCGCCGCGGTCGGCTACGTCGTCGCGTCGTGGTTCGCGAGCCAGATCGGCATGAAGGCCTCCACCGCCGTGCTCGGCTCCCTGCTGGAGCGCCTCGGCGACAGCGTCGTCTCGCTGCCGGTGGCCTGGTACTCCACCGACCGCACAGGCCTCATCACGGGCCTTGCCACCCAGGGGGCGATGTTCGTCTCCACGATGCCCTACGCGATCCTGCGGCAGATCCTCGCCGGCTTCATCGCGCCCGCGACCGTGCTGGTCGGGATGTACGTCTTCGACTGGCGGCTCGCGCTGGCGATGACGGTGATGGTGCCAATCATCGCGCTCGGCTACCGCTGGCTAAGCCGTCGCATCGGCCGCGGCGACAAGGCGCACTCCGTCGCCGTGGCCGACGCGTCCAACCGCGTCGTCGAGTTCGCCCGCGCCCAGCCCGCGCTGCGCACCGCGGGGGAAGGCTCCATCGCGGACCGCCTCGTCGACCAGGCGCTCGAGCGTCAGCACCAGCAGTACCGGGGGCTGCTGGTCACCGGCGGCGCCGCGATCGCACTGTTCGCGGGCCTCGTGCAGCTCTCCATCACCGTGCTCCTGATCGTCGGCGCGTTTCTCGCCGTCGGCGGAGCAGTGGACATCGCGACACTGATCGCGCTGCTCGTGCTCGGGGTGCGGTTCAACGAGCCGATCGTCACCGCGGGCGACCTCGGCGGTGGCATCGCGGTGGCGCGCACCACGATCGACCGCCTGGATGAGCTCGCAGCGGTGGTCCGGCTGCCGGAGCCCGAGCAGCCGACCGAGCCGATGGATTTCGGCGTCGAGTTCCAGGGCGTCACCTTCGGTTACGGCGGCGAGCCGGTCCTGCAGGACCTCTCCTTCACCGCCCCGGCCGGTGGGATGACCGCGATCGTCGGCCCGTCCGGCTCCGGCAAGACCACGATCACCAAGCTCATCGCCCGCTTCTACGACCCCGAGGCCGGCACGGTGCTCATCGGCGGCATCCCGATTCCCCAGCTCGGCACCGCCCTCGTCGAACGCGCCGTGGCCCCCGTCTTCCAGGACGTCTACTTGTTCGACGACACGATCCTGAACAACGTCTGGATCGGCAACCCCGACCTTTCCCGGGACGAGGTCATCGCCGCCGCCACCCGGGCTCGCGTGGACGAGATCGTCGACCGACTTCCCGGCGGCTGGGATGCGCGCGTCGGCGAAGGCGGCTCCAACCTCTCCGGCGGCGAGCGGCAACGCGTCTCCATCGCCCGCGCCCTGCTCAAAGATGCTCCGATCGTTCTGCTGGATGAGGCCACGTCCGCGCTGGACATCGGCAACGAGATCTCGATCGGCGACGCCATCGACGCCGCTCGCGTGGGCCGCACGATGATCGTGGTCGCGCACCGGCTCCAGACGATCATGACCGCGGACCGGATCATCATGCTCGACGGTCACGGCGGCATCCGCGAATCCGGCACCCACGCCGAGTTGCTCGCCGCAGGCGGGCCCTACGCCCGCTACTGGCGCGAGCGTGTCGACGCCGCCGGCTGGCAGCTCGCTCCCCACGACTGAACCCGCACCCCCCTGAAGGGACCTCACCATGACCGATGAACCCGTGCCCGTCCGCACCGCCGCGTCGCCACCCGGCGCGCGGCGCGCGGAAGTCGAGCCTGCGCGGTTCTCGTTGCGGTTCTCCGCACGTGACCTGCTGAGCGTGGCGATCTTCGCGGTGATCTATTTCGTGATCGTGTTCGTTGTCGCGATGCTCGGCATAGTCAGCCCGCTCGTGATGCTGATCACCCTGCCGCTGAGCCCGATCGCGGCCGGCGTCCCGTACATGCTGTTCCTCACCCGTGTCCGCCACGCCGGCATGGTCACCCTCTTCGGCGTGGTCGTCGCCCTGATCTTCCTGATGATGGGTCACCCCTGGCAGAGCACTCTGATCACCATCGCCGCGTCGCTCGTCGCGGAGCTGGTCCTGGCGGCCGGAAGGTACGAGTCCAAGTGGGCGGCGATCTGGGCCTACACCGTGTTCTCGGTCTGGTTCATCGGACCCTGGGTGCCGTTCTTCCTCGACCGCGACGCCTACCTGCTCGCGGAGAGCAAGGGCACCATGGGCTCCGCCTACATGACCCAGTTCGCCGACACCGTCACCATCCCGGCGGTGCTGATCATGGTCGCCGCCTCCATCGTCTGCGGGTTCCTCGGCGCGCTGCTGGGCACCGCGACGCTGCGCAAGCACTTCCGCAAGGCGGGCCTCGCATGAGCACCGAAGCGCAAACCACCGCCCCGACGGACGCCGCTCTTCAGCGGCCGCGGTTCTCGCTGCGGTTCTCCGCCCGCGACCTGCTGCGGGTCGCGATCTTCGCGGTGATCTTCATCGTCGCGACCTACGTGATCGGGATGCTGGGTATCCTCTCCCCTCTGGTGTGGCTGGTCATCGTCTTGTTCCAGGCGATCGTCGGCGGGGTGACAGTGATACTGTTTCTCACCCGCGTCAAGCACGCCGGGATGCTGACCCTGTTCGGGATCGTGGTCGCCCTCTTCTACCTGCTCAGCGGCAACACGCTGCTCAGCACGGCCGGGATCATCGTCCTCGCCCTGATCGCCGAGCTCATCCTCTGGGCCGGCCGCTACCGGTCGAAGTGGGCGACGATCTGGGCGTACACGGTGTTCGGGCTGAGCTTCTTCACCCCGTTCCTGCCGCTTCTGACCGACCGGCAGGCCTACTTCGCGTCCTCGAGCTGGACGCAGATGGGCGACGACTACGTCCGCGCCTCCGACACGCTCCTGTCCACCCCCGTGATCGGGAGCCTGGCCGGCGGAACCCTCGTCGCATCGTTCCTCGGCGGGCTGCTCGGCTCGGCGATCCTGCGCAAGCACTTTGTCCGCGCCGGCCTCGCCTGAGGTCCAGACCCTGCCGGCGGTGTCGCTGCGCCGGCTGGGTCTGGACCCGCGCACCAAGATCGTCCTGGTCATCGCGTGCAGCATCGCCGTGATGAGCCCCGCCGGGAACCGGTTCGTCCCTTACGCGCTGCTGCTCGCCATCGGCCTCGCCGTGTGGGAGGGGGAGTGGCGTAGGGCTGCCGGGCTGCCGATGGTCGCCGCCGCGATGTGGATGCTTGGCTGGCTTCTGCCGGTGTGGTGGCCCAACCCCCTCACCGCGATCATCTCCATCGCCTGCGTCTACCTCATCCGGTTCCTCGTCGCGATCGGCGTCGGTGCGCACCTCATCGCCACCACCTCGTCCACGCAGCTGGCGGCGGCGTTCCGTACCTGGCGGATCCCGCGCCCGATCTCGGTCACCCTCGCCGTCATGCTGCGGTTCTTCCCCGTTGTGGGCACCGAGGCAGCCGCGGTCCTCGACGCGATGCGACTGCGCGGCCTGATCGGGGTCCGTGGCTTGATGCGCCACCCCGTGCTCAGTGTCGAGCGGTTCACGGTCCCGATGATCGCCGCGAGCCTGCGCGCCAGCGAAGACCTCTCCGCCTCCGCAATCCTGCGGGGACTCGGCTCGCACCGCATCCCGACCTCCATGAACGCGCCCCGCTTCGGCGCCCCCGACCTGGTCCTCGTCCTGCTGGTCGCAGCTCTCGCCGCGGCGGCCCTGCTCCTTCCCGCGCCGCTGACATGATCCGCCTCGACCACGTCAGCTGGACCTACCCCCACGCCGAGACCCCCAGCTTGCGCGACCTGGATCTGCGCATCCGCCCCGGCGAGTTCGTCATCCTCTGCGGGGCGAGCGGCTCTGGGAAGTCGACCGCCCTGCGGCTCATGAACGGACTCATCCCGCACTTCCATGACGACGGTGTCCTCACCGGAACCGTCACCGTCGACGGGATCGTCACCGCCGACGCGGAACTGGATGAGATCGGCCTGGTCACCGGGAGTGTCCTGCAGCACCCCCGCCGCCAGTTTTTCACCGACACCGCGCCGGAGGAGATCGGCTTCGCGATGGAGAACTTCGGTGTCGCGCCCGAACGGATCCGGCATCGGGTCGCCGAGCTCGTCGACACCCTCGCCGGGCACCTGCCGACCGGCCAGAGCCTGCAGGAGCTCTCCGGCGGCCAGCAGCAGCAGGTCGCGATCGCCGCCGCCCGCGCCCACGAACCCCGCATCCTGCTGCTGGACGAACCCAGCTCCAACCTCTCCACCGACGCCGTTCACCGCCTCACCGACACCCTCCGGACACTAAAGGACGAAGGCGTCACGATCGTCATCGCCGAGCACCGGCTGCGCTATCTCCAGGACCTCGTCGACCGGGTCCTCGTGATGCGCGACGGGACCATCGATGTCGAATGGACCGCCACCCAGTTCCGTGCCGTCCCTGACGAGGACCTCGCCCGCGAAGGCCTCCGCGGCATCGCGCGGTCCGTCCAGCTGCCGGAGATCCCGGCCGCCGGCGCCAGCGCCGCCCACCCGATCGCGTCCGAGCGAGTGCCGTCCGCCGCGCTCGAGCTCGCCGGGATCCGGTGTCGGTTCGGCGGCCGTCTCGTCCTCGACCTCGACCGCGTCGCCTTCGCCGCCGGGGAGGTGACCGCCATCCGCGGAGTCAACGGCGCCGGCAAATCCACGCTCGCCCGCATCATCACCGGCCTGCAGCGCAGCTCCGGCTTGGCCTGGCTGGACCAAAAGCGGCTGTCCCGTCGCGGCCGCCAACGGGCGAGCGCGATCGTCATGCAGGACGTGCAACGGCAGCTGTTCACCGAGAGCGTCGAGGCTGAGATCGAATTTGCCGACACCAATACCGAACAGGTTCCCGCCGGCGCAGAGGTACTCGCCGCGCTCGACCTCGCCCACCTCGCTGAACGTCACCCGCTGTCCCTGTCCGGTGGCCAGCAGCAACGTCTCGTCGTCGCTGCCGTGCGGGTGGCCGGGCGGCACATCGTAATCTTCGACGAACCCAGCTCCGGCGTCGACCGCCGCCACCTCCAGTCGATCTCCGAACAGATCCGCCAGGTCGCCGCCGATGGCGCCGTGGTCCTGCTCATCAGCCACGACGAGGACCTCCTCGCCATCGCGGCTGACCGCCAGCTCTCCCTCACTCTGCTGAGAACCGCTGCATTCAGCAACCGGCTCCCCACGCGTATGTGAGCCTCTTCGAAGGAGGCGCGCGACGGGACGTGCGACAACGTCGACGACTGGAACTCCCTGCTTTGCCACACAGTGGACGCGCATGCAGCCTTGCCTTCGCCGTGGTGAGCGCCCGCTCCCGCCACCGTCGCGCCCGGTGGGGCGCGACCGCGTCCCCGAGACTCAACGCCTGTTCCCGTCGCGCCCGACAGCTTTGCCACAACTACCTGCGATAGCGGGTCAGGTCGGAGCGCGCTCGTGCCTGGCGACTCCGCGCGCAAGCAGTGTGGATGGACAGACACCACTCCCCCCTCAACAGCCGATGACAAGGGAGGACACTGGATGAACGTCATCACCGTGACCGAGCGCGAACTGGTCGTGGGGCTCGAAGTCCGGCTCTAGGTCGAGCAGCCGGGAGTAGAACGCCCTGGCCGCCGCGGTCTCGCCGCTCGGCACGTGGACCTGGAGGGTGATCCTGCGGTCCGCGGTGCGGTCGGATGCCCGGTCAGGTCAGCGCCGTCTCACGCGGTGATGTTCGCGCTGTCGCCCCCGGTGGCCGCGAAGCTCGTGCCGGAGACCATCCGTGCGCCCTCGGAGGCCAGGAAGACCACGAGCGGGGCGACATCCTCCGGCTCGACCCAGGGCACCCCGAGCGGGAGCTTGCCCCGCTGCGCATCAGCCGCCGTCTTCTCGTCCTCCGCCACGTCGCCGGTGGGCTCGTGGCCGCCGGTGCGGATGATCTGCGCGTAGCGGTCCTCGTGACGGGTCAGGGGGGTGTTGATGAGCCCGGGAATCACTGCGTTGACGGTGATGCGGTGCTTGCCGAGTTCCAGAGCGGCGGATTTCATCAATCCGATCAGCCCCCACTTCGAGGCTGAGTACCCGGATCCGTCGAGGGTGCCGTGCTGGCCCTGTGTGGAGGAGGTGATGATGATCCGCCCGCTGCCGCGCTCGATGAGCAGCGGTGCAGCGGCCCGGAGGACGTTGGCGGTGCCGGTGAGGTTGATGTCGATCTGGTCGTCCCAGAGCTCGTCGCTGATGTCCAGGAACGAGGCGAAGCCCTGGATGCCGGCGTTGGCGAAGACCACGTCGATGCCGCCGAAATGGCCGACGATCTCATCGAAGCCCTGCTTCACCGCCGCGCGGTTACGTTGGTCGAAGACCACCGGCAGCCAGACAGCGCCGGCCTTCTGAACGAGCCTTCCCGTCTCGGCGAGGTCGGCCTCGGTCGCGGGCTCGTAGTCCATCACGGCGCTGGCCTGCGCGGCGATGTCCGCACCGGCGACGTCGTAACCGGCTTTGGCGAAGGCGACCGCTGTGGCGCGGCCGATGCCGCGGGCCGCGCCGGTGATGACTACGACCTTCTTGTTCTGGTTCTCGCTCATGACATTTCCCTTCTCGTTCTAGTCCATTGTCTGGTTCGTCATGAAGTCCGACTCCTGAGCGCCCGCGCCTCGCTGTGTCTGGCCGCTGCGAGCAATCCCGCACCGAGGCCCATGCACGCCCCGGCGACAAGGAGCGCTGAAGCGCCGGACGACCCCTTCATCAGCAGCGCACCGATTGCGGCGCCGGCTCCTCATGGACACGACCGATCCGGCGCGGCGCACCCATCTCTCATCGTGGCCGTTTGCGAACGGGGAGTCGAGGGCGAAGTTGACCAGGGCGGAGGTGATCACCACGGTGGTCACGCCGGAGATCCGCGCCCCGCGCAGCCACAGCCCGGGTGCCCATCGCAATCGCGCGTACCGCGGTCAAGCCGAGCAGCCACCCGCCGTGGAGCGATTCCAGCAGCAGCCAGACGATCCCCCAGCGCCGTACCAGGCCTGAGCGTCAGGTGCGTACTCGGCAGCCGCGTCGCATGCGTCCGTCCGCGCACGATGCGCCCTGCGACGACTGTCCCGGCGAGGAAGCCGGCCAGCGCGAGGGCGTTATTCAGCAGCGGCACCTCGCCGGAGCTGGTGAGCCCGAAGCCGACGAAAAGTACGTTGCTGGTCATGCTCCCGGTGAACACGTGGTCGAGCGCGAGGTAGCTGACCGCGTCCACGACCCCGGTCGCCACGGTCAGTGTGAACAGGCCCGCCAGGTGGGCGCGTCGGAGTCCCTCGGGTTCATCGTCTCAGTCGAAGAGCCGCAGGAACACGTTGGTCTGTCGTCGTGGCTGGCGCGGTAGTTCGCGAGGCCCGAAGAGTTGTGCAGTCCCCGCCGTACCGCAATCGCATCAGCGGGAGCTCATCGCTGTTGGCAAGTTCGGCTGACACGTACGCGAACGCACCGCGGAAGCGGGTCTCGATTCTGCGGATCTGCGACCGGTTCTCTCTGGGGCGTGCGGTGAGCCGTTGGGACAGGGACGTCTGAGCGGGCGCGACGCAGGAAGGGGATGTCGTAGTGAGCGGGTCTCCAGTTGTCTTGGATCGACCTGCCCAGCCACGACCAGTCACCGGTGTTGACGCGATACCCGGCGCGTATCCAGACTTCCGACTGACTGCCGGAGCAGCACGCGATGGCCCCTGGCCCGATCGGCCCGGGGAAGAGCAGTTTCCGGTGCTGTCGCCGCGGCGTAGAGCGATCATCCGAGTAACGTGTGACGCGCTCACCCGGAGGTACAAATGAGTCACACTCATTCCCACGCCCGCTCGCAAACTGTCCGCACTGCGGTCGCGCGTGTGCCGAGGAACGTCTTGTTGGTGGTCCTCTGCACCGTGGCGGTCGCCACGATGATCGGGCTCATCGCGCTGTGGCCGCACGGCGGCCGCGCGACCGTGTCATCCGACGCCGCACAGTTCGCGGCCAAGGGGACGACGTTCCCGAACGCCGAGATCGTGTCGATCACCCCGCAGTGCCCGGATCTGGGAGAACCATCCTCTTCCCAGCCCGATACGGAGACCTCCGCGTGCGAACTCGCAGAAGTCAGGATCCTCAGCGGTCGACGGGCGAACACGACGGCCACCGTAGAGCTCCAGGGACCGTTCGCCGGCGCGGGACTGCGGCCCGGGGACACCCTGGAGCTCATGGTCAGCCCGCCGGTGGCCGGCATCGACTCGTCGGATACCGGTGGCGTCGATCCGGAGGTCTCCGTCTTCGGGATCGTGCGCACCGCACCCCTTGCGCTCTGGGTGGGGTTGTTCGTTCTCGTCGTGGCGGCGGTGGGCTTGCTCCGCGGAGTGCTCGCGCTGGTCGGTCTCGCCTTCAGCGGTCTCATGATCGTCGCTTTCATCCTCCCCGCGCTTCTGGGCGGCGGCTCGGGGATGGCGGTCGCGCTGACAGGCGCCTCAGCGATCCTGTACGTCGTGCTCTACCTCGCCCACGGTCTCTCCCTGCGCACGAGCGCCGCTCTGGCCGGGACGCTCGCCGGAGTGCTGATCACAGCCCTGATCGCGCAATTGGCCGTCGGCACCAGCCGGCTCAGCGGAATCGGGGACGAGGAGGCGAGCTTCCTGGCAGGGATGACCTCACACATGAACTTCCAGGGACTGCTGACCTGCGCAATCATCATCGCCGGGCTCGGGGTGCTGAACGATGTCACGATCACTCAGAGTTCGTCCGTCTGGGAGTTGCGCGCGGCGGCTCCGCATCTGCCCCGCCGCCACATCTTCACCCGCGCGATGCGGATCGGTCGCGATCACATCGCGTCGACCATCTACACGATCGTCTTCGCCTACGCGGGCGCATCGTTGAGCGTGCTGCTCCTGCTGTACATCTACAACCGGCCGCTGCTCAGTCTGCTCAGCTACGAGGACATCGCGACCGAAATCATCCGCACCCTGTGCAGCGGCATTGGGCTCGTCCTAGCGGTGCCGATAACGACCGCGATCGCCGCACTGCTGCTTCCGGCCGACACCCCCCGGGAGAACCGAGAGGGCGAGCAGGACGCCCTTGCTGATGTGCCTCCGGAATCCACCTCCACCGCCGAGTGGCTGCGGGCGCTGAAGGCGCCCCCAGATGCAGCGGAAGAGGCACCCGCTTCTCCGACAACTGCGAGAGTTACGCCCTCATCCCCCGGGTGATGGTGCCAGCTGAGGCTCAAGCGTCGGCAGTGCATGCGCGACCAACCGAGGAGTACACCGGCGGCAGCGATGCGGGCCTCGACGACGACCTCCAACGGCGATGCGTCAGACGCTCGGCACGCAGATCCATGTACGCATCCCCTGTCTCCTTCGCCAGCCGTGCCAGCGCGTTGGCCAGGTGCACTGCGCCGGCCTTGTGTGCCGCGTCATCGTCGGCGATGAGTTCGATCAGCAGCGCGGTCGCGCCGCGTAGCCGTCGAGTGGCAGCGTTGCGTGGCAGGCACGCGATATTCAGGTCGGCAAGGCGCTGTGCGAGGTGGTGGTGCTGCCTCAGGTGCGCCTTCTCATGCGCGACGACAGCGTGCAACTGTGCTGGGGTGAGCAAGGAGACAAGGCTCGTGGTGACCACGACGATGCCACGAGCGCAGGGGATGCTGCATGCGAAGACCTCGTCGGATCGACAGACCCTGAGCTCCGTGCGCGTATCCAGCAGCCGCGCGGTGTGTGGCAGCGCGAGCACGGCGCCGCGGTTTCGCCTGGACGCGTCCGCGACATCGTCGCCCCCGGCGACGACGAGCGTGCCAGCGCCGCCGACCGCAGCCAGCGCCGCCCACCCCGCGACACTGATGACGACGGCGAATTGTCCGGCACCGGCGGTGACCGTGAGGGTGGCCACCACAGCGGCGACGACAGCCGCGGCAGCTGAGAGCAGGCCGCAGAGGAAGGCGATGTGCCACAGGCTCAGAGCCAGACGTGGACGGCGAACCTGCCATCGCCCGAGGGTGAGCACGCGCGGGCTGAACCAGGCCGTGCCAATCGCGAAGAAGAGGAGAAGAACGGCCACGATCACGGCTTGCGCTCTCGCTTGCCGGGTCGCAGTGCCGCCCGCAGCAGCTCCGCGTCGCCCTGGTCGAGGTCTCCGGCGAACTTGAGGAGAACGGCGCGACGGTCTTCGTTCTGCTCGAGCGCCAGCAGCATGGCGGCGCTCGCGCTCTCCGCCTCGCTCTGCGCTGCCGCGAAGCGGACTCTCCGTGGCGACTGCTGGAGACGCACCACGTGTCCCTTCTCGTACAGGCGGTCCAGCGCCGTCAACACGGTCGTTCCGGCCGGGGTGTCTCCTTCGAGCCGTTCACGCACCTCGTTCGCGCTCAACGGGGCGTCGCTGCGGCGCAGAACAGCGAGGACCGCCGCTTCGAGCTCGCCGCGTTGCCGCGTTCGGACCCCGGCCATGTGAACCTCCCGTCGATGATTCTACAAGTTGTGGAGTACTGTGTCCTCGACCGCTTAGACTACAAGTCGTAGAGCTATGCGGGAAGGATGAGTGCATGAACAAGACCGCGGCGACCCGTGCCGCCGCCGCGACACCCGACTCCAGCGAATTGCCTGCCTACGAACGCGCCACCATCTCTCGCAATCGTACGGTCGTCATCGCCGTTGCCGCTGTAGCAACCGTCATCGCCGTCGCCGCGCCCGCGCTGACCACGATTCTGCTGGGTGCGGAGCCCTACACGAAGCTCTTCCGCGACTATCCGGGCGCGGTCACCGCCGTGACCGCGACGGTCCTGCGCACAGCGACGGATCTGGCCGGCTGGATCACGGTCGGCTCGCTCGTCGTACTGATGTTCCTGCTCGGGCGGCCCGGCCGGGGGCGGCTGGATGTGGATACCGAGCCGGAATGGCGTATTGCCCGGATCTCGGCGCTGTGCTGGATGATCTTGTCCTTCCTGATGATCGGGGTGGACGCCGCCGACGCCAATGGCGCCCCGCTGTCGCGCTTGCTGGTCCCTGGTGGGTTGAGCTATCTCGTCCAGGCCACCTACCTGCCCGGCGCCTGGATCGTCGTGTTTCTGCTGGCGACCGTCACCACTCTGGCTGTCCAGTTCGCGCAACGCTGGGCCGGGTTGCTGGCACCGCTCGTGATGTCGGCCGTCGCCATGCTGGCACCTGTCGTGGTCGGGCAGGTTCTCGTCGGGCCGGGGCACGACTACGGTTCGGATGCCGCAACCGTGCAGACGATCGCGGCGGCAGCGCTGTTCGCGCCGGTGGCACTGCTGGCGGCGAGAGTGTCCGCCGGGCGGCTCTTGCGACCCGTGACGCTGCGGCGCACGTGGCTGCTGGCGGCGGGATGCTGGGTGCTCGTGGTGCTGTGCGACATCGTCGACGCGGCCTTCCGACTCGCCGGCCCGGGAACGGGCAACCCTACGTGGGTCCTCGTCGGGCTGCGCGGGGTGGTCCTCGTGGCCGGCGGCGGCGTGCTGTTCAGCCTGTGGTGGCGCCGACGGCAGCTCACCGACCGCGTGCTGTGTCTGGCCCTGGGTGCCGGAGTGGTCATCGCCGCCGCTTACGCGGGTGCGAGCGCGGCGATGCTGCGTGTGCCGCCGCCGGTCTATTTCACTCCGACGAGCGTCGAGCAGCTGTTCTTCGGCTATGACCTGCCGAGCGCGCCCACGATGGCGACGCTCACGGTCGATTGGCGGCCGAATCTGCTGTTCCTCGCGATCGCAGTGGCTGCGGTGGGCGTTTACCTTGCCGCGGTCATCCGGCTGCGCCGCCGCGGCGATGACTGGCCTCTCGGGCGCACAGCATCGTGGATCGTCGGCTGGGCGATCGTCGTGGTAGCGACGAGTTCGGGAGTCGGCAAGTACGCCGGAGCGAGTTTCGCCGTGCACATGGCTGACCACATGACGCTGAACATGCTCGCTCCGGTGTTTCTCGTGCTCGGCGGCGTGATCACCCTGCTGCTGCGCGCCACCGCACCGACGAGGAGGACTGAGCCCGCAGGAGTGCATGAATGGCTCACGGTTGCCTTGCAGTGGGACGGAATGCGACTCGTGTTCCATCCGCTACGCGTGTTCATCGCGTACATCGCGACCTACTACGTGCTGTATTTCACGCCGCTGTTCGAGACGTTCATCCGCTACCACTGGGCGCATCGGCTCATGGACGTGGAGTTCCTGCTGGTCGGTTACCTCTTCTTCGCGCTCATCATCGGCGTGGATCGGCCCCCGCGGCCCCTCCCGCCGATCGGCAAGCTGGGCTTCGCACTGGCGGCGATGCCGTTCCACGCGTTCTTCGGCGTGATCCTGATGACCGCCAGTACGCCGGTCGCCGACAACTTCTATCGCACCGTTGCATCGGCGTGGATGGGGGACCTGATGGCGACGCAGTACGTTGGCGGCGGTATCGCGTGGGCCGGCGGTGAGATCCCGCTGTTGATCGTGGTCATCGCCCTCGGCATCCAGTGGGCGCGGCAGGACCAGCGCGAGGCGCGCCGCAAGGACCGGCACCTGGACACCGGTCTGGACGACGACTTCGACGCATACAACAGGATGCTGCAGGAACTCGAGACGCGATCGCACAGGCAGGCGACCCCGGCCCTGCTGGATCAGGAGGAATCACGATGAGCACATCTCTCGTCACCGCGGAGCCGACAGCGGCTCCGGTCGTCGAGCTGTCGGTCGGCGGGATGACCTGTGCCTCCTGTGCGGGCCGCGTCGAGCGTGCCCTGAACCGGCTCGACGGGGTGTCGGCGTCGGTGAATTACGCCACCGAACGGGCGTTGGTGTCCGGCCTTGCCCCCGAGCGCGCCGACGCTGCGGTTGCGGCGGTGCGCAAGGCCGGGTACGACGCGGCCGTGCGCGTCGACGGGGACGACGAATGGTCGCGCCGCGCGGCGCTCGAGCGCATCGGATCGTTGCGGCGACGTCTGCTGCTGGCCGCGCTGCTCGCGTTTCCGCTGATGGATCTCACTCTGGTGCTCGCCCTCGTGCCTCGGCTGCGGTTTCCGGGATGGGAACTGCTGTGCGTCGCGCTGGCGATACCTGTCGTCGTGTGGGCGGCGTGGCCGTTCCACCGGGCGACGCTGCGCAACCTCCGCCACGGCTCGGTGACGATGGACACGCTCGTTTCGCTCGGCATCGCCGTCTCGTTCGGCTGGGCGGTGGCGACACTGTTCTTCGGCGAGGATGCCGGCGGTTACTGGATCGGCTACGGTATGACCCCGGCGGGTGCCAGCTCGATCTACCTCGACGTGGCCGCGGGCATGACCACGTTCCAGCTGGCCGGACGCTACTTCGAGACCCGCTCGCGGCGACGGGCCGGGGACGTCCTCGATGGCTTGGCTCGGCTCGCCCCCGACCGCGCGCGCGTGGTCCGAGACGGCGTCGAGACCGTCGTTCCCACCGCCACCGTGCGCGTGGGAGAGCTGGTCGTGGTGCGCGCCGGCGAGACAGTGCCGGTCGACGGGACGGTCGTCGACGGGCGCGCGGGGGTGGACACCAGTTCGCTGACCGGAGAGCCCCTCCCGCGTGACACCGGCCCCGGAGACGACATCGTCACGGGCACCATCAGTCGGGACGGGCGCGTCGTCGTGCGCTCGACGGCCGTCGGCGCACACACGCGACTGGCGCAGCTGACGGCCATGGCCGAGCAGGCGCAGAGTTCGAAGGCGCGGGTGCAAGCCCTGGTCGACCGGATCGTGCGGTGGTTCGTGCCGGCCGTCATCGCGGCGGCGATCGTCGTGACCGCCGCGTGGCTTGTCGGCGGCGCCTCGGTCGGCCATGCCATCGGCGTCGGCATCGCCGTGCTGATCATCGCGTGCCCCTGCGCTCTGGGGTTGGCCACGCCGACCGCGCTCATGGTCGGCGTCGGGCGCGGCGCGCAGCTGGGCATCCTCATCAAAGGGCAGGCGGCGCTGGAGGCCTCCGGGCGCATCGACACCATCGTGCTCGACAAGACCGGGACCGTGACGCTCAGCACGCCCCGCGTGACCGGCGTCGAGGTGGCGCCCGGGGAAGATCGTGTTGCCGTGCTGCGGCTCGCGGCCGCGATCGAAGCCGGTTCCGAGCATCCCATCGCCGCCGCTATCACGACCGCCGCCGCAGGCCGGGTCACCGACCTGCCCGAGGTGCGCGACTACCGGACGCTGCCGGGCCGCGGTGCAGCAGGCCTGGTCGACGGTCGCGCGGTGAGCGTCGGCAGTGCAGGGCTGCTCGACGACCTGTGCATCACCGTGCCCGCCTGGGCGACGGACACGGTCGAGACCGCGGAACATGACGGGCGCACCGTCGTCTTCCTCGTTCGCGACGACGAGGTGATCGCCCTCTTCTGCATCGCAGACGATGTGCACCCGAGCGCGAAGGACGCGCTGGTCCGCCTGACGCGGATGGGACTGCACCCGGTTCTCCTCACCGGCGACAGCACGGCCGCGGCACGGCGCGTGGCCGGCGAGCTCGGCATCGACGACGTGCGCGCCGAGGTGCTCCCGGACGAGAAGGCCGACGTCATCGCCGCACTGCGCGGTCAGGGGCACCGGGTGGCAATGGTCGGCGACGGCATCAACGACGCGGCGGCACTGGGAACCGCCGATCTGGGAATGGCGATCGCCACCGGAACCGACATCGCGATCCGCTCCGCCGACATCATCCTCGTTCGCGACGACCTGACCGTCATCGCCGACGCCCTCGCCCTCGCGCAGCGCACACTGCGCACCATCCACGGAAACCTGGGCTGGGCGTTCGCGTACAACGTCGCAGCAATCCCGATCGCAGCCGCGGGATTGCTCAACCCGCTCATCTCCGCGGCCGCGATGTCGCTGTCGTCGGTACTGGTGGTGTGGAACAGTCTCCGGCTGCGCAGCGCCCGCCTGCACCGATAGTGCGAGGAGCAGCATCCAATTGTCTCTACGTGTTGTAGAGTTAACGCATGGTTTCCGACCCGACTCTCGCCTGGGCGCTCACCGTGTACTTCACGGCGACCGGTGTCTGTTCGGTCGCCGGGCTGATCTCCTCTCGGCGAGCCGTCGACCGTGGCTCGTATCTCGCGCATCTGCTGATGAGCGTGTCCATGGCGATCATGCCGTGGACGTGGTCGATGGCCGTTCCCACGGTGCTTCAGGTCGTCGTGTTCACCCTGGCCGCGCTCTGGTTCGTCGCGCTGATGGTGTTCCCTGCGCACGGCGGTGCGGGTTCCGGCCACCACGGCCCCCTCGCCCTCGGCTACCACGCTGCGATGATGATCTCGATGGCGTGGATGAGCGCCCTCATGACGATCACGATGCCGGGCGGCACGGCAGACCATTCACACGAAGCCGGTGAGATGCCGGGCATGGCGATGCCAGGCATGGCGATGCCGAACATGACCACGCCCGTTGCCGGCACTGCCGGGCAGCAGCCGGTGTGGGCGGTCGTCATCACCTTCGGATTCGTCGCGATGTTCCTCGCCGCGACCGTCTGCTTCCTCGTCACCCTCGTCCGCGGCGCGGGGCCCACGGTCGGCGCCCCGCTTCCACCCGTGATCCAGGCGCTGTCGAGCCTGGTCATGGCAGTCGGCATGGGAGCGTCCTTCCTCCTCATGTCCTGAACCCACGAAAGGAAATCACGCCATGACAGCATCCACTCCCCGACGCAGGCGCGGCGGCATCCTCGGCGGCATGCTGGCCGCCGCCGCCCTCATCGTCGCCGTCGCCGCTCCGGCATCCGCGCATGTGCGGGTCGACGGAGACGCCACCGCCGGCGGCTATGCGGTGCTCACCTTCCGTGTGCCCACCGAGTCGGAGACCGCCTCGACCACTCAGCTGAAAGTGACCTTCCCCGAGGACACGCCGATCACCTCCGTGTCCACCCAGCCGAAGGCGGGGTGGACCGCTCACGTGTCCACCGCGGACCTGGCCACTCCCGAGAAGGATGCACACGGCAACGAGCTCACCGCCTACGTCACCTCCGTGACCTGGACGGCGACCGGTACCGGCATCAAGCCCGGCGAGTTCGACACATTCGCCGTCTCTGTCGGCCCCATCCCCGACGTCGATGTACTCACCTTCCCCGCCGCGCAGACCTACAGTGACGGCACCGTCGTGAAGTGGGACGAAAGAGCGCAGGGCGACGCCGAGCCGGCTCATCCCGCTCCGACCCTCACCGTGGCACCCGCCGCGACCACCGAGACCGCCGCGGCCGACCCGACTCCCGCCGCGAACGGCGGCTCGAGCATCGGGCTGGGCGTGACCGGGATCGTCACCGGCGCGCTCGGTCTCGTCCTCGCCGTCATCGCTCTGGTGCGCAGCGGCCGCCGAAAGGATCCGGACGCGCCGTGATCGCCGCGACGACGCGGCGTCGGGTGAGCCGGGCGGGCTCGCACCGCGCCCGACTCGTCGCCGTCGTCGTCGCGCTGTTCGTGCTGTGGCAGCTTCTGGCGGGAGCGATGCCGGCATCGGCCCATGCCGTGCTGGTCACGTCCGACCCGTTGGACGGCGCCCGCCTCACCACGGCGCCGACCCAGGTGACCTTCACGTTCGACGAGACAGTGCAGTTGCCGGCCGACGGCACCACGGCTGTGGCAGACGACGGCACCGACGTCGCCCGCGGCAGCGGCCGGCTCGCCGCAGACGGGCGCACGGTGCTGGTGCCGATCGCGCCCGGTCTGCCCGACGGTGCGTATACCGTCGGCTACCGCGTGGTCTCCGCCGACGGGCACATCGTCGGCGGAGCCGTCCGCTTCGGTGTGAATGCCGATCCAGATGCCGCGCCGGCACCCGTCGAGGCATCCGGTGCCGATCCGCTCCAGGTGGTCTCGGGCGCCGCGCAGGGCGCTGTCTACCTCGGCATCATCCTCGCGATCGGAACGACTGCGGCGGCGTTGGCGATCTGGCCGGAGACGGTGCGTCGTCGTCGCGCCCGGGCCGCACGCTGGCTCGGATGGGCGCTGCTGGTCGGGGGAACTCTCGTTCGGCTGCTGCTGGCAGGCCCAGTCGCGACCGGAAGCGGCTGGGCGGGTGTCGTACGCATGGACGGCATCCGCACGACGCTCGCCGAACCGACCAGCCTCGCCGAACTCGTCCGCCTCATCGTGCTGCTCACGACGATCAGCATCGTCGTGCGTCCTGAACGCCAGGGACGCCTCACGCGACTGATCACCGCCGGAACGGCCCTTGCGGTGCTGGCCACCGTTGCCGTCGACGGTCATGCCGCCAGCGGTTCGGATGCATGGCTCGCCGTGCCGGTGACAGTGCTGCACCTGGCGGCGATGGCGTTCTGGGCGGGGGGACTCCTCATTCTCGTGACCCTCCTGGTCGGCCGGCTTGAGGCCACACCACGCGAGCTGGCTCGCCTGCATCGGTGGTCGATCGCAGCCTTCGCCAGCGTCGGCACGCTGCTGGCGACCGGCGAGTACATGGCGTGGCGACAGCTCGTGCCGCTGGCGTCGATCAGCGACACCGCATATGGGCGCACGCTGCTGGTCAAGCTTGCGCTGGTGACCATCGCCCTGGGTGCCGCCGTGGCCTCACATCGTCGGCTGCTACGGCACGCGCTCAGGCCGAGTCGACGCCGTGTGCGCGCGAGCGTCGCGATCGAGGCATCCCTCACCATCGCTGTCATCGCGGTGACGACGCTCCTCGTCGCGCTGCCGCCGGCACGCACCTCGTATGGCCCAGCCACGACGATCACTGCACCCGCCGGCGACGACATCGCGCAGATCACCATCGGCTCCACGCACACCGGAGTGCAGCACCTGACCATCGCACTGCGGGACCCCGACGGGAAGCCAGTACCCGCTCGCTCGGTCACCGGCACCATCAGCGCCGACACGCTCACGGGCATCACCCTGAAACTCAAACACGACGACGACACCACGTGGACTGGAGACGTGATCGCTCCCGTCAGCGGAGTGTGGACCATACAACTGTCCGTCGACCTCGGCGGTGCCGGAACATACGCGACAGCCGCCAGCTATCGAGTCTGGGGATGACAGTGAGCCGTCTGTAAGTCTCGTAGTGGCTGGCCTGGCGTCGGCTGGCAGGGTTGGTGTTGGTGCTCGGCTTGGTTGTAACTCGTGAATCGTCTGGCCCTTCTGCTTTCGAGCAGGGTGCCTTTCCTGGGATCTGTCCGGCCCGGTGGGTGCCGGCGCCGACCCTATCCACTTCGATGGCTTGATCAGAAGCTTGCCCGACCGTTAGCGGCGGTCGTGGCCCATTACAGGCCTGCCTCGAAGTGACCTTCCCGGGTCGACGCCAGCAGTGACGTCAACCCCGTGGAAAGGATCACAGTCACCATGACCATCGTTGCGAACGCATTCACGTAGGTCATCGGCGCGGATACGCATGCGAAGACGCCCACGCTCGCCGTCGTCGAGGCTCACACTGGCGCGAGGATCGACACCCGGGTGTTCTCGACGACACCAGCGGGACTGTCCCGAGCAGTCGCCTGGATCGGGCGTCGAACGGGTGGCTTGGCGGATGTGCTCATCGCCGTCGAGGGGATCGGGTCCTATGCTGCGGGGCTTGCCCGTTGCTGCCAGGACGCTGGCTTCCGGGTCGTGGAGTCGTTCCCCGACGCCAGCGCGGGAGCGGCGTGGCCGGCGCAAGAGCGACGAGATCGACGCAGAGCTCAACGCCCGCTCCGTCCTCAGCGTCGATACTGAGCAGCTCCGTGATCCGCGTCAGGACAAGAGAGTCCGCGCCGCGCTGCGGGTGCTGATCAGCGCTCGCGACCTCGTCAACCTCGAACGGACAAGGTCCATCAACGCCCTAATGGCGTTGTTGCGCACGGTCGATCTGGGAGTCGATGCCCGGACCTCCCTGACCAAGAACCAGTTCGCCGTCATCGGTGCGTGGCGGGCACGGCGGGAAGATCTGGAAGGCGACAGCCCGCCGTGAAGCGATCCGGTTAGCCAAGCGGGTGATTGCTTGCGACGAGGACCTCACCGGCGATCGGGACGAGATCACCGCATTGGTTGCGGCCAGCGATGGTTCCGCTCTGCTCGATGAGGCTGGCATCGGTGCTATCAACGTTGCCGTGATCATCGCGGCGTGGTCGCACCCCGGACGGGTCCGTTCCGAAGCCGCGTTCGCTGTGCTCGCCGGAGTGAGCCCCGTGCCCGCCTCCAGCGGGAACACCACCCGGCACAGGCTCAATCGCGGTGGCGACAGGCGCCTCAATCGCGCACTGTCATCGATCGTCCCGACACGGATCTCCCGCCATGCACCGACTCGCGCTTACGTCGAGCGGCGACGCGCCGAGGGCCGCACGGCGAAGGAAGTCCGCAGATCACTCAAGCGCCACCTCGCCCGACACCTCTACCGTCGCCTGACCCACGAAGACGGACTTGACAGGACATAGAAGCATCCCAGGTTCTCGGTCGCTTGTATGCGGGGAGCGGCTCTCGGGTAAGCCAGCCTGAGAAACCTAACTAGCGGTCCCATCTCTCTTGAGAATCCACACCGATTGCCCGCCCGGCGACCGGGAGAACTGGGGGCAGGGCACGATCTTTCGGACACCGCGCATAGAGGTGTCGATGCTGCGCACCTATCGCGGCACTGACGAAAGGTATTTTCCATGTCACTTGCACTGTTGTTCAGCACTGAACTGTCTACGACTGTCGACGGGGAGCGTCCTTGGTATCGCTTCACTGGAGACCGCGACGCACGCATTCTTGACGACGGGACCATGGTGCTCGGCATTGAAGATGGGGACCACACCGAAGAAGCCTCGGAAGTTGTCATGCAGTGGGCTGAGGCGAATGGGTTCTCGCTCGAGGGTATCTCGCCGAGGCTGGCGCTGACCGGCCTGCTCTGGACGACCATCATGCTCGCTGTTCAGGACGCTCCCGACTACGAGGACATCTGCGATGCCATGCGCGAGCGCAAGGGACCCGGGCCAGTGCCGGTCCCTGACTTCCGTCTCGCTATCGGCTCGGCGTTCGTCGCGGCCCGTCTCCTCGAAATCTTCGACCGTCCGCGCACCGACGAGGAGAACAAGGCCGCGTTCGACCGACGCACCGGCGGGCGATACGCATAAGTGACGCGGGCCTAGGCCTGGGGCTGCCCGTGTTACGGGCAGCCGCGTCGGCTCGGCCGAAGGAAGCATCGGAGCGGGAGGACACGGTTGAGAGGCGCATCCGCTGGTGCCCACTTCTAGCGCCGAACCAGATCCGGCCGTTCATGAAAGAATAATGTCGGCGCGTCTCCTTGCCGGGCGGGTGACTCGCACATGACTGGCGACTTCTGGGTGCGACAGGGAGCGAGCCGCTCGGCACACTTGACACCCCCATCCGCGCCGTGCGGTTTCTCGCATACCCCACTCGATCTCAGGGTATGGCGCGTCAAGGGGGTCAAGGGATATGAGTTGTGGCTCATCAGTGGCACCTATTTCGCGTCGCTGCTCCGGGTCGCATAGGCGAGAACCCGGCGTATCTCTTTGCCTCGGTCATCGTCGAGCCTGATCGTGGCGAGTGCGGCTCTTTGCCTGTAGAACCAGTGCGCGAGTGCTGATTCGCGGCCCTCATCCCCGCCTATTCGGGGAAGCCGGCCAAACGTGTCGACGAATTTCTTGAGTTCTTCTGCCCGTTGCTCCCAAGCATCATGACGGGGGTCCTCACTCCAGCCCGGAAGCTTCTCCAACGCTTCCCGCTTCTCGGCAGTAAGCCGAGTTGCACGCCGCTGCCGGGCGGCCCAGGCGACGACGGCCCGCGGGAATCCGTCGCTGAGCCTTGGCAAGCGCCCAAGCGTTTGGGCGGCCGCGGCGACTTGCCCATAGCGGGTCCACCAATCCGGCCGTGCGGGCTGGGGCATGTTCGGTGCGCATGTGTTCACGGAGGAGTCCATGCGCGGTCCTCGCAGGAAACTGTGACACCACCGAGCGGCGGGGTGCTTGCACTTGATCCGACACGAGCGCGACCGGCTCGGTAGCGTGACCAAGCGCGCGGTCAGCGGACGTTCGCGGCGGCGACGTCAGCACCGCGCTGGCGAGCGGCAGAGGCGGAAGGCAGGGGACAGGTCTTGAGGATCATCGTCGTTGCAGGGCAGAAGGGTGGCATTGGGCGAACGACGGTGACTTTGAACCTGGCGGCCATTGCCGGCAGGTATCAGCGGGTCATGGTGGTTGATGCCGACGCGCGGATGCAGGCACAGAGTTGGATGAGCGCCGTTGATGGCGAGACCGAATATGAGCTGCCTTGCGACTACACCGCGTCGGTAGACCCAGGAGCCCTCCGGCAACTCCGCAGATTGGAGGAAAGCTACGACTTGCTCTTCGTCGACACAAGCGCAGACACGGAGATCAACCCGGCTCTGGAGGCTGTGTTGGATGTGGCGGACCTTGCGATCGTGCCTTTCATTTCCGGCGCCGTGAATGTGGCTCCGCTGCGCCGAACGGTCGACGAGTATCTCCGCCCACGGGGACTATCATTTCGAATCTTGTTGAACATGATCGATGGCAGGAGCCGTTCCCAGGGCGCGAATCTCCGGCGGGTAGTGGAGAACGACTTGAACTCCCCGCTGTTCAGCAGCCACGTTCGTCTATCCCCAGGGCTTGCTTGGGGAATCGATAGAGCAGGGAGCCTGAGACCGCCTATTCCAGGCGACATCTCTGCGGCGACAGACTTCTTGCCGGTGGCGCTGGAGCTCCTGCACGTGTTGGAACGAGGTCGCCGGCATCCGTAGTGGCTGCTCTCGCGGCCTGGTAGTTGCCGAGGCTGACGGAGGGGATGCCGGCATGATGGTTGTGTGGTTGAGCTCGCCTTTCATCCCCTCGCCAATATTTACCCGTTGATGGCTGCGGATGAGCTTGCCGAGCTCGCCGAGTCGATCAGTCGTAATGGTTTGCGTGAGCCGGTGGTCTTGCATGCAGATGGGACGGTGCTTGATGGTCGAAACCGCCTGTTGGCATGTCGCGTTGCACGTGTGTCGCCGCGATTTGTGTCCTTCACTGGAACGGATCGGGAGGCGCTCGAGTTTGTGGTCGACACCAATTCGACACGCCGTCACCTCACGCAGAGCCAGCGTGCCCTCATAGCTGCACGGCTCGTTGGATTCCGGCATGGCGGCGACCGTACCGCGGCCAGCTCGTCGCAGAAGCCGCTCACGCATCATGACGCTGCCGAACGGCTCGGCATCAGCGAGAGGACTGTGCGCGACGGCAAGCTCGTCCTCGACCATGCTCCCGCGGATCTGGTTGACGAGGTGGAGAAGGGGCTGCTGGCGGTGCGGGCGGCAGCGGAGATCATTCGCGCCGCGGGCAAGGACCGGGCACTTGTGGCCGAGTATCACCGGCTCCGTCGCGCCAGCGGCAGCGAGGAGTGGTACACACCACCGCACATCCTGCGGCTCGTGGAGGAACTGCTCGGACACATTGACCTTGACCCGGCGTCCAACATGGGGGATCCGTGGGTGACCGCTGGTCGTCATTTCACCCGTGTCGATGATGGGCTCAGCCAGGCGTGGGAAGGAAGAGTGTTCCTCAACCCGCCGTGGAACAGTCAAGGCTCGCCAGGGAAATGGGTCGCCAAACTCGCGCAGGAATATGAGCAGGGAGCGGTGACGGAGGCCGTGTGCTTGCTGCCCGCTCGCGTGAACACCGCTTGGATCGACCGATTGGCGCCCTACCCGCGGGTGTTCGTGCGAGGGAGGTTGCGGTTCACTGACGCGGCGGGGGAGGCGCCTTTTCCCGTGGTGCTTGTCTACCTAGGGCCGAACGTGAGTGGGTTCACGGAGATCTTCAGCAGCGTGGGCCGCGTGTACGGGTTGCTCGTCCCCGGCGCGGCACAGCTGCACTCCCCGTCTCGAGTCGCCGCCGCCCATGAGTGAGCAGGGGCGGCGGCGGTCGATGGGCTTGGCGGGAGGCGGTTAGACGACGACGAAGAGTCCGCTCTCCGTCAGGAGTTCGTCCATCTCGATGACGAACTGTTCGAGGTCGGTGCGAGCTGCCAGGTCTCCCAGGACCTTGGCGAGCCGCAACTTCTCTCCGCGCATCAGCGACTCGGCGATGGCGACACGAAGCTCATCTTCCGTGAGCGCGATGTCGACGGTACGCCCGCCGGGCAGAAGAACATCCGTGCAGAGCCTGACCGCATCGTCGGGTGACCGGAAGCTCTCGAGAAGAGCGTATTCGTACAGCCAGTCGTCAAGTTCTGGGACTAGGTAGACTCGCTCACCCCCAAACGATGTCCCAGTGGGGAGGGGCGGCAGAGCCCCGGGAATGTTCCGCAATCCATGTTCGACCTCCGAAGCCGTGAGGAAGAGGGGCAGTGTGAGCTGGCTTTCTTTCGTGTCCATGGAGCCCCTATGCGCGTGGTCCCTGAGATTCGACATCGACGCAGTCTGGCGTGGCGAAACGTGGATGAAACGATGAGCGGGACTGCGGGAACTCGAGGGAGACACGCCACATCGCGCCGCGATGGTGGGACTCTCCGCCCCATCTCGGACGGACGCATCTACCCGTCGGCATCGACTTGAGGTGCCGCATTTCGACAACGGGTCGTTGTCGAAATGCGGGGTGATGGGCGATCGTACCGCCCAAGCCCTCCGGGGCTCTGGTGAGTCGGGGCGGGGAAAGCGGCGACGGCAAGATCGTGTGGTGCTCGAGGTAGTCTTTGCGGGTGGACGATCTGGACATCGCCGCACAACCTCGGTGCCCCCTCGACGGCGTGCTGATGCGGGACGACGATGCGGGCTGGCACTGCCCCGCATGCGGTCTTGTTGTGCGACATGACGAGACGATGACCCGTCCAGCCGATGCCGACGACATCCCCGGGATCCATGGCGGCTGACAGCCAGTCAGGTCTGCTCGCGAACACCAGGACAGGCGGGAGACGGTCGGCGCTCAGCGGAAGCCGACCGTCTCGGGCCATCGTTATGGGGTATGCGGTGCGGGGAGCGCGGCTGCCTGTTCGGCACGCGCCGTAAGCAGGTCGGCCTGCGCGGCGCGGAAATCCTCACGTGAGCGCGCGGCGCGGGCCTGGATGTATTGCATGTCGCGCTCCCATCCGTACTCGTCGAGGGAATTGAGTACGAGGTCGCCGTCGAAGTCGACGTATGGCGATCCGAGGAGTGCGAGGGCGTTGTCGATGTGCTCGAACCCGCGAAGATCAAGCTCAGCGCCGTAGAAGCCGCAGGCCTCGCGAATTACGAGATGGTCGCGCATGGGGGATAGCTCGTAGTTGACGATATCGGCATCAGCCGGCATCGAAGCGTCAATCAGCTCGACGAGGGCGGACTTGACGCGCTGTTCGGCCAGTGTCGTCCGACGACGACACTCTCCCAGGCTCCCTTCTAGACGAGCGATGTTCAGCCTCACTTCGGGGTTGGTGTGCACTGTGCGGCCAAAGCGACCGTCGCGAAGCCGCCCGGCTTCACGACGAGCGGCAGCGTCATTCGTGCGGGAAAGGTGCATGATGGTTGGTTTCCTTTCGGTCATGGTGTTCATGTACGCGGCGTGCCCTGAAAGTCGTGGCGCGAATGACCGCGCGGCGCAATACACGCGGTGAGCTCACCGACGCGGTGGCCCTTCCGTCGGCCCTTGTAAAAACGAGATGGCGGCGGGGACGGTGATGGATTGACTCGTATTCACGACTCATCCATGCGCAGTCCTTGCGCGGAACGTGGCCACGTACATCAGGGCAGACCGCCACCAGCCTGCCGGCGCCCAAACCCTCGGTCTGCTTGGGGCGGTCTAGGGCATTGCCATCGCAACACCGCTCGACGGGCAAC
This sequence comes from Microbacterium horticulturae, assembly GCF_029094505.1. Classification (NCBI taxonomy): domain Bacteria; kingdom Bacillati; phylum Actinomycetota; class Actinomycetes; order Micrococcales; family Microbacteriaceae; genus Microbacterium; species Microbacterium horticulturae. Next base: position 3,280,364 of record NZ_CP119108.1, on the reverse strand, counting down.
TTCTGCCCTTCGGCCGCGTTACTCTGATCGCCGATGCAGACCGCTTCCCTCGCCGTGGATCAGTCCCACGCGACCGGTCCCGCTGTCGGTACTTGATGGGCGTTGTCGAGCGGGCCGGCGGCGTGGACAACGATATGTCGTCTCTGCCAAAACGCCGAGAGGCGGCCCCCATCGCCGACAGCCGAGCGTCCTGCAGCATGCTTCACGGTAATTCGGTCGGCAAGTACGTGGGATCATCACGATCGCGACTCTTCCGCGTCGCAGCCTGAAGACCGCGGTGTTGTGCGGCGTCGGGGTGCTATGTCGCGTAATGGTCGGCGGCAATTGGAAAACCGGCCGAGTGTCGTTGGGTGGGCAAGCGGCACGTGTGCCGCTTGCCCACCCGCGTCGGTCAAGAGCGCCGGTGAAGCGCACGCTCTTCGCGTGGGCACTCGGCGCAGCCTCCGGAGAGGATGCGGTGCGCGGCGGACCGATACACGCGGTGGCCGTTCGGGCAGAGCCAATGCCATTTCTTGTTTGACCCGGGGAAGACCTGGTCGGGAGTCGTCCAGTTCAGGTAGGGGTGCCATTCTGCGGCGATGCGTGGATGGGTGGCGGCGAGGTCGTTGAAACCGGGTAGGAGTCGGCGTCCGGCGCAATACGGGCACCCGCACCCGGCGACACGGCGTTCAATGGGCATATCGTATTCGTGTCCGCGCTCGCACCGCCATCTGCCTGGCTTCTTGCTGCCGGGACTGTAGTCGTGGGCCGTTCTGCCGGTGCCGGTGTCAACCCATTGCGCGGCAATGGCGGGGTGCTTCTCGGCAAGGCTTCCGCGCAAGGCCACGGAGGCGAGCCGTCGGCATTGCGGGCACGTGTACCCGGTGGCGCGTTGTTTAAAGGTGGCGGGGAACTCGTGCCCGGCAGCGCAGGTCCACCGGGTGCAGACGTCGGAACTGGGGGTGTGAACATACGGGTTGTAGCGGTGTACCGCACTGGGGGACAGCTCTGCGAATGCCCGGGGAAAGCGGGTAGCGAAGTCGTTCGCGCCGGCGAGGACTCGTCGGTTCTGGCAGACCGGGCAACCCTGGTCGTTCTGGGTGCGGTTGCTGGGCGTGGCGGAGAAGGGATGCTGCTTCTTGCACAGCCAGTGCAGCTTGTCGTGACTGCTCGTGGCGACCATTGTGGGGCTCAGAGCGCCGTTGCGTTGCCAGTCCCATTGCTTTACGAGGCGGGGAGCTTGGGAGGCGATGTCGTTGACTCCGGGAATGGCGGCCCCTGCCCGGGGGCAGCGGGGACACCGTGGTTCGAGGTCGGCGCTCGTGTGAGTGAACGTGTGTCCGTGGCGGCAGACGTGATGCCGACTGCGGGTGCCGGGAGCGAGCCGTTGATATGCCGCGCCCAGGTAGGTGTTTGCCGAAGAGGGCGTATCGCCGGTCTGTTCCAGGAACCGGGTGAACGGTTCCCGGTCCCGCATGTGCGGCAAGGCACGGACGGCGGCAGGGTGAACAGGAAAGTCGTGCGGATGGCCGGAGGCGAAGGGTTGACCGGTCCGGGCCGCTGTACGGGCGGCGGCGAAAGCGGGCCGCATCAGCAACCACAACGCTCGAGTCGTACCGGGCAATCGGCGGCCGGCGTGAGAGGTCACCGCGGCCTGCAATCGCAGATAACCGCGGCGGTACGTCTGGCGGGGGTCCAGCATCTTCCGGAGGAAATCCGGGTGGGTCAACTGGTGGATGAGCGCAATGCTCGTCGGAAAGACGTCCTCCTCGCTGGCCTGCAGTTCGTCGGTGAGATGACCGCTGACCAGCCCGAACAGGCGAGGGTCGACGCGTGCGGCCTGGCGGAGCTTGTCAAACCGGCGTGCGGCGCGAACGTGCTCCGCGGAGGTGGTGTGCTGGCGCTCGGGTGTCTCGGTGAACCCGAGCCAGCGTCGGTGACGGAAGCAGACCGGGGAGGTGAAGTGGGGGGCCTGCTCGACATGGTCACCTCCCGCGCACAGCGTGCACATCCAACGGTGCGGGAGCAGGTCGGTGCACTGCGCGCACATCTGCCCGTCGTGGTGGTGCACGCCCGCGTTGACAGCGTCGTATGGCCGCGACCTGTTCTTCTTGTGTAGGAGCGTTGGCCACTGGTCGGCGGTGAGGCCGTGAGTGGTGAGGACGCGGGTGGGCAAGTCGGCGGGCTCGCCGTTGATGGCAAGCACACGCCGGGTCAGCGAGTCGACGGTCTCCCGGTATCGCGGTCTGACCCGGAACGGGAAGGTGCGGTGCAGTTCGTCGGTCATCAGGCGTCCACCTCCCCCGTGAGCTTGCGTTTGGCAGCGTCGATGGCTTCCGAAGTGCGGGGGGTGAGATGCGTTTTCGACGCGGTCCGGGACCCGCGGGCACGGGTGTTCCTGCGGGCGGTCACCGAGGGCAGGTCCCGGCGGGCGTAGCGCAGCTCAGAGGTGTAATCCAGGGTGTACTCGTCCAAGACCGCCTGGGTGAATTCCTCCGGACCTTCGCCGCTGATGAGGCCGATGGCCGTGCCGGTAAGCAGACGTGAGAGCGCCCCGAGGCTCCCGCTGGTGCGTTGGTACAGATACTCGGCGAGGGGCTTCAGCGTGTTGGGGGCGCTGTCGAGCAGTCCACACTTCGTCTCGAAGGCGCGGATGACACCCCGCCAGGTCTTGCGCTGTTCAGGGTCGGTCCATTCGTACGGGGCGAGGGGCACAGCGGTGAACCTTCCCGACAACTGCTGACCGCGCGGCCCGACCATCAGGCCCGAAGTAGTCAGGTCGATGCCGGCGTACAGGAACGTTGCGGTCAGGTCGTTGGACAGGCCCTTGAGCACGTCGGAGGCTTCCCCGACACCCGGGGTGCGGCCGGCGAGGTTGTGAAGTTCATCGACCACGATGACCTGCGTGTTTGCGCGGCGCAGTGCCTGCACCACCTTGACGCGGAGGTCGTCGGCAGTGTCCCGCACCATCACGGACAGGCCGAGGAAGTCGGCGAACACCTTCATCAGCGTCTTGCCGGTGGCAGCGGCGGGGACCTCCACGTAGACCGCGGGGATGTGGTCGGCATCCTGCCACTCGGGGAACTGGACGGTGTACTGGTCGACGACCCACCGCATCAGCGCCTTCGCGGTCGTCGTCTTGCCCATCGTCGAGTTCCCGGTGAGCATCACGCCGGCATGGCCGGAGTTGCGGGCACTGTTGGCAGCGAGGGCCCGGACGAGTTCTTTCTTGCATCGCGCGATGGACGGGGTGTTGATGACCAGCCCGCCGGACAAGAACGCGATGCGTTCCGCGTCATGTCGGTTCCTGTCGGGTTCGGGCAGTGCGTCGTAACCGGCGCGGGTGAGGATGGGAGGCTCGGGGACGGGCGTCGTGAGGTAGGCCAGCAGCGATTCGCGGCGGTTAAGGGCCAGCGGGCCGGTGCCCGGCTGTGTGAAGTTGATCGTCATGCAGTTCCCATGCGCGGTGCCACCGGGTGAAGGTGACACCACGAGCGAGAAACGCCTGCCGCACGGCGACGGGAAGTCGCGCGTGCGGCAGGCGGGGGTTAGACGTTCGTGTAGTCGAAGTCGTCGTCCTCGTCGTCGTCCTCGTAGGTTGCCGACTCGACCGAGGGCAGGACGGGCGGTTCTGGTTGCAGCATCGGGGTGCCGGCAGCGGCCGCGTCGAACCGGGCGACATCTGCACGAGGGTCGTCGACGACAGGCGGGAGCAACGGCAGGTATCCGGCCTGGTCTGTGCCGCGCTCGCGACACTCGATGAACTTCCCCCGTGCAATCTCCAACCACACGACGCGCGGGTTGTACGGGTCGACCTTGACCGGCCACTTTCCCTTCTTCCGAGGGTCCGGGGACATCAGGTTTCGGTAAGGGTGCAACTCCTCCGAGTCGTACTGGCGGGTGTTGTGCGTCACGCCGATGTCGGTGATTGTTCGCCAATGGGGCTCCAGCGCGCTCAGGTACATTTCTCGGGTCCACGGGAGCCGGAACTGTGACACGGCGGATACAGCCGATGTGGCCGCCTGCGTGGGCGAGATGTTCACACGATGCTGACGCTCATCACGCAGTGACGCGTGGGGTCTGCGGTGATAGTCGCGCATTATCCAGTCATCCAGAAGCGCCCAGAGCATATCGATGGTGAGGAGGTCGTCGTTCTCGGGCTCCTTGCCGCGGTCGTTGACGTTCCCGGCCGTGTGACCGGGGAGCGTCTCCACGAAGCCGGACTCCAGGGACCTGAAGAACCGCTCCACGTGCGCCTTGTCCGTCGGCGTCCGCACCGCGGACAGGGTGATGTCGCCGCCGATAGCACCCGTTGCGTCGTGGACCGATGTCGCCAGATAGTCCTTGCCGTTGTCCATGTGGATGCGTCGCGGATGAATGTACGGCTGCTCACGGGCGAGTTCCTGGTACTCCTCCCAAGACAGGAGGGTGTGGTCCGGCATCTGGTCCTGCAGAGCCGCCCGAACCTCGGAGAGGTCTGGACGGTTTTGTCGTGGCGTCAGCGCTTGCGCAATCAGCAACACATGGTCCACGCCCTTGGTTGCCTTGATACGGAGCGTGAATGCAAGCACCATTCGGGTCGCGACGTCCAGCATCACGGTCAAGTACGGTCGTACCGTTTTCTTCCCCGCGTAGACGAACACGTCCAACTGGTGGGTATCCACCTGCACTTCGGCGCCGGGGAAGCGTTCCGTGTTCTTCGCGAACGTCTTGTCGCGGCGGTTGGCTGCCGACTGCCGGGTCGGTCCCGACGCGGTCAGGTTCCGCGCCTGCCCCAGAATATTCAGGTAGCGGTACATCGACGCGTCCGAGGGGAGTAGGACATTCGGCCCATGCTCGCGCCGCACCCGCTTCCGCACCTCTTCGATGACATATTTGCGAGTCTTTGTGGATTTGTTCACGGACTCGTTCAAGACATCGAGCAGGGTGTCATACACAGGACCAGGGATGTGCTTCCTGGGGTCATGCTGACGTATCCAACGACCATCGACAAGACCTGCCAGCCCGTACTTACGGTACGCCGTGAGCTTCCTCATGAACTTGGCCCGACTCATGCGCATACCGGCCTGCTCCATCTCGCACAGCTTTCGCGCCACACGAGTCTCTTGCGACGTCGTCAACAGGTCATACTCCGGGCGGCGGGACCCGTCGCGAGATACCCCTTCGTCCACCTCGCGGAGGTGAGCCGCCAACGCGCCCAGCCGTTGCCTCAGATGCGGGGCGAGCTCATCCACCAGTCGCGGGGAACGCTTAACAAACGCAGGGTCGGTGACCGCAAGGTCCGCGGGATGCCGGGTGATGGTCTTGCCAGAAGCATGACTGCGAAGCGTCACTTCCGTGCCCGTGACACGAAGAACGTCGTACGTTTGCCCGTGAATCTCGACGATGGTCGGGTCATTGACGGATGGCATCGATAGCCTCCATCCCGAACGTGGTCGGACGGTGCAGGGACGTCTGGTTGGTCAGACGAGTGCCGAGGTCGAACGTGTACGTGCGCGACCACAGCATGTGCAACGCAATTGCTCGCGCATCGGCGAGCCGCGCGGCTGGGACAGCAACTGCCAACTCGCCGAATGTGAGACCATCTCGGAACGCGGCGTCTACGAGCGCCGAGGCGTGCCCGGTGGGTGCGTAGACGGGGTTCTTAAAATAGGAGAGGAACTCCAGGTTCGTCCGCTGCTGCTCAGACAACTCGGTATGCACCCGGTATCCCCACCCGACAGCAGCACACACCTTCGCTGTCATCTCGAACTGGTCGCGCGCCCGCTCCACCCTTCGTGCCGGCTTCACATCGATGACGGTCTGTGACCCATCAGCGTGCATCGCCAGGTAGTCCGGGATGTGGGAGTGTTCCCCCACGGTGAGGCGCATCGGCTGACTCGACACCGCCATGATGTCCGCAGCGTGGTCGAGCAGCATCAGGACGCTTCGCTCCAGCAACGACTCGAACCACACCTGAGCCTCGGTGGCGGCGCACCAGTAATAGCCCTCGTAATTCACCCGGCGCTGATAGTTCTTCCCCGTTCGAATGCGCGCAGCCTGATAGAGACCACGCTGGAGGAGCGCTGGCGAGACAGCATCACGGAAACGCTCACCATCCCTTATCCACTCGACGGTCCCTGCAGTGTCAAATGCGTATTGTGACTTCATACGCATCCCCATGCGCAGTCAAGTAAGCGCGGCGTGACATCGGTCCGGCCGGACCCTGCAACAACCCGCTGCATCGCGTAAACGTACTACTGGCGCAATCCGCAAGAAGACGCGAGTCGTTCGTCCTCTCGTCGCAACTGCCGCTGACTATGAAGCAATGAGCGCGTTTCTGAAGAGTCTTCGGCCGTTGGAAATCGCCACTTCTATGCTGAAGCTCTCAAGCCTGGGGACCACCGCTTTCAACGGTTGGTGCGACCGCGGGACTGTGCCGCCTAGAGTACGCTGAGCCTTTCGAGAACTTCGCCGATCGGAAGGTTGCCGGGCAGCGTGACCAGAGGGTGAGGCTTCTGAGGTTTCGGCTCAACGGGGTTCGTCAGGTCAAGTACGAAGCGAAGGTTCTCGAAAGCCTGCTTCATGCGGGCGGTCTGCATCGGCCAGCGTGGGCATGGCCTGTGCTCGTCATTGTCGCTCGCCGTGTGCTGGTGGAGCGTCGCGTCGCACTCTGAACACATGTCGTCCGGCGCGGGCCGCGGACAGCCAGAAGCGCGGCAAGCCTTCCCTTCTCCATCCAGAGCGGCCTTTCGTGACAGCCATCTTCTCACGCTGCGCGTCAACGAACGGCCGCAGCTCTTCCACCTCAAATCGTCGGGAGATGTCGTAGCCGACGCGGTGGAGTGGTCTCCGGTCACGCGGCAGCAGCCCAATTGCCTTCTGGTGGCGGGCCGAGCTTCGCCAGCTCCTCCGTGAGCTCGTCATTCTTCAGCCAGTCAGCGAAGTTCGAGTAGTGCTTGACGCGGTCTTGTGCTGCGGTGCCTCGGAGGCGGTCGACACCACCCTGCATGGCGAAGATCTACTGGAGCGTGGTCGAGTGCTCCAGCGCGGCTCGAGCGAGCGCCACCGCTTCGGAGGGGTAGCCCGCACGGCAGAGGACGAAGTAGGCATCTGCGACCGGACTGTGCGGGCAATTACGCCGTAGAGCAGCAGGAAAGCATTCGCGTGTGGGTGAGCACGTCGAAGCTCTCAGCGTCGCGTAGATGTGCGACGCACTCTCGGTCCAGGCTTCGCAACGTCGATCTCAACCGTGGACGTGTCATGGTCCGCGAAGCAGTCACTAAGGCCGATGGGGAATTCACCCTAGACAGCGTGAAGAACCACCAGCGTCGCACGGTCGCCCACCCGGAGTAAACATCGAGATTCTGCGCGCCTCGTGCGAGTTGCGCTCTGCGCGACTCCTCGCCGATCGAACGACTCGTAACTGATCGACCATCGCTGTTAGCGCGCCGCAAGGATTTCCCGATATGTGCGACGGGCCTAACCTGAGATGGTACGGAATCTCAATTGAGGCAACTCGGTCCGACGGTAGTGACTCGACGGCGTGGATTGTGAAGTCGAGATTCCAGCCGTAGCGGGCGTTGAAGGGTCGACTTGACGCGACTACCGAGCGCCGGAATGCGCGTGCTGATCCAAGGTCCGTGAACGGCCAATTGTGAAGCGCGCGGCGAACGAGCCAGTCCCGTACGCCGCTAGATGCGCGATGCGCTGGGGTCCACCCCACTGAATGGGAAGCTCGTGTGCCGACGGTGAAGTCCACATCTCGGTTCAGAACCGGTCGTATCAGGCGCAGTGCGTCTGGCAGCGAGACGGTGGCATCGCAGTCCATGACGCAGACGACGTCGGTAAGCGATTGTTCGATGCCGAGCTCAATGCACTCTCCAACTCGGCGGGCGTTGCGGTTCTCGATGACTACTGCACCGCTACTAAGCGCGAGGCTTCCGGAGGCATCAGACGATCCGTTATCGACCAGAACTAGTGCAATGTCCGCGGGCGTCTTCGGAAGCAGGCGTTGCAGCGCTGCTTCCTCGTTCAAGAACGGCATAATAATCGTCGCGGCGGGCGTCTCGTTCAATTCTCGACGTCCTTGTCCGAGGGCTTGCTTGCTCTTCCCAACTTCTTCAGAGGCCCCCAAAATATGCAGAGATTGGTCACTAGAAACGTGATCACCCATAGACCCGCCAACACCCAGACGACGCAAGCAGGGACTCCCAACGACTGCTGCTCTACAAGCCCACCCCGGCCGAGCGCAAGTATCAACCCGGCGACCACTGCCGAGGTCGCGAGCATCAGGAACAACGCGACGCTCGCCATGCCTCCTATCCGGTTCTTCGCGAATTGCTGGCTGTGTGGATGGTCAGCGAGGAGGCTCTCCCACAGGAGTACGCCGCCGCTTTGCGGACTCGCCGGATCTGCCTTCTTTGCGTAACCTGCGCTCCAGACTTCCTCACGAAGACGCAGGAAGTGGCCGGCTCGCTCCATTCGGTTGAGTTCGCCTAGCCAGATCCCAAATGCGCATGAGACGAGTGCAGGGGTCAGTACGCCCGTCAAGAGCGTGACGGCCACACTTAGCCCGAGACGGGCCGCGCTGTCCATGTCATGGAGCCCGGTGGCTGCTGTCACGGAAGCTGCAATGACAATGCCAACAGTCGCGAGGGTCCACTGCAAGATCGTCTGCTGGTTCTGCTTCGCGGAGAGCGACTCAGCTCTTAACGACACGTACTCTTGGACTAAGAGCTCAGACACGTGGACCGGCACACGGTGCGCGCTCTCCTTGCCCTCCATGGCCGCAAGGATATCGTCGCAATGAACCCCGCTTATACACCGAGACGGGATTCATTCGACTAGGTTCGGGGCCTTGGCAGACGCGGAACGCCGGACAGCGGAATCGAACAGCATCGAGTCGAGCCGCTTCTGCCTCACTTTGCAGCCTCACCCGATGGAGCGAGGCTGATACTCATCAGGAATGAGAAACCTCCGCGTGTAGAGCCCACCCAAGGTTTGTAGTGGCTCCGACGGTCGCCGATCCCTTGACTTCACGAGTAAGAGTATGGCTCTGCCAGGGGTTTCTGTGGACTGCCAACTTCTTCAGTTATCCCTGGTCAGCTTTACTTTGTCGTATTGGCCGTTGCCGAAGGCTGCTGCCAAATCTGCGGGATAGATGCGGGGTTCGCAACAGTCTGAAGTGCGCGGGCTCGGCCCGTGAGCGCGGCGCGACGCTGGGCTCTTCCGATCTCGAGGGCGGCATGTCGTAAGCCCGCTATATCGTCAGCTAGGAGCGCTCACCACCCGGGCGTATTCCTGATCGGTCGTGACTGGGGAGGTGTCAATGAATAGCGCGATGCGTCGTCAGCGTGCCCTCATACTGGCGCTTGCCGCTGACGCTGACCGTCAGCTGCAAGACGTCGGGATGGCAGGCGGTGCCATTGCAACTCGAGCCTCGGTGCTCGTCGCCGCGGCCGGCCTCACCTCGGGTTTCCAGTTCTCGGCTCCATCACTAATCGCGGCTCTTCTGGCTGCATGCGCGGCATTGACCGGAGTTGCCCTGCTCATGATGCGATCCACCACTGAGGTGCCCATCGAGCAGGCGGAAGAGAGCTTCTGGAACGACAGTCCTGACGAAGCCCGGAGGAACCTGCTCCACTGGAAGCTCGGTGTGCTCCGCGAACGAGAGAGGGCGCTCGTAAGACGGCGACGCGTACTCGTAGTCGGATTCGTGCTGCTGGCCGGTTCGATTGTGGTTGACCTAGTCATCTCGACAAGCCAACTCTCATGAGGGGGTGAACAGATGAATGCGCAGAAACCGCCTCCTCCGCCACCGCCTCCACAGACACCTAATCGTGTGATCCGCGAAACGCAACGGCCGAAGGCCCCGCCACCGCCTACGCCGCGACCGCGTCCCAAGCCGTAGACCGATCACGACTGTGCAGTGCTCAGGGGCGTTTCGGTAACGGGTTCTGTGGCGCTGGCGCTAATGGCTCCTATGAGTTCAAATCCCACCGTCACCGCCACAGAGAGTCCTCTTCGACCAGGGAGTTTTCTGCGTTCGCAACAAGTCGCGCTGCACTGATGGTGCGCATCCCACGCGCGGCGGATAGTCCATCAGCGCGTTCCCGGGCCGCGCTCGGCTCGTGCCGTGATGACCGTCGCTAGCTGCCTCGTGATCGACGCCACGCTCGACAACGTGGTCTGGGTCGGGCTGCAGCCGGGCGGCGACCAGGCGTCGGGCGAGCTCACGCGGGTGCTCCGCGAGCGGGGCTCCGCCGCGTGCGCCTCCCACCTGCGCGGCGGCGCGGGGCCGGTCAGCTGGCCGCCTGCGGGCGCAGAGCTCGACCTCGAACTGGACGAGGAGGAGCGCGCGTTCGTGGTCGGCGGCCTGGACGCGACGCGCGTGTCCGCGCGTGTCCTCGCCGAGGCTGGCCACCTGCCGCCCTCGGTGCGCGGGCAAGCTCGTCGACGGGATGCTCAACGCCCACCGGCTCGCCGGCGCATTCGGGGGCTATGCCGACGACAAGCACGTCGCCGACCTTCGGGCGGCGGTGACCCATGCCGGCTGGGGGCTCTCGGGAGACGGGCGGCTTGAGCAGGCGGGCAACATCCACCTCGAGACCGGCGGTCGTGCCGCACTCGACGAGCAGCTCGAACGGCTGCGGCGAAACGTCGACGACGCAGCGGCGCTGCTCGGCGGGGCCAAGGAGCTGCTCGAGGTCGTCGCGAAGTTCGTCCTCGAAGAGGGCGGTCGGCTGCCGGAGCGCGCCAACTTCCTGGCGTTGGTCGCGCTGTCGTTCGAGTAGCTCGGGCTGAGACCGGCGGTCGTCGAAGACTCGGTCCCCGGCGGGGAGCAGGCCCGGACGATCTACCAGTCGGCGAAGACCGTCGCACTCTCGGTCGATGGGCTGCGGAACCTCCAGGGCACTGGCGACGGCAGGACGCTCCCCACCGGCGTGACAGCCGAGGCCGCGCGCTTCGTCATCCGCGAGGCGGTGCACGTCGCCGACCTCATGCTGTCAACGCGCGACCGCCAGATGGGGCGGCAGGCCGGCGCAGCGCCCTTGTCGAGCGCGTTCGGTCACGGCTACGCCGCCTCGCTCAGCAGCTGATTCACCCGGCTCCGGCTGACCCCGAGCGTCTCCTGGAGCTCCTTGATGGGCGTGCCGGCTGCGCGCAGCGCCTTGCACGCCTCAGCCCGCTTGGCGAGCAGCTCGGAGTGCTCGGCCTCGTTCGCCTCCAGACGTGCGACGATGTCCACTGCCTCTTTCAGCAGGGTCACTCGGGTCTCGGCGCGCTCGACGGCGGTCATGCGGACATTGTATAGCAGTCTGAGTGATCATGTACAATCGTCTGTACAAAAGCGTGCAACGAGCAGTATGATGAGGGCATGCCACAGCCCAGCTTGCGCCGCGCCTCCAAGGCGAAGTCGGACCCCCACCGTAGAGTCCCAAGCATGACGCGGTCCATCTCTTATGCGAAACCGCACCTCGAGCTCGACGGGGCAGGGCGATGACGCTCATCACCGCCGCGAACGGCAATCTGTCAGCGGCGAGGGGTGCGAAGAAGGACGAGTTCTACACGCAACTGGTTGACATCGAGAAGGAGCTCAGCCACTACCGGAAGCACTTCGAGGGCAAGGTCGTCTACCTCAACTGCGACGACCCGCGGATCAGTAACTTCTTCCGCTACTTCTCCGAGAACTTCGGGGCTCTGGGCCTCAAGCGGCTCATCGCCACGTGCTACCAGAGCGAGGATCCTGGCCAATTCAGCCGGAGCGACTCCTCGCGCGCCGTCTGGCTCGAGTACGACGGCGACAAGAGCGGCAGCCGCGTGCCTGACGCCAATGAGATCGGCGTGCGCCCGCTCAAGGGCGACGGTGACTTCCGGAGCGCCGAGAGTATCGAGCTGTTGCGCCAAGCGGACATCGTCGTGACGAACCCACCGTTCTCACTGTTCCGCGAGTTCGTTGCCCAGCTCGTCGAGCACGACAAGCAGTTCATCATCCTCGGGAACATGAACGCGCTCACCTACAAGGAGATATTCCCGCTCTTCCAGAACAACCAGATGTGGTACGGCCCGAGCATCCGGAGCGGTGACCGGGAGTTCCGTGTACCAGCCGACTACCCGCTTGAGGCTGCTGGGACCCGCGTTGACGCCGAGGGGAACCGGTACATCCGCGTCAAGGGTGTTCGCTGGTTCACCAACCTCGATTATGACGAGCGGCACCGAGACCTCGAGCTGACGAAGCGATACCGGGAGGCCGACTATCCGCGCTACGCGAATTTCGACGCAATCGAGGTCGGGAAGACCGCGGAGATCCCGTCCGACTACGCCGGCCTAATGGGCGTCCCCATCACGTTCATCGACAAGTACAACCCGGAGCAGTTCGAGATCGTCGGGTCCAGCAAGACCATGGGCCAGCCCATGTCCCAGATCGCCGAGAAGGGCACTTACCAGCAGGGCGGTCCGCGGTTCTACTTGCCGACCGGGCGCGGCTATCGACGCATGTACGACCGGATCGTCGTGCGGAACCGGCGCCTCACGCGCAGCAGCGAGGACCGGGGATCGGACGCGCGTGTCGTATCGCTATCTCGGTAACAAGACGAAGCTCGCGGACTGGATCGTTGGGGAGATCGCGGACATCCTCCCTGCGGGATCGAGCATTGCAGACCCCATGTGCGGGACGGCTTCGGTGTCGCTCGCGCTCGCTCGTGCCGGCTACCACGTCACGGCCTCAGATGCGCTCACCTTCCCGGTCATCCACGCCCGCACGCGGCTGCTAGCGAAGAAGGCTCCCGAGTTCGAGGCGTTCGGCGGATACGCCGAGGCACTCGAGTGGATGCGCGCCGCCGAGCCCCGACGAGGATACTTCTCCCGCGAGTTCGGGGCCGCGGGTGCCCCGGCCAACGGTCGGGCTCCGAGGCTCTACTTCTCCGCCGAGAACGCCGCGCACATCGACGGCGTGCGCGCAGGCATCCTCGAGCTCAAGGCGGCAGGTTCGCTCACCGAGCTCGAGCACAGCGTCCTGCTCCAGCACCTGCTGCTGGCGACGAACAAGGTTGCGAACATCAGCGGAACATACGGCTATTTCCGTAAGTCCCTGTCGAGCACGGCACTGCGTCCGCTCGCCTTCGAGCCGCTCGAGTTCGAGGACACGACCGGCGCGCACACCGTGCTGCAGGGCTCCGTTGAGGAATTGGCGTCGTCACTCGACACGGACGCGGTGTACCTCGACCCGCCATACACGAAGCGCCAGTATGCCGGGAACTACCATGTCCTCGAGACCCTCGCTCAGGAGGACGAGCCGGTGGCCGCAGGTGACGGCGGGCTGCGTCCGTGGATGGACAAGGCCTCAGACTTCTGCTATCGCCGCAGCGCCGGGGGGGCGTTCCGGGCCACCATGGAGCGGCTCGACGCTCGCCACGTGTTCATCTCCTACAGTGAGGACGGACAGGTGGCGGGGGAAGAGCTGCTGTCGATCCTAGGCGACTTCGGCAAGGTCACCGTGCACGAGCAGCCGCATCTCCGCTACCGGAGCAATGACCGAGTCAAGGACGGATCCGTGCTGGAACGTCTCTATCACGTGGAGGTCTTCTGAGCATGGCGCAGAAGCTGAACATCGAACGCATCTGGTGGCGAAACGTGCAACCCGGCGAGTTCTACAACATCGAACGCCACCACCAGATTCGCGGCGGTGGCGGTTCGCTGTACATCGAGGTCCCGGCGTCTATCGTGCCCGAGACGCTCGACTTCCTCGGGGTGGCCGGGACGAACGTGGACGCGCTGCCTGCGATCACGATTCAAGCCGGGGTCGCTGGTGTGCCTGGGGTCTCGGGACCGATCGAGTTCCAGCGCAAGGCCGGCGGCCGGATGCGGATCGCACGGCAGAACCGACAGCAGCCGAATTCGCAACGCCACCCGGCGTGGACCGTCGCTCGCGGATTCCCGTCGGCGCCCGACGATGTGAGGAACAAGGACGAGGCGCTCCCGTTCTTCCCCGAGGGCGGCCTGCGCATCTACATCGCGAAGACGGTCGAGGGTGACTATTACGCTGGCTTCACCAAGGGCGTCCGCCCCGGTGCCATGGCGAGGAACGATCCGGCATGGGATCTGTACACGCAGGGTAAGACCGTGGGCGGAGTGATCGATGCGGGTTGAGGTGGGGCGTGGCTGACAAGATCGACGAAATCTTTGCGTCGTGGGGCGCCGGGCGAAATGTGCTGCTCTACGGTCCGCCGGCAACCGGCAAGACGCGGCTCATCAGCCAACTGTTCCAGTCGCTGCAGAAGCCTCCGGACGGCAGCCGCGGCATCCTGTTCGATCCCAGCGATGCCGCGTCGCCGTTCAGCCGGCCCACGCAGCCGATCACGATCCCGCTCCCGGCGAAGGTCGTGTGGACGACGTTCCATCAGTCGTACGGCTACGAGGACTTCGTCCTGAGTCTGCGGCCGACTATGGACAGCGAGGGCACGCGGCTCGAGCCGTGGGCCGGTGTGTTCCTGGATGCGGCGCTCGAGCTCGCGGACGAGGACTCCGAGTACGAGTCCGTTGTGATCTTCATCGACGAGGTGAACCGAGGGAATGCGGCGCGCATCTTCGGTGAGTTCATGACCTTCCTGGACTTCGACTACCGAGACGGCGGCAGCGTGCCGCTCCCGGTCCCGCTCCGACAACTAACGTTCGCGGACGGCGCGAGCGAGGAGCTCCACCGCCCCGGCGGGGCGTCGACCACGATCCCCGACGGCTTCACCTTCCCGAGGCACGTCTACGTCGTCGCCACGATGAACAGCGTGGATCGAGCCGCGGTCCCGATCGACAGCGCGCTCGCGCGCCGGTTCGACCGGATCGAGATGCGGCCGGACCTCGACGCCCTCGCCAGTCATTGGCGCTTGAACGCGCCGGCGATCCCGACGCCGACTGAGGACAACTGGGAGACGCTGGGCCCGTTCGAGACCGCGTACCTCGTGCTCGATCGGCTCAACGTGGTCATCGCGTCCGACCTCGGCTCCGAGTTTGAGTTGGGCCACGGCCTCCTGACGCCGATTCCGGCGACGGCGACAGCCGCCGACGGATCGGAGCAGCCGATCGCCGAGGCCGATGCCTGGCGGAGCCTGTCGAAGACCTGGGACGACGTGCTCTTCCCGCAGCTCGAGGATCGTTACTCAGGACGGCCTGAGCAACTCATGGAGCTGCTCCACGTCGACACGGCACCCCCGACGGGCGACTACGCGTGGACTCTGCGGGCATCGAAGAGCGGGACTGCGGAGGCCCGCGCGCTCGCGCCGGTCCGGACGAGCGAGCTCCCGTTCGACACAATCAAGCGATCCTTCAGGTGGCTCGCGCGGTAGTCGCGTCGCCGCGCATCCGACTCCAGGAGTACGGAGCGCCGGCGGTGCATCGAGTCGATGAGATCGACATCATCGCCCTGACTGAGGCAAACAAGCGCTGGCGACGCGCGCTTGGTCTCGCGAGCGATCCGATCCGGGTTGAGGGCCTCGGCGACGATCGCGTGCAACTGCGCGCCGAGGCGGTCACCGGCGTCGTCAGGGTCGGACGCACCGACATCGAGATCGCCCCCAAGTTCCTCAGTGCGGTCGAGGGCAGCTGGCAGACCGTGCTCTGGCGCATCCTCTCCATCGTCGAGGGCGGGCACGTCGACGATGCGCTCACCGCTGCGCACGAGCTGGCCGAGTTCTCGCTTCCGGACCTCCTCGCCGAGATGTTCCTGTCGTCCTACGCGAGGGGGGCCGCGCGTGGCCTGCCTCGCGGCTACCTGACCGAGACGTCGTCCGGGCCGGTGCTCCGCGGGAGCCTCGACGTGACGCGCCTCGACCGGTGGATCGCACGCCCGTGGGAGCTCCCATACGTCGCCGACCTCCTCACCGACGACACCGCGCTGGCACGGCTGCTGCGGTGGACGGCGGACTGCCTCGCTGCAATCGTGAAGGCACCCGGCCGGTCGCGCGCGATGAGGGAGATCGCCGCTGGGCTGTCTCATGTCGACCGGAGGCCGCCTCATCTTCTCGACGCACAGCGGATCGTGCTGGGCACGCAGCACCAGGGGCTCGAGCCGGCACGGATCGTGGGACTCCTCCTGCTCGAGGGCGCAGGCGTTCATCACGCTGGCGGTGAGCACGCCCTCTCGGGCTTCCTCTGGAACTCCGATGCGATCTACGAGAACTACGTGTACTGGCTCTGCACCCGCGCCGCGAGCTCCCGTGGCGAGCTGGTGAGCAAGCATGCGACCAAGTTTGGTGAGGTCGTCGCCGGACGCGGTTCGCGACTCGAAACCACACCCGACGTCGTCTTTCGAGACCGTCAGGGCGCGGTCGTCGCCGTCGCCGACTCCAAGTACAAGCGCCTCGGATCGCGCCCGAAAGCGCCGGACACGTACCAAGTCCTCACCGCGGGCCACGTGCTGGGTTGTCGCCGGGTCTCTTTGGCGTACCCAGTGGCTGACCATGCAGAGCCGACTGTGTGGCGCGTGCCGTCTGCTCTGGGCAGCGAGGACATCGAGTTGACCGCACTGCCGCTCAATCTCATGTCGCTGACTCGCCCAGACGGGCCTCGACTCCTGATCGAGACGATTAGCGCCTGGCTCGACGGCGAGTTGGTCCTTCGCCCCGAGGCGAGCGCTGTCGGGGCGACATGAAACCCGTCGTGATCCTCGACTCCACCGCTGTGCACGGCCGCCGGCCGTTCACCCGCGTGGACAGCGCCCTCCTCCTCGAGCTCGCGCGCACCGACCGGATTCGACTCGTGGTACCCGACGTCGTACTGCACGAGCTTGCCCGCCAATGGGCGAAGGAGCTTGCGAACGCGAGCTGCAGCCTCGAGGCCGCGCAGACAGAGGTTAACGGCATCCTCGCGGACGCCGATGTTCCGGCGGTCTCGGCGGCCGCGGCACCGCCGCTGGATCGCACCGTCTTCTACGATGCCGCAGTGGCCATGTTGACGAGCAAGGGCGTTGAGATTGTGCCATGTCCCGACATTTCGGTCGCCGACCTCCTCGAGCGGGATCTCGCGGAGCGTAAGCCGTTCGCATCGTCCGGCAAAGGCTTCCGCGATGCATTGATCTGGGAAAGCGTGAAGACGGTCGTTACGCGGCTCTCGCCCACGACACCTGTGCTCTTCGTGACCAACAACGCGGACGACTTCTGCGTCAGTCGGAAGGACCGCACGCTCCATCCGGACCTGCGGGCCGAGCTGACAGGCCCCGAAGGCTTCGAGGTCGTGCCATTCCTCCGAGCACTGCTCGAGCACGCGGCGATCAAGCCGCTCGCGAACCTCCTTCGGGTTCTCACCGAGACGTTCACGATCGATCACGTCACCGGACTCACCGCAATGGTCCTCCGGGACCTCGAAGGCGCAGTGCCGGAGCCTGACTTCGACAGCTTCGACGATGTGCCGTACACGAGCCCATTTAGCACACCGCTGCGGGATGCGGTGTTCGACCAGATTCTCCCGGACCCAGGGACGATCGCCTTCGAGGTCTACCGAACGGGCGATGAGGGGGAGATGACCCTGGCGGTCCGGATCGATGCCGACTGCTCGCTCGAGGGGTTCATCGACCGCTCCGCATGGTCGCCGGACGGATACGGCTACTACGAGGACTGGAGCCGAAATGTGCTCAGAGTCCGCGAGCGGCCGCGACGTGCGCGTTTCATGTTGAGCGGGACATTCACCGAGACGACGATCGAGCACCTGGAGCTCTCGGTCGACGACGTCGAGGAAGTCACACTACTCACGCCGTTGGCCGGGAGCTGAACGCCCGATCCACCTGAACCCGCCACGCCGCGCTCACCAGGGCGGCTCGCCCGAGTTCTCACGCAGCGACGTCCCCCAGAAGTTCGGGTCGTCCTCGTCCGGCTCCTCGAGCGCATCCCCCCACATGGGCGATCGAACGTCGCGGCCACCCGCTCGTCACCGCAGAGCGCGCGGACGCACGCCTCGCACGCAGGGATGCCGAGGCGCAGCGCCTCGAGGACCCTGCCTCGGCCTCGTACCGCGTGCCAGCGACCTCCCGCGTCCTGTCCGGGCCAGACGGCGCAGGCGTGCAGCAGTTCGCCCGCGTCCCGCGACCAGTGGACGAGGACCCGATCGGTGACGATGCTCATCCCGGCACCCGCGCAGGGGGTTCTGACATTCGGCCCGTCTCCGGGCGTCGCTTCAGGACTCAGAGCGGCGACCGCTCCTGCTCGGAGACGATGCCGCGCAGCCAGTCGTCGAGCGGGCGGAGCGCCCGGGGCACCGAGGAGCGCGATCCCAGATGCTCTCGCAGGAGCACCACGGGCAGGTGCGGCTTCGCCTTCGCCGACGTCTTGCGGGTGGAGTTCCAGCCCTTGGAACCCAGCCACGATGCCAGTTCCTCCTTCCCCTGGGCGCCGGTCGCGAAGCGGTCCGACGTCGCCTTGTCGATCTGCTTCTCGCCGGTCGGCCCGAGCATCGCCGCGAGGCCCGGCTGTCCGATCGCGTCGAGCAGGAGACCCTCCAGATCCGACGACAGCACGAACGCGTCCCAGGGCTGGAGCGCGGCGTTCAGCTCGTCCTGCTGCGTCAGGGCCGCTGTCAGGGTCGTGACGTTCCGGTCCGCCAGCTGGTGGATTGCCCGCAGCTCGTCCGAGGTCGGCCTGCGCTCCTTCGCTTTCAGTATCTCGAGCAGCTTGCGCTTCCCGCCCCCTCCGGCCTTGTGAACGCCGTCCTTGTCGGTGATCATGTAGGCGCGGACGCCGAAGATCTGCGCCAGATGCAGGAGATGCGGGATCGTGTCGATGCTCGAAGCCTCGATGACGGCGATGCCCATCGCGTAGTGGCCGCCGGAGCCGCCCGTAATCCGCTCCAGCAGGTAATCGATCACCAGCTTGTCGCCGTACCCCTCGACGATGACGACGGCGTTCGCGAACACAAGCTCGCTGTTGGTCGCATCGCAGTACCGAGTGAGGCGGCCTTCGTCGGCGGCGGAGAAGTCTCGGCGTTTAGCCGAGTACGTCATCCCGCTCGGGCTCAGCGGCAGCCGGACGATCCGGCCGACCGAGAAGGAGTCCACCAGCACCGGACTGTGGGTCGTCACGAGGAGTTGCGCGTCCCTGGAGATGTCCCGCAGGATTTTTGCCATCGCACGCTGTGTCTGCGGGTGGAGGAAAGCTTCGGGCTCCTCGATGACGAACACGACCTTCCCCGAAGACTGTTTGCTGCGGGAGGCGACGTAGCGAAGGATCCCCAGCACCATCGCGGACTGGAAGCCCGTGCCGCGCTCCGCGATGGACACCTCGATCTCGTCGCGGCTCGTGATGACCGCTTGCTGCAGCATCCCTCGCAAGGCATACCGGGAGTCGGGCAGCTTGATCCCGAGCTCGCGTTCGCGGAAGGGAAGCTCTGAGGCGACGGCTTCGACGGATTCGCTCAGCACCTTGTGGACGAGCGTCTCCACCGGCGCGATGGCGTCATCGAAGTCCTTCTGGAGCTGCGTGCGCCTCGAGCCGCCCGACCGCACCAGGACGCCCTCGAGGGTCTCATAGAGCCGCACCAGCGACTGGTCGCTCTCGCTCTGGTCGGCTTCGCTGACGCGGACGGATGGGATCTTCACGAAGCTGAAGGACTCCAGCACCCGCTCGTAGAACTCGCGTGCGCGCGCGGACTTGCGGCTGGTCTGGTAGGTGATGTTCCCTGCGCGCGAACACGAGACCTTGACCGCGAAGACGCCTTTCGTGACGGCGTCCGCGAAGTACTCGGCCTCGTCCTCGCTGAGTCCGGCGAACTGCACCTGGATGCTAGACATCATCCGCGGACCACCGTGGACGTAATAGTCGTGCAGAGGCTTCAGCCGCTGCAGGTCGTCCCTACCCGGATCGGAGAAGAACGTTTCGAGTACGCGCAGAAGCGAGGACTTTCCCGCGTTGTTCGGCCCTGCGATGAGTTGCAGCTGAGCGTCGACCTCGATGCTGAGGCGCTCGAAACCGAGGAAGCGCTCGACATCCACCCGGTCTATGTGCACGTGACTCAACTTACCGGCGAGACGTCGACATTCAGCTCGTGTCCGGGCGGCTGCAGGTCAGCCGTGCCGAGCGAGCCAGCCCGCCTCGCCGGGAACGTCGAGTTCGGTGATCCGCCGCTGCGCGTCCGCCGGCAAGCCGACGTACATCTCGGCGAGCCGGCCCCAGAACACCGACCACGCCTTCGCCTCGGTCGGACGGCGCTCGGCAGCGCTTCGCCCGGCCCGCGCCCGTTGCGGTCGGCCATGCGGCCTTTCTCCGCCCATCTTGCGCCCGATGGCAGACTGACGGCCACGACAGAGCGGGGAACAGCATGGAGTACCTGGCCGGGCACGAGCCGACCTTTTGGGCACCCGATCCGAGCGAACGGACCCACCGGTTCGCGATCGGGCGCGCGGCGGCTTCGCGGCGCGACGCGACGCCGCTGGTCGCGGTCGGGATGAACCCGTCGTACGCGGACGACCGGGTCGCCGACAAGACCGTGAACCGCGTCATCCGCGCGAGCGTCGAGCATGGCTACTCGGGCTGGATCATGCTGAACCTCTACCCCGAGCGGGCGACGAGGCCGAAAGACCTGCGGCCGTACGACGCCGGGCTCTCCGCGGCGAACTGTGCGGCGATCGTCGAGGTGCTCGCCGTGCACGGTGCGACCGAGCTGCTCGGCGCGTGGGGCGGCCTCGTGCACGCGACCATCCGCCGCGCGAAGCGCGACGTGCTCGGGCAGCTCTCCTCGATCGGCGTCCGGCTGTTCAGCCTCGACCCGCCGACCGCCGGTGGCCAGCCTCGCCATCCGATGCCGCGCACGGGGCCGCTCCCGATGCTCGGCCCGAAGCGCTACCTGACGTGAGGGGTTGGCGCTACCGGAGGTCCGCGAACGGATCGATCACCGACTGGATACCGTGCTCCAGGCAGACGAACGCGACTCTCACGCCCGCGCCGTCCGCGCTCAGCGACGTATCGAGCTCGCAGTCGCCACCGCAGACGGCGCAGGTCCGATACCCGTCGTCGCGGGCGACGCGGATCTCGAGGCCCTCCGGGCCGTCGATGCGGTCGTAGTCCATCGCTCGAGGCTACGCCCGGCCTCGCGCCCGGCCCGACGAACCGTCCGACGTCGTCGCTAAGGTCGTTTCATGGATGAGGGGACGCCTGCGGAGCGATCCGCGCGCGCATTTCACGGAGCATTGGCATGAGCGTTCTGTACAGAGCGGTGTGGTCGGATTCGTACGCGAGCGATCGCACGGCGAGCGGCTCAGGGTGTGCGTGGCCGGCTGGACGCGCGAGTCGTCCGACCCCGAGCCGCTCGTCGACGGCGCCAGCGAGCTCGACGTCTCCCAGGGGCGGCATCGGCAGGTGAGCGTCCGGTCGATCGGGAATGACGCGTTCGAGGTCGTCTCTACGGATCAAGTCCCCGACGACCCGACCGAGTGGACGACCGCGATCCGCGTCGTCGCCGACGAAGACGGCGTACACACGCTCGTCGAACTGAGCATGTCCTCCGACGATCTCGCACGCAGAGTCTCCGTCGGCCGGCCGAAGATCGTGCGCGACCTCCTCGGCGCCGTCGAGAGACCCTATCTCGGCGGGAGCGGCGTGCCGACCGAGCCGCTGTCCGTGCCGGCCGCCGGCATCGCGATCCTGACCGAGATGCTCGCGAAGCCCGCCCGGACGCTTCCGATCATCGTCTGTGCCGAGCCGAACGGCGAGCACGACGGCTCTTGGCTTCGCGTGGCGGGGGCGATCGCGGCGCGCGCTGAGGGCATCGCCGCGGTGGTCACGCTCGATCGGACCGCCGTCGCCGCGTTCAGGCGCGAGTACGAGGCGCTCGCGATCTGGGACGGCGGCGTCCGGGTGTACGCGCCGGGGATCGTCGACCGGGACGCCGACGGATGGCGGCACCGCTACTACCTCCGCTCGAGGTTCGAGGAGTCGCCGCGGGCGACGATCGACCGCATCGTCTACTCGGTCGCGCAGCTGTCGACGAGGCGCCGCGTTCCTGGGGTCTTTCGCGCGTTCGGCGAGCAGGGCGGCCTACCCGCGGACGCGCTGGACGGGATGATCCCGGCGAAGGAGTTCGCGGATGCACACGAGCAGTGGGAGTTCGAGCTCGACGTGGCCCGCGACGAGCAGAGCTCGCTGGAGAAGGAACTCGCCAGCGCGAACGGACACCTGGCGCGGCTCAAGGACGCGCTGATTGGCCGCGGCTTGGCCGACCTGCTGTGGGGGACCCAGCACGAGGAAGCCGCGTCGATCCCAGACTCGGTGCAGGACTCGTCGGAGGCCGTCCTCGCGGCGCAGATGTACCTCTCCGAGTGGCTCGTGTTGCCGGACTCCGCGATCCGCGAGCTCGACGACATCGACACCGCGCCCGAGGCCTACAACTGGGGCAACAAGACCTGGCGCGGCCTCCGGGCCCTCGCGGCGTACGCGCAGGACCGTGCCGCGGGCTGGGACAAGGGCGGGTTCTGGGAGTGGTGCGCCTCGGGCCCTGCCCTCGGCTGGCCCGCCACGAGCAAGAAGCTCTCCATGACGGAGAGCGAAGGCGTGCAGACCGGCGGGAAGTTCAAGGGGACGCGCGTCTTCAAGGTGGACGCCGCGGTGGACACCTCCGGCGAGATCACCATGCTCGCCCACCTGAAGATCTCCGAAGGCGGCGGCAACCTCGCGCCCCGGGTCTACTTCTACGATGACACGAGCGGGCCGACTGGGAAGGTGCACGTCGGACTCGTCGGGCCGCACCATCTCGTCCCAAACAAGTCCACGAACTAGCCGATCGTCGTTGGCGGGCAGTCGTTGGCTGGCTCAGTCGCCGCGTCGCCTTCAGCGAGCACGCCGTGCACCGTGCCCACGGAGACGTCCAGCACGCGCGCGATGACGCGAATGGACTCGCCCTTCTCCCGCCTCGCGAGGATGATCGCGCGCTTGTCGTCGTCGATCACGCGGGGCCGCCCGCCGACCCGTCCGCGCAGCCTCGAGGCCGTTCTTGGTCTTGCGCGCGATGTCCCGGCGCCCGTCCTCGGCCAGCGTGAGCGCCAGGTCGAGGACCAGGCTGCGCTCGGTGTGTTCGCCGGCGGCGATGCCCTCGAGGACCCGGACGGCGGTGCCTTGCTCGAAGAGCGACTTGAGGACGATCAGCCCCTCGAGCAGGTTCCGGCCGAGCCCGCCCATCTCCTGCATCGCGAGCAGGTCGCCGTCGCGCATGAAGTCGAGCGCGGCTCGGAGGCCGGGGCGATCGTCTACCTTGAGCTTCCCGCTGACCTTCTCCTCGAAGACCCGCTCGCAGATCGGGTCCAGGGCGTCGTGCTGTCTCGCCGTCTCCTGCTTGGTCGTGCTCACCCGCACGAGTCCGATCAGCGCCATTCCGACCCCCACCGTTCAACAAATCCGTTCGTCTATCCAGGACCAGGCTGCTGGTTATTGAACGACTAGTTGAACGATGGTGCCTTCTGATCTCGTGATGTCGGGCGAGTTCCGAGGCGTTCTCGCAATCGACCGTTTTCTGAACGCGGGACCACTTCTGAGCGACTGAATGGATGGAGAACCTGACCATCCTGAAGATGCGGGGTTCGCAACAGTCCGAGTTGCGCTGGCTGAGCAAGAGAGGAACCGATCGGTCGGCTTGCGGGTGGCCGCGAGTTCGATGTCTTCACTTATCGATACCCTGCAGAGGTGCCAGCAAAGTCGGTCTCTGTTTCGGCCTCGACGCGGCCACCGTCGACGTGGTTCCTGCGTCCCCCTGCCGTTCTCGGATTTATCATCGCCGTGACAATTGCAGCGGCACCGTGGCTTGGGTTGGTTAGTGCCGCCATACTCCTCGCCATAGCCGTCCTGTGCTTCATTGCGACGTCTGCGTCGCTGCTGGGAGCCATGCCGTTGGTCCCGCTTCGAGAGCGCAGTCACCTCTTCCTACGACTTTCGTGGCTCGGTCGTTACGGGACGGCTGCCGTGGTCCTTGCATTGTCAACGTTCCTTGGCGGCCTCGCCGGCTCGCGCGCGATATCTCAAGGGGCGCCCCTTGATGCAAATGCTGCGCTCATGGGCCTACTCGGCGAGATCGCCAAGTACGCGGTGATCGTCGGCCTCTCTGTGTTCGCACTGTGGCTGACAGCGGATCTCTGGCGGCTTGGTCGCGACGGCCGGCGTGCCGGCGTTCAACGAGCACTTCGCTGGCTAGGAAGGCCGTATCTCGACAAGTGGGTGCATCACCCCGCCGTCACTCGGTGGCTCGATGTCCTTACGAATCCGGTCATGGGGGCGCTCACGATCATCGTGACTACGGGCATTCTCCTGTGGCCGCTATTCGGGACCTGATTGTGAGCCTGTAGCGCTCTGCTGTCCCCACGCACACGGAGAACGCGCCTGTGGGTCTGCCTGGGAATCCCGTGCGTTCAACCTCACGGCCGTACCGTCTTCGACGTCGGGGCGTGAGTCAACGCCATCCAAGGCGTCTGCGACGATCATGATTAGGTAATCGCCATAACTCACACCTTCGTCTCGTGCTCTGCTCTTAAGGAGACGACCCAACTCGATGGGGGGCTTAGCTAGGATCGCGTCCCTACCGTCGTGGATGTTCGGCAGCGTGTGGTCTCGGCCGGGACGGCGGATTGACGGCTCGGGTATGAACTCGGGTCGCGCGAGCTGCGCAGCCGCGAGCAACACCATGTACTCGCCGTTCGAGAACTTCAGGCGCCCAGCGTTTTCCCGTAGAAGTGCGCCAAGTTCTGGGGTGGGGCGAGCGAGGATCGCATCTCGTTGCCCCTTGCTGGGGCGGCCAATGTGGTCACTCATCGCCTGCGAGGATTTCGGCTTCGATCTTTACGTCACGGCGGGCGTTCGTACCGGCCAGGTCGAGGGGTGGCCGATCAACTGGCGTCCGGACGTTCTCGACCGCATCAGGAAGGTCCTCTCGCTGCCCGGCGTGGAGGGTGCGTGGCTGACGACGTGGCTCGAACGGCCATGGTTGCTAGATGAGCTCGAGGAGCTGTTTGGTCTCGGGGGAATGGTCGCGCATCGCGCGGAGCATCCCACAGTACGGACTCGCTCGGGCGGCGCCGTCATCAACGAGCGATTCGACGATGATGTCTCGTTCTCATCGTTCAGTTGAGCCTGGTGGAAGACACGAGCGCTGCAGCTGCTCATCGAGCAACTGCAACCTGCGCGTGTCGCATGGCTGGACGACGAAGTCAGGCGTCCGTTAGCGACGCCGCAACGGCTCCTGCTTCGCACCACCGAGGGCGAGGGGCTTCTCCCGGTCGACATGCGCCGGCTTGAGGACTGGGTGCATCTCGAAGGGAATGACCATGACTGATCTGCCATTCACTGAACGGTCCCCGACTGGGACCTACTACGTGATCACGCGCAGCCGCTCGGTGTACGAAGTCATCACTGATCCGGATCGGGCGCCTCGCGTCACTCGTTACCGCGTCGGTGAGAACGCGATGCTCCTCGATGGGCAGCCGCTCACGGGTGTTCGTGGCTTCAGCTTCGACTCGGTGACGGGGAACGGTGAAGTGCTCTGGTGGAAGGACAACATTGAAGACCGA
This sequence comes from Microbacterium horticulturae, assembly GCF_029094505.1. Classification (NCBI taxonomy): domain Bacteria; kingdom Bacillati; phylum Actinomycetota; class Actinomycetes; order Micrococcales; family Microbacteriaceae; genus Microbacterium; species Microbacterium horticulturae. The sequence goes on along the minus strand of NZ_CP119108.1, from coordinate 3,254,881 downwards.
GACGACCCGGGCGACGGCATCTACACTGGCACTCGGCGCCGGACATCGGACGTGGTGCTCGTCGTGCAAGTGGAGTCTGAGATGACCTCGATTGCGCCGCCAGGTCGGCCCTCGGAGTGGCCATCCGACGTCGTCAGGCGGATCCGAGATGAGGGCGCGGGCGCGCCGGTCGACCGAATCCGGCTCGCATTTTCTGACCTTGACCTCCCCCTCGTCGAAGCAGACTTCGATCGGGCGGCGTGGGGCCTAGATGTATAGAGCCATGGTGATGAACGAGTTCAGGACCGCAACGCCCATCGAGCGGAAGCGGAGGTGATCGGAACTATAACCGTCTGATCGGCCGGGGCGATCGGGTTGAAGGTCGGTGATGGGTTCTAACTAGCGGTACGCGTCCTCGATCGATGCGGGTATGTCAGCCAAGATCCTCGATCGCGTCGCACACGATGGTCCGCTGCAGTCGCTGACTCCGGAAGAGCTTCAGTTGGACCGGATGCCGTTGACCATGGACCCCCGCCCTCAACGCCACGTACGGGCATGGGTGCGGTTCGGGACTCCGGTCAAGGTCGACGCGATCGCCTGCCGCTGGACCTCGCAGGCTGTTGGGATCGAGCTTGAGGCCGGAGGGCGCAAGCATCGTTGCTGGGTGTGGGCGGGCGCTGTCGAAGAGATCGACCATGCACATGGGAGCGGATAGTGCAGCGCAGAGAGATGACGGGCAACCGCCAAGGAATGTTCCGACGCGGTGCCGCTGATGCACACAGGAGGGAAACGATGGGATCAGTCAAGCTGCGCGAGCCGGAACCGAGCTACCTCGAACGGCCGGTTGAAGACCCGAAGCGGGCGCGTGCGCGTGCTCGTCGTGACGTTCGTGAAGAGCGCGAGCGAAGGGCACGTTGCTCATCCGATCCGATGGCCCTGGCCGACGCTGAGCGGGAGGCGAACGATGGAACGCGCTGGTGACAACGTGAGCACGAATTCCCGCGACATCGTTCGTGCGCTAAACGCGGTGCTCGGGCCCACACTCGTCGCGGCACTGGCCGGCGCCGCGAACCGCGAGCTGCCAACGGAGTGGGTTCTCGACTATGGGTTGACGCCCGACATCCATGCTCAGCGGCGGCTGGCGTTTGCGTACCACTGATGGACGCGGGTGGCGGCCGCCGAGGGCCACCAGGTCGCCCGCCAGTGGTTCATCGGCGGCAATCCTCACCTGCACGACGAAACGCCCATCACCGCGATCCGTGAAGACCGGCACGAAGAGGTCGTGGACGCCGTGGCCTCGTTCATCGGCGGAGTCGGCGATGAGTGACCGACCCGAGGATCCCGAGGATCCCGAGGCGCGCAGGACCGATCGCGAACGCCGTCGTGAGTTGGCGATCGACACCATCGCCAGCTGGGCGCTTGACGGTCTCGCGCCGGACGAGCAGAGGCTCCGTTACATCCGCGAGTTCGTCGAATCAGACATGACTGCAGAGGAGGCTGTCGAGCGCGCGAAAGCGCGGGCGATCCGCCAGGCACAAGAGTCCGACGAGACCGCGGCGAATCGAATGACGAGCGGAGAACCTGGTTTGTTCCCGGAGATCGTCGATGACCTGCGCAAGTCGCTGGGCGCCAAACTCGTCGCCTACATCGCGGGCCTCTCTGAGACTCGCACGGTGCGTGAATGGGTGGAGGGGAGTCGCAAGCCGTCCCCTCGGCGGTGGAACGCCTGCGGTTGACTCATCGCATCGTCACCCTCATTGGCCAAAGCGAAGGCGAGGCTGTAGTTCCTACCTGGTTCCAGGGCATGAATCCCCACCTAGGTGACCGCTCCCCGGCGCGCGTGCTTCACGAGGACGTGTTCGACGAGGCAGCCCCTCGCGTGCTGTCCGCGGCGACCGCGTTCGTCGGGGCCTGATGCCGAGCGTGGAACTCTCCGCCATCGTCACCGCCGCGCCACCAGTCGAGGATCCGAAGAAGGCGCTGATGCGCGTTCACACGGGTCCGCGAGGAACGCCCAGGGCGGGCACAAGGATCGATCGGGAGTTGACTCCTCCCCGGCTAAAGCCGGAGAGCCTCGACCATCGACTCGCGTTCTGGATGCCGGCCGCCCAGAAGCGGGCGCCCCAGAAATACACAGAGGCACACCAAGTACACAAGAGTTCACAGGAGGGTCGGGCGGTCTAGGCGCTCAGCGCTCCTGCTCCTGCACGGATATCTCTTAGCTGATCCCAGCTCTCCCGCCTCGACGTCCAGCGCCGCTGCGATGCGCACGAGCGAGGGCTTTGTCAATAATGGTCGCAATCCTGACCAATACATGGGATAATAAACACATAACTGTCCAGTACGGTTCTAAGGAAGTGCCATGCCCGAGCAGCTGCCGGTGAAGGTGACCCGTGCTGCCGCCGAGATGGGCGAGCAGTTCGCCGGATGGCGCAAGATCCTGGGTCTGACGACCGAGCAGGTCGCCGACAGAGCCGACATCTCGCGCACGACCCTCCGCAAGCTCGAGCAGGGCGATCCCTCTGTCGCGTTCCACGTGGTGCTGCGTGTCGCGCGTGCCTTGGGCATCCTCGACACGCTCGCAGAGTCCCTGGACCCGTTGAAGACCGACCTCGGCCGCGCCCGCGCCGGACTCCTGGGGAGGAAGCGAGTGCGATGATCCATCCTGATGCGCTTCAGGTGCACGTCGACGTGGAAGGCGAGACCCTCTTCGCAGGACGCGTGCACTTCCACCGCAGCCGCGGAGAGCTGGCGTCCTCGACGTTCCAGTACGAGACGTCGTACCTGGCGCATCCCCGTGCATATGCCCTGGATCCGGCGCTGGATCTCGTCTCCGGCAGCCAGCACGTGTCGACGGGGCTGCCGGGGGCATTCAGCGACAGCGCACCCGACCGCTGGGGTCGCCGACTCGTCGCAGCGCGCGAGCGCTCCGACGCGCTGAGCAAGTCCCGTAGGCCGCGCGCCCTCGATGACGTTGATTTCCTGACAGGCGTCAGCGATATCACCCGCGAGGGCGCCCTGCGCTTCCGGACAGATGACGACCCGGTGTTCCTCGGCGCCGGACACGGCGTGCCCAAGCTCCTGAGCCTGCCCCGCCTGCTGCGCGCCTCGGACGCCGTGTCCGGCGATGGCGACCACCACGACTACGAGGCGGTGAAGGCCCTGCTGTCGGCCGGCACCGGGTCGCTCGGCGGCGCACGACCGAAGGCATCCGTGATGGGCGACGACGATCGTCAGCTGATCGCGAAGTTCCCGCACCACGAGGACCAGTGGGATGTTATGGCGTGGGAGACCACCGCGCTGGATCTGGCTGCCGCCGCCGGCATCGACACCTCGCGTCATTCGCTTGCCCGCGTCGGCGGCCGGTCTGTCCTGCTTCTGGAGCGGTTCGACCGAACGCACGATGCGCACCGAGTCGGCTACATCAGCGCCATGACGCTGCTTGAGCGTCGCGATGGCGACGGCGGCGACTACGTCGAGATCGCCGAGGCCCTCGATGAGGTCAGTGCACGGGCGAGCGAAGACCTGCGGCAGCTGTTCCGGCGGGCTGTACTGAACGTGGGTCTGAACAACACCGACGACCACCTCCGCAACCACGGATTGCTTCGCCACCGCGGAGGGTGGGCCCTGAGCCCCGTGTTCGATGTCAATCCCAACCCTGAGGCAAAGCTCCGGCAGACCTCAATCGCCGGCGCGGATGACTTGGCGCGTTCCGCCGACGGACTGCGTGAGCTCGCCTCTGCCTGCAGGCTGTCACCGCAGGAAGCCGACGACGAGCTGCTGCGCGTTGCGGACGCTCTGCGCTCCTGGCGGGATGTCGCCGTGCGCAATGGGATCGCCACCTCGTACCTCGCACTCTTCGAGGCATCCTTCGGCGAGGGAGACGCGTGCCTGAGGGACGCTGCGCGCACAAACGGGTCAGCACGCGGCTGAGTCCGTCCGCTCGACCCGGCCCGTACTCTCTCAGCGCTCTCGCTCTTAGCGCTCTTGTTCCGTCAAGAACATCTCAGCGCTGACCCCGTCGAGCAGCTCTCCCGCTTCGACGCCCAGCGCCTCTGCGATGCGCACGAGCGAGGGCAGGCTCATGAGGGCGCGCCCGGACTCGTAGCTCCGGATGTTCGAGGAGTCGATTCTGGACGTCGCTGCCAGTTGGTCGACGGACATCGATCGTGCTCTGCGTGCTGTGCTGATCAGCGCGCCGATGTGGGCTGCCGCGGCAGACGGGTTCCGGGCCATATCGCCAGGGTACTCGTACCTGGCTGTCGGGGTGCGCAGCGCCGGATGTTGGGATGGCATAGATTACGGTCTTCTCAGCGCCTGTTGCGCGGGTGTAGGCGCTCTGCGTTATCGTTTCCGTCGTGGACGTGCCGTCGGTGTTCGAGAGCCCGGAGGACTCGCTCGCCAAGATCCGCGACGACGTCGAACGGGCTGAAGCGCGTGCCACGGTGCTGCCGAAGCTGCAAGACCAGATCGCGCAAGCACGTGCCCGGGTGGTCTCCCGGCAGCGCGATATCGCCGTGGAGGTCGACTCCAGCGGCGTGCTGACGGTGCTGGACATCACGGACGCAGCGCTCTCCCGTGGGGGACGTGCAGTCTCGCGCGAGGTGCTGGACCTCATCGCCGCCGCGACCCTCGATGTCCGTAAGGAGACGCTGGCGATCTCCAAAGAGCTCCTCGGCGAGGACGATCCGATCGTGAAGCTCACCGAAGCACAGCTCGACACCGATCTGGAAGAGCATGGCGGTCGCAAGGGTGGTCTGAAGTGACGGGCAACATCGCGATTGATGCGGATGTGCTCCTCGCACACGCACGGAAGGTCGCAGGCTTCGCTGACGACGTGGACACTGCACTCAGTGCGGTGAACAGCGTCAACCTGGGCGGCGGTGCCTTCGGGCTCCTGTGCGCGTGGATGGCGCCACCGGCGCATGCTGTGAGCAACGTGATCACCTCGCACACACGCGAATCGAGGCAGGTGCTCGAGCGGACGCAGCGACAACTCCGCAATACCGTCGAGGACTACTCGGAACTCGAGGAATCGCATAAGGCCGTACTGCGCGCGCTCGGCGGAGGGCTCGAGTGAGCACGGCGAACCCGCTGGTCGCCTCTGCCCAGGACTCGACCTCGGCGTTCTCGGGCACATTCCTCGTCCAGGACGCCGACGACATCGCGAACGCGATCAAGTCCGGTGATTGGGGCGCCGGTGCGCTCTCGGTCGCTTCTGGTGCGCTGGACACCGTTGCGGCTGTCATCGATCCGATCGGCACGCTCATCGCCAACGGGCTCGGGTGGCTGATCGAGCACTTCGAGCCGTTGAAGGGCTGGTTCGACGACTTCACCGGGGACGCCGCCGATGTCGCTGCGTTCTCCGGCACGTGGGCGAATGCGAGCACGCATCTGGAGGGTCTCGCCGATCGGTATCAGTCATCGCTGGGTGATCTCAGCGATCTGTCGGGCGCGACCGTGGACGCCTATCTCACGCACGCGAACGGGATGATCGCACACCTGCGCGGCGCGAGCACCTGGGCCGGTGCGATGTCGACCGGACTGCAGATCGCCTCCACGCTCGTGCAGATGGTCCACGACGTCGTTCGAGACGCGCTCTCGCAAGTCGTCGGCACGGCGATCTCCGCCACGGCCACAGCAGCGATCACGCTCGGCATCGGCACACCCGTGGCCCTGGCCCAGATCGGCTCGAAGGTCGCCAGTCTCGTCGCCAAGATCGGGCACGTCATCCCGAAGATCATCGACGCGCTCACAGAACTGAAGCGGCTTCTGGGCCGTCTCGGCGGCAGCGTGCAGAAGGCCGTCAGTGACATCAGCCGCCGGCTGCACGGGGGCGCGGCGACGCACGTTGAGCCTGTTGCAGCAACTCGCCGCGTACCGACTCGCACGGAGTTCGAGACTTATCGCGACTCCCGGCCCTCTCGCGAGGCGAACTACGGGAAGCCGGCGGCTCGAGAATTCCAGCGCGAGCACGCAGGACCCACTGAATACAGAATCGGGCCTCCCGGAGAGGATGTATGGGCAGATGGTCTCCGCTATGACCCAGGAACCGGTGGCGTCGCTGTTGAGGCCAAGTATGTTATGAACCCGGGAGGTTCGGCCGTGTATGAGGGAACAGCCCCGGCATTCGTAGCTGATCGAGCCCTTACGCAGTTCGATGACGAGATCACCCGATATGCCGCCGCAATTTCCGATTCGAACACACCTCTTACGCGTCTTGATATTGTGGTATCGACACCGGCTGCTCGCGATTTCCTCAGCGAAAGGGTTGAGCAGCTATTTGCGCAATCAGTACAGGGCCATGAAAGACCGATTGATTGGAACATTCGAGTTGAAGGGGATGGCCGATGATCATCTCGGCGATTGACAACTCGTCCTTGCTGAGCGCACAAGAGCTCCTCCGTGTTCTGGGGGCGCAGTTCGGTACGGACAACGTGAAACTCCACACCTCAGAGAACCGCTTCCAGATCAATGTGGAGGTACCAGGTGAGCCTCCGTTCCAGGTGGTCGCCCCGAATGACAAGCAGTTGGACTCCGAGGGCACGGAAGTTCAGGATTTACAGGTGGCAGTGGCAGTACGCCAGGCTCTGCCTGTTGATGCCCCGCGCATCGTCGCGTTGCAGCCAGAGAGCTACGTGTTCGTGGACTTGACACCTGGCATCACGGCTGAAGAGATTCGTACCGGATGGCGCGACATATCTGAGGGCGATTTCTAAATCGAGCGGTAGGACGGTACTGTCCTGACCTCGCGGCGACCAACACGCCGGGGCGCAAGCCGGAGCAACTTGCAGCCTCTTCCCCGGTCTCTCTCCCTGACCAACTACCGCCGCCCAAAGCAAGTCGAGCGCGAGGTATTGGCTCCTGCGAAGCTGCTCGGCGCCGCTGGCTCGCGCTCGTGAAGTCGCGTGGTGATCTGGTGCGCAAGGAACGTGCGGCTTCAACCATGGTGTATGTCCTTGGCGGCGTAGCAATCGTGCGGACCCTGGTCGTCGAGCTTGTCGAGTAGCTAGTCTCTGCTCATGCCCGACGCACTCCGCATCCCCGGCGAAGTAGCCGCGATGCTTCGTTACTACGTGTATGCCCTGCGTGATCCGCGCGGGGGCGTGTGTTCTACGTCGGCAAGGGCATAGGTGACCGGATCAACGCGCACGCCCGGGAGGCAGGGAAGGATCTCGAGGTCCGAGCGGGCGAAGCTGCGCATGATCAACGACATCGAGGCGAGCGGTCTGTCGGTCGACCTTCTCTTCCTGCGCACGGGGATCGAGGATGAGGCTGCGGCGTTTGTCGTCGAGCAGGCCGTCATCGACGCGTTCGCGGCCGATGGGCACCCTTTGACGAATCTCGTCTGCGGTCATGACTCCGGGACTCATGGTCTGGCGTCGCTGCCGTCAACGATCGCGCGGCTCCGCGCGGAGCCGTGTCCTCCGATCGACGCGCCGGTGATCATGGTGAAGATCCAGAACGGCTGGCGCGCTGACTCGACGGAGCGCGAGATCTACGAGATGACCCGGGGCCACTGGAAGATCACCTCGGGGGTCCGGGAACAGGCGAAATACTGCTTGGGCGTCGCACACGGGATCGTGCGAGGCGCGTACCGAATCGACAGCTGGTTCCCCTCCGCGCAGCCCTGGGACGAGGGCAAGAACCGATGGGGCTTCGAGGGGGCATCGGCTCCGGAACTCGAGCACGTCGTCGGCACGCAGGTCAGGGACGTCTTCGGCGGCCGAGTGATGTACCGGCGATACCTCGACGGGTATCCCGGGGCGGGCCATGCGAGGTAGATGGCTGGAACCGACGAGCGCAGCCGGCGATGCTAAAGACAACAGAGGAGACGTTCGAGCGGTATCGCAATGGCAGATCGTTCGCCGGCCGCTCGACGAAAGCGCCGCGTGCAGTCCGCGGTCATCCCGACTACAGATCTCGGATCAGCGCCCGGCTGATACGTCCCCGGGGCACGGACGGTGGAACGAACATTGATCTTTCGACATCGGTGATCCCGAGGCTGGGCATCAACGCTGCGTCGAGCATTGTCGAATGGGTTGGCCACCCTGATTCATCTCGTTGCCATGGCCAGCCGACGGCGACAGCCGGCTTGTTCACATGACGCGTTCTGCGCACCCTATTCGACCATTCACCCGTTCCCACAACGACGACGATCGTGTGAAGGAAGAACAGCGCAACAGCGTTCTGGTCCGGTGAGAGCGTGTCGTAGATGTAGGTTGAGCCCACCGCGGCACGATCAAACAACGCGCGAGTGTTCGCGAGCGTGAACACTGCAACTTCCACATCCATGTGCTGGATACCCCGGGCGCGAAAGCGTTCCATGGCTTCTCGCGTGAGCGGAGTGATCGCCTTGTCCGTGGCCGATCTGACGATCATCGCCGCGAATGCCCATGTCCCGATCGCCTCCGCCTCGTCTTCTGTCATCGCGAATGGCCGCGTGGAAGTGATCATCCTCGCGAGGAGAGGACCGGCGACGTCCTCGTGGCGCGCCATCCATGCGTTGTTGCACGGTGCGCACAGAACTTGCGGCTGGGTATCGAATGTTCCCCGGCCGAATGACCGCTCCGTCCGTCCCGTGACCGGCATTGACGGCGCCACCTCGGTGAGAATCGTGAATGAGCGGGGTCCGTCTGACAGCGCCTCTCGAATGGCGCGGGGCACAAAATGGGACTTCGTTGCTGGGCGTGCTCCGCAGAGGAGACAGCCGCGATCCATGAGTCACAGCTTTCCATCGAACGGCGGGTTGGGTGGTGCGGCACGCTACTCGATGCCTCCCCCTAGGATTCTGACAGGGTGGCCGGACACCCTCACGACGACTCGGCCTGGCGCAAGTGGACCGAGCGCGAGAAGGCCCGGGCGGTTGTGGCTGCAGGGAAGGGATAGGGTCCTTGCGAATGAACACATCGCTGGGAGGTGTCAGCGGCGAGTTGATGACGGGCGAGACCGCACGGTGGATCTACGAGCACTCTGCCGACGGCACAGCGCGCTTCGTGCTGGGCACTGTCGGCTCCAACCCGCTGGTGTGCTTCGGAATCAACCCATCCACCGCGAAGCCGGGTGCGCTGGATAACACAGTGAAGCGCGTCGAGAAGTTCGCCACAAGGAACGGCTATGACAGCTGGACGATGCTGAACGTTTACCCGCAAATATCGACCGACCCGCAGGGGCTTCACATGGAGTACCTGCCGGAGCTGAAGGTGGAGAACGAACGCCACATCAGCGAGATGATCCGAGGACGCACGACGCTGCTCGCCGCCTGGGGGAATGTAATTACCAAGCGGCCGTACCTGCGTGTGCTTCTGTACGACATCGTCCAGATGACCGCTGCGGCGGGCTGCCGGTGGCTGTCGCTCGGTGAGCTCACCACGAGCGGCAATCCCTGGCACCCCCTGTATCGTTCGGGGATCACCGCGCTCACAGCCTTCGACATGGACGCCTACCTGGCGGCTCCGATCACGGAACGCCCATGATTCTCGAGATCATCACCACGCCGTGCGAGACTCTGGTCTGGGCGCCCACAGCGCAGGATGCGGACGAGTTGCGACAGCTCCTCGCTGACGACGGGTGCGTCGTGTTGCAGGCAGCTCCCTGGGAGCTCGAGACTCTCGCACGGATCCCCGATGCCGAGCGCGATGAGTTTGACCCGGCGCGCATTATCAACGTCGAGATTGGTGCCGAGGCGAACGATGCGCTCACGGCGCTCGGCGACGCCGGTCATGCACTCGTCTGGCATCGATGGCAGAGAAGACGTACGCGCAAGGCATGGGGCGTGCCCGTCTCCGTCCCGGCGTCCGGGCGGAAGCCCATCGAGAGCGCGCTGCACTTCGGACTCAAGATCCGCGGCAGTGCAAAGCTCGGGTTGCGCATCTCCCGTGATACATACGCCCAAATCAACAAGAAGTCGTCGCTGCCTCGCTGGAGCCGCGAGTTGGATCCGGATCTTTGGGACAGCGTGGACGACAGGTACGAAGATGCCGAGCACCGCATCTACACCGACGAGTGGTGCGCAGAGCAGCGGCTGAACGCGCTGGCGAACTATGACTTGAACATGGCGTACTTCGCAGCGCTGGATCACACCGAGTTCGAGGGTGCTCTCAGGAGGGCCGTCACCAGTCAGAGAGGCATGAAGGAGGTCCTTGACCTCCGGAAGTGGGAGTACACGCCGGGCCTCTACATCATGGTGCTCGACGAGTACCACCAGGTTTATGTTGGCTGCACGACGCAGCTGGGCGGTGTGAAGGCGCGGATCCAAGATCATTGGCGTGGGACCAAGCAGTTCGACCGGCTCATCTGGGGAACACCCGAGACCTCGATCCTGTCGATCGACAGCTTTCGGGCTCTGGATACCACCCGCATCTTTGCTGCGAGATCGGACTATCCGTCAGAACGTGAGCAAAAGCTGCTGGAGAGCATCCCTCCGAAGTTCGCGCTCAACCGCATCAACGGTGGTCGCGATGCCGTCAGGTTTGCTGCCCTTCTGGGAGTTGACAAGGTTATGAAGCAGCGCCACCTGACACAGCCGGTAAGTGACGCGCTGCCGATTCCCGAGCGTGAGTAGATTTATCCCCTCACGTTCACGACGGTGTATCCGCGGGAAGGATCCGGTCGACCTGCCGCGAATAGGTCGCCTGGTCGCAGGTGACGCCGGCCTGAGAACCGTCGCCGCGGCGGTAGATGATGACGATCTCTGATCGCGCACGCGGCATCGCGCGGAGACCTTCGGCGACAGATGCGAACAGATCGTTCGCCGCCTGCTGGTTCGCACTCACCTGGAAGGGTGTGTGCATCGCACCGAAGATCTCCAGCCGCAGCGCACACCCCGGGCTCTCCGGGATAACCCGCGCGATGATCCGCTCACCCCAAGTGAAACGAGACGCGTGGGATTTCAGGACCATCTCTCTGCGCGCATCATTGCGTTCTTTGACGCGATAGTCGCGCTCTCCAACGGCGACGAGGACGCGGTACGCGATGTCTGCGCCCGCGTCGAGATGCGACTCGAAACGTGCTGTTTGATCCCCCACGGGTGGCCCCTTCTCCCTGAAGGGATCGTATCGGCATGGGGACTGGATCAAACAGGCCGTCCGAGCCGATTCAGGTCCGGGTCCGATCGGAGCCGCGAGGCTTCGCCTCTGACCGGGACGCCGAATCGCAACGGAAGCACCAGAAACCTGAGTGCGCGGCCTCGAGAACGAACGAGGCGGGCACGCGCATTGATAGGCTCCTGAGAGCCCTGTGGCAACAAGTGCTCTTGGGGATATGGGGAGAGAGCCTTGATGGCCGATACAGACGTGCAGGTGCAGTTCGAGACGAAGACCGTGAACACCATTCGCGGGACTGAGTCGATGACGATCGCGAAGTGGGAGAAGGACGGCTGGGAACTGGTCAGCCAGGACCCGGGCAAGATTCGAACCCAACTCGTTTTTCGCCGCCCAAAACCGAAGCCCCCGTGGCGGCTGTTCGCGATCTTGGGCGGCATTCTCGTCGTTCTCGCGATCGTCATCGTCATCGGTGTGAACCTGAGTGGTGACGATGATGCTGAGGCAGCGCCCGCCTCCAGCTCGAGTGCTGCATCGTCGGCCCAGAGCGCTGCGACTTCCGATGAGGGGTCGTCCGACGAAGCTCGATCGAGCGCACCTGCAGAAGAGCCTGCACTGACGGTCGACAACAGCGAGGATCTCGCATCCCTGCTGAGCGGTCCGGCGGACGGGCAGAGTGTGGAGAAGTTCGCCGAAGAGCACGCGGGCCAGGTCATCGAGTTCGACGGCAACATCGCCGCGATGGCACCACACGGAAGTTACACCACGCGCTACGACATCCTGATCGCGAACGGTGACTATAGCGAAGAGCACTCCAACGGCGGACCGAACTTCCAGTACCGGGACGTGAATGTCACCAACGATCTCCACTTCACTGGCAAGGTTCCCGACACGATTGGCATCGGGGACAACGTGCACGTGGTCGCACGAGTCGGGCAATACGAGGAGGACACTCTACTGTTCTTGTTGGAGCCGGTCTCAACACAGGTTCGCTGAACCACGGGGCCGTCGACGAGCAGTACGGGCAACCGGCAAATAGCCATCAGACCGACCGCCGCTGTGGATACAGTCGGACCCATGGCTGACACCAAGCAGACCAAGACCATCGGCGAGCACCTCGTCGCCTCGGAGCTCGCTCGGCGCGGCTGGGCACCGGCGCTCACCCGTGACGGACTCGAACGCACGGACATCCTCGCTGTGCACACCGGCGAGGACAGGCGGATGATCGAAGTGCAGGTGAAGACAGCGCGAACGCACAGCTGGTTGCAGACGAACTGGCCGCTGGGCGAGAAGTCGCAGAAGCACAGCGCACACGAGCGCGAATACTTCGTCATGGTCGCAGTGCCCCACGACCTCGAGCTGGCGCCGCGCCTGTTCGTCCTACCGCGTGCGCACGTCGCCGCAGCCGCATGGATCGCGCACATGGACTGGCTGACAGAAGAGGGCGTGCCCGCGGGCAAGCGCAACGCGCCGGTGAGCAGCTCGCGGGTCTACCTGCCGACCTTCGAGAACTACGAGAACCGGTGGGACCTGCTGTTCACCGACGAAGGCGATGCGCCCGTGCTGCTCCCGCCGCGATACCACGAGCTGGCCGCGAGCGATCGCGTGGGACTTCCGCTGGGGCATCGCTGGCGCGACGACAAACTGCCGGCGTGGTGACGCGCTGGTCTGTTCTTCGATCCGCTCCATGTTGTGTGCGGGCGCGCGCACGCAAACAGAAGTCCCTCCGACGTGTGCCGGAGGGACTCTAAGCTCATGTGCCGGCGCCAGCCAGCCAATCGATTCAGAACGCCTTCGCGAGCTCCTTGATCCACTTAGGCGTATCGACCTTGCTCGTGCGATCAGCTGTGACGCGGATCCGTGCTGTGGTACGACGTTCCGCTTCGCTGGGGACACGTCGTGCATCGCCCTTCGGCGAATCTTCTTCGTCATGTCACCCCCGTACTAGCTGTCGTCTTGAGTACCCCGCACTCGCCTGAGCTTTGTCCATGGGCGAGGGTTCTTGCTCTCTCGTCTCACAGGTTCAACCGCTAGCGACCCCGCATCCGTCCCTGATGACGACGAGAGATCGTCTTCGCATCACCGTCGGGATCCAGAGTCGCGGCGGCGGCGACGTTCGCCAGGAACACGTTCTCATTTCTCTTTGGCGAGTGAGCTCTTCTGGAGCGCCTCGAGGGGGCGCCGCCAGCGTCCCTCTCGGAGCCGGTCGCGTTCGGCTTCGCATCGAGGTGTGCGAAAGGGTGCGCTTGTGCTTGTCTCTGTAATTGCCAGCTACCGTTCACCAGCCGTTCTAGCAGGAAATCACACCGCTGTCATTCCATGCCTCCTCGGCAGCGCAGCCGAGCGCCGCTCCGCGGCGCGCCTGCCGCGGAATCGCTCCGTGATCCCTTTGCCGCCGACAGGGTGGTCAGGCCCCCGAGTTATGTTGCAGATTCAAGTCAAGGGCCGCTCCGCGGCCACGTTATCTCGCAACTGTCGCGACTCAAAAGGAAGCGGGTCGGTCAAGCCGTCAGTCAATCCAAGTTCGTCATGGAGACTGAACGCATGAGCAACGCCGCGCGGCCCACTTTTCATGAAGCCATCGAGATCTGGGAACACTTCTTCATGGCACACAACGTCATGTCGCTAAATACCGAAGCTCTCGTCGAGTACTTCCGTAGGATCTGCTTTCCCGGTGAGCTCGCTTTCCAGTACCTGCAGGCCGTCTCGTCAGGTGAACGACGAAACGAGGTGAAGGACGGGGTTGACCTTGAAGTCAATCGCCTGACGCTGAATTATCTGGCTTCGGTGGCCACTCTCGTGGACATCTCTCGCAACACGATAAGTCACTACGCCGGGACCGCGACTGCGTCCGAGTATGACGATCGAGTCGCCTCAATTCGCGGGCGAGGCCTTGGCCCACTTCTGATGCGGTTACGTGCACATGTTCTCCACCACGAGCACCTTCCTTGGGCTACCCGCGTCTACTTCGGCAACGAGGGTCGCCTGCTCGACATCGTCGTTCGACGGGACGAACTTCTCGCCTACAAGGACATGCGAGGGCCTGCGCGAAGATACCTGGAATCGTTAGATAGCAACGTTCCCTTCATTGACCTCGTCATTGACTATGGGAGAGAAGCTGGCGAGCTGAATGCATGGCTATGGACGCAGATGGCCAACTTGCATCGCGAACTCAAGCCCGCTGAGTCGTCTGAGCCCAGGGGTGGCCAGCTAACCTGACGCCCAGCCAACCCTGCAAACCAAGGACGCGGGGCTTGCCGGGGCGGCGGATATACGACTTGCAAGGTTCCTTGCCAAGCTCGTACCGGCTCACGGCCACCGGCGGTGTCGTGGAGGCGAGGGCGTAGCGGACGACGATGCCCCTCTACGCGGGAGGCCTGGCTGTGCTGGCTCTGAATGGTCACGTTGCGCAGAATCTGTTCCGCGGCCGGCGTCTCGGAACCATTGCGCTTTTCGTTCTTGCGAGCTGGATCCTCGCGCTCTCGATCGTCCAGACAATGGGCTGCTGCACCGGGCGACGGTTCCACTTGGCCTTGCCAGCCCGTTGGGCCTGGTGACCCTGGCGATCTCCTTGGTGGTGGTGGTGGTTCGGATCGGACGGGCGACGCACTTGCCGGCGAGATCGCGGTGGGCACCGGCATGGGCGCTCCTGGCGCAGGCTGTGGTTACGATCGCCGTGCTCGTGGCTCTGGTGAGTGTGCCGCCCGACATATCGACGCCCTTTTTGCCCGTCACGGCTCTCTCAACACTTGTTCGAGCTGCGGTGCCGATCTTCTTGGGGTTCCTTGCGGTCGTGCTCGCGTTCACGAGCTCGTCGACTGTTGGTGGCGGAACCGAAGTGTGGAGCGAGAGCGCTGAGCGGTCTACAGATATCGGCCGGTCTCAGTCCTGAGAGTGCGCCGGTTGTTGCGTGAGTGCGAGATTCTCCATAGTCGGCTCAGCCGTGTGACTCGCGAACGTCCGGGAGTACTCCGGCCGGCGGTGGTGCGTACGGCAGTGGTTCACCCTTCCTGCAGTGGTTGGCGCTACCGGTGTCGTCCGCGACCGCGAAGGGCCCATCAGCACAGCAGGGATCAGCGATCCGGTGACCACGAGTGGTGGGCGGCGCTGACTTCCTCGTTGTCGTCCTTCAAAGCAGCAGTGCTCGGTCTCGACTTGCCACGAGTTTAGTGAGACGTCCGAATTCGCTCGACGTCATCTTCAGTCGGTTCCGCGGGACGGACGGCTGCTCCCAGGCTATATCTGCGTCCGGATCGGCCCCTGCAAGCGTCTTCGCGAAATCCCTCAGGCTGGCCGCCAATCGCGGCCTATATGGGCAGGCATGAGCGCGGGAACTGTCTCATCTATCCCGAGAAAGTCTCATCTTGCGTGAGAATCCACATTGGAGGGGCTGACGGGAATCGAACCCGCGCTGTCTGCTTGGGAAGCAGAAGTTCTGCCATTGAACTACAGCCCCGCACGCGCCGAAACGCGCTCCGGCCAGCATAACAGGCTCCGCGCGGCGGCCCTCGCCCGCCCGCATGGTTCAGAACTCATCCACTGTGCGCCGGTAGGGCCGCGCGCAGCCCGAAAATGGCCTCCGAACAACCACACCGATGGAGTTCTGAACCCGCCACGGCCCCACGACGCGCCGCGCTCACAACGCGCCGTCGCCTCACAACGCACCTCACCCTGCACACGCGCCAGAATGGCCGGGTGACCCTCGACCAGCCGTTCGCCGGACGCACCGCGCTCGTCACGGGCGCGACCGGGGGCATCGGGCTCGAGATAGCCCAGGCGCTGGCCGAGCGCGGGGCCCGCGTCATCCTGCCCGCCCGCAACCGCGAGAAGGGCGAGAGCATCGCCGCGGGCATCCCCGGCAGCACCGTCGCAGACCTCGACCTGGCAAGCCTCGACTCCGTCCGAGCCTTCGCCGTGAGCCTCGACGAGCCCATCCATCTGTGCGTGCTGAACGCCGGGATCGTGCTGCTCGGCGACCGTGCCCGGCATCTCACCGCCGACGGATACGAGCTGCACTGGCAGACCAATCTGCTCGCGCAGGCGGCGCTGGTGCGCGGCATCCTTCCCCTTCTTCACGCTGGCAACGCGCGCATCGCTGTGCAGTGCAGTCTCGCTGCGGCGGTCGGGCGCCTGTACTGGGACGATCTGCAGGGCGAGCGCCGCTACGGCCCGTTCCGCGCGTATGCGCAGTCGAAGCTCGCGCTCGGACTGTTCGGCCTCGAACTGGCTCGTCGCGAGCCCGGCCTGCACGTGGCGCTGTGCCATCCGGGCATCGCGCCGGCGACCGCGATCGCCGCGCCGTTGCGCGCCCTGCTGCCCGACCGACTCGTCGACGCGGTGGTGCGCCGGCTCGGCAATCCGCCCGCGCAGGCCGCCGAGCCGGCATTGGCGGCGTTGGGGGTGGATGCCGCGTCCGGCGGCTTCTACGGACCGAGGGGACTTCTGCAGCTGAGCGGACACCCGCGCCGGCTGCGCCTGTACCGCCGACTGCGCGACGCCGTCGCTGCCCGCCGCGTCTGGCGCGCGATCGAGCACGAGCTCTGAACTACTGCGCGGCCAGTCGTGCCTGAAGCCCGCCGATGATCACATCGAGGTCGAACGCGAACTGCTCTTCGTCGAACGTCGAGAACCCGGTGTCGTCGATCCGTCGCAGATAGGGGCTGGCCGCGGCATCCATCGTCGACAGCGCCTCGTGCAACTCGGCGCGCTGCGGATGACCGCCGGCGCGCGCGTTCAGCAGCACGCCGCGCGCGTGTGCCATCGCGACATCGGCGACCAGCGCTATGGCGCGCACGGCCGTGGCCTCGTCGAAACCCGCGTCCACCAGGGCGGCCAGCACGATCTCGGCCGGCCGCAGCGCCGCGGCGCGCGTCGAAGGGTCGAAACGGATGTGGCTGACGGCCGCTCCAGCGCCCAGCAGGATGTCGCGCATCGACGCCGCGATGAGCCGCAGGCCGGTCTGCCAATCGGCGTCGGCGGGAACCTCGACGACCTCGAACCGGGTCGTGAACGCGTCGTCGGCGAGCAGCTGCAGCAGCCCCTCGCGCCCCGACACGTGATAGGTCACCGCCTTGCGGTCGACGCCGAGCGCGTCGGCGACCGCCTGCACCGTGATTGTGGCGGGGTCGAGCCCGCGCGCCGCAGCCACGATGCGGTCGCGGTCGAGGCCGACGCTCACGCCGCGTCCGCGCCGTGCCGCTCTCACCTCGCCCATCGCTTCTCCCGTCGCTGCGCCCATCATTCGACCGTACGCTCCGATAGCGTGATCACCGAACCCGAGGAGACCGCATGACATCGCTGTTCGCCGGAACCTACAACTCGCGAGACACGGGTGGGATGCCGCTGCCCGGCGGCGGGCAGACCCGAGCCGGTGTGCTCTACCGTTCGGATGCGCTGTCGGGAATCACCGACGCCGGGCTCGCCGAGCTTGACGCCAGCCCCATCGGGGCGGTCGTGGACTTCCGCACCGGCGCGGAGCGCTCCGCGGCGCCCGACCGGCTGCCCGAGCGCCGGCTCGACACTGAACACCTCTCGGTGCTCGAGGGCGCTGCGCCCGGGATCGGGGCACCCGCCGACATGTCGACCGAGGCGGTGCGCGCGGTGCTCGAACAGATCCCCACCCTCGGCGACCTCTACATCCGGATGCTGGACGGGGCCGCGGCATCCTTCGCCCGCGTCGCCCGGCTTGTCGCGGCCCCGACCGACGAGGGCAAGCCCGGTGTTCTCGTTCACTGTACGGCCGGCAAAGACCGCACCGGCGTGGCGACCGCGCTGCTGCTCGACGCGGTCGGCGCCGAGCGCGACGCCATCGTGGCCGACTATGCGGTCAGCGAGCAGAACCTGTCGGGCGAATGGGCCGAGCGGATGCTGCAGGGCGTCGCGAAGACCGGCGTACCGATGCTGCCGCAGATCGTCGCGCTGGTGACGGCGACTCCGCCCGACGCCATGCGCGCCATGCTCGCCTGGGTCGACGACCAGGGCGGATCGGCCGCGTACCTGCGCACCGGCGGACTCAGTGACGACGAGTTCGGGATGCTGCGGGCCCGGCTCGTGGAGTAACCAGAAATCGCGCGCCGGTAGGCTAGCCACGTGCTGCTCAGCGATCGAGACATCCGCCGACAGATCGACGACGCGCGCATCGCGCTGGAGCCGTGGGACGCCGACATGGTCCAGCCGTCGAGCGTCGATGTGCGTCTGGATCGGTACTTCCGCCTCTTCGACAATCACAAGTACCCGTTCATCGACCCGGCCGACGATCAGCCCGACCTCACGCACCTCATCGAGGTCGCGCCCGACGAGCCGTTCGTGCTGCACCCCGGCGAGTTCGCACTGGGCTCGACGTTCGAGCAGGTCAGCCTGCCCGACGACATCGCTGCGCGGCTCGAGGGCAAGTCGTCGCTGGGCCGGCTCGGCCTGCTCACCCACTCGACCGCGGGCTTCATCGACCCCGGGTTCTCGGGGCACGTGACGCTCGAGCTGTCGAACGTCGCGACGCTGCCGATCAAGCTGTGGCCGGGGATGAAGATCGGTCAGCTCTGCTTCTTCCAGCTCTCATCGGCCGCATCGTCGCCCTACGGCACCGGGCCGTACGGCAACAGGTATCAGGGGCAGCGCGGGCCGACGGCATCCCGGTCCTTCCAGAACTTCCACGTCACGAACGTGGGCGCGCGCTCCGACGGGGCGCTCGGGGGCTGAACCGCAGCCGCCGAGCACCCGCGTCGATCGCGTCAGACGAGCGCCGTGCACTGGCCGACGGCCTTGTGGCCGACGACGTTCACGGCTCCGGGAACGAACCCGCCCGAGACGCCCGGTTCGAGACCGAGGCAGACGAGGTTGTGCGCGATCTTGTTCTGCACGATGTAGACGCCCGGTGCGCCCGGGTCGGGGTCGTGCAACGTGATGCCGATCAGCGTCACGTTTCCGCCGACGCGGTTGAACATCACGCCGACCCACTGGGTGGTCTGGCCGGTGACGGTGATGTTGCGATCGACGACGTTGTTCTTGATCGACCACGGAATCTCGTCGGAGCCGCCGCCGACCGCGGTGACGTTGCCGTGCACCGTGATGCCGTTCAGCAGAACCGCCATGGCGCCGGTCGCGGTGACGTTGCCTTTCACCGTGATCGTGGAGTGGCCGGCGGGATCGGCGGCACACGGGTGCGCCGAGTTTCCGACCAGCTCCGGCGGCTGACAGCCCAGACCCAGCATCGAGCCCTTGAGCGCCGTGACGTTGTGGCCGATCGTGATGGTCGCCGGCGCGGTCTGCGCGTCGAACATCGCGCCGCGGGTGACGGTGACGTTGCCCTTCACGGTGATCGTCGCGCCTGCCGCCACGCTGCAAGGCCCGGTCACCATGATGCTCGAATACGTGCCGGAGGGAACTTCGCCGCCCGTACACGTGTATGCCCCTCCGCCCGGCGCGGCGAGCGCCGGTGCTGACGAGAGCGCCAGCGCTCCCGCAGTGATGGCGAAGATCGCCAGGATCTTCCCCCGAATGTTCCTCATCAGCGGACCTCTCATCCATATGGAGTGCTGGGAGGAATGCAGCCGACCTGCCTCGGGCGCTCGAACGCTCAGACCGGGGCACCCCCAGCCGTATGCCCCTGGGCTCGATCCCACTCGGGCGCGTGTGGCACGGAATTTACACCCGTTGGCCTCCGTGCGGAAGAGCGGCTGTGAACGCAACGGCTGCGGTGACGCATGCGAGCGGCATCCCGTATCTCCTGGCGACGGTGAGGGTGCAGCTGGTCGCCGAGGAGTAGGGAAGCACCTACGCTCTCGTCCACCCGCTGCACCCTCACCGATCGGAGGCTGCGGGCCCGGAGGCTGCGGCAGGGCGCTGTGGAGCGGCCTCGCCAGACGGCGAGAGAACGTCTGCCCGCCGAGGATGCGGGGAATACCCCTGCTCTCGGCGAGCAGTTGTTCTCTCGGCGAGAGGCGGGATGCCGCCTCAGCCGCCCAATACCTCGACGCCGGAGTCGCGGGCGGCCTGTGCGAGCTTCGCGTCGAGCGTTGCGAGGGGGCACCCGGACGTCTCCGCCAGCACGAGGTAGCTCGCGTCATACGCACTCAGTCCCGTGCGCAGTGACGTCGCGACGAGCACAGCACGTGCAGCCGGCCGTTCGGGCGTCTGCACGTCGAGCGCCTCGAGGAGCTCGACGGTCTGGGTGACCTGTGCGTCTGTCAGCCGGCCGCGCCGCCGTGCGCTGACGAGGGCATTCGCAGTTCCGTACAGCCACAGGCTCGGGGCAAGCAGGGCTTCACGGCCCGTGAGCGCTTGGCTCAGCACGGCCTCCGCGGCGTCGCTCGCCTCGTCGGGAAGCAGCCACGCCAGTGTCAGTGAGGTGTCGAGGACGAGCGGCATCAGTACCGGCGCCCGTCTTCGATGAGCTCTCGGATGTCGATGGGCTGGTGGGGGAGCGACGCGCGGAACCGGCGTGCCGCCTCGATGATCTCCGCAGCTTCGGGGCGCGACTCGATGGGCGTCAGCCGCGCGATGTCGTGGCCGTGTTTGGTGATCGTGATCGACTCGCCCGCCGCGGCCCGCTCGAGCAGTGCGGACAGGTGCGTCTTCGCGTCATACGCGCTGACCCTGTTCATGGACCAAGACTAGTCGATGACTAGTCGACGCTCAACGCCGGCGAAGAGGGCGTCGCTTGCGACATCCACCCGGTCCGTCCCGGACCGGCGGGATGCCGCGCAGCGGCGTCAGTGCGAGGTCACGACCCCGACGGCGTCGTGCACGATGACCGCGGCGGTGCGGGCGCCGGCACCGGCGGCGACGATGAGCTGTTGGGCGCCGTCGGTGATGTCGCCCGCGGCGTACAGCCCGAACTCGCTCGTGCGACCCGAGCCGTCGGTGACGAGGTGCCCGTTCTCGTCGCGGTCGGGCACTATTCCATCGAGGAACGACAGGTCGACGCTCCATTCGGGGCGGATGAATCCGCCATCGAGAGGGATGCTGCGGCCATCGGCCAGCTCGACGCGCTCGATGTGCCCCTTCTCGCCGTGCAGGGCCGTGACGGGCGTGCGCTCGACGGTGACGCCGGCAGCGACGAGCTCTGCCTCGGCCACCGCATCGATCAGGGCAGCGCCGTGCGTGAAGACGGTTAACGCATCAGTCCAGTGTGAGATGAGCCGCGCGCGGTCGGCGAGGTCGTCCGCGGCGCCGAACAGACCCAGGCGCTGGCCGCGCTGCTCCCATCCGTCGCAGGCGGCGCAGCTGAACAGGCTCATGCCGTAGTACGAGATGAGGTCGGGCACGGCAGGCAGTGTCTCCTGCAGACCGGTGGCCAGCAGCACGTTCTGCGCGAAGACGACGTCGGTCGCCTGGCGCTGGCCGATCTCGGCCACGAACACGCCCTCGTCGCGCCCGAGCCGGAACACCCGCTGCCGTGCACGGTAGTGCACGGTGGGGTAGGCGTTCAGCTCTTCGCGCGCGATCTTCTTCAGCTCGTTGGGCGCGATGCCGTCACGAGTGAGGAAGCCGTGCACCGTCAGCGTCGCCGCGTTGCGCGGGCGGTCGGCATCGACGACGGTGACCTCGGCCACCGACCGGCCCAGGTTGAGTGCGGCGGAGAGGCCGGCGGGGCCGCCGCCGATGACCAGCACATCCTGCAGTTCCGACATCCGTCATTCTCCTTGCGGTGGCAATGCGGCCACGAGCGGGTGGTCGACGTGGGTGGGGCCGAGCTTCTGAGCGCCGCCGGGTGAACCGAGGTCCTCGAAGAACTCGACGTTCACCCTGTAGTAGTCGGCCCACTCTTCGGGCAGATCGTCCTCGTAGTAGATGGCCTCGACGGGACAGACCGGCTCGCACGCGCCGCAGTCGATGCACTCGTCCGGGTGGATGTAGAGCGAGCGCTCGCCCTCGTAGATGCAGTCGACGGGGCACTCGTCGACACAGGCGCGATCCTTGACATCGACACACGGCAGCGCGATGACGTACGTCACAGCGCGAGCACCCCGGCCCCGGCGATGTCGACCTGCTCGTCGCGGTCGACGACCTTCACACGCTCACGGCGATGCTCGTGGTTCTCGCCGAGGGCGCGCTCGTGCGCGTCGAGCTCGAGCCAGCCGGCCCAGTCGGTGTTCCGCACGCCACGCTCGGCGAGCAGGTCGAGGATGTCGCCGTCCACCGGCGCCGACAGCAACCCGGCCTGCGCATCGGCCACGACGTGACCGATCGTCTCGAGCGCGTCGGACTTCGTGCTGCCGATGAGGCCGATCGGGCCGCGCTTGACCCAGCCGGTCGCGTACAGGCCCGGCTCGACGCTGCCCTCGGTGTTCGGCACGACGCCGCGCGCCTCGTCGAACGGCGCACCCTCGACCCGCGTGCCGTAGTAGCCGATCGCGCGGTAGACCGCGCCGACCGCGTACTCGCGGAACTCGCCCGTGCGTTCCAGCGCACCGTCGACACCCGGGCGGGTGCGCTCGAAACGCAGCCCGGTCACGCCGTCGTCACCGAGCACGGCGACCGGCGTATGCCAGAAGTGCAGGTGCAGCCGGCGCGACGCCTGCCCTACCTCGCGGCTGCGCCACGAGCCCAGGATGCGCTGCATCACCTTGACCTGGTTGCTGGCGGGCACGGTGTCGGCATCCAGCTCGAAATCGGCGTCGTCGAGGATGATGTCGAGATCGCGCACCTCGCCCAGCTCGCGCAGCTCGATGGGCGTGAACTTGATACCCGAGGGGCCGCGCCGACCGAACACGTGCACGTCGGTGACCGCGGAGCCCTCCAGGCCCGCAAGCACATTGTCGGGCACATCGGTGGTGCGCATGTCTTCGCCGTGTTTGGCGAGCACGCGGGCGACGTCGAGCGCGACGTTGCCGTTGCCGATGACGGCGACCTGCGTCTGGTCGAGCGGCCAGGTGCGCGGCACGTCGGGGTGGCCGTCGTACCAGGCGACGAAGTCGGCGGCGCCGTACGAGCGGGGCAGGTCGATGCCGGGGATCGCCAGGGCCGCGTCGCGCAGCGCGCCCGTCGCGAGGATCACCGCGTGGTAGCGCTCGCGCAGCTCGTCCAGCGAGACATCGCGGCCGACCTCGATGTTGCCGAGGAAGCGGATGTCGCCGTCGCCCAGCATGTGGTGCAGCGAGTCGATGACGCCCTTGATGCGGGGGTGGTCGGGTGAGACGCCGTACCGGATGAGCCCGTAGGGCACCGGCAGCGACTCGAACAGGTCGATCGCCACCGTGCCGCCGTTCTCGGCGACGGCCTTGCTGAGCAGGTTGCCGGCGTAGATGCCGGCGGGGCCGGAGCCCACTATTGCCACACGCAGGGGAGCAGAACTCGTCACGTCAGGGTGCCTTTCGATTCAACAGGTGGGTCAGGATGCCGCGGCCGTCGCGGGCCCGTCGGCCCCGATGCGTGCGCTGTCGGGGTGGTCGTACGCGAGCCGGACGACGTCACCGATGACGATGACGGCGGGGTTGCGCACGTGGCGCTCGGCGGCGGCGGGGACGATCGTGGCCAGAGTCCCGATCGTGACGCGTTCACCGGGTCCATACCCATCCTCGACGATCGCGACCGGGCAGTCGCCGCCACGGGCAGATCGGGAGAGGATTCCCACCGAATGCCCCAGCGTGCCCACCCCCATGAGCAGCACCACGGTGTGGTCGCGCCCCCCGGGCACCTGCTCGATCTGGTCGTGGCCGCTGACGACGGTGAAGCCGGTCGCGACCCCGCGATGAGTGAGGGGGATGCCGGCGACGGCCGGCACTGAGATCGCGCTGGTCACCCCGGGGACGACGGCGACCTCGACCCCGGCGGCCTCGCAGTGCAACTGCTCTTCGCGCCCGCGACCGAGCACGAACGGGTCGCCGCCCTTCAGACGCACCACGCGGGCGCCGGCCCGCGCGAAGTTCACGAGCATCTCGCCTATGACGTGCTGCGGCACCGGGTGGTGGCCGGGCAGCTTGCCGACGTCGACGATCTGCGCGGTGATGCGCTCGCCCGAGGTGATGAGCCCGTCGAGCACCTGCCGTGCCCCGAGCCGGTCGGCGATGATCACGTCGGCTTCGCGCAGCGCGCGCAGCCCTCGCAGAGTCAGCAGCTCGGGGTCGCCCGGGCCCGCGCCGACGAGATCGACGCGCCCGGATGCCTGCCCGTTCTCGTACCCGCTCATAGATGCAGCCCGCATTCGGTCTTGGCCAGGCCCGCCCAGCGGCCGGCGCGGGGGTCTTCGCCGTCGGCGATCGGCTGCGTGCACGGCGCGCACCCGATCGACGGGTAGCCCTGCGCCACGAGCGGGTTGATCGGCACATCGTGGGCGGCCGCGTAGTCGAGAAGTTCGTCGAAGCTCCAGGCTGCGAGCGGGTTGACCTTCACGAGGCCGTTGCGCTCGTCCCAGGTGATCAGCGGTGTGTTCGACCGCAGCAGGCTCTCCTGCCGGCGCACGCCCGTCAGCCACACCTCGTACTCCTGCAGGGCGTGGTGCATCGGGTCGACCTTGCGCATCGCGCAGCACAGGTTGGGGTCGCGCGCGAACAGGTCCCTGCCGTACTTCTCGTTCTGCTCGGCCACGGTCAGCTCGGGCCGCACGTCGACGACGGTCACGTCGAGACGCTCGGCGACCTCGTTGCGGGTGAAGGTGGTCTCGGCGAAGTGGTAGCCGGTGTCGCCGAAGAGCACATCGACACCGGGCAGCTGCTGCGACACCAGGTGGGGCAGCACGCCGTTGGCCATCGACGAGGCGACCGCCACGCCGCGCAGCGGGAAGTTCTCCACCACCCAGGCGATGGCCTGCTCGGCGCTCGCCTCCGGCCCGTGGGTGCGCGGGGCGTCGCCCAGCACGCGCAGGCCTTCGTCGACGAGGGCGCGCAGGGTTGCGGCATCCCGCCGCGTCGTCGTCGCGGTGCTCATACCAAGGCCTCGTCGTCGGCCGCATGCGCCCACTGCGCGAACGACTGGCCGACCTCGCGATCGGCGAGGTAGCGGCGGATGATGCGTTCGGCGTAATCGGCGATGCCGTTGGCGGGCACCTTGAGCCCGCGCACCGTGCGGCCGAGGCCCGCCTCGGGCCGGCCCTCGGTGGCGAGGCCCCCGCCGAGATGCACCTGGTAGCCGGGCACCTGGTTGCCGTCGGCGTCGGTGATCAGCTGCCCCTTCAGGCCGATGTCCGCGACCTGGATGCGCGCGCACGAGTTCGGGCAGCCGTTCACGTGCAGGCTGATCGGGCGGCCGATCTCGGGTTCGAGGTCGCCGAGGCGCTTCTCCAGCTCACTGATCGCATGCGCCGCGTTCACCTTGGTCTCGACGATCGCGAGCTTGCAGAACTCGATCCCGGTGCAGGCCATGGTCGCGCGGCGGAACATGCTCGGGCGCACTGAGAGATCGAGCTCTTCAAGGCCGGCGGTGACGGCATCCACCCGCTCTTCCGGAACGTCGAGCACGAGGATCTTCTGGAATGCCGTCGTGCGCACCCGCTGCGACCCGTTCGCCTCGGCGAGGTCGGCCACCGCCGTCAGCGTGGTGCCCGACACGCGGCCCACGAGGGTGGAGGCACCGATGAACCAGCGGCCGTCCTTCTGCTTGTGCACGCCGACGTGGTCGGGCGCGCCGACCGGCTCGGGGGCGGCGGGACCGTCGGGCAGCGGAGCGTCGAGGTATTCGGTCTCGAGCACCTGGCGCAGCTTCTCGGGGCCCCAGTCGGCCAGCAGGAACTTCATGCGCGCCTTGTTGCGCAGCCGGCGGTAGCCGTAGTCGCGGAACAGGCGGGTCACTCCGTACCAGACCTCGACGACCCGCTCCGGCGGGACGAAAGCGCCCAGGCGCTCGCCGAGCCGCGGCACGGCGGCCAGCGCCCCGCCGACCCAGAGGTCGTAGCCGATGCCCAGTTCGGGGTGCTCGACGGCGACGAACGAGCAGTCGTTGATCTCGTGCACGACGTCTTGGCTGGGGTGGCCGGTGATCGCGGTCTTGTACTTGCGGGGCAGGTTCGACACGCTCGGGTCGCCGATATAGGTGTCGACGATGCCGCGCAGCTGCGGCGTCGGGTCGATGAGCTCGTCGGCGGCGATGCCGGCCACGGGGGAGGCGAGGAACGCTCGCGGCACGTCGCCGCACGCCTCGGTCGTGCGCAGACCGACCGCCTCGAGGCGACGCCAGATCTCGGGCACGTCTTCGATGCGCACCCAGTGCAGCTGCACGTTCTGCCGGTCGGTGATGTCGGCGATGTCGCGCGCGAACTCGGTCGAGATGCCGCCGATCACTCGGAGCTGCTCGGTCGTGAGCTGCCCGCCGTCGATGCGAATGCGCAGCATGAAGTAGCGGTCCTCGAGCTCATGCGGTTCGAGCGAGGCGGTGCGACCGCCGTCGATGCCCGGCTTGCGCTGCGTGTACAGCCCCCACCAGCGGAAGCGCCCGTGCAGGTCGTCACCGGCGATCGAGTCGAAGCCCTCTTTCGAATAGACCTCCTCGATACGCCGGCGCACGTTCAAGCCGTCGTCTTCGGCCTTGAACACCTCGGTGGGGTTCTGCGGCTCTTTGCCGTCGACCTTCCACTGGGCGTTCGGTTTCTGCGGCGCCCTGCTCGTACGGGTGCGTGCACCGCGGACAGGGCGGGCAGCGGTGTCGATCGTCACGACAACCCCCTTCGACCAGGCGGGCCGAGCCCGCGACGGAATGTGGATGGGTCGAGAGTAGGGATGCCGCGGGCCGCGCCGTCGGCGTGTGACGCTGTGATGCCTTATGACGTCACAGTTCGTCACGGAGGGTTGTGTGACGTCACCCGGCGCGCGTCATGGGATTCGGCGCGTTCGTCGCGGTGCGTCGGCTGCTCGCGGCGGCGCGTACGCAGTGCGTGGATGCCGCGACTCAACCCCGAGCGGAGGCGTACCGGTCGACGACGAGGTCGATGATGGCGTCGGGCGCCCCCGTGCCGTCGAGGAGCGGTTCGGCGAGATCGTGGTCGGGCGCGGCACGCGCGGCGAGGTCATGGAAGAACCCGTGTGCGAGCAGATAGGGAACGACGAGGGCATCGGGATGCTGCGCGGCGACCTCGGTCAGGGAGGGCCGGCGCGCTGCGAGGTAGGCGAGGTGGACGGGAGCGGCGACGCGCTCGCGGAGCAGGGCCGCAGCCTGCTCGCACGCCGGTGCCGATGCGGGGTCGCGCGAGCCGGCTGCGGCGAGGATCACCGGGCGCCGCGGGTCGATGATGCGCGTCGCGAGCACCTCGGCCAGGCGTGCGTCGGGTCCGAGCGGTGAGGTCACGCTCGCGCTCGGGTGGGCGGCGGCAGCGGCCTGCAGGTCCACGCGCACATGGAAGCCCGTCGACAGCAGCAGCGGCACGATGACGAGGGGCCCGTCGATGGCGGATGCGGCGGCCGTAGCATCCGGTTCTTGCACGTCGACGAAGGCGGCGCGCACGTCGACATCCGGGAGGCGTGCGGCGACCCGCGCGACGAGCTCGGCGATCGCGGCGGCGCCGCGGGTCGAGTCGGTGCCGTGCGAGACGGCGAGCAGGGTCGGTGCGGGCATGACCTCAAGGATGCCAGGGTTCGTGGTTCGCGCCGATGACGCGCGTAACCGGGCGCCTTCGGTGCGGCGGTGCGTGTCGGGCGTGCTCGTCGTGCGACCCGCGTTGGTCGGGATGCGCACTCGTGTGTTGGCGTTGCGCCCGGCCTGCCGCCCTGGGCACGGACAGGGTTGAAATGCGTATTGAACTTCCGGTTCACACAGGGTGCCGGGTGCCGGGTGCCGGGTGCCGGAGAGGAGGTGCCGGTCGGTGAGAGTGCAACGGGTGGACGAGGATGCGGGTGCTTCCCTCCTCCTCGTCCACCAGATGCACTCTCAGCGGTGGTCGGGTCGCTCGGAGCGCGCGAGCCGACGGCGCGCTCAGTCGGCGGGGGTGGATGCCGCGCCGTGCGCGCCCGCGGAGAACCCGGCTGCGAACCCGCGCTCGTACGCGTGCTCGGCCGCCCGGCGGTCGTGCTTTCGATGCGCCCCGTGCTTGTGATGGTGCGCGTGGTCGCCGTGGTGGCGGCGCTCGAACTCATCGCGCATGTGGCCGTGGTGGTCGACGTGGATGTCTTCGTGGTCGAACGGGCCGTATCCACGGCGGGGGCCGTCGAAGGCCCGCTCGGCGTCGCCGAACCCGTGGCCGTGGTGGCGGCGCTCGCCGAACTCGTGGCAGTGTCCGCCGAAGCCGTGGCCGTGGTCGAAGGGGCCCCAGCCGGCGCCGCGCTCGCGACCCTTCGGAGAGCGGCCGCGGCGAGGCGGCATCGGCTGCGACTCATCCCAGCCGAGCCCGCGCGCGATCGCCTCGAGCGAGGTGTGAAGCTGCGCGAACTCGTCGTCGGAGAGTGCTCCGACGACCTTGGCGCGCACGGCGTCGACCTTCTCGCCGAGGCGATCGCGGGCCTCGCGGCCGGCGTCGGTGAGGGTCCAGCCGTCGTCCACCGGCGCGATCCAGCCGCGGCGTGCGAGCCGTGCGATGCGCTTGCCGGCGTGCGCCGTCATCCAGGGGGCGTCGACCGCGCCGGACACGGCGTTCAGCAGCATCCAATCACGGCGCGTGACGTCGTCGTCGGCGAAGGCCGCGGCGAACTCACGGGAGATGAGGCGGTCGACGAGTCGGAGCCAGGCGCCCAGCGGGCGGCTTGCCGGGGACGTCGTCCCCGCGCCTGCCGAGCTCTCGGTCGCAGAGGCGGTCTGGTCAGAAGTGGTGTCGGAGGGGGTGATGCCCTCCTCGGGGGTGTTGTCTTGCGCGTCCATGAGGAAGTCCTTTCGTGGCGGCGGCTCGTGACGCCACCGCTCGGTGTATGTCAGATGACAAGTACATGTAGTGTGACATGCTCTGGTATTGCATGTCAAGTCACATGTAAATTGGATGCATGAGCGCATCGACTCCCGACCCCGCCGACGCGATCGTGGCAGCCCTCGCACGGTTGCGCGGACGTCGCGGGCCGCGTCCGAACGAGCGCGG
The DNA here is from genome assembly GCF_029094505.1 of Microbacterium horticulturae. Taxonomy (NCBI): domain Bacteria; kingdom Bacillati; phylum Actinomycetota; class Actinomycetes; order Micrococcales; family Microbacteriaceae; genus Microbacterium; species Microbacterium horticulturae. The sequence continues at coordinate 3,225,934 of NZ_CP119108.1, read as the reverse complement.
GGTGTGGGGCCTCGCGCCCCATGACCACGATCCGCGCGACGGCCACGACCCCCGCGACCACGGTGCACACGCTGGGCGCGGCGGCGCGCACGGCGACCCCCGCGGGGGTGGCGGGCACGGCGGCGCGCACGGTGGTGCGCACGGCGACCCGTACGGCGACCCGCACGGCGACCCGTACGGTGACGCGCACGGCGGCCCGCACGGTGACGGCGCGCACGGCGGGGTAGGAGGGCGGCCCGGGCCGTACGGTCCGCATGGCGGCGGGCATCCGATGGCGGCGTGGCCGGGCGGCCATGGACGTTTCGCCGGGCCGGCGCGGTTCCGGCTGCTGGAGGCGCTGGTTGCGGCATCCACCCCGCTGTCGGTCAGCGAGATCGCGGATCGAATCGGTGTCGATCAGCCGCGCGCGTCGCGGCTCGTGCAGCAGTGCGTCGGGCTCGGGCTCGTGCGCCGCGAGGCCGACCCCGACGACGCGCGGCGCACCCGCATAGTGCTGACCGACGACGGGGCGCGGCTGGTCAAGGGCTTCCGCGGCAATCGGCGCGCGGCGATCGAGGACGCGCTCGCCGATTTCACCGCCGACGAGCGCACCGAGCTCGCGCGCCTGCTCACCAAGCTCGCCGACGCCTGGGAGGACTGAGCCTCACCCGCGAGAAGCGGTGCTGAATGCGCCTCTTGTTCTCCGCGAGATCACCCCTGTGCACGCCTGGAGGCCGAAAAAGCGTACACAGCGATGATCTCGCGTGAAGTGGCGGCTCGTGGGCACCGCCCGCCGCTCACACCGACCGCCCAGCCCGGCTCCGCCCCGGCCTCAGCGGCACGCGGGCCGGCGGATCGGGTCGACGTGCAGCGCGGGCGTGACGGTGACGTCGCCCGACTCGTCGGTCCAGGAATGGGCGGCGGCGCGGTGCCGGAAGCGCCGCAGCCGCACGATACCGGCCGCCAGCGGAGCGCCCATGGCGAGCGCGAACGCACCGGAGACGGTGCGGTCCTCATGTCCGAGCACGCTCTTGCGCTCGAAGGCGGCGTGCAGCGCGCCGCCGCGCGGCGACGGAACCCGCCGCGGTGCGAGCGTGCCCCGGCGACGCTGCTCGACAAGTTCGATGACCTGCGTCCACCACGTCGATTCCGCCGCGTCATGAAAGTAGTTGTCGGCAGCCCAGGTGGGGTCGGGATGCCGAAACCGCCGCGCAATGACATCGTCGGCGTCACCCAGCAGGCCGCTCGTGCGGAACACCGTGTTCAACAGGGTCTTGCGCACGCCGAACACGTCCAGCGCGATGACCGGAACGCCCATCGCCAGGGCCTCGATCGCCGCGGTCGAGCCGACCGTCACGAGGCCTTCAGCCGTCTGTAGCGCGGTGCTCATGGGCGCGTATGACACCACGAGGTTGTCGGGGCGCTCGCGCAGCAGATCGACGAGCGGGGTCCGCTCGTAGTGCGTCTCGTTCTCGCCCTCGCGCGAGCGCAGCTTGAGCACGACCCGGCGGTCGGGGTGCGCCTGGGCGGCGGCCACCAAGATTTCCGCGAGTTGCCGACGCTCTTCGTGCTCACGGGGCACGATGGCCTGCGCGGCGAAGACGAGATCGGTGCCCCCGGCGCGCCCGGCAACGGGCTCGCGCCGCGCGAACGGCAGCGTCGCCAGGCCGAGCGGCAGGTCGGTACCGACCCGGCGGCACAGCTGCGCGAACGCACGGCGCTCGCGCAGCGAGTGCACCACGAGAAGGTCGCTGTGCTGTCGGTACTTCACCGCACCGATCTGCGCGGGGATCGAGATGCCCGGCATCCCGGTCACGATCACGGGTCGACTCTCGAGCCGGTCGATCTCGCGCTGCACGAGGCGCACGAACGGTCCGCGGCCGGCGATGAGCACGACATCGGGCTGCAGCGTGCGCAGCCGGGTGGCGATGCCCTCGTGCGAGACCCGCGACACCGCGCGGGCGGCCGGCTCGCCGGCACCCAGCGCCGTGCCGGCGAGCGCGGTGCGCTCCTGCGCCCGGCTGACGGTCAGCGGAGTGCGCACGATGAGCATGCGCGGATCGATGCCGTCCACCGCGTCGAGCGTCGCCGCCGCCCACTTCACGTACGAGTCGGCGTCGGCGATGGCCACGACGCGGATCGTGGCGGCCGATCGCGGTGCCGGCCGCGACGCCGGTTCGCGACGCGGCGCGGCACCCGAGGAGGGGCGGGCGGCGAGCAGTGTCATGCCGGCACGCGCCTCAGCTTCGCCATCGGAGCCAGCTCGCCGGGGAAGACGCGCTTCACGCCGTCGCCGAGAGCCTCCTCGACGATGCGGATGTCGCGGACCAGGTGCTCGAGCCCCGACGGCTCGAGCGACGCGGCGTGGTCCGAGCCCCACATCGTGCGGTCCAGGGTGATGTGGCGTTCGACGGCCACCGCTCCGAGAGCGACGGCCGCGACCGAGATCTGCAGCCCGCGCTCGTGTCCCGAGTATCCGACCGGGATGCCCGGGTACCGGTCGCGCAGCGTCGCTATCGTCTTGATGTTGGCCTCTTCGGGCTCCATCGGGTAGGTCGAGGTCGCGTGCATGAGCACGACCCGTCCGGTGTCGAGTTCGGCCAGCGCCCGGTCGATCTGCTCGATCGTCGACATGCCTGTCGACAGGATGATCGGCTTGCCCGTCTCACGCAGCGCCGAAAGCAGCTCGAGGTCGGTGACCGACGCCGAGGCCACCTTGTGCGCGACGACGTTCAGATCTTCGAGGAACGCGACCGAGGGCACGTCCCACGGCGAAGCGAACCAGTCGAGGCCGGCCATCGTCGCGTAGTCGCTGATCTCGACGTACTCGTCGCGCCCGAACTCGACGCGCCGACGGTAGTCGAGGTAGGTCATCGTGCCCCACGGCGTCTCGCGCGGGGTGTCGCGCATGTGCTCGGGGGTGGCGATCTCGGGGGTGCGCTTCTGGAACTTCACCGCATCGGCGCCCGCGTTGGCGGCCACGTCGATGAGGCGCTTGGCCAGCTCGACGTCGCCGTTGTGGTTCAGGCCGATCTCCGCGATCACGTACGCGGGGTGGCCGCCGCCGATCACGTGCGAGCCGATTCTGACGGTCATGCTGCTGTCCTCTTCTCCATGCTCCGAGCGTCGCGCCGGCATGTGAACGGAACGGGGCTCTGCGGTGACGCGTGGGAGACGGGATGCCGTCAGTCGGCCAACACGCGGTCGACGAGTTCGCGAACGGCGCCCGAACCGCCGGTGTGCTCCAGCACGACGCGAGCGCGCGCACGCACCTGTGGGTGGGCATCGGCCACCGCGACCGGCCAGCCGACCAGCGCCATCGCGGGCAGATCGTTGACGTCGTTGCCGAGGTAGGCGATGTCAGCCAGGGCGATGCCGAGCTGCCCCGCCCAGTCGCGCAGGGCGGCGGCCTTGTCGGCCACGCCGTGCCGCACCGGCGCGTGCAGCTTCGCGGCCCGGGCGCGCACGACGGGATTCGTCTCGGTCGACAGGATCAGGAGCGGGATGCCGGCACGTCGCAGCAGACTCGCACCCATGCCGTCCGAGCGGCTGACACGCACGAGCTCGCGGCCGTCCTGATCGAGGAGTGCCGTGTCGTCGGTGTGCACGCCGTCGAAGTCGGTGACCACCGCGCGGGCCGGGATCCGCGTCGGCGTGTCGACGAGCGGGGCGAGCGCCGAGGCCATCGCGAGCTGCTCGGCGCCGTCGATCTCGATCGCCGAGCCCTCGGGCACCAGCGCGATGCCGACGCGGCCGAAGAAGCGGTGCCGTGCCGTGCGGAACCCCGCGGCGTCGAACACGTAGAACGCGCCGGTCTCCAGGTAGTGCGGTTCGCGGTCCTGCCGGCGGGGACGGTGGGATGCCGCGTGGTTGACACCCTCGGCAGTGCCGTCCGCCGTCCGCCGCCAGACGAAGCCGTAGGTCTCGTACGCCGAGAAGACGCTGTCACAGTGCCCGGCGCGGACGGCGGCCACGGCATCCCGCACCCCCTCCGGCGGGATGAACGGCGACGTCGCCTGCAGAAACGCGACGACGCCGATGTCGAGGCCGTCGGCCGCGAGCTCGTCGAGCGCGTGCAGCACGGCGCTCTCGCTCGTCGCCGTGTCACCCGCGATCTCGGCCGGGCGCCGCACGATGCGCGCACCGGCTGCGGCCGCGACCTCGGCGATCTCGTCGTCGTCGGTCGAGACCACGACGAGGTCGATCTCGGCCGCCCGCGCGGCACGTACGGCGCGGACCACGAGCGGCACGCCGCCCACCGGCAGGATGTTCTTGCGGGGCACGCCCTTCGACCCGCCCCGCGCGGGGATGATCGCCGCCGTGATGCTCATCGCCCGCTCACCGCCCTCCAGGCGCGCTGGGCACGTCGGCCCGCGCCCCGCAGCGCGAGCCGGGTCTCTTCCGTGCGCCCGGTGCCGCCGTCGCTGACGATCAGGCGCGTGAGCAGCCGGCGCGAGCCGCCCGGCAGCTGCAGCTCGGCCAGCCGACGCGGTGTGAAGTATCGGGCGCGCTCGTCGGGGTCGATGCCGTCGAGCAGCTCTTCGGCCCGCTCACGCAGGTGCCTTGTGATGCGCGGTTGCATGCAATAGCCGACGGCGTCGACGAGGTGCTGCAGGCGGCCGGGCTGCGCATACGGATCGCCGGGGCGGTTGGTCGCATCGACGATGGTGGCGGGGATGCGGTTGCCGTTCTCGAACGGACGCAGCGCCGCGAGCACCGCGGTGTTGCCGACGGCCTCGGTGGGCGTGCCGTACAACGCTCGCACGGTGGGCAGCGCCGTGGAGAATCCGGCCACCACCGCGACGGCCGAGAGCCGCCGGGTGAGCACCTCGGCGGGCGCGTCGCCGCGATACGGCTCGAACGCCACGCCGTGGCCGGCCGCGCGTTCGCGCACCCGGTCGGCCAGCGCGGGAGGCGCCGTCGGATGAGGCTTGAACACGATGCGCCGCGCCCCCCGGTGCACGGCGCGGTCGACCATCTCCTGCTGCATCGCGGTCTCATCGTCGGCCGAGACCAGGCCGAGAGCCGCGAGGTACTGCCCGAGTACGAGGGCGGCCGGCGCCCCGTGCTCGGTGCGATCGTGGTGGGCCGAGGCTGCGTCGATCTCGGCGACGACGGCGGCGAAGTCGGCGGCCGGAACGGGTACGGGCCGCGCGCCGACCTCGGCGAGCAGCAGCGGCACCAGATGTGGCACGACGTCGGGGTAGAGCACGCTTTGCACGCGGCCGGCGATGCGGCGCGGCATCCTGCTGCGGATCGGCGCATAGGTCATCAGCCCGTCGCCGACCACCGTGATGCGCGCGTTGCGGAACACCGACAGCAGCGTGCGGGTCGGGGCGACCTGCGGCGTCTGCACGAACAGGTCGAGGTCCCCGGGGTCGACGCGCCAGGCGCGGGCGAGCAGCCGCTCCCACGCGGGGGTCTCGGTCTCGCCGGGCGCCCAGGCGGTCGGGTGCAGAGGATCGAGCAGTGGATTCAGCGGTTCGATCCGGTCGAAACGGCCCAGCAGCGTGCACAGCTGCCGCGACTCGTGGATCGCCCGGTTCGTCTCGGGCACGGCGGCGGAATTGATCGACACGAGCACGCGCTCGCCGTCGTCGGGCACGAGTCCGGCATCGATAGCGGCGACGGCGGTCATGAGCCCGTATCCGGTGTGCAGCGCGAAGACCTGCGTCATGCCCGTCCCGCCTTGCGCAGATGCCGGGCCAGCACACGGCGTCGCGGATCGCTGAGGCGCGGCAGCGCGGCATCCACTTCCTCCGGATCGAGGCGCGCGAGCAGCTCGCGGATCACCGAGACCAGTTCGCCGCGCACGGCCATGCTCATGCCGCGCGACCGGATGAGGTGATGCGAGCCGAGCGCCAGGACGGTCGCGGTGATCTTGGGGCGAAAGCGGGCGGCCTCGGCATCCTGCTCGATGATGTCGACGACCTGCATGAGCGCGCGGCCGAAGTCGAGCTGCCGGCGATCGAACACCTGCGTCAGGGAGTTTGGGACGCCGCGGCGGTACAGCAGGTGCGGAGCGTCGACGACGGCGAAGGATGCCGCCTGCAGATGCAACCGCCAGATCCAGGGCCGGTCTTCGGCCGTGAACAGCCCCGAGGGGAACTCGGCCAGGCCCTCATCGAGCACGCGGCGATGGAACATCCCCGCCCAGGCGTAGGGATAGTCGACCATCGTCGACTCGTCGGGTGGCAGGATCGCGTCGCGGGGCGAGGCGGCGACGCCGCGCCACGGGAACGGCGCCCGCACGAGCGCGCGCCGGTTGTCGGTGACCGTGACGTGGTCGGTGCGCACGAAGTCGCAGCCCAGGTCATCGAGCGCGACCGCGAGGACAGGCAGGCGGCGCGGGGCCATCCAGTCGTCGCCGTCGACGAAGCAGAAGGCGTCGCCCTCGACGCGGGCGAGCCCCTGGTTGCGGGCGCTGGCCAGGCCGACCGGGGTGGCGTTCGTGACCACCTCGGCGTGGGCGAAGCGCTCGGCATAGTGCGCCATGATCGCGCCGGTGTCGTCGCCCGACCCGTCGTCGATCGCGACGAGCTTGAGGTCATCGGGGCCGTCGAACTGGCGCAGCAGGGTCTCGAGCGTCGTGCCGATGTAGTCGCCGGCGTCTTTGGCCGGCAGGATCACGGTGGCTCTGGGAGGTCGCACCCTGCGACCGTGTCACGACAGGGTGGCCGTGCGGCGACGCGCCGGTGAACGGGCGGCGACGGCTTGCGGCATCCCTCGTTCTCTCGCGCTCTCGTGCTCTCGTTCTCTGGTGATTTCGCGCTCGCGCTCACACCGCGAGAACACGCTTGTGCACGCCTGGGATCAGGCGGTTTCAGGTGGTCAGTGCAACGCCCTTGGATTGGGAGGTTGGCGTTGGGATCGCATTCGTCGATGAGGGTTCGGGCTGCTGCGCTCGGGTTGTTGTTGGATGGTGTGAGCGCTCGCGAGGTCGCGGGCCGGCTCGGGTTGCGGGCGTGGACTGTGGGTCATTGGGCCAAGCTTGCGGGTATGCAGTTGAGACGCGGACGTTATCCGCATGTCGATAGTGCCCGTCCGCCGTTGCCGCCGGCGTCCGGGCATGGGCATCGGCTCTCGGGCGCGGATCGGGTGATCATCGAGGCCCGGTATCGGATGGGCGTGTCGATGCGGGCGATCGCCCGTGAGGTGGGGGTGTCCGGTTCGACGATCAGCCGGGAGTTGGAGCGGGCGAGCATGTCCTCGCGGGGGCATGTTTGGTATGACGCGCGGGTCGCTGATCACCGGGCGCAGGCGTTGCGTGCCCGCCCGAAACCCTGCCGGCTGGATAGCGAACCGGAGCTGCGTGGTGTGGTGGTCGAGAAGTTGAAGGCACGGCTCTCGCCCGAGCAGGTCGCGGGACGGTTGAGACTGGAGTTCCCTGACCGGCCGGAGATGCACGTGTCCCACGAGACGATCTATCAAGCCCTGTACGTGCAGGGCGCGGGCGCGCTACGACACGAGCTGAAGGTCGAGAAGGCGTTGCGGTCGGGCAGGACCAGCCGGGTGCCGCAGTCCAAGCTTCCCCGTCGCTCTTCTCGTCCGTGGTTGGAAGGGGCCATGATCGATGCCCGGCCGGCGGAGGCCGCGGACCGGGCCGTGCCCGGGCACTGGGAAGGGGACCTGGTCGTCGGGCCGGAATGCTCCGGGATCGTCACGCTCGTGGAGCGCGCCGCCCGGTTCACGCTGATCGGCAGGCTTCCCGGTGTCCGGGACAGTGAAACGGTCACCGGGGTGCTCCAGTCCATGATCGAGAGCCTGCCCGACGAGCTGGTCCGTACGATCACCTGGGACCAGGGAACCGAGATGGCCCAGCACGCCTTGTTCAGCGTGAGAACGCAATGCCCGGTGTTCTTCTGTGATCCGCACTCGCCCTGGCAGCGGCCCACGAACGAGAACACGAACGGGCTGATTCGTGACTTCTTCCCCAAGGGCACGAACTTCAACACCATCACCGACGAGCAACTCGCCGAAGTCCAACGGCTCCTGAACGACCGTCCCCGCAAGGTCCTCGAGTTCTACACACCCCGTGAGAAACTGACCGAAAGAATCACCGGTGTTGCACTGACCCCCTGAACTCGCCTCACCGAAACCGTGCACAAGCGTGTGCTCGTGAGACAAGGCAACGCGTTGCGGTCGGACGCCGGGCAGGGGGAGTCAGCGCAGGGGGACTCGCGCAGAGGGAGTCAGCGCAGGGTCACTCACGCAGGACGGTCGGGATTCGGTGCGGGATGCCGCAGGCATGTGGATCCGCGTCCACTGTGGCCGCACCCCGCTGCGCGCGCCCCCAAGCTCAGAGCCTGACGTGCTTGGGCAGTTTCACGAACAGCAGCAGGATGAGCCCCGCTAACAGCACGATCACGATGCCGAGGATGCCCCAGTAGGTCGCGCCGAACCAGGCGATGAGCAGCGCCCAGAGTCCCGGCGCAAGGAAGCTGGCGACCCGGCCCGTCGTGGCGTACAGGCCGAAGATCTCGCCCTGCATGCCTTCGGGTGTGACGCGGGCCAGCAGCGAGCGCGACGCCGCCTGCGCCGGTCCCACGCACGCGGACAGGACGAGCCCGGCGATCCAGAACGGGATCTTGCCGGCGTCGTGCAGGAAGAAAAGGCCCGTCGCCATCACGACGAGGATCGTCAACGCGGTGACGATGACGGTGCGGGGCCCGTAGCGGTCGTCGAGCCGGCCCGCGAAGATCGTCGCGATGCCGGCCACGATGTTCGCGCCGATGCCGAAGATCATCACCTCGTTGGCCGAGAACCCGAAGACGACCGCGGCCAGCACGCCGCCGAACGCGAAGACGCCTGCGAGGCCGTCGCGGTACACGGCGCTGGCGAGCAGGAACCAGAACGTCGAACGGTGGGTGCGGTACAGCGTGATGATGTCGCGGACGAGCTCGACGTACGCGGTGAAGAGATTCACCCGCTTGACGCCCGCCGGTGCCGGAGCTTCGGGCACGTTGACGAACAGAGGGATCGAGAAGATCACGGTCCACACCGCACACCCGACGGCGATGAGCCGATAGGCGAGGCCGTTCGAGGTGTCCATCCCGAACCAGTCGGCGAACGTGAGCGCCACGACGATGGCGAGCGCGACGATGCCGCCGAGGTATCCCATGCCCCAGCCCAGGCCGCTGACCTTGCCGATCGTGCGCGGGGTCGAGACGCTGACCAGCAGCGCGTTGTAGTTCACACCGGCGATCTCGCTGAAGACCGACCCGATCGCGACCGTGATAGCGCCGAACCAGAAGTACGACGGATCGGCCTGCACGAAGAACAGCGCGAACTGCACGAGGGCGAGGCCCGCGGTCGCACCCAGCAGCCAGCGCTTCTTGCGGCCGGAGCGGTCGGCGGTCTGCCCCAACGCGGGCGCCAGAACGAGGATCGCCAGGCCCGCGATGAACGTTGCGACGCCGTACCCGCTGCTCAGGTCGGCCAGCGCCCGATCCTTGATGGGGTCGCCGTCGGCCAGCGACGCGATGTTCGCGGGCAGGAACTGGTCGGAGACCAGATACAACGACACGAACACGAAGGTGAGGATCACGGAGTTGAACGGCTGCGTCGCCCAGTCCCAGATCGCCCACGAGTACACCTGCTTCTTGGGCACCTCCGCGTGCACGGGCGCCGCTTGCAGCGCGGCGGTCGAGAAGCGCTCTTCGGGTTCGGGGGCGTCGTGGCCGGTCACACCGCTCAGGCTACGGGAAGGACGAGACGGGATGCCACGGCCCGCCGCATCGACGGCGCAGCCGGTGTGTTTTCAGCCCGGGTCGGTAGGGTGATCTCACTCCGACGCCTCTGGAAACGGTGATCAGAATGCCTCTTGAGACCGAAAGCACGCCGCGGAACTCCGCGACGTCTGCGCGCGAGCGCGCAGGCGCCCTGCCTGAGGACTACCCGCCGGTGCTGTACCTGCCGATCGTCGAGGTCGTCGCCGATCCCGCCGATGCGCAGCTCGAGTACCGGCGCACGAAGGACGGACGCACGGCGCTTCTCGCCTACTCCGCGCTCGATCGCCTGCACGCGGGCATGGGCGCCGAGCAGCCCTGGGTCGTCATGCCCACCGCGCAGCTGCAGCCGATCTGGGAGGTCGACAGGTTCGACACCGTGCTGCTCGACATCGCGGTGCCCGTCGAGTTCCAGCGGGGAAGCGCGGGCGACCGCGCTCGTGCGGCCGCCGCAGAAGACGGTGGGGCGGCATCATGAGCGGCACGATCGCCGTCCAGTCGGCGACGCTGACCGCCGGCATCCAGTCCCTCCGCACAGCCACCGACGACTTCGATGCCGAAGTGTCGCGCAAGAACCCCGATGCCTCTGACACGGGCCTTGCCGCGCCGCTGCTCGAGAGTGCGCTGGCGACCGTCACCCAGGTCGCGCTACGGCTGGTGTTCGAGGTCGACACGATCGCGGATGCCGCCGAGTCGGGCGCTGCGGCGATGTCGGACTACGACGCCCGGGCGAAGACGGCCATCGCCGATCTGAAGGTCGGCGGCTGATGAGCGACACCCTGGAGACACGCATCGACGGCTCGCCCGACGCCATCGAGAGCATCGGGGTCTTCTTCAGCAACACCGTCGCCGGCCACGCCGAGACGCTGGGCACCGACATCTCGTCCGCGCGGACGAAGGTGCTGGACGGGTGGACGGGCACGGCGGCCGACGCCTTCGGCTCGACGACGCAAACGGCCAAGACGGCGACAGACACGTATCGCGAGGATGTCGCCAGCCTCGCCGGAGCGGTCAAGACCCTGGGCACGGCGCTCGACGACGCGCAGAAGACCATGGCCGACGCGCGGGCCACGGCCGTCGACGGCGGCCTGACCGTGTCGGGCACGCAGATCCACGGCCCCGGCGCCGCGCCGAACACGCAGCTGCCCTCGGACGCGACGACGGAAGAAGTGGATGCCGCGCAAGACGCCGTCGACGCGTACAACGCCAAGGTCACGTTGTGGAACGGCCTGGTCGACACCGTCGACGGAGCCAACCAGCGGTGGGAAGAGGCGCTGAACGACTTCGCCACCACCTGGAAGTCTGCCGCCGGCAACCTCGCGAGCGTGACGACGTCGTTCATCACCGCGGGCGCGTCGGCCAGTGCGCTGGCCAACTCGGCCTACCGGCTCAAGAGCACCGTCCTCCTCAACCAGGAGCGCCTCGCCACGGCACAGAAGAACCTCGCCGACGCCGTCAAGGACGGCCGGGTCATCTTGTCGAAGGACGATGTGTACGCGTTCATGGATGACGCGGCCAAAGCCAAGAACGTCGTCGCCGACAGCACGTCGAAGCTCGAATCGGGGCTCAAGGTGGGCTCGAAGCTCAGCAAGGGCCTTCTCGTGCTCGGCATCGCCGGCACGGCGTACGGCATCTACGACGACATGCAGAACGGCGAATCGGCGGCCCAGGCGGTCGCGTCGAACGGCGGCGGTTTCGTCGCCGGCCTCGCCGCCGGTGCCGGCGCGGGCGCCATCGTCGGCAGCTTCATCGCGCCGCCGGCCGGCACCATCGCGGGTGCAGCCGTCGGCGCCATCGTCGGCGGTGCCGTGGGCATCTTCACGTCGGGAGCCATCGACCACCTGTTCGAGGGCGCCGCCGACGGGGTCGCCGGCACGCTGAAGGCCGGCTGGGACGAGGTCGCCGATACCGGCGAGGCGATCGGCGACCTGGCGAGCGGGGCGTGGCATGCCGTCTTCGGCTGAGAAGCCGGCCCTGCGCCGCCCTCGCCCGATGCCGAGTGCGGCGACGGAGATGCTGTTGCCGCGGGCCGCATGGTGGATAGTGTGCGTGGTCGTTGCGCTGGTCGCCGTGTTCCTCACCGTGGCGGCCGCCGGCCTGATGGCCGGCGCAGACCCGGAAGCACAGCGTTGGGCGCTCGTGGTCGCCGCCGTCGCCGGCATGTTCTGGATCGTCGTGGCGGATCTCTTCGTACTCGTGCTGTACCGCCCGCGCCGCGATGCCGCGGCGGTGCGCGCCTCAGCGACGGAGGTCGAGATCCCCGGCAGCCGACGCTTCGCCGGCTGGACGCTCGCCACGGCGCTGACCTGGCTCGTCGGCGCCTGCATCATCGCCGTGGCGGTGGATGCCGCGTGGCGGGTGTTCTGGATCGTTGTCGCCGTGCTGCTGCTGGTCGTGGTGATCGACCACCTCCTGTCGATCGGGCACGCGCGACGCGTCGTGCTGACGCGGAACGGCGTGCGTGCGACGTCGTTCCGCATCGACGCCGAGGTCGGGTGGGACGACATCGCAGCCCTCCGCTGGACACAGGGGACGGGCGGTCTCATGGTCGCGCGCATCGAGGTGCGACCGCGCGCCGCATCGTACGTCGAGCACTGGCGGCATCCCTTCGCGCGACGCCGTGGCACGATCGACGTCGAGTTGCCCGCCCTCGACCTCGATCCTCTCCTCGTGATGATGGCGCTGCAGCTGTACTGGCTCGTGCCGTCCGCCCGCGCGGAAATCGCCGTCGGGCGTGTGCCGGCGCGACTCTTCGACGCCGACCTCGCCGTCGGGTCTGTCCCGGCAGAGCTCGGGGCCGACTGGCTCACGTCGTTCCGCCCGCGCGCACAGCGCTGAGCGCGGGCCGCGGGGCCGCAAGAGTTGAGCCGGGCGGTATCAACTTTGTTGACAGCGTGCGAGCGTCGGCATACACTTGAGTCATCGCGGCTCAAGATCCGGCCGCGAGACGACTTCATCATCATCAACCCGGGCCGTGGCAGATGCCATGACCCCCGGAAAGGAAGAGAAACACATGGCACGTGCAGTGGGTATCGACCTCGGTACGACCAACTCGGTCGTGTCCGTCCTCGAGGGCGGCGAGCCGAAGGTCATCGCCAATGCCGAGGGGTTCCGTACGACCCCGTCGGTCGTCGCATTCACGAAGGACGGCGAGGTGCTGGTCGGTGAGACCGCCAAACGCCAGGCCGTGACGAACGTCGACCGCACCATCACCTCCGTCAAGCGCCACATGGGCACCGACTGGAAGACCCAGGAGATCGACGGCAAGGCGTACACGCCGCAGGAGATCTCGGCGCGCATTCTGCAGAAGCTGAAGCGCGACGCCGAGGAGTACCTGGGCGACGCGGTGACGGATGCCGTCATCACCGTTCCTGCGTACTTCAACGACGCCGAGCGTCAGGCCACGAAGGAGGCCGGTGAGATCGCGGGCCTGAACGTCCTGCGCATCATCAACGAGCCGACCGCCGCCGCTCTGGCGTACGGCCTCGACAAGGGCAAGGAAGACGAGCTCATCCTGGTCTTCGACCTCGGTGGTGGCACATTCGACGTGTCGTTGCTCGAGGTGGGCAAGGACGACGACTTCTCCACCATCCAGGTGCGCGCGACCGCCGGTGACAACCGCCTCGGCGGCGACGACTGGGACCAGCGTGTCGTCGACTGGCTGATCACGCAGTTCAAGAACACGACCGGTGTCGACGTGTCGGGTGACAAGATCGCCCTGCAGCGTCTGAAGGAGGCCGCCGAGCAGGCGAAGAAGGAGCTGTCGAGCTCGACCTCGACCAGCATCTCGCTGCCCTACCTCTCGCTGACCGAGTCGGGCCCGGCGAACCTGCAGGAGACCCTGTCGCGCGCGAAGTTCGAGGACCTCACCAAGGACCTGCTCGACCGCACGAAGAAGCCGTTCAGCGACGTCATCCGTGAGGCCGGCATCAAGGTGGCCGACATCGACCACGTGGTGCTCGTGGGTGGTTCCACGCGTATGCCGGCCGTCGCCGAGCTCGTCAAGAGCGAGACCGGCAAGGACGCCAACAAGGGCGTGAACCCCGACGAGGTCGTGGCCGTGGGCGCAGCCCTGCAGGCCGGTGTCCTCAAGGGCGAGCGCAAGGACGTGCTGCTGATCGACGTCACCCCGCTGAGCCTCGGCATCGAGACCAAGGGCGGCATCATGACCAAGCTCATCGAGCGCAACACGGCCATCCCGACCAAGCGCAGCGAGACGTTCACGACCGCCGACGACAACCAGCCGTCGGTCGCGATCCAGGTGTTCCAGGGCGAGCGCGAGTTCACTCGTGACAACAAGCCGCTGGGCACGTTCGAGCTGACCGGCATCGCGCCGGCCCCGCGCGGCATTCCGCAGGTCGAGGTCACCTTCGACATCGACGCCAACGGCATCGTGCATGTGTCCGCGAAGGACAAGGGCACCGGCAAGGAGCAGTCGATGACCATCACGGGCGGCTCGTCGCTGCCCAAGGAGGACATCGAGCGCATGGTGCGCGAGGCCGAGGAGAACGCGGCCGAAGACAAGAAGCGCCGCGAGGCCGCTGACACGCGCAACCAGGCCGAGACGCTCGCATACTCGATCGAGAAGCTCATCAAGGAGAACGACGAGAAGCTGCCCAGCGACGTCAAGGACAGCGTGCAGGCCGATGTCGACGCACTGAAGACGGCCCTGGCCGGCGAGGACGACGACGCGGTGAAGTCGGCGTACGAGAAGCTGAACGAGAGCCAGCAGAAGCTGGGCGAGGCGATCTACCAGGCCGCACAGGCCGAAGGCGCACCGGGCGACCCGAACGTCGCCGACCCGGGCAACGGCGACGTGCCGAACCCCGAGGAGGACGTGGTGGACGCCGAGGTCGTCGACGACGAGGACGAGAAGAAGTAGGGACATGACCGACAAGGACTTCGATGACAACGAGGTCCGTCCGGGCGAAGAGGGGTCGGAGGCTTCTGCCTCCGGCCCCGACGCGCAGGACGGGACCGACAACCCGACGGGTGCCGAGAGCGCCGAGGGCGGTGACGCCGAGCCCTTCGGCGAGGCTGTGGACGAGCTGACCATCGACGACATTCTGGGCACCGCTCAGAACTCTGACGCCGCTGCCGAAGACGCCAAGCTCGCCGACCTCGAGTCGACGCTGCTCAGCGACCTCAAGCGCCTGCAGGCGGAGTACGCCAACTACCGCCGCCGCACCGAAGAGCAGCGTCAGGTCGAGATCGACCGCGCCAAGGGCGAGGTCGCCAAGGGCCTGCTGCCCGTGCTCGATGACCTCGACCGCGCCGAGAAGCACGGCGATCTCGAGGCCGGCAGTGCGTTCGCGCTGATCGCCGAGAAGCTGCGCGGTGTCGTGGAGAGGCTGGGCGTCGTCTCGTACGGCGCAGCGGGCGACGCGTTCGACCCGCAGCAGCACGAGGCCGTCTTCCAGCAGCCGACGCCGGGCACCTCGGAGTCGACCATCCTCGAGGTGGTCGAGACCGGATACCGGCTGGGTGACGTGGAACTGCGACCCGCGAAGGTGGTCGTCGCCGTCCCGGCGGATTGACCGCGGGAAGGAGCATCCATGGCCAGTCAGGACTGGTTCGACAAGGACTTCTACAAGACGCTCGGTGTGTCCAAGGACGTCACCGATGCCGACCTGAAGAAGACCTATCGCAAGCTCGCGCGCAAGTACCACCCGGACTCGAACCCGGGGGATGACGCCGCCGAGGCGAAGTTCAAGGAGATCAGCGAGGCGTATTCGGTGCTCTCCGACAAGGAGCAGCGCACCGAGTACGACCAGATCCGCGCGATGGGCTCGGGTGCCCGCTTCACGGCGGGCGGCCAGGGCGACGGCGGCTTCGACGATGTGTTCGGCGGCATGTTCGGCCAGGGCCGCGGCGGAGGGACCCGCTTCGAGACCTCGGGCAACTTCGAGGACATCTTCTCGATGTTCGGCCAGCAGGGCGGCGGGTTCGGGTCGGGTCGCTTCGGTGATTCGACCGGTGGATACCGCGGGTATGGGGGGCCGCAGAAGGGTCAGGACGTCACCGCGCACACCACGCTGGACTTCATCACCGCCGTCAAGGGCGAGACGATCACCCTGTCGGGTGAGAACGGCAAGCCGTTCAAGGTGAAGATCCCGGCCGGGGTGTCGAACGGTCAGAAGATCCGGCTGCGCGGGCGGGGGCATCCCTCGCCCGACGGCGGTGAGAACGGCGACATCGTCGTGACCATCACGGTGCGGCCGCACCCGGTCTTCACCCGTGACGGGCTGAACCTGCGCGTCACCGTCCCGGTGACGTTCACCGAGGCCACGCTCGGCGCGACCATCGAGGTGCCGACGCTCGGCGGCGATCCGGTGCGGCTGCGCGTCGCGCCCGGTACGCCGTCGGGGCGCGTGCTGCGCGTCAAGGGCCGCGGCGTGGAGAGCAAAAAGGGCACCGGCGACCTGCTCGCCGAGGTGCAGGTGGCCGTGCCATCGCATCTCGACGATGCCGCGCGTGAGGCCCTCGAGCGCTTCCACGATCTCGAGCCCAAAGAGAACCCGCGCGCCGAGCTGATGGCGAAGGCCGCCGTCGGTCGTTGAGCGAGCGAAGCGAGTCGAAACGCCGGTACGAGAGCAGAAGTTCCTAGAGTAGCGAGGAGGTGAATCCGGATGCCTGAGCGCAGACCAGACGAGAACGCCCCGATCTTCGCGATCGCGGCGGCCGCCGAGCTGTCCGGAATGCATCCTCAGACCCTGCGGCAGTACGACCGTATGGGACTCGTCGTGCCCGCCCGCACCAAGGGCGGGTCACGACGCTACTCGCTGCGGCATGTCGCGCAGTTGCGCGAGGTGTCGAAGATGTCGGCCGCGGGCATGAGCCTGCCCGCCATCGTGCGCATCCTCGAGCTCGAAGAGCACGTGCGCGAGCTGCACATGCGTGTGCAGCTGCTCGAGGAGCGCGTGCGCGCGGAGGTCGAGAACCGCCCCGGCGCGCGCGTGTTCGCCGCGGGCTCGACCGGAGCGGTCGTGCCGTTGCGGCACGGCCGCCGCATCCGCCGCTCGACCGATATCGTCGTGTGGCGTCCGCAGCGCCCCGACGAGCGCTGATGCGCCCCCATCTCGCCGAATTCATATGAATCTGTCTCGTGCACATGAAACTGCCGACGGTTTGGTGTGCATGAGACGGTTCCATATGAATTCGACGGAGGTGGAAGCGGGGGAGGAGGCGGGATGCCGGGGTACGAGCCGTTCGCGTATCGCGTGACCAAATCCGGCGAGGTGCACATCTCACGCGTCGGCCGGTTGGTGACGGTCGTACGGGGACCTGCCGCGGAGCGCCTGATCGCGCGGCTCGGCGACGATGGCGCGAGCGATCAGGCCGCGCTCCAGCGCGCCACCGGCAACTACAAGCGCGGCAACGAGCGCTGAGCCGCGGCATCCACCACCGACATACCGGACGGTCGGTATGCTGTGGGAAGCATCGCCACGACAAGGAGGTCAGGATGCCACAGCCCGAACACACCCCGTCGCGGATCCCCGATGAGGCCGGCGCAACGCCCGGGCTCGACGTCAACGGCTTCCGCGCCTGGCTGGAGCGCGTCCACCCTGATATTGCCGGCGGCGAGCTCTCGGCATCCGTCATCGCCGGCGGCAGGAGCAACCTCACCTACGCTGTCGACGGCGCCGCGCTGCCGCTGATCGTGCGGCGACCGCCGCTCGGCCATGTGCTCGCCAGCGCGCACGACATGCGGCGCGAGCACCGGGTGATAGCGGCGTTGGCCGGCAGTGGCATCCCGGTTCCCGCTGCAGTCGACGTCGTCGACGACACCGAGACGGCCACCGTCACCGGAACCACCTTCTTCGTCATGGAACGCGCGCCCGGGCGCACCATCACGCGCCGCGCTCAGAACGCGGAGTTCAGCCGCGCCGGCATCCAGGCCATGAGCACCGCGCTGGCCGAGCACCTCGCCGACCTGCACGCGGTCGCTCCGGCCGCGGTGGGCCTGGCGGACTTCGGCCGTCCCGACGGCTACATCGACCGTCAGCTGAAGACCTGGCAACGGCAGCTCGACGCGTCGCGCTCGCGCGAGACGCCGACCCTCGACAGGCTGCAGCAGCGGCTGCACGCCGACGTGCCGACGGACAGCGGCGCCGCCATTGTGCACGGCGACTACCGCCTCGACAACGCACTCGTGGTCGGCACCGGCGACGACCCGCGCATCTCGGCGATCCTCGACTGGGAGATGGCGACGCTCGGCGACCCGCTCGTCGACCTCGGCATCCTCGGGCTGTACTGGAACGTCGCCGATCTGCCCGGCGCGCGCCGCATCGTGCCGAGTGCGGTGGACGTGGATGCCGGATACCCGACGTTCGACGCGCTCGTCGAGGCCTACGCGCGCAGGTCGGGGCGCAGCATCCCGAATCTGCACTGGTATCGCGCGTTCGCCGCCTACAAGCTCGCGGTGATCCTCGAGGGGATACACCTGCGCTACAGCGCCGGCGAGACCGTCGGTGAGGGTTTCGACCGCATCGGCGAGCTGGTGGAACCGCTCGCCGCGGCAGGGATGGAGTGGGCCTGATGGACTTCGCACCCGACGCGCGTACGCGCGAACTGAGCGAGAGGGCGCGCGCGTTCGTCGACGAGCACGTGCTGCCCGCCGAGCCCGTGCTCGAGCAGCAGTTGGCCGACGCCCCCGGCGAGTGGTCGTTCCGGCCGATCCTGCGCGAGCTGCAGCAGGAGGCGAGGGCGCAGGGGTTGTGGAACCTGTTCCTTCCTGGCGAGGAGGGTGCCGGTCTCAGCCAGTTGCAGTACGCGCCGATCGCCGAGATCACGGGATGGAGCCCGAAGCTCGCGCCCACCGCGTTCAACTGCAACGCGCCCGACACCGGCAACATGGAGGTGCTGCACGACTTCGGCACTCCGGCGCAGAAGGGCGATTGGCTCGAGCTGTTGCTTCGAGGCGAGATCCGCTCGGCGTTCTGCATGACCGAGCCCGACGTCGCCTCGTCGGACGCGACGAACATCGGCACCCGCATCGAGCGCGACGGCGACCACTACGTCGTCACCGGGCGCAAGTGGTGGTCGACGGGCGCGATGAACCCGGATGCCAAGATTTTCATCGTCATGGGCAAGACCGACCCGGAGGCCGACCGGCATCGGCAGCAGTCGATGATCCTCGTGCCGCGCGACACCCCCGGCGTGCACGTCGTGCGGCCGCTGAGCGTGTTCGGCTACGACGACCGCGACCACGGCGGGCATGCCGAGGTCGTGTTCGACGGGGTGCGGGTGCCGGCGACGAACATCCTGGTCGGCGAAGGCGAAGGCTTCGCCATCGCGCAGGCGCGGCTCGGCCCGGGGCGCATCCACCACTGCATGCGGGCGCTCGGCATGGCCGAGCGGGCGCTGTCGCTCGTGCGCGAACGCGCGGGTTCACGCACGGCGTTCGGCCGTACGCTGGCCGAGCAGGGCGTCGTGCGCGAGTGGGTCGCCGAGTCGCGCATCCAGCTCGAGGCGCTGCGGCTGCTCGTGTTGAAGACTGCATGGCTCATGGACACGGTCGGCAACCGGCAGGCGATGACCGAGATCCAGGCGATCAAGATCGCCGTGCCGCGGGCCGTGCAGCAGATCCTCGACCGGGCGATCCAGCTGTTCGGCGGCGCCGGCGTCTCGGGCGACACGCCCTTGGCCGCGCTGTGGGCGGGCGTGCGCACGCTGCGGCTGGCCGACGGGCCCGACGAGGTGCACCTGAACTCGCTGGGTCGGGCCGAGCTGCGGCGCTGAGGCCGCCGCTTCACGGTGAGAGTGCAGCTGGTCGACGAGAGGTAGGGAACCAACCGCTCCTTCGTCCATCAGCTGCACTCTCAGCGGATGGTGTTCTGGGCGGGGCGGGATGCCGCGGCCCGCGGCCGCGCTGTAGCCGTGCTCAGTCGGCGGCCGCGGCATCCACCCGCCGGATCCCGGCGAGGAACAGCTCGGTCAGCTGCCGTGCGAGCGCGGAGGCGCTGGTCGTACCCGTGGGGGAGTACCACTGCCCGAGATAGTGCACGTCGGCGAAGAAGTGGGCGATGAGCACCGGCAGCGGCATATCGGTGCGGTAGCGGCCCTCGGCCTGCCCGCGGGTGATGAGGGCGCCGAAGGCGTCGTTGTACTCCCGGCGGCGGCGGGTCACCTCGTCGTGGCGCTCGGGGCTCAGCAGATGCGCACTCTGGAAGAACACCACCGCCTCGTCGAGCTGCGCGACGGTGGTCTCGACGACGTCCATGCAGGCGGCCGTGAGCAGGTCGTCGATGTCGCCGCCGGCGGCGACGATGGTGTCGAGGTGCTCCTGCTGGGTGCCCAGCAGTCGGTCGTAGATGCCGAAGAGCAGGTCGTCCTTCGACCCGAAGTAGTGGTAGAGCGCGCCCTTCGTGACGCCCGCAGCATCCACGATCTGCTGCACGCTGGTGCCGCCGTAGCCGTTCGCGGCGAACAGTTCGACGGCGGCGCGGGTGATGTCGTCGGCGACGGTCGTGCTCTTGACCATGGTCTCAGCCGATGCCGTGCAGCATTGCGCCGCCGTCTATGACGATGGTCTGACCGGTGATCCAGGCCGCGTCGTCGGAGAGCAGGAATGCGACGGGACCTGCGACGTCGTCGGGCTCGCCGAGACGGCCGAGGGTATAGACGGATGCCGCCTGCTCTTCGTTTCCCTCGTACAGGGCCCGCGCGAAGCGCGTCTTGACCACCGCCGGTGCGACGGCGTTCACGCGCAGGGCCGGGGCGAGCTCGTGCGCGAGCTGGATCGTGAGGTTGATGACGGCGCCCTTCGAGACGCCGTACAAGCCGATGCCGGGTGCCGCCGAGAGGCCGGCGATCGAGGCGAGGTTCACGACCGAGCGCTGCAATCCGGCGGCGACGGCCTCGCGGGTCCAGGCGAGGGTGGCCAGAACGTTGACCTCGAAGATCTTGCGCGCGGGCTCGTCGTCGACGCTCAGCAGCGGCCCGTAGGCCGGATTGATGCCGGCGTTGTTGACGAGGTGGTCGAGGTGCCCGTGGCGCTCGGCGATGTGCGCGAAGACGGCGACGCGGTGGTCCGGGTCGTCGGCGTGCCCGGCGACCGCTGAGGCGTTCGGGCCGAGTTCGGCGACGGCGGCATTGAGCTCATCCTGCTTGCGCGCCGTGATGACGACCGAACCGCCCTCCGCGACGATGCGCTGCGCGATCGCGAGGCCGATGCCGCGGCTCGCACCCGTGATGAGTGCCGTGCGCCCGGTGAACCTGTCCATCCTGCCTCCTCGCAGATACCGTCCGGTCGGTATGACGGTAGCACGGGGCGGTGAGAAGGGCGGCGGCCGACGGAGGGGATGGATGCCGCGGTGCGGCGTGCCGGTGCATCCCAATACGGGATGCACCGGTGTATCATGGGCGTATGTCCACGCAGATCGCCGTACGCCTTCCCGATCCCGTCGTCGAGTTCCTCGACCGCGAAGTCGCCGGTGGCCGAGTCGCCAGTCGCGCGGCGCTGGTGAGTTCGGCGCTTGAGCGTGAGATGCGACGTCGCGCGGCGGAAGGAGACGCGGCCGTACTTGCACGCGTGGGTACTGCCGACGACCTCGATTCACTCGTGGATTGGACTGTCACGCACATCGATCTTGAGGGCTGACGTGCGAGAGATCTGCCTCGCGCGACTGGACAAGACTCGACCGGCGCTGGTTCTTACGCGCGATCTCGCCCGCGCGGCGATGACCAAGGTCACGATCGCTCCGATCACCTCGACAGTGAAGGGGCTGAGCAGCGAGGTTGCCCTCGACGCTCGCAACGGGCTCGACCACCCCTGCGTGGCATCCCTCGACAACATCGTCACCATCCCGGTCGCGGCACTCGGTCGGACGATCGGCTATCTCTCGATGGAGCAGGAAGTCGCTCTGGCGCGCGCGATGGTGTTGGCGTTCGACCTCGACATTCCGCTGATGGGCTGAGCGGCTCAGCGCACGCCGCGCGCGGCGAGGGCGTCGCCCAGCTCGTCGGCGTGCTTCAGAGCCATGACCAGATACGGCACCGCGAACGTGCGCACCCCCGGTCGGGCACCACGGGCGCGCTGCGCCTCGCGGACGTCGTGGGCGATGCGCCCCATGACCGGCAGGGTCGACAGCGTGACGGTGAGCATGAGCGCCACGCGCGCGGGATCGACGCGCACCACCCGCAGCGGCGCGAGCCCGCGCTCGAGGGCGTCGAGCAGCGCGGTCACGCGCGTGGTCAGGGCCAGAAGCGCCGCCAGCAGCACTGCGGCGGTCACCCGCACGGTGTTGAGCACGGCGGGCTGTGGCCCGAGGAAGATCAGTTGGCCGATGAGCATGAACGCTATGACCCACTTCAGGGCCCACGTCTGCCGCGCAAGAAGGAGCAGCGCCGGCATCCCGCCCCCGAACAGGTACGCGATGATGCACAGGGCGACGGCGGCCCCGGCCGCCCACGGTGCCGTCGGCAGCAGCGAGACGGCGAGCACCAGCGCCACCAGCAGCACGAGCTTGGGGCCCGCGGGCATCCGGTGCAGAGGGCTGGTCCCCGCGCGGTAGAGGCTCAGCATGTCAGCAGCGCCTCGTACTCGGCCACGACGTCGGCCGGCGTACCCGTCGACCGCACGCGTCCGTCGGCGAACAGCACCGCGACGTCGCAGCGCCGCGCGAGCGCGAGATCGTGGGTGGCCAGCACGAGCCGGTGTCCGGTGTCGGCGAGCAGGTGGTCGCCGACCAGCCGCGCATTGCGGGCGTCGAGGTAGGCGGTGGGCTCGTCGGCGATCACGAGCTCGGGTTCCCGTATGAACGCCCCGGCGAGGGCGAGCAGCTGCTTCTGTCCGCCGGAGAGGTCGTGCGCGGGGCGCTCGGCGAGCTCGGTCAGCCCGAAACGGGCCAGTGCTGCGGCGACGCGGGCAGCCGCGGCATCCTTCGTCAGTCGTTCGCGGCCTCGCTGCGGCCGCAGCGAGAAGGCGACGTCCTCGGCCACCGTCGGCATGACGATCTGCGAATCCGGATTGCTGAAGACGACGGCCACGCGTCGACGCAGATCGGCGACGTCGCGGGCGGGGTCGAGGCCCAGCACACGGACGGTGCCGGATGCCGCGGGTACGAGTCCGGCGAGCAGTCGAGCGAACGTGGACTTGCCCGAACCGTTCTCACCGATCACGGCGATCGTGCGCGCATCGACGTCGAGCGTCGCGCCGCGCAGGGCATCGACCTCTCCGAGACGCACGACGACGTCGTGCAGCGAGATCACCATGTGCGATGGAACGCCCGCGGGTAGGCCCGCACGAGCGTCAGCGTGATCGCGGTGGCCAGCACCGCCTTGATGAGGTCGCCCGGGATGAAGACGAGGCTCGTGAGGAAGGTCTCGTCCAGCGGCATCCGCGTGATGAGTGCCTGCAGCGGAATGCCGAACGCGTACACGACGAGGATGCCGCCGACGACCACGCCCATGGCCGTGCGCCAGAGGTTGGGCTTGCGTCGCCCGGCGTGCACGATCAGCCCGATGACGAAAGCACCCACGACGAACCCGATGAGGTAGCCGGCCGACGGGCCGACGAACACAGCGATGCCGCCGCGGCCGCCGGAGAGCAGCGGCAGGCCGAGCGCGACGAGCGCGAGGAACACCGTCATCGACAACGCGCCGAGCCACGGCCCGAGGATCGCGCCGGCGAGCATCACGCCCAGCGTCTGCGCCGTGATCGGCACCGCACCGAAGACCGTGAAGCCGCCGGGCAGGCCGAGCACGGCGATCACTGCCGCGAAGACGGCGACCCGGGCGATGTCGGCGGCGCTCAATCGTGCGCGGGTGACGGTGGAGGTGTCGGTCATGGGTTTCCTTACCTGAACGGTGTTCACCTGAACGCCGTTCACTATAGTGAGGATATGGCCCCGAGCGAAACGGCGCGACGACACACTCGCGATGATGTCGCCCGCACCGCGCTGCGTCTGCTCGACGACGTCGGGCTGCCCGACCTCACGATGCGGCGGCTCGCGGCGGCGCTGGATGTGCAGCCGAGCGCGCTGTATCACCACTTCCCCAACAAGCAGGCGCTGCTGGCAGATCTCGCCGACCGGATCGTGGCGGGGCGGCCCCCGGTGTCGTCTTCGGGCAACTGGGCCGCCGACGTACGCGCGTCGGCTTCGGCGCTGCGCGACAGTCTGCTCGCCTACCGCGATGGCGCCGAGGTGGTCTCGAGCACCCTGTCGATGGGGCTGGGGGCGGATGCCGCGCTCGACCGGCTCGCGTCGGCCATCGCCGGCGGCGGCTTCGACGAGGCGACGACCCGGCAGGCAGCGACGGCCCTACTGCACTTCGTGCTCGGGCACGTCTCGCACGAGCAGCAGCGGCTGCAGTACGACAGCATCGGGGTGACGGTGGAGGGCGGACCGGATGCCTCGGCCTCGGCCTTCTCGTTCGGCGTCGACCTGCTCGTCGACGGGCTGCGAGCGCGGGCGCGGGTCGGGGCCGCGCGGTAGCTGAGTCTCTCCACGCGCTCATCGGCGTTCAGGAGTCAGCCGATCCAGTGCCGAAACGGTCGTTTCGGGCCGTTCCGACACCGTCGGCATTCGGATGGGATGAGTTCTGAACGGCGGGCTGCGTCCCGGCGGGCTGCGTCGACAGCGCCGCGTCGGCGAGCCGCCAGCCGGCGGTGGCGAGCATCCCCGCCGCTGCGGGCAGGGCGACGCCCAGGCCCGGCTGCACGCACATCGCGATGACGAGCGCGCCCGCCCCGATGAACAGAAGAATGGATGCCGCCCGCCCGCGCATCGCGACACCCAGCGCGCCCGCGACGACCGCGATCGCTGCGATGATCCCCGACGGTAGAACGGTGTGGCTCCAGGCCTCGATGCGTGAGGCCTCGACGGGTACTCGGACGCCCTGCCACGTCTGCACGAGGGGCCAGGCGGCGGCCGCGGCGGCGAGACCGAGCAGCCAGACGGCCGCCGCTCGCGCGCTGCGCACGGTGCACGAGACGACGGCGCCCACGATCGCCAACAGCGTCGGAACACCGCAGAGAACGGCCCCGATCCCGAGGTAGCTGATGCCGTCCGCGCAGATCCAGCCGTCGGCGTACGAGCATGCGAGATGCAGGGCGTCGCGTGCGAGGAACACCGTGGCGGCAGCCGTCGCCACGACACCGACGAAGACCCCGACGACGATCGGGGTGATCACGAGCGCGGGAATGGCCGCGCGCTCGGTGCTCAGCGACATGCAGACAGCCTAGGTCTGCAGAGCGAGCGCAGGTCAGAGCCCGAGCACGGTCTTCGCGATGAGAAAGTAGATGACCAGGCCCGTGGCATCCACGAATGTCGTGATGAACGGGTTCGAGAACACGGCCGGGTCGACGCGGATCGCCCGCGCCACCAGCGGCATCACGCCACCGATGGTCGCGGCCACCGTGCACACGGCGATCAGCGTCAGTCCGATGACGACGCCGATCGGCCAGGAGTAGATGGCTCCGGCGATGACGAACCCGACGATGCCGAGGGCGAGACCGAGCAGAGAGCCGACGCGCACCTCGCGTCCGAGTACGCGCAGGATGTCGCGCGGCGTCACCTCGCCCAGCGCGAGAGCGCGGGTGACGGTGGTGGCGGCCTGGTTGCCGGTGTTGCCGCCGGTCCCGATCAAGAGCGGCACGAACAGGGCGAGCGCGGTCATCTCGGCGAGCGTCGCCTCGAAGTGCGAGAGCACCTGCACGGTCAGCGTCGCGCCGATCGCCAGCACGAACAGCCAGACGACCCGCGAGCGCACGAGCCGGGGGATCGGCGTACTCAAGTAGGGGCGACCCAGCGGCTCGACGCCGCCCTGACGGGCGACATCCTGGCTCTCTTCCTGCTTGAGGATGCGCGCTGCGTCATCGAGCGTGAGGATGCCGACGAGCCGCCGCTCACTGTCGACGATCGGCAGGGCCAGCAGTCCGCGGTCGGCGCACACGCGCGCGGCCTGCTCTGCGTCGCTGGTTGCGCTCGCCGTCTGCGGGTCGCTCATGACCTCGTCGATCGTGGCGTCATCGGGTGCCGACATGAGGTCGCGCAGGCTCACGACCCCCACGACCTCGCGCCCCGCGCCGGTGACCGGCAGCGTGTAGACGGTCTCGGCGTCGTCGAGCCGCGCGCGCAGGCGGTCCATGGTCTGGGCCACGGTGAGTCCGGGATGCGTCGTCACGAAGTCGAGGCTCATACGGCGACCGACGGCATCCTGCTCGTATCCGAGCACGGCCGCGGTCAGCTGCCGGTCGCGCGCGGGCAGCCCCTGCAGCAGACGCTGCGCGACCGATGCCGGCAGCTCGTCGAGCAGCCAGACGCGGTCGTCCGGGTCGAGGTCGGCGAAGACCGTGGCTACCTCGGAGTCGCGCAGCTGCCGCACCAGGTCGCCCTGCACCGCAGGCGAGAGCGCATCGAAGACGGCGAGGGCGCGGTCCTTCGACAGAAGGCGGAACAAGACCGCGCCCGCCCGGGGACTCAGGCGTTCGATCGCGGTCACGATCTCATGCGGATCCAGCGCGGCGACGGCGTCGGATGCCGCGACCAGCTCATTGCCCGAGAGCAGCTGTGCAAGGTCGTCGATACGGTCGGTGAGTTCCTGAATGGTCATGGCGGAGCCTCCTGCAGCGCGCAGGGGCATGCGGCGCCCGCGCGGGTCGGATATGGGAAGGGGTGCCGAACACCCCGTCCGGGCTCAGCGCAGAGCGGTGGAGGCGGTGTTCGGCAACGGACTGCGACTGTCACTACTCATGTCGAACCACCTCGCTTTCATCTTCTCGCCGTGGGCGCGTCTCGCGCCGCGTCAAGCATAGACCGTCCGCGCTGGGCGCCTCGTGCGCACGGGAAGGCGCCGCCCGCACGCACAGACTTCGGAGCATCCGACGAGCTTCGGACCATTACGCGCGATCGCTCCGAACTTCGCGCGATGTTCCGAAGTCTGGGAGGGTGCGCGGCCGGGGCGACGCACGGCCGGCATCTCGAGCGCGCAGGGTGACCTAGGGCGCCGCGGCGCGCGTCAGGCAGGCTGCGCGGCGGCAGCCGCGCGGGCGGCGGCCGGCAGCGCGGCGAGCACGCGCGAGACCGCGGCGTCGTCGTGCGCGGCGCTGACGAACCACGCCTCGTACGCACTCGGCGGCAGCGAGACGCCGGCCTCGAGCATCGCGTGGAAGAACGGTCCGTAGCGGAACGCCTCTTGCCGCTGTACACCCGCGTAGTCGGTCGCACGCGTGGACTGGAATTGGATGCTGAAAAGATTGCCCGCGCGTGAGATGACGTGCTCGACACCCGCCGCGTTCAGCGCCTCATCGACCGCGTTCGAGATCGTATCCGCGACGAGATCGACCCGCTCGTACACGGCGGCATCGGCCGTGCGCAGCGTCGCGAGGCCCGCGGCCACCGCGACCGGGTTTCCCGACAGCGTGCCGGCCTGGTAGACCGGGCCCAGGGGTGCGAGCTGCTCCATGATCTCGCGCCGCGCGCCGAGGGCGGCCAGCGGCATCCCGCCCCCGATCACCTTGCCGAACGTGACGATGTCGGCGGCGACCGGCTCGAGTCCCAGCCAGCCGGCCGCGGACTCGCGGAAGCCGGTGAGCACCTCGTCGACGATGAGCAGTGCGCCGTTGGCGTGTGCGACCGACGCGAGGAACGCGTTGAAACCTTCGCGAGGCGCGACGACGCCCATGTTCGCCGCGGCGGCCTCGACGATGATCGCGGCGATGCGGTCGCCGTACTCGGCGAAGGCGGCGGTGACGGCATCCGGATCGTTGTACGGCAGCACCAGCGTCTGCGCGGCGATCTCGGCGGGCACGCCGGCGGAGGCGGGCAGGGCGAGCGTGGCCAATCCGCTGCCGGCGTCGGCGAGCAGGCCGTCGGAGTGCCCGTGGTAGTGCCCGGCGAACTTGATGACGAGCGAGCGTCCGGTCACGCCGCGCGCCAGCCGGATCGCGGTCATCGTCGCCTCGGTGCCGGTCGAGACCAGGCGCATCTGCTCGACGACGGGGCGGCCCTCGACGGCGACCGGCGCGAGCCGCGCGATCACGGCCTCGGCGAGCTCGGTCTCGGTGGGCGTCGATGCGCCGAACGACAGACCGCGGTCGACGGCGGCATGCACGGCGTCGAGCACCGCGGGATGCGCGTGCCCGAGCAGCAGCGGGCCCCACGAGCACACCAGGTCGACGTACTCGCGGCCCTCGACGTCGACCACGTACGGGCCGTGGCCCGACACGAGGAAGCGGGGCGCCCCGCCCACCGAGCGGAACGCCCGCACCGGCGAGTTCACGCCGCCGGGAATGACGGTGGATGCCGCCTCGAACGCCGTCTGATTGCTCATGCCTGTCCTTCCGATGCGGCCAGCTCGAGCGCCCAGTACGTGAGCACGGCGCCGGCGCCCGCACGCAGGATGCCGGTCACGCTCTCGCGGATCGCCCGGTCGCGGTCGATCCAGCCGTTGGCGGCGGCGGCCTCGATCATCGCGTACTCGCCCGACACCTGGTAGGCCCACACCGGCACCTGCGCGGTCGCAGCCACGTCGGCGAGCACATCGAGATAGCTCATGGCCGGCTTGACCATGAGCACGTCGGCGCCCTCGGCCTCGTCGAGCGCGGCCTCGCGCAGGCCCTCGATGCGGTTCGCCGGGTCCTGCTGGTAGGTGCGCCGGTCGCCCTGCAGCTGCGAGTCGACGGCCTCACGGAACGGGCCGTAGAAGGCCGACGCGTACTTGGCCGCGTACGCGAGGATCGCTGTGTCGGCGAAACCGGCGTCGTCGAGCGCTTCGCGCACGGCGGCGACCTGGCCGTCCATCATGCCCGACAGGCCGAGCAGCTGCGATCCGGCGCGGGCCTGCGCCACAGCCATGTCGCGGTAGCGATCGAGCGTCGCGTCGTTGTCGACCGCGCCGCGCTCGTCGAGCACGCCGCAGTGTCCGTGGTCGGTGAACTCGTCGAGGCACAGGTCGGTCTGCACCACCAACGCGTCGCCGGCCTCGACTGCTGCGACCTCGGTCGCACGGTTAAGGATGCCGGAGGCCGAGGTCGCACCGGAACCGGTGGCGTCGCGGGTCGCCGGGATGCCGAACAGCATGATACCGCCGAGCCCTGCGGCCGCGGCATCCCGCACCGCACCCTTCAGCGAGTCGAGCGTGTGCTGCACGACCCCCGGCATGGAGGTGATCGGCGCGGGCTCGGTGATGTCTTCGCGCACGAACAGCGGCAGGATCAGCTGCGCGGGGTGGATGCGGGTCTCGGCGACCAAGCGTCGCATCGCCGGGGTGGTGCGCAGGCGACGGGGGCGGATGACGGGATGCTGGGTGCTCATCGGTTCACTTCCTCACGCGGGCGGCGGCCCGCGTCATCAGTTGAGTTCGTCCGCGCCGGTGTCACGCAGGGCGGTGACGACCTCGCGGGCCGCGCGCTCGCTCGCGTCGGCGCCGCTCGCGGTCACGGTCGTCGAGATCTGGCGCTGTCCGTCGAGGCTGTACACGGCGGCCGAAAGGGTCAGGGCGTCGCCGTCGACCTGTGCCGTCGCGCCGATCGGGGCCGAGCAACCCGCCTCGAGCCCCGCGAGCACACCGCGCTCGGCGGTGGCGCACGCGGCGCTGGCAGGGTCGGCGATCTGCGCGAGCGCAGTGGCCAGGGGCGTACCGGCGGCGTCGGCCTCGCGCACCTCGACGGCCAGGGCTCCCTGCGCGGGGGCCGAAGGCCAGGAGTCGAGGGGCATGGGCTCGGCCGGAACCTCGGTGCGGCCCAGACGGTTGAGCCCGGCGGCCGAGAGCACGACCGCGTCGAGCCGATCGGCGCCGGCGGCGTGCAGGCGCGCGAGGCGCGAGTCGACGTTGCCGCGGATATCCACGACCTCAAGGTCGGGTCGCACGGCGCGTACCTGGGCGATGCGCCGCGGCGAGCCGGTGCCGACGCGGGAGCCTGCGGGCAGGTCTTCGAGTGGGGTGCCGTCGCGGGTCACGACGACGTCGCGGGCGTCTTCGCGTGGCGGGACGGCGGCGACCACAAGACCCGGCGAAGGCGCCGTGGGCAGGTCTTTGAACGAGTGCACGATGACATCGCACTGGCCTTCACGCAGCGCGTCGCGCAGTGCGGTGGCGAACACGCCGGTGCCGCCCAGGCTCGACAGCGACGCGCGCGAGGTGTCGCCGTGCGTCGTGATGCGGATGATCTCGACGTCCACGCCGCCCAGCGCCGCTGCGAGCGCATCGGCGACCTGCTGCGTCTGGGCGGTCGCGAGGGCGCTGCCCCGGGTGCCGACGCGCAGGGTCATCGGACCACCGCAGGCTCGGCGTCGGCTGTCCCCCGCTGGGACGCGCCGACCGTCGCATGATCGGGCCATGGTCCGAGCGCGGTCAGGTGCGGACGCTCGGCGTCGGGCACGTCGTTCAGGCGCTCCTCGATGAGGTCGACCAGGCCCGACACGAACGCCGGGTGCACGCCCGGGGTCGCGACGCGCGAGAAGCCGATGCCCACTTCGGCGGCGGTCTCGGCGGCCTCGGTGTCGAGGTCCCAGATGACCTCCATGTGGTCGCTGACGAAGCCGATCGGCACGACGACGACGTGCTGCACACCGCTCGCCGCGAGCCGGCGGATCTCGTCGTTGACGTCGGGTTCGAGCCACGGCGTGCGCGGGTCGCCGCTACGCGACTGGTACGCGAGCGAGTACGCGACACCGGGCGCCGCAGACGCGGCGATCACGTCGGCCACGGCGAGGTGCTGGGCGACGTACGCGCCGCCGGGGCCGTGTTCGGGACCGGATGCCTCGGCCGCCGTGTTGGGGATCGAGTGCGTCACGAAGAGCACATGCGTCGGGGTTGCGGCACCTGCACTGAGCGAGCCCGCAGGGCGAGACGAAGTGTCCCGAACCGCGTCGCGCACGCCCTCGATGAAGGGAGCGACGAAGCCCGGGTGGTCGAAGAACTCGCGCAGCCGGTCGATGGTGACGGTGCCCTCGAGGCCCGTGTCGGCCAGAGTCTGCTCGAAGTTCTCGCGGTACTGACCCACGCCCGAGTACGAGGTGTAGGCGCTCGTGACGACGGCCAGCAGCCGGTCATCGCCGGCCGCATGCGCTTCGCGCACGGCGTCGGCGAAGTACGGGTTCCAGTTGCGGTTGCCCCAGTACACCGGCAGCTCGATCTCGCGGGCGGCGAGCTCGGTCTCGAGCGCGGCCTTCAGGGCACGGTTCTGGGCATTGATCGGGCTCACGCCGCCGTTGTGGCGGTAGTGCACGGCGACCTCTTCGAGCCGCTCGTCGGGGATGCCGCGACCGCGGGTGACGTTGCGCAGGAACGGGATGACGTCGTCCTGGCCCTCGGGACCGCCGAAGCTCGCGAGCAGAATCGCGTCGAACGCGGTCACGAGAGCACCTCGGCGACCTCGGCGGTCGAGACGACATGACCGGTGAAGAACGGTGTCTCTTCGATGACGTGGCGCCGGGCGTCGACGTAGCGCAGGTCGCGCATCATGTCGACGAGGTCGACGAGCTCGTCGCTCTCGATCGGCACGACCCACTCGTAGTCGCCCAGTGCGAACGCCGCGACCGTGTTGGTGAGCACGCCGGTGTAGCCGGCGCCGGCACGGCCGTGCTCGGCGAGCATGCGGCTGCGCTCGGAGTCGCGCAGCAGGTACCAGTCCTTGCTGCGCACGAACGGGTAGACGGCCAGCCACGGCTTGGGCTCGACGCCGCGCACGAAGGCGGGGATGTGCCGCTTGTTGAACTCGGCATCGCGGTGCACGGCGACGAAGGTCTGGCGCGGGGTGAGAGCGGCGATCGCGGGCACGCGGCGGAGCGTGCGCAGCGCGGCCTGGAGCTCGCGGGGCGTGGGGCCGTGCAGCCAGAACAGCAGGTCGGCGTCGGCGCGGAATCCTGAGACGTCGTAGGTGCCGCGCACGGTGACCCCGGCGGCCTCGACCTCGGCGATGGCCGCGTCGAGGTCGGCGGCGGCCGTGCTCAGCGCTTCGGTGGGGACGGCGGCGCCAGCGGGGCGCGCGAACGCGGCCCAGAGGGTGTAGACGGTGGGGGCGGATTCGGGGGAGGACGCGACACGATCGGACACGACGTCAATCATCCGTCCGTCGGTTGTGAAACCCCAAAAAAGCTTCAGGTCATCTGCAAGATCTGGCGCGCTTCTGCGCTGGGCGGCTGTGACGTGGCAGCGACGCGGCTCAGCGAGCGACGGCGCGGGATGCCGCGGCCCGCGCGTCGGGCACGACCGAGGCGAGTCCCGTGCCGGCGACCCAGGTGCCGGCGACCTCGAGCCCGGGCACCGCGGCCACGGCCTCGCGCACGGCGGCGACGCGCTCGGCCTGCCCGCGTGCGGCGAGCGAGACGGCGTTCGTCCAGGTCGAGCGGGCGAACCCGGCGAGCTGCGCGGCTTCGAGGCGCACGCCGAGGAGGGCCGCGGCATCCCGCATCGCCAGCTCTTGGAGCGCAGCGTCGTCGATGTCCGCAGCCTGGCTGCGATGCCCGGCCTGGCCGTACGAGAGGCGCACGACGTGGCGGCCGGGGCCGGCCTGCTGGGCGACCCAGGCCCACTTGATGCTCGCGTGGGTCAGGGCCTTCGCCGCGACCACGTCGTGCGCGTCGTCGGCGACGAGCAGTCCGGTGCCACGGGGCGCGGCGTCCAGCGCGGGGGCGTCGAGCACGAGCGTCGCGAGGTCGACGCGGGTGGGTGCCGGCCACTCCGCCGACGGAATCAGCCCACCCAGCAGCCGCACCGCCGCCGACTGAGCGGTCGCGACGATGACCGCGTCGGCGCGCAGGGTCTCGCCGCGATCGACGTCGACCAGCCACGTGTCGCCGTCGCGATGGATGCCGCGGACCGGCGCGTCGACGAGCACCTGGCCGCCGCGCGCGCCGATGTCATCGGCCAGCGCTGACATGAGGGTCCACATGCCACCGCGCAGGCCGCCGGCCGCAGCCCCGGGTTTGGCCGCGATGCCGCCGCGCAGCTCGCGCACGGCCCGCGCGAGCGAGCCGGTGCGGGTCAGGGCCGCGCGCAGCCCGGGGGCTATGGCGTCGACGGCGAGGTCGTCGGCCGGCGTCGAGTACACGCCGTTCGCGACCGGGGAGACGAGCCGGTCGAGCACGGCCTGGCCCATCCGCACGCGGACGAGCGCGCCCAGCGTTGCCGGCGCGAACCCGGCGGGCAGCGGATCGTCGAGGTCATGGGCGGCGCGGGCTGCGGCATCCACTCCGATCGCGGCGACGACTTCCGGCGACTGCGGGTCTGTCGGAATGCCGAGCATCCCGCCCTTCGGCGACGGCACGGTGCGGTCGGGCAGGTGCAGCCACGACCCGGCGATGTGCGGCCAGACGATGCGGTCGGAAAGATCCAGCTCATCAAGCAGCGGGGCGACGGCTCCGCCGCGGGTCGCGAAGCTCTCGGCGCCCGCGTCGAGGGTGAGGGCGGCGACGTCGTGGCGGGCGATGCTTCCGCCGACGGATGACTTCGCCTCGAGGGCGGTCACCTCGGCGCCGGATGCCGCGGCCTCACGCGCTGCGACCAACCCGGCGGCGCCCCCGCCGATGACGATGAGGCGGGTCATCGGGCCGACCCGGTGCGGGCTGGCTGAGGCTCCGGTCGTTGAGCGAGGAGCGGAGCGACGAGTCGAAACGCGTCGGGCATCCCGGAGCGGCGTTTCGACTCGCTGCGCTCGCTCAACGACCGGGGGCCCGCCGTGCGCTCGCTCAACGACCGGCTCCGGTGGCCTCGTCCGCACCGAGCTCGTGGACGAGCGCTGCCAGGCGCGTGAGCACGGCGGGATCCGTGTCGGGCGGCACGCCATGGCCGAGGTTCACGACGTGTGCGGGGGCGCTGCGGCCGCGGCGCACGACATCGCGGGTGTGCTCCTCGAGCACGGCCCAGGGCGCGGCCAGCAGCGCCGGGTCGATGTTGCCCTGCAGCGGCACCGACCCGCCGAGGCGGCGCGAGGCCTCGTCGAGCGGCAGGCGGTAGTCGATGCCGACGACGTCGGCTCCGGCATCCCGCATCTCGGTCAAGAACTCTCCGGTGCCGAGGCCGAAGTGCACGAGCGGGGCGCCGAGATCGTGCGCGTGCGCGAGCGCACGGGCCGACGCAGGCGCGACGTGGCGGGCGTAGTCGGCGCGGCTGAGGGACCCGGCCCACGAGTCGAACAGCTGGCCCGCACTGGCGCCGGCGAGCAACTGAGCGCGCAGGAACGCTCCGGTCACGTCGGCGCACCAGGCGAGCAGGCGCGCCCACGCGTCGGGTTCGCTGTGCATGAGGCGGCGGGCGGCGAGGTGATCGCGCGAGGGGCGTCCCTCGGCGAGGTACGCGGCCAGGGTGAAGGGGGCGCCGGCGAACCCGATGAGCGGCGTCGACCCGAGCTCGGCCACTGTGCGGCGCACGCCCTCGCGGATCGGGTCGAGCGCCGCGTCGTCGGCGCGCAATGTGCCGGTCTCGATGAGCGCGTCGACGTCGGCCGCGCTGCGGACGGCGCGGTCGAAGACGGGTCCGATGCCGGACTGGATCTCGACGCCGATGCCCGCCAGCCGCAGCGGGATGACGATGTCGCTGAAGAAGATTCCCGCGTCGACACCGTGGCGGCGCACCGGCTGCAGCGTGATCTCGCTCGCCAGTGCCGGGTCGAGGCACGTGTCGAGCATGCCGAGGCCGGTGCGCAGTTCGCGGTACTCGGGCAGTGAGCGTCCGGCCTGGCGCATGA
Source organism: Microbacterium horticulturae (assembly GCF_029094505.1). Lineage (NCBI taxonomy): Bacteria > Bacillati > Actinomycetota > Actinomycetes > Micrococcales > Microbacteriaceae > Microbacterium > Microbacterium horticulturae. The sequence goes on along the minus strand of NZ_CP119108.1, from coordinate 3,191,593 downwards.
ACCAGACGGGCAGCGTCGCGCCGCGCACGCCGCGATACGCCTGCACGAGGGGGGAGGTGGATGTCGCCCCCGTCGACAACGGATGGTCGGCGGGCAGCGGGGCGCGGTCGGGCTGAGCACTCACCCGGCCGATTCTCTCAGACCGTGATGAGAACGGCTCTCGGGCGGGCCGTGGCAAAGGCGCCGGCGTGACGCCCCGCGACGCCTCGGCCGGATCGCACAGGTGGGCGGGGTATCCTTCAATCCCGTGCTCCTCTGCTTCTCGTCCAGCCACCGCTCCGCCGCCCTCGACGTCGTCGAGCGGCTCGAGCGTCGTGCCGACGAGGTGACCGCGCGGCTGTCCGATCCGGCACCCGGAGTCGAGGGCAGCGTGATCCTGTCGACGTGCAACCGGTTCGAGGTGTACCTCGACGTGCGGGATGCCGCGACCGACGCGCTGCCGTGGGATGCGGCATCCACTCGTCTGGCCGACACGGTCGCCGCGGCGACCGGACTTGCGCGCGACGAGGTGCGTGAAGCGGGCATTCTGCTGCACGGCGAGGCGGTCGCCGAGCACGCGATCTCGGTGGCCAGCGGCCTCGAGTCGATCGTCGTGGGCGAGGGTGAGATCGCCGGCCAGGTGCGGCGCGCGCTGGAGGGTGCGCGTGAGCGCGGCACCGCGACGCGCGAGCTCGAGCGGGTGTTCCAGCTGGCGTCGCGCACCTCGCGCGGCGTGAAGAACCGCACCGAGCTCTCGAGTGCCGGCCGATCGGTCGTGCGTCTCGCACTCGACATGGCCGCCACGCGCATCACCGACTGGGCGCAGGCCCGTGTGCTGCTGGTGGGGACCGGCCGCTACGCCGGCGCGAGCCTCGCGGCCCTGCGCGACCGCGGCGTCACCGACGTGCGTGTGTACTCACGCACCGGCCGGGCGGCAACCTTCGCCACGAGTCATGGCATCGCCGCGGTGCCTGCCGGTGGGCTTGAGCGGGCCCTCGCCGACAGCGACGTGGTCGTGGCCTGCAGCGTCGCGCCGCAGGTGATAGTGGATGCCGCGATGCTCGCCTCCGCACGCCAACTGCCGGGCGCCCTGGAGCGCCGGCTCATCATCGACCTGGGTCTGCCGCGCAACGTCGCCCCCGAGGTCGCGGCGGTGCCCGAGACCGAGCTGCTCGATCTCGAGACCCTCCGCGCGCACGCGCCGCTGCCCGAGTTGGGTGCGACCGCCGAAGCGCGCACGCTCGTCGACGAGGCGCTCGCGGAGTACCGCCGCGCGACCGCCGAAGACGCCGTGACCCCCGCACTGGTCATGCTGCGCTCTCATGTGTTCGACGTGCTCGACGGCGAGATTGCCTGGGCGCGCAAGCGCGGCGACACGACGCCCGAGACCGAGGCCGCGCTGCGACACCTGGCCGGGGTGCTGCTGCACGGCCCGTCGGTGCGCGCCCGCGAGCTGGCCGCCGACGGTCGCGCCGGTGAGTTCGCCGACGCCGTCACCGCGCTGTTCGGCGTCGAGACCGTCGCAGCGCGCCCGGTGGCCGAGTTGCGGCCCGACGCCCTCGAAAAGGCCGACGAAGCGGCGTCCTGACCCGAGCGGCCGCGCTGCGGCATCCTTCCCGTCACTCCGCGAGCGTCGGCAGTGCGAGCGCCTGGGCCTCCGACCCGGTCGTGACCGTCACCGCGTGCGCGAACAGGCCGCCCCGGTAGTTCGCCGACCCGGCAGCGACCACGACGCGGATGCGGTGCCCGGCCTCGAATCGGTGCACGAGCCCCGGCAGCCGCGTCGTGAACGACTGTGAGACATCGGGAATGCGCGCGGGCGCGACCTGCCGGCCCACCAGGGTGGCGCTGCCGTCGGGCGCGACATCGAGCACCTTGACGAAGAGGACCAGCTGGCCGCGCGTGCCGAGCGCTTGCGTCAGCTGAGCACCGGGCGACGAGACTTTGAGATCGAGGGTCGGCGAACCGGCGATGTCGAGCGGTTCGTCGAGCGTCCGCGTGGTCCACTGCAGGCTGGTTCCCGGTGCGTCGGCCTCGGTTCCGGTGCCGAGGCTGCCGTCGAGCAGATCGTCGAGGATGTCGGTCGGGTCGGCGCTGGTCGGCAGTCCGAGGGCCGGTGTCACGAGCCCCCAGGTGCCGTCGACGATGTCGCGCGGGTCGTTCACGAAATGGCCGCCGCTGGACAGGTACAGCGGGTCGGCATCGGCGACGGGAAAGACGTCGGATGTCGCAAACGCCGTGGCCCCGGTCGGATCGCTGTCGTCGTCGGCCCAGTCGCGGTAGTACGCGAACAGGGGTCCGGTGGCCACGCGGGTGCCGCGCACGTAGCGCTCGATCCAATCGACCATCCGGCCGGTGGCGTACTGGGCGGGATCGGGCGCGCTCCAGTCGATGTCGCCGGGGGCGGGCTCGGAGTCGGTGTGCCCCGAGCGCTGCCAGATCATGGCGGTGGGCGTGCCCTGCGCGCGGAGCGTCTCGAACGTCGCGGTCGCCTCGTTCAGGTTGAAGAGCGTGTCGCGTTCGCCCTGGATCAGAAGCGTCGGGGCGCGGACGTTCTCGAGGTACGACGCCGGCGAGACCTTGCGCAGAGCCGCGAGGTCGCTTGAGGAGGGGTAGCCCTGGACCGCACCGTGAATCAGCGTCTGGCACACCGCCGAGACGGTGTGCTCGCAGCCGAGCAGAGCGACCGGCTGGGTGTCGTCGACGCCGGTCCCGGTCGCCGAAGCCAGCAGCCCGAGGGTGAGTCCCCAGTGGATCTTCATCGCGCCCGGGGTCGAGCTCGTCACGCCGGACGTCGTCGCCGTGCCGTTCGGGAACAGCGAGTAGCCGAGGTCGTTCCAGGTCTCGGCCGGCACGATGGCGTCGATGCGCGGGTCGACGGATGCCGCGGCCAACTGCACGGCGCCGCCGTAGGAGCCGCCCACCATCCCGACCCGCGGGTCGTTCTGGTGCCGGACGCCGTCGTGTGCACGGCGGTCGATGGCCACGGTGTCGAGAGCCGGCGCCGCAACAGTGTGTGCGGCGTCTTCGTACGCGATCCCGTCGGCACCGCCCAGGTAGCTGACGAGGTCTTGGGCCGCCTTCCCGTCGAGCTGCGGATCGTCCATCGAGACCGGGCAGGTCGATCCGCCGAATCCCAGCCCTGAGTACGCGAGCACCGCGTAACCGAGCCCCGCGAACATCGTGGCCATCGGCGCGACACCGTCCTTCGATCCGCCGAAGCCGTCGGTCATGAGCACGGCCGGCACGCGGCTGCTCGACGAAGCACCGGCCGGCATGTACAGGTCGCCGACGACATCGCAGGACGTCGCATCGTCGGCACCGACGGTGACGGCGAAGTGGAGCGTGGTGAGGGATGCTGCGGCCGTGCCGGTCGCCGCGCTCGCGGTCGTCACGGGCGCGGCGTACGCGGGCGCAGCGACGGAGATGACCGTGGCGAGGGATGTGAGCCCGGCGAGAGCGAGCAGACGGGACAGGGGACGAGCAGGCATCGGCACCTCCGGTGATCCGGACCCGCCGCGGTGCGGGCCCCGACGAGCGTAGCGCAAAATAGACCAACTGGTAGATTTAGTGTGCCGCCCGCCTCGATTTCGGTGAAAGTGCAACTGGTCGCCGAGAGAGAGGGAACCAACCGCTCCCTCGTCCACCAGCTGCACTCTCACGGGGCAGGCCGGGCGGGGCGGGTGGGCCGGGCGGACGGACCTGGACGCGGCCGCGGCGCGGGAGGACAATCGCGGGTATGGCGACGCTCGACGATGTGCGCGCGATCTGCGCCGAGTTCCCCGACGTGACCGAGTCCGTGAACGGGCACGGGGGCGGTGCATCCTGGCGCACGAAGGCCGGACAGGTGGTCTGGGAGCGCGGCCCGCGCAAGGCCGATCTCGCCAAGCTCGCTGCCCTCGGCCGAACCTGGCCCGACGGCGTCGTCGTCGCCATCCGCACCGACGGCCTGGACGGTAAGGCAGGGCTGCTCGAGACCTTTCCGAACGCGTTCTTCGACATCCCGCACTTCGAGGCGTGGCCGGCGGTGCTCACCGAGCTCGGCGGCGTCGACCTGCAGCTCCTGCGCGAGACGATCACCGACTCCTGGCTGCTGCAGACCACGGCGACCACGCGCGACGCGTGGCTCGCGGAGCACGGCCCGCCTCCCGCTTCATGAACCGGTGAGAGAACAACTGGTCGCCGAGAGAGAGGGAAATACCCGCATCCTCGTCCGCCAGGTGTTCTCTCATCGATGTGTGCGGGGTGAAGTCAGGGCGCGGACGCCGCGGCCGCGGCATCCAGGAACGCGTCGTAGTCCTCGCGCGAGAGCGCGGCGTACCCGTACGCCCACTCCAGCACAGGCTCGGCGACGGCACGTCCGCCGCCGACGTACCCCGCCACTGCGGCCGCCGCCGGCGACTGCGCGTGTGCGCGAGCGAGCACGGCCGCGCAGGCCTCGGCGTAGCGGGCGAACGGCACGTCGTCGAGCGTCTCCATGTCGATGCCGCCCTTCATGTCGTGGAACTGCCGCACGTACAGGTCGGCACCGCCGCCGAGCGAGTCGGCTGACGACCGCAGATAGCCGAGGAAGGGGTCGGATGCCGCCTGCAGAATCCTCTGCAGGGCGACCACCCGTCCGCCCTGGCCATGCTCAGCCGTGAACGCCTCGACCTCTTCCGGCTGTGCGACGCCGCCGTGCTCGACGAGCACGCTGCGCCCGGCCTCCTTGGCCTGCAGCAGCAGCGTGCCGCCGTCGCCGTCTTCGAGGAGGATCAGGAAGCAGCGGGTGCCGACGCTGCCCACACCGACGACACGGTGCGCGACATCGGCGACGCGGTACCCCTGCAGCAGCACGCGGATGTCGACGTTCGCCGAGTCCACGTACTGGTCGACGAGGGAGTGGATGCTGCGCACCAGCGCCGGCTCGACGTGCGTCAGCGCCGGCGGGTTCTCGACGAAGACGCGTCGTCCGTCGGCGTTGGTCCCGGTGGTCCTCCGGGCGGCGCGCTCGCCGGTGCGCTTGCGCGCATCGCGGGTGGCCGATCGCAGCGCCGTGCGCGATGCCTTGTCGAGTCCGGCGACGGCGGCCTCGGCGGAGAAGTGGGTGAAGTATCGCTGCACGGGGGAGAGCTTCAGCCCTGCGCGCAGTGCGCGTGCATACACGCGGACGGCCCGGCGCGCGGCATCCTGCACCACCTCATCGTCGCGCGCGGTGGCCTGGCCGGCGATCACGACGCTGGCGACGAGGCGCTTCACGTCCCACTCCCACGGCGCCCAGGCCGCTTCGTCGAAGTCGTTGAGATCGAACACGAGCTCGCGCGCCGGAGACGCGTAGAAGCCGAAGTTCGCCACGTGGGCATCGCCGCACGAGGCGACGCGGATACCACTCGAGGGTCCCTGCGCGAGATCGGCCGCCATGAGCGCGGCGGTGCCGCGATAGAACGTGAACGGGCTCGCGCTCATCCGCTCGGTGCGCAGCGGCACGAGGTCCGCGACGCGCGTCTCGTTCTGCCGCGCGAGGATGCCGATCGGATCGCGCGACCCGTCGCCGAGTCGCGCGAGCTCGCGGAGCGGCGTGCGAGCGCGGAGCGCGCGCCCGGCCGCGATGCCTTCGGCAGTGGATGGAGCCTTCGGCACCTCGGAGTGCGTCATGCGCTCATCATGCCACCGAGGTTGCGCCGTCCCCATCGCCGACGCCTCATCCCCAGCGGGTGAGGGCCCCGCGTCACGCGTCGCGGGCGCAACGGAAGCCGATGTGCGACATCCCGGTGTCTTCCGCCTGCGGGGAGCGGGCCGCCGGGCGGAACCGCAGACAATAGTCGGGGGAGCACAGGTGTGAACCGCCTTTGAGCACGCGACGCGGGATGTCGGGGAAGCCCTCCTGCGCGCTCGCACGCGCGAGCAGATTCGTGCGCTTGCCGGCGTCGACGGGTCGATCAGCGAGGCGCAGGTGCCGGGGCGTGTAGAAATCGGTGGTCCACTCCCAGACGTTGCCCGTCATGTCGTACAGGCCGTACCCGTTGGGAGGATACGAGCCCACCGGGGCCGTGCCGCCCACGCCCTGGTTGTCGTACGGGAAGCGCCCCAGCCACGAGTTCGCGAGCGCTGTGGCGCCGGGGTACGGCTCGTCACCCCAGGCGAACTTCGCGCCGACGAGCCCGCCGCGGGCCGCGTACTCCTGCTCGGCCTCCGTGGGCAGGCGCAGTCCCGCCCACGACGCGTAGGCCGCGGCGTCCTCATAGGCGATGTGGACGACGGGATGCCGCAGCTTCTCGTCGATGCTCGAGCCGGGGCCCTCCGGCCGCCGCCAGTACGCGCCGGGTTGCCACCGCCACCAGTTGCGCCAGTCGCTCAAGTCGGTGGGTCCCGCCGTCGGCGTGAACACCATCGACCCGGGGACGAGGTCTGCCGGGTCGGCACCGGGGAACTTCGCCGGATCGAGCTCGCGCTCGGCGACGGTCACGTACCCGGTGTCGTCGACGAACGCGGCGTAGTCCTCGTTGGTGACCTCGTATCGGTCGATCCAGAAGGCTGCGACCTCGTGGTCGTGCGCCGGGCGCTCATCGGGATAGAAGTCTTCGGAGCCCATGCGGAATGTTCCACCGGGCAGCTCGACCATGTTGCGTTCGCTCACACGGCCACGGTAGCGGTGCCAGCGCTGCATGATGAGTGACGCCCGCTACGCTGGCCAGGTGAAATCCCGCGATCAGCCCGCCGTGCCGCCGGCCGCCGCGCAGCCGGCCGCGCTCGGCCCCGCATTGCGCGTCCTGCTGATCCTGGCGGCATCCGTCGTGGCCCTCGCGGGGCTCTGGTTCGCTCGTGATCTCGTCGGCCCGCTCGCACTCGGGGCGGTCATAGTGATCATCTGCCACCCGCTGCGCCATCCGCTGGAGCGCGCCGGCTGGCCGCGATGGCTTGCGACCACGGCCGTGATCGCCGTGGCATACATCGTGCTGATCTTCCTCGTGCTGCTGCTCGTGTTCGCCGGCCTCCAGTTCGCGCACCTGGTCGCGGATTACGCGAAAGACCTGGAGGCCACCGGCGAGAACGTCGTCGCCTGGCTCAGCTCGCTGGGGCTCGACGAGCAGATGTCGGATGCCGCGGGCACCTTCCTCGACGCCTCGAAGATCCTCTCCTACGTGACCTCGCTGGGCGGCACGGTGATCAACGTGCTCATGGCACTGTTCTTCGTGCTCGCCTACATCATCTTCATGGCCGTCGACGGAGCGCGGTACGCGCGCGCCGACGCGGAGTTCGGCCGCAGCATCCGCCCCACCGTCGAGCGCTTCCAGCGCTTCAACATCGGCGTGCGCCGGTACTACATCGTCAACGCGAGCTTCGGCGCCGTCGTCGCGATCCTTGACGGCCTCGCGCTCTGGTGGCTGGGGATCCCCGCGCCGATCGTGTGGGCGATCCTCGCCTTCGTGACGAACTTCATCCCCAACATCGGGTTCATCATCGGCCTCATCCCGCCGGCGCTGCTGGCGCTCGTGGTCGGCGGCTGGCCGATGATGCTCGCCGTGATCGCGATCTACTGCGTCGTCAACGTCGTGCTGCAGGTGCTCGTCCAGCCGAAATTCGTGGCGGACGCCGTGAACCTGAGCCTCACGCTGAGCTTCTTCTCGGTCATCTTCTGGACGTTCATCATCGGGCCGCTCGGGGCGATCCTCTCGATCCCGCTCACGCTGCTCGTGCGCGCCCTCGTGCTGGAAGGCGACCCCGGTGCGCGGTGGCTGCGCTGGCTCTCGGGCGAGGCCGTCGTTGCCGGCACGACGGACTGATCAGCTCGGGTCGAGCCGCAGCACGTTGTTCTCGTCGACGGTGAGGTCGTCGACGACGCGCAGCGTGCGTGCCAGGTCGTCGAGCGAGCCGTCGACCGTACCGAAGCGCTCGCGATCGGCACCGACGGCGGTGAGGATCACGATGTGCGTTCCCAGGTCCCACGTGTACGTGGCGAACGGCGGCTTGGTCGTGTCCTTCGGCACCTTCATGACGAGCTTCTCACCCTCACCGAGATGCGGGTTGCGGAACGAGACGGTGTCGTCGTACTCCATCGGCATCATCGCCCGCGCCGTGCGCATCTGCGGCGTCGCCACCTGCAGCTGCGCCATGGCCACGACGAGGCCGGGGTCGTCTTTCCACATCCACACGAGCACGCGGCCGTCGGCCTTGCGCATCATCGCCGGGGCGGCCTGACTTATCAGCCATGCGAAGACCTTGCCGCCGGTCTGCACGCCGGTCGAACCGCTCGCCTGCTGCATGAGCATGCGGATCGCCGCCTTGCGATGTCGCCGTCCCTTGAACCCGAATGAGCGGGTCACCGGTACCCAGAGAGCGGAGGATGCGTCGGCTTGAAGTCGCGCCATGGCATCAGCGTAGGCGGCGGGGCTGGAGATGCGCCTGGAAGGGCGGCCGGGTTCCCCGGCAACGTCGCAGGGCGGGGTTAGAGTGGTGGACGGCGTGCGGCCACCGCCGTGCGTCAAGCAGAGAGAGGCACCCACTTCACCGTGACTCCCGCCGCACCCGCGCGTCCGCTGACGATCCTGATCGGCGCAGACACCTTCACTCCGCATGTGAACGGAGCCGCCCGGTTCGCCGAGCGCCTCGCTGCGGGGCTGGCCGCGCGCGGTCATGACGTCCACGTCTCCGCCCCCAGCAACGGCCACCGCAACCGCGGCACGTTCGTCGAGCGGATCGAGGGTCAGCCGATCACCGTGCACCGGCTGCCGTCGTGGCGCTGGTATCCGCACGACTGGCTCACCTTCGTGCTGCCGTGGCTGAGCAAGCACTATGCCCGCAGGGTGCTCGACGAGGTCAAACCTGACGTGGTGCACATCCAGTCGCACATCGTGATCGGGCGCGGGCTCGCTCGCGAAGCGCGTAAGCGCGGCATCCCGATCATCGCCACCAACCACGTGATGGCCGAGAACATCATCGACTTCACGACGCTGCCGCCCCTGCTCGACAAGGTGTTCCTCAAACTCGCTTGGGACGACGCCGAGCGCACTCTCAAGATGGCGCGCGCGGTGACCACGCCGACGCGCAAGGCCGCCGACTTCCTCGAGTCGACGATCGACATCCACGGCGTGATCCCGATCAGCTGCGGCATCGACAAGGCGAACTACACCCCTGATCTCAGCCCGCGCGAGCACCGCCGGGTGCTGTTCGTCGGCCGGCTCACCACCGAGAAGCACGTGGATGTCACGCTGCAGGCGATCGCGAAGCTCGTGCCTGAGCTCGACGTCGTGTACGACGTCGTCGGTGGGGGAGACCAGCGGCACCGGCTCGAGCAGCTGGCGGCCAAGCTCGGCATCGCCGACCGCGTGACGTTCTACGGCAAGGTGCCCGAAGACGAACTGCGTGCCGCGTACTCGCGCGCCGATGTGTTCGTGATCTCGTCGATTGCCGAGCTGCAGTCGATCGCGACGATGGAGGCCATGGCCTCGGGCCTGCCGATCATCGGCGCCGACGCGGTGGCGCTGCCGCACCTCATCCATGACGGTGAGAACGGCTATCTCTTCCCGCCCGGCGACGTCGATGCTCTCGCCGACCGCATCCGCACAGTACTCACCGCCGACGATGCCGAGTACCTGCGGATGCAGCGCGCCTCGCTGGACGGCGTCGAGATCCACGACATCCAGAACACGCTCGACACCTTCGAGAAGCTCTATCGGGGCGACCCGCTGTAATGCGCCTGTTCTTCGACGCCCGTTACATCCGCACCGACTTCCATGACGGCATCAGCCGGTACTCCGCCGACCTCGCCGCCGCGGTCTTCGCGCAGGCGCCCGAGCGAGGGGTCGACGTCGTCTTCCTCATCTGGGACGAACGGCAGAGGATGCTGCTGCCCGACGGTGCGCGGGTGTTGAAGATCCATGCGCCCACCGCCCTGCGCGAACCGCTGACCGCGCTGATCCTGAACCGGCACAAGCCCGACGTCGTGTTCTCGCCGATGCAGACGATGGGCACGGTCGGGCGACGCTTCTCGTTGGTCCTCACCCTGCACGACATGATCTACTACCGGCACCGCACACCCCCGCGCGACCTTCCCGCGTTCGTGCGGCTGGGGTGGCGGCTGTTCCACCTGTCGTACGCTCCGCAGCGCCTGACGCTGAACGCCGCCGATGTGATCGCCACCGTCAGCAAGACGAGTAAACGGCAGTTTGCGCAGGTGCGGCTGACCAAACGCCCCGTCGTCGTGGTGCCCGATGCGCCGCAGCAGCTGCGCACACTCCTGCCCGAGGGCGTCCAGACCATCGGTGGAGCTCGCAATCTCGTGTACATGGGCTCGTTCATGCCGTACAAGAACGTCGAGACGCTCATCCGGGGCATGGCGCGACTGCCCGGCCGCACGCTGCATCTGCTCAGCCGCATCACTCCGGCAAGGCGCGCCGAGCTCGAGACGCTCATCCCCGCCGGTGCCGAGGTCGTGTTCCACGGCGGCGTGACCGACGCCGAGTACGCCCGCCTGCTGGCCGACCGCGCGGTGCTCGTGACGATGAGTCTCGACGAGGGCTATGGCCTGCCGATCGCCGAGGCGTTGGCGATGGGTGTGCCGGCGGTGGTCAGCGACCTCGAGATCTTCCACGAGGTCGCCGGACCCGGCGCGCTGTACGTCGATGCCGAAGACCCCGCGGGCTTTGCGACGGCGGTGGCCGCGCTCGACGACGCCTCGGCGCGAGGCGCCATCGTCGCAGCCGGTGCCGATCACATCGCGCAGTTCAGCTGGCCGCGCTCGGCCGAGACGCTGCTCGATGTCGTGACCAAGCTCGGCGCCTCTCGGCGCTGAGCTGCTGCGGGCCGGCTTCGATCAGGTGATCACGAGAGCGAGCCGGTGATGAGCGCGCCGAGTGAGGCGGCCACCACAGCTGGCCTCCTCATGGCTTCGGTCATCGTTCTGAGGCGGTCGACAGACGGCATCGCTGTCAGGCGAGCAGCTCCCAGCCGAGGTGCTGGGCGGCGGCCTTGTCGAAGGTCACGACGCGATCGGTGCCGAACAACGTCATCGTCGTCGCGATCAGGGCGTCGGCGAAGTCCGCGCCGTCTTCGGCGAGGGCGAGTGCACGCACGACGCCCTCGCCGTCTTCGAACTCGATCTCGTCCGCCTGGATCAGAGCGCGCACGATCGCGAGGCGCGCTTCCTTCGACATCTTGTACGTTCGCGCGAGTGTCCACGACAACTCAGCGAGACTCACGTGTGTGACCAGTCCGGGGCTGTCGGGAGTGAGCGTTGCGATGACGGCCGCAGCGGCTTCGTACTGTGCCGGATCGTCGCGAACAAAGAATCGTGCCAGGACATTCGTGTCGAGGCCGGTCAGCGAGGCATCGAGACCGATCACCTCTGCATGCTCCGCATCACGTGCTCCGCTGCAGCATCCGCGATGTCATCGTTCATCTGCTCGATCGAGATGGGCGGCTGGTCGGGGTTGTAGAGCACGCCCGCGAGGTCCATGATCGACCCGGTCTTCGGCACGATCGTGTAGCGCCCGTTCGGCAGCTTGACGAACATCACGCGCGAGCCCGCGACGAGCTTCAAGTCGTCGCGCACCTCCTTCGGAACGGTGATCTGTCCCTTGCTGGTCATTGTGGCAGTAGGCATGAAAATCCTTTCTGGCTCCATTTTTCCTTACCAAATGGGCGAGGACAAGGGAGTTGGAACCGCGTTCGGCACCCCTTGCCGCAACATCCACCCGCTGGTAAACTTGAGCCAGAACGACTCAAGTTTTAAAACGACGTGAGTCCCGCAGGTTTCAAGGAGACACATGAACGCACAAGCCCAGGCCGGACAGGAGGAGCAGCAGAGCCCCCTCGAACAGTTCGGCATCAATCTCACCGACCGTGCCCGCCAGGGCGGGCTCGACCCCGTCATCGGGCGAGACAGCGAGATCCGCCGCGTGAGCCAGGTGCTGACCCGGCGCACGAAGAACAACCCCGTCCTCATCGGCGAACCGGGCGTCGGCAAGACCGCCGTCGTCGAGGGTCTCGCGCAGCGCATCGTCGCCGGCGACGTCGCCGAATCCCTGAAGGACAAAGAGCTGATCGCGCTCGACATCTCTGCGCTCGTGGCCGGTGCCATGTACCGCGGCCAGTTCGAGGAGCGCCTGAAGAGCGTGCTCAAAGAGATCACCGAGTCCGAGGGGCGCGTGATCACCTTCATCGACGAGCTGCACGTGCTCATGGGCGCCGGCGGCGGCGAGGGTTCGGTCGCAGCATCCAACATGCTCAAGCCCATGCTCGCTCGCGGTGAGCTGCGCCTCATCGGAGCCACGACACTCGACGAATATCGTGAGTTCATCGAGAAGGATGCCGCGCTGGAGCGCCGCTTCCAGCAGGTGTACGTCGGCGAGCCCAGTGTAGAAGACACGATTGCGATCCTGCGTGGCCTCAAGGGCCGGTACGAGGCCCACCACGGGGTGACCATCAGCGACAGCGCACTCGTGGCTGCGGCATCCCTCTCCCATCGGTACATCCCGAGTCGCCAGCTGCCCGACAAGGCCATCGACCTGATCGACGAGGCGATGAGTCGGCTGAAGATGGAGATCGACTCGAGCCCTGTCGAGATCGACCAGCTCAAGCGGTCGGTCGACCGGATGCGGCTCGAAGAGCTGGCCCTGAAGAAGGAGAAGGACGAGGCCTCGAAGGAGCGCCTGGCGAAGCTGCGCGAGCAGATGGCGGTGGCCTCGGAAGAGCTCGAGGGTCTCGAAGCGCGCTGGGCGAAGGAGCGTGCGAGCCTGAATCGCGTCGGCGAGCTGAAGAAGCAGCTCGACCAGGCCACGATCGACCGCGACCGCGCCCTGCGCGAGGCCGACTACGCCAAGGCGTCACGCCTGGAGTACGAGACGATCAAGAAGCTGCAGGCGCAGCTGGCCGAGGCGGAGCAGGCCGAAGAGCAGCCGACCGAACCGCGCATGGTCAACGAGCAGGTGACCGACGACGACATCGCCGCCGTGATCGCCTCGTGGACGGGCATTCCCGTGGGGCGTCTGCTGCAGGGCGAGAGCGAGAAGCTGCTGCACCTCGAGTCGGAGCTGGGCAAGCGCCTGATCGGACAGAAGGAGGCCGTGAAGGCCGTCTCCGACGCGGTGCGCCGCTCGCGCGCCGGCATCAGCGACCCGAACCGTCCGACCGGCTCGTTTCTGTTCTTGGGCCCGACCGGTGTCGGCAAGACCGAACTGGCGAAGGCCCTGGCCGAGTTCCTCTTCGACGACGAGCACGCCATGGTGCGCATCGACATGTCGGAGTACGGCGAGAAGCACTCGGTCTCGCGTCTGGTCGGTGCCCCTCCGGGATACATCGGGTACGAGCAGGGCGGCCAGCTGACCGAGGCCGTGCGGCGTCGTCCGTACTCGGTCGTGCTGCTCGACGAGGTCGAGAAGGCGCACCCCGAGGTGTTCGACGTGCTGCTGCAGGTGCTCGACGACGGGCGGCTGACCGACGGCCAGGGGCGCACGGTCGACTTCAAGAACGTCATCCTGATCTTGACCAGCAACATCGGCTCGCCGATCCTCATCGACCCGCTGCTGTCGACCGACCAGAAGCGCGAGCAGGTCATGAACCTGGTGCGCTCGGCGTTCCGGCCCGAGTTCCTGAACCGGCTCGACGACATCGTGATGTTCCAGGCGCTCTCCGAGGACGACCTCGCCCAGATCGTCGAGCTGTCGGTCGACCAGCTGCAGAAGCGACTGCACGAGCGGCGGCTGACCCTCGCGGTCACGCCCGACGCGCGTGCGTGGCTCGCCCGACGCGGATACGACCCGGCGTTCGGCGCCCGTCCGCTGCGGCGGCTCATCCAGAGCGAGATCCAGGATCGGCTGGCCATGGCGCTGCTGTCGGGCAATGTGCACGACGGCGACGTCGTGCGGGTGGATGTCGCGGCCGACGACTCGCAGCTGGTGCTGACGTCGTCAGGTCCGGCCGCGGGGTCGGGCGACGACGTGATCGAGGCTGAGCTCATCGACTGATCCGGGGTGGGCGCGCGGCTCGGGCTTGGGCGCACGGCTCCGGTTTGGGCGCGTGGCTCGGGCTTGGGCGCGCGGCTTGGGCCGCGGCATCCACCCCTCCCCTCCCTCCGCGAGAACACGCTTGTGCACGCCTCAACGCGAAAAATGCGTGCACAAGCGTGTTCTCGCGGAGAGGGCCGTCGCGTCTCGGGCACCAGGGCTCGGGCCCCAGGGCGCGGCGCCGTGCGCGCGACCGCTTGCGGCGCGCAGAACTCAGCTCATCTGCGCGGCGCGCAGTGCGAAGCGGCGGGTTCCTGCGGTAATGCGCACAGATCGGATGAGTTCTGAACGGGGATGCCGGATCCGTGCCGCGCCGGTGGCTCAGATCTGCGATGTCGCCCAATCCGCGGGGCCGGTCGAGCCGGCGGGGTAGGTCTCGAGGGGCACCTCGCCGCGTGCCCATGCGTCGCGGACGGGTTGGATGATGCGCCAGCACTCCTCCGCGGCATCCGCCCGCACCGACAGGGCGACATCGCCGTCGAGCAGCTGCGAGAGCACCTCGGTGTAGGCCAGCAGCGTGCTCTTGCCGATCTTCGTCGACAGCGACTCGCGGCGCAGCGCGAACGGGTCGTCACCGCCGTTGACGTTGAGCACGAGCTCGATGCGGTCAGGGCTCAAACCGATGCGCAGCACGCCGCCGTCGGCCGGCTGGCCGGTGAGCCCGTCGGGGATGTGCCGCACCGGCTTGAAGGTGACGACGATCTCGGCGGTCTTCTCGCCCAGCGCCTTGCCGCTGCGCAGGGTGAACGGCACGCCCGCCCAGCGCGAGGTGCGCACCTCGCACACGATCTCGGCGAGCGTCTCGGTCTCGCGCGACGGATCCACGCCGTCCTCATCGACGTACGACGGCAGCGTCCGGTCGCCGATCGTGCCCGCCGTGTACCGGGCGCGGCGCGAGTTCCTCGCGGCGTTGTCGTCCCAGATGTGCGTCGCGCGCAGCGCCGCGCTCTTGGCGTCGCGCAGGTCGATCTCATCGAGGTCGACGGGCTCCTCCATCGCGAGCACGGCGAGCACCTGCAGCAGATGGCTCTGGATCATGTCGATCATCGCGCCGGCCTTGTCGTAGTACCGGGCGCGGCCCTCGAGCGCGAGCGACTCGTCGTAGCGCACGAGCACCGACGCGACGTGGTCGGCCGACCACACCGGCTCGATGAGCCGGTTCGCGAACCGCACACCCAGGATGTTGAGCAGTGTCGACCGACCGAGGAAGTGATCCACCCGGAAGATGTGGTTCTCAGGCACCAGTGTCGTCAACGTGGCGTTCAGCTCGCGCGCGCCGGCCTCGTCACCGCCGAAGGGCTTCTCGAGGGCGAGCACGGTGTCGTCGGGCAGCGACAGCTGCTGCATCGCTTCGCACGCGGCGACGGTGACCGCCGGAGGCACCGCGAAGTACATGACGAGCGGGCCGTCGATGTCTTCAAGCAGCCTCTTCAGATCGGCGGCCTTGGTGATGTCAGCCTGGGTGTAGGTCGTCGTGCCGAGCCGTTCGACCATGTCGGCGGTGTCTGACGAGGCGAAGGAGTCGTGCACCGTCTTGTTCCAGCGAGTGGTGCTCCACGCGTCGCTGCCGGCCCCGTGCAGGGCCACCTGTCGGTCGGGCTCTCGCTTGAGCAGCTGGCCGAGCGCGGGAAGGAGCAGGCGCGACGTGAGGTCGCCGGACGCTCCGAAGATGAGGAAGGTCGTTGTCTTCGGCATGGCCTTCACGATAATCCGCCTGGGTGCAGACGCAATGGGGGTTGCGGTGACAGACTCGAGACGATGTCGATTCCCATCGAAGATTACGCACTCCTGAGCAATTGCCGCACCGCCGCGCTGGTCTCGCGCGAGGGCAGCATCGATTGGCTCTGCGTGCCCAGACTCGACTCCGGTTCGGTGTTCGGTGCACTGCTCGGTGATGAAGACCATGGATGCTGGGGCCTGCGCCCCGTCGACGCGACGGCGACGGCGACCCGACAGTACGACGGCGACACGCTCCTTCTTGTGACGCGCTGGGAGGGCTCCAGCGGCGTCGCCGAGGTGCACGACATCATGCCGATCGGCAAGCACGGCAGCGTCGGCGAGGATCGCGTCGACATCGTCCGTCGGGTCGTCGGCATCAAGGGACTGGTCGAGTTCGACCACACCCTGCGCATGCGCTTCGACTACGCACGGGCGATGCCGTGGGTGCGCCAGATCGGCACCGACGAGACACCCGAACTGGTGGCGATGGCCGGGCCCGATGCCATTGTGTTGCGCGGGGCGCGGGCCGTGGCATCCGATCACGTCCACACCGGCAAGATCGCCGTCGCCGAAGGGCAGAGCGTCGACCTGATGCTCACGTGGTTCCCATCGCATCACCAGCCACCCGAGAGGCTCGATGTCGACGATGCCGTCGAGCACACGCGCACCTGGTGGCAGGAGTGGGCCGACAAGATCGTGCACGATGGACCGCATCGCCCCGAGGTCGTGCGCTCTCTGCTGATCCTGCGCGGGCTGACCAACCACGTCACCGGTGGCATCGCCGCGGCCGTGACGACGTCGCTGCCCGAGGACTTCGGTGGTGTGCGCAACTGGGACTACCGGTACGTGTGGCTGCGGGATGCCGCGCTGACGCTCGAGGCGCTGCTCGACCACGGCTTCATCAAGGTCGCCGCGCACTGGCGCGAGTGGCTGCTGCGGGCGGTGGCCGGTGACCCCGCCGATCTGCAGATCATGTACGGGCTCGCGGGCGAGCGCGACCTGGCCGAGCGCGAGATGCCGAGCCTGCCCGGATACGCAGACTCGGCGCCGGTGCGCGTCGGCAACGGTGCGGCGCTGCAGTATCAGGCGGACGTGATCGGCGAGGTGCTCGTGACGCTGGCAGCGGCGCGGGATGCCGGGCTCAACGAGTCCGCGTTCTCGTGGCCGCTCGAGAAGAAGCTCGTCGCCGAGGCCGCCCGACAGCTCGATCGGCCCGACAACGGGCTGTGGGAGATCCGCGGCGAGCCGCACATGTTCACGCACTCGCGGGTGATGGTGTGGGCGACGTTCGACCGGGCGGTCCGCGCCGTCGAGGTGCACGGACTCGAGGGGCCGGTCGAGAAATGGCGCGAGCTGCGCACGCGGGTCAAGAACGAGATCGACGAGCACGGCGTGACCGACGGGCACTTCACCCAGTACTACGGCACGACGGAGGTGGATGCCTCGCTGCTCCTCCTGCCCCAGGTCGGGTTCTGCGCACCCGATGACCCGCGCATGCTCGCGACGGTCACGAAGATCGAGAGCGACCTGCTGCAGCACGGACTGTTGCGCCGCTACCGCAACGCGACCGGTGTCGACGGGCTTCCGGGTGCGGAGTATCCGTTCCTCGCGTGCTCGTTCTGGCTCGTCGAGCAGTACGCGGCCACCGGTCGCCTCGACGAAGCGCGTGCGCTGATGGACCGGCTGTGCGGCCTCGTCAATGACGTCGGGATGCTCTCCGAGGAGTACGACATCGAGAACCGCCGGCAGGCCGGCAACACCCCGCAGGCGTTCTCGCACCTGGCGCTGGTGCGCGCCGCCGACGCGCTCAGCCGCGCACGGCACAAGCCGCGGTAGGTCTGCGGCGCGGCGCCGGCGCCGACGGCTGAGCGTTGAGTGGGCTTAGGGGACACCGGCCAAAACGGCATTGAACTTCCGGCTCACATACCGCCGCAGGGGCTGTGTGAGCCGAAAGTTCAATGCGTATTCGGGAGGGTGCGGTCCCGCTTGGGGCGTGCGGTCTCGCCTGGGGGCGTGCGCCGCTCGAGGTGCCGATCTTCCCGGGGGCCGCGCGGCGCCGTGGATGCCGCGCCGACCCGCGGCATCCACTCGCTACGCCTTCAGAGCCTCGCCCAGCTTCACGCGGGCACCCATGCGCAGCAGCGAGTTGCGGTAGATCTTCGACCCGACCAGAACCGCCGCGATACACGTGACGACCAGCAGCACGAGCGACACGAGCGGCTCCCACCACTGCGCCGACCCGAGGTACAGGCGCAACGGCATCGCCACCGGGGCCGAGAACGGCACGTACGACATCACGGTGAGCACGACGGGGTTGTCGTTGAACAGAATCACCAGGATGTACGGCGCGAGGATCAGCATCGTCAACGGCATGGTGGTCGACCCGATGTCCTCCTGGCGCGAGACCATGGCGGCCGCCCCGGCGAACAGCGCCGCCAACAGAATGAACCCGAACAGGAAGAACACCGCGAACCACACCATCGGTCCGCCCAGGCCCGCCAATACCGCGTTCTGACCGCTGACCGACAGGCCGATGATCGCGATCGCGACGAGCACGATGATCTGTGCCATCGCGAGGATAGTGTTGCCGATCACCTTGCCGGCCATCAGGGCCCGCACGGGGATCGCCGAGATGAGGATCTCGACCACGCGGGTCTGCTTCTCTTCGACGACGGACTGGGCGATCGTCGACCCGAACATCGACGCCGACAGCAAGAAGACGATTCCGAAGCCGATCGCGACGAGGTAGCGCAGCAGGGCGTCTTCGGGGCTCGAATCGAGCAGCTGCACGGGCGGCGAGACGCTCAGCGCCGCGACAAGCTCCTGCGGCATGGCGTCCTTCGCCACGATCTTCACCTGCACCGGGCTGTCGGCGTCGGGGACTATGGCGGCATCCACGTCTCCGCTCTTCACGAGCGCAATGGCGGCGTCGGCCGAGTCGGCGGTGGTGACGTCAAGATTCGACATGCCCGAGACGACCGACGCCGACTGGCTCGTCACGGCCACCGGCGTCTGCGACGGATTGGCCGCCGAGAAGCCGCCCCAGATGACGCCCGCCAGGGCGAAGGCGAACATGATCAGCGTCGAGATGACGAACGCCTTGCTGCGCAGTTTCGAACCGATCTCGCGCTCGGCGACGAGCCAGACGCTCTGTGCCAGTGTCGGCGATGCGGGGGTGCTCACTGGATGACCTCCTTGAAGATCTGGGCGAGGGTGGGATGCCGCGGTGCAAAGCTCTTCACGTGCGAGCCGTCGACGGCCCGCCGCAGCACGCGCTGGGCCGTCTCGTCGTCGTCGACGTCGAACACGGCCGACCCTGCAGCGAAGTCGACGACCGAAACGCCCGGCTCGTCGCGCAGCCAGCCGGCATCGCCCGAGGTGTGCAGCTCGTACCGGTGCCCGGCGTGCGCGGCGCGCAGCTCGTCGGCCGAGCCCGCCGCGCGGATGGTTCCCGCCGCGATGATGACGAGGTCGTCGCACAGGCGCTCGACGACGTCGAGCTGGTGCGAGCTGAACAGCACCGCCACGCCCTGCGCTGCGCGCTCCTGCAAGACCCCCGCGACCACGTCGACGGCCAGCGGATCGAGACCCGAGAACGGCTCGTCGAGGATCAGCACCTCGGGGTCGTGCACGAGCGCCGCGGCGATCTGCGCGCGCTGCTGGTTGCCCAGCGACAGCGTCTCGACCTTGTCGTCCAGGCGCTCGCCGAGTCCGAGCTGCTCGAGCAGAGCGGTGGCGTTCTGGTCGGCATCCGCCTTCGAATAGCCGTGCAGGCGCGCGAGGTAGGCGATCTGCTCGGCGACCTTCATCTTCGGGTACAGGCCGCGCTCTTCGGGCATGTACCCGAAGCGCCGCCGGTCGCCGTCGGAGATCGGTGCGCCGTCGAGCTGCACCTGGCCGCCCTCGGACTCGAGCACGCCCAGGGCGATGCGCATCGTCGTGGTCTTGCCGGCGCCGTTGCCGCCGACGAACCCCGTCAGCCGCTTCGGCGCGACGTCGAACCCGACGTCGTCGAGCACCCGGCGGCCGCCGTAGCTCTTGGTGATGCCGCGCAGTTCGAGCATCTGTCCTCCTCGTTCGGTGTGCTTCCACGCTACGGAGGGCGGGATGCCGCGGCATCCCCCGCGCGACGGGTTTCGCGCTCTCCGCCTGGCGGGGGAGGAGCCGCGCTCAGGCGAGCCCGCGCCGATAGGCGAGCACGACGGCCTGCACCCGGTCGCGGGCACCGAGCTTGGCCAGCACGTTCGACACGTGCGTCTTCACCGTGGCCTCGCCGATGAACAGGCGCCGCGCGATCTCGGCGTTGCTGAGCGCATCGGCCATCAGCCGCAGTACCTCGGCCTCGCGCTCGGTGAGGTCGACCGGCGCGGGTGCGGGCCCGGCGTGTTCAGCAGTCGGTTTCTGCGGGTCGCGGGCGGTTGCAGAAGGTGACTGCGGAACAGGGGCGGAGGGGGTGGATGCCGCACTCGCGGCCCCGTCGGCGGTGAAGCGCGCGATCACCCGGCGCGTGACCTCGGGCGAGAGCAGGGCGTCGCCGGCGGCGGCCACGCGCACCGCGCGCACGAGCTCTTCGGGTCCGGCGTTCTTCAGCAGGAATCCGGCCGCGCCCGCCGTGAGCGCCTCGAAGAGGTAGTCGTCGCGGTCGAAGGTCGTCACGATCAGCACGGCCGCGCCGAGCTCGCGGTCGGCCACGATGCGGCGGGTCGCCTCGAGGCCGTCCATGTCGGGCATCTGCACGTCCATACAGATGACATCGGGCTGCAGCCGGGCCGCCGCCGCGACGCCCTCGGTGCCGGTGGAGGCCTCGCCGACCACGTCGATGTCGTCGGCCGCCTCGAGGATCAGCCGGAACCCCGCCCGCATCATGGCATGGTCGTCGACGAGCAGCACGCGCAATGGCTCAGGCACCGGCATCCCCCGTCATCACGAGCTCCCCGGAGACGAGCGGCACCGTCGCACGCACCAGGAACCCACCGCGCTCGCGCGGTCGCGCCTCGACCGTGCCGCCGACCGCGAGGGCGCGCTCGCGCATGCCGACCAGGCCGAGGCCCCGGCCCACGCGGGTGACGCGGCGGCCGGTGTTGGTGATCTCCACCTCGATGCCGGCGTCGTCGTATCGCAGTCGCAGGTCGGCCGTGGCATCCCGCCCCGCATGTCTGCGCGCGTTGGTCAGGGCCTCCTGCGCGATGCGGTAGAGCGAGACCTGCACGGTGTCGGGCACCGGGTGTGGCTCGCCGATCACGGTGAGCGTCGCGGGCAGCCCCGCCGACGCCGACTCGGCGACGAGATCCGCGAGCCCGGCCAGGCCCACGGTGCTGGGCGCGTCGGCGTCGCCGTCCGAGCGCAGGGTCTCCAGCAATTGCCGCAGTTCGCGCAGCGCGTCGCGGGCGGAGCCCTCGACCTGGCCGAGGGTGCGGGATGCGGCATCCCGGTCTTTGTCCATCACGGCGCGCGCGGCCCCGGCCTGCACCCCCATGAGCGAGACGTGGTGGGCGACGACATCGTGCAGCTCGCGGGCGATGCGCACCCGCTCGAGGGCGACGGCCTGCGCCGCGGTGCGTTCGCGCTCGCGCTCGAGTTCGGCCGTGCGCTCCTCGAGGGCGCGGCGCTGCCGGGCGGCCGCCCACGCGCGCTCGCCGAAGAGGTAGGCGCCGCCGAAGTACAGCGCGTTGACCAGGATGTTCAGCAGCGCATACGCGACGAACGGCGAGAACGCTCCGGCACGCGAGAGCGAGTCGTCGGCGGGATGGGTCGACTCGATGAATGTGACCGTCAGGAGCCAGACGAACATGCCGAGCGTGATGCCCGCGCGCACCCAGAAAGCGCGGCGGCGATCGGATGAGATCGCACCGACCGTGTAGAAGCCGATGAACATCGCGATGTTGCCGGCGTACAGCTCGGGCACGTGCCAGGTGACGGCCGCGAAGTACGAGGTCGCGGTGATGACGGCGACCGTGCCGGGCCGGCGACGCCGCACGGCGATGGCCGCGGCGAGCACGACGGCGTAGACCACGGCCGCCCACATCGGCGCCTGCTGGCCGCCGTAGATGCCGGCGACCATGCCGAGCGCCGCGCTGATGATCGTGCCGATGCCGATCGCGGCGGCGAGGGCGATGTCCTGTCGCTGCAGGCGGGTTTCCACGCGCATCCCTCCACCGTAGGAGGGAACCGCCCCGGGTGCCTCCCCCGGCCGGCGGAGATCGGGAACAACACCATTCGCGGGAATACATCATAGGAACATCGGATTGACTGTTCGCGGGGCGCCCGACCCGGGGCGCCCGTTTCCCAGAACAGAAGGACGCTCAACCGTGCCCCAGTACACGATCGGCTACATCGTCGGCAGCATCTCGTCGACCTCGCTCAACCGCAAGCTCGCGAAGGCGCTCGCCGCCCTCGCCCCGGCCGGCGTCGAGCTCGTCGAGATCACCATCAAAGACCTGCCGTTCTACTCGCCCGACCACGACGGCGACTACCCGCAGGTGGCGCGTGACTTCAAGCAGGCCATCGCCGACGTCGACGGTGTGATCATCGTGACTCCCGAGTACAGCCGGTCGATCCCGGGTGTTCTCAAGAACGCGCTCGACTGGGCATCGCGTCCGTACGGACAGGGCTCGTTCGACGGCAAGCCGACCGCTGTCATCGGCACCTCGGGCGGCGCGATCTCGACCGCCGCGGCACAGCAGCACCTCAAGGCGATCCTCAGCCACTACAACGCGCCCACGCTCGGCCAGCCCGAGGGCTACATCCAGGCCGTTCCAGGCCTGTTCGGCGACGACGGCGAGGTCTCGAACGAGGGGACGGCCGCCTTCCTGCGCGCGTACCTCGACGCGTTCGTCGCGCTCATCGACCGCTACGTCGACGTGACCGCGAGCGACGAGTCGGCGGCCGCCTGACGACTGCTTCTTGACAAGGAGGGCCGGGATGCCGCATCCCGGCCCTCCTTCTTTGCGCACCCCACCGACAGTCGCTCTCCACCGCGTGTCCCCGTGCAGGGCGTCGGGGATCTTGCCCGACACGCCGGCGCCCCACCGCCGTGCACGGCCGCGCCCCACCGCCGTGCACGGCGCGTCACCGAAGATCCCCGACGCTGTGCACGCGGAGAGCGCGACCTATCATGAGAATCGACTCCTCGTGGCGGGGATCGTTCGGCATCATCGACGAAAGGCTGACGCGTGTTCGAGCTGCGACGATTGCGTCTGCTTGCCGAACTCGCGCAGCGCGGCACGATCGCCGACGTCGCGGCGCGGCTGTCGTACAGCCCTTCCACCGTCTCGCAACAGCTCAGCGTCCTCGAGCGCGAAGCCGGCGTCCCGCTTCTTGAGCCTGACGGACGGCGCGTGAGGCTCACACCGCACGGGCGACTGTTGGCCGAGCACGCGGTCCGAGTGCTCGAGCTCGACGAGGCTGCCCGCGAGGCACTGCGTTCTGCGCAGTCCGGTCAGGTCACGGTGCGCATCGCCGCGATGGCCACGGCTGCCGAGGCGCTCGTGCCGCGCGCGCTGGCAGAGCTTTCGGCATCCACTCCCGAGATCCGCGTGGAGATGCGCGAGATGTCGCCCGAGGAGGCGCTCGTCGAGCTCGCGGCACGCAGCTTCGACCTCGTCGTGGCCGAGCAGTACCCCGGCCACACGCGCGAGCTGCATGCCACCGTCGACCGCACGCTGCTGGGCACCGATCCGGTGCGGCTCGCCGTTCCTGCCGCATCGACGGCGATGAGCATCGGGGATCTCGCGGACGCGGCCTGGATCATGGAGCCCGCCGGCACCGCCGTGCGCCAGTGGGCGGTGCAGCAGTGCCGTCAGGCGGGGTTCGAGCCCGACGTCCGTTTCGAGGCCACCGACCTGGGCGTGCACATCAGCATGGTCGCCAGCGGTCAGGCCGTGGCGATCCTGCCCGATCTCGTGTGGACCGGCGACCGGCACGGGGTGCGCAGCATCGACCTGCCGGGCTCGCCGGTGCGCGAGCTGTTCGCGGCGACGCGTGCGGCCTCGCGCGGCAGCGAGCCCATCGGACGCGTGCGCGCGGCGCTGGCCGATATGCTCGCCGCCCGGCGGCCCGCGGAGGGGTGAAGGCGGCGGCCGTCAGCAGGCCACCGTCAGCCGAAGATCATCGGCACGTCATCGTCGTCGTCGGCCCGGAAGTCGGTGTCGACGACGACCGGCACGTGGTCGCTGGGAATCTCGCCCTTGCGCTCTTCGCGGTGGATCGATGCCCCGGTCACGGCATCGGCGAAGGCCGGCGACCCGAGGATGAAGTCGATGCGCATGCCCTCGTTGCGGGGGAAGCGCAGCCGCTTGTAGTCCCAGTACGTGAACCCTGCGGGCACGAGCGGCCGCACGACGTCGGCCAGCCCGGCCTCTTCGAGCGCGTGGAAGGCCTCGCGCTCGCGCGGTGACACGTGGGTGGAGACGCCCTCGACGACCGCGGGGTCGCCGTTGTCGGCATCCGTCGGTGCGATGTTGAAGTCGCCCACGAGCGCCATCGGCAGGTGCGGGTCGCGGGCGAGTTCGGCCTGCACGTGCCCGCGGAGGGCGGCGAGCCAGTCGAGCTTGTACAGGTAGTGCGGGTCGTTGAGACTGCGACCGTTCGGCACATACAGGCTCCAGACGCGGACGCCGTCGACCAATGCGCCGATCGCACGGGCCTCGAGCGGCCGGTCGGGGCCTTCCATTCCCTTCGCGAACCCGGGCATGCCGTCGAACGCGGTCTGCACGTCATCGACGGGCAGCCGGCTGGCGATGGCCACGCCGTTCCACTGGTTCAGCCCGTGCGCGTGCACCTCGTAGCCGGCGTCTTCGAACGGCCCGTACGGAAACTGGTCGGGCCGGCACTTGATCTCCTGCATCGCGAGCACGTCGACGTTTTCACGCACGGCGAACTCCACGGTGCGGGCGACGCGGGCGCGGATCGAGTTCACGTTCCAGGTGGCCAGGCGCATGCGTCCAGCCTACGGCCGTCCACCGACATGCTCAGGACGGCGAGGGATGCCGCGAGCGAGTCTCCGCCGTGCTCACCCCGCCGGATTCATATGGATTTGTCTCGTGCACATCAAACCGTCCCGCAGTTTGATGTGCACGAGACATTTTCATATGACTTTGACCAGGGTGCCCGTGCGGTCAGTCGCTCGAGGCGGTGCCCACCAGGATCCCGCGCGCCAGTGCGTGGAAGTGCCGATTGAAGCCGAGCACCGCCGGCGTCGACCCGGGCGCGAGGTCGAGGTGTGAGACGTCGAGCGCGTCGACGACGAAGAAGTAGCGGTGCACGCCCGTGGTCTGCGGGGGAGCGGCGCCGATGTAGTGCTCGACGCGCGCCTCGTTCGGCAGCGTGACCGCCCCGGCCGGTAGCGACCCGGCCCCGCCGTCGCCCGCGTTCGCGGCGAGCTCGGTCGTCGACGGATCGATGTCGTAGACGGCCCAGTGCCAGAAGCCCGAACCGGTCGGCGCGTCGGGGTCGAAGCACGACACCGCGAAGCTGCGGGTGCCCTCGGGTGCTCCCGACCAGCTCAGCTGCGGTGAGCGGTCGGCACCGCCCATGCCTGAGCCCCAGCACTCCTTCGGCAGCGCCTCGCCCTCCGCGAAGTCGGCGCTCGTGAGCGTCATCCGGGGGAAGTCCTTCAGCCGTGCAAGCTCCGCATACGGGTCGTACTCGAACATCGCGTCCTCCTTCGTCGCAGTCCTGTCGCCCACGGTACCCGCTCGCTCCGGTCGTTCGATTGTCGACGAAGTGGTGGCAGGTGTCGTCGACATGCTGAAGTGTGCGCTGCATCGCTCGGGGGGTACCTCTGGGCCATTTCAGCATGTTGAAGGCACAGCGCGGCGTGCGTGCACCTCACAGCGCGACAAGGATGTCCTGCACCCGCTCCTTCGCGTCGCCGAACAGCATCCATGCGTTGTCGCGGAAGAACAGGGGATTCGCCACGCCTGCGTATCCCGACGCCATCGAGCGCTTGAACACGACGACCTGACGGGCCTCCCACACCCGCAGCACCGGCATGCCCGCGATGGGCGAGCCCGGGTCTTCGGCGGCGGCCGGGTTCACCGTGTCGTTCGCGCCGATCACCAGCACCACGTCGGTGTCGGCCAGGTCGTCGTTTATCTCGTCCATCTCGAGCACGATGTCGTACGGCACCTTCGCCTCGGCCAGCAGCACGTTCATGTGCCCGGGCAGACGCCCGGCGACGGGATGGATGCCGAACCGTACCTGCACGCCCCGTTCGATCAGGCGGCGCGCCAGGTCGGCGACCGCCGACTGCGCCTGGGCGACGGCCATGCCGTACCCGGGGGTGATGACGACGGTGGAGGCCGCTTCCAGCATGTGCGCCACAGATGCGGCATCCGTCTCCTGATGCTCGCCCTGCTCCTCGTCACCAGAGGCCGGTGGGGCGATGCCGAAGCCGCCGGCGATCACCGAGATGAACGAGCGGTTCATGGCCTTGCACATGATGTACGACAGATAAGCACCCGACGACCCGACGAGCGCGCCGGTCACGATGAGTAGGTCGTTGTTGAGAAGGAAGCCGGCGGCGGCCGCCGCCCATCCCGAGTAGCTGTTGAGCATCGAGATGACCACGGGCATGTCGCCGCCGCCGATCGAGGCGACCAGGTGCCAGCCCAGCGCGAGCGCGAGGATCGTCACGACCACCAGCAGCCACAGCTGCGGCGTGATCACGTACCAGGCGGTCAGAGCGATGAAGACGACGATCGCGCCGATGTTCAGGGCGTTCTTGCCGGGCAGCATGAGCGGGCGAGAAGACATCTTCGCCGACAGCTTGAGGTAGGCGACGACCGAGCCGGTGAGGGTCACGGCGCCGATGAACACCCCGATGAACACCTCGGCGTGATGGATGCCGAGCAGGTTCGCTGCCACGCCCTCGTCGCGCAGCGCCCCGTTCCACCCGACGAGAACGGCGGCAGCGCCGACAAAGCTGTGGAAGAGGGCGATGAGCTCCGGCATCCCGGTCATCTTCACGGTGCGCGCCTTGTACAGGCCGATCGCAGCCCCCACCACGACCGCCACCACGAGCAGGATCAGCCCGAGCATCGCGTTCGGTTCCCCCCACGCGTTTGCGATCATGAGCCACAGCGTCGCGAGCAGGGCTGTGGCCATGCCGATCATGCCGTAGACGACGCCGCCGCGGGCGCGTTCGTGCTTGCTGAGACCGGCCAGGCTCAGGATGAACAGGAGGGCGGCGACGATGTACGCCGCGCCTGCGACGGCCCCGGCCACTGCTGCCGCGGTCACCTCTGCGGTCCCTTGACGAACATCGACAGCATCCTGCGCGTGACGGCGAAGCCGCCGAACACGTTGATGCTGGCGACGAGCACCGCCACCGCGGCGAGGATCTGCACGGCGACGCTCGGCACCGTCAGCTGCATCATCGCGCCGACGATGATGATGCCGCTGATCGCGTTGGTCACGCTCATGAGCGGCGTGTGCAGCGCATGCGTGACGTTGCCGATGACGTAGAAGCCGACGACGACCGACAGTGTCAGCACGAGGAAGTGCTCGGGCAGCGGCGGCGGCGCGAACGCGCAGATTGCGAAGAGGGCGGCCATGCCCAGGGCGATCAGGCCTCCTCGCGCGGTGCGCGACATCGGTCGCTTCTCGGGAGGGGTGGATGCCGCGGCCGCCGCCTCCGGCGCGGGCTTGGGAGCCGGCGTGGCCGACACCGAGACGGCCGGCGGAGGCCAGGTCACCGTGCCGTCGCGGGTGACGGTCACAGCGCGCTGCACGACGTCGTCGTCGTCGACGGTCAGCTGCCCGTCCCTGTCTGGCGTGAGCAGCGCCAGCAGATTGACGAGGTTCGTGCCGTACAGCTGCGAGGCCTGCGTCGGCAGACGCCGCGCGAGGTCGGAGTAGCCGAGGATGATGACGCCGTTGTCGGTGACGATCCGTTCGTCGGCCACCGATCCCTCGACGTTGCCGCCCTGGGCCGCGGCCATGTCGACGATGACGCTGCCGGGCTTCATGCTCGCGACATCGGCCGCGGTGATCAGGCGCGGCGCCGTGCGCCCGGGGATCTGCGCCGTCGTGATGATGATGTCGACGTCGCGCGCCTGCTCGGAGTAGATCTCGGCGGCGCGCCTGTCGTACGCCTCGCTCGTGGCCTTCGCGTAGCCGTCCGTGGACTGCTCCACCGCGGCATCCACCGCCAGATAATGGCCGCCGATCGAGGCGACCTGATCAGCGACCTCGGGGCGCGGATCGGTGGCGCGCACGACGGCGCCCAGGCTCGAGGCGGCGCCGATGGCGGCCAGGCCCGCGACGCCCGCTCCGGCGACCAGCACCTTCGCGGGCGGCACCTTGCCGGCCGCTGTCACCTGCCCGGTGAAGAAGCGGCCGAACTCGTGTGCGGCCTCGATGACGGCGCGGTAGCCGGCGATGTTGGTCATCGAGCTGAGCACGTCCATCGACTGCGCGCGCGAGATGCGCGGCACGGCGTCGAGGGCGAGGGCAGTCACCCCGCGGGCGGCGAGCCTTTCGAGCAGCTCGGGGCTGTGCGCGGGGCTCAGCAGAGCGGCGAGCACCGCGCCCGGGCGCAGCAAGGCGATCTCGTCGTCGGTGGGGGCAGCGACCTTCAGCACGACGTCGGCCGCCCACGCCTCGGCGGTATCGACGAGCGCGGCGCCGGCAGCGGCGTAGGCAGAGTCGGGGAAGCTGGATGCCGCTCCCGCCCCGCGCTCGACGACGACGTCGTAGCCCAGCCTGCGGATCTTCTCGACGGTGATCGGGGTTGCGGCGACGCGCGTCTCCCCGCGGTGTTCGGCGACGATGCCAAGACGCATGGATGCTCCGTGATCGGGTCGGGTCTCTGCGACCGACTATAGGACGGCCCTGTGCCCTGTGCCCTTCTCGCGGGGTCGTACCTTGTTTCGCGAGGTCGCACCTCATCTCGCGAGGTCGTACCTTGTTTCGCGAGGTCGTACCTTGTTTCGCGAGGTCGTACCTTGTTTCGCGAGGTCGTACCTTGTTTCGCGAGGTCGTCGGCAGCGGGCCGCGGCATCCCGCCCCGTAGACTTCTTCGCATGACCGCCGCCTCCACGCCCGCGCTCGAAGCCGACCGCCAGACTCTCATCGGCCTGATCACCGACGAGGCCGTGTTCCACGGCGACTTCACGCTGTCGAGCGGCAAGAAGGCGACGTACTACGTCGACATGCGCAAGCTCACGCTTGATCACCGCGCGGCGCCCGCGATCGGGCGCATCATGCACGACCTGATCCGCGAGGTCGACGGCATCGTCGCTGTCGGCGGGCTGACCCTCGGCGCCGACCCGATCGCGAACGCCGTGATGCACGAGTCGGTGCGCACGGACCGGCCGCTCGACGCGTTCGTCGTGCGCAAGGAGCCGAAGGATCACGGCCGGGGCCGCCAGATCGAGGGGGCGGATGTCGCGGGCAAGCGCGTCGTCGTGCTCGAAGACACCTCGACCACCGGTCAGTCGGCCCTCAAAGCGGTCGAGGTGTTGCGGCGCGAGGGCGCCGAGCCGGTCGCCGTCGCGGTGATCGTCGACCGCAAGACCGGCGCGCAGGCCGCCGTGGAGGCGGCCGGGCTGCAGTGGCTGGCCGCGATCGACCTCGACGACCTGGGGCTCGAACCGCAGTAACGGCCCGCCCGTCTGCTCCGGCCCTGGCGGGATGCTCTGCCAGCACGCCGACGCGCACCGTCTCGCCGATCGGGCCATCACGCGGTGGTCTGAAAGTGCATTGAACTTCCGGTTCACACAGCCGAATGCAACTGTGGCGTCGCCTCACCTCTTGATGCGCTCACGACATCAAGAGGTGAGTGCGTGCGATGCCTTCGCGTGTGAACCGGAAGTTCACTACGTCTGGAGGATGTGTCGACTCGCGTCGCGCCTGGCGGCGCTGGTTTGGTAACGTTGCCGAAAACGCGCCAGATCGGACCGCCATGGAAGACGAACCGACGCTCGACAAAGCGCCCCGCCGCGCGACGATGAAAGACGTCGCCGCGCGTGCCGGCGTGGGTCTGTCGACCGTGTCACGCGTCGTCTCGGGCAAGGGCGGTGTCGCCGCCGCAAAGGTCCGCGCGGTCGAGAAGGCCGTGCGCGAGCTCAACTTCAGCCGCAACGACTCCGCGCACACGCTGCGCACGGGGTCGTCGGCCACGGTCGGCATGGTGGTCACCAACATCTCCGACCCGTTCTTCTCGGCGCTGATCAAGGGCGTGGAGGAGCGGGCTCGTGAGCGTGACCTCGTGGTGCTGGTGACATCGGTGACGGATGCCGCAGACGAGGCCGAGCGCGTGATCAGGCGCCTGCTGCGCCGCAGCCTCGACGGGCTCATCCTCGTCGCTCCCGAGGGCAGCGACCTGGGCTTTCTCCAGGAGCAGACCGGCACCCCGGTCGTCTTCGTGGACCAGCCGCCGAGCGACCATGTGACAGCCGACCTGGTCCTCGTCGACAATGAGGGAGGCGCGGTCTCGGCGGTCGAGCACCTGTACGGCGCCGGTCACCGGCGCATCGCGTGCTTCGCACACGAGAGCGGTCGCTACACGTCCGTGCGCCGCGAGGCGGGGTACTATCAGGCGCTCAGGCGGCTCGGTCTGCCCTCCGATCGCGCGCTCGTCGTCTCGGTCGAAGACGACGTCAACGTCTGCGCCGAGGCGCTGCTCGAGCTCTCCCGTCTGCCCGACCCGCCGACCGCGATCTTCTCTACGAACGGGCGCACGACGCGGGCGCTCCTGGGTGCACAGCGGCTGCTGGGCTCCCGCCTGGCACTCGTCGGCTTCGATGACTTCGACCTCGCCGAACTCATGGATCCGCCCACTACGACGATCGCTCAGGACCCGGTGGCAATCGGCGCGGCGGCGGCGGATCTTCTGCTCAGCCGCATCGACGGCAGAAGCGGTCCCACCCAGCGCATCATCCTCGGCACGCGCCTCGTCGAGCGCGGCTCGGGCGAGCTGCCTCCCCATCACGATTAGGTCACATCACGGGCGGGTCATGCGGTCTCGTCTTGCGTCTGGCAACGTTTTCAGATTTCATAGCATTCAGCCGGCGAAATGCGGGCTGAACAACATCCAACGGAGGATCACATGCGCAAAGCACTTGCAGCAGTCGCGGGGCTGGCGGTCGCCGGTCTCGCACTCGCCGGCTGCTCCGGTTCCAGCGACAACGGCGACAACGGCGACAGCGCGAACGACGACAGCCAGGTCGAGGTGTTCACCTGGTGGGCATCGGGGTCGGAGAAGGCCGGTCTCGA
The DNA here is from genome assembly GCF_029094505.1 of Microbacterium horticulturae. Taxonomy (NCBI): domain Bacteria; kingdom Bacillati; phylum Actinomycetota; class Actinomycetes; order Micrococcales; family Microbacteriaceae; genus Microbacterium; species Microbacterium horticulturae. The sequence continues at coordinate 3,160,694 of NZ_CP119108.1, read as the reverse complement.
CGCGCTCGTCAAGGTGTTCAACGAGCAGTACCCGAACACCAAGTTCGTCAACGCAGCCGTCGCCGGCGGTGCCGGCTCGAACGCGAAGAACGCGCTCGCGTCGCGGCTGAAGGCGAACAACCCGCCGGACTCGTTCCAGGCCCACGCCGGAGCCGAGCTCACCGACTACATCGAGGCCAAGAAGATCGAAGACCTCAGCGGCTTCTACGACGAGAACGGGCTGACCGACGTCTTCCCGTCCACGCTGCTGGACCGCCTGACCGTCGACGGCAAGATCTACTCGGTGCCCAGCAACATCCACCGCGCGAACGTCACCTGGGTCAACACCGACCTGCTGACCAAGGCGGGCATCGACCCGAAGGTCGCCCCTGCCGACCTCGACGCGTGGCTGGCTGATATGCAGAAGCTCAAGGACAACGGGGTCGAGACCCCGTTGTCGGTTGCGACCGACTGGACGCAGGTGCAGCTGTTCGAGAACGTGCTGCTCTCGGTGCTCGGCGCCGACGGCTACCAGGGCCTGTGGGACGGCACGACCAAGTTCGACTCGGCCGATGTCACCACGGCGATCAACTACTACACGAAGCTGCTGAGCTTCGCGAACACCGACGGCACCGGGCAGGACTGGCCCGTGGCCACCGACATGGTGGTCGACGGCACCGCGGCCTACAACGTCATGGGTGACTGGGCGCTGGCCGAGTTCGACGCCAAGGGCATGACGTACGGCAAGGAGTACACCACCTGGCCGACGCCGGGCACCGACGGCACGTTCGACTTCCTCGCCGACTCGTTCACGCTCCCGGTGGGCGCTCCGCACGCCGCAGGCGCGAAGAACTGGCTGAAGACGATCAGCTCGGCCGAGGGGCAGAAGGCGTTCAACCTGGCGAAGGGCTCGATCCCGGCGCGCACCGACGCCGACCCCGCCGACTACCCGGTGTACCAGCAGGGTGCCATGGCATCGTTCGCGAAAGACACCGTCGTCAGCTCGCTGGCGCACGGCGCCGCGGTGAAGGTGTCGTGGCTGAACGACATCACCTCGGCGATCGGGCAGTTCGTCTCGACCAAGGACGCCGGCACGTTCCAGGACGCGCTCGTCCAGGCGCAGACCAAGGGTCTGGGTCAGTAACAACCACGGAACGCGCGGGGCGGCGTGCTTGCGCCGCCCCGCGCGTATCCTCATCTCTGGAGGACACCGATGCGCAAAGGCATCCGCAACTGGGGACCGCCGCTGCTCCTGATCTCGCCGACGATCATCCTGGTCGGCATCTTCGTCTACGTCCTCATCGGCGTGAACTTCTCCACGGCCATGACGAAGGACTCGGCGCTGACCGCGTCGGAGTTCGTCGGGCTGCAGAACTTCGTCGACCTGCTCACCGAGCAGCGCTTCCTGCATTCGCTGGCCAACCTCGGCATCTTCACCCTCTTCTTCATGGTGGGCACGATGCTCTTCGGGTTTCTCTGGGCGTGGATGCTGGACAAGGGCGTCACCGCTGAGGGCGCGTTCCGATCCATCTACCTCTTCCCGATGGCTGTCTCGTTCGTGGCGTCGGGTGTGGTGTGGCGCTGGCTGCTCAGCTCGGCGCAGGGCGATCGCGCTTCGGGGCTGAACCGCCTGCTGCAGTCGATCGGCCTCGGCGGCCTGCAGAACGACTGGTACAACGCGCCGGGGTGGGGAATGGCCGCCATGGCCATGCCCGCCATCTGGCAGCTGGCCGGCTATGTCATGGCGCTGTTCCTGTCGGGCTTCCGCGGCATCCCCGAAGAACTCCGCGAGGCGGCACGCATGGATGGTGCCTCCGAATGGAAGCTCTACCGGTACGTCATCTTCCCGCAGCTGAGCCCGGTCGCACTCTCGGCGCTCGTGATCGTCGCGCACATGTCGCTGAAGGTCTTCGACTTGATCATGGCGGTCACCGGCTCGGTGTACATCACCGAGGTGCCCGCGACCTACATGTGGGTTGCCCTGACGGGGGCCGAGTACGGCAAGGCGTCCGCGATAGCGACGATCCTGCTCCTGCTCGTGTGTGTGTTCATCGTGCCGTACCTGATCTACACAGCCCGCGCGGAGAGGAAGGCCCGGCGATGAGTGAATCGGCAACCATGGCGGTCACCACCGGCATCGAACGACGCAGCGACCGCCTCAGCAACGCCCCGTCGGGCAGCCGCGCGAGGCGTCGGCTGAGCCGCACGGCCAAGTACGTCATCCTCATCCTGTTCGTCGTCATCGTGCTGATGCCGGTGTACGTGCTGCTGGTCACGAGCCTGAAGGGACCGTCGGATGTGTCGGCGGTGACCTCGTGGCGCCTGCCCAGTCGCTGGCCGTGGCAGGCGGGACCCGACGGCGCGACCGGCTTCGACAACTGGGCCACGGCCTGGAACACCCTGGCCGCGCCGCTGGGGCGCACCTTCCTGCTCGCGATCCCGGCGGCGATCATCTCGGCGATGCTCGGGTCGATGAACGGCTTCGTGCTCTCGCGCTGGAAGTTCCCCTACGCGAACGTGGTGTTCACGCTGATCCTGTTCGGCATGTTCATCCCGTACCAGGCGATCATGGTGCCGCTCGTGCAGATGAAGACGACGCTGGGCATGCCCAGCAGCATCGTCACGCTGCTGTTCGTGCACATCATCTACGGTCTGCCGATCTGTACGCTGATCTTCCGCAACTACTACGAGGGTGTGCCGAACGAGCTCATGGAGGCCTCGCGGGTCGACGGCGCCGGCATGCTCTCGTCGTACTGGCGGATCATCCTGCCGCTGTCGCTCCCCGGTTTCGTCGTGACGATCATCTGGCAGTTCACCTCGGCGTGGAACGACTACCTTTTCGCGCTGTTCCTCTCCGATGCGAACCAGGGACCGGTCTCGCTGTCTCTGGTGAACCTGTCGCAGGGTGCTCAGCTGTCGAACTACGGCGCGTCGATGGCCGGGGCGCTGATAGCGTCGCTGCCGACGCTGCTGGTGTACATCATCCTCGGCAAGTACTTCATCGGCGGCCTCATGAGCGGGTCGGTCAAGTCGTGACCGACCTCGCTCTGGCCGTCGACCTGGGCGGCACGAAGGTCGAGGCCGCCCTCGTCGACAGTGCCGGCGCTGTCGTGCCGGGCTCGCGCGCGCGCCGTCCGACCGGGCCCGGCGCCACCCCCGATCTGCTGCAGGGCGCTCTCATCCAGGTGGTGCGCACGGTGCTCTCCGGAGCGGGAGCCGGAGCGGGCGACGGCGTGGTCGGCGTCGGCATCGGCAGTGCGGGACCCATCGACCACGCGGCGGGGACGATCGCGCCCGTCAACATGCCGAAACTGCACGGGATGCCGCTGCGCGACGTCGTGGCCGACGCCGTGGCTCGCGTCGGCCACCGCGAGGTGCCGGTGTGTCTCGGCCACGACGGCGGCTGCCTGGCGCTGGCCGAGTCGTGGGTCGGTGCGACCCGCGACGCGCGTGTGTCGCTGGCATTCGTGGTGTCGACCGGGATCGGTGGCGGCTTCCTCGTCGACGGGCGCCTGTTCGCCGGCACCACCGGCAACGCCGGACACCTCGGTCAGATGCACTCCGACGACGGGCTGTCGCTCGAGCGGGTGGCGTCGGGACCGGCGAGTGTCGAGTGGGCGCAGAAGCAGGGGTGGGCGGGGACCACCGGCGAAGAGCTGGCGGCGGCCGCGGCATCCGGCCACTCCGTCGCCCGCGCCGCGATCGAGCGCTCGGCGCGCGCGATCGGCCGTGCGCTCGCCGACATCGCGGCGCTCGTCGACGTCGAGCTCTTCGCCGTGGGCGGCGGGTTCTCGCACGTGGCCGACGACTACGTCGACCTCATCGGCGCGGCTCTGCGGGAGGCCGCCGCACTGGACTACGCGCGCGCGGCGCGCATCGTGCGCAGCGGACTGGGCGGCGACGGGCCGCTGATCGGTGCGGCTGCGCTCGTGCTGCGCCGCGAGACCGCCGCGGTGTAGCTGCGCGGTTCGTTCAGAACTCAGCTGATGTCGGCGCTTCGCGTCGCGATCATGCCGGTTTCGTGATTCTGCGGCACAGACGTGCTGAGTTCTGAACGCCCCCGGCCGCATCGCGGCAGCGCTCACGCCCCCGTGGTGACCGACCGCCGCGAGCCTGACCGCACGCGCCGGGCCGGCGCGGCGCGCAGGAGCGCGACGGCTATCCAGGTGAATGACGCGAGCAGCACGAGGTGCGAGATGACCGGACCGGGACGTGCGGGCAGCGCGAGGTCCACGAGCGGGAACAGCAGCAGCAGCACGAGCGCGCCGATCGGCACCCGGTGCGAGCGCCACAGCGCGATCGCAAGCAGGACGGTGCCGACGACGGTTCCGCCCAGGAACGCCACGGTGAGTGCGAGCGCAACCGCCGTGCCCGTGCTCGCGTCGAACAGCGCGGCCGCGTCGGCGCGCGGCATCCCGCTCCGCGCCAGGGCGTATTCGAAGCCCTGCGCCATCCGCACGCCGGCGAACCCCAGCGACGATGCGCCGATCGCGATGGCAGCGAGCAGAGCCAGCACCGGCGAACGGTCGGAGCCTCGGCGGGCCAGTCCCAGCAGCGCGGGCAGCAGCAGTGCGGTGCCGAGCAGGCCGATCAGCACCGAAGCCATGAATCGGCCGGGCGCCGCGGCGATCGCCGCGAGATCGTCGGCGGTCGTCCCTCCGGTCAAGGGTGAGAGCACCTGCTCGATCGTCTCGGCGAGCGGTGCGGCGATGAGGCACACGCACAGCAGAGCGGTGCGAGGCCGGTCGATTACAGGGGTGTCGGGCATAGGTTCCTCCGTGGTGGCCCGGGACATCGCCCGGATGTCGTCACGGTAGGTGCGCGCATCGTCGCGCCGCATCGCCCGCGCGGTGGGTATCGATCAACGCACCTCGCCCGGACGGGCGAGCGGAACTCGGCCGTACAGCCGAGGCGGAGCGTCGGCGCGCGGGTCTATCGTGTGGGCATGCAACGCCGCATGCGCGTTCCGTGGGCCGACGCCGTCATCGCCATGGTGCTGGCCATCGGCGCCCTCGTCTCGACGGTGATGGATGCCGCGGCCGCCCACCCGCTCGCCGACATCATCGCGGTGCTCGTCGCCGGCAGCGTCGCGCTGCGCACCGTCGCGCCGTGGGCGATGGCGATCGTCGCCTCGCTCGGCGTGGTCGCCATCTCGTTGCTGCCGGACCCCTCCACCCCGCTCTGGGCATTCGTCACCTCGCTCGTCGTCGCCTTCTCGCTCGCCTCTCGGCTGACCGGGTGGCAGATGTTCGCGGCGCTCGGGATGCTGCTCGTGGCCGAGTACGTCATCCAGGTGCGGACGAGTACCTCGACCGTCGAAATGCTGCTGACCCCGCCGGTGCTCGTCGCCGCGCCTGCGGTGGCCGGATGGCTGCTCGCGCGCTCGCGGGCGCAGGCGCAGCGTCTGCGCACTCTGTCGGCCGAGCTCGCGGCCTCCCGCTCGCATGTGGCCGCGCTGTCGGCGGACGCCGAGCGGATGCGCATCACTCGCGATCTGCACGACGCCCTCGGGCACACGCTGTCCAGCATCGCGGTGCAGGCGGGAGCCGCGGGCTCGCTGCTGGAAGAAGAGCACCCCGCCCGCGCCCCCGTCGAGCGGATCAGGCTCGCGGCGCACGACGGACTCGACGACGTGCGGCACGTTCTCTCCGCACAGCGGCCGGCCGACGACGGTCTCACCCGGGTCGCCGAGCTGGCTCTGCACAGCGGGGCCGAGCTGACGGTGACGGGTGCCCGCCAGGTCGTCGCCGGCGATCCGGGCGACGCGTGCTTCCGGATCGTGCAAGAGGCGCTGACCAACGCGCGCCGGCATGCGCCGGGTGCGCCGGTGCGAGTGCTCGTCGATCACCGTCCCGGCGAGCTGGTGCTCGAGATCGTCAATGGCGGCCCCATCGGCACCGTCCGGCCCGACGGACGCGGCCTCATCGGCATGCGACAGCGCGCACTCGCGTGCGGAGGCCGGGTCGAGGCATCCCCCGCCGGTGACGGCTGGTGCGTGCGGGTGTGGATGCCGCTTCCCGAGGCGGCGACATGATCAGCGTCGTCATCGCCGACGATCAAGACCTGGTTCGCGGAGGCCTGCGGATCATGCTCGAGCAGCAGGATGACATCACCGTCTGCGGCGAGGCGGCCACCGGCGCGCAGGCCATCACCGCGGTGCGCGAGCACCGGCCGGACGTCGTGCTCATGGACGTGCGGATGCCCGAGTTGGACGGGCTCGACGCGATGCGGGTGATCGTCCGTGAGGACGCGTCGGTGCGGGTCCTCATGCTGACCACCTACGACCTCGACGAGTACGTCGTGGCGGCGCTGCGCGAGGGGGCGAGCGGCTACCTGCTGAAGGACGCCGCGCCGTCGGAGCTCATTCGCGCCGTGCGCTCTGTGGCGGCGGGCGAGACGGCTCTTGCGGCATCCGTCGTGGATCGCATCGTCGACAGCTACGTGCGCGCGGCGCCGGCCCGCGGCATCCCTCCCGCTCTTGACACGTTGAGCGCGCGCGAACGTGACGTTCTGCAGGCGCTGGCGCGCGGGGGCACGAACGTTGAGATCGCGGCTGAGCTCTTCGTCAGTCCCGCCACCGTGAAGACGCATGTCGCGTCGATCCTTGCGAAGCTCCGGCTGCGCGACCGCGTTCAGGCGGTGATCCTCGCCTACGAGTCGGGCTTCGTGTCGCGCGGGTGACGTGTCAATCGCGGTGGTTGCGGAAGTACTGCACGACGAACACCACGAGTGTGCCGGCGATCACCAGCGTGGTCACCGCGAACAGCAGAGTCTGCTCGAGCGCGGTCATGTGCGGATCAGCGATCCACGAGATCGGCGACCGAGTCGACGATCTCGTCGGGGCGGAACGGATACCGCTCGATCTCGGCGCGGTCGGTGATGCCGGTCTTCACGAGAACGGTGTGCAGGCCGGCCTCGATACCGGCGACGACGTCGGTGTCCATGCGATCGCCGATCATGCCGGTGTTCTCGGAGTGGGCGCCGATCTGGTTCATGGCCGAGCGGAACATCATCGGGTTGGGTTTGCCGACCACGTACGGCTCCTTGCCGGTGGCCTTGGTGATGAGGGCCGCGAACGAGCCGGTGGCCGGAACCACGCCCGCCGACGTCGGGCCGGTCGAGTCAGGGTTCGTGATGATGAAGCGTGCGCCGGCGTTGATGAAGCGGATGGCCATCGTGATCGCCTCGAACGAATACTGCCGGGTCTCGCCGACGACGACGTAGTCGGGCTGCGTCTCGGTCATGATGAACCCGGCCTCGTGCAGTGCCGTGGTCAGGCCTGCCTCGCCGATGACGAACGCCGCGCCGCCGGGCATCTGCGACTTCAGGAACTGCGCGGTGGCCAGCGCCGAGGTCCAGATGCGGTCCTCGGGCACGTCGAGCCCCGAGCGCGCCAGTCGCGCCGAGAGGTCGCGTCGCGTGTAGATCGGGTTGTTCGTGAGGACCAGGAACGGGATGCCGCGGTCCCGCCACTGCGCGAGCAGCTCGGACGCTCCGGGGATCGGGCGGTTCTCATGGACCAGCACGCCGTCCATGTCGGTCAGCCAGCACTCGATATCGGCTCGGGTCCGCATGCGCCCAGCCTAGAGCAGACCCTCCTGGTGATAAGGACGGGAGGCCAGGAGAGAAGGCGTCCTCATTCCCAGGAGGGTCGCGAGAGAGGACGCTGCCCCATGCGGTCGTGCGATCCTGATCGGCGCCGCGCGCGCCCCGCCTGCCCGATGCTCCGGCGGGAATATGCTCGAAGGGTGGCGCGGACGGCCTGGGATCCCCGACGCCTGCCCGACCTGAGCGGCAGGCGCTACCTGGTGACCGGTTCCACCCGGGGCCTGGGGTATTTCGCGACCGAGCAGCTCGTGCGCGCAGGAGCCCATGTGATCCTCACAGGCCGCAACCCGAACCGGCTCGCCGCCGCGCACGCCGCGGTCGAGCGCCGAGTGTCCGGCGTCGGGGGAGACGAGGCCGGCAGCCTCGAGACCCTGCTGCTCGACACCAGCAATTTCGGCTCGATCCGGGCCGCGGCGGCCACAGCCCGCACGCGCGGGCCGCTGCACGGCCTGCTACTGAACGCGGGGATCGTCCATCCTCCACGGCACCGTCAGACCGTCGGCGGGCACGAACTCGTGTTCGCGACAAACGTTCTCGGTCACTTCGCCCTTGCCGGAGAGCTGCTGCAGAACCTCGCGGTCGTCGGCGGGCGCATGGTATGGCTCGGCAGCCTCGCCGCGCTGTCCGGCGATCGTGAGCCGGCCGACCCCGAGCTCGTCGAGGGGTACACCCCCTGGCGCGCGTACGTGCAGTCGAAGGTCGCGACCACCGTGCTGGGGCTCGAGGCCGATCGGCGGCTGCGCGACGCGGGCGTGCCCGTGACGAGCGTGGTCGCCCATCCCGGCTACTCCATCAGCGGCCGTACCCCCGGTGTGCGCGGCGTGAACGAACCGAGCCGGATGACCCGCTTCGTCGACAACCTGCAGACGCCCATCGCCCAGTCGAAGGAGCACGGTGCCTGGGCGCCGGTGCGCGCCCTGATCGACCCCGTCGTGGAGGGCGGACAGTTCTGGGGTCCGCGATTCGCCGTGTACGGCGAACCGCACAGGGCGACGCCCGCGAAGGCGACGCGCGACCCCGCGTTGGGCACGCGCCTCTGGGAGTACTGCGAGAACGCCACGCGCGTGCGCTGGCCGTTTGAGAAGGCCGCCCGTGCCCGCCGGCGGCTTCGGTGACCGAGGTCACGGCAGGGCGACGCCGGTGGTGGGATGCCGGCACGCTGCGCTCGTCGTCGTGTCGCTGATGGCCGGTCGGCTGCTGTTCTGACCTCGGTGCTCACACCGTGAGCCACACGGCCTCTTCAGCGCCGGCGGGCACGGTCCGGGCTGCGCCCGCCACGCGCACACAGCCGGCCGCGTCGACCTCGAGTTCTGTGCCGATGTCGAGTCCGGCATCCTGCACCGCACGCAGCAGCACCGGGTCGCGGTCGCTCACCCGCAGCACGCGGCCCCGGTGACCGACCGGCGCATCAGCGAGCAGCACGAACTCCTCGCGGTGTACGCGGCCGTCGGCATCGGGGATCGCATCGCCGTGCGGGTCGAAGTGCGGATGCCCGAGCCGCTCGTCGATTCCCGCCAGAAGTCGGTCGCTCAGCGCGTGCTCGAGGATCTCGGCCTCGTCGTGCACCTCGTCCCACGCGTAGTCGAACTCGCGCACCAGCCAGGTCTCGATCAGCCGGTGTCGGCGGATGATCGCCGCTGCGCGCCGGGCGCCCTCCGGGGTCAGTGCTATCGGCCCGTACGGACGGTGCGAGACCAGTCCCTGTGCAGTGAGCTTCTGCACCATCTCGGTGACGCTCGACGGCGCCAGCGACAGCTGTGCGGCCAGCTGCGACGGCGTGATCTGCTCGACCTGCCACTCGGTGTGGTGGTAGATCGTCTTCAGATAGTCGTCGACGGCGGGGGAGGGCATCATCCCAGGGTAGAGGGGTCAGGCCTCCGCGGCGACGAGGACCAGCAGCATCCCGTTCAACACTATGAGGGCGAGGGATGCCGCGGCGCCGAGCACGGTCGTGGCGACGCGGTTGCGAAACCGGCCCAGTACCGACCCGCGAGCGGTCAGCGACACCAGTGGGATCAGTGCGAACGGGATGCCGAACGACAACACGACCTGGCTGAGCACGAGCGCTCGGGTGGGATCGGCCCCGATGCCGAGAAGCAGGAGCGCCGGCAGCACCGAGATCAGGCGGCGCAGCAGCAGCGGGATACGTGCGTGCAGCAGGCCATGCATGATCTCGGCGCCGGCATACGCGCCCACCGAGGTACTGGCCAGTCCGCTGGCGAGCAGTCCGACCGCGAAAAGCGTGGCGATCGCCGGCCCGACGCCGGTGTGCAGTGCCGCATACGCGCCCTCGAGCGAGTCGGTGCCGGCGACGCCGGCGAGGTTCGCGGCCGCCAGCAGCAGGATAGCGACGTTCACGGCGCCCGCGATGAGCATGGCCAGTGAGACGTCCCAGCGGGTGGCGCGCAGCAGCCGAGGGATCGGCGTGGTGTCGGTGCTGAACCGGTCGCGGGTCAGGGCCGAGTGCGCGTAGATCGCGTGCGGCATGACCGTCGCGCCGAGGATGGATGCTGCGAGCAGGACCGATCCGGAATCCTCGAAGCGGGGCACCAGACCCCCGGCGACGCCGGCGACGTCGGGCGGGGCGACGAAGACCCCCGCGACGAACCCCACGGCGATGATGGCGACCATGCCGATGATGACGAACTCGAAGGTGCGGGCTCCGTGTCGCGTCTGCGCGACCAGGAGTGTGAGCGACACGAGCGCCGTGATCGCCCCGCCCCAGATCAGCGGCAGCCCGAACAGCAGCTGCAGCGCGACCGCGCCACCGATGACTTCGGCCACGTCGGTGGCCATCGCCACAAGCTCGGCCTGCAGCCAGTACGCGCGGCGCGCCCACGGGCGCCGGATGCGCTCGCCGAGCAATTCGGGCAGGCTACGGCCGGTGACCAGGCCCAGCTTGGCCGACAGGTACTGCACGAGCCACGCGATGAGGTTCGCAAGCACGACGACCCAGACCAGCAGATAGCCGTATTTCGCCCCCGCGGTCATGTTGCTGGCCACGTTGCCGGGGTCGAGATAGGCGACTCCCGCGACGAGCGCGGGTCCCAGCATCCACACCCCTCGGGACGGGCGTGCACCGCCGTGCGGCGCCGGGCGCGCCGGTGCGCTCAGCGTGTCGAGCCCATCTTTCGGCATGCCGAAATCGTAGCGCTGATTTCGGCTGACCGAAACCCCGCGAGGAACAAACCGACCGGTCGGTGCGTGCGGGTTCCGTGCGGCCCTCGCCTCGGGCGAGGGGAATGGACGAGCCGAGGGCCGAATCGCGTGAAAGGGCCCTCTGCTCGGCAGATCCCCTCGCCCCGGGCGAGGGCCGGGAGAGAGGCGGGGCGAGGGTGGGCGGCCGGGCCGAGGAGTCCTTGGCGCGACTAGCCTGGAGCGGTGAGTGAGCCCGAGCCCGAGATCCCGTACGGTGTGGGCCCGTGGCCCGGCGGGCAGGCGGAGTGGCCCGACGACCCACGGTACGACCCCGAGCTGCTCGCCGGCGGCGACCGGCGCAATGTCATCGACCGCTACCGGTACTGGAGCATGGACGCCATCGTCGCCGACCTCGACACGCGACGGCATCCGTTCCACGTCGCCATCGAGAACTGGCAGCACGACATGAACATCGGCTCGATCGTGCGCAGCGCCAACGCGTTCCTCGCCGACACCGTGCACATCGTCGGCAAGCGGCGATGGAATCGGCGCGGCGCGATGGTGACCGATCGGTACCAGCACGTCATGCACCACGAGGACGTCGCCGCGTTCGCCGCATGGGCGGCCGCGGCATCCCTTCCGATCATCGCGATCGACAACGTGCCCGGGTCAGTGCCGGTCATCGATGCGAAGCTGCCCGAGCACTGCGTGCTCCTGTTCGGTCAAGAGGGCCCGGGGCTGTCGTCGGAGGCGGTGGATGCCGCAGCCGCCGTCCTCGAGATCACCCAGTACGGCTCGACCCGGTCCATCAACGCGAGCGCGGCCGCCGCCGTCATCATGTACGAGTGGTGCCGCCGCTGGGCGTGAGTGCTCAGCCCTGATCGGCGCCGAACACGCGCATGGTGATCGCCGGTGCGCACGCCTCTGATCTCGGCGGCGAGGAGTCGCTACGCCGGTTGCGTCATCCACTGTGGCCGGCGTATGCGCCAGCCCAGCGTCACCAGCCGCGCGAGCATGTACACGCCGAAGAACGCAACCGCCAGCCACGCGAGGCCCGCGGCGCCGCCGGGATGCCACAGCGACAGCCCGACGAGCACGGGCACGTACACGACGAGGTTGAGACCGCCGGCCAGCGCGAGATAGCGGGCGTCGTTGGCACCGATCAGCACTCCGTCGAGAACGAACACGATGCCGCAGACAGGCTGCGCGACGGCGAGCACGATCAGGGCCGGCTGCACGAGCGCCGCCACGTGCGCGTCGCCGGTGAACAGCATCCCGATCCATCCCGACAGCGCGCCGATCAGCACGCCCACGGCGACGCCGAACCAGACGCCCCACGCGAGCGTGCGCCGCAGCACCAGGCGTACTTCGCGAGTGGAGCCCGAGCCGAGTCCCTTGCCGATGAGCGCCTGGGCGGCGATCGCCAGGGCGTCGAGCGCGAACGCCGCCGTCGAGAACATCGTGAACGCGACCTGCCAGCCCGCGAGCTCCTGCGTACCGAAAGCGGTCGCCACGGCCACCGTCGCCAGCAGCGCGGCGCGCAGCGACACCGTGCGCAGAAACATCCACACGCCCGAGCGCACCGAACCGCGCACGCCTTCGCGCTGCGGCCGTACGGAGGCCTGATGGCGGCGCGCGAGCCGCCCGATCACCACCACATAGGCGGCGACCATGCTCCACTGCGCCACCACGGTGCCGGTCGCCGACCCGGCGATACCCCAGCCGAGGCCGTAGATGAACAGCGCGTTCAGCAGGGCGTTGGCGGCGAAGCCGGTGCCTGCGATCCACAGCGGCGTCACCGTGTCTTGCATTCCACGCAGCAGTCCGGTCGCAGCGAACACGATGAGCATCGCCGGCAGCCCCCACATCGAGATGCCCAGGTACGTCTCGGCATCGGCGGTGACCTCGGGCCCGGCGCCGAACAGCCCCACCAGCAGCGGCGTGCCCAGGTACCCCGCGAGCGCCAGCACCGCGCCGAGCCCGAGGGCCAGCCACATGCCGTCGATACCGACCGAGACCGCACGGGTCGGATCGCCCGAACCGAAGCGCCGCGCCACGGCAGGCGTCGTGGAGTAGGCGAGGAACACCATGAGCCCCACGATCGTCTGCAGAATCGCGGATGCCACCCCCAGGGCGGCCAGCGGCACCACGCCCAGGTGGCCGACCAGGGCCGAGTCGATGATGAGGAAGAGCGGCTCGGCGATGAGCGAGCCGAGCGCCGGGACCGCGAGCCGCAGGATGTCGCGGTTCAGGGTGCCGGGGGTACTCACGAGTCGAGCCTATGGGCAGGGGCCGACATCGCTGTTCATGCGCGTTGTCTGGATGTCTGTTCAGAGACCGCTGACAGCGGCATCCACCCTCCACTGACACGACTACCGTCACAATTGCGAACTGGCACCAGTCCGTCCTCGCCACGCCGGCCGTCCATCACCCGAGTCGACGCGACACAGGCAAAGAGAATGCGAGGAGTGCATCATGCGCGTGCACGTGAACGGTGGAAGATCATTCGGACCTGTGCGGCAGGCCGCCGTGCTGGCGGTGGCGGCGGCATCCGTCATCGGGCTCAGCGCCTGCAGTTCGGGCGGAGGGAGCTCGGGCGGCAACGCGAGCGGGAGTGTCAAAGGGGCGACCGTGACCATCTATGGTCCCGACACCGGCACGGAGGCCACCGAGCTCGAAGCATCGTGGTCAGCCTGGGCGAAGCAGCAGGGCATCACGATCCAGTACACCGGTGACAAGAACTTCACCGCGAACATCGCCACGAAGATCCAGGCGAACTCGCTGCCCGACATCGGCATGTTCCCACAGCCCGGTCTGCTGTCGGCGGCGGTCCAGACCGGAAAGGTCAAAGAGCTGGACTCCGCCACCGCGACCAGCGTGAAGAACAACTTCTCCACAGACTGGCAGGGCTACGTGACTTCTGGTGGAAAGCTCTACGCGACCCCCATGGACGCGTCGGTGAAGGGCTACATCTGGTACTCGCCGGCCGACTTCAAGAAGTGGGGCGTGTCAGTGCCGACGACGTATGACCAGCTGCTGCAGCTGACCAGTACCATCCGCCAGAAGACGGGGCAGCCGCCATGGTGCGCGGGGTTCAACTCAGGTGACGCCTCCGGATGGCCCGGTGCCGATCAGCTTGCGGAGCTCGTGCTCGCCGACTCGGGACCGTCTGTGTATGACGCCTGGGTGAAGGGGACCACGAAGTTCACCGACCCGGCGATCGGCAGTGCGTTCGACACGCTCGGCAAGACCCTGCTGAACCCGCAGTACGTCAACGCCGGGTTCGGCGATGTCAAGTCGATCAACTCGACCGCGTTCGGAGACGTCGCAACGCCGCTTGCTTCCGGTAAGTGCGCCTTGACCAACCAGGCCACCTTCCTCGAGGCGAGTTTCGCCACCGTGAAGACCGCGGCGGGGAACACTCCGAAGGTCGCGCCCGACGGCGACATCTGGGCGTTCCCACAGCCGGGTCCGACTGCGGGGAAGAACGCGGTCGTCGGCGGAGGTGACTTCGCGGCGGCATTCGACGCGAACGCGGCCACCCAGAAGGTGATGCAGTACCTCTCCAGCGCGGAGTGGGCCAACAGCCTGATCGCGGTGCCGAACGCCTCCTTCATCAGTGCGAACAAGGGACTGGATGCCACCAAGGAGCAGGACGCGCTGCTGGCAAGTGCCATCAAGATCCTGCAGGATCCGGCCACCGTGTTCCGCTTCGGTGCGGACGACGCGATGCCCAACGTCGTGGAGACCGCCTTCTGGACCGGAATGGTCGACTGGATCAACGGGAAGTCCACGTCGGCGGTGCAGGCGCAGATCCAGGCGGCCTGGCCCGCCGGCTGAACCGGGCGCCGGGACGGGGCCCGTGGGCGCCCGTCCCGGCCATCACCGTTCCCCGTGAAAGGGAGAGTGTCGATGTCCGCGTTCTTCTCCTGGCTGGCGGGCCTGCCTCCGTTGGCCCAGATCCCGGTCGTGATCGTCGCGTTCGGGATCGTGATGGTGCTCGTTGTCTTCTTCATCGAAGTCGCCCCCCGCTCCGGGCGTGGCTACTCGATCATGCGGTTGTGCGTCGCGATCGGCGTGCCGCTCGCGGTGCTGCTGATCCTCGGCATCGAGGCGGGCGCGTTCTGGGTGCTGATCATCGCGGCAATTCTCGGCGGAGGCCTCTTCTGGCTCGACTACCGTGCACGCGGCGGCTCCGGCTACGTGATCCAGCTTTTCGCATTCCTGTCGCCGGCGCTGCTGCTGCTCCTCATCGGCCTGGTGTACCCCGCCGTACAGACGTTCGTGAACGCGTTCCGCAGCAATGACGGTACGCACTTCGTCGGGCTCGACAACTTCGTCTGGGTGTTCTCGGGCGGCAGCACGGGGCTGATCGCCTTCATCAACACGATCGTGTGGGTGATCATCGCACCCGTGTTCGCCACCGGGATCGGGCTCTTGTATGCGGTGTTCGTCGACCGCAGCCGCGGCGAGAAGGTGCTGAAGGTCTTCATCTTCATGCCGGTCGCGATCTCGCTGGTGGGCGCCTCGATCATCTTCAAGTTCTTCTTCGACTACACGCAGGATCCGCAGATCGGCCTGCTCAACCAGGTCGTGGAGTGGTTCGGCGGAACGCCGGTGGCCTGGCTGCAGAACTACCCGCTGAACATGGTGATGCTCATCATCATCCTGATCTGGACGCAGACCGGCTTCGCGATGGTGCTGCTCTCGTCGGCGATCAAGGGGGTGCCCACCGAGCAGGTCGAGGCGGCCGAACTCGACGGCACGAACGCGTGGCAGCGGTTCTGGAATGTGACGGTTCCGGGCATTCGCCCCACCATCATCGTGGTGTGGATCACGATCTCGATCGTCTCGCTGAAGGTGTACGACATCATCGCCGCCACCACGGGCGGCCAGAACGACTCGACAGTGCTCGGGTACGAGATGGTCAAGCAGTTCGAGATCCTGCCGCCGCAGGCCGGGCACTCCGCCGCGCTGGCCCTGCTGATCTTCATCCTGGTGACCCCGTTCATCTGGTACAACGCGCGCAATCTCAAGCGTCAGCGGGAGGAGTAGCGATGAGCACCAGCACCCGCGCCATCGCCGGTACCCGCCCGGGCCCCAGTGCCGACTCGACGAATCGCGGCGCACTGCGGCGCACGAAGCTGCGCCTGTCCAGCCCGTGGGCCACCGTCGGTGCGATCGTCATTGCAGTGATCTGGACGATCCCGAGCTTCGGCCTGCTCGTCACCTCGTTCCGGCCGCCCGCCGACATCACCACCAGCGGCTGGTGGACGGCGTTCGTCAACCCACAGTTCACGCTCGCCAACTACGTCAACACGCTGAACTTCAACGACACCATCACGGTCGGCCAGTCGTTCGTCAATTCCCTGGTCATCACCATCCCCGCGACCGTCTTCCCCATCACACTCGCGCTGTTGGCCGCGTATGCGTTCGCCTGGATCGACTTCAAAGGTAAGGACTGGCTGTTCATCGCCGTTTTCGCGATGCAGGTGGTTCCGCTGCAGATGGCGCTCGTGCCCCTGCTGAGCATGTATTCGAACGGGCTCACCATCTTCGGCACCCAGATCTTTCCGGGCCTGAATCTGAACAGCCTCACCTCCACTTACGCCGAGGTCTGGATCTCGCACACGATCTTCGCGCTACCGCTGGCCGTGTTCATCCTGCACAACTCGGTCTCGGCCATCCCGCGCGATGTCATCGAGGCGGCGAAGGTGGACGGCGCCGGGCACGGCCAGACCTTCTTCCGCATCGTGCTGCCCCTGTCGATGCCGGCGATCGCGTCGTTCGCGATCTTTCAGTTCCTGTGGGTGTGGAACGACCTGCTGGTCGCGACCGTTTTCGCCCCCGGCGCGAACGCGCCGATCACGAAGCTGTTGACCGACCTGTCCGGCACGTACGGGCAGCAGTGGTATCTGCTCTCGGCAGGAACGTTCCTCGCGATCATCGTGCCGCTGATCGTGTTCTTCGCGCTGCAGCGCTTCTTCGTGCGGGGCCTGCTGGCCGGAGCGACGAAGGGGTGACGCGGCTCAGGCGAAGTCGACGTCGGCGGCGTCGACGACCGCGGCCGTGCGCCCTGGCGCACCCTGGAACGACCAATACAGGTTCGTGTGCGCGATGACCTGGTCGACCGGGGGCGCCCCCCATGCGGTCTTGTCACCCGCGGTGTGCGCGTCACCCACGAGGGTCGTGTCGTAGCCCCGAGTGAACGCGCCGTGGATCGTGGAGCGGATGCACGCGTCGGTCTCGGCGCCGGTGACCACCAGCCGCCCGACGCCCAAGCGGGCGAGGACCTCTTCGAGGTCGGTGCCCTCGAACGCGTCGCCGTACTCCTTCTGCACTATCGCCTCGTCGCCGGCCGGCTCGAGCTCGGCGACGATGCGCCAGCCCTCGGTGCCGGTGACGAGGTCGTCTTCGGCGTGGTGCTGCACCCACACCACCGGTGTCTGCGCGGCACGCGCGCGGCGCACAAGATCGTGGATGCGCGTCACCACGGCGTCGCGCGCATAGGCCTCACCGACCACGTCGTTCTGCACGTCCACCACCAGCAGCGCCGTGCCGGGACGGTCTGTCAAAGTCGTCATGTTGAACCTCCTGCATCCACCGTAGGGCCGGGCTCCGACATCCCATCTTCTCGTCGTCTCGGCTGACAGACGGTGTGATCGCGAGGGCGACCGCCTATTCTGGAGAGCATGACCGACACCCCCCGTTCGGGCCTGGAACTCGACGCGTTCAGCGCCGACATCCGCCCGCAGGACGACCTCTTCCGTCACGTCAACGGCACGTGGATCGATGCGACCGAGATCCCTGACGACAAGGCGCGCTGGGGCTCCTTCCATTTCCTTGCCGAGCAGGCCGAGAAGGACGTCCGGGCCATCGTCGAGGAGTCGCAGAGCGCAGAGCCGGGCACCGAGGCCCGCAAGATCGGCGACCTCTATGCGAGCTTCATGGACACCGAGCGCATCGCCGAGGTCGGCACCACGCCGCTGGCCGACCAGCTCGCCGTGGTCGACGCCATCGACTCGATCCCTGCATTCCTCGCCGCGGTCGGCCGTCTGGAACGCGACGGCGTCGGCGGCATCATCGACCTGTACATCGAACCCGACCCGGGCAACCCCGAGCGGTACGTGCCGTTCTTCATCCAGAGCGGCATCACGCTGCCCGACGAGAGCTACTTCCGTCTCGACAACTTCGCCGACACCCGCGAGGCTTACCGCGATCACATCGCCCGCATCCTCGAACTGGCCGGCGTCGGCGGCGCCGATGACGCCGCCGCGAAGATCCTCGCGCTCGAGACCGAGGTCGCCTCGCACCACTGGGACAATGTGCGCAGCCGCGACGCGGTCGAGACGTACAACCTCAAGACCTGGGACGAGACGCAGGAGCTGGTCGGCGTCGACCTGACGCCGTGGCGGGATGCCGTCGCCGGCGGGCGTGACGACGCCTTCGCCGAGCTCGTCGTCAGCCAGCCGAGCTTCTTCGAAGCCCTGGGCGGCCTGCTGACCCAGGAGCGTCTCGAGGACTGGAAGGCGTGGCTGCGATTCAAGGTCGTGCACGCCGCCGCCCCCTTCTTGGCAGACGCGTTCGTCGACGAGAACTTCTCGTTCTACGGCACCCAGCTGACCGGTGTGCCGGTGAATCGCGAGCGGTGGAAGCGCGGAGTCGGCATCGTCGAGGCAGCGCTGGGTGAGGCCGTCGGGCACGTCTACGTCGAGCGACACTTCCCGCCCGCGGCGAAGGAGGCCATGGACGAGCTGGTCGCCAACCTCATCGAGGCCTACCGCCAGTCCATCTCGGCACTGCAGTGGATGAGTCCCGAGACGCGGGAGCGGGCGCTGGCCAAGCTCGACGCGTTCACGCCGAAGATCGGCTACCCGGTGAAATGGCGTGACTACTCGTCGCTGCAGATCGATGCGGGCGACCTTGTCGGAAACGTCCGCCGCGCGCACGTGTTCGAGCACGACCGCCAGCTCGCCAAGGTCGGGCAGCCGATCGACCGCGACGAGTGGTTCATGACACCGCAGACGGTCAACGCCTACTACAACCCGCTGATGAACGAGATCGTGTTCCCCGCCGCGATCCTGCAGTACCCCTTCTTCGACGCGGATCGGGATGCCGCGGCCAACTACGGCGGCATCGGCTCGGTCATCGGACACGAGATCGGACACGGATTCGATGACCAGGGCAGCCGCTTCGATGGCGCCGGAAAGCTGTCGGACTGGTGGACCGACGCCGACCGCTCCGCGTTCGAGGAACGCACGAAGAGCCTCATTGCGCAGTACGAGGCGCTCGTGCCGGTCGGGCTGAGCGACGAGCACCACGTCAACGGCGCTCTCACGATCGGCGAGAACATCGGCGACCTGGGCGGCCTCGGCATCGCGATCACGGCGTACGCGTTGTCGCTGGGCGAGACCGATGCTCCCGAGATCGACGGGTTCAGCGGCATCCAGCGTCTGTTCCTCAGCTGGGCGCAGGTGTGGCGGCAGAAGGGACGGGATGCCGAGACCATCCGTCTCCTCACGATCGATCCGCACTCGCCGAACGAGTTCCGTTGCAACCAGATCGTCCGCAACCTCGACGCGTTCTACGAGGCCTTCGACGTCAGCGAGTCAGACGAGCTGTGGCTGCCGAAGCCGGAGCGGGTGACGATCTGGTGACGACTGGGTCGATCGCGGCCACGTCGTAGCCTTCATGGCGCACAATTGAAGACGTCGCGCGCTCGCTGCGCGCGACTCCCCCCTGGATGATCGCGGAAGGACACGAGTGGGCACGCCCCCAGATATGGCGCCGCTTCGGGGGACGCGGCGTGGTAACAGTCGACGGCCGAGGAGGGCGGCGGTCGGCAGACGCAGCTTCACGTCAACGATGAAGGCGCTGGATGACCTCGCCCGTTCGGGGGCGCAGGTGTCGGTGCGCATCGACGACCTCGACCGCGGCAGTGCCGTGCTCACCGGCGACGACTTCGTCACGCTCCCGGTGGCCGGGCTCGGCGTCGTGCCGTTGCTGATCGAGGTCGCCGCACAGATCGAGACGGGAGCCCTCGACGGGCTCGAGATCGTCGACCGCAACATCATCGACCGCGTCGAGAACGGCGGAGTGTGGCAGCATCTGAAGGCGCCGGCGCTGCCGGTCGTCGACCTCGCCGTGCTGGCCGCGGCCGCGGGTGACGGCACCGCGGCGAACGCGCTGATCACCCGGGTCGGGCTGCCCGCCGTGCGGGCGCGCATCGAAGACCTGGGATTGGCCCGATCTGCGCTACTCGACCGGTTCCGCGACAACCGCGGACCCGACGATGCGCCGCACGTGGCGCTGGGTACCGCGCGGGAGCTGGCTCAGCTTTTCGCGGCGCTGGTCAACTCCGAGGTGGTGAGTGCAGGCGTGAGCGCCCAGGTCGCCGAATGGCTGAGCCTGAACCATGACCTTTCCCTGGTTGCGTCGGCGACGGGGCTCGACCCGTTCGCGCACTTCAACGACCGGCATGGCCTGCTCTTCATCAACAAGACCGGGCGTGCCGACGGTGTCCGCTGCGAGGCCGGGGTGCTCGCCGGCCCGCGCGCAGGCATCGCCTACGCGCTGACCGTGTGCTTCGACGACCTGTCGATCGCGCACCGGCTGCGCGCACACGACGCGTTCCGCACCCTGGGCGTCGAGCTCATGGAGTACGTGTTCTGACGCGCCGGGGAGGCCGCGGCATCCCGCCCCTTCCCGAGAACTTGCCGCTGATCTGCGCCATTACGCGCGGACGGTGGTAAGTTTTCGACCGCCTGGCAGCCTCGGTGCCTGCCTGCGATGCCCGAACCCACACCGCGTATGCGACACCGTCCTGACGGACCTCATCACGACGCAGTGAAAGGGGAACGACATGTACGGCACCGTCTCGAATTCGAGGAAGGCATCATGAGCGGCTCGGCCGGCACGGCCGGCAGCCGGCGGGAGTACCAGCGCCAAGGACCCGAACTCGGCGAGCCGATCCCTGAGGCATCGCGTCAGGTCATGGCGCGTCTCGACCGGATCCGCACCTGGTCGCTCTCGCCCGCGTTCCTGATCATCATCGGTCTGGGATTCCTGTTCACGTTCTACGACATCTTCGACATCAACGTGTCGTTCGTGCAGACGTGCACGCAGCTGGTCCCGGGGTGTACGCCCGAGACGGCACTGAACTACCTGGCGCTGCCCACGATCATGAACCTGCTCGGCTACGTGGTCGGCACGCTCGTGCTCAGCCCGCTGTCGGACCGCATCGGGCGCCGCAACATGCTGCTGATCACGATGCTCATCACCGGGCTGGGGTCGCTGTACACGGCGCTGGCGCCCGACTACGCGAACTTCGTGGTCTCGCGGGCGATCACCGGCATCGGCATCGGTGCCGACCTCGCCATCGTGAACACCTACGTCGGCGAGGTGGCCCCGAAGCAGTCGCGCGCGAAGTTCACGACCGTGGTGTTCATCATGTCGGCCGTCGGCGCATTCGTGGGTATCTGGCTGGGGCTCATCCTGACCACCGAGGCCACA
This sequence comes from Microbacterium horticulturae, assembly GCF_029094505.1. NCBI lineage: Bacteria > Bacillati > Actinomycetota > Actinomycetes > Micrococcales > Microbacteriaceae > Microbacterium > Microbacterium horticulturae. Next base: position 3,139,457 of record NZ_CP119108.1, on the reverse strand, counting down.
CCGTGGCCGACCGGGCTGCCGTTCGCGGCCGGTTTGGAGAACGGCTGGCGCTGGATGTACGTGGTCGGCGCGGCCCTGGCCATCATCGCGATCTTGCTGCGGTTCCAGCTGCCCGAGTCGGTGCGCTGGCTGCTGCAGAGGGGACGGACGGAGGATGCCGCGGCGATCGCCGACGACATGGAGCGACGTGCATTGCGGCGCGGCGCTCTGGCGGAGCCCTCGCTCGCCGAGGTTCCCACGCACTGGCCGCCGGCCCCCCGCGTGCCGTATTCCGATATCTTCGGCAACCCCATCTACCTGCGGCGCGTGATCCTGCTGTTCTTCATGTGGTTCGTCGGCTACATCACTGTCTACGCCTACGCGGCCGGTCTGACGTCGGTGCTGACGTCGTTGACGTTCACTCCGCCCGAGGCGGGCATCATCGCCGCGGTCGGATCGATCGGCTTCATCATCGAGGCCGTCGTGATGTCGTTCATCGTCGAAAAGCTCGAGCGCCGCTACTGGCTGCCGATCGGCACGGTGGTGACGTTCATCGGAGCCATAGTGGTCGCCGTCGGCAGCAGCTCGCTCGCTGTCACGTTCATCGGTGCGATGATCATCTTCGCCGGATTCAACCTGTGGGTCTCGCCGAGCTACGCGATGACGATCGAGAGCTTTCCGACCCGGGCGCGTTCGACGGGCTTTGCGATCGTGGACGGTGTCGGCCACGTCGGCGGCGGCATCGGCATCCTGATCCTGGCTCCGCTCATTCCGCACCTGTCGGTGTTCTGGTCGCTCATGCTGATCTCGTCGTTCCTGATCATCGCGTCGATCCTCGCCCAGTTCACCCCGCACACCCGCAACCGCGTGTTCGAGGAGGTCTCGCCGTGATGCCAGGTATGGCTCCCGCGCTCTGTTCACCGAGCGCGCGCTCGGTGAGTCTGGAGGCATGGAAGAAGCACGGTTCCGGGAGTACATCCGCCGATTCAACGAAGAAGACGACACCGCGTTCGAGGACTACCTCGCACCTGACATGCACATGCGCAACGGGACGCTCGAGTTCACCGGCGTCGAGGGGATGAAGGACCACTACAACGGCAACATCTGGGGGCGCTTCCGCGAGCAGCTGACGGTGCCGCGGTTCGTCACCGACGGTCCGACGATCGCGATCCGCATGCTGACGCTGTTCACGACGTTGCACGACGACGCACACACGATCTTCGGGGCCGTCAGGAAGGGCGAGACGTTCCAGTTCGACGGGCTGATCATGTACGAGGTCGACGAGACCGATCGGTTCAAGGACATTCAGGTGGCGTACAACGCCTTCATCCACACGGACCTGGACGGGGTGCAGCGCGACCTCGGCATTCCGCACTGAGTCACGTGTCGGCGCCGAACTCCACGAGCTCGGAGGCCGCACGCAGTTGCGCGACGAGCCAGGTCAGCGCGGGATCGCCGGATTTCGAGGGATGCCAGTGGGCGGCCTCCACGAGGACGCTCGGGGCGATCTCGGTTCGGGCGATCGTCAGGCCGAGCCGCTCGGCGTAGCGACGGGCGGTGCGCTCGGGGACCCAGCCGACCCACGGAGTGCCGGTGACAGTGAACGGCACCTGCATGAACCCCTGCACGGTCACCGCGACGCGCGGCGTGATCTCGGCGGCGCTGAGCATGTCGTCGATCTGGGTCGAGGCGTGGGCGCCGAAGACCGAGCGCACATGTCTCAGCCCGTGCAGGGCCGACAGGGACAGTGCCCCATCCCGGAGCGCCGGGTTCGCGGCATCCACGATGCACACGAATCGGTCCGAGAACAGTGACGTGCGCTTCCCGGGCACGCCACGGCCGGCCGCAGCGATGGTGATATCGCGTCGCAGCAGATCGATGGGTGAGACGACGTCTTCCGTGGGCAGTCCGTCGAACTCGATGTTGGTGTGCGGCGCGTCCCGCTCGAGGATCGACAGCAGCGGGCTCGTCAGCTCGGACAGCACATAATCCGACGCCGCCAGGAGAAACGTGCGCGTCGAGTTCGCCGGGTCGAACTCGGGCAGCACCTCGAACATCCGGTGCACCTCGGCCATGCATTCCGACACAGCCGGCAGTAGCGACTCCGCAAAGGGCGTGAGGGCGAAACCGCGCCCCTCGCGGACGAGCAGCGGATCGTCGAGTAGGCCGCGCAGTCGTGAAAGGGCGCCGCTGACCGCCGGCTGCGTCATACCCACGAGTTCAGCTGCTCGTGTCAGATTGCGTTCGTCCAGCAGTGCATCGAGCACGACGACGAGGTTCAGGTCGAGTTTGCGGACATCGGTCACGGTGCGCTTTCTGGGCCTGTGGGCGCGGTCTGGTCGAACGGTGGGCAAGTGCGCCCAGTCTAGACTCCGCGGCGCGATCACCCCTTGCGTTTGCTGCGCCCGAGGTACGTCGACAGGGCTACCGCCGCCAGCAATGCGACGCCATTGAAGACGCTCGATGCCCAGCCACTCGCCCCAGAAAGCGCCAGACCGCTCACCGACACCGACACGAACACCGCACCGATGATCGTGCCCCACACGTTGAAGAAGCCGGGTCGGATGGCGGTCGCGCCCAGGAACACTGCGGCGAGCGCGGGGAACAGCAGCGTGCCGCCGTCGGATGCCGCGGCGCTGCCCACGCGCGCCAGCTGCAGCACGCCCGCGGCGCCCGCGATGAACCCGGCGGCGATGAAGCTCCACCAGACGTTCTTGGTCACCGGCAGGCCGACGAGCGTGGCCGCGGTGGGGTTCGAGCCGATCGCGTAGAGGGAACGACCGAACGGTGTGTGAGTGAGCAAGTACCACGCCAGCAGTGCCACCAACAGCGTGATGAAGAAGACGAGCGGGACGCCGGCGATCCGGGTGGAGCCAAACGTGATGAGCGCAGGGTCGATGCCGCTTGCCAGTGTCTTGCCGCCGGTGAACCAGCTGAGCAGTCCCGCCAGCAGCATCGACATGCCCAGCGTCGTCACGAACGGGCTCATGTGCAGGCGGGTCACGAAGAAGCCGTTGACCACGCCCACCAGGGTTCCCAGCATCAGTGATACCACGATGGACAGCCACAGCGGCATCCCGAACGTCGACATGAAGCCCGCGGTCATCACCTGCGTCATCACCGCGTTGGCGCCCAGCGAGAAGTCGAAGTAGTTGCAGATGAGCGGAAACAACGCGGCGATCGAGATCAGTGCGATGACCGCATTGCTGCCCAGGATCACGTTGAGGTTGTTCATCGTCGGGAACGCGGCCCTCGACAACGGGAAGAAGCAGAAGAACGCGTAGACGAGCACGGTGAGCAGCGGCAGGGCGTAGCTCTCCAGAAGCCGGAGCACCGTCGGGGTCTGCTTCACCGGGATCGAAACGGTCGCCGAGGCGGGAGGGGTCTTCGTGTCAGTCATGGGTCGCCTCCGGGTGGGCATCAGGGATGGTCTTCTCGCGCAACACGAGGCTGGTCAGCCCGTCGACGTCGAGCGCACCTGCGGCGACCTCGTCGGTGATCTTCCCGTGGCTGAGAATGAGGGTGCGGTCGCAGAGCGCATGGATCTCGGCGAGGTCGCTCGAAGCGACGATCACCGCGCAGCCTTCGGCTGCGGCGTGACGGATGCTGTTGTAGATGTCGGCGCGGCTCATCACGTCCACGCCCTGGGTGGGCTCGTCCAGGAGCAGCAGATGCGGCTGCCGCTGCATCCACCGTGCCAGCACGACCTTCTGCTGGTTGCCGCCCGACATCGACGAGAACAGCGCGTCGGGTCCGCCGACCTTGACGCCGAAGGTCTCGATCAGCCGGCGAGCAGTGGCGCGCTCGCGGCGGCGCGGCATGAAGCCGGCCGTCCAGTTCTCGGCGAGGGTCGCCAAGGCGAGGTTCTCGGACACCGTCTGATCCATGAAGGATGCCTCGCGAGCGCGATCCTCGGGGACAAATGCCACGCCCGCGGTCATGGCGTCGCCCACGTCGCGCGGCTCGAACGCCGAGCCTTCGAGCGACATCGTGCCTGCGTCGGGGGCGTGCTCACCGAAGACCATCTTCAGCACGCTCGACCGGCCTGAGCCCACCAGGCCCGTCAGGCCCAGGATCTCTCCGCGGTGCACGGTGAAGTCGATGCCACGGACCGGGCCGCCGCGAAGTCCGGTGACCGAGAGGACCGGAGTGTCGTCGGCGGCCGTGACGTCACCGGTGGGCCGCAGCGCCTGGACGGCACGGCCTGCCATGATCTCGATGAGGCGGTCTTCGGTGGGCGACTCGGCGACCAGCTCGCCGACGACGCGGCCGTCGCGATAGATGGTGAAGTCGTCGGAGACGGCGAGCACCTCGCGAAGCCGGTGGCTGACGATGAGCACTGTCTGTCCCTCGTCGGCGCGGCGTCGCACCCGCTCGAGCAGCAGTTTGGATTCGTGCGCGGCCAAGCGTGCTGTCGGCTCGTCGAGCACGAGGATGAGCTGTTGATCAGCGTCTTGATCCTGGAGGGCGCGCGCGATGGCCACCATTGTCTGATCGGAGGGACGCAGCGTACGGATCGGCGCGCGCGGGTCGATGTCGAGTTCGTACTCTCGCAGCAGCGCGGTCACGCGACGTCGGAGTGCGCGCCAGTCGATGCCGGCGCCGCGACGCGGATAGCCGGCGTCGAGTGCGAAGTTCTCCTCGATCGAGAGGTCGTCGAACAGCCCGAGGTCCTGATGCACGAAGCGCAGCCCTGCCTGTTGGGCCGTCGCCGGGGAGTATCCCCGAAGATCATGCTGCTCATCGAAGATCGTGAGCTCACCGCCGTCGGCGGGGTACACGCCGGCAAGGATCTTGATGGTCGTCGACTTTCCCGAGCCGTTGCCGCCGAGCAGGGCGTGCACGGTGCCGCGGCGGACGACGAGGGAAGCGTCGTTGAGCGCCCGGGTTCCGGCGAAGTCCTTGTCGAGGTGCCGCACCACGAGTGCGAGGTCGGAGGTCGACGCGCCGGGAGCGGCAGGGGTCGACCCTGCCGCTCCCGGGTTCGTCGTCACGTCGGTCACTTGCCCCACGCCGTGAGGAACTTGCTCTTCCAGTCGATGCTGCCGTCGTACGGGCCCGACTTCGGCATATTGTGGTCGGCGTCGACCGCCTGCAGCGACTGACCGATGTACTGGGGGTCTTTGCCGTCGAGCACGCGGATTGCGGTGTCGACTGAGCCCCAGGCCTCCCAGATCTGCGCCTGGCCGATTGTGGCGGTGATGCCCGGCTGGCCGTCGCGGATCATGTCGATCGCTGCCTCCGAGCCGAATCCGCCGACCACGGTCAGCTTGTCTGCCAGTCCGGCCTGGGCGACGCCCGCGGCCAGGCCGTTCACGAGGTAGGCGTCGGTCGGCATGACGAGCGCATTGGCGTCGGGGTGCGCCAACAGGACGCTGACGATCTTCTGGATGTAACTGCCGTCGGCGCTCTCAGGGTCTGAGATATCGACGGTGGCGACGACCTCGCCGCTGCCGAGCGCCTTGACCTCATCGGTGTAGCCGGAGGTCACGAGGGACCCCCACGGGTTACTGGTCATGTTCACGACGACGGCCTTCAGGTCGCCGTTCGTCTTGCCCCAGGTGTAATCGGCCTGCAGCTTGCCCATTGTGCCGAAGGGGGTTGGCACCGGCGGGTTCTCCAGCCACAGACGGTCGGTGTTCCACTCCTTCGGGTCGCAGTCGTCGACGCCGCCGCCTCCGACGATGACGACTCCGGCATTCTTCGCCTCCTTGAACGCCGCCGCCGCGGCGCTGCAGCTGATGCCCACAGGGACGAGCACGTCGGCGCCGCCGGCAACGGCCTGGCGGATAGCGGTCGCGAAGCCCTCGGGGCTCAGCTTGCCGTCGACGACCGTGGTCTTCCACCCCGCGGTCTTCGCCGCATCTACCATCGCCGCGGTGGGTGCAGCGCAGGTGGAGAGCGACTGGCCGCACGACATCACGTAGAAGTTGATGTCGGACTTGGGGGTGGCCGGTGTGAGGTCTTCGAGAGTGGAGCCGACACCCGTGTAGGCCGTGTCGAGCGCCTTCTGCGCAGCGGCGCTCAGCGAGCTGGAGTCGGAGGGCTTCGCGGCATTGCCGCCATCCGTCGTACATGCGCTCACGGTGAGCGCGATCGCGACCATGGCCGCGGCCATGGTGATCTTTCGTGCAGTTCTCACGGATACTCCTGCTGTGTATCAGGAGGGGGGATGCCTAAGGCGCCCTCGCCTCATCTCGGGTCTGGCGGCTGTGCCAGCCCTGTCATCACACCAGACCGTGCCGGCGATCGGAACGCCGAGCGGAAGATGCCTTGCATCGCACGGGCCGATGTGTTGCGGCATCCCTGGTCCCGGTGACGGGCGGCCGCAGAGCCCGCCCGTCGAAATGGGGCCCTGTCCGGCAGGCACCTTCTGCGGGTAGCCGCGGCCGAGCGTTGCAGAAGGCGACTGCTGAACGAGTGGGGTGGATGCCGCGGCCGGCGTGTACGCGTCAGATGCGCCTCTCGGTGCCGGTGACGATGGCGACGCGCTCAGTCGGCGGCAAGGGTGCCCCCGTCGATCACGATGTTCTGCCCGCTCACGAACGCTCCGGCGTCAGAAGCGAGCCACACAACCGCGCCCGCGACCTCTTCGGGGCGTCCGAAGCGGCCCAGCGGCGTCTTGGCGAGGCGCACGGTTGCGGCATCCGGATCGTCGGTGATGGGACGCGCGAAGTCGGTGGCTATCACGCCGGGAGACAGCGCATTCGCGCGGATTCCGCGTGGGCCCCACTGCACGGCGATGTTGCGGGCCAGTTGGGCATTGGCTGCCTTGGTGATGCCGTAGCCGCCGATCGCGCGGTTGCCGCGCAGGCCCGACAGACTCGACATGACCAGGAACAGCCCGCCGCCGCCGTCCGCCATGACCGGCAGCGCAGCATCGGCCAGGCGCAGCACCGAGCGCACGTGCAGGTCGACCATCCGGTCGAAGCGCTCGAGCGCCTTAGTGGTGCCCGGGTGTGCGGCGTCTTGTGGGGCATCCATCGCTGCTCCCGCGTTCGCGAAGACGACGTCGATGCGCCGGAAGCGGTCTCGTGTCTCGGCGACCAGCGCGGCGGGGGCCGATGCATCGGTCAGGTCGCACTCGACGCCCACCGCGCTCATGCCGCGATCGACCAGACCACGGGCGGCGCCGGCGGCATCACCGAGCCCGGCCAGCACCACGTGGGCGCCGGCCGCGGCCAGCGCCTCGGCGGTGACCAGGCCCATGCCGCTGGTCGCACCGGTGACGATCGCGACGCGGCCGTCGAGCGAGAACAGCGATGACGGCGAGAGCGGCGAGTCGATCATGCCCGTGTCAGTTCCCAGTGGTTGTGGTTCACGGTGGCATCGTCGGCGGCGAGATAGCGGTGGAAGCGGCCCTCGGGGTCGCGCTCCGTGATGATCCGCTGCAGCTTCTCCCAGTTCTCGGCCGCCATGAACCGCAGTTGGCGGTTCGTCATGTCGCTGTCGCCGAGGTACTGGCCGGCGGTGACCGGCTCGGCGTATGCGAACACCTCGTCCATCCACGCGCGGTTGCGCTCGTACTCGGCGGGGTCCTCGTACACGGTGTAGGCGGCGACGTACGCGTCGGTGTGCAGCGAGAACGCCATGTCGGGCAGTGGGCGGCGCGGTGCGTTGCTCATCCAGATCGCGAAACCGCGGTCGGTGGGGTTGGTCGTGAACAGGGGACGGATCCCTTCTATCATCGCCGCTATGCCCTCGGGCGTGTTCTCGCCGTCGACCCACGCGTTGTCGGTGATGTACTGCCAGTGCTCGGGGTTCTGCCGTTCCTGCTCGGCGCGCTGCTCGGCCATCGACGAGGGCGCGGCATCCTTCACGAAGACGGCGCGCTCCAGCGCCGGGCACTCGTTGAACGCCGCGAGCGAGGCCTGCGCGTGCGCGAGGTCGTCGCCGAACGCGAAGCCGGTGACCAGCAGCAGTCGGCGCTCCGCGCCGTCGGGCGCCGGGGTGGTCACCGAAACGCATACGATCTCGACGTTGTCGGGGATGCTGCCGTGCACCTGGTACATCCAGGTCATCACCTCGGTGAAGTCGTCGAGCTCGTAGCCCTGCACGGTGTGCGCGACGGCGCCGGCGGCCGCCCGCGTCGCGAGGTGGAAGCGCACGACGATGCCCGGGAAGCTCGGGCCCGCCCCGCGGGCAGCCCAGTACAGATCGCTGTTCTGCTCCGCATCGGCGCGCACGAGCTCGCCCGAAGCGGTGACCACGTCGATCGCGACGATCGACTCGGCCGCCCAGCCCCAGCCGCGCTGGTTCCACCCCTGGCCGCCCTGCAGCAGGAATCCGCCGATGCCCACGGACGGGCAGTGACCGCCGTTGAAGAATCGTCCGCGCTCTTCGAGATACGGCGAGAGCACCTCACCGCCCTTGACCGCCGGGCCGGCCGCGACGATGTGCGTGGTCTCGTCGTAGGTGATGTCGTCGAGTGCGCCCAGGTCGATGAGCAGCCCGCCCTCGCGCACGCTCCACGCCGCCCAGGCGTGCCCGCCCGAGCGCACCGCCACCGTCCAGCCGCGCTCGGCGGCCAGGCATACACCGCGCTGCACGTCGCCTACCGATGCGGCGATCAGCACCGCGTCGGGCTGCCGGTCGGGCCGGCGTCCGTTGAACACACGCCCGACACGGGCCTGGTCCCAGTCGGGGTCGGTAGGCAGCACGAACCGGCCGTCGAAGTCGGTGGTGGCAGACGTCATCGTCGAACTCCTCGCAAAGAGATGGTGATCCGATCCGACAGTACGATTCGGGATGCCGTCACACAGCGCCTGCTCGGGCATACCAGCTATCGCGGCATCCCGCCCCGCCCGGCGGCACCGCGCCGGATAGGAGGTATGCGGCCGCACGGATTCCCGGGACGGCGAGAGATCCCTACCGTGGGAGTGCACGACTCAGCGACGAGAGAAGGAGGCCGTATGGGACGGCTGGACGGCAAGATCGCACTCATCACCGGCATCGGCGGCGGCATGGGCCGTGACGCGGCGCGCCGGTTCGCCGCGGAGGGTGCACAGGTGGTCGGCTGCGACCTGAACTCCGACACGCTCGACGAGACCGTGCAGATCGTGCGCTCCGAAGGTGGCGAGATCACCGGGTTCGGCGGCGTCGACCTGAGCGACCCGCAGACCACGGCGGAGTGGGTGGATGCCGCCGCCGGCGTCTACGGCGGCATCGACATCCTCTACAACAACGCGGGGATCCAGCGCTTCGCACCGATCGACGAGCTGTCGGTCGACGACTGGGAGCTGAACCTGCGCGGCGAGCTGAGCATCGTGTTCTACGCGGTGCGCGCAGCCTGGAAACACCTCAAGGAGGGTGGCGGGGTCATTGTCAACATCGGCTCGATCGCGGGGACGCGTGGCGTCGAGTTCATGCCGCAGAACGTGCACGGCGCAGCCAAGGCCGGCGTCATCAACCTCACGCAGCATCTCGCGGTCGAGGGCGGCCCCCTCGGCATCCGCGCCGTGTGCATCTCGCCCGGGTTCATCCAGACCCCGGCGACGGAGTTCCTTGTCGAAAATCCACCCGCCGAGCTCAAGGCGACCTGGGACCGCATCCCGCTGCGTCGCGTCGGCCAGACCTCCGACATCGTGAACGCTGCCGTGTTCTTGGCCTCCGACGAGGCGACCTGGATCACGGGCGTGAACCTCGTGATCGACGGCGGCGGGTCCGTCCTGGGGTGAGCCGTCGAAAGGTCACGGTGCCCGAGGGTGGCCGGCAACGCTAACCCGGCCCGCTACGATGCGAGCATGGCCGTCGGACACGATCTCAACCTGCTGCTCCCGCTGCGGGCGCTGCTCGAAGAGGCCAACGTGACGCGCGCCGGCCAGCGCGTGCAGATGGGTCAGTCGTCGATGAGCACGGCACTCGCGCGCCTGCGCACGGTGTTTCACGATGAGCTGCTCGTGCGCGTCGGACGCGAATACGAGCTGACCCCGCTGGCGCGCCTGCTGCTGCCGCAGGTGCAGGAGACGGTGCCGCTCATCGAGCGCGTGCTCGCCGGAGAGACCGGTTTCGACCCGTCGTCGCTGCGCCGCGACTTCACGCTCATGATGACCGACTACGGCACCATGCGCTTGCGGGGGGCGATTGCGGCTGTACTCGAACGAGCCCCGTATCTCCGCGTTGACGTCGTGCCGTTGCCCGAGCGGCCCATGGAGAGCGCCCGTGACCTCATCACGCACGACTTCGTCGTGACGGTGCCGGGCATCGGCATCGAGGGGCGCCGCGCCGACGTGCTGCGTGACGAGTACGTGTGTGTCATCGACCCGCGCAACCCTGCGCTCGTGGACGGACGGCTCTCGCTCGAGGCGTTCGTGTCGCTGCCGCAGGCGGTGGCCCAGTTCGGTCGTCTGCACTTCACGCCCGCCGATCGCCGGCTGCGTGAGCTGGGCATCGATCGGCGCGCGCCGCGCGTGACCGCGGAAAGCTTCTTGCCACTCCCGTCGATCGTGGCGGGCACCGATCTCGTGGCGGTCGTGCCGGGCGCGGTCGCCGAGGTGCTTGGCCCGTCCGACGGCGTCATCGGGGTACCCGCGCCGTTCGGGAGCGTCGGCATCGACCTGAAGCTCTGGTGGCACGAGAGCCACGATGGAGACCCCGTGCACGTGTGGTTCCGGCAACAGCTGATCCAAGAGATCAGCGACGACGAGTCTCTGCGCACGCGATAGCCACCGACCTCCCCGCGGGAGAAATGGCTTGCATCGCCCGGTGGACGTTCCGCCGCGGCATCCCGCCCCGTAGTTTCAATCTCGCAGCGGAAATGCTGTGCAGCTTCGACGTCAGGAGTGCCGATGACGGGTGCATCCGGCTTGGTCGTCGGCGCCGGCGCCGCAGGCGCGGTGGCGGCGCTTGCGCTCGCGCGTGCGGGTCTCGACGTGATATTCGCCGTCGGAGGCGATGACGCGGTGCTGGACATCCAGGTCGCCTTGCGTGCTCTGGGAGAGGAAGACGCCGAGACCGACGCGTTCGCTGACCGGCTGCGTCTGTGGGGGGTCGAGGTACGGCCCGACACCGAACTCGTGGGGTCGGTCGTGATCGACCGTCACATCGAGGTGGAGCTCTCCGACGGGCGTGTGGAAAACCACGACCTCGTTGTGGTGGTGGCGCCGGGGGTGGATGCTGCGCCCTGGCAGATCCTCGCGAGCGATTCGGCGCCGCATCCCGACGCCGTCGATCAGGCGATAGCGGCGCTGGGAATGCTTGCGGGCTGAACCCCCGCGCTCTGTCACTCGTCGGTGCCGTCGGCGAACTCGATGCGCTCCGAAACGGTGCGCAGCACGCCAAGGAGCCAGCTCAGTGCGGGATCGTCCGTGCGTGAGGGGTGCCAGTATGCCGATTCCACGAGCACCGGCAGGCGCAACGGGAGTTGCGCGATGGCAAGCCCCAGTTCGTCGGCATACAGCTCGGCGAGCCGAGTCGGTGCGAACCCGAAGAACGCGGTGCCGGCCACAGTGAACGGCACCGGCAAGAACCCGGGGACGATGCGCGCCACGGAGGGACTGACGCCTGCCTCGGTCAGCGCCTCATCCGCGAACATCACTACTCCTTGTGCGAGCGCGACCTGCACGTAGGGCAGTTGTGTCAGGTCCTCGAGCGTGAGCGCCCCGTTGCGGAGTCGCGGATTGTCAGCGGAGATGATGCACGACATAGTGTCCGAGAACAGGGCCTGGTGTTTGCCTGGGATGAGCCGCGTCGCCGAGGCGACGACCACGTCTTCGCGGAGCAGGTCGATGGGCTCGACGTTGATGAGCGGCGAGAATTCGACCGAAACGCCCGGCGCCTGCTCTTCGAGCACGTCCAGCAGCGGTGCGGTCATGACCGAGAGCGCGTAGTCAGACGCCGTGATGCGGAACTGGCGGTCGGTGGTGCGCGGGTCGAACATGGGCCGCATGTTCAGGGTGCGGGCGATCTCAGCCATCGCCTCGCGCACGATCGGTTGCAGCTCGAGCGCCTTCGGGGTCAGCTCCGACATGCGTCCGCCGCGCACGAGCAGGGGATCGTCGAACAGCTTGCGCAGTTTTGCGACAGCGCCGCTCACCCCCGGCTGTGTGAGGCCGATGGACTCTCCCGCGCGAGTCAGATTTCGTTCGGTGAGGATGGCGTCGAGAACGACGAGCAGATTGACGTCGATGCCGCGCAGATCGCTCATACGGCGAGCTTAGACAATGCGTTCTCGGCCGTCCGCCGGTCGAGCGAGTGTTTCGCTTGTGCATTATCGCCACGGCAAGGTCGGTCTCAGAAGCGGGTTGGCCGATAACTAGTATCTGTTGACAGAACCATTCTGCGCCTAGAAGCATGTCGACCAGGTCCTCTGCCGGAGATGCCGCCCACGCCGGGCGCACGACGCGGAGAGTGCGAGGAGGCACAACATGCACGCTCGAGTACGTCGTTACGTCGCCGTCGGTGCCGCCGTTGCGGCGGCAGCTCTGGCTCTGTCGGGATGTGCGTCATCCGCATCGGGGACGCCGGCGGGCGCGACCACCGCCACCCTCGATCCGGCGCACCCGGTGAAGATCTCGGTCATCCGATCGGCCGGCGCCCAGTTCGAGCCACTCGAAATCGGCATCAAAGAAGGCTTCTTCGCGGACGAAGGTCTAGACGTCGATGTGAAGGCGGGGACCGGCAACCCCGCGACGCTCGCACCGCAGCTGGTGAGTGGCCAGATCCAATTCGCCATGATCGACATCGCCACCCCGATCGCTGCGGCCTCGCAGGATGTGCCGATCTCGCTGATCTCGGCCATCTACAATGACGACCCATCGAACAAAGCCAGCTCTGGTCTGCTCGTCCCCCCGGGGAGTTCGATCACGTCGATCGCGGATCTGAAGGGCAAGACGATCGCGACCAATCAGCTCGCTGGGTCGCCGGTCGTCTCCGTGAACAAGGCTCTCAAGGACGCCGGCGTGCCGCTGGACTCTATCAAGTGGGTTCAGCTGACCCCGGATTCACTCGCGGACGCGGCCCTTGGGCACCAAGCCGACGCGATCCTGACGTTCGGTGCGTTCTTCCAAGGAGCGATCCAGAAGGGTTTTACCTTCCTAGACGCAACGAGTGGCGGTATGACGTTCCCGAGAGTGACGCAGGTTGCCTGGGGAGCGGCGAACAAGTACATGGCCAGCAACCCGGCAGTCGTTGCGGCGTTCATCCGTGCTAACGAGCGGGCTCAAGAGTTCGCAAACAAGAATCCGGACCGCGTTAGAGAGATCGACACGCGACTCACCAAGCTCCCCGCGGACTACATCGCGAAGCGGCCGATTGCGCCGTTCGGGGGACCCTTCCATGTAGATGTCATCCAGCAGATGGCAGATGCGATGTATGCCCAGGGGTTCATCAAGAAGAAGGTGGACGTCGCCTCTCAGCTGCTGTGGCCGGACGCGGAAAAGAACTGACGAAGCGAACGGGCACATGACACTCTCTGCAACACTGCACCGCACGGGCGAGGCGCGCCACGCCGACTCCGAGCGCAGCAAGATGTCGCGCGTGGCCGCCCAGATCGGTGTGATCGCCGGAGCGATCATCCTCTGGGAGGTCATCGCCCGCAGCGGCGTTCTGCCGGCATCCCTTCTCCCGCCATTCAGTGAGGTCGCCGTGGCGCTGGTCTCGCTGCTGGGCCAGGCATCGTTCTGGGGCGACGTAGGGGCCACACTCGGCGGGGCGATGCTGGGTCTTGTGACCTCGGCCGTGATCGCCATTCCGATCGGACTCCTGGCGGGCCTGTCGCCGTTCGTGGAGAGATCCACGCGGATTCTCGTCGACATCGGGCGGTCGTTCCCCTCGATCGCTCTCCTGCCGGTCATCATCCTCTTCTACGGAACGACGCTGCCCACAAAGTTGATCGTCATCGTTCTCGCCTGCAGCTTCCCACTGATCGTGCAGACGATTTACGGCGCTCGCGGGATCGAGGAGTCGATCATCGAGACCGCGCGTTCGTACCGCATACGCTTTCGCCTGTACTTCCTCCGGGTGGCATTGCCGACCGCGACCCCGTCGATCATGACGGGGGTGCGGCTGGCGACCACCGTCGCCGTGCTCGTCGCCGTCGGCGCCGAGGTCATCGGCGGACTGCCCGGTATCGGCCAGGGGCTGGCCCAAGCGCAACTGGACGGGGCATCTGCGACGGCGTTCGCGTACTTCGTCGTGGCCGGCACGCTGGGCTTCGTCGTCACGCGGCTTGCAGAACTCCTGGAAGCCCGTTTTCTACGCTGGAGGCCCTCGGACAATGACTGATGCACACGCCCCCGTCACGGCATCCGCTCGCATCGGCCGAGTCGTCACGCTGCTCTGGCTGCCGGTCGTGCTTCTGATCGCGGTGTTCTGGCTCACCGCTGGAAGTACCAACATCTACTTTCCGCCGGCGACGAGCGTCGTCAGCACTATCGTCGACGGATTCGCCGACGGCGAGCTGGGAGCCGCCCTCGGGTACAGCATGACGAACTTCGCTCTCGGTCTCTTCATCGCCGGGATCGTCGGCATCGCAGGGGGCCTGTTCCTCGGTGAGCGCCCTGCCATCCGTGGGGCGTTCGAGCCGATGCTGAACTTCGTGCGCGCGCTGCCCTTCGTCGCGCTCGTGCCGATCTTCATCATCGCGCTCGGAATCTCGGCGGCGCCGAAGACCGCACTGATCGCCCTGGGCTGCCTCTGGCCGGTGCTGCTGAACACCACCGACGGCGTGCGCGCCATCTCGCCGGCGATCCTGGAGACCTCCCGCAGCTATCGCGTCGGCAGCGCGCTGCGCCTGCGACGCGTGACGCTGATGGGGGCGCTGCCGCAGATCTTCGCCGGGCTGCGCGTGGCGCTCTCCGTCGGGATCGTGATGGTGGTCGTCAGCGAGATGTACGGGTCGACAGAAGGCATCGGCTACTACATCCTCTTCAGCGCCCAGCGCTTCGCGATCGCCGAGACATGGGCCGGAACGTTCGTGCTGGCGGCAGTCGGGTATCTGCTCAACGTCGTGTTCGTGTGGATCGAGCACCTCACCCTCGGCTGGTACGAGCGGCGCGCACCGCGCGTGCGCGGAGCGCGCACTGCCCGCAGTGCGCAGAAGGTCCTCGCATGAGCGCGGCCCCAGAACATCACGCAAGGAGAACCGATATGTCACTGGCTGAGACCATCGCCGCGCCGGAGGTCCCACCGCGGGCCCGGGACGCACTGACAGTGGAGGGCCTGACGAAGACGTTCGGCGACCACCGCGTGCTCGAGGGGCTGGACCTGGTCGTCCAACCCGGGGAGTTCGTATGCATCGTCGGCCCGTCCGGTGCGGGCAAGACCACACTGCTGCGGTGCTTGTCTGGGCTCATGCCACCGACGAGCGGCACGGTGAGTTACGGCGACACGCGCGTGAACCGGCCGCTGGCCGAAATCGCCGTCGTATTCCAGGACTATCGCGGCTCGTTGATGCCGTGGATGCGCGTGTGGGACAACGTCGCCTTCCCACTGCAGAGTCGTGGGATGCCCAAGGCCGAACGGCGAGCCCGCGCGCTGCGTGCACTCGAGTCCGTCGGGCTGGCGGACGTCGCCGACCAATACCCATGGCAGCTCTCCGGCGGCATGCAGCAGCGGGTCGCCATCGCACGTGCACTCGCATACGACGCTCCGATTCTGCTGATGGATGAGCCGTTCGGCTCCGTCGACGCACAGACACGCTTCGAACTGGAAGATCTGATCCTCCGACTGCGCGCCGAACTCGGACTGACCATCGCACTGGTGACACACGACATCGATGAAGCCGTGTACCTCAGCGACCGCGTGGTCGTGGTGGCCGGGCGCCCGACGCGGGTGATCGACGACGTCGCCATCGACCTGGGGCCCGCGCGCGAGCAGATCGCGACCAAGGCGACACCCCGGTTCGGACAGTTGCGGAGCCGCGTGATGCGGGAGATCATCGACCCGCGTTACCGGGGCTCGCAGGAGGAGCGCAATGACTGAGCAGGGCCAGACCGAGGTGCCGTCGTTCGCGCGCGGCTACGAGCACTTCGAAGGTCAGATCGGACGCACGTACTCTCAGTCGCGTCCGTGGTGGCCGACCGAGCCGGAGTCTCCGGCCGGGGCGCCGAATGTGATCGTCATGCTCGTCGACGATATGGGTTATGCCGACATCGGCCCGTTCGGGGCCGAGATCGACACGCCGAACCTCGACCGGCTCGCCGCCGGGGGTATGCGGCTGACCAACTATCACACGACCCCGGTGTGCTCGCCGGCACGCGCGGCGCTGCTGACCGGCATCAATTCGCACCGCGCGGGATTCAGCACCGTCGCCGGTTTCGACCCGGGTTTTCCGGGAGCGACGTTCGAGATCGCCGATGATGTGGTCACGCTTCCGGAAACTCTGCGGGGCGCGGGTTACGCGACGTTCATGGTGGGCAAGTGGCATCTGAGCCGCGGGTCGGCAACCAACGACGGGGCCGCCAAGAAGTCGTGGCCCCTGCAGCGCGGGTTCGACCGGTACTACGGCTGCCTCGAGGGTTTCACCCCGTTCATGGCGCCGAATCGTCTCGTCCGTGACAACAGCCCTGTCGAGGTCGAGCGGTATCCCGACGACTACTACCTCACCGACGACCTGACCGACGAGGCGATCGGCATGATCCGGGGCCTGCGTGCGCATGATGCCCGCAAGCCCTTCTTCCTCTACTTCGCCCACCACGCCATGCACGCCCCGTTCGCGGCCAAGCCCGACGACATCGCCAAGTATCG
The DNA here is from genome assembly GCF_029094505.1 of Microbacterium horticulturae. Lineage (NCBI taxonomy): Bacteria > Bacillati > Actinomycetota > Actinomycetes > Micrococcales > Microbacteriaceae > Microbacterium > Microbacterium horticulturae. The sequence continues at coordinate 3,122,792 of NZ_CP119108.1, read as the reverse complement.
GGGGCGATATGACGAAGGGTGGGATGCCGTGCGGCAGCAGCGCTTCGCACGGCAGCAGGAGCTCGGCGTGGTGGACGAGGGCGTGCGTCTGCCGGACCGTAACAATGAGGGGCCAGCGCTGGACGTGCCGCCGTGGGACGACGTTCCGGCCGACGAGCAGGAGAAGACGGCACGGATCATGGAGGTGTACGCCGCGATGGTCGACAATCTCGACCAGAACCTCGGCCGGCTGCTGCAGACCCTCGAAGACTACGGCGAACTCGACAACACGATCATCGTGTTCACGAGCGACAACGGAGGGGCGAATGACGGGGGGCGGCTCGGCACCCGCAGCTACCTGGCGAACTTCCTCGGATTCATGAGCGGCATCCCCGACGACTGGAATCGTGACAGCGATCTCGATCTCGATCTCATCGGCGGTCCGCAGACGATGCTGCAGTATCCGCGCGGATGGGCGATGGCCTCGAACACACCGTTCCGGCTGTACAAGGGCTCGACGTTCGCGGGGGGTGTGCGCACGCCGATGATCGTGCACTGGCCGGCGGGGCTGGATCGTGATGCAGCTGATGATGGATTCCGTCGGCAGTATGCCTTCGTCTCCGATGTGGCCCCGACGATCCTCGAGGCCGTAGGTGTGGCGGCGAGCCGGGAGCGCAACGGCCGTGCAGCTCAGCAGATGGATGGCCAGAGCTTCCTGCCGCTGCTTGCCGATGCCGCACACCCCGGCGTGCGTTTCGAGCAGTACACGGAGTGGAACGGCAATCGCGGCATGTACCGCAACGGATGGAAGGCGCTGACCTTGCACCGGCCTGGCGCTCCATTCGAACCCGGCGAGTGGCAGCTGTACGACACACGCGTGGACCCCACCGAGATCGACGACGTGGCAGCGTCGCATCCCGATCTGCTGCACGAACTGGCAGACGCGTGGGAGCGCGAGGCCTGGCGCAACACGGTCTTCCCTCTGGAGGATGCCTCGGGGATCCTTACGCATGTGCACCGCCCCGCAACCGATGCGTTTGCCGATCCCGTGCGCCTCTTCCCGGGTACACCACAGCTGGAGCGTGAGCGATCGGCGGCGCTGATCAATGAGAGATCGTTCGAGGTGGTCGCCGAGCTGGACGCGGCGGAGGGCGATGAGGGCGTGCTCTTCGCGCACGGAGACCAGAACGGAGGCTATGTCGTATACGTCGAAGACGGTCGGGTGCACTTCGACTACAACGAGTACGGCATCCTCCACCAGGCGCGGGGATCCCGCCTCGAGCCGGGGGAGCATCGGGTGCAGCTCACGGCGTCGTGGCTTCCGGGTCTGCGCTGGGACTTCGCGCTCAGCATCGATGGTGACGAGTGTGCACGGGTGGACGGTGTGCAGATGATGGTCGGACTGGCGCCTTACACGGGCATCGATGTCGGGATCGATCGTGGCGGCCCGGTGTCGTGGCCCATGCATGTCGCGCACGGCGCCTACCGGTTCACCGGAGCCTTGCGGCACGTGACATTCACACCGGGCGAGGTGGCCGACTACAACCGGGATGAGTATTTCCGGGCGTGGCGGGATGCCGCGGCCGTCTTCGACTAGGAGCCAACGGGTAAAGTCGGGGAAGGCATCGGACGGCGAACGATCGGTGGATGTAGTGCAGGAACAGTTGCCGATGGCACAAGACCAGGACGCGGCTTGGGCGCTGACGGACATCATCATCCGGATCCGCCGGATCCTGCGCGCGAGCGTGCGCGCGGAGATCCCGTGGGAGGCGTTGCCTATGGCGCAGGTAGAGATCCTCCAGAGGCTCGCCGACGAGCCGGGGCTCCGCGTCAGCGACCTTGCGCGGCGGCACCGTCTGGCGACCAACACGGTGAGCACGATAGTGCAGCAGATGGTCGTCGGAGGGTTGATCGTGCGCGAGCCCGTGCCCGATGACCGCCGCGCCGTCAGTCTTCATCTGACGGATCAGGGGCAGGCGAGTCTCGATGGGTGGTTACAGGCCAACTACGCGCGCGTGGAAGTCGCCTGGGGAACGCTGGCGCCGCGGGAACGCGAGAAGATCGCCGAAGCGCTCGCCTCTCTGCGCACCCTCGTGGACAACCTCGACGTGGTGCCGGAATCGGGCGACGTGCCGGCAATCAACGTGGTGTGAGGTCGGTGGCGGCGCTCCCGCACGGCGGAGCTCAGTCGCCCGCGGGACGTGCGTGAACGACCGCGGTGCCCAGTCCCTGCGCGATGTCGAATCCGATGAGGGCGACGCGGTACTCCGGGTTCAGGGCGGTCCACAGCTTCTCGGCGACGGTCTGCCATGCTTCGTCGACCGAGGCGTTGAGCGCGATGCCGCTGGGAGCCGGCGTTGTCGCGTCGCCGGTATAGGTCGTGATTGCGAGGCTCTGCCCGGACTCGAGCGCCGAGGCATGCACGGTGCGCTGCTGCGCCTGCGCAGGCCAGCCGGGCACCGGAACGGCGCCCGAGACGCAGACATCCGTCATCCCGCCCTCTTCCGACAGAGACGCGTACGCGGTGATCCGCGGAGTGAAGATCGGCGGGTCGGGCTCGAAGGCGATGTCGCGCACGGCGGCCTCGAACGGCGTGCCGGCGGTGACGCGCTCGAACAGCGGCGTCACCTGGTCGCCGTTGCCGACGACGAGGTGTGCGACGGATTGGCGGACGGCGGTGTAGTGGCGCAGTGCGTCCAACGGTCCGCCCGAGGCGTCTTTGACCTCGACGGCTTCGGCCTGCACGTCCAGGAAACGCTCGCGCGATGCAGCGCTGCGGCCGGTCAGCCAGTACAGCGCGAAGCCGGTGCCGCTGACATCGCGGCCGAGGACGACGCCCCGGCCCGGATAGTCGCGTTCGGAAAGCACGTCCACCAGACCCGGTGCGGAAGAGTTCGCCACCCTGCGATTATCCCATCTGCGGCTATGCGCGCCGGGGCGGCAGTCGCGAAATGTCCGACCGGCGACCCCGTCACGACCGACGACCCCGTCACGACCGCGAGATCGCGCCTATGCACGCCCAGAGTGCGGCGAAGCGTGCACAAGCGTGAGCTCGCGATCAGTGGCGGGTCAGAGCCGGTCCCGCGGCGTCAGAGCCGGTCGGGGCCGTAGGTGCGACGCGCCGGCGGCACGGTGTGCCCGGGACTGCGCTGCTCGACGATGCGGTTGGAGATCGACCCCAGCCCCTCGACGGTCATGGTCACGACGTCGCCCACCTGCAGCGGCGGGATGACGAGCTCGCCGCCCGCGCGCGCCCAGCGCTCCGACAGCGCGCCCTGGGATGCGGTGCCGGTGGCCAGCACATCGCCGGCGCCCACCACCGCGTCGCGCGAGGCGTGCACGAGCATCTCCTCGAACGACCACGACATGTTGCGCAGGTTGTCGGTGCCGACGACCTCGCCGTTGATCGCGACGCTCATCTCGAGCGCGTAGCGGTCGCCCTCGCGGTACTTCTCGAGCTCGTCGGGGGTCGTGATCCACGGGCCGAGCGTATTGGCGAAGTCCTTGCCCTTGTTCGGCCCCAGCCCCACGCGCATCTCATTGCCCTGGATGTCGCGCGCACTCCAGTCGTTGAACAGGCAGAACCCGGCGATGTGCTCGGCGGCCTCTTCGATCGGCACGTCGCGCACGGTGTCTTTGACGATCATCGCGACTTCGAGCTCGAAGTCGAGCTTCTGTGTGAACGGCGGCATCGGGATGTCGGCGCCGCTGGGCACGACCGACCACGGGTTCATGAACAGGAACGCAGGCGCCTCGTACCACTGCGGGGGCACGCTGCCGTCGCCGGGCTCACTCTTCTTCATGCCGGCGATGTGCGCCTCGAACACGAGGAAGTCGCGCATCGCCCGCGGCTCGACGGGCACGGCCAGCGTGGCGTCTGCAATGGGCAGCTTCTGCGACCTGCCGGCGCGCACGTCCAGGTCGCGACGCTGCGCTTCGGGCATCGTCAGCAGGTCGAGGATCTCGGGGTCGCCGGGGATGTCCTGGATCTTGCCGTGCTGCAGCCGCCCGGTGTGGACGATCCCGTTCGGGCCGACGTAGCGCGCATACTGCGCCATGTCAGAAGTCCAAGGTCTCGTAGAAGTCCTTCTGCCGGATCTCGAGCTGAGGGACCGCCTGCCCGGCCGCCCACTGCTCGAAATGCGGGTAGGTGCCGTGCTTCTTGAAGGCGTCCTCGTCGGTGTACACCTCGAAGATGCGGAACGTGGTCGGCTCATCCGCCGACTGATACACCTGGTAATACAGGTTGCCGGGCTCGTCGCGCGATGCGGGCGAGAGCTTCTCCAGCGCGTCGCGCACGGTATCGGCCTGCCCGTCCTTTGCGATCCACGTGGCACTGCAGACGAAAGCCATGGTGTTTCCTCTCTCAACGTCGTTGTCGAGGGACATCGCCCCTCTGCCCATCACGCTACGGACGGGGGATGCCGCGGGCCACGTCGCTGCGTCGATGACAGGCATCGCGCGAGCCGCGGCCCGCGGCATCCACTCGTCACTCGTCGAAGATCGCCCTGAGACGGTATAACGAGTTATACTCGAGGAATGAAGACAGCCATTTCGGTTCCCGACGGCGACTTCGAACGATTCGAGCGCACTGCGCGCAAGCACGGCATGAATCGGTCGGAGTTCTATCGGCTCGCCGCGCAGAAGCTCGCGGACGAACTCGAGGGGGAGTCCGAACTCACGGCGATCGCGAATGACGTGATCGAACGTGTCGGTCAGCCCGCCGACGCCGAGTTCCTCCGCGAGTCACATCGGGCCATCCGGGGCACCGAGTGGTGATCGCCCGTGGCGACGTGGTGTGGGTCGACTTCGGCGAGCCGAGAGGGTCGGAGCCAGGAAAGGTCCGCCCGGCGGTGATCCTTCAGGATGATTGGCTGCTCGCCTCGTCGATCGCCACTGTCGTCGTCGTCCCGCTCACCTCGAACACGCGGCTGGCTGCTTTCCCGGGCAACGTGCTCATCCCATCTGAGGCATCAGGACTCGAGAAGGACTCGGTTGCTGTGGTCTCGCAGATCGGTCCGGTCAGTCGCGAGTACATAGTTCCGTATCCTGTCGGGGCCCTCGCCAACTACTTGTTGAGCGATGTCGCGGCCGGAGTACGGCTCGTCATCGGACTCTGATGGATGCCGCGGGCCGCGGGCCGCGGCATCCACTCGTCACTCGTCGAAGATCGCGACGGCCCGGGTCCAGCCGGCCGACGCGCCGCGCACCTTCGCGGGGAAGCAGGCGACGGTGAAGCCGAACGCGGGGATGTCTTCGAGGTTCTGCAGCTTCTCGATCTGGCAGTAGCCGACCTCGGCGCCGGCCTTGTGGCCCTCCCACACGATCGAGGGGTCGCCGGTCTCTTCGAACTGCTTGCGGTTGATCGAGACGGGGAGGTCCCAGCCCCATGCGTCGGTGCCGACCACGCGCACGCCCTTGCCCGTCAGGTGCAGCGTCGCCTCGCGGCCGAAGCCGATGCCGGTGTCGATGTAGTCGTCGCGGCCGTACGCATCGGCGGCGACGGTATGTGCGAGCACGATATCGAGCGGCTGCAGCTCGTAGCCGATGCGCTCGAGCTCGGCGTCGATGTCGGCCGGGGTCACGAGGTGCCCGTTGGGCAGGTGGCGCAGGTCGAGCTTGACCCCGGGGCGGAAGAACCAGTCCAGCGGCACCTCGTCGATCGTCCACGCGCGCTCGCCGTTGTTCATCGTGGGGTGGTAGTGCCAGGGGGCATCGACGTGGGTGCCGGCGTGGGTCGTGATCGTGAGCGTCTCGGCGGCCAGGCCCTGCCCGTCGGGCAGCTGCTCGCGCTCGATGCCGTACATGGCGTGCATGTCGGCGAGGCCGGCGATGTGGTCTTTGTACTCGATCTTGGGCCGCAGGAACGGCGGGTCCACCGGGATGACGTCATCCAGCGGCATCGACAGGTCTACGAAACGCATTCCAACTCCTTCGTGGGTATGCCCCATCCAACGCTGGACCGCTGAGTTCTCGCGCCCCGCTTGCGCGGATGGTAGGCATCGATGCGCGAGCCGGCTTCGGAGCCCGGACGCGTGGGGCGTCGCTCTCCTCCGCGAGATCACGCCTCTGCGCGCCGTGAGGCACCAAAACCGTGCAGGAGCGTGATGTCGCGGCGGGTGACGGGATGCGGTGTCGCCCTCACGGGGAGGGAAGGTCGCGGTCGATCAACTCGATGAGGTTGCCTTCGGGGTCGGCGACGTAGGCGAGCTGTGCTCCGGCACGTCGGGCCGCGCGCGGCGGCAGAAGCGAGGCGGCGCCGGCGGCGACCAGCGCGTCGTACGCGGCTGCGGCGTCATCGACCCGCAGACACACGTGGCCATACCCCTGCGTGAGCACGGCGGCATCCGGATCGGTGGGGCGCGGCATCCCGACCGACCCCTCTCGATGCAGCAATTCGATCCCCCACGCGCCCTCACTGTCGGCCAGCAGTACGGTCCGGATGCCGACGCCCGGAATCGTCCCGGACTGGCGGACGTTGAGCCCGAAGGCGCCTGCGTACCACTTGGTCATCCGGTCGAGGTCGGCGACCGAAATGCCGATGTGATCGATGTGCGGCATCGGCGCCCCGTCAGGATTCGGGCGTGGCATGCTGCTCACGGAGGGCGGCGGGCCAGATGCCGTGGCGACCGGGGTTGAGGATGCCGTGCGGGTCCACGGCGTCCTTGATCTTCTCGACGAACCGGCGATACGCGTGGTCGTTGAACGCGAACTGGTCCTGCGCCAAGTCCATGAAGTGCAAGTGGGCGCGATACTCGCCGTAGCCGATCTTTCCGGCCTCGCGCACCAGCTCTTGCATCACGCGGTAGCCGCTCGCCGTCGCCTCTTCGTCGTCGATGTCGAAGGTGATGCCGGCAACGCTGCACAGCGAGCGCTCGTTGACCACGATGAGGTCGGCCGTGTGATCGATGCCGTTCTTCTCGAATTGGGATTTGAGCCACATCTGCAGCTCATAGACCTTCTTGCCCGTCAAGGGTGCGACGGGGGTGAACGACATGTGGCCGCCGTGCTCGCCGCCCCGCCACCCGGTCATCGTCGTCCAGTCCTGATTCGGCACACCGGCGTACACCTGGTCGGAGGGGTCCTCCAGACTCGCCCACTGGTCCGGGCCCGTGGTTGTGCTGCGGATCTTCACGTCGGGGATCTCGCCGAACGCCCGCTCGACCTTGGCCAGGTTGTGCTCGTTGACGGCCCGGTCGCCATAAAGCGCGAGACGGAGGTGCCAGCGGCCCATGCCGATCTTCTCGGCGATCTCGTCGATGACCTCGTCGGGGATCACGCCCTCCTCGGGCTCGTACCAGTGCGAGCGCGGCGCGATCGTCGAGGCGATGAGCAGCGTGTTCAGGATGCAGGGGATGCCGTCGACGGTGCCGTCCAGGCGCAGCCGGCGCAGGATGTCGACCAGAGGGATGAGGTCTTCGTTCCGCTTGACGTCGATGTGCACATGCGTGATCACCTCGGGCTTGGGCATGAGCCAGACACCGAGCTTGGTCACGACGCCGAAGTTGCCCTGGAAGAACAGCGGCTCGATCGTCGGGCCGAGGTTGCGTCGGTAGAGGTTCCAGGACTCGTTCCCGTCCATCGCTCCCATGCCGGTGCGAAGCATCTCGCCCTCGCCGGTCACTACCTCCAGCCCGCAGATGTTGCGCCAGTCCTTGCCATACGGCAGGTAGGTCAGGCCGTTGTCCTGCTGATTGCCTCCCACCGATCCCCAGCCGAGGTCGGGCACGCTGATCATGAAGTCGAGACCCGCGGCCTCGATCTCGTCGTAGAGATCCTTGAAGGAGACCCCGGGTTCGATGAGCGCATATCCCAGCTCCGGGTCGATCGACAGCACGCGGTTCATTCGACGGAAGTTGACGGTGATCCCGCCCGACACCCGCGGTGCGGCTCCTCCGTAACCGTTGTTGCGCCCTTGACCCTGAGCCCAGATCGGCACTCCGTGCCGCCCGGCGATCCGCACGATCTCCTGGACCTGCTCGGCGGTGTCGGGCAGGACGACGGCCGCTGTCGCGAAGGCGTTCCAACCCGACGGCTCGTAGGGGTCGCGGTACTCGCCGTCGCCGTCGCCGGCGAGGACGCGGTCGTGCCCGAGGACGGCCGCGATCTCGCGAAGCGCGGCTGTGAGGTCGTCGGCGGTGATCCGCGCTTTGACCGTGGGTAGGAAGTCAGGGGCACCAGTGCTCATGTCGTTCTCTCCTTCGAAGGGTGCATGATCGCTCCCGAGGAGCGTGCAAAACCGTAGCGGTCGCTATAGTTCTTTCATAGTCCTCTTCCTCGCCCGGCTGTGAGATCAGGAGGCAGATAAGAGGTATCGGTCGCGGCCGGATTGCGACGTCGCCGACGTCCGTTGGAAGAGAGCACGGGGAATGGCTGAGCTGGAGATACGGCCGCCGAGGCAGGAGCGCACGCAGCTGGCATGGGAACGGATCCTGGATGCCGGAGCATCGCTCCTGGAGGAGACCGGCTACGACGGCTTCACGATCGCCGCCATTTGCCGGCGCGCACAGGTGAGCCCACCGGCTATCTACGCGCGCGTCAACGGCAAGAGGTCCTTGTTCCTCGCCGTCTTCGAGCATGGTTTCGCCCCCGTCCGGCGAGGGCAGCAGCAGGCGCTGGATCCGGCCCAGTGGCAGGACTGCAGTCCGGAAGACCTGGTGCGCGGTGCGATAGGAGCGGTGGTGCGGACCTCGCTTCCGCACGCAGGATTTCTGCGCCCGGTCATCTGGCGTGCCGAGCGTGACGCCGAGGTCGCCGCGGGAACGCGGGAGGCGCGCGCGGGCATCGCGGCGCGATTCCGCACGCTCATGCTCCGTATGCCCGAAGCCTCGCGGCATCCCGATCCGGATCGTATCGACATGTGCTTTCGCGTCGTCTTCGCGGCGGTGATGGCGCGTATCGCGTTTCCGACGGTGCTGGATACGGGCCGTCAGCTCTCGGGCGACGAGTTCGTGGCAGAGCTGCAGGAGCTGGGGGTCGGTCTGATCCTGCGCCCCGGCGGAGAGCAGGCGCGTCATGCGCACCGCGCACGCGGCCGCGGCGCCGGTTCACGAAACTGAAACCCGCTTGGGCCGGAGCAGCCACCAGGACAGAGAAGCGAGCGACACCCCGACGGCGATGACGATTGCGAAGGGAGCGATCGTCATCGTGCCGCCCAGGGCGACCAGGGGCGGGGCGAGACCGGCGACCAGCCACTGCACCGCCTGCAGGATTGCTATCGATGTCCCTGAGGCATGCCTGAGATCGTGGACGGCATAGGCGATTGCCGGGCCGATGACGAAGCCCATGGGGGAGTTGACCAGGATCATGCCCGGCAGGAGCAGCCACGGCGAGGCGCCGACCAGCGCGGCCACGCCGATGAGTGATGCGCCGAGTGCCTGGATGATCAGTCCGATCCCAATGAGCCGACGCTGCGAGAAGCGCCCCGCGAGTTTCGCCGCGAGCAGGCTGCAGATGACAAGGCCGACTCCTCCGGCCATGAACACGGCGGCGTAGCCGGCAGAAGAGAAGCCGAGAACGCTCTGCACGACGAACGGAGACCCGCCCACGTAGGCGAACAGAGCGAAGAAGCTGAACCACACCGTCATCGCGCCGCAGAGAAAGTGACGCGAGCGGAACGCTTGAACTGCGACGCGCAGGATGACACGGACGTCAGCAGGCAGGCGGTGCTGCGGCGGATGCGACTCGGGAACCCAGGCCACGAGCAGCGCGGTGCACAATACCGCGAACACGGCCAGCCCGAGGAAGATCGCGCGCCATCCACCCACCCACAGGAGCGTCACGCCCAGGACCGGACCGATGATGGGTCCGAGCGACATCATGGTGCCCAAGATGGCGTAGCCGCGCGTGAGCACGGCGCCTGTCGCCAGGTCTGAGACCACGGCGCGCGCGACCGAGAGACCCACGGATCCGGCCAGGCCCATGACGATACAGGCGGCGACCAGGAGGGGCACCGAGGGCACGGTGGAGCCCAGCCCGGCCGCGACCGCCATCAGACTGCTGCCCGCGAGCAACGGAGCCCGTCGGCCGATGGTGTCTGACAGCGGCCCCGCGACGAGCTGCCCGACCGCCATGCCCACCGTGAAGCCGGTGAGCGCCAACTGCACAGCGCTCACCGCAACACCGAAGTCATCGGCCATCGCCGGGAGGGCAGGCAGGAAGGTGTCGGTTCCCAGTGGGCCGAGGATCGTCAGCATCCCGAGCGCGGCCAAGGAGCTGCCGGCGATCCCCCGCCCCACGGAGCGGTCCGAAGATTCGACCATCGTCGCGCTCAGGCGGGATTGCGGCCGACGAAGAACTCGCTGAACGGGTCCATGCTCGGCTCGAAACCCGCGTCGAGCAGCCCCTTGCGCAACGCGTTCATCTGCGGGTCGTGGATGCGCTGGGTGGGCAGGCGCAGCGGCCCGCCGTTGTAGCCGCGCAGCCAGCCCTGGAACTTCCACAGCTGCCGATCGATGAAGTGGCCGCCGTTCAGCTGCTGAGCCGCGGCCTGCTTGGCCTTGCGGGCCGGGTGCATCTTCCAGTACAGCTCGGTGACTTCATCGAACCGCTGTTCGCGCAGCAGGCGCATCGCCTCGGGAATCGTCGGCCCCCAGAACTCATGGTCGCTCGTCGCCGACAACTGGATCGGGATGAGCTGGCCGAGCGGCAGCAGCTCCCCCTCGATCGGGCAGGAGATCACGACCTCGTCGCCGAACAGTCGGTGGCACTCGACGAGGCCCATGATGCCCGGGAAGCCGCCCTCGGCCTTGATCACGGCGATGTTGGGGATGTCGTCGAGCATGCGGCGGATGAGGCGCGCAGGGATGTCGGAGGGGTGGATGCGCGAGCTGAACCCCCACAGGAACATCGGGAACACGATGACTGCCAGGTTCGTCGCGTCGCAGACGGCCTTCGTGTAGTCGTAGATCTCCTGCTCGGACTGCGGGTAGAAGTTCGGGGGATACGACAACAGCACGAGTTCGGCCCCCGCGGCTTCGGCCCCTTTGACCGCCTCGATGTTCTGCTCGAGCGTCGACCAGCTGCCATGGTGCACGATGACGAGGTCGGAGCCCGCCTCGTCCTTCATGATCTCCATGAACTCGAGATACTCAGGCAGCGTGATGTTCACCTCCGAGACGGCGAGCGAACCGAGGAACCCGTGCTCGATGGCCAGGCGGGTGTCGTGCCGGATGCCGCGCTCGTTGATCGCGGTCAGGTCGTTCGTGAACGACGGGATGGTGCAGTTGACGGCCCCGACGAGCCGCTCGCGCGCCCAGTCGCGGGCCTCCGCCTTGGTGTAGTCGCTCATGGATGTTCCTTTCCTGTGGTTCCGGTCGCCCCGCGAGCGAATCGCGTCGAGACGTGCAGGCTGTGGCGTTTCGTCGCGTGGCGCCTCGCGGAGCGACCGGAAGTCATTTGCGGATGGTGAGGATGCCGACCGGCAGCGTCGTGCCGACGCCGTGTTCGAGGGCCCGTTCGTAGAGCAGCTCGGCCAGCACGATGTCTTGGAAGCCGCTGCCGGTGGACTTGTAGATCGCGATTCCCTCATCGGGGCGCGTGGCCTGTCCGCCGAGCAGGTCGTGCAGCGAAACCGTGACGGCGTCGGGGTCGATTCCGGCGTGGCGCGCTGCGATCATGTCGCCGGAATCGTTCAGCACCTCTTCTCGTGCATCGGCGACGACGAGGGCGGCTCGGCCGATGAGAGCGGGATCCAGTTCGTGCTGCGTGGGGGTCGTCGAGCCGACGGACACGACGGTCGCGGCATCCCTCACCCATTCGGCGCGCACCGTCGGCGTCTCGTCGCGAGAGCGCGCCGCGCACAGCACGAGATCGGCGCCGCGCACCGCCTGCTCGGCGGTGGCGGTGGCGGTGATCGGGATGCCGAGATCGGCGCCGAGATCGGCGGCGAACCGTTCTCGGTTCTTCGGTGTCGGACTCCACACTCGTGCTGCCGTGATGTCGGCCACGCGGGATGCCGCGCGCAGCTGCGCGCGTGCCTCGAACCCGCTGCCGACGACGGCGGCGGTGACCGGCTGCGGGGGCAGCAGTGCTGTGAGCGCGGCGGCGGCCGTCGCGGCGGTGCGGATGCCGGTGATCCGGTTGCCGTCGATGAGGGCCGCCAGGCGCGAGTCGTTCTGGTCGAACAGCGTGATCAGATAGCTCGCCAGGCCGTTGCTGATGGAAGCGGTGATGGTCTTCGACCCCGCGAAGCGGCCGCCGGCGGGAGCCGACGGCATGACCCTCTGCCAGCCGGCATCGGTGACCGCGACGGCGCGCTCCGGCGTGCGGCGGGGCTCGTCAGGTCGAGAGTAGGCCGCGCGCAGTGCGGCGATGGCAGCATCCTCGTCGACGAGAGCGGCCACGTCCTCGTCCGTGAGGAAGAGTGTGGGAGTGTCGGGGTGGAACCCGGTGTCGGTCACGAGTGCTCCTCGGTCAGAGTGAGATCCGTCTCCCGCAGCACAGTGCTCAGGATCCCGGTGGCGGGGTCGGAACGGTCGGCGGTGTACGCGCGCGCGGCGAGGATGTGGCGCCGCATGAGTTCGCCGGCGGCCGGCCCATCATGCCTCTCGCACGCCTCGAGGATCGCGCGGTGGTGCGGGGCCGAGGCGGTGTGGTCGAACCGCGAATGCAGTCGCATGCGGTCGGCTTCGGCCGTGAGGATCTCGATGAGGCGGGCCAGCACCGGCGCCCCGGCTGCCTGAGTGATCAGGTGATGGAAGCGGTGGTTGAGCTCGTTGAACGTTCCCAGGGCGAAGTCGGACTCGCGTCCGCGCGCCTCGATCTCGTCGAGGATCGAGCGCATCTCGGTGAGGTCGTCGTCGTTCAGCCGGGGGGCGCCGAGGTGCGCGGCAAGGCCCTCGAGTTCGATGCGCAGCGCGGTGACCTCCGCGAAGCGATCGGGATCGACGGCTGAGACGATGGCTCCGCGGTAGGGCAGACGCTCGGCCAGCCCCAGGCCCTCCAAACGGAGTATGGCTTCGCGCACGGGTGTTCGGCTGATCCCGAACTCCTCCGCGATCGCCTCGATGTCGATCCGTGAGCCGGGCGGCATGGTGCCGTCGATGATGCGTCCTTGCAGAATGCGGGCGACCTCATCGGTGGCGCGTCCGAAACCCGGGCGGGCTGCTGCGCTCATGATGCTCCCGCCGGCGCGCTGTCCTTCGAGCGCATGATCATGCCGTGGATCTCTGCACGCAGACGCAGGAACTCGGGCTCCGCCTTGGTCGCGAGTTGATCGCGGTGCGGACCCAGCACGACGGGGACGGATGCCGCGACCCGCGCGGGGCTTCCGGAGAGCACCACCACCTTGTCCGCCAGGTAGACGGCCTCATCGATGTCGTGCGTGACGAGGACGATCGTGACGCCCAGTCGATCGCGCAACGACAGCGTCAGGTCCTCGAGGTCTGCGCGGGTCTGGGCATCCACCGAGGCGAACGGCTCATCCATGATCAAGACCTCAGGGCGGTAAGCGAGCGCGCGCGCGATCGCAACGCGCTGCTGCATCCCGCCCGACATCTGCCAGGGGTACAGCTCGCCGGCATCTGGCAGCCCGACGGCCGTCAGCGCTTCGGTGACGCGCGCGGCACGGTCGGCTCGCGACATCCTCATCCGTCGCAGGGGAAGCTCGACATTGGCCGCGACGCGCATCCACGGCATCAGTGATCGGCTGTAGTCCTGGAAGACGACGGCCATCTCGGCGGGCGGTCCGTTCACCGCGCGCCCGTCGATGAGGACCTGTCCGGAGTCGGCAGGGCCGAGCTGTGCGAGGCACCGCAGAAGCGTGGTCTTTCCCACGCCGGAGGGTCCGACGATGCAGACGAGCTCGGCCGCGGCAGCACTGAAGGTGATGTCGGCGAGGACGTTCTTCGCGCCGAAGCTCTTCTTGAGGTGTTCCGCAGCGAGGATCGGGGTGGTGGTGTCAGACATGTCTTCCTTTCACGCCCTCGACTTTCGGTGCCACGCGAGCACGCCGTGCTCGATGATGGCGAAGATGACATTCAACAGGTACCCGATGATGCCGAGCAGAACCATGCCGGACCACATCTCGGGGATGGAGAACTGACGCTGGGACTCCAAGATGAAGTAGCCGATTCCGGCCGAAGAGCCCAGCAGTTCGCTCGCGACCATGAGGACCACGGAGACCGCGAGACTTGCGCGGATACCGCTGAAGATCTGCGGGCTCGCCGCCGGCAGGACGATCCGGAAGATCCAATCGCGTCGGCGGATCCGGGTCGACTTCGCAACGTCGCGGTAAGAGGGGTTCAGTGCACGCACGCCGTCCATGGTGTTCAACAGGATCGGCCAGATCGCGCCGAGGACGATGATGGTCACCCGCATCCAGATACCGATCCCGATGAGCTGGATGGCCAAGGGGAGGAGTGCCACGGCGGGAAGGTACCGAAGGAACTGCAGGACGGGGCTGGTCATGCTGCTCAGGAACGGCGAGAGACCCAGTGCGACACCGATTCCGATCCCGAGGACGATCGACACGCCCAATCCGATGCCAATGGCTTCGAGCGAGGGGACGACGTGCACGGGGATGAGGTCGAACACCCAGAGCTTGGTGAACACCTGCATGATCTTCTGCAGGGGTGGGAAGTAGAAGCTGGTGGAGCCCGCGCTGCCGAACCACCAGAGCACGATCAGAAGCACGGGCACGACGATCGCCAGCCCGGTGTGTGCGGCCACGCGCTTCATCGGGACTCCTCGCGGTGCGTCGGGTGCCACGCCAAGACCACGTGCTCAAGAGCGACGAACACGGCGTTGATGGCGACGCCCAGCAGACCGGCGAGAACGATGTACGCGTACATCTCGGGGATCGCCCCGCCGCTCTGCGCGAGCATGATCTCCTGCCCGATGCCCGGGGAAGGAATGATGATCTCGGCGCTGAGGGTGATCAGCAGCGCGACGGCAGCCGCGAGCCGGAGGCCGGTGGCGATGTACGGCGCGGCGCTCGGGAGGATGAGTCGGAACACGACGTCGATTCGCCGCACGCGGTACGACCGGAAGGAGTCTCGTGCCACCGGATCGACGTCTCGAACGCCATAGATCGTCTGGAGCAGGACGGCCCACACCGCGCCGATGACCGCAAGGACGACCGTGCCCTGCATCTTCGCGCCGAAGACCAGGACGATCAGCGGCATGAGCCCCAGCGCGGGGATGGTGCGGCAGAAGTCGAGCACGAACACCGAGAGCCGGTAGGCGAGGTTGCTGGCACCGAGCAGGAATCCGACGGCGACTCCGATAGCCGTCGAGACGGCGAAAGCGAGAGCCGCGGCAGCGAGCGTCACGCCCAGCGGCGCCCAGACCTGGCCGTTGATGAAGACGACCAGGATGGCGGCACCGACATCGACCGGCGTCGGCACCGCACCGAGGTCACCCGCCGCCGCCGCAATCTGCCAGACCAGCAGCGCCGCAACGACGAAGCCGATCTTCGACAGGACGCGTACGGCGGCCGTGCTCGCCGGGCGCGGGCGTCGGGAACGCGTCGCTCCCCGCCTGCCCACGCTGATCTCGGTGGTGGTCATCGCGTCACGGCTTCCAGATCAGATCCGAAGGGTCGTATGCGGTGTCGATGAACCCGTACTGGAGCATCGTGTCAGCCCAGTACTTCATGTCGTCCGCGGTGATCGACGAGTCGAAGACCGGCAGCACCGTGGCCTTGATGGCCTCCTTCGACGACTTGGTGTACGTGGACATGATGTCGCGGACGGCGTCGGGATTTTCCGCGGCGTAGTCGACGGCTTTGGTGATCGCCCGCTGGAACGCGGCCGCCGCCTCGGGGTTCTGGTCGATCCAGTTGCCGCTCCCGATCCAGAGGATTCCCGCCTTGCCGGGCATCGCGTCGATGTACGGCTGGCTGATCACGGTGAGGCCCTTCTCTTTGGCCTGCGAAAGGAACGGATCGGTGATGAGCGCGGCATCCACTCGTCCGGACTCCAGAGCAGAGACCATGTCAGGGTAGGCGATCTCGACGAACTTGACCTTGCTGTCATCACCGCCGGCTTGGTCGATCGCGACCCGCATCACCAGTTCGGGCCCGGACTTCAGCCCGACGACCGCGACTGTCTTTCCGTTCAACTCCGAGATCTTCGTCAGTCCGCTCCCCTTGGCGGCGACCAGCGCCGCGCCGTCGGTGGCGGAGGCATCGTCGTTGTAGCGATCGTCGCCGGACACGACACGCAGAGGGAGCCCCTTGGACGTGGCAGTGATCGTCGGAGTGGACGAGACCTCGGCGAACTGCAGGTCGCCGCTCTGCAACAGCGGAACGGCAGCCCCGGCCGAAGCCACGATCTGTGGTGTGACGTCGAGGTTCTCGTCGGTGAAGTAGCCGAGCTTCTCCGCGAGATACAGCGGCGCGGCGTTGGGGATCGGAGTGACGCCCACGCTGACCTTCATCGCTGCGGAGTCACCCGAAGCGCCCGCGTCTGGAGAGGCGGAACCGCTGCATCCCGCGAGTGCGATCGTCGATGCCACCGCGAGCGCGAGCAGTGTGCTCACGCGCCGTCGTGATCCGTTCATGAAGTCTCCCTGCTTCGTCGGAGGGTGACGGCGTATGACGCCGCCGATCTCGGTACGAATATCCAATATCCAATGTGCGGAAGAGTCCATCCGCTGGCGGCGATAGGTGGTATCAGAAGAGCGCTTCGCACTGGCTCCGCCGCATCCAGTCCTCCACGTGATGGTTCGCATCATCAAAGAGCCCCGCAGCGGCCGATGCCGGTACCTAGCCTGTTGGTCATCGGATGAGGCCGGCCGGGAGCCGGCTCGTGGGGGCGACCCAGCCCCGGGCCGCGACGACAGAGGAGTCCACCATGCACACCGACAGATACAACGGTCCCGTCATGACACGGCGCACACTGCTGGGTGCCACGGCCCTCGGGATCGGCACGCTGATGCTGACCGCCTGCACCACGCCGGGCACGACGAAGGGCGCTGCCACGGAAAGGGCCGGCCGTGCAGCCCGGATGACCATCGGTACTCGCCCCCAGAACAGTCTCAACCCCGCGCTGGTGAACCATGTCGCCATGGTGCAGCGGCTTGTGTACGACGGGCTGCTCGGCTTCGACGCGGCGGGCAAGATCGTCGGCGTCCTGGCGGATTCGTTCGAGTGGGCCGACGACGCGTTCACCACCGTGGATCTGACGCTGAAGCCCGGGCTGCTGTTCTCGGACGGCGATGCGCTCGACGCCGACGCGGTGGTGAAATCCTTCACGTACTTCCAGAAAGCCGCGGGGCCGGAGGCGTCCCTCTACCGAGGGATCGCGGCGAAGAAGACCGGAGACATGAGCGTTCGTTTCCGCTCCGAGACGTCCAACCCGGATCTTCCGTTCATGCTGACGAATGTGTACTACGGCGGTTCGGTCATCAGCCCCACCGGTGTCAGCAACCCGGGTTCACTCGAGACCGAGTCGCACGGCATCGGCCCGTATGTGTACGGAACGATGAAAGCCGGCGTCGAGTACCAGCTCGTCGCCAACGACAAGTACTTCGACGCGTCTCGCGTCCATTTCGACAAGATCGTGCTCCCGATCCTCGACACGGAGGCAGCCCAGACGCAGTCGCTGATGGCCGGGCAGTGCGACCTCACGTATGGCGGAACACTCACCGCCTCCTGGACGTCGGTGACGACGAGCTCCTCGCTGACGCTCACACTGGGGACACCGGCCTGGGCCGGGCTGAATCTCTTGGATCGGACCGGGCAACTGGTGCCGGCGCTCGGGAACCAGAAGGTTCGCCAGGCGATCATGTACGCCCTCGATCGGAAGGCGATCACCGAAGCGGTCTACGGGTCCGACGCCTCGCCGCGGGTCCAGCCGGCGAACGAGAGCTGGCTCGGATTCGATTCGTCGCTGGAGTCGACCTATGGGTACGACCTCGAGAAGGCCAAGAAGCTGCTGGAAGAGGCCGGCTATGCCAAGGGGTTCACGCTGCCGGTCGCCGTCGCGGCGGGAGATGTCGGTGAGACGCTCTTACAGGCCATGGACGGCTATCTGCGCAAGGTGGGCATCTCGCTCGACATCAAGACGACGACAGACATCTCCGCGCTGATCACCCTGCTCAACTCCGGCAGCATAGCGGGCACCAGCTTCCCGACGAACGGCCAGTACAGCGTCGCGCAACTCATCGACTCGTACTTCACCGAGAACGCGGGTCTCAACCCCCTGCATCAGGTCGACGACCGGCTGCTCGCGCTGTACACGGCTGCGCGCCAGAGCAACGCGAAGGAGGACTGGACGGCGGTGATCGCCTACCTCAACGAGCAGGCTCTCACGATCCCGATCAGCAACACCCCTGATGCCTGGATCTCGCGGGACACGGTCGACGTCGGCGGAGCCTACAACAGCAAGGCCGGCATCTTCGACGTCACGCAGATTGCAGCGGCGCAGTGATCGAGAGCATGCGCCGTGACGCGTCCGGCGACGGACCGAGCGAACGCATGACTCCGTCCGCGGACTCCCGGCTCGCCGCGGTAGCCGACTATCTGGAGACTGACCTCGTCGGTGAGGCGGACCCGCACCTCGAACCGGTGGTGCTCGGGTGGGTCACGGCCGGGGATGGGCCCTTCGCCGAGCATGACGTGGATGCGACGATGGCGGCCGCGGTGCGTCTGCTGAATGAGCGCTTCGGCGGCATCGGCGGGCACCCGGTGGTCGTTCGCCGGTGTCTGGTCGACGGTACCGATGCGCAGAGCGAGTCGGCAGCCGCCCAACTGGCCGGTGATGCCGAGGTCTGCCTGGTGCTGCAGGGCAATCTGCCCGAAGGGGCAGAGGCCCTCCATCGGATGTTGGGGGATCAGCTGGCCGTCGCGGTGGTCTCACCCATCGGGGCGCAAGACACCGCTGCCCGGAATGCCTACTGCATGACGACCGGAACCGCCGGCGCAGAGTTCGCGTTCGGGCACTACCTCGCCGAGGTGCTCGGGTTCCGAGAGGTCGGTGTCTCGAGGGTCGCGTTCGACCGCGTGTCGGATCCGATCGAGGCGGATCTTCGGTCCTCACTCGAAGCTCGGGGCGGCGTCGCCCGCGTCGGCTACTTCGGAGCGCTCGACCGCTCGCCGAAGGGCTGGTATGAGCAGGCCGGCGTCGAACGGGCACTCGTCGACTGCCAGGCTGCCTCGGCCGATGCGCTTGTCGTGCTGGGCGTGCCGCATCCCGATCCCGTCATCCACACCGCCCGCGCTCTGAAGGCGCTGGGTATCGAGACACCCGTCTACGCGATCGGCTTCGGCCTGACCGAGAAGGTCCGTGCGGAACTGGGAGACTTCCCGCGCTGGACATACATGAGTCCGGATCCGATGATGGGTGCCCCCGATCCCAGCGGTCACGTCGATGCCTATCGCGCCGCGCTCGCCGAGTACCTGCCCGGCCGGCCCCCGGAATCGCTCTTCCTCACCTCGATGGCGGCGTTCGGGTCGGTGATCACCCTGGCGCGGGTCCTGGCTCCTGTCGTCGCAGCTGAGGGTATCGATCGGAGACGCGCTGAGGAGGCCCTCGCCGGTTTCCGGGGTCCGGTCTTCCTCGGGCCGGACACGACCCCGCGCCGAGACGATCCGGACCATCCGGCCGTCGGGAGTCGGGCGGTGCGGTGGTACCGCTACGAGGGCCAGGATCGCTGGGAACTGGCGGCCGATTGGATCGATCCCGTGCGACCACGACCTCGCCCGAGACCGTGATGCAACGTATCAAGAAGAACCCCCAGCCGAGCCCCTCGCGCGCTGCTTGACTGGCTGATATCCCCTACTGCGAGAGGTTGATCGAACATGGGTGCTGGACAGACGACCGCACACGACACCGAGCCGGATGTCGAGCGGAGCCCGCGCTCCCCGTGGCCGAGCCCTGAGACGGACGGACCTCTCGGTTCAGGCGGCGCTTCTGCGTGGGGCGGATCGACGCTCTCCGATCTCGATTCGAAGGTGGAGCCCGTTCTCGCCTTCCTCCGCGAGCACCGCAAGGCGCTGTTGGGGGCGGCCGCCGAATCGGAGGAACTGCGACATCCTGGCCCCCGCGCCAGGGAGATCCTTCGCGAGGCCGGCACTCCGCACATGCGGCTGCCCCGATCGGTCGGTGGGCTTGAGCTGTCGCTGTCCGAACAGATGCGCGTGCTGCGGGAGCTGGCGGAGATCGACGCGGCGACCGCTTGGTGCAGCATGGTCACCAACAACGCGACCGCGGTCTTCGCCAGGTCGCTGCCCGAGGAAACGTTCGTCGAGCTGTTCGTTGAGAACGAGGCGCCGATCGCAGTCGGCGTGATCGCATCGGGCGGTCAGGCGGAGCGGGTCGAAGGCGGCTACATCGTGGACGGCACCTGGAGCTTCTGCAGCGCGATCGACCTGGCGGATTGGGTCATGTGCAATCCGTTGGTCGACGGCGACCCGGCGCAGCCTCTGGGGATCGCGGTCCCCAAGCACGACGTTCGTGTCAACTCCTCGTCCTGGAACGTTGTCGGTCTGCGGGGCACAGGCAGCGCTGATTTCACCCTCGACAAGGTTTTCGTTCCAGATGCCCACCTGCTCGCCGCCGAGCCACGGCGCACCTGGGCGAACACGACTCCCCACTCGGACCCCGATGAGCACATCGCCATCGCGATCGGCATCGCGCGCCATGCCTTGGGGTCGCTGCGGGAGGGGTACCTCGAGGGGACGTACAAGTGGCGGGACCGCGAGGTCGTGCAGTCGGAGTTCAGCAGGCTCACCATCGCCGTGGATGCGGCGGAGCGGATGGCGTTCCAGATGTTCGAAGAGGTCGAACGCTGTGAGACCGAGACGCTTCCGAATGACTTCTGGCTACAACTGCGGGCGTTGGGCGCCTACGTCACCGAGCTCGCCGTCGAGTGCGCGGGGTTCGCACTTCGGCGTGGGGGCGGACGTGCGCTGTACATGCCGAACGCTCTCGAACGCACCCTTCGCGACGCGTTGGCGGCGCAGGCGCACATCCTCGTGAGCGACCAGAACTACGCAGCCCACGGCGCCGCGCTGCTGGGACTGGTATCGGATCGTCCTGGTCACCGGTGATGACGGCGACCGAGGCGGAGCCGTTCAAGGCGGCCATGTCTGCACTGGCGACGGCGGTGACGGTCGTCGCGTCGCGGGAGTCGGGTTCGCCGGTTGCCATGGTCATGGGCACGCTCACCATGGTCTCCGAGGATCCGCCCCTGGTGGCCGTGCTGCCGAAGCGCTCGTCGTCCACCTGGCGCCGGGTCGCGGCGACCGGCCGCTTCACCGCAAGCGTGCTCGCCGCCGATCAGCGCGAGATCGTGGCCGGACTCGCCGGGCGTTCCGACGCCCGCTTCTCACGCATCGACTGGGATGAGACCGAGGCCGGAGGGGCGGCTGTCGCCGGTTGCGTGTCGGCGTTGGACGCCGAGATCCAGGCCGAGCACGTGGCGGGCGACCACCTCATCGTGGTGGCCCGCGTGGTCGGATTGCGCGTGGACGAGGTCCCCAGCGCGCCGCTTCTGTTCTTTCGTCGCGCGTTCCATCGCACGATCCCCGTTCCCGACCTGCCCACCAGCCGTTGGCACTGACCAAGGAGGCGCCATGCGCATCGACGTCCATTCCCATTACCGTTCTCCCCGATTCATGGAGACGCTCACGCAGCTCGGAGCATTCGAGGAGATCGAGGTCTACCGGATGATGAAGGAGCAGACGCTGCGGCCCCGTGATGAGGCGACGCGGCGGCACGACGAAGACGTCTCCGAGCGCATCGCGGACATGGACGCCGGAGGAGTCGATCTCCAGGTGCTGAGTCTCGGCGGTGGGCAGCCCTACTTCCCGGACGCGGAGAAGGCGGTGATCGCCTCCCGGGTGTCGAACGATGACTTCTCCGAGTTGATGCGGCAGCACCCGACTCGACTCAACGCCTTCGGCACCGTGCCGCTGCCGCACGTCGACGAGACCCTCGCCGAGATCGAACGCTGCCTGGACGAGCTGTCGTTCCTGGGCATCAACCTGGGCTGCTCGGCCGAGGGCATCACTCTCGACGACGCGCGTCTCGCCCCGGTGTGGGAGGAACTCGACCGTCGCGGGGCGGTGGTGTACATCCATCCCGGTGCCTCCGTCGGCAGCATCACCGGTGCGGAGCAGTTCCACCTCGGGCCCGATTTCGTCAGCCCGTCCGAGATCGCCATCACCGCTGCCCGACTGGTCGTCACCGGCATGCTGGATCGCTATCCGAACGTCAAGATCATCCTCGCCACGCTCGGCGGCGCTCTTCCGTTCCTAGCGGGCCGTTACGATCATGGGCTGCGCCAGGAGTACCCCGAACTCCACGCCGAACTCGGTGGTTTTCCTCGAAATCTGCGACGCTTCTACTACGACACCAGCGTGCTGGAGGAGCCCGAGGCGCTGCGTCTTGCAAGCGAGCGCTTCGGCGCTGATCGCCTGATGTTGGGCAGCGACTTCCCCCGGGACGGCTCGTCGGCGACAGCTGCGGTATCGTACGTGGCGGAATCGCAGTATCTCGACAGCGATCAGAAGGTGGCCATCCTCGACCGGAATGCCGAGGCTTTGCTCACCGGACTGCTCGTGTCCGAGTGATCGGCTTGGCGAGGGGGTATGTCGGACGGCCTTGACACCCGCGTCGACGGCAACCTGGTCGTCGCGTTGGAGGCGTTGTTGGTGGAGCGCTCAGTTCCCCGGGTGGCTGCGCGCCTCCATGTCGGCGAGTCGACCGCGACCTCGGCGCTGAGACGGTTGCGCCGAATCACCGGAGATCGTCTTCTGGTGCGCTCCGGTGGCCAGCACGAGCTGACCCCGCTGGCTCGCGAGCTGTTGCCCCTGGTGCATGATGCGATGAGCTCGATCAACCGGGCACTCGAGGGCGGGCCCCACTTCGACCCGCGGCAGAGCGACCGGACGTTCTGGATCTCGGCGTCGGGATACGCCCAGGCGCAACTCGGTGCGGCGCTGGCGCGCCTCGTCCGCGGCCGTGCGCCGGGGGTGAGACTGCGCATGACGTCATTGGATGCAGACGGCTTCACGCTCGACACGCTGTTCAGTCGCGACATCGTGCTGGCCCACATCGGCGGGCACGTCACGGGCCCGCGGAAGATCCTGTTCGAGGACGAGCTGGTCGTCGTCGTGGCCGCTGATCATCCCGCCCTGCGCGACGGGCGGCTTGATCTGGCGGCGATCTCCTCGATGCGGTTGGTGTCGGGCACCGGCGGGCAGACGATCCCGCCCCTCGTCCAACAGATGTTCCAGGGGATCTCCGACATCCCGAGGATCGCCATCAATGCGGCATCGGATCAGGCGATCCCCGATGTCGTCGCGGGCAGCGATTTCCTGGGAGTCGTGCCCCGCCGGCTCGTCGAGATGACGGCGCGGCGACGCCACCTGGTGATCGCCGAGACTCCGCTTCGGAGGGTGCCGCTGATCGAGGCGGCGCACTGGCATCCCTCCAAGAAGACGGATCCGGCCATCGCCTGGCTCGTTGGGCTGGTACGAGACGCGGTCACGGCATCGGGACTGGGCGGCTGAGCAGCAGGATCGTCACCGATCGCCCCTGTGTCGGACGGCGCTCACGCCGCGGCTTCGATCCGCCGCCGCCGTTGGATCCGCGGATCCGGTACCGGAGCCGCCGCCACGAGAGCCTTCGTATAGGCGTGCTGTGGATCCTCACAGACCTGGCGGGCGGAGCCGATCTCGACGATCCGGCCGCTCTGCAGCACCGCGACGCGATCGGCGAACGACCGCACGACCGCGAGGTCGTGGCTGATGAACAGATAGCCGACAGAGGTCTGCTGCTGGATTTCGGCGAGCAGATCCAACACCTGACGCTGAGTCGACACGTCGAGCGCGCTGGTGGGCTCGTCGCAGACGATGAGCCTGGGGCGCACGGACAACGCCCGCGCGATGCCGATCCTCTGCCGTTGCCCGCCGGAGAAGCTGACCGGGAACCGCGCCCGGGTGTCGGGCGGCAGCCCCACCCGCTCCACGACGTCGGCGACGACGCGCGCCCGTTCGCGGGCGGAGACCCCCGAGCTCACCGAGAGCGGTTCGCCGATCGACACGCCGACCCTGAGCGAGGGGTTGAGCGATCGGTAAGGATCCTGGAAGATCGCCTGCATCGTGCCGGCCCAGCGTCGCCGCTCCCGCAACGACCGGATGGCCAGGTCGACGCCGTCGATGCGTACCCGGCCGGAAGCGGGCCGGATCATCCCGAGCACGGCGCGCCCGATCGTGGTCTTGCCCGAGCCCGACTCGCCGACGAGCGCCAGGGTCTCACCGCTGTCTATCGTCAGCGATACGTCATCGACGACACGGCGGGCGTGGCGCCCCCGGCCGTAGTCGACGCACAGTCCTTCGAGTTCCAGAAGCGGGTTCACGAGGCCTCCAGCGGTTCGCGATCGGTCGGTGACGATTCGAGCGGGACGAGCGAAGGGGTCGCAGCCAGCAGCTCGGCGACATAAGGCACCGTACTGTCGTAGAAGACGTGGTCGACGGTGCCGCTCTCCACGACGCGGCCGTCCCGCATCACCTCGACGCGGTCGCAGATGTCCGCGACGACGCCGAGGTTGTGCGTCACGAGCAGGACCCCCATACCCTTCGTCTGGGCCAACTGCCGGAGCAGGTGGAGGATGTGCGCCTGGACGGTGACGTCGAGGGCGGTGGTCGCCTCATCCGCGATGAGCACCTGTGGCCGACCTGACACTGCCATCGCGATGCACACCCGCTGCGCCATCCCGCCAGAGAGCTCGTGCGGGTAGAGCCGGCAGACGCGCTCCGGGTCCGGGAGTGCGACCTCGGCGAGCAGATCCAGCGTGCGCTCGCGCGCCGCTCGACGCGGCACCCCGTGACCGCGGACGATCTCGTCCATGAGCGTGCCCACCGTGAAGGCAGGGTCCAGCGCAGCCATGGGATCCTGAGCGATCAGCCCGATCTCGCGTCCCAGCACCTTCCGCATCCTGCGGTCGTCGAGCGAGAGCAGCTCCCGGTCGCCGAGCATGGCAGATCCGCCGATCACGCGGGCCGACCCGGGGAGGAGCCCCAGCAAGGCGACCATCAGAGTGCTCTTGCCGCTGCCGGACTCCCCGACCACCCCGACGACCTCGCCGGGTAAGACCTCGAGACTGACATCGCAGACGACCGGTTCCGGGCGGCCGTCGAAGCCCACCGAAAGGTCGCGGACGGTGAGCAGCGAGTTGCGCACGGGCGGGTGCGACGTCGATGCGGCGGTGGCCGCAACGAGCGGGACCTTCTGCCGCGGCGTGGCGCGGCGGCGTGGGAGGCGCTGCTCCATGGTGGAGAGCTCGGCCGCCGTGTCGCGTGCGGCATCGCCGAGCAGCGCGATGGAGAGGATCGTGACGGCGAGGATGCCGCCGTACGGCACGAACAGCCACTGTGAGCGGAAGATCACCTTCTGCGCCTCGGCGATCCCTCCACCCCAGCTGGGCTGGGGCTGCGGAATGCCCAGCCCCAGGTATGCCAGGCCGCCCTGCATGACGAGCGCGACACACGCGAAGAGGGCCAGCTGGACGATCAGCACGCCGGTGAGGCGGGGGAGGACGTGGCGGAGGATGATACGCAGATCACTGACCCCCGCCAGCTCAGCCGCGGCGATGAAGGAGTCCTGCTTGATCGAGCGCGTCGCGGTCCGCACGACGAGCGCTATCGGGGCGGCGCCGAGCACGCCGAGCGTGATCATCGCCGCATCGATGTTGGTCGGGAACACGGCAAGCACGGCCAGCAGAATGATGATGACCGGAATCGTGAGCATGGTGGCGATCGCCCCGGAGATGAGCCGGTCGACGATTCCTCCGAAATAGCCGGCGAAGATGCCGAGGAGGGGGCCGATGACGCCTGCAACGATGAGAGCGACCAGCACTGCTGAGAGCGTGAGCATGCCCCCGGAGAGAAGCCGGCTGAGCACATCCCGGCCGAGGGCGTCGGTGCCGAGAAGATGGGCGGCACTGGGTAACTGCAGAACCGCCGACAGATCCTGGGCCAAGGGATCAGCCAGCGGGAAGAAGGGCGCGCAGGCGCACGTCACGACGATGACCAGAAGCACCGCAGAGCTGGCGATCGCGATCGGCCGGCGGTACAGGCGCCACAGGAAGAGGCGAGAACTCGCCCGCTCGGTCACCACCGGCAATGTGAGCGTCGACGACTGTGTCATGAGGCACCTCCACGGAGTCGCGGATCGAAGAGCCCGTGCATCACGTCCACCAGCAGATTGACGATGCCGACGATCACAGTGAACAGGATCGCGACGCCCAGCACCTGATAGATCTCGTGCGCCGCGACGGCACTGACGACGAGGCTCCCCAGTCCGTTGAGCGCGAACACGTTCTCGATGAGCACGGCTCCGCCGAGGGACGCGATGAAGCTGACGCTGAGCGCGGGCAGGACCAGCAGCGCGCTGTTCTTCAACGCGTGTGCCCAGACGACGCGACGCTCCGTGACGCCGTTGGCGCGCAGGGTTCGAGCGAAATCGCTGTGCAGGGCGCGCAGCATCCCGTCCCTTGTGGTCTTGGCGATCAGGCCCACGCCTCCGACCGAGAGGGCGATCACCGGCAGCACGAGCGAGCGCGCCCAGTCGGCGGGCGAGTCGGTGAAGTCGGCGTACCCGGTTGCGGGGAACAGCGGGATCGCGACGGCGAAGCCCAGGATGAGCAGGATGGCGAGCCAGAAGTTCGGGAACGCCGTGCCGGCCAACGAGGCGACATCGGCGAGCGTGCGTGTCCAGCGCCGACCGCGTGCGGCTGCGACGCCGAGCAGTACGCCCAGGGTGCCCGACACGAGGACGGACAGGACGACGAGCGAGAGCGTGATCGGCAGACGGTCGATCAGCGTCTGCAGCACGGGCACACCTGTGGTCAGCGTCGTGCCGAGCGAGCCGTGGAAGACCTGTCCCCAGTACCCGAGGTACTGCTGCCATAACGGCGTGTCGAGGCCGAGCTTCTCGCGGAGCTGAAGATAGAGCTGTTCATCTCCGGACGACCCGAGGATCGCACGCGCTGCATCGCCTGGGACCAGCGATTGCAGCGCGAACACCAGCGCCGTGACGATGAACAGCAGCGCGACGATCTGCAGGGCGGTGCGACCGAGAAGTCGTGGCATCGGCGATCCTTTCTGGAAGCGGGCTCAGTACGGTGGGCGCCGTCAGCGCGCCGCCGTCACCTTTGTCAGGTCGAAGACCCCCGCCTTTGCGTTGTAGGCGCGGGAGAGATCGACGGTGCTCCGAGAGATCCAGATGTCGGGCGCATTGCTGATCGGGATGGTCAGGGCCTGGTCGTTCAGGTAGCGGATGATCGCGGCCCAGTCCGCCTGTGAATTGCTGTGCAGGGCGGTGTCGAGCAGGGCCTGAAGCTCGGGGTGCTCCTGCTTCATCGGGTTCAGGCCCGAATCGGGAAGGAAGAAGTCCGAGAGGAATTGGTAGACGCTGCGCTGCGCATTGGGGAGCGCCATGCCCGCGACGGTTCCCGAGTAGACGAGGCCGATCACCGCTCCGACATCCGTTGCGGTCTTGATGTCCAGGGTGATCCCGACCTTCTCGAGGTAGCCCGACATGGCCTGCAGCAAGGTCTCTCCCACATCGCCGGCGGTGATGGCGACGGGGATGACGATGTCGGAGTAGCCGGCTTCGTCAAGCAATTGGCGTGCGCGGTCGGGATCGTAGGGATAGGTCGACTCGAGGCCCTTGTCGAAGCCGAGCCAGGTGCTGTTCGCCGCCTGCACTCTCGCCTGCGCATCGGGACCGTAGACGGCGGCGGTGATGGCCTTGCGGTCAACGGCGTACATGATGGCCTGCCGCACCCGCTGGTCGGCGAGCGCGGGCACGACTTTGCCCTGGGTGTCGAGCAGCTCGAGCCCGTTCCATGCCGGCCCCGCGACGGTGATCGAGAGATCGGGGTTCGCCGCGACCGTGTCCGCCCAGGAGGCGGACACGGTCGAGAACGTCATGTCGGCCTGTGCGCCCATGATCGCTTGGGTCTGTGCGGCCTCGGTCGCGAGGACGGGGAAGTCGATGCTTTTGAAGTGGATGGCTGATTGGTCGTAGAAGTCGGGGTTCGCCTTCAGCGTGTACGTCACTCCGGTCTTCACGTCGCCGTAGACGTACGGGCCGATGCCATGGGATTCGGTCTCGAGCGAGTCCGGATGGTCGACCCCTGTCGGGCTGATGACAGTGCCGCCGTAGTCGACGTCCGTGAGAAGGAATTCGAGGTCGGGGTTCGGAGTCTTCGAGATGAAGCGCACGCTCATGTCGTCGACCTTCTCGACGGACACATCGCTGTAGAGGGCGCTCGTCGGCCCTTTTGCAGACTGGAAGTATGTGAACGATTTGACGACGGCGTCGGCATTCAGCGCATCCCCGTCCGAGAACGTGAGCCCGGTCTTCAGATCGATCTTCAGCGAGGTGAAGGTGTCGCCCTCCCACGCGAAGGATTCGGCGAGGACGCCGACGTACCCGCCGTCGTCGTCGACGCCGAGGAGGGACTGGTAGGCCAGACGGGGGAGCACGTTCATCTTGTCGACGAGTGCCGGGTTGAGGCTCTCCGGCTGGCGCACCGCGATCGTGAGAACGTCACCCCGGCTGCCGGTGGCCTCGGGCGAGGTGGCGCCCTCGGTCGAGCAAGCCGTGACGGTGCCGGCGAACAGCACCGTGGCAACCGCCAGGGCTGCGCCTCGGGCCAACGCGGAGAGCTTTACCATGGGTGACTCCTTCGTCAATGGTTCGGTGTCCCGGCCGCGAACGAGCAGTGTCGGACGCGAGCGACGACGGGTTTGCATCACCAGGCCGCATCGGGAGGCGCGGCGATTGATCCGAGGCTAATCGCGGTCGCAACGGCCCCGGGGAGTCATCTCGTGATGGGTTCTATCATCGGAAGCGCCTGGGCCGCGACGGTAGAGTCATGGCGGAGAGGTGAATCCATGTCCGCATCGACGATGCTCCCCGCGTCTCGGGACGTGAACATGCTCTTCGCCCTGCGTGCGCTGCTCGAAGAGCTCAATGTGACCCGGGCGGCGGAGCGGATGGGTGTGGGCCAGCCGGCCATGAGCGGCATCCTTTCCCGACTGAGGACCCACTACGGCGACGAATTGCTGGTCCGCTTCGGTCGCGACTACGAACCCACGCCGTTGGCTCGCGCGCTGCTGCCGCACGTGCAGGAGGCGACAGCCTCGATCGAACGGCTGCTGGGGGCGTCCCCGCGTGTGTTCGACCCTGCGCAGAGCGCGCGATCGTTCACGATCTTCACAGCGGGGTACGGCGCACATCTGCTCCACACGGTGCTGTCTCCCGTGGTCCAGAGAGCCCCGGCGATCCGCGTGGACGTGATCAATGGACAGACGGTTCCGACCGAGCCGCAGCGGCTCTGGCTCGACCACGATCTCGTGCTCGCATCGACCGTGGGTTTGCCCGAGTGTCGTTCGGCCTTGATCTTCCAGGACCGGTTCGTCTGCGTCGTCGGGCGTGAGCACCCGCTCTCCCGCCGAGGCGCGATGGAGTGGCCTGACTTCATAGAGGCCGAGTTCGTGCTCGGCGAGTGCGGAGCCGACATCGACGGCAGGCTTCGCCAGGCGCTGCTGCGCCGCGGGCATGAGATCCATCCGCGGGTCGAGGTCGAGAGCCCCGCGACGGCTCTGCATCTTGTCGCGGACACCGATCTGGTCGCCATCGCGCCCGAACGCCTCGCGCAGGACGGACCGTGGACCGACCGCATCACTGTTCTCGAACCGCCCTTCGGCGAGGTCCCCATCGCGCACTACCTCTCCTGGCACGCGATCAGGGACGCCGACCCCGGACTGCAATGGATGATCGCGCAGCTGCGCGAGCGTGCCGGGGCAGGCGAGCCGGACCCCAACGCACAGGACGGCTCTTCCGGGCTCTGATGCGGTAGCCCCTCCCGGTGGTCATGCCTGTTCTCTGCCGCGTCGGCGAGCGCCGCCCCACGGCGATCACCCGGCGCGATACTCCTCCCGGGCCACGCGGGCGAACGGCGCCGGGCTGACCGTCGCGCGGATCTCGAAGATGTCGGTGGCCGGCGTCACATTCGCTCCGTAGCCGCCGCCGGCCTCGCCCCATCCGATGACTACCTCGTCGCCGATCTGCACGCTGTCGTCGACGAGCGCCAGCGACAGGATCGACCGCTCATTTGCGGTGTACGCCGTGTAGGCGGAGTTCCCGACCGAGCGTCCGTCGAGGGTGAGGGTGTCGTAGTGCTTGTCGAGCTTGTCGCACATCGCCGGAAGGTGGAGGAAGCGGACATTGCGGCCGTCCGGAGTGAGCATCTCGGAGAAGAGGGATGCCGCGTCTTGCGGGTTCCACTGCAGCGTGACCTTGCGCAGCGCGGGCTCCTCCTGTCGCCGTCGCAGCGCATCGCGACCGATGAACTCATGTTCGAAGCGGATGAGCTTGCCATAGTCGAGGTCGAACGGTGTGCGGTGGTAGTCCTCGATGCGCGGGCACTCCTGGCTTCCCGCCAACCGGATCATCCCCTCGCCCTCGCCTGCCGGCAGCCACTCGCGGTAGCCGCGGAGCGCCGGTGCGGTGTAGATGGCGGGGAGAACCGCCTGGTACCACCCCGATTCAATGGCGCCGATGAGGTAGGCCATACCACCGACCACCTGAAGCCCGAACTCACGGCCGGCCTCGATGATGGCATCCCGAATCTGCTCCCGGTGCTCGTAGGGCCCCCAGACCTCCAGGCCGGCCGCCCCGGCCATGCCGTGGCGCAGCGCTCGGCAACGGTGTCCGCCGATTGTGATCTCGGTCATGTGGAAGAACTTCACGTCGCCGAGCGGACCGCCGTTGAGCTTTTCGATGAGGGCACCGGCGAGAGGCCCCTGAATCTGGTAGCGGCAGTCGGGTCGCGTGTTGGCGAAGCCGTTCGGATACACCGGCGCCTTCGCGTCGAATTCGGCGTGCACGTCGTAACCGCCCGTTTGCGCGTGGTACATCAGCCAGTTCTGCACGAAACCGGAGCCGTAGGTGGAGAAGCGTTCGTCGTCGAGGTGAAAGACGATGCTGTCGCCGATGAGGTCGCCGTCGTCGTTGACACAGACGATCTGGCGTGCGACGCCGGGCCGAGAGCTTGCGAAGTCGTTGATCGCGAGGTCGGACAGCAGGCGGCGGGCATCCGGCCCTTCCAAGAACAGTCCCGACATGTGATGCGTCTGGTCGAACAACGCCACGCTCTCACGCCAGGAGCGGGTCTCCCGTTCCCACAGTGAGAACTCCTGCGGCAGCACGGGAACGATCTGCTGAGGCCGGTACTCCGGCTTCGCATCGGGCCGGTCGAACTTGTGCGCACGCAACAGGTTCAGCGGCCCGCCGGCCTCCTGCAGCAACGACTCAAGGCTCTGGCTCATGACTGTCTCCTTCGACGTGGAACGGCGGGGGATGCCGTGGCCTGAGCCTATGAAACAGAATCCAGAGTCTGAACCCTGTTCCGGTGATGTGAGGTATCGGGTGTGACCAGGCGGACGCCCTGCGAAACTGAGACCATGCAGGAGTCCTCGGGCGTGCGGCCGCCTCGTCAGGCACGGTCGCAACGCACTCTCGAGCGGGTGCTCGACGCGGGTGCTGCCGTCTTCGCCGCCGGGGGTTACGACGGGCTCACGATCGCGGAGGTCTGCCGGCGGGCGTCGAGCTCCACGGGTGCCGTGTACACGCGTTTCGAGAACAAGGACGCTCTCGTGCGCGCCATCCACGACCACGTCATGACCGAAATGGTCGAGGCCGTCACCGCGATGTACTCACCGGGCCCGGCGTGGGACGCGCTGGCCACACCGGCGCTCATCGAGCGAGCCGTGCGCCTGCTGGCCGATCACATCAGAACACGCGCTGAGATCGTGCGCGCGATAGTGCTGCGTGCGGCCGTTGACCCCGTCATGCGCGCGTCGGGGGCCCGAGCGATCCGCCGGATGGCCGATGCGTTCACGACGCGTCTGCTCGATCGCGCAGTCGACTACCCGCACGCCGACCCCGACAGCGCCGTGCGGAGCGTGTTCGGCATGGTGTTCGAAGCGATCTCGTGGGATATCGCCTTCGGCGGTGAATTTCGCGAAGCAGGCGCCCTCGGCCCGCCACCGGACGAACGGATGCCGGCGGTCGCGCGCATGGTGCTGTTGACGCCGTCGGAGTGACGCCCGGCCGACGACGGCGCGACGGCCGCGATCGGTCCGGGCGCTGAGGTCAGGGCAGCTGTGTGAGTGTGATCATCGACTCGCCCATGAGGCGGCCCTGCAGACGCGGGTCTGGCGGCGGGTGCTGCTCCCACTCGGAGATCTGGCGGGAGTTCTCGACGACGAGCCGGCAACGCTCGAACCGACGTGCCATGAAGGCGGCCAGGGCCTGCGCAAGCGTGTCGGCAGCGGAGAGGATCTCGGCCAGGACGACGCCGTCCTCGACGGCGAGCCCCAGGCCGTAGGCCAGGTGCGGAGTGGTGGCGTGGGCGGCGTCGCCGATCAGCAGCACGCGCCCGCGATACCACGGGTGGGGGAGGAGCATGCTCGTGAGCGCACGGAAGTCGGCGCAGGGGAGGAGGCGGTCGGCGACCCCGGTCGCCGGCCCGGTGTATTCGGCCAGCGCGGCGCGCAGACCGGCATCCACGTCTCCGATCTGGTCCCGCGTGGGCACCGTCTCGAACGCCTTGAGCAGGTAGACGTACATCCGCGTGTCGCTCAGTGGCAGCATGCCGAGCTTGCCGTGCGGGCCGTGGAGCATCATGAGCTCGGGCACATCGCCGCGCTCGGCTTCGGCACGCCAGATGCACTGGCCGCTGTAGAGCGGACGTGGTGCATCGTCGCCGAAGACGAGGTCGCGGATCATGGAGTGGATGCCGTCGGCGCCGATGACGAGGTCATGGTCGGCATGCGTCCCGTCGGAAAGCGTCGCATGCACCGTTGCACCGGCATCCTCCAGCGCCGTCGCTGTGGTGCCGTACTGGACGGTCGCCCCGGCGTCGAGCGCCGTCCTCTCGAGGATGCGCGACAGCGTCTGTCGGTACAGCTCGACAGAGGCCGGGTAGCCCGGCACCAGAGACTCAGGTTCCAGCGGCGGCATGATCGGCGTGCCGTCCGCGGTGAGCATGTTGACACGGCCGGTCGTGTGGCCGTGGGCGACGACCTCGTCGATCACCCCGAGAGTCGCCAGCGCGCGCAACGGCGAGTTCTGGATGTTCACCGCCACGCCACGCGTGGTCAGCTCCGGCTCGATCTCCACGACGTGTACGCGGGTGCCCGACCGAGCCAGCGCGGTGGCCGCGACGAGACCGGCCGGCCCGCCGCCGACGATGAGGGCGGAATCGAGTCTCACCGTCATTCCTTTCCGCCTGTCGCCCTCCCACCTGCGTGAGATGGCGACACTGCCGCGTCGCCGTCAGGGCGTGACGACGACTTTTCCCGGGTCGTGCGACTCGTCCAGTGCCGTGTAGGCGGCGACCACGTCGTCGAGGGGGAAGGAGGCCGCGATCGGCAGCGCGAGCCGACCCGCCGCGACGTCGTCGGCGAGCTTCGCGAGGTTCTCCGCGGTGCGCGCCTCGCGTTCGGCTTCGAGGGTGCCCAGCTCTTCGGCGACGCCGTACGCGGCGATCGCCACCATGCGCTTCACGGGGACACCCAGTGCCACGCCGGCGTCGAGGGCTTCGCGGCCGTGCGCGTCGACGACAGCGGTCACCTGTCCGAGCGCCGCCACGCGGTCGGCGAGACCTTCTCCGTACGCGACAGGTTCCACACCGAGCGAGCGCAGCAACTCATGGTTCC
Source organism: Microbacterium horticulturae (assembly GCF_029094505.1). NCBI lineage: Bacteria > Bacillati > Actinomycetota > Actinomycetes > Micrococcales > Microbacteriaceae > Microbacterium > Microbacterium horticulturae. Next base: position 3,089,125 of record NZ_CP119108.1, on the reverse strand, counting down.
GTTCGTTCGCGGTGCCGATCACCCGCGCACCCGCTGCGATGGCCAGCTGCGAGACGATCAGGCCCACAGCACCGGTCGCGCCGCCGACGAGCACCGTGTCGTCGGCGGAGACAGGGACGGTGACAAGGCACGAGACGGCGGTCAGCCCGGCCACCCAGAGACTGCCGGCGACCTCGATGCTCACGCCGTCGGGTCGACGCGTCACCTCGGCGGCCGCCGCGACCACCTGCTCGGCGACCGCGCCGGCGGCACGGCCCATCACCTCGTCGCCGACGGCGACATCAGTGCCGTCCGCGTATGAGGCGCCCGTCCCGACGGCGGTCACGGTGCCGGCGACATCGCTGCCCGTGCGCCGGGGAAAGGGCGCGTCCAGCGGAACGAATCCGCTGCGCATCTTGCTGTCGAACGGATTCAGGCCGGCGGCGCGCACGCGAAGCACGACCTCTCCGGGCCCGGGTTCGGCCTCGGGCACCTCGCCGATGTAGAGAACATCGGGTCCTCCGGTGTGGTCGTACAGTGCGGCACGGGGCATGTGAAACCTCCAGGTCTCTGGCGAAAGGTCAGTAGGTGCGCAGAATCTGCTCGGGCTCGAGCTGCACGGCCCATCCCTCGATGGTGCCGGCGTTCTCATACTCCTCGATCTGCAGGATCTGCCGGCCGCGCTCGACGGTCTGGTCCATGCCGCTCGAGACGAACGCGTAGATGTTCAGCCACGCCGACTCCTCGAACGCCACACCGTCGATCACGAGCACGTTGGCATCGACGACCGCGCGGGCCGTGGCCGCTGCACGCGGCGATGTCGTCGTGACGGCGCGCGCGCCGTTCACCTTGTTCGCGGCGACGACCCCGGCGAGGGCCTCGTCGACGACGAGCACCGCGAACGCGTCGATACCGGCATCCTGGTCCTTCACGACCGCCTGCGCGACGGCGATGGCGTACACCGGGTAGTCGTCACCCGGATCGAGCTCATCAGCGCCGTGCCAGACGACCTCGAAGCGGCCGTCGGTCGCCCGCTGCTCGAGCGCCCGGCCCAGTTCGTACCCGCCGTGGTCGACGGCGAAGTGGATGCGTGTCATTGTCGGTCCTCTTTCAACGAATGGGTGGATGCCGCAGCCCGGTCACACCGGCGGTGCGACGAACAGGCCCTTGTCGATGTCGTTGAACGATTCGCGGGCGACGAGCTCGCTCATCTCCTGGGCCGTGCCCCACTGATCCTGCGTGGACAACTCGCTGATGTCGTGGCGGTGGGCCTCCCACAGGTCGTCGTCGACCAGCGCCAGCTCGGTCGTGTACTCGATGGTGTTGCCGGCCGGGTCGAGGAAGTACGCGAACGTGTTGTCGCCCGCGTTGTGCCGACCGGGACCCCAGATCATGCGGGCGCCCGAGCGGAGGATCTTGCCGGCACCGCGCATCCACTCCTCGATGCCGCGCATCTCGAACGAGAGGTGGTGCAGTGAGTGGTGCGGGCCCATCGCCACGGCGATCGAGTGGTGGTTCGGATTGCAGCGCAGGAAATGCATCATCTCGGCGCCGTCGGGGCGCACGAGCGAGTCCGAGATCGTGAAGTCGAGATGGTCGATGTACCACCGCGCGGTTTTGTTGAGGTCCTGCGAGTTGAAGACCATGTGCGAGAGCTTGGCCGGGATGGGCTCGCGCTCGCGGATCTTGCGGGCTTCCCGCGTCTGGTACCCGGTCGAGAACTCGAGCACGCGGCCGTCGCCGTCGAAGATGCGGAAGCCGTAGCCGCCGCTGAACCCGGTCAGCTCCTGCGGCTCGTGCACGAACTGCACGTCGTCGGCGTGCAGTTTGGCGGCGAGAGCGTCGACGTCCGCGCGATTGCGTACGCCGAATCCGGCCAGGTCGACGCGCTTCTCGTCGCGACGCAGGCGCAGGATGAACGGCTCGGTCGAGCCCTCGGCGGCGAGGTAGCTCAGGCCGTCTTCGCCGTGCACCTCGGTCAGGCCCCAGTGCCGGATGAAGAAGTCGCGCTCCTCGTCGAAGTTCGGCACCGCGAGTGCCGCGTAGCGCAGATGTGAGACCAGTCGCTGTGTCATCGTCGACCCTTCATCGGAGGGGCGCGGAGGGATGCCGCGGCCCGAGGCTTGTGTCTCGAGAGTAAGTCGACCGCGGCGCGGCTGCCATGCGCCCACGGGATACCATGCATCTGTGGTCGATGATGAACCCGATCTGAACCTGCTCGTCGCCTTGCGCGCCCTGCTGGAAGAGTCCAACGTGACGCGCGCGGGCGAGCGGATCGGCATCGGCCAATCGACGATGTCGTCGGCACTGTCACGCCTGCGGGCGGTGTTCCACGATGAACTGTTGGTACGCGTCGGGCGTGATTACGAGCTGACGCCCCTGGCGCGGCAGCTGCTGCCGCAGGTGCAGCTCACGCTTCCGCTGGTGGCCACCGCACTCGGGCAGACGGAGCCGTTCGACGCGGCCACCGCGAAGCGACGCTTCAGAATGGAGATGACCGACTACGCCGCGATCGAGCTGCGGCCGCTGCTGGGACTGGCCTCCGCCGCGGCGCCCGGCATCAGCGTCGAACTCTCCAAGCTCGACGTGATCCCCGCCGAGGCGAACCGTGATCTGCTGGTGCACGACTTCGTCGTGGCCCCGCCGGCGATCGGCCTCGACCTCGACAGCGTCGAACTGTTCCGCGACGAGTATGTCGTCGTCGCCGACCGCGGCAACCCGGTCGTAGCGTCGGGCGAGATCTCAGCGGAGGATTTCGCTGCCAGCCCCTACGTGCGGTGCGAGTTCGGGCACGCGCACATCATTCCCGTCGAGCGGCGCATGCGTGAGCTCGATCTGTGGCCGGCTGTGCGCGTGACGACCTCCACGCTGCTGTCGATCCCGCTCGTCGTGCGCGGCACCCGGCTCATCGGCATCGTGCCGCGGCGATTGGCTGAGCAGAACGCGGCGGTCACCGGCACTGTCATCGTGCCCACTCCGTTCGCGCCCGTGGAGCTGATTGAACGGCTGTGGTGGCATCCCGCCCGCGCCCATGATCCCGCCCACACGTGGTTCCGCGCCCTTGTCGCGCGTGCCCGCGCCGATGGACTGTTCGCTGCGTGACCTCCCGATAGCAGTCATCGCGCACGACGATTGGTTTCGGCCGCCGTTCCCTCATACGTTCGAGCGGTGAGGCGTGATGACGCGCCGTGAGAGGAAGGGCGAGGATGTCGGTTCGGAATGTGCTCATCGTGGGCGGGGGATTCACCGGCTTGACCGCGGCCATCGCGCTGGCACAGCGCGACGTGCGGGTCACTCTCGTCGACAAGGCGCAGGCATGGGCCCGTGTCGGCCACGGCTTGACGATTCAGGGCAACGCGCTGCGTGTGTTCGCGCAGATCGGCGTCATCGACGAGGTGCTCGCCGTGGGGCAGCCCGAAGAGGGGCTGAAGCTGGCATTGGCCAACGGTCACGTGCTGGCCGAGATGCACACGCCCCGCACCGGCGGCGACGATCTGCCCCCCACCATCGGTGCGCTGCGACCGGATCTGCACGAGATCCTCGTCGCAAAGGCAGAAGATCTGGGTGTGGAGATTCGGCTGGGCGTCGAGCTGGCATCGTTCGAGTCTCATGACGACTCGGCCACCTCGGTGCTCACCGACGGCACGACTGCATCGTGGGACCTCATCGTCATCGCCGACGGCATCAAGTCGCAGAACCGCGCAAAGCTCGGCATCACCGAAGACCGGGCGCCCAGCGGTCTGGGGATCTGGCGGGCGGTCACGACCCGGCGCCCCGACATGAGCGGGGGAATAGCGTTCCCCACCGAGAACGACGGGCGAGCGTACAAGGTCGGTTACACACCGGTGAGCCCCACCCACTGCTACGTCTTCGTGCTCTGCCATCCCGATCGCCCCGACAACGGGCTTGAGGATTGGCAAGAGGTCAGGCGCCTCATGGAGAACTACCACGGGGAATTCGACGAGCTGCGCGAGTCGATCGGGCCCGACACGTTCTTGAACCATCAAGAGATCGAATGGATCTTCGTCGAGGGGCCCTGGCACTCAGGCCGCGTCGTCGCGCTCGGCGAGGCCGTGCACGCGGTTCCGCCGTTGATCGCCCAGGGCGCCGCGCTGTGCGTGGAGGATGCCCTGCTGTTCGCCGAGTACGTGACGGGCGAGGGTGATCTTCAGCAGCAGCTCAGCGACTTCCATGACCGACGCATCCCGCGCATCAAGGGTGTCGTGGACGCCTCCCTGCTCCTGGCGAAGTGGGAGCAGAACCCCGGCTCGCGCGACGCCGAACCCGAGCGGGTCATGAACGACGCGCTGGTCGCGCTGGTGCCCGCGCCATGACGGCACCACGGACCGGGGGGCGTGAAGACGGGATGCCGCAGGGCAACATCCCTCGCCGGGTGGTCACCGGCCACGATGCGAACGGGCTGTCGATCGTCGTCTCGGACGGCGTCGTGCCCGTCCACCGGGTCATGCCTGAAGACGGCGTCGGATTCTACGAGGTGTGGCAGACCAGTGGTGCGCCCGCCCCGATCTCTGCGGATGAGCCCGACCCCACGGTCGACGCGATCCGTGTGCCCCCACCGGTGGAGGGCACCAAGGTCCGGATCAACGAGTTCTTCCCCGGACACCTCGGTCCGGAGGGGCGTCAATCTCCGGTGCACCGCACGGAGTCCGTCGATTACGGGATCGTGCTCGAAGGAGAGATCGTGCTCATCCTCGACGAGAGCGAGACGACGCTGCGCACCGGCGACATCTGCATCCAGCGGGGCACAGACCATGCGTGGGCGAACCGGACCGATGAGGTGTGCCGGATGGCGTTCATCCTCATCGACGGCCGCTTCGACGAGGGCTTGCTCAGCACCCTGCCCGCCGACGTGCGCGACGAGTTGATGACGCAGGGACCGCACGATGTTCGGGCCGGCACAGGGGCGAAGCCGGCGTCGGACGCACCCGCTGGCGTCACCGTGTCCGCCGACCAGGGGGACTGACCATGCACGTCGACCACATCGGCTTGTCGGTGGGCGATCTCGACGCCCAGCGGGACTGGTATCAGCGCGCCTTCGGGTTCGGCACCGCGGGCGCGTTCGACGTGCCCGGCGCGGGACTGCGCGGGGTGTTCCTGCTCGGCCCCGACGGCATCTCCATCGAACTTCTTGAGCGCCGCGGGTCCACGCACCGGGCCCCGGCATCCACCCCTCCCGATGAGTTGCTCGCGCAGGGCTGGGGGCATCTCTGCCTGCGCGTCGCCGACATCGACGAGACGTTCGCGGGCCTGGTGGCTGCGGGCGCGCGGGTGGTGGCCGAACCGGGACCGTCACCCGAGCCCGGTGTGCGGTTCGCCTACCTGACGGACCCCGAAGGCAACTTCATCGAACTCCTCGATCGGAAAGGGCCGGTGACCGCATGAGCGAGTACCAGCTGCCGGGCATCGCCGGCAACCTCTTCGTCGTCACCGGAGCGGCCGGCGGCCAGGGCGCCCAAGAAGCGCTCCTGCTGGCGGCGCAGGGGGCCGATGTCGTGGCCGCCGACATCCGCGACGAAGCGCCCGAGCTTCTCGACGAGGCCGCACCGCTGCCCGGCACGGTGACCTACCGCACGCTCGACGTCACCGACGAGGCGGGGTGGCAGGCGCTCGCCGACGCGCTCGACGGGCGCCGGGTGAAGGGTCTCGTCAACAACGCCGGGGTGACCCAGCGCACGCGGATCGGAGCCGTCGTGCGCGAGGACTGGGATCGCGTGCTCGCCATCAACGTCACGGGCCCCATGCTCGGCATCCAGGCCCTCCTTCCGCTCATGGGTGAGGGGTCCGCGATCGTGAACGTCGGCTCGGCCGCCGGCATGACCGGCCACTACACGGCCGCGTACACCGCCAGCAAGTGGGCGATCCGCGGGCTGTCGCACTCGTGCGCGACCGAGCTCGGGCCGCGTGGCATCCGAGTCAACCTCGTGCACCCGGGTTACATCCACACCGACATGACCGCGAGCGCCCCAGCGGCGTTCCTCGCGGCCAACGAGGCCGTCTCTCCGCTCCACCGCGGCGGACAGCCCCAGGAGGTCGCGAACGTCGTGGCGTTCCTGCTGTCAGAAGCCGCGTCCTACGTGACCGGAGTCGACGTGCCCGTCGACGGCGGGCAGTTCACGTCGGGCGTGGCCACCTACCTTTCCGATGCCGTGCGCGCGTAGCTGCGGCATCCACCCCTCCCGAAGGAGTCCCCATGTACATGTACTTCCCGACCAACTATGTGTGGAGCATGTCGGTCGTTGCCACGCTGAACAACGGCGGGCTCATCGACGATGTCGACAAGGCCTCGCGGCCCGTGCTCGAGGCGTCGCAGCAGGGCGACGACGTCGGCACGGAGCTGCTGTACGGCTCGTGGCAGGCCGTCGCCGACCGGCTGCTCGCGTCGGCGCAGGAAGACGAGGCCCGCGGCTGGCGCAAGGGCGCCGCCGAGAAGTACTACCGCGCAGCGCTGTACACCTCGCAGGCCGAGCGGCTGCAGTCGCCCAAGTGGGAAGGCCGCAAGGCCGCCTACCAGAAGTCCATCGACCTGCTGCTCAAGCACGTCGAGCTGGGCGACGTGCCGCTGAGCACCGTCGACATCCCCTACACGGGCGACGATGCGCCTGAGGGCGCCGCGCTGCCGGGCTACTTCTACCGGGCGCCCGGCGAAGCGCCGCACCCGCTCATCGTGATCTGGAACGGCCTGGACTCGACCAAGGAGATGATGTACACCTCGGGCTTCCCTCAGGAACTGGCCGCCCGCGGCATCTCGACGCTCATGATGGACCCGCCCGGGTCGGGCGAGGCGCTGCGCATGCGCGATCTGCGCGCCCGCTACGACACCGAGGTGTGGGCCGCGTCGACGCTCGACTGGATCGAGGCGCACGCGGACGAGCTGGGGGTGGATGCCGCTCGCGTGGGTCTCGTCGGGTGGTCGCTGGGCGGATACTACGTGCCGCGCGCGACGGCGTTCGAGAAGCGCATCGCTCTGGCCGTGGCGTGGGGCGCGAACTACGACTGGGCTGCGGTGCAAGAAGCCCGCCGGAACCGCGAGGGTGAGAACCCCGTGCCGCACTACTGGGACCACGTGCACTGGGTGTTCGGCGCGAGCGACATGGACGACTTCATCGAGAAGACGAAGAACATGCGGCTCGAAGGCGTCGTCGAGAACATCACGGTGCCGTTCCTCGTCACGCACGGCGAGGGCGACCGGCAGATTCCGGTCGCGTACGCGCACAAGGAGTACGAGGCGGCTGTGAACTCGCCCAAGCGCGAGCTGCGCATCTTCACCCAGGAAGAGGGCGGCGCCGAGCACATCGGCCTCGACAACATGCCGTACGTGTCGCAGTGGACCGCCGACTGGGTGGCCGAGACCTTCGCCGAGCTGGCCTGACATGCGCATCGCGCGGTGGGAGACCCCGGTCGCTGAGCCGTCCGACGGCTTCATCATCGACGACCGCGTGGTGCCCTTCCCCGATGGGCTGACCGTCGCCGACGTGCTGGCGCAGGGTCTGGATGCCGCGCACGGCATATACGACCGGGTGAAGGATGCCGCGGGCACCCCGCTTTCGGACGTGCGGCTGCTCGCGCCCGTTCAGCCGGCCTCGATCCGCGACTTCGTGGCGTTCGAAGAGCACGTCGAGGGCGTGAGCGCCTCGGTGGACGGCAAGAGCGAGGTCGTGCCGGAGTGGTACAAGGCGCCCACCTTCTACTTCACCAATCCGCACACCGTGCTCGGCCCCGGCGAGCCTGTCTCGCCGCCGGTCACACAGCGGCTGGACTTCGAGCTCGAGATCGCCGTGGTCGTGGGAGCTGCCGCCGGTGTCGGCGAAGCGAACCTGACGGCGGCGGAGGCGGCATCCACTCTCTTCGGGTACACGATCATGAACGACTGGTCGGCCCGCGACCTGCAGTCCCGCGAGATGAAGGTGCGGCTCGGGCCGGCGAAGGGCAAGGACTTCGGGCTCAGCCTGGGCCCGTGGATCGTCACGGCCGACGAGCTCGAACCGTACCTGGATGCCGACGGGTTTCTTGCGGTGCGGGCCGAGGCGTGGGTAGGCGACCGGCTCGTGGGCGAAGACCTCGTCTCGAACATGGGGTGGCCGCTGCCCGAGCTGATCGCGTACGCATCGCGCAATTCGCGGGTCGTGCCCGGCGACGTGCTCGGCTCGGGGACCGTCGGCAACGGCGGGTGCCTCGGCGAGTTGTGGGGGCGGGGGTCTGAGCTGCCGGCGCTGCAGACCGGCGATGTCGTGCGGCTGGTCGTGGAAGGGATCGGCGAGCTGGTGGGTGCGGTCGGGCCGCAGGTCGCGGCGCCCGAGCTGCCGCCGGCGCGCGAGCGCAGCCGCGCGCGGCGGCGCTGAGGCTCCTCCTCGCGGACCCGGCCCCGCGGAGTGGGCGCAGATCTGCGTCCAGGCGTCCCTCGTACGGGATCGCGGCCACTCGAGCCGCGGCGCGCCGCTGCGTCGCGGTCAGAGACCTGGCCGCGGCATCCCGCCCCTACTCCTCGTCGGCCGCGCGCGTTGCCTTGCGGTCGGCGATGAGCGTGTCGCGCACCCGGCGGCGCAGCACCTTGCCGATCAGGGACTTCGGCAGCTCCTCCCACACCAGGTACGAGGTCGGACGCTTGTACTCGGCGAGGCTCTCGCGCGCGGCGGCGCGCGCGGCATCCTCATCGAACGCGGCACCGGGATCGAGCACGACGACCGCCGTGACGACCTCGGCTCCGCCACCGCGCGGCACGCCCACGACCGCCGACTCGGCCACGCCCGGCACGCCGTTCACGACCCGCTCGACCTCGCTCGGCGACACGTTGAAGCCGCCCGTGATGATGAGCTCCTTCTTGCGGTCGACGACGGTGACGAAACCGTCCTCGTCTTGCACGACGAGGTCACCGGTGCGCAGCCAGCGTCCGTCGACCATGGCGGCGGCTGACTCGTCGGGGCGGTTCCAATAGCCGCCGAAGACCTGGGGTCCGGCGATCAGCAGCTCGCCGACCTCGCCCTGCGCAACCTCGCGGGTGGGCTGCTCGGGGTCGACGACGCGGATGTCGGTGGAGGGGAACGGGATGCCGATGGCACCGATCTTGCGGACGTCGCTGAAGGGGTTCGCCAGCGCCACGGGGCTGGTCTCGGTCATCCCATAGCCCTCGTTGAGCATGGAGCCGGCGAGGTCTTCCCAGCGCCCCACGATCGCGGGGGTCAGCGTCATGGCGCCGGAGATCGAGTACACGACCTGGCTGAGGTCGAGCTTTCCGTCGCGGGCGACGCGGGCGAGCCGGTCGAACATCGGCGGGACTGCCGGGATGAACGTCGGCGGGAAGCGCCGGGCCGCCTGCGCCACCAGATCGGGGTCGAAGGTGGGGAAGAGTACGGCCCGCGAGCCGGTCTCGACCGAGTAGATCACCGACAGCAGCAGCCCGAACGAATGGAACATCGGCAGCAGGCCGTAGATGCTTCCGCTGCCGCGTTCGAACTGCGGCATCCACGCTGCTCCTTGGCGGGCGTTCGACCAGAGGTTGCCGTGCGTGATGATCGCGCCCTTGGGCGTGCCGGTCGTACCCGAGGTGTACTGCAGGCACGCGGTGTCGCTAACCTGCGGACGGGGATGGGATGCCGCAAGCGGGGCGCTGCGCTCGAGCCGGGCGAACGGCACCGTGCCGGGGGCGGGCGCGGTCAGTGTTGCACGCGATGCGCGGGCTTTGGCGATGGGCAGCCGCAGTGCCAGGCGGGTGCTGAACGCCATCGCGCGCGTGACATCGACCGAGACGACCGTGCGGATGCCCAGCTCGGCCGGCAGGGCCTGGATTGTGGGGGCGACCTTGTCCCAGGCGATGACGGTCTGGGCGCCGTGGTCGCGGAACTGCACCTCGAGCTCGTCGGGCGTGTACAGCGGATTGTGCTCGACGACGATGCCGCCCACGCGCAGCACGGCGTAGAACGCTATGACGTGCTGCGGGGCGTTGGGCATGACCAGTGCGACCCGGTCGCCGGGCTTGACGCCCAGCTCGCGCAGGCCGTTCGCTGTGCGCGCGACCCGGTCGGCGAGCTGCCGGTAGGTCACCGTGGCGCCGAAGAAGCTGATCGCATCGCGGTCGGCGAACTCGGCGACGCGCTCATCGAGCAGGTCGCACAGCGAGCCGGTCGCCGTCTCGATGTCGACGGGGGTTCCGGGGGCGTAGAAGCGGTTCCAGGTGCGCGCCTCGTTCATCTGCACCGGTCAAGCCTACGCGTCGGGTGCGGGGGCCCCCTCCCGCCCTCCCCTCGGCGGATTCATATGAATTTGTCCTGTGCACATGAAACCGACGGCCTGTTTGATGTGCGTTCGACAGATTCATATGAATTTGTCGAACGGGCGGGGGCGATGGCGGCGCACCGTGCCCGGCCGGCCGCCCCGCTCAGATGCCGGCCGCGGCATCCACCCGCGACGCGAGGCGGTCGACGAGCTTCAGCCCGCGGCGGGCCCAATCGATCTCGCCGCGGGCGCGCTCGGCGAGCCCCTCGTACGCGAAGCGCTTGTACTCGATGGTCGCCTCGCGCTCGCCGTCCGGGGTCACCTCGAGCCTGCGGTTGAGCATCGCGCTGTCCATCCGCTCGATGTGGTCGAGCTCACCCTGGAAAGCCTCGAGTTCGCTCTCCCAATAGGCGATGTGCCCGTGCAGAAAGTCGCGCGCCGCCTCGGGCGTCGTGTTCTCAAGATACGCGGCGCGCAGATGCGCGGGGTCGCGCACCCGCTGGTAGTCCAGCGGCGTGGCCATCCACTCCCGGTACGCGCGGTCGCCGGCCTCGGTCACGTGGTAGACCCGGCGCATGCCGCGCTCGCCGCGCCGCTGCTCCTCGCCCTCGATGAGCCCCTCGTTCTGCATCTTGCGCAGTTCGGGGTAGATCTGCGAATCCGGCGCGTGCCAGACGTGGCCGACCGACTGCGAGAACTGCTTCTGCAGGTCATAGCCCGAAAGAGGTCCGACCCGCAGGATCGCCAAGAGCGCGTAGCGCAGACTCATACCACTCCTTCCGCATCGAGGTTAGCGGTGTGCTCGCGAAGGCACCCGACCGTTACGCACCGCGTCGCCCGCGTCGCCCGGCACCAGCCTCGCCCCGCCCTTGACCCGTGAGAGTGCAGCTGGTCGCCGAGAGATAGGGAACCAACCGCTTCCTCGTCCACCAGCTGCACTCTCACCGATTCGGCTCGCTCGGGGTGAGGAGCAGCGAGGGAGAGTGGATGCCGCGGGCCGCGGCATCCACCTCCCGCTCAGTCCTGGTCGTAACCGGTGCGCCAGCCGCCGTGGTAGCTCTGGCGCGCGACCGTGGAGTACGGCACGGGGCTGACCACGGCGCGCATCGCGACCTGCTCGTGCGGCTCGACGGTGGCCTTGCTCGTGTTCGGGTCCTCGCCCCACAGCACCGTGACCTCGGCGCCCTCGGGCACGTCGGGGTTCACCGTCGCCAGCGAGAGCGCGCGGCGCTCGTTCGCGCTGTAGCCGGTGAACATCGAGTAGCCGACGACGGTGCCGGCGGCATCCGTCACGGCGTCGTAGTTCGCCGAGCCGTAGTTCGCCAGCGGCAGATCGAAGAACTTGTAGCTGGGGCCCTCGACGTCGAACAGCGACGCGTAGAGCTTCGTCATGTCTTCGGCGTTCCAGGCCAGCGTCACCTTGCGGCGCTGGGTGGCCGGGTCGATCTTCTCGAGCGCGTCGCGGCCGATGAAGTCGTGGTCGAACTTCACGAACGAGCCGTAGCCGAGCTCCCACGGTGTCAGGTAGTAGTCCTCGATATCGTCGGAGACGAACGAGCCGGCGAGGGTGCCGGTGGCCTCGTAGCTGTCGACGCCGAGCCATTCGCGGTAGCCGCGCTCGGCCTCGCCGGTGTAGATCGCCGGCAGCGGCGAGGGGATCCAGCCCGACTCGAGCGTGTTCGACGGGTACGCGCGCGACCCGACCGGCATCAGCCCGAACTCGGCCCCCGCCTCGAGGATCGCCGCGGCGATAGCGTCGTGGTCTTCATACGGGCCCCAGACCTCGAGACCGGGTGCGCCGGCCATGCCATGGCGCAGCGTGCGCACCGTCTTGCCGGCGATCTGCATGGTCGACATGCTGAAGAACCGCAGCTGCTCAAGCGGTCCGCCGTTGAGCTTCTCGATGACCTGCCACGCGGCCGGCCCCTGGATCTGGAAGCGGTAGTACTGCCGCGATACCGCGTGTCCGTAGGGTCGCGACGGTGAACGGCGGTCGACGGTGACGTCGAGGTTCGCATAGTCGCCGGTCTCGGCGTGGTACATCAGCCAGTTCGAGGCGGGGGCGCGGCCCACGTAGACGAACTCGTCCTCAGCCTGGTGGAAAAGGATGCCGTCGCCGATCACATACCCCTGCGAGGTCGTGGGCACGTATTGCTTCGCGCGGTCGACGGGGAAGGTCGACACCGAGTTGATCGCGGTGTCGCTGATCAGCCGGATGGCGTCCGACCCGCGCAGGAACACGTTGTCCATGTGGTGGGTCTGGTCATAGAGCACGGCGGTGTCACGCCACGCCTTCTGCTCCTTGATCCAGTTGGTGAAGTCCGCGGGCACCACCGGGTAGATGTATGACCCGATCTGCGAGTTTCGCAGCAGCTCGACGGGATTCGTCTCGTCGATCAGCTGTTGCAGGTTGTCAGCCATGGGAACCTCCTTGTTCGTGGATGGGTGGATGCCGCGGGCTGCGGCATCCCGTCAGGTGAAGACGATCGTGTGGTTACCCGATCGGATCACGCGGTCTTCGGCGTGCCACTGCACAGCGCGGGCGAGCACTTCGCGCTCGACGTAGGCGCCGCGCGCCTGCAGGTCGGCGGCCGTCATGGAGTGGTCGACGCGGGCGACGTCCTGCTCGATGATCGGGCCCTCGTCGAGTTCCTTCGTCACGTAGTGGCTGGTGGCACCGATGAGTTTCACGCCGCGCTCCTTCGCCTTGCGGTACGGGGCCGCCCCGATGAACGCGGGCAGGAAGGAGTGGTGGATGTTGATCACGGGCACGCCGACCTTGTCGAGGAAGTCCTCGCTGATGATCTGCATGTACCTCGCCAGGACGACGAAGTCGACGTTGCCGGTGACCAGCTCGAGGATCTTCGCCTCGGCGTCACTCTTGTCGGGGCCCTGCGAGGGAACGTGGAAGAAGGGCACACCGAACGTGCGCACGTCTTCGGCCGTGTTCGTGTGATTGCTGATGACCATCGGGATCGTCACGGGCAGCTCGCCGCGGCGGTGCCGCCAGAGAAGTTCGAGCAGGCAATGGTCGGAGGTGGAGGCCAGAATCGCCATCCGTTTGGGGATGGACTGGTCGGTGAGCTTCCATGACACCCCGTACGGGGAGAGCGTCGCGGTCAGGTCGGCGTCGATGTCGGGGGTTGCCGCGGCCAGATCGGGGCGGTGGAACACGACGCGCTGGAAGAATTCGCCGCCGGCGGGGTTGTCGGAGTACTGGTCGAGGGAGACGATGTTGCCCTCGTTGCGGGTGACCAGGGCGGTGACCGCGGCGACAAGGCCCGGCTGATCGGGGCCGTGCACGATGAGGCACGCGTGATCGCGCAGGGCTTCGTTGTGGACTGTCACAGAGGGGCCTCCTCAGGATCGTTCTGCGATGAAGCGGTCGGCCCACTGAGCCGTCGCCAGCAGTCCGCCGAATGTGTAGAAGTGGAGCTTGACGCTACCCGATGCCGAGTCCTGCGCGAGCAGGGCCGACAGGTCGGTCACGAACCGGTCGGGGCCGGCCGTTCCCATCAGGTTGGTCAGGCTGAATCCGTACTTCTTCACGATCATCGCATTCGCCCCGATGCCGAAGCGCCGGGCGAAGCCGAGGAGTCGCTTGATCCCCGCGGGTCCGGGGGTGCCGATGCGGATCGGCGTGTCGATGCCGCGCCCGCGCACGGCGTCGATCCAGGTCACGACCGGGTCGGTGTCGAACGCGAACTGAGTCAGGATGACGGCATCCAGCGCCTGCTCCTGCAACGCCGCCGACTTGTCTTCGAGGTGCTGCCAGAGCACATCGGTCGCGATGTCGGGGTGGCCCTCGGGGTACCCCGCGATCGAGACCTCCTTCACGCCGTACTCCGGAAGGATGCCGGTGCGGATGATGCTCAGCGCATCGGGGTACGGCCCCTCGGGCTCGGCCGGGTCGCCGCCCACGCAGAACACGTGCTCGATCGCGCCTGCCTCGCGCAGCGCGCTGAGGAACTCCTCCAGGTACTGCTGTGACGGGATGCGGCGGGCCGAGATGTGCGGCACCGGGGTGAAGCCGAGCTCGGCGACGCGCCGGGCCGCGGTCACGCGCATCTCGAGGTCTTCGTTGCCGAGGAAGGTCACGTTGATCTTCGTGCCGGCCGGGATGGCGCGGGCGGCCTCGTCGAGGGCGGGGACGTCTTTGCCGGTCATCTCGAGCGAGAAGCCGTCGACCAGTTCGATGGCTGCGGTCGTGTCGGGTGCGGGGCTGTGCGCTGCCACGGCGGATCCTTCCGGGTCACAGGAGCGCTGCTCTGCGCTCGTTCGCCACTTTAACTATGCCCATAGGTAAACACAAGAGGGAAAGTGGATGCCGCGGCCCGCGCTCTTCTTCGTTCGCGCTCACCGCGATGTGGCCCCGAGCCTGACCGGTATGCGCTGGCACTGTGGCCCGCGGCATCCACACCCTTCGTTCGGTCGTCACGGATCACCGTTTTCTCCCGCTGGGACGGTCATCCGTGACGACGCAACGCCGTCGGGTGACGCTCAGCGGCGCGACCACCCGTGGTGCCAAGGCGTGTAGCTGCGGGCATTGACGAACACCGGCGGGCGATAGTCGATGAAGCCGCTGTCGCCGTAGCCGGTCCTGTCGGCGGCGCGGGTGAGGGCCCGGGCCGTGGTGCTGGACCAGTGACCGGTCACCACGCGCGTGTGCAGCGTGTTCAGGGCGCCCACGATCTCGGCCGCCGTGAAGTTGCAGTGCCCGATCGACTGCGTGAACGCCTGGCGCAGCAGCGACGCGCGGCCGGCGCGCTGCACCTGCTTGCGGTACAGGTTCTCGTACGCGATCGGTGCGAGCTGGTCGCTGATGGTGTGCAGCGTCAGCTCGGGAACGGTGATCCGCCCCGTGACGGTCGATGTCGCGGTCAGCGACCGCAGCGCGTCCGTATCGGGTGCGACGTCGGCGGTGCGGGTCAACGTGCGCAGATCCTTGTCGAGGTTGAGCCCGGCCTGGCGGTACAGCGCCCGGATCTGCGTGTAGTGCTCGGACTTTCGGATCAGCTTCGCGTAGTCGACTCCGACGTTCCACGAGGCGTTGCCTCCGGCCGAGGCCTCGATCGAGGGTCGACCCGAGATCATGAAGCCCAGCATCATCGGCATCCAGGCAGCCTCCTGTGCCTCCTGCTCGGCGAAGGTGGTCGGCGGCTGGTCGCCGCTGATCCAGTCGGGCACCTGCATGAGCGCCGCCGCCAGTGCGATGCGGGCCCGGCCCTGAGCGGTCTGCTGCCCGGCGTTCACGGCATCCGTCAGTGCCGAAGCGGCGGACTGCGCCGCGGCCGCATCGGCATAGCCGACGAGCTGGATGTCGGGATCTTCCGCCAGCAGCTGCGCTATGGCGTGTTCGCCGTCGAGTTGATAGTTGTTCAGATTGACGCCGCCGCCGAGCAGACCGCACGTCGTCAGCGCTCCGTCGATGCGGCCGTGGCCGCGCTCGGCCTCTTGCGCACTGATCAGGCCGCCCATCGAGGTGCCGAGAGCCAGCACCTCGCGCGGGTGCCCGATCACCTTCTTGGCGGCGGTGAGGGCGGCGAACTGGTCGTCGGTCGCCGAGGCGAGGGCCCACAGCGTCGGTCCGCTGTACGACGAGCCGACGAGGGCGTATCCCGAGTCGAGCAGGGCATCCTTCGTGGCGTCGTTCGGGGCATCCGCCGGGCTCAGCGAACCGAACCCGTGGCTGTAGAGCACGAGCACCCCGTTCCAGTGCGCGGGTTTGTCGGCGATCCAGGTGGCGCCGTCCGCGAGGGCGCCACTGAAGTGGGTGGACGTATCGGCCGTCGTCTCGACAGCCTGGGCGGCGATGCCGCCGGTGAGCACGAGCGCCGATGAGGCGACGATCGTGGTGAGGGCGCGTGTGATCCTTCTGGTCATGCGAACTCCTTCGTCCGGTGGGTGACGCAGTCAGGAGTATCAGGCAACCTGATAATTGCGCAAGGGGTGGATGCTGCGGAGCGGCAGGGCAGCGTGCGCGCAGGGGCGCGGTGCGGTGCGCGCGGAGGCCTGGGGCGACCTGGCTCCCTCCGTTCGGCAGTCAGTGGGCGGATTCGGCAGTCGGATGGATGCCGCGGCCCGTGGCATCCCCCTCTCGTTCGGTCGTCACAGATGACCGTTTCCTCGCGCCAAGACGGTAATCTGCGACGACCCAAAAACTGCGTACGCGGTTCGGTCGTCACAGATGACCGTTTTCTCGCGCGCAGACCGTAATCCGTGACGACCGAATATGGCAGCCGGTCCTGCCCCTGGCCCGACGCCCGCCCGCGGCTCGATCACGTCCCGGCATCGATCGTGAATCAGGGGTTGACGGGGCGGAACCCGGCCTTCATACTTCCTGATAGTCAGGCAACCTGATACCCGCCCGGCTTCCTGCATTCAATGACGAATCGGAGTGACGATGAAGTCCAAGACCCTGCATGCCGCCGCGGCCCTCGCTGTGGCATCCGTCACGGCGCTCGCACTGGCCGGGTGTTCCGGCGGCGGCAGCGCCTCACCGTCCGGCAGCGCCGGCGGTCCCATCAAGATCGGCGCGGTCATGCCGCTGACCGGTCCACTCTCGGCTCTCGGCGCGGGCGACAAGGAGGCCGCCGAGCAGGCGGTCGCCGACATCAACGCGGCCGGCGGCATCAACGGACAGAAGGTCGAGCTGACGGTCGCCGACGACAAGACCGATCCGACCGAGTCGGTCAAGCAGTTCAATCAGATGGCCTCCGACTCGAGCTACTCGGCGATGCTCGCGAGCTCGATGACCTCGGCCGCTGCCGCCGTGAGCTCCAGCATCCTGCAGTACAAGGTCCCGACCATCGCACTCAGCCCGGTCGACCAGTACGTCGACGGCAGCAACGCCTACGCGTTCACCTCGCCCGGCAGCACGAAGATCTACGCGCAGGCCCTGGTCGACTACTGGAAGACCCAGGACGTGAAGACGGTCGCGGTCGCCTACACAGGCACCGATCTCTACGGGCAGACCGGCGAGAAGTCCACCAAGCAGCTGGCCGAGGCCGCCGGCATGAAGATCGTGCTCGATGAGTCATACGACCCGGCTGCCACCGACTTCACCCCGCTGATCACCAAGGTCGTCGCAGCCAAGCCCGACGCCTTCGTGCAGTGGGGCTCGGGACCGGCGCCAGTGATCATCACGAAGCAGATCGCGGGCAAGGGCGTCGACTTCTACGTGACCGGGTCGCAGGCATCGAACCTGTGGCTGGAGCCGTCGGGGGATGCCGCTGAGGGCGTCATCGGCGCGACCACCGCAGCTCTCGATCCTGATGCGCTGCCCGACGGCGCGTACAAGGATCTGGTGATGGCGGTCGCGAAGCCCTGGCGCGACGCGAACAAGGGAGTCAATCCGCCCGAGTTCGCCTACGGCGGGGCCACGGCGATCGAGCTCGTCAAGAACGCGATCGAGAAGGCCGGGTCGACCGATCGCGACAAGATCCGCGATGCGCTGGAGCAGACGGATCTGCTGACCCCGAACGGCCACTACCACTACAGCAAGACCGACCACATGGGACTGGACTCGAGCGCGATCGGCATCATGGTGGTCAAGGACGGCGTGTGGAAGGCCACCGACTGGCAGATCGACAAGTTCAAGACGGACGCCCCGAAGTAATGCTCGAGGTGGACCGGCTCTCGCGGGCGTTCGGTGGGGTGTACGCCAATCGCGACGTCACCCTCTCCGTCGCCGACGGCGAGCTGCGCGGGGTGATCGGCCCGAACGGGGCGGGCAAGTCGACGCTGTTCACGATGATCAGCGGACACCTGCACGCACAGTCGGGTCGTATCGTCCTCGACGGGCAGCCCATCGACCGGCTGCCCCCGCACCGCCGGGCGCGGCTCGGTGTGGCCATAGTCTTCCAGGGGGCACGCCTGTTCCCCGGAATGTCGGTGCTGGCCAATGTCGCGGTCGGCGCGAACGCGCGCACCCGCGCCGGTGCGGTCAGCGCCGCGCTGCGGCTGCCGCGGCATCGGCGCGAAGAGCGCGAGATCTTCGCCGACGCGCACGAGGCGCTGGCACGGGTCGGGCTTGAAGACTGGGCGGATCGGGATGCCGAGCAGCTGCCCCTCGGGCAGCAGCGGCGCCTGCAGCTGGCGCGCGCGCTGACCGCACGGCCGTCGCTGCTGCTGCTCGACGAGCCCGCCTCGGGTCTGCGTGCGAACGAGCGCCGCGACCTGGCGCACCTCATTCGCGAGCTGCGTCGCGACGGCATGACGATCATGCTGATCGAGCACGACGTGGCGATGGTGACGAGTCTGGCCGACCGGATCACGGTGCTCGACCTCGGCGAGGTCATCGCCGACGGCACGCCCGATGAGATCCGCCGCGACCCGCGCGTGATCTCCGCCTATCTCGGAAAGCAGGCTGCCGCATGATGCTCTCGGTGGACGACCTCGTCGTTCGCTACGGCGCGGCGACCGCCCTCGACGGCGTGTCGCTGCACGTCGACGACGCCGAGCTCGTCGCCCTCGTCGGCCCCAACGGCGCAGGCAAGACCTCGCTGGTGAACGCTGTCTCGGGGATCGTCAAACCCGTGTCGGGGCGGATCGAGGTCGGCGGCCGCGTGGCGCAGGTGCCCGAGGGGCGGCAGATGTTCGGTGAGCTCAGCGTCGAAGACAACCTGCGGCTGGGTGCCTGGCGGCACCGGCCCAAAGACCCGTCGCCCGTCTACGATTTGCTGCCCGACCTGCGCCGGTTGCGCCGGCAGCGGGCCGACACACTCTCCGGCGGGCAGCAGCAGATGGTCGCGGTCGGCCGCGCCCTGATGGCGCAGCCCGACCTGCTCGTCGTCGACGAGCTGTCGCTGGGCCTGGCGCCGATGGTCGCGGCGCAGCTCGTCGAGCATCTGGCCACGCTCAACCGCACGCGCGGCACGGCGGTGCTGCTCATCGAACAGGAGATCGGCTTGGCCTTCGAACTGTGCTCGCGTGCCTATGTGCTCGAGTCGGGACGCATCAAGGCGGAGGGCTCGACGGCCCAGCTGCGCGACGCCCCCGAGCTGCAGGACGCCTACTTCGGCGGGCTCGACCTCACGGGGACGGCGGACTGACATGCAGGCCTTTCTCACCTATGTGATCTCGGGGCTCGCCCTGGCGGGTTCGTTCGCCCTGATCGGCAGCGGCATGGTCGTCGTCTACCGGGTCACCCACGTGCTCAATTTCGCCCAGGGCATGCTCGCGGTCTTCGGCGCGATGATCTCGTACTCGCTGCTGGGCGGGATGCTGCCGCACGGTGTCGCCGAGTTGGTCGCCGTGATCGGCTGCGCGGTCATCGGTCTCGCGATCGGCGTGATCGCGATCGGCAAGCCGGGCACGCCGCCGATGATCTCGCTGCTGATCACACTCGGCATCGGCATGATCGCGCAGGCGGTGGTGGTGGCGATCTGGGGGCAGGACCCCGTGTCGCCGCCGGGCATTCGCGGCAGCATCCAGGTCCTCGGTGTCAACCTCGCCACCCAGCGCCTGCTCGTGTTCGTCGTGGCGCTGGTGACCTTCGCGCTGCTGAGCCTGTTCTTCGCGCGCACCGACATCGGCAAGGCCCTCACCGCCTCTGCGGCGAACCCGCGAGCGGCGCGGCTGGTCGGCATCCACCCGCTGGCCATGGGCCTGGTGGCGTTCGCCATCGCGGGCGCGCTCGGCGGTCTTGCCGGCGTGCTGGTCGCGCCGACGACCGCGGTCTCGGTGTCGTCGGACCTGCCGCTCGTGCTGAGCGGTTTCGCGGCGGCGATCTTCGGCGGACTGCGCAGCCCTTGGATGACGTTCCTCGGCGCCGTGATCCTCGGCGTGGTCGGGCAACTCGTCGCCGCCTACGGCAACGGGTCGTACCAGACGCCCGTCGCGCTGCTGATGATGCTCGTCATCATGATCGTGCGCGCGGGCGCCATGGCCACGGAGGAGGCGAAATGAGCACCAGTGCTGTTCGGGTGCGTCCGGGTCTGGGACGCGCACGCTGGATCGCGGCGATCGCCGTGTTCGTGGTCCTCGCGGTGGTCCCGCTGCTGCTGAACGACCTGACCTTCTTCGTGCAGACCGTGCTGGCGGCGGTCGTCGTGACCGGACTGTCGCTGTTCATGGGCTACGCCGGCCAGGTGTCGCTGGGGCAGAGCGCATTCGTCGCGGTCGGGGGACTGACGGTGGCCGCGCTCACCGTCAATCTCGGCCTTCCGCCGCTTCTGACGCTCGTGCTCGCACCGATCTTCGGGGCGGCGGTGGCGGCGCTGATCGGCTGGCCGCTGCTGCGGCTGCGCGGGCACTATCTCGCGTTCGGCACGCTGGCCGTGCTGCTGATCATCCAGACGGTCATGGCCACCGTGCCGTTCCTCGGCGGGGGAATCGGCATCTTCGGCATCCCGCCGCTGTCGGTCGGCCCTCTCGTGCTCAGCGGCCAGCTGCCCTACGCGTACCTGGCGCTCGCGGCGCTCGCCGGCGCCATGGCGGTCGCGCACAACCTGGTGAACTCGCGGTTCGGGCGCGGCATCCGCGCCCTTGCCGGCAGCGAGAGCGCGGCGGCGTCCAGCGGCGTGCCGGTGCTGCGCAGCAAGGTCGTCGTCTTCGCTATCGCCGGGGCCTTCGCGGGGCTCGCAGGTGGCATCGGGGCGTTCTTCACGCCGTTTGTCAGCCAGGACACCTACCCGCCCTTCGCCTCGTTCGGATACGTCATCATGGCGATGGTCGGTGGCCTCGGAACCCTGTGGGGGGGCGTCGTGGGAGCCGTCGCGCTGAGTCTGTGGCTGCAGCTGCTCAGCGCCGTGGCCTCGCTGCCAGGCCTGCCGCCCACGGCGGGGCCGATACTGCAGTACGCCGGCTATGGCGTGGTGCTCGTCGTTTTCCTGCTGCTGCTGCCGCGCGGTATCGTGCCGTCGGTGGGGGATGCCGTGGACCGGTGGGCCACGCGACGCCATCTGCCGCCGAATCCCGCCACCGATCATGAGGCCGACGAGCCTGAGGAGGAACGCGTCGATGCCCGATAGCGCACGGTCGACCGTCACCGCGACGACCGATGCGCCTCCGGTGACGCTGCTCTACCTCATCAAGCAGGTCGAGCTCGCGGTACGGTCGCGGCTCGACGAGCTCGCCGCCGCGCACGGGATCACGACGATCCAATACACGGCGCTGACCGTGCTCGAGCGGCACCCGGGCGCGATCGCGGCGCAGCTGGCCCGTACCTCCTTCGTGCGCGCGCAGAGCATGACGCAGCTGCTCGACGTCCTCGAGCGGCGCGAGCTCATCCAACGCACGCCCGATCCGTCGTCGCGACGGCAGCTGCGCATCTTCCTCACCGCCGCCGGGCACGAGCTGCTCGACCGCATGCGCGATCCCGCCGCCGAGATCGAGCACGACATGACGGCGATGCTCGACGCGGGCGATGTCGACGTCCTGAGCGCGATGCTGCAGTCGTGCCGCGTCGCGCTCGCCGACGCCGCGGGCCGCTGAGCGGGCGCTGGGAGCGCGGCGGGGCGGTCGGCGGCGGTGGCCGTCGGCGCTCGCCGGCGGTGCCGAACTCCGACGCCGGCGGCGTCTGCAGCGCCGTGAGGCGTGCCCGCGGCATCCCCTCCCTCGTTCAGTCGTCACGAATGACGGCTTTTCGGCGGCAGAACGGTCATCTGTGACGACCCAAAAGTCGACTCCGATTTCAGTCGTCACGAATGACGGCTTTTCGGCGGCAGAGCGGTCATCTGTGACGACTGAGTGATCGCTCAGTCGTCGTGCCGC
Source organism: Microbacterium horticulturae (assembly GCF_029094505.1). Taxonomy (NCBI): domain Bacteria; kingdom Bacillati; phylum Actinomycetota; class Actinomycetes; order Micrococcales; family Microbacteriaceae; genus Microbacterium; species Microbacterium horticulturae. Next base: position 3,067,201 of record NZ_CP119108.1, on the reverse strand, counting down.
GTCCGCCCGGTGGGTTCCCGGCGCGACAACACCCTCGTCCCACCGCGCGCAGACGAGTGGATGCCACGGCCCGCGGCCTCAGCGCGCGTACTGCTCGCGCAGGTCGCCCTTGCGGATCTTGCCGCTCGCGGTGCGCGGCAGCTCGTCGACGAACACCACATCGCGCGGGATCTTGTACTTCGCGAGGCGCCCGTCCAGGCGCGCGATCACGTCGGCCGCCGTCAGATGCGCGCCCTCGTCGAGCGTCGCCACGGCCAGCGGCACCTCGCCCCACTTGGGATCGGGCACTCCGATGAGCGCGACCGCTGAGATCTCGGGGATCTGCATGATCGCGCCCTCGACCTCGGCCGAGTAGATGTTCTCACCGCCGGAGATGATCATGTCCTTGAGCCGGTCGACGATGAACAGGTAGCCGTCCTCGTCGAGGTAGCCGAGGTCACCGGTGTGCAGCCAGCCGTCGACGATCGCCTCAGCCGTCGCCTCGGGGCGCCGCCAGTACTCGCTGATCACGTTCGGTCCGCTCACGAGGATCTCGCCGACGTCGCCGGGCGGCAGCATCCCGCCCTCCGGACCCACGATCTTCACGTCGGTGAAGAACTGCTTCAGACCCGACGACCCCATCTTCTCCATACTCATGTGCGGCGGCATCGCCGTGGCACCGGGTGAGGTCTCGGTCATGCCGTAGCCGCAGGAGAAATGCAGGCCGCGCTGTTCATAGGCCTCGAGCATCCGCTTGGGCATCGACGAGCCGCCGCAGGTGAGGTGCCGCAGGCTCGACAAGTCGGTCGTGGCCCAGTCGGGATGCTCCTCGATGAGCTGGTAGGTCGTCGGCACCCCCGAGAGCATGGTGACCTGCTCGCTCTGGATGGCATGCAGCACCTCGCCCGGGTCGAAGCGCTCGTGCAAGATCACGGTGCCGCCCTGCAGCAGGATCGGCAGCGCGCCCATGCCGAGCGAGGCCACATGGAACATCGGCGAGATCAGCAGCACCCGCTCGCCCGACCCGATGCCGTAGTCGACGAGCGCGTTGAACGTGTTCCAGGTGAGGTTGCCGTGCGTGAGCACGGCGCCCTTCGGGTACCCGGTCGTGCCCGACGTGTAGAGAATGAGCGCCGCATCGTCGAGCGTCACCGGCACGTCGACGTACTCGTCGGCGCCTGAAGCCACGACCGCGTCGTAGTCCTCGACGCCCGGGATGTCGTCCCCTCCGACGCAGATGCGTCGCTGCGCGGACGTCGACCAGGTGCCGGCGCGCGCCAGGTCGAGCAGCACGTCCTGGAAGATGAGCGTCGTCGCACCCGAGTTGTCGACCGCGAACTCGATCTCGGGGGGCGCGAGCCGCGTGTTCAGCGGCACGAAGATCGCGCCCAGCATCGTGGTGGCGAACAGCGACTCGAGGAACGAGGGGTGGTTGTTGCCCAGGTACGCGACGCGGTCGCCGGCGCGCACGCCCCGTGTGCGCAGCGCGTCAGCGAGGCGCAGGATGCGCTCGTCGAGCTCTTCGTAACCGATGCGCCGGTCGCGGAACGCGATGGCGCTGTCTTCGCGCATGCGCTGGGCGCGCCGGTTCACCCAGGTGCCGATGCCGTGGTTGAGCATGTGTCTCCTTCGTCATTGAAGAGGGGATGCCGCGGGCCCGCGCGGCCGGCGCAGCCCGAGCCGGATCAGGCGTAGAAGCGGCTGAGCCCGCGCGCGACGACGGCGGGCTTGGTGCCCCCCTCGACCTCGATGGTCTGGTCGACGGTGATCTGGTACCCGCCGGCGACCTCGGCGACATCGGCGATGACCGCGTTCATGCGGATCCGCGCGCCGACCTTCACCGGCGAGACGAACCGGACCTTGTCGAGGCCGTAGTTGACCTTCGTCGTCACGCCGGTGACGTCGAGCAGCTCGGTCCACATCGGAATGGTCAGCGACAGCGTGAGGAACCCGTGCGCGATCGGACCGCCGAAGGGGCCGTCTTTGGCGCGCTCGGGGTCGGTGTGGATCCACTGGTGGTCGCTGGTCGCGTCAGCGAAGGTGTTCACCTGATCCTGCGTGATCTCGCGCCATTCGCTGTAGCCCAGGTCCTTGCCGACGAGGGAGGGAAGGTCGGCGTAGTCGACGGTGGTGGTCATGGTGTTGTCTCCGTTCTCCGGTGGATCAATTGTCAGACGAATGCGGATGAGCCGGTCAGGGCCCGGCCCACGATCAGGGCGTTCACCTCGTGCGTGCCCTCGTACGAGTACACGGCCTCGGCGTCGGCGAAGAAACGCGCGACGTCGTTCTCGAGCAGGATGCCGTTGCCGCCGCACACCTCGCGGCCCAGCGCCACCGTCTCGCGTGCGAGACGGGCGGTCTGCATCTTGGCCAGGGCCGAGTTCTCGTCGGAGAAGACGCCGGCGTCTTGCCGGGCCGACAGCTGCACGGCCATCGCCAGCGACGCGGTGAGGTTGCCGGCCATGCGGGCGAGCTTCTCCTGCACGAGCTGGAATGCCCCGATCGGGCGGCCGAACTGCTCGCGCTCGCGCACGTAGCGCACCGCCGCCTCCACGGCCCCGGCCTGCAGACCCGCGGCGATCCACGACACGTCCGAGCGCATCACGCGCAGGATTCCCGCGACATCGCGCCATCCGTCCACGCGCTGCAGCCGGGCGCGCTCCGGCACCCGGACGCCCTCGAGCGTGATCTGCGCGTTCTGCATGGGGCGCAGTGAGACTTTGCCGCGAATGGTCGAGACGGTCACGCCGTCCGCGTCGCGCGGCACGACGAAGACCTTGACCTGCCCATCGGCATCATCGCGCGCGAACACCGCGATGACATCTGCGCTGACGGCGCCGCCGATCCACCGCTTGGCTCCGTCGAGCACCCATTCGTCACCGTCTCGGCGAGCCGATGTGGCAAGGCCTCCGGCGATGTCCGAGCCATGCTCGGGCTCGGTCAGAGCGAACACGCCTTTCAGGTCGAACGAGCGGATGCGTGGCTCGAGCTCGGCCGCCTGCTCGGGTGAGCCGCCGAGCGCCACGGCCGCACGGAACAGGCCCGACTGCGCGTTGTACATCGTCGCAACCGACACGTCGGTGCGGGCGAGCAGGTAGGTGCGGAAGCCCGAGAACATGCTCGAGGCGGCTTCTGCGGCATCCACCCCGTCCGGATCCATGAGATGCAGGGGGATGAGTGCGCCGAGCACGCCGTCGGGCATGCTCGCCGTCTCCCACGCGTCGTTCATGAGCGGGCGCACGTCGCGCTCGAGCACCTCTCGCAGCTCGGTCAGCGCGGCACGGGCCGGCGCGCTCAGGTGCGTCTGCGCGAAGCCGTAGGGGTCGATTCCGATCGTCGGGTCCAGCTCGAACGCGGCCATCTCAGCCGCCCAGTTCCAGCAGCCGTACGGCGTTGGCCTTCATGATCCCCGGCAGCACCTCGGGCTTGAACAGGGCGGCCTTCTCGGCGTCGGCGATCCAGCGGTCGGGTGTGATGAGGGGAAAATCCGAGCCGAACAGGACCCGCTCGCGCAAAAACGAGTTCGCCGCCCGCACGAGCTCTGCCGGGAAGTACTTCGGGCTCCAGCCGGAGAGGTCGATCCAGGTGTTGTGCTTGTGCGTGGCGACCGAGATCGCCTCGTCCTGCCACGGCACCGAGGGATGGGCCATGATGATCTGCAGATCGGGAAAGTCGGCGGCGACGCCGTCGAGCAGCATGGGGTTCGACAGCGCGAGGCGAAAGCCGTAGCCCCCCGGCATCCCGGCCCCGATCCCGGTCTGCCCGGTGTGGAACAGTGCAGGAACGCCGGCCTCGGAGATCGCCGCGTACAGCGGATAGAACTGTTCGTCGCTCGGGTCGAAGCCCTGCACCGTCGGGTGGAACTTGAAGCCGCGCACGCCGCTGTCGTCGACCAGCCGCCGGATGCGGTCGAGGGCATCCGGGCGGCGCGGGTCGACCGAGCCGTAGGGGATGAGGATGTCGCTGTTGCGAGCGGCGCCCGCGGCGATGTCGGCGCTGTCGACCGGCGCATGGTGCAGTTGCGTCTGGGCGTCGACGGTGAACACGACCGCCGCCGTCTTGCGCTCGCGGTAGTACTGGGCGATCGAGTCGAGGTCGGGACGCGGCCCACTCGTGCTGAAGTACTTCGACGCCGCCTCGCTCAGCTCGGCCGGCATCGACGAGTGGCCGTGCGCATCGACCTCGATGTGCACGTGCGTGTCGATCGCATCGATGCCGTCGACGTCGATTGTGGGTGCGTAGCGGGTCATGGGTACCTTTCCGGTCGTTGGCGGCGCAGTTTGAGCGGCGGCTCCGGTCGTTGAGCGAGGGTGGCGAGTCGAAACGCCCTCGCCCTACCGCTGCAGCTCGTCCGGCAGCGGCGGGAAGGTCTCGCCCACCGACTGGCGATGCGCATCGATGATGTCGCCGAAAGCCTCGTCGAGTGCGGCGACGCTCCAGCCGCCCTCGCGGTAAGCGCTGAACACGGGCTCGGGGTGCGACCAGACCTGCAGGCGGTCGCCGCCGACGCCGATGGCCTGACCGGTGACGCCGGCCGCGGCATCCGACGCCAGATACGCGACGAGCCCGGCGACGTCGTCGGCCGTGCCGAAGCCCAGGTCGTGCCGGAAGAACGGGGGCATCGCCTCGCCCTTCTGCTCGGCCTCGACCGCCGCAGCGAAGTAGGGCATGGTCGCCGTCATCGCGGTGGCGGCCACGGGGATCACGGCGTTCGCGGTGATGCCGGCCTTGCGCAGCTCCATCGACCAGGTGCGCACCATGCCCACGATGGCGGCCTTGACGCCCGAGTAGTTGGTCTGGCCGAAGTTGCCGCGCTGGCCGGCGGGCGAGCCGATGCAGATGATGCGTCCGGCGATCTCGTTCTCGCGCATGTACGCGGCGGCGGCGCGCACGCACGTGAAGGTGCCGCGCAGGTGCACGTTCACGACGGTGTCGAAGTCGTCGTCGTTCATCTTCCACAGCACCTTGTCGCGCAGCACTCCCGCGTTGGTCACGAGGATGTCGAGCCGTCCGTACGCCTCGACCGCAGCCTGCACGAGTTGTTCGGCGGTCTCGGTGGAGCCGACCGGCGCGACGACGGCCGTTGCGCGGCCTCCGTTGTCGGTGATGGATGCCGCGGCCGCCGTCGCGGTGTTCTCGTCGACGTCGTTCACCACGACCGCCGCGCCCTGGCGGGCGAGTTCCTGCGCGTATGCGAGACCCAGCCCGCGACCCGATCCGGTGACGATGGCGACCTTGCCCTCGAGTGACATCCCTGCTCCTTCGCTCGTGCTGCGCGTGTGCGCTCATGCAACGCTCTTGCGCTACACCGATGCAATCGCAGATCATTGAGATTGTCAATGATTGCCTTCTGGCAGGATAGGCGCACGAGGAGGGTGAATGGGCGAGACGACGCAGACGACGAGGTCGCCGCTGTGGGCGACCACGGTCGGCAGCGACCCGGCGTTCCTGCTGGCGCGGGCCAACGCGCTCTCGCTCGCCGACGCGACCGCCTCCCTCTCTCCGCTCGGGCTCAAGGTGCGCTCGTACTCGGTGCTCGCGCTCGCCGCCGCCGATGCGCGGCCCACGCAGCGCGAGCTCAGTGAGTTCTTGCGGCTCGATCCCAGTCAGATCGTGAGTGTGCTCGACGACCTCGAGCGCCGCGGATGGGTGCGCCGCGAACCCGACCCGCGCGACCGGCGGGTCAACGTCGTGGTTGCGACCGACGCCGGCCGCGAGGCGTGCGCGCGGGCGCGTTCGGCGGTCGAGGATGCGCAGCGCGCACATTTCGCCGTGCTCGACGCTGAAGAGGCTGAGATGTTCACGGCGCTGCTGCGGCGCCTCGCCGGCGCGGGGGAGTAGCGCGCCGCGGCGGTGCGGCCCGTGGGTGCATGGCGCGGTGGCGCGACCACGACCCGCCCGCCGATCACTACGCAGATAGTGAAACGCGCCGGGCGCGAGTACCGTTGCTGATCATGCCTGACCGCCCCGCAGCATCCCGCTCCCTCCCGGTGCTCATCGTCGTGATCGTGCTGTCGGCGGCGATGCTGCGCGGCCCGATCCTCTCGGTCGCGCCCGTCGCGCGCACGATCGGCGCCGATCTGAGCGTCGGCGCCGGCGTCATCGGGCTGCTGACGACGATCCCCGTGCTCTGCTTCGCCGTGTGCGCGCCGCTGGCGATCGCGATCATCCGACGGGCGGGGGCGGATGTCGCGCTGTCGCTGACCCTCGGCGGAGTCGTGCTGGGCAGCATCCTGCGATCCGTCGACGGCATCGCGATGGCCATGGTCGGCACGGCTGTGCTGGGCGCGTTCGTCACGATCGGCAACGTCGTGCTGCCGATCATCATCGCGCGTGAGTTCAGCGCGCGGCGCGCGCACACGATGACCGGCGTCTACACGGCCGCGCTCAACGTCGGCACGATGACGGTGACGCTCGGTACCGCGCCGCTGTCGGATGTGGTCGGATGGCGCTGGGCCATCGCCTCGTGGTCGGTGTTCGCGCTCATCGCGCTCGTGGTCTGGGTCGGTCTGCGCGGCGTACGTGCGGCCTTCGCCCCGAGGCCAGGCCCCCGTCGTGACGCCGACGCGCCGCGCGTCTCGGTGCTGCGGCATGGACCGACCTGGCTGCTGGCGGCCGCCTTCTGCGGGCAGGCGTTCGCGTTCTACGCGATCACGGCGTGGCTGCCGACGCTGCTGGGCGACCAGGGCTTCAGCAGCAGCGCCGCCGGCGCGATCGCGGCGCTGTTCCAGGTCGGCGGCATGATCGGCAGCCTGCTCCTGCCCGTCGTGACACTGCGCTCGTCGATCCTCATCGGCGTCCTCTGCGTCGGCATCGGGTGGCTGACCGTGCCCCTCGGCTTTCTGTTCGCGCCCGGACTGTGGCTGGCGTGGTGCGTGATCGGCGGTCTCGCCCAGGGCGGGGGCGTGACGATCGTCTTCATCATGATCAATGCGTTCGGCGACGACGAGCACACCACCGCCGGGCGCTCGGGCATCGTGCAGGGGCTGGGCTACGCGGTCGCAGCGTCGGGTCCGCTGCTGCTGGGCGCGCTGCACGAGGCGACCGGCGCATGGACCGTGCCGCTGCTCGTCGAGCTCGTGGCCGTGCTGCTGTTCCTCTTTCCGGGTCTTGCCGTCGCGCGGCATCTGCGCACGCCGGCGCGCGGTTCCGCCCGGTGAGCGAGCTGCAGCGGAAACGACCGCGCTCGCCGCTGTCGGCGCCCTGACGTAGTCTCGTCCGGTGACGACTCCCGAACCGCTGACGCTTCCCGCCCCTGCTGACACCCTCGACTGGATCCGCTCCCGGTGCGACGGCCAGCTCGACCGGGCCCGCGAGCTCGTCACACAGCTGCGCGCCGACCGGCCGACCGACGCGCTCGCCGTGCTGAACGCCTGGAACGACATCGAGATCGCCGTATCGAACGCGGCGGCCGCGGCGTCCGTCTCCTCCCAGACCAATCCTCACGAGGCGGTTCGGGATGCCGCAGACGAGGCCGAGCAACGCATCGATGCCTTCCACACCGAGCTGGCGCTCGACCGCGAGCTGTTCGAGATCGTCAGCGCGGTCGACGGGTCGGGGCTCGACGCCGACGCGTCGCGGCTGCTCGAGCGGGTGCTGCGCGACTTCCGCCGCGCAGGCGTCGACCGAGACGAGGCCACGCGCTCGCGCCTGCGCGAGCTTGCGCAGGAAGAGCTGCAGGCCAGTCAGGAGTTCAGCCGCAACATCCGTGCGGGCGTGCGCACGATCCGGGTGCGGCCCGAAGAGCTGGCCGGCATGCCCAGCGACTGGATGGCGGCGCACGAACCCGACGACGACGGACTCATCGCCGTCTCGACCGACTATCCCGACTCGGTGCCGTTGGCGACGTACTGCTCCGTGGCATCCACTCGCCGTTCCATGACTCACGAGCGCCAGAACATCGCCTGGCCCGAGAACGATGCCGTGCTGCACCGCCTGCTCACGCTGCGCGCCGAGCACGCGCGGCTGCTCGGCTACGCTAACTGGGCCGACTACGACGCCGAGGTCAAGATGATCGGCGACGGCCGGGCGATCGGCACATTCATCGACAGGATCGCGGATGCCGCCGCCGACGCCGCGCAGCGCGACAAGAGGGTTCTGCTGCAGCGTTTGCAGCAAGACGTGCCGGGCGCGACCGACATCGACACGGCCGATGTGCCCTACTACTCCGAGCTCGTCCGCAAGGAGCAGTTCGCCGTCGATGCGCAGCTGACGCGCACGTTCTTCGCGTTCGAGAAGGTGCGTCAGGGACTGCTCGATGTCACCGGGCGCCTGTTCGGCCTGAGCTGGCAGCGCGTGGACGCGTCGACCTGGCACGAAGACGTCGCCTCGTACGACGTGCTGCGCGACGGCGAGCGGATCGGGCGTATCCACCTCGACCTGCACCCGCGCGAGGGCAAGTACAAGCACGCCGCGCAGTTCGACCTGGTCTCAGGAGTGCGCGGTCGCCAGCTGCCCGAGGGCGTGCTTGTGTGCAACTTCGGCACCGGGCTCATGGAGCACAGTCAGGTCGTCACGCTCTTCCACGAGTTCGGGCACCTCATTCACCACGTGCTCGGAGGTGACCAGCAGTGGGTGCGCTTCTCAGGCGTCGCCACCGAGTGGGACTTCGTCGAGGCCCCGAGCCAGATGCTCGAAGAATGGGCGTGGGATGCCGCGGTCCTGGCGACTTTCGCGACGAACGAGGCCGGTGAGGTCATCCCCGCCGACCTGGTCGAGCGCATGCGCACGGCCGACGACTTCGGCAAGGGCTTCCACGCGCGCACGCAGATGTTCTACGCGGCGCTGTCGCTGCGCATCCACGAGCAGGTGCCCGACGATCTGACCACGACCGTGCGCGAGACGCAGGCGCAGTACTCGGTGTTCCCGTACATCGACGACACGCATTTCCACTGCGCGTTCGGTCATCTCGATGGATACAGCTCGGGCTACTACACCTACATGTGGTCGCTCGTGATCGCGAAGGACATGTTCAGCGCCTTCGACCGCGCCGACCTGTTCGCGCCGGACGTGGCGTCGCGCTACCGCGACCGCGTTCTCGCCCGCGGCGGATCGGGAGATGCCGCCGACCTCGTCGCCGACTTCCTCGGTCGCCCTTACACCTTCGACGCCTACGCGGCCTGGCTGGCGGAGTAGGGGAGGCGTGCTCCCGGTCGTTGAGCGAGCGAAGCGAGTCGAAACGCGCCTCGTTTCGGCTCGGCGGCTGCGCCGCCTCGCTCAACGACCGGCGTGTGTCTGCTTCCGGCTGTTGAGCGAGCGAAGCGAGTCGAAACGACGTTCGCGCCACCTCGCTCAACGACCGATCGGCTCCATCGGCCAGCCCGTGTACGCCTCGGCGAGGTAGGTGCGCCCGGCGTGCGAGTCGGTGACGCTGCGCAGCTCGCCGAGCTGCCGCATCCGGTCGAAGTCCGACGCATCGGGCATCTGGTGCAGCATGCTCGTCATCCACCACGAGAAGTTCTGCGCCTTCCAGATGCGGTGCAGGGCCGTCTCTTCGTACCCGTCGAGCAGTCGCGCGTCGTTCTCGAGCAGGAACGCCCGCAGGGCGCCGGCCAGCAGCAGCACGTCGGCGATCGCCAGGTTCATGCCCTTCGCGCCTGTCGGGGGCACGGTGTGCGCAGCATCCCCCACCAGCACGATGCGATCGCGACGCAGCTCACGCGCGACGAAGCTGCGGAACTGCAGCACGTCGCACTGGAAGATCGGCCCCTCGTGCAGCGTCGTGCCCGGCACGCGCGACTGGAGGGTCTCCCATAGCTGCTCCTGTGTGTAGGCCTCGGGGTCGACGTCGGGGTCGCACTGAAAGTACATGCGCTGTACGGTGTCGCTGCGCTGGCTGATCAGCGCGAAGCCGTTGGGCGAGTTGCTGTAGATGAGCTCGGGGGCGCTCGGGGGCGCCTCGCAGAGAATGCCGAACCACGCGAACGGGTACTCCCGGTACAGGCCGGCGCGCGGCCCGGACATGGCCTTGCGCACGACCGAGTGCGAGCCGTCGGCGCCGATCACGATCTCGGCGGCGATCTCGGTCTCGGCGCCCTCGGCGTCGGTCACGACCACGCGCGGGCGGTCGCCCGTCACATCGTCGACGCGCACCGCCGTGTGCTCGAAGCGGATGTCGGCACCAGCCGGGACGAGGGTGGCCAGCAGATCCTGCAGCACGAGGTGTTGGGGGTACAGCCATACGCCCCGACCGACGAGGTCGGCGAAGTCGATGCGGTGCCCGACGCCGTCGAAGCGCAGCTCGATGCCGTCGTGGCGCATGCCCACCTGGTGCGCGTGCGTGTCGACCCCGGCGGCCACGAGAGCCTGGACGGTGCCCTCTTCGAGGATGCCGGCGCGAATGGTCTGCTCGATGTCATCGCGCGAGCGGCTGTCGACGACGATCGAGTCGATGCCGGCGTTGCGCAGCAACTGCGCGAGCAGCAGCCCGGCGGGCCCGGCTCCGACGATGGCGACCCGGGTCTGGACGGTGGTGGTCATGTGCGTCTCCCTCGACTTCGCTCCCCATTGTGGATGAGGCGAGATGCCGAGGGCCTGTTCTTCCCGTTGAATAGGAGTCACGGCCGGTCGTGGCAAGGCTCCTCGCCTGAGCCGAGGGGATCTGTCGAGGCGAGGATGGAATCGGGTGGATCGGCCCTCGCCCGGGCAGATCTCCTCGCCTCGGGCGAGAGCCATCGCAGCGAGGGTGCGGGCGCCGGATCAGGAACCCCGTCAGGCCCCGAGAGTGGAGTGGATGTCGCGGGCCGCGCGATGCAGCGCGGCAAGCGGCGCCTCGACCGCCGCATCGCGCGCGACCACCACCGACAGTGCCGCGACGCACCGGCCCGCGGCATCCCGAACCGGCACGGCCAGACCCGTCGCGACATCTTCGATGGATCCGGGGGCCACGGCATGCCCGAGCCGGCGCACCTCGGCGAGCTTGCGGCGCAGAGCCGTCGGATCGGTGATGGTGGCGCGGGTCAGCCCGTGCAGGGGTCCGGCCAGCACCCGTTCCTGCAGGTCCGGCGGTGCGTACGCGAGCAGGACGAGTCCCGAACTCGACGCGTGCAGGGGAAGGCGCCCGGCGATGCGGGTGATGTTGGAGGTGGCATCGCGGCTCGACAGCCGCTCGAGGAAGAGGGCCTCGTCCTGCTCGAGGATCGCCAGCTGGGTGTGCTCGCCGACGGCTGCCTGCACGCGCTCCATCGCGGGCATCGCCGCCTGGCGCAGACGCAGTGCGGCGGAGGAGCGCGTCGCGAGCTCCCACAGGCGCATGCCGACGCGGATGCGCCGGTCTTCATCGCGCTCGAGCAGGCCTGTCTCGACGAGTTCACCGATGAAGCGGTGCACGGTGGATGAGGGCAGACCCGCGCGCCGCCCGATCTCGGCGGCGCTCTGCACCGTGCGCGTCGGCGTGAAGGTCTCGAGCACCCGCAGCAGCCGCTCGGTGACCGAGTCGCCGGTGGGGGAGTTGGCCATGCGCCCACCCTCTCACGCCGAGGTCGCACGTGTTCTCGCGAGGTCGTACGTGTTTTCGCGAGGTCGTACGTGTTTTCGCGAGGTCGTACGTGTTCTCGCGAGGTCGCACCTCGGCCGGCCGTGGCGCGAAGACGACCTGGCGAGATCCGGCACGACCTCGCCAAATCGCACAGGTCTGCGGCATCCCCCACTAGAATCGTTGGGGTACTGACGATATAGTGGACACGCGCACAGGAGCGCACCTCACGTCGGGATCGAAGGAGATCGCATGCAGTACTACCGCGACGGGTATCGGCCCGGGGACCCCGACCTGCAGCCCGCGGCGCCGGAAGCGGCATCCCGCACCGCCGACATCCCCTCCGACGTCGACGTCCTCATCGTCGGCACGGGCCCCGCCGGCACGGTGCTGGCGGCTCAGCTGTCGGCCTTCCCCGACATCACCACCCGCATCGTCGAGCGCCGCGATGCGCCTCTCGCCCTCGGCCACGCCGACGGCGTCGCATGCCGCACGGTCGAGATGTTCGAGGCGTTCGGTCTGGCCGACGAACTGATGCGCGAGGCGTACTGGGTGAACGAGGTGCGCTTCTGGGGTCCGAGCGACGACGATCGCTCGAAGATCGTGCGCACCGGTTGGGTGCAGGACACCCCCGACGGGCTCAGCGAGTTTCCGCACGTCATCGTCAACCAGGCGCGCATGCAGCACTTCCTGCTGCAGCACGCCGCGCGCTCGGCGAGCCGCCTCGAGGCGGAGTACGGCGTCTCCTTCGTGACCCTGACGGTCGGCAGCGGCGACGATCACCCGGTCGAGGTCGTGCTGCAGCGCGGCGACGAGCAGTTCACCGTGCGGGCGAACTACGTGGTCGGGTGCGACGGGGCGCGCAGCAGAGTGCGCAGCGCGATCGGACGGGAACTGGCGGGGGATGCCGCGAACCACGCGTGGGGAGTGATGGACGTGCTCGCGACCACCGACTTTCCCGACTGGCGCACCAAGAACGTCGTGCAGTCGGCCGGCAAGGGCAGCCTGCTGATGATCCCGCGCGAGGGCGGCAACATGGTGCGCTGCTACGTGGATCTGGGCGAGATTCCGGCCGGCGACAGCACGATCCGCGCCACCACCGCCGAGCAGCTCACCGCGACCGCGAACGCGATCCTGCATCCCTATGCGATCGACGTGAAGCAGGTCGCCTGGTCGAGCGTCTACGAGGTCGGGCAGCGCCTGACCGACCGGTTCGATGATGTCGAGGATGACGACGGTCGCACCCCGCGCGTGTTCATCGCGGGCGATGCGTGCCACACTCACTCGGCGAAGGCCGGTCAGGGCATGAATGTGTCGATGCAAGACGCGTTCAACCTCGGTTGGAAGCTCGCCGCCGTGCTGCAGGGTCGCTCGGCACCCGCGCTGCTGCACACCTACTCGGGCGAACGGCAGACGGTCGCGAAGGACCTCATCGACTTCGACCGCTTCTGGTCAGACTTCATCGCTCAGCCGAGCGTCGACCCCGAGCATCCCGAACGCGGCGGTGTCACCGCGGCGCAGATGCAGGCCGAATTCGCCCGGCAGGGGCGGTACACCGCGGGGCTCGCGACGAGGTACGAGCCGTCGTCGCTCACCGGAACCGACGAGCACCAGGCTCTGGCATCCGGGTTCGAAATCGGCACCCGCTTCCACTCGTCACCGGCCGTCCGCGTCGCCGACGCCTCTCGTGGCGAACTCGGCCACGTGCACCGCGCCGACGGACGCTGGCGCCTCTACGCGTTCGGCGACGAGGGCGGCCGGCGTCTGAGGTCGCTGGCGCAGTGGCTGACGGATGCCGCAGACGCCCCGACTGCGCGGTTCACCTCGGCGGATGCCGACGTCGACAGCGTGATCGACGTGCGTGCGGTGCTCCGCACGGACCATCACGACGTCGAGCTGGGCGCTCTGCCCGAGATCCTGCTGCCGCGGACCGGGCCATTGGGTCTACAGGACTGGGAGAAGGTCTGGGCCACCGGCGAGGACGCCGACATCTTCGCGGCGCGCGGTATCGCGCCCGAAGGTGCCATCGTCATCGTGCGCCCCGACCAGTACGTCGCGCACGTGCTGCCGCTGGAAGCACGCGAAGAGCTCACGGCGTTCTTCGGCGGATTCCTGCTCGAGGCCGCGCGATGAGCGAGCCGGTCGACGTGCTCGATGTCGAACCGCAGCGCCACCTGGGGTATCTGATCCGCCGGGCGCAGCAGCGGCACGTCGCGACCTGGGCGCGGGTCGCCTCGACCGAGACGACGAGCGTGCAGTATGCGATTCTCGCGGTGCTCGACCGGTGCGGCGAGGCGAGCCAGCGGGAGCTGTGCGACGAGGTCGACCTCGACCGGTCGACGGTGGCCGATCTGCTCGCCCGCATGGAGCGGCGCGGCTTGGTCACGCGGCAGCGGGCCGCGGGCGACGCGCGGCGCAATGTCGTGACGCTGTCCGTTGCTGGTCTCGCCGAGCGCCGTCGCCTGCGCCCGCTCGTCGAGCAGGTGCAGCAAGAACTGGCTGCCGGTATGACGGGCGAAGAGGTCGCGGCGCTCGAGGCCGCGCTGCGCGCGTTGCTGTCGGCGGGTGCTTGAGCCGCGGCATCCCGCCCCCGCCCCCCCCTTCCCCTTTCCCGCGAGGTCGTACGTGTTTTCGCGAGGTCGTACCTATTGCGCGCGAGGTCGTACGTGTTTTCGCGAGGTCGTACCTGTTGCGCGACCTCTGGGCCGGGGCGTTCCGTCGCCGGGCCGCGCCCACCGACGCGAGCTTTCGCGAGATCACGCCCGTGCACGCTCCTGCGGCTCAGAAGCGTGCAGAGACGTGTTCTCGCGAAAGCGGGGAGACGGGGTCGGCTACGACCTCGCGAGATTGGCTACGACCTCGCGAGATTGGCTACGACCTCGGCGCAAGCGCAAGCGCAGCGCGCGCAGGCGCGCGCAAAAGCGCACGCGCGCACACACGCGCTACCCTCGAGCCCTGGGGAGGATGGATGCCGGACGACGGAATGCTCACGCGCATCATGCGCGTGCTGTCATGCTTCTCGGCCGATGAACCGGCCGTCGGTGCCGGCGAAATCGCCGTGCGCAGCGGCATCCCGATCTCCACGGTGCACCGGCTGCTCGCCGACCTCGTCGCGGAGGGGCTGCTCGCTCGCGCACCCGGCCGCACCTATACGATCGGCGCGCGGCTCTGGGAACTCGGCGAGCTCTCGCCGCTGTCGTTGCGTCTGCGCGAGACCGCGCTGCCGCACATGGCGCGGCTCTACGAGGCGACCGGCGAGAACGTCCACCTCGCGGTGCTCGACGGGGTGACTCCCGAGGCGTCGGTCGCGCTGTACGTCGGGCGGGTCACCGGTTCGGGCTCCATCCCGACCCTGAGCCGCATGGGCGGGCGCCAGCCCCTGCACACGACCGGCGTGGGCAAGGCGCTGCTGTCCACCCGCGACGCGGTCTGGCTCGAGCGATACTTCCGAATTCCTCTGCAGCGCGAGACGACCCAGTCGATCGTCGACGAGCAGCGGCTGCGCAGCGAGCTGCGGCGCGCGCAACTGCGCGGCTACGCGACCACGCGCGAGGAGATGACTCTCGGCAACGTGTCGGTCGCCGCCCCCGTCTCGCATGTGCAGGGGCTGCCGTCGATCGCGATCGGCGTCGTCGTGCATCTCGACCGCGCCGACGAGCGCCGACTTGCACCGATGGTCGTGCAAGCCGCTCGTGACCTGCACCATGACCTGCGATCCTCTCACTGAGTGCGACATCCATCCGTCGCGTGGCCGGGTTCCTGCGACGCTGGAAGGGTCCGTCACCACGTGGACGGTCAAAGGAGACACCCATGACAGACACTCAGTCCACGGCAGCCGCGCCGGAGAGCCTGCTTGCGTCCGCCGACTTTCCGCCGCAGTCGCAGATCACGCGTGAGATCCAAGAGATCCACGCCGACTACGCGCGGCGCGAAGCAGACGGCGAGAAGCTGCCGGCGACGATCTACGACTTCCCGCCCTACCGCTCGAGCCTGCTGCGCCACCCCACCAAGAATCCGCGCCTGGTCGACCCCGAGACGATCGAACTGTACTCGCCGGCCTACGGACAGCGAGACGTCGCGGCCATCGAGTCCGATCTCACGCTGCAGCACGCGGGCGAGCCGCTCGGCGAGCGCATCACGGTGCGCGGGCGCGTGCTCGACTCGTGGGGCCGCCCCGTCGCGAACCAGCTGCTCGAGATCTGGCAGGCCAACTCGGCCGGCCGCTACATCCACCAGCGCGACCAGCATCCGGCCCCGCTCGACCCGAACTTCACCGGTGCGGGCCGTACGGTCACGAACGATGACGGCGAGTACCTCTTCACGACGATCAAGCCGGGCGCCTATCCGTGGAAGAACCACCAGAACGCGTGGCGCCCCGCGCACATCCACTTCTCGGTGTTCGGCAGCGCGTTCACGCAGCGCATCGTGACGCAGATGTACTTCCCCGGCGACCCGCTGTTCGCGCTCGACCCGATCTACAACTCGATCCATCGGCAGTCCGACCGCGACCATCTGGTCAGCACCTACGACCACGACCTCACGGTGCCGGAGTTCTCGATGGGCTACCGCTGGGACATCGTCGTCGACGGCCCCGACGCCACCTGGCACGAGCCCGAGGAGGGCGAGCACTGATGCCCGACAAGACCCTGGACCCCACGCCCGGCCAGACCATCGGCCCGTTCTTCGCGTACGGGACCGTCTTTCCCAAGATGCACGAGATCGTCCATCCCTTCAGCCCCGGCGCCATCGTGCTGGGCGGCACCGCGTACGACGGCAACGGATCGCCGATCCCCGACGCGATGATCGAGATCTTCGGTGCCGACAGCGATGGCACGGTGCCGAGCACGCGCGGAACGCTCCGCCGCGACGACCACAGCTTCACCGGGTTCGGCCGGTCGTTCACGGGCGACGAAGGGCACTTCGAGTTCTGGACGCGCAACCCCGGAGCCGCGGCGGGCAAGGCGCCGTTCTTCGCCGCCATCGTGTTCGCCCGCGGGCTTCCGAACAAGCTGCACACGCGCATCTACCTGCCCGATGACGAACAGGCGCTCGCCGCCGACCCGCTGCTGGCCTCGCTCGACGCCGACGAGCGCGCGACCCTGGTCGCCACGCGCCTGCCCGACGGTTCGCTGCAGCACGACATCCACCTGCAGGGTGAGGGCGAGACGGTCTTCCTCACGTTCTGAGGGGGAAGAGTGGATGCCGCGGCCCGGTGGGTCTGCGGCATCCGCCCGCCCCGCCCCACCGAATTCATATGGATTTGTCCCTTGCACATCAAACCGGCGTCGGGATGATGTGCGTTCGACAGACTCATATGAATTTGCCGCGGTAGAGGTCGGGTCGGGGCACACGACACGCATGTCCACCGTTCGCTACGCTTCGCAGGGGAGGTGCCATGACCGCCATCGATGAGGGGCTGCTCAGCCCCGTGAGCACCGGCCACGACGACCTCGTGAGTGACCGACTGTTCCTCAACGCGCTCGTGCGCGCCGAGGGAGCTCTGGTCGGCGCGTATGCGCGCGTCGGGGTGGCGCCGCCCGAGGTCGAGCGCGACGTCGACCACGTTTTCGGCCTCGACGAGAAGTACCGCGCGGTCAGCAAGGGCTTCAACGTCGCCGAGATCGCCGAGGCCGCCACCGGCGGTGGCAACCCGGTGATCCCGATGGTGTCGCGGATCAAAGACGCCGTGCCCGCCGAGGCCCGCGTCTGGGTCCACCGCGGTGCGACCAGTCAGGACATCTGGGACACCGCGATCATGATGGTCGCCCGACGCGCGACCGAGCAGGTGCGCGCGTCGCTCGGAGACGCCGCACAGCGGCTGCGAGAGCTGGCGCATGCCCACCGCGACGACCTCGCCGTTGCGCGCACACTCACCCAGCACGCCGTGCCCACCACGATCGGGCTGCATGCCGCGACCTGGGCGCGCGGCCTCGACCGCGCGATCACGCGGCTCGAGGCGCTCACGTTCCCCGCACAGCTCGGCGGGGCCGGCGGAACCCTGGCCTCGTTCGTCGAGATCACCGGATCGGTGGATGCCGCGGAGCGCCTCGTCGCCGCGTACAGCGGCCGCGCCGGCCTGGCCACGCCCGACGCGCCCTGGCAGGTCACCCGGTGGCCGGTCACCGAGCTGGGCGACGCCCTGGTGCAGGCGGTGGATGCCGCGGGGAAGCTCGCGACGGATGTCGCCACCCTCAGCCGCACCGAGATCGGCGAGGTCGTCGAAGGGACCGGCGGCGGCTCTTCGGCCATGCCGCAGAAGCAGAACCCGGCCGAGGCCGTGCTGATCCGCTCGGCGGCGCTGCGCGCGCCGCAGCTCGGCGCCACCTTGCACCTCGCGGCCGCGCTTGCCGGAGACGAACGCCCCGATGGCGCGTGGCATGCCGAGTGGCAGACGCTGCGCGAGCTGCTCCGGCTCGCGCTCGGCGCCTCGTGGCACGCCTCTTCCCTCGCCGCGCACCTGCGCGTCGACGTCGACGCCGCCCGCCGCAACCTCGATCTCACCGGCGGCCTCGTGCTGTCGGAGCGCCTCTCGCTCGTCCTCACCCCGCTCATCGGCAAGGAGCGCGTCACCGCTCTGGTTCGGGATGCCGCGGCCGGGGGCGACCTCGCCACCCTCGTGCGGGCGTTGCCCGAGGCATCCACTCTCGACGTCGACGCGCTGCTCGACCCGTCGGGCTACACGGGCCTGGCGGGCCCGCTCGTCGACACCCTCCAGGAGGAGAAATGACCGTCCCCGCCCTCGCCGTCACCGAACCCGTCGGTCCCGCCGGCGCTCCGCTGCTGCTGCTCGGGCCGTCGCTGGGCACCTCGACGATCCTGTGGGACGAGGTCGCCGCTCAGCTGTCCGAAACCTGGCGGGTCGCTGCGTGGGATCTGCCCGGTCACGGTGCGTCGCCGAAGGCCACGGCGGCATTCACGGTCGCCGACCTCGCCGATGGCGTCGCCGACGCCGCCGCAAGGCTCGGGGCCTCGCGCATCCTCTACGCCGGGGTGTCGCTGGGCGGCGCGGTCGGGCTCGAACTAATGCTGCGGCACCCGGATCTCGTGGCCGCAGCATCCATCATCTGCTCCGGAGCGAAGATCGCCGAGACCGCCGGCTGGCACGACCGGGCCGCGCACGTGCGCGCGCAGAGCACCTCGTCGCTGGTCGTGCCCTCCGCGCAGCGCTGGTTCGCACCCGAGTCGCTGTCGCGGCATCCCGTCATCACGGGGCGGCTGTTGCATGCCCTGCAGGACGCCGACGACGAAAGCTACGCCCTGTGCTGCGAGGCGCTGGCCGCCCACGACGTGCGCGACCGGCTCGGGCGGATCACCGCACCGGTGCTCGCTGTCTTCGGCCACTTCGACCAGGTGTGCCCGGAGGCGAGCGCCGTCGAGATTGCGCGAGGCGTGCAGAACGGGGACGTGGCGGAGGTGCTGGATGCCGCGCATCTCGCCCCCGCGGAAGACCCTGACCTGACCGCGCGACTTCTGCGCGACTTCTTCACCGGGAGCATGAGATGACCGACCGCCTGTCTGACCAGGAGCGCTTCGACCAGGGGATGGTCGTGCGCCGCGAGGTGCTCTCCGATGAGCATGTGGATGCCGCGAACGCGAAGATCAGCGACCTGACGGCTGACTTCCAGGACTTCATCACGCGCACCGCGTGGGGCGATGTGTGGTCGCGGCCCGGGCTCGATCGCCGGTCGCGGTCGATCGCCGTGATCACGTCGCTCATCGCGCACGGACATCACGAGGAACTCGCGATGCACCTGCGTGCCGGACTGCGCAACGGCCTGACCGCCGATGAGATCAAGGAGGTCATCCTGCAGTCGGCGATCTACTCGGGCGTGCCCGCGGCGAACACGGCCTTCCGCATCGCGCAGCAGGTCTTCGCCGAGGCCTGACGCCGCCCTGCCCCGCCCTCGCCCCGCCCCGCCCCGCCCCGCCCGCCCCGCGAGGTCGTACCTTATCCCGCGAGGTCGTACCTTCTCCCGCGAGGTCGTACCTTTTCTCGCGAGGTCGTACCTTCTTTCGCGAGGTCGCACCTTGTTTCGCGAGGTCGTACCTTGTTTCGCGAGGTCGTCATCCACCTCGCGAGTTCGACCCCATCCCTCGAGTTCGACCCCATCCCGCGAGGTCGGCCCCTTTCCGCGAGAACACGGCTGTGCACGCCTTTTCGCGCTCAGAGCGTGCACAACCGTGTTCTCGCGAAGGGGGCGGAAGGCACCGAAGTTGCCCGGGGCCCCGAGGCCACCGAGCACGCCGAAGACGCCGAGCCCGCGCGGCCAAGCGCAGCAGCCCGTGCGGTTGGTGGATGCCGCAGCCCCGTCAGACGCCCGCGCGCCGCGCGCCCTCGCCCAGCGCCTCGAGCTTCGCCCACGCGATGTCGGGGTGCACGCGCCCGCCCAGGCCGCAGTCGGTCGAGGCGATGACCCGCTCCGGTCCCACGATCGAGGTGAACCGGCCGATCCGCTCCGCGACCAGGTCGGGATGCTCGACGACGTTCGTCGCGTGGCTGACGACACCCGGAACCAGGACGAGGTCTGCCGGCACCGCGGCATCCCGCCACACCGCCCACTCGTGCTCGTGGCGCACGTTGCCCGCCTCGAACGAGATCGAGCCGACGTTCGCCTGCAGCACGACCGGCAGGATGTGCCGCAGCTCGATGTCGGTGGTGTGCGGCCCGTGCCACGACCCCCAGCACAGGTGCAGCCGCACCTGCTCGCGCGGCAGCCCCTCGATGGCCCGGTTCAGCGCATCGATGCGGATCTTCGTGAACGCCTGGTAGTCCTCGACCGAAGGCTCGGGGTTGATCTGATCCCAGTTCTCGGCGAGCGACGGGTCATCGATCTGCACGATGAGGCCCGCGTCGGTGATCGCCGTGTACTCCTCGCGCAACGCGTCGGCCCACGCGTCGATGTGCTCCTGCTCGCTCCCATAGTGCGTGTTCACGACGCGGGCGGCGCTGCCCGGTGAGATCGCCGTGAGAAAGCCCTGCTCGCCCGGCTGCAGCGCGGCCGTGAGGTGGCGGATGTCGGCGGCAACGGCATCCTGTCCGCGATACGAGATCGCCCCCGTCGTCGTGGGAAACGCCGTGGCGATGCGCCCCTGGGGCACCGTCTCGGCGTCGTGATACACGGCGGGGAACCGCTGCCGGTCGCGGCGGTCGACGAACGAGGTGAGCCGGATCTTGCCGGGCTCTGACCGCACGGCCCGCTGGCCGGCCATGTCGGTGCCCTCGGGCGCCGCGATGATCGGGTTGACGTCGGTCAGCGACAGACCCGTCACGCGCTGGAACGAGTACGACCACCACGCGCCGTAATCGACCGCGCTCGACATGGCCTTGCCGAACTCTCCGTCACCGACCAGCGTGATGCCGGCGGCGCGCTGGCGTGCGACGACGTCGGCGACCGCGGCTGTGACCAGCTCGTCGAACTCGGGAGTGGTCTTCAGGGTGAAGCCGTCGTCGGCGAGCTCGCGCGCGCCGTTCGCGGCGATGAGCGCCTGCGTGCGGGGCAGGCTGCCCGCGGTGGTCGTCGCGATCTGTGCCATGGTGCGCCTCTCGTGGTCGAACAGCGGTTCGCTCGCGAGCCTACCGAGGGACGGGATGCCGCGGCCCGCGCATGTCGCGCCGTGACAGCGACATCCGGCCCTCCCCGAAACGCGCCAAGCGCGCTAAGATGTACACAGGACGCACATCCGTTCGCAGAGCGAACCAGGCGCAAGAGCCGAGGAGGACCCGTGATCGACAAGACCGTGGCGGATGTCGCAGCCGCCGTGGCCGGAATCCCCGATGGCGCGACCGTCATGATCGGAGGGTTCGGCCGTGCCGGTCAGCCCGTCGAGCTCATCGACGCGCTCATCGAGTCCGGCGCTAAAGACCTGACGATCGTCAACAACAACGCGGGCAACGGTGACGTCGGCCTGGCGGCGCTGCTGGCGAAGAAGCGCGTGCGCAAGATCATCTGCTCGTTCCCACGCCAGGTCGACTCGTGGGTGTTCGACGGCCTGTACCGCGCCGGCGAGATCGAGCTCGAGCTCGTGCCGCAGGGCAATCTCGCCGAGCGCATCCGCGCCGCCGGCGCCGGCATCGGCGGCTTCTACTCGCCCACGGGCGTGGGCACCCAGCTGGCCGAGGGCAAGGAACACCGCACCATCGACGGCCGCGAGTATGTGCTCGAGTACCCGATCCGCGCCGACTTCGCACTGGTCAGCGCACGCAGTGCCGACTGCTGGGGCAACCTCGTCTATCGCGAGACGGCTCGTAATTTCGGCCCGATCATGGCGTCCGCGGCATCCACCACCATCGTCCAGGTCGATGAGATCGTGCCGCTCGGCGACCTCGACCCCGAGTCGGTGATCACCCCCGGCATCTTCGTCGACCGCGTCGTCGCGGTGGGCGAGCGGCGCTGGCTGCGTGACGGAGAGTTCGTCGGCGGGGTCGACCTCGAGGGCAACCCGCTCGAAGACGCCGAGCAGCAGGAGGCAGCGCGATGACCACGATCAGCCGCAACGACCTGGCCGCGCGTATCGCGGCCGACATCCCCGAGGGCTCATACGTGAACCTCGGCATCGGCGCCCCGACCCTCGTCGCGAACTACCTGCCCGACGACCAGGAGATCATCCTGCACACCGAGAACGGGATGCTGGGCATGGGGCCCGCGCCCGAGCCGGGGCACGTGGATCCCGACCTCATCAACGCCGGCAAGCAGGCGGTCACGGCCCTTCCCGGCGCCGCGTACTTCCACCATGCGGACTCCTTCGGCATGATGCGCGGCGGCCACCTCGACGTGTGCGTGCTGGGCGCGTTCCAGGTGTCGCAGACCGGCGACCTCGCCAACTGGTCGACCGGCGCACCCGGGGCGATCCCCGCCGTGGGCGGCGCGATGGACCTCGCGATCGGCGCGAAGAGCGTCTACGTCATGACCGACCTGCTCACCAAGAAGGGCGAGTCGAAGCTCGTCGAGGCCTGCACCTACCCGCTGACCGGCGTCGGCTGCGTCACCCGGGTCTACACCGACCACGCCGTCTTCGACGTCACGCCCGACGGCTTCGCCGTGCGCGAGGCGTTCGGTGACACGACGATCGCGGGCCTCGAAGAGCTCACCGGACTGACCCTCATCGACGCGACGGGGGATGTCGCGGCATCCCCCCGCACAAAGGAGTGACCATGACCGCCACCTACATCTACGACGCCGTGCGCACCCCGTTCGGTCGTGCCGGCGGGGCACTGTCGGGCGTCCGGCCGGACGATCTCGCCGCGGTCGTCATGAAGGCGATCGTCGAGCGGACGGGGGTGGATGCCGCATCCATCGACGATGTGATCTTCGGTGACGCGAACCAGGCGGGAGAAGACAATCGCAACGTCGCCCGCATGGGCGCGCTGCTGGCCGGCTTTCCGACGAGCGTGACCGGCGTCACCGTCAACCGGTTGTGCGCGTCGTCGCTCGAGGCCGTGGTGCAGGGCTCGCGCGCGATCGAGGTCGGCGATGCGCGGTTCGTGCTCGCCGGCGGCGTCGAGTCGATGAGCCGTGCGCCGTTCATCGTCGAGAAGTCGGCGAAGCCGTGGCCGGCGACCGGCAACCAGACGATGTGGAACACCTCGATCGGCTGGCGCATGGTCAACAAGAACCTGCCGGCGGCCTGGACGATCTCGAACGGGCAGTCAGCCGAGAAGGTCGCCCGGCAAGCCGGGCTGACGCGCGAGCAGCAGGACGCTTTCGCGCTGCGCTCGCACCAGCTCGCCGCCAAGGCCTGGGCCGAGGGCGTCTACGACCGCGAGATCGTGCAGGTGCCGGGCGCCGAGTTGGCGCGCGACGAAGGCATCCGCGACGACAGCTCGCTCGAGAAGCTCGGAAAGCTGCGGGCCCTGTTCGCGAACGATGACGCGGGCACGGTCACCGCCGGCAACTCATCATCGATCAATGACGGCGCCTCGGCCGTGCTGCTCGGCGCCGAAGGCGCGCTCGACGTCGAACCGCTCGCCCGTATCACCGGGCGCGGCGCGCACGGCGTCGACCCCGACGTCTTCCCGCTGGCGCCCATCGAGGCCGCGAACAAGGCGCTGAAGCGCGCTGGCCGCACCTGGGCCGAGGTCGACGTCGTCGAGCTCAACGAAGCGTTCGCGTCGCAGTCGCTCGCCGACATCAAGGGCTGGCCAGAGCTCCACCCTGAGAAGGTCAACATCCACGGTGGGGCACTGGCCATCGGGCACCCGCTCGGCGCGTCGGGCGGGCGCATTCTCGGACACGCGGCTCACGAGCTCGCGCGCCGCGGCGGTGGGGTCGCGGTCGCCGCGATCTGCATCGGCGTCGGGCAAGGCCTCGCCGTCGTGCTCGAGCGGTAGAACCCGGTCGCCCCGCGAACGCGGCGAGTCGTACGACAACATCCTGAACACGGTAGAACGGTAGAATCAAAACTTCTACCCGGGTAGAATGGCGCCATGAGTCTGAACATCAAGAACGAGCGCACGCACGCGCTCGTAAGGGAGCTCGCCGAGCGCACCGGTATGAGTCAGACGAGTGCGGTCGAATCCGCGGTGCGCCTGCGCCTCGAGCAGCTGAATGCGGCCGAGCAGCACACTGGCCGGCCGGCGCCGCGATATTCTCCCGAAGAGGCCGAACGCCGCCTGAAAGACATCGAGCGGATCGCAGAACACTTCAGATCGATCACCACGGCGGAGCAACGCGAGGCCATGAGTGATCACGGTGACTGGCTGTACGACGAGCAAGGGCTGCCGGTGTGATCGTCGACACGTCCGCGCTCATCGCCGTCATGGAAGATGAACCTCAGGGCGCAGCCATCCGGCGGCTTCTGAGCGACTACGGCGGCCGCATCTCGGCAGCCACGCTCGTCGAAGCGCGGATGGTGGCTTTCGGCAAGGGCGGCCCCGCGGCCGTACGCGAACTCGATGGCCTGATACGGCGCGCTCGCCTCGACGTTGCTGCTGTCGACGTCGAATCCGCTGATGTCGCCACCGGTGCATTCTTCGCATACGGTCGCGGCTCGGGGCATCCGGCCCGGCTCAACTTCGGCGACACGTTCAGCTACGCCCTCGCCTACATCGAGAACGACCCGCTGCTCTACGTCGGCGACGACTTCTCGCACACCGACATCCGCTCCGCCCTCGAGGAGTACGGGGAGTGAGCGAACCGGCCTCGCCCGACTTCGTCCAGTCGCTCGCGCGCGGGCTCGCGGTCATCCGTGCCTTCGACGCCGACCACGCGAACCTCTCGCTCAGCGAGGTCGCGGTGCGCGCCGACATGCCGCGCGCGGCGGCCCGGCGCTTTCTGCGCACGCTCGAGACACTCGGCTACGTGCGCAGCGACGGTCGATCGTTCTCGCTCACCCCGAACGTGCTCGAGCTGGGCTTCAGCTATCTGTCGGGACTGTCGCTGCCCGAGGTCGTCCAGCCGCACCTCGAGCAGTTGTCGCACCGGCTCGACGAGTCGGTGTCGGCGGCGGTGCTCGACGGCACCGACATCGTCTACGTCGCCCGCGTGCACACGCGCCGCATCATGAGCGTGCGCATCACGATCGGCACCCGGTTCCCTGCCCACGCCACGAGCATGGGTCGGGTACTGCTGGCCGGGATGACGGATGCTGCGCGCGAGGCCGCGGTCGCGGCATCCACTGATCTCCACCCCACCGCGAAGACGCTCACCGGGCAGGCGCTCGCCGCCGAACTCGATAGCGTGCGCACACAGGGTTGGGCGATGGTCGACGGTGAGCTCGAGCCGGGGCTGCGGTCGGTCGCCGCGCCCGTGCATGATCGGTCGGGCGCGGTCATCGCGGCGTTGAACGTCTCGACCAGCACCAATCGGGTCAGCGAAGAGCGCATGCGCGATGAGTATCTGCCGGCGCTCTTGGAGACCGCCGCTGCCGTGGACGCCGAGGTGCGGCTGGTCTGAGACCCCGCGGCCCTGGGGTCGAGGCGTCACTCGATCGCGTCTCCGACGTGTCCACATCACTCGCGTCTATGTGAGGCATCACAGATCTCTGATTGCCAGGCATACCATTGCGCGGCACTCTTGAATAAAACTACTTCGCAGTATGTTTATCGACAAAGGAGTCGCACATGAACTCAACCCCTCCCGATCCCGCGGACACCGTGCTCTCCGCTGTCGGTGACGCCCCCGGCCCCCGGCGCGTGAGCGTGGGGTTCATCGTGGCCCTCGCCGTGGCGAACTTCGGTATCTGGATCGCCCTGCTCACTCCCGTGATCGTGACCTTGCAGCTGAAGGTTGTCGAGTTGGTGTCAGATGCCGCGGCCCGGCCGCGAGCTCTTTCGGTCATCCTCGTCGTCGGCTCCGTCGCAGGCATCGTCGTCAATCCGATCGCCGGGCGTCTTTCGGACCGCACCACCTCGCGATTCGGGATGCGTCGACCCTGGTTGCTGGGCGGTGCAGTGCTCCTGGTCATCGGCGCGGTGATGATTGGCGTATCGAGCGGCCTCGGCCTCGCCATCGCCGGCTGGCTCGTCACGATGGTGGGGCTCAACATCCTGCTAGCCGTGCTTACTGCCCTCGTTCCCGACCACGTTCCTGAAAGGCGGCGCGGTCTCGTGTCGGGGATGATGGGCGTGGGCCAAGCCCTCGGCGGGCTCATCGGCGCCGGCCTCGCCTTCGGGCTCAGCCAGGCTCCGACTCTGCTGCCTGCGTTCCTTGTTCCCGCGCTGATCGCCGCCGTCACCATCGTCATCGTGCTGTTCGTCCTCAAAGACCGCCGGATCACGCGGGCTGAGCGTCCTCCGTTGGACCTCGCCGCGTTCTTCGCCAGCTTCTGGGTGAGCCCGCGTCGCGCGCCAGACTTCGCGTGGGCCTGGGCCAGCCGGTTCCTGATGTTCCTGGGGCTTGCAACGGTGATCAACTACCAGCTGTATTACCTCGTCGCCCAGCTCGGCTTCACCGAAGCAACCGCCACAGCGCTGGTGCCGGCGGGCACGGCTGCCCAGACGATCGCTGTCATCCTCGTCAGTGCCATCTTCGCGCCGCTGAGTGACCGGATCGGCCGGCGAAAGATTTTCGTCACGCTTGCAGCATTGGTGGGTGTCGTCGGGTTCACACTGATGGGTTTCGCCACAGCACTGCCGATGTACTTCGTCGCCATGGCGCTGGTGGGAGCAGCCCAGGGCGTCTACTTCTCGGTCGACCTTGCGCTGGTCACAGACGTGCTGCCTAGCCGCGAACGCGACGCCGGTAAGGACATCGGCGTGTTCAACCTGTCGAATCTCATCCCGCAGTTCGTCGGTCCGGCTATCGCACCGTTCTTCCTTGCAGTGCCGGTGCTGTCGGTCTCAGGACAGGCAAACCAGAACTTCACCGTGCTGTATATGGCTGGCGCCGTGTTCGCGATCGCCTCGGCCATCACCGTCCTTCGCGTGCGCGGTGCCCGCTGACACGTCATCCAGACAAGGAGAATCCATCATGCATCTTTCCGTTTTTATGGGGCCCATCTCGCTCGGACCCACGTTCGACAAAGCGATGATCGATCTGTGCATCGACGAGGCCATCGCCTGCGCCGATGCCGGCTACGCGATGGTGACGTTCGGCGAGCAGCACCTCAACGACTACGAGCCGTATGCCAACCCGTTCCTCATGGGTGCACGCCTGGCACCGCACCTGGGTGACACCTGGTTCGGCACGACCGTCGTCCCGCTCGTGTTCCACCATCCCCTGCGTGTGGCAGAAGACTCGAACGTCATCGATCTGCTCACTCGCGGCCGCTTCATCATGGGGTTGAGCTCGGGCCGCGGCGGCCCCGTGCCGGATTTCCGGGTGTGGGACCTGCCGATGGAGCGTAAGGATGAGATCTTCAACGCCAAGCTCGACGACGTGAATCGCATCCATGCGCTACGTACGGGGGATGCTCCGCTCCAGCTGGGTTCGGAGTGGGACCACGGCGAGCTGGCCGGGCGGATGATGCCGGCCTCATGGCGCGTCCGCGGACCTCTCAAGGCGATCGGCACGAACACCGATGTCAAGATCGACGGCGTCGCGCGCCGGGGCTACCCGCTGTTCCTCGGCCCCTGCTTGCCCGAGGCGGCGGCCGAGAAGCTCGCCCGGCATCGCGCCGCGATGGAAGAGGCCGGCATTCCTGAGCAGCAGCGGAGAGAAGCCGCCCGCCTGTCGCTGGTGACCCGTCACGTGTTCTGCGGCCGCACGGAGGAGCGCGCGTGGGAGATCGCCGAGGCACTGGCCGGCCGCAACCCGATGATGGACCGCTCCGTCGACAGGCGCAGTCTGCGCGAGCTGTCGAAGGCGGATCTGACAGGCGACCCGGCTCCGCGGAACTCTCGACACGTGCAGGAGTGGATGGCCGGAGGAACCCCCGACCAGCTCATCGAGACGTTCCGAGGGTATGCGGCCGCGGGAGTCGAACATGTCAACATTCGGTTCACCGCGGGAACCGCCGACCCGGCCTTGGTTGCCGAGTCGTACGAGCTGTTCACCCGGGAAGTGCTGCCCAACATCGGCCACGAGTTGTTCCCTGCGCTGCGCGATGACGAGGTCGACCCGCTGCATCTGGCGAAAGGGGTCGCCTGATGGCCCGGCCGCGCCGCGGCCACGAACTCGCAGCCGAGACGGTGATCGATGCGGCAGCTGAGGTGTTCGCCGCGAACGGATTCTCGGCATCGACGCTAGACCAGGTCGCCGAGCGGCTTGGCGTGACCCGACAGTCCGTGCTCGGACGGTTTCCCAGCAAACGGGACCTGTTCCGTGCCGTGCTCGACCGCGACCGTCACTGGGCCGATCAAATGCTCATTGCGGCGGCATCCATCGACGACGCTTCGCCGTTCGCCTCGCTGATCCGGTTCCTCGGACTCGGAGAAGAGGGGCGGGCGCGCATTCGGCTGCAGCACGTGCTGCAAGGGGAGGCAATCGCCGGCGACGCAGACACCCGGGCGTTCATTCTCGAGCGTAACCGCGTCATCCATGACCAGATCTTCCAGCGTGCGCAGCGCGCCGATGCACTGGGCATCCTCGCGCCGGGATGGACCGTCGCCTCGTCCGCGACGGCGATCATGGCGCTCATCAACGGACTGCAGACGTTGATTCTGCTCGATCCCGACGCTCCGGTGAAGGATGCCTTCGACCGTGCGATGGCGGGGTTCATTCTGAAGGGAGAAGAAGAATGAGGATCGACGTGCACGCGCACTACTGGGCGCGCTCGTACATTGATCTGCTCGTCGCCGCAGGTCGTCGCGACCTCGCGTTCGCCGGACAGGAGAACGATCTCGGCGAACGGCTCGCCGAAATGGATCGGCTCGGTGTAGACGTACAGCTCTTCTCTGCCGTCGGATTGAACACCGAGGTTGAAGACGCCGCGGCATCCCTCGCCGCCACCCAGCACATCAACGACCTATACGCGACGATAGCTATTCAGTCCGGCGGTCGGTTTGGGGGCTTCGCGTCGCTGCCGCTACCGCATGTCGACGCCGCGATCGCTGAGGCCGACCGTGCCATCGACGAGCTCGGGCTCGCGGGCATCGCGCTGCCGTGCTTGGTTGGCGGTGTGCCGATCGACGACGCGGCGTACGCGCCGCTGTGGGAACACCTCGGGC
This sequence comes from Microbacterium horticulturae, assembly GCF_029094505.1. Classification (NCBI taxonomy): domain Bacteria; kingdom Bacillati; phylum Actinomycetota; class Actinomycetes; order Micrococcales; family Microbacteriaceae; genus Microbacterium; species Microbacterium horticulturae. Next base: position 3,038,204 of record NZ_CP119108.1, on the reverse strand, counting down.
GCAAGCCTCGCTCGGTCGCCGTCTATGTTCACCCGGTCGGGACCGACTCGAACGCACATCCGGGGCTCGAGCAGTTCGGTCTCAACATGTTGCTGGGCTCGACCACTCAGATCGCCATGGCGGCACTGCGGGTGGGTCTCTCGGGCATCACGACGCGACATCCCAACATCTCCTTCATCTTCGCTCTGTGCGGCGGAACACTGCCGTACCTCTGGCAGCGGTACGAGCGGAACCTGCATCGCGGACTGGACATGTCGGCGGTCAAAGCCGTCGGTGCCGGCCTGTTCGCGTGGATGGATGAGCTGCCCTTCGAGCGCGACGACCCAATGGGCCTGTTCCGGCGCAACACCTACTTCGACACCTCAGTGCAGGACATACCCGCGGCGCTGCGTCTGACGAAGCAGGCGCTCGGAGTCGAGCGGATCCTGCTCGGTTCCGACGCCATCTTCGCCAGCCTCACCGAGGCCGTCGAGATGGTGCAGGGCTGCGCCGATCTCACCGATGACGACAAGCACCGCATCCTCGACGTGAACGCACAAGAACTGCTGCGCCTGCCCATTCCGGAGGGACGATGATCACCGTGGCAGAGATTGACGCCGAGCATCTCCGAACGGTGATGTCCCACTTTGCGACCGGCGTCGTGGTCATCACCGGCATCGACGAGGTGGGCGAGCCGGCGGGCATGACCGCCCAGTCATTCGTTTCGCTGTCACTGGACCCACCGCTGGTGATGGTCAGCCCCGCGCGCGATTCGAAGAGCTGGGGGCGCATCGCGGCCGGCGGCCGGTTCGCCATCAATGTTCTCGGTGGACACCAGCATGAGCTCAGCAGTCGTTTCGCCCAGCACAGGGACGACAAGTTCTCCGGCGTCAGGTGGCTTCCCGGGCAGCTCGGTCTTCCCCTGCTCGACGGGGCCATCGCCCACATCGAGTGCGAGATCGCCGACGTATTCCCGGGCGGCGATCACTACATCGCCGTGGGGCACGTGCGCACCCTCAACTCCGTCGTTGACGACCCAGAACCGCTGCTGTTCTTCAGAGCAGGTTATCGCTCCCTCGATCGCAAGGGGCGGTGAGGATTCCAAACCGCACCGGGAGTGGCCTCTTCCTGGCTGTCATGTATGTGTCCCGGGCCAGCCAGACGCGCAATCGACCAGGGTTATGTGTCCATCTAGCAAACTTATGCCCAAAAAGAACATAGAAGTTGCTAGTGTTAGCAGCCGGACCACCCGTGCTCAATGAAGGAGCGATCATGCCCAACGGACTCATCGCTGAAGACAGTCTGCGCATCCACCCCGAAGGGTTCGCGATCTCACTCACCATCCCGTGGTACCGCAGCCTGTGGCTGTCGTCGGTCACGACGATCCGGTTGAGCATCGACGGTGAGGACGTGCCGGAGGATGACCTCACTTTCGAGCTCGCCGGTACGCGCTATGCACTCAGTGAGCTGCCCGGGCAGAGCGAGGTGCTCTGGTATCTGCAGGAGCACCCGCTGTTGATCGTCCGTCGTGAGGCGCCGCTCTCGCTCGGTGAGCAGCACGACATCACGATCCATGGCGAACTCCGCCTGCCGTACATGCAGATTGCCCCGGGTGAGAACGGCGGCCCGGGCATCTACGTGCCCAACATCGTGCACCAACAGCTCACTCTCACCGCGACCGATCACGATGCGCCGGCGCCGGCGCTCGTGTCGGATGTCACACCCCCGCCGCCCGCGTCCGAGGACGATCCGTTCCGGCTCGGGCTGACGCTGTACTCGGCCAGTGCCGAGTTCCGCGCCGGCTGGTTCGACTTCGACGGCCTGCTCGACCGCGTCGCCGAACTGGGAATCGGTCCTGGCATCGAGATCGTGGCATCCCAAGTCCTGCCGACCTACCCGCACGTGTCGGACGACTTCGTGCGCACCTGGCGCGCCGCCTTCGACCGCCATGGCTTCAATGAGAGCTCGTTCGGAGCGAATCTCGACATGGGGCGTCGTCGCGATCGCGACATGACGCCCGATGAGGAGTTCGAGTTCTCGAAGCTCATGTTCGAGGGCGCGAAGAAGCTCGGGTTCCCCCTGGTGCGCATCCAGTCGGCCAAGCCCGACCTTCTGCGACGGCTGCTGCCGGTCGCAGAAGACCTGGACTTGAAGCTCGCCTATGAGATCCACGCGCCCATGGGGCCCAACGCGCCGGAGATCCTGCGCGTGCGCGAGACCTACGCCGATCTCGACTCGCCGCTGCTCGGCTTCGTCACCGACTTCTCCGCGACGATGCACGCTATGTCGCCGACCATGCTCCGGGCCCTGCAACGGGCCGGTCTCGACGATGAAGCGCTCGGGACCCTGCAGCGCATCTGGGCGACGGATGCCACCATGCGCGACCGGCAGGAGGAGTTCATCGGCTACCTGCGCGGACGTGGCTTCGAACCGGGCCGCCTGGGATCGTTCGCCCACCTCGCCTTCAACATGCACGGTCACGTCGATCCGCACGAGTGGGCCGACATCATGCCGCAGATCCTGCATGTGCATGCGAAGTTCTACGACATCGACGAGAACGGCCAGGAGCCGGCCATCGACTATCCGGAGCTGGTGCGCGTGTTCGTCGACGGCGGGTACCGCGGGTACTGGTCGAGCGAATGGGAGGGGCACGCCTTCGCCGAGCTCGGCGAGGTGGACCCGCTGCTGCTCGTGCGCAAGCAGCACGACCTCATCCGCTCGGCGATGCGTTCCGTGGGTCAGCCGGCCTGACGGCATCGTCCACGGGCGCCGCGCTTCCGGAAGGTTGCGCGACGCACCGACCCGCGGTGATCAGCCGGTGGCGCCCGGCAGGCTCGAAGCGACGATTCTGCCGGCTTCGACGAACAGATCGCGCATCCAGGTGTGCTCGGGGTCCCGGCTGTGCGCGGGGTGCCACCACAGGGCGTTCATGAGCGACGTGGGTTCGAAGGGCAGCCCGACAACGCGGACGTCCTCGGTGCGCACCGCGTGCGGGGCGAGTGCCGCCTGGATGATGCCGACGCGCTTGGTTCCCTGGATGAAGTAGGGCATCGCCAAGAAGCTCTCCACCACGACCTCGACGTGCGGCTCGATGCCGAGTTGCTGCACCTGCCGCTCGGCGGAGGTGAACGCCGAACGCGTCTGGTAGTTCATGACCCACGGCATCTGCGCGAGCTCGGCCAGAGACAGTTCGTCGCCCACCTCGGCGTTGTCGCGGGCGACGATGGCGACCCAATCGTCGCGCCACAGGTCCGCATACGACAGGTCGGAGAGGAAGCCGTGGGGGATGACCATCCCGTCCACGGAGCGCAGCCGATTGGCTGCGTCCTCGACGACCACGGGGTTGTGCAGCATGAACCGGAAGCGCACCCCGGGCGCCCGCTCTGCGGCGAGCTCGGAGACGACACGGCCGAGCGTCGTGAAACCGTAGTCGGAGCCGTAGATCGAGAACTCGCGCGTCGATTCTGCGGGCTCCCATGTGGCCTGGCTCTCAAAGACCCTGCGGGCCGCCTCGAGGGCGGTGGCCGTGTGATCGATGAGTCGCAGAGCGAAGGGGGTGAGCTCGTACGTGTTGCCACGGCGCGCAAGAATCGGGTCGCCGAAGTGCGCGCGCAGTCGGGCGAGCGACGCGCTGAGTGCCGGCTGGCTCAGATGAAGCCGTTCGGCAGCACGTGTGACGCTGCGCTCGATGAGAAGCGCGTCGAGTGAAACGAGCAGGTTCAGATCAAGTCGGGAAAGGAGCGCGTCATCAGCCACGTCGTCGTGATCCTTCGGGTGCGGATAGGGACGAATCTATCAGTCGTATCGATACGGCACCGGGAACGCATGCGTGCGACGGATAAGGGCAGGACCATCCATTCCCTCGCAGGCTTATGCCGCATATCGATAAAACTTATGTGTAAATCCGTCGCATCTAGGTCATACTGATGCATACGGCGCGGATTCTTCCCGAACGCGCCGCCGACAAGGAAGTCAGAAGGGCTTGCATCATGTCACAGCATCACCGCTCCCGCGTGGTTCGCACCGGCCTCGTCGCCGCTGCGGCCGCAGGCGCACTCATCCTCGCCGGATGTTCCGGCGCCGGGGACGACAACGCAGCATCCACCGGGTTCACGCTCTCATACGCTGTCACCAACAGTGCCGTCGTCGCGCCGTACAAGGCCCTCGCCGAGGCGTATATGAAGGAGAATCCCGACGTCAAGATCACCCTCAACGAGGTGCCGAACGATTCTTACGGGCAGACGCTGACGACGCAGCTGAATGCGGGCAACGCGTCCGATGCGTTCCAGACGGCGCCGGGCGTGGGGCAGACCTACAGCACCGTGACACTGGCCAAGGCGGGTCTGCTCGAGCCGCTCGCCGACAGCGCGACCAAGGTCATTCCGAGCGGATCCGAGTCGCAGTTCGAGGTCGAGGGTGACACCTTCGGCGTCGCCCTCGGGCTCACCTTCGTCGGTTCGGTACTCAACGCCACGACCGCGAAGTCGGCCGGATTCACGTACCCGACGGACTGGGACGGGCTCATCTCCTCCTGCAAGGATGTCGCAGCGAAGGGCAAGTCGCTCTTCGTCCTCGCCGGCTCCATGCCGCCGAACACCGGCCTCATGGCGATGTCGATCTCGGCGACGCGCGTCTACGCCGATGACCCGACCTGGAACGAGGAGCGTGCGGCCGACAAGACGACGTTCGCGTCGTCGCAGGGCTGGAAGGACACCCTCGAGGACATCGTCGACATGAACAAGGCGGGCTGTTTCCAGAAGGGCGTCCAGGGGGCCGGCTTCGACTCCATCACCTCGAACATGCTCCAGGGTTCGTCGCTCGCCGCGTTCGTGCCGAGCGGATCGGCCTCTGACCTGAAGCAGAACGCGAAGGATCAGGAGTTCCAGATCCAGGCGATCCCGCCGGCGGCCGGGGGCGAAGCGTTCGGCATCGCCGGAGCCGACTATGCGCTGTCGATCTCGAAGAAGTCGAAGAACAAGGCTGCGGCACAGAAATTCGCCGACTGGGTGGCCACGGCCGACGGGCAGAAGGTGTTCGCCGACGCGGCGGGCTCACTCCCGGTGGGACAAGACCTGTCCGATACGCCGTTCGCGCCCGTCGCGGACATCGTCGACAAGGGCGACTTCGTCCCGCTGCCGAACGCGAGCTGGCCGAACGCCGCGGTGTACGACGCGCTCGGCAGCGGCGTCCAGGGCCTCCTCACGGGGCAGAAGACCGTCGATCAGGTGCTTGCCGACATGGACAAGGCCTGGGGATAAGCCCGACCTCGCGCCGTCGGCCGGCTCGTCGGCCGACGGCGCCTTCCCGAGAAGATCACGAGGAGAAATGAGCGCGACGATGTATTCCGAGACCGAAGTGGTGATCGTCCCGAAGCGACGCCGCAGGGAACAGCGTCAGGGTACCCGCCCACGTCGTGCCGGAGTGTTGTCGTTCGGCCATTGGTGGTGGGCCCTGCCGGGAATCGTCCTCGTCATCGGCATCCACTACGTGGCCACGGCCGTGGGCGGGGCGTACGCCTTCACTGACTGGACCGGAATCGGCGCGTTCCACTGGATCGGGCTCGACAATTTCGTCGCGATCTTCCAAGACCCGACGAAGATCGGAGCTCTGGGTAACACGCTCTTCCTGGCGATCGCCTCCGTGCTGTTGACGAACGTCATCGGACTCGGTCTCGCGCTCGGCCTCAACCGGCTGATCAAGACCCGCTATGCGCTGCGAGTGCTGTTCTTCATGCCGGTCGTGCTCAGCCCCCTCGCGGTCTCGTACATCTGGAAATTCATCTTCGACTTCAACGGGCCCATCAACGCGATCCTGAACTCCCTCGGTCTCCAGTCGTGGGTCCGGCCCTGGCTGGCCGACCCGTCGTTCGCGATCTGGGCGGTGCTGGTGGTCATCGTGTGGCAGCAGACCGGGTTCGCGATGGTCATCTACATGGCGGGTCTGGCCGCCGTGCCGCCCGAGATCGAAGAAGCCGCCGCCATCGACGGCGCCGGCCTGTGGCAGCGATTCTGGCATGTCGTGCTTCCCGCCATCCGGCCGGCCGTGGCGATCGCGACAACCCTCGGCATCGTCAACGGGTTGCGCATCTTCGATCAGATCATGGCGCTGACCAACGGCGGGCCTGCCGGTGCCACCGAGACTCTCGCCACCCAGGTGTACAAGCAGGCATTCTCGCTGGGCAACTTCGGCTACGGCGCCGCGCTCGCGCTGCTTCTTGCGCTCATCATTCTCATCTTCGCCGTCATCCAGCAACGGTTGACGGCGAGCCGCCCCGAGGAGGCATGAACCGTGTTCCGCTATACGAAGCGCACCGCTCTGCGTGAGATCGGACTATGGGTGCTCGCCCTGATCTTCCTGCTCCCGTTCTACTTCCTCATCGCGATGGCGCTGAAGCCCGACAGCGAGATCTACAGCACCTCGACGCTCGCGTGGCCGCAGCATCCGTCTCTTGAGAGCTTCGCGACGGCGCTGAACGGCCAGGGCAACGCCGACATCGTGCACGGTCTGATCAACAGCATCATCATGACCGCCGGGTCCATTCTCGGTCTGGTCCTTCTCGGTGCACTCACCGGCTACGTCATCTCGCGCAGCACGCGGCGATGGTCGCGCGGCGTCTACTACCTCTTCCTCGTGGCCATCGTGCTGCCCACGCAACTCGGCACCGTCCCGCTCTATATCGGCGCCCGCACGATCGGACTGACCGGCAGTGTCTGGGGCATGATCGTGCTCTACACGGGGATGCTGCTGCCACTGTCGATCTTCCTGTACGCTGGCTTCTTCCGCGGGCTCGGGACGGAGTACGAAGAGGCCGCCGCCATCGACGGCGCCAACCGTACGCAGATCTTCTTCCGCATAGTGCTGCCGCTGATGTCGCCGGCGACAGGCACCGTCGCGATCCTCGCGGGCCTCATCGTCTGGAACGACTTCTTCACGTCGCTGATCTTCCTGGGCGGATCGGAGAACCAGACGCTGCCGGTGTCGATGTACTTCTTCATCGGCTCGCTCGTCTCGAAGTGGAACTCCATCTTCGCGATCGTCATCATCTCGATGGTCCCGATCCTGCTGTTCTATCTGTTCGCACAGAAGAAGTTCATCCAGGGCTTCGCCGGCGGGCTCAAGGGCTGAGGCGATGGCAGACCAACGTGCCGCCTTCGAGCGGTTCTGCGACCTGTTCTACACGCAGAAGCGGGTGGCGGACGCCTTCGCCTTCCTCGTCGCCGACGGCTACCGGCAGCACAACCCGACGATTGCCGACGGGCCGGCCCCGGCGGTCGAGATGCTGACGCCGAAATTCGACGGCTCACCGGACGCGCGCTTCGAGATCCAGCGCATCCTCGTCGATGGGGATCTCGCGATGGTGCATGTGAAAGCCTCCAGGCCGGGTGCGCCCGACGCCGCCGTCGCAGACATCTACCGGTTCGAAGACGGTCGGATCGTCGAGCACTGGGACGTTCTGCAGCCCGTCCCCACGTACGCCGCCCACGACCACCCGATGTTCTGAACGGGAGAGCCATGAGTACACGCTCCTATCCGCACGACGTGGACGTCGTCATCGTCGGCAGCGGACCGACCGGCGCCGCCTATGCGCGCATCCTCAGCGAACGCGCGCCGCGCGCCCGCATCGCGATGTTCGAGGTGGGCCCGACGGTCTCCGATCCGCCCGGATCGCATGTGAAGAACATCGTGGATGCCGCGGCCCGCGCGCGCGCTCAGGAGCGCTCCGAGGGCCCGGGCGCGGGAGAGGCGACCGTGAACTCGCCCGGTGCCGTGAAATCGGGTGATCGACTCGCCCGGCCCGGCACGTACCTGCTGGCCGACGGCTTTCGACAGCCGGACGAGGACGGGCTGCCCGTCGCCGCGTTCTCGAGCAACGTCGGGGGCATGGGCGCGCACTGGACCGCGGCGTGCCCGCGGCCCGGTGACAGCGAGCGCATCGACTTTCTCGACGATCTCGACGAGCTGCTCGACGAGGGTGACCGCCTGCTCGGCGTCACCACTGACGCATTCGACGGCGCGCCCTACACCGAACTGGTCCGTGAGCGGCTCGCGGCGGCCGTCGATGACGGGCGCGCACCCGACCGCAGAGTGCAGCGGATGCCGCTGGCCGTGCACCGGCGCGCGGACGGCCGGCTCGTCTGGTCGGGGTCCGACGTCGTCTTCGGCGACGTGACCCGCGCGAATGAGAACTTCACGCTGTACGACGAATCGCTCGTGACGCGTGTTCTCGTCGACGCCGGTCACGCGGCCGCCGTGGAAGTACGCGATCTGCGCACCGGCGAGGCCCACACCGTGGGTGCCCGGTTCGTCGTCGTGGCCGCCGACGCGCTGCGCACACCGCAGGTGCTGTGGGCCTCCGGCATCCGTCCCGCCGCACTCGGTCGCATGCTCAACGACCAATCGCAAGTGGTCTTCGCTTCGCGCATCCGAGAGACGCCGCCGGGTGTGCCATCCGGCCCCGCCGGCCAGTCCGACGAGCACGATGTCGTCGGCGGCGCGCTCAGCGAGCAGAGCGGCGTCAGCTGGGTGCCGTTCACTGATGCCGAGCCGTTCCATGGGCAGATCATGCAGCTGGACGCATCGCCCGTGCCGCTCGCCGACGACGATCCGGCCGTACCGGGCTCCATCGTCGGTCTGGGCCTGTTCACTGCGAAGGATCTGCAGTGGGACGATCGCGTCGTCTTCGCCGACGATGAGACCGACTCGTACGGTATGCCGGCGATGCGCCTCCATTACCGGCTCACCGAACAGGATCACGAGGTGTTGGACCGTGCCCGCGCCGAGATCGTGCGGCTCGGGCACGCGGTGGGCGAGCCGCTCGACGAGCGCCCCTTCACGATGCCGCCCGGCGCGTCGCTGCACTACCAGGGCACCGTGCGCATGGGCGAGCGCGACGACGGGCGCAGCGTATGCGGGCCGGACAGCGAAGTGTGGACTGTCCCAGGCCTCTTCGTCGCCGGCAACGGCGTGATCCCCACCGCGACCGCCTGCAATCCGACCCTCACCTCGGTGGCGCTCGCGGTCCGCGGTGCGCGTCACATCGTCGCTGAACTCTTGCTTATGTCTAAATCCGACATTAAGCTGTAGAAACAAAGAATAAGTCTGAAGGAGGTCGCGGTGATTCCCGACCGCATCATCGAGCAGGGCACGCTCACGACCGACGGCACCCGTAGTGCTGTCGAGGTGCGCATCCCGTGGTATCGAGCCCTGCCCGGATCGTGCATCTCGGAGGTGTCGTTCTCCGTCGACGGCGTGCCGGCCCCCGCCGAGTCGTTGCGCTGGACCATGAACGGCCGCACCTTCCGCCTCGCCGACCTCGCCGACGACACCGAGCAGTGGTGGTTCCCGGTGGACTCGGCTGTCGTCTCCGGCGACATCCCGGTGACGATCGGCGCCGACGACCATCGGGTCGACGTCGAGCTCAAGCTCTACATCCCGTACATCGTCATCGATGGTGATCAGGTGCTGCGCATCGAGGAGCGCGACTCCAAGACGATGCCGGCGACGACGACGGAGGTGGCGGCATGAGCCTCGGCGCACCGATCCAGGGAGTCACGCTCTACAGCTTCACCCGCGCATTCCACGGGCGCGAGTACGACCTCGAGCAGCTGCTGCGCAAGGTCGCCGACGACGGGTACGGGCCGGGCCTGGAGATCGTCGGCTTCTCGAGCTTCCGCGGATTCCCCGCGATCGACGATGCGTTCGCCGAGCGTTTCCGTGAGCTCGTCGACGAGCTCGGGCTCGTGCAGACCTCGCTGGCCATCAACGCCGACATCGGCATCCACCGCGATCGTCTGCTCACCGACGACGAACTCATCGAATACATGCGTCCGCAGATCGAAGCGGCCGCCAAGCTCGGGTTCCCGATCGCCCGCGTGCAGATCTCGCTCGAGCCCGACTCGATGGAGCGCCTCGCACCGCTCGCTGAGAAGAACGGGGTTACGCTCGCGCTCGAGGTGCACGCCGACCAGTACGCGTCGCACCCGCGCATCCTCGCGCTGCGCGACCGGTACGAGAAGGTCGGGTCGCCTTTCCTGGGCTTCACCGCCGACTGGGGCGCCACCACGTCGGGGTTCGCCCCCTCGCTCATCGAGGCTTATCGGCGCCGGGGGGCCTCCGATGAGCTGCTCGCGCAGGTCGTGGCGCTGTGGGATGAGTTCTCGCAAGAGGGCCCGCCGGCCGATCAGGCCGACCACGGGCAGCGGTTCGGGCGGTTCATCGCCCTCGGTGCGCAGGGCGGCCGGCCCGATCTGGGCATCGACTTCGCTATCAACGGCACCGGTCTGTTCGGCCCTGCGCGTGTGGACGACTGGCTCGAGATCATGCCCTGGATCCGTCATATCCACGGCAAGTTCTTCGGTATCGACGAGACCGGCGAAGAGCCCTCGGTGCCGGTGCGCGACCTCATCCGACTGTTCGTGGAGAACGGCTACAACGGCGCGATCTCGAGCGAGTACGAGGGCTGGCACTGGAACAACTGGCAGAGCGCCTTCGAGATCGTCGGGGGCGAGCAGGCCGTGCAGCGGTCGGCGGCACGAGATGCCGGTTCGCAGATGGTGACGGATGCCGTCACCGCTCGCCCGCAACTCCACAGGTGGCTGAGCGAGCGAAGCGAGACGAAACCCACCACGACGGGAGCACGCGCATGAGCGACGGCAACGGTGCCCGGCGGCCCTTGCGGGTCGCTATGATCGGCTACGGATTCATGGGGGCGACCCATTCGGTGGGATGGCGCCAGGCGCCGCACGTGTTCGATCTTCCCGAAGGCGTCGAGATGGCGGTCCTCGTCGGTCGCCGCCCGGATGCGGTGGCGGATGCTGCCGCCCACTGGGGCTGGGCGGAGTCGGCGACGGACTGGCGTGAGGTGATCGGGCGTCCCGACATCGACATCGTCGACATCGTGACCCCCGGCGACGCGCACGCCGAGATCGCCATCGCAGCTCTCGACGCAGGCAAGCACGTGCTGTGCGAGAAGCCGCTGGCAAACTCGGTCGCCGAGGCCGAGGCGATGCTCGCAGCCGCCGAGCGCGCGGCCGGGCGGGGAGCCAAGGCGATGGTCGGGTTCACCTATCGGCGTGTTCCCGCCGTCACATTCCTGCGCGATCTGATCGCGCAGGGGGCCGTGGGCACGGTGCAGCAGGTGCGTGCCGCGTATCGGCAGGACTGGCTCGTCGATCCGCAGGCACCGATGGCGTGGCGGCTGCAGAAGGAGCACGCGGGCTCGGGGGCGCTCGGCGACATCGGCGCGCACATCATCGACATGACGCAGTTCGTGACCGGCCAGAGGGTCGAAGCCGTCTCGGGCACGGTCGAGACGATCGTCACGCAGCGCCCGCGGGCGGCTGCGGCGTCGGGCTTCACCGGCACGGCGGGCGAGGGGTACGACGAGGTCACCGTCGACGATGCGGCGATCTTCACGGGCCGGCTGTCGGGCGGCGCGCTGGTCTCGTTCGAGGCGACCCGGTTCGCGACCGGCCGCAAGAACGCTCTCACGATCGAGGTGTCGGGAGATCGCGGGGCTCTCGTGTTCGACCTGGAAGACCTCAACAGCCTGCAGTTCTATGACCGCACGGCGCCCGCGGATCGGCAGGGCTTTACGAAGATCCTGGTGACCGAGCCGCAGCATCCCTACCTGTCCTCCTGGTGGCCCGCGGGACATATGCTCGGCTACGAGCACGGCTTCGTCCACCAGGTCGTTGACCTCGTGCAGGCGATCCACGACGACCGCCAGCCACATCCGTCGTTCGCCGAAGGCCTCAGCGTGCAGCGGGTGCTCGCTGCGGTCGAGCGCAGCGCCGCGAACGACTCGGCCTGGGAGCGCACAGAGGTTCCGGCGCTCGCCACGGGCCATTGAGCGCAGACGAAACGCGAAGGAGCGAAGAAGATGACACGTCCGATCACGCTGTTCACCGGTCAATGGGCCGATCTGCCGTTCGACGAGGTGTGCCGACTTGCGGGTGAGTGGGGCTACGACGGTCTCGAGATCGCCTGCTGGGGCGATCACCTCGACCCGAACAGGTGGGATGACGACGCCTACGTGCAGGGAAAGCTCGATGTTCTCGAGCGCAACGGCCTGAAGGTGTGGACCATCTCGAACCACCTGAAGGGGCAGGCGGTGTGCGACGACCCCATCGATCAGCGTCACCGCGAGATCCTGCCCGACTCGGTGTGGGGCGACGGCGACCCGGAGGGCGTGCGGCAGCGTGCCGCCGAAGAGCTGAAGAACACGGCGCGGCTGGCCGCGCGGCTCGGTGTGAAGACGGTGACCGGATTCACCGGGTCGTCGATCTGGAAGTATGTGGCGATGTTCCCGCCCGCCTCCGATGAGATGATCGCGGAGGGGTACCGCGACTTCGCCGACCGATGGAACCCCATCCTCGACGTGTTCGAGCAGGAGGGCGTGCGCTTCGCGCTCGAGCCGCACCCGTCCGAGATCGCGTACGACTACTGGACGGCCAAGGCCACGCTCGATGCGATCGGGCACCGGAAGAGCTTCGGGTTCAACTTCGACCCCTCGCACTTCATGTGGCAGCAGCTCGACCCGGTGGCCTTCATCCTCGACTTCGCCGACGACATCTTCCACGTGCATGTGAAGGAATCGGTCACGAATCTCGACGGTCGCAACGGCGTGCTCGGCTCGCATCTGCCGTGGGCCAACCCGCGCCGCGGCTGGACGTTCGTGTCGACGGGGCACGGTGAGGTGCCCTGGGAGCCGATCTTCCGCGCCCTGAACGCGATCGGTTACACGGGCCCGACGTCGGTCGAGTGGGAGGACGCCGGCATGGAGCGCCTCCAGGGCGCGCCCGAGGCGCTCGGCTTCGTGCGCGACCTGAACGCCATCACTCCGCCGGAGGCCGCGTTCGACGCCGCGTTCTCGACGAAGTGAGGTTCACCGCGTCGTTCTGACGGCGACGCCGGTGAGCCGCTCGATCGCGGTCGCCAGTGCTGCTGCCGGGTGTATGGTGCCCGGCAGCAGCAGCGCCTGGAGCGATAGTCCGTCTTTCAGAGCGATGATCTCGCTCGCCAGCTCGTCTGCCGGCAGATGCGCGGGCAGTTCTCCCGCGATGCGCATCACCTCGAGCGCCTCGGTGAGGTTCGCCCGCAGACGCCCGTACAACGTGGCGAAATATTCGTGAGCGGGATGCCGCGGGTTGGTCGCCTCCGCTGACAAGACGGCGTACAGCTCCGTGAGGCCGGGGGTCTTCGCGTTCTCGGCGGTGATGTCGACGAGCGCCTGCAGCGGCGAGGTGGATCGGGCGATCGCGGCGGTGAACGCCTCGCCGTCGATCTGATCACGTCGTTCCAGGACCGCGGTGAGCAGCGCTTCCTTGCTGTCGAAATGATGGAGCAGGCCCGGCCGGGAGATACCGCACGCACGAGCGATCTCGGTGAGCGTCGCGGTGTGGAAGCCCGACTGGCCGAACGCGGCGATCGCTGCGTCGAGCAGCCGTTCGCGGCGCGCGCGCCCGGTCACGTATCCGTTGCTGCGGTCTGCCACGCGGCAATCAAATCACAGAATGAAAACGTTCACCGAAGTCGGTAATTAATACTTACGGAAGAGTCGGGATTCGTGCTACGGTCCCCGCATGACGTACCAACTGGCCCCGAACATCGAACTGCTCTTCACCGAGGCAGGTGACTACCACGACCGAGTGCGCGCCGCCGCGGCCGCGGGCTTCGACGCTGTGGAGATGTGGGGGCCGACCGGTGTCGACGCACCCGCGACGCCCAAGGATCTGCCCGCGCTGAAGGCGGCGCTCGAAGAGACCGGCACGCAGCTGACGGCGCAGCTCGCAGAGCCGCGCACGCAGTTCATGATCCCGCCGTGGGATCACTCGGAGTTCTTCCGCAAGCTCGACGAAGGCGTGGCCATCGCGCAGGATCTCGGCTGCCCGCGCATGGTCGTCGGCAGCGGTACCGGCTTCGGCGGCTGGAAGCGGCAGGTGCAGCTGGACAAGCTGGTCGAGATCTACCAGAAGGCGATCGCGCAGATCGACGGGTCGGGCATCACGCTCGCGCTCGAGCCCGTGAACGTGCGGGTCGACCACCCCGGTTCGCTGCTCGACCGCACGGCCGAGGCGGTGTACGTCGCGCGGGGAGTGGATTCACCGTTCTTCGGCGTGCTCTACGACATCTATCACTCCGCCGTCGAGGGCGAAGACATGGCCGCCGAACTGAAGAACGCCGCCGATGTGCTGGCCTACGTGCAGCTCGCCGACGCCCCCGGCCGCGGTGAACCGGGAACGGGAGAGCTGGACTGGGCCGAACGTCTGCGCATTCTGCGCACCGTCGGCTATGACGGGCCGATCGGCCTGGAGTACTACCCGACGCAGGAGTCCGCAGCATCCACCGCCCTCATCCGCGAGATCGCGGCAGCGGCCTGACCCGGCACCGGAAAGGAGATCGACATGGCCTGGAGCAAATGGTCGTACATGGATCACTGGGTGACGCAGACGCCCCAGGGGCCGTTGCCGCCGCAGTTCAACCGTGCGCACATGGACCGGTACCTCAAGCAGCTGGCGGCGGCCGGTTTCACCGGATTCGACACGTTCTTCTTCACCCTGCCCGCGCTCGCCGCGATGTACGGGTCGCTGCAGGGCTTCGAGGCGAAGCTGAACGAGGTCGGCATGGAGAAGATCACCGGCGTCTTCACCGCCTACCCGTCGGCGACGCCGTACACGGCACCGCACGTGCGTGAGACCCACGACCGGATCTTCGCCGACTCGCTGCGCACCGTGCAGGCACTCGACGGACTCGCCGTCGAGAACTTCATCGTCATGCCCTCGAGCACGTATCACCAGACCGAGCCCGTGACCGACGACAAGATCAAGGCCATGGCCGAGCTCTGGTCGCGGGTGGGCGCCATGACACGCGAGCACGGCATGAAGACGACGTGCCACTTCGAGTTCTGGGGTGCTGTGCGCACGCGCGAGCAGCTGGCCACGTTCTTCGACTACAGCGATCCGGAGGCGGTGTTCTTCTTCTGCGACACCGCGCAGCACACCATCGCCGGCGTCGACCCCGTCGAGCTGTTCCGCGAGTACGGCGACCGGTGCACGGGCTTCCACTTCAAGGACACGCACGACGTCGATCGGAATGAGGCCTACCGCACCCCACCCGACCCGGAGGTCATGTCGCCGGGGATCGACCGCTGGTTCTACGAGATGGGCACCGACGGCGGCCTCGTCGACTTTCCCGCGCTGATGAAGGAGATAGTGACGTCCGGCTACGACGGATGGCTGACGGTCGAGCACGACAAGGCCGACACGTTCGGGGGCAGCTACGCCGAAGCGACGTGTGTGGCCAAGTGGTACATCGACAACGTCCTCGCCCAGGCCCAGGCAGAGGTCGAGGCGACGGAAGGGGCGGCCCGATGAACGACGCACTCCGGTGGGCGTACGCCCTCAATCAGTGGAACTACCGCATGGACGTCTTCATCCGCCATGACCACCAGCAGCGCGCGCTCAAGACCGTGTCGGCGCTCGGCTTCGACCACATCGAGCTCGCCGCGGGCATGGGCGGACGCTGGGACAACATCGGCCGGCCGGAGGTGATCCTCGACAATCACGGGGATGCGGCGGGCTTCGGCCGCTTCCTCGCCGAGGCTTCTGTGCGTGGCGTCTCCAGCCACTTCTGGGACCCGGGGCTGCCCGCGGAGGAGACCGGATTCGCCTTCTTCATGCCGCTCGACCCGAGCCAGCACGATGCCATCGTCGCCGCCGCCGACCCCTTCATCGCATTCCTCGCCTCCGTCGGCGGGGAGCAGCTGGTGGTCCGTCCGGCTCCGTCGGCATGGATGACGGGGCCGCTCGACGACGGCGCGATTCGACTGCTCGGCTCATTGTGGAACCGCGTGGGCGCCCGGGCGCAGGAGGCCGGCGTCGGTCTCGCGCTGCACTACGACTGCCTTAGCGGCATCCACTCCCGAGAGCAGCTGGAGACGCTGCTCGACGCGACCGACCCGGCGGTGGTCGGTCTCGCCCTCGACACGGCCGAGTTCACGATCGGTGGCATCGACCCGATCGCGTTCTACCGCGACCACTCCGACCGCGTCACGCACGTTCATCTCAAAGACGTACGCGAGGCAGACACGGGCGAGGAGTACCTGACTCCCGGCGCCGAGCAGACGATGCTGCAGGGCGGGGCCGGGCGCCGCATCGAGCGCTGGTTCTACGAGCTCGGCACCGAGGGTGGCCGTGTGGGTGTGAAGGGCTTCGTCGCCGCCCTTCGTGAACGGCAGTACGCCGGCTGGGTCGTCGTGGAGAGCGACCACGCGGGCGAGCCCGCCGAGATGGCGATGCTCAACTCCTGGTATGTGCGACACGAACTCGGTCAGAAAGGCTGAAATGAACCACTTCCGACACCCTCGTGCGATCGGCATCGGCGCCGTCGCAGCGGGCGCGCTGATCCTTGCGGGCTGTTCCGGCTCCGGGGGAGGCGCAGCGACCGGCGACGAGGAGTTCTCGCTCGCCTACGCCGTCAGCAACAGCGCGGTCACGAGCCCTTACAAGGTGCTCGCC
This sequence comes from Microbacterium horticulturae, assembly GCF_029094505.1. Taxonomy (NCBI): domain Bacteria; kingdom Bacillati; phylum Actinomycetota; class Actinomycetes; order Micrococcales; family Microbacteriaceae; genus Microbacterium; species Microbacterium horticulturae. The sequence goes on along the minus strand of NZ_CP119108.1, from coordinate 3,021,708 downwards.
CAGACCTATATGAAGGCGCACCCCGACGTCAAGATCACGACCAACGAGATCCCGCTCGACTCTTACGGTCAGACCCTCACCACACAGCTCAATGCCGGCAGCTCGTCGGACGCGTTCCAGGCGGCGCCCGGCGTCGGGCAGACGTACAGCATCGTCACCCTCGCCGAGAACGGGCTCCTCGCGCCGCTGGGGCCGTCGGCCGAGGCCGTCATCCCGGCCGGCTCGAAGTCGCAGCTGCAGGTCGACGGCAAGACCTATGGGACCGCGCTGGGGCTCACCTTCGTCGGCACCGTCCAGAACAACACCACTGCCGAGAAACTGGGCGCCACGGCCCCGACCGAATGGGACGCGCTGCTCTCCGAGTGCGGGTCGCTCACCCAGCAGGGGGCGTCGATGTATGCGCTGGCGGGAGGCATGCCGCCGAACACCGGCCTCATGGCGCTCGTGATCTCCGCGACGCGCGTGTACGCGGCGGACCCGACCTGGAACGAAGAACGTGCCTCCGGCACGGTCACGTTCGCCGACAGCCAGGGCTGGAAGGACACGCTCCAGGCGGTCCTCGACATGAAAGACGCGGGTTGCTTCCAGAAGGGCGTGCAGGGCGCCGGCTTCGACGCCATCACCAACGGCATGCTGCAGGGGACCTCGGTGGCCGCGTTCGTGCCCGCCAACAGCGCGTCGGATCTCAAGCAGAACGCAGCCGATCAGACCTTCTCGATCAACGCATTCCCGCCTGCCGCCGGTGGCGAGCCGTACGCGATCGCCGGCGCGGATTACGCGATCTCGCTGGCAAAGTCGTCGAAGCACGCCGACGCGGTGAAGAAGTTCCTCGACTGGGCGGCCACGAAGGAGGGGCAGAAGACCTTCGCCGATGCGGCAGGCTCGCTTCCCGTCGGCAGTGACCTCTCCGGAACGATCTACGCACCCGTCGCCGACATCGTCGAGGCGAAGCACTACATGCCGCTCCCGAACTCCAGCTGGGCGAACGCGGCGGTCTACGACGCGCTCGGGTCCGGCGTGCAGGGGCTGCTGACGGGGCAGCGGACGATCGACGACGTCTTGAAGGCGATGGATGCCGCCTGGAAGTGAGTGCACCGCGGGTCACTTGCGAATCAGAACCAATTCCACGAAGGAGAAACACCATGTCTGACACCGTCGTCAGCACCGCCGACCTGACCGCTGAACTCGCACGTCTGCGCGAGGAGGTGGCGATCGTCCGCTCTCTCGCTCGCCGCGCTGCCGACCGCGGCGAGATCGAGAACCTGTTCAGCCGCTACATGCACCTGCACAACGCCTTCGAAGACGAGCAGATCATCCCGCTGTGGGTGGCTGAGGGCACCGAAGGGATCCGCGCCCGCTATACCAACGCGGGCCAGTACACGACGTGGGAGAGCGTCGTGCGCTACCACCGCGGGCGCCCGCATCCCGAGGGCAAGCTGATCCTGCACACCACCTCGACGCCGGTGATCGAGGTGGCCGGCGACGGCGAGACCGCCAAGGGCGTCTGGCTCATGGCGGGTACCGAGTCGGGACTGACCGATCCGGAGGTCGCGAAGGCCTTTCCCGACATGTACTCGGAGGGCGAGGTCCTCGGCCAGAAGGTCTGGGCACACTGGGTCTGGTGCAAGTACGCTATCGACTTCCTGCGTCAGGACGGCGAGTGGAAGATCTGGAAGTTCCGTTGCTATGAGCTGGCGCGTGCACCGTTCGACGAGAACTGGGTGAGCTTCGGGCTGAAGAATCAGGCGGCGTTCGATCTCGACCTCATGTACTTCGGCGAAGACGGCAAGCCGGTCTTCATGCCGCCGGCCGACGAGCCGGTCCCGACCGAGAATCATCCGTACAGCCCGACGTCGGTGCAGCGGCTCGATCCGGTGCCACCGGTGCCGCACGAGACCTTCTCCGATACCTTCCGGTAGGAGCGCGACCATGCCCGAGATACTGAACGTTCTCATCCTGTCGGGACACATGACCCGCGAGCACGACAACGAGGTGCGCAGCTTTCGTCAGCACAACGACTGGCTGACCACGCTCCTCGAGAACACGGGGCGCTTCCGCGTCCGCGTCGTCGAAGACCCGCGCGGTCTGGGCGCCGAGATCATCGACAAGTACGACGTCGTGCTGGTCGTGTTCGAAGGGCGCGACGGCTACCACGACAAGGCGATCGGCTTCGGGGCCGAGACCGACGCGGCGCTGCTGCGATTCGTCCACGACGACGGCAAGGGCATCGTCTGGTTCCACGGGTCAGCGGCGCAGGAGGACTCCTGGGGCTACCCCGAGGAGTACAACGTCATGCGCGGGGCGAAGCTCAGCGCATGGGAGACCGGCCTCCGGCCCCGGCCGTGGGGCGAAGCGCAGCTTGACACGGTCGAGCCGCGGCATCCCATCACCGAGGGAATCAGCGCGCGCTGGACGGTGGCCGGTGACGACATCCTCACCGGGGTCCAGCTCTACGACGGGGCGCAGGTGCTTCTGACCACCTTCGACGATCTCGAGTCCTACGAGAACGCGCCTGTCTGGCCGATGTCGCACTACCCCGTCGACATTCCTCCAGAGGGCATCGCGGCGCTGCCGGGGATGAACACCGACCAGCCCATCGCGTGGATCAACGAGTACGGCAAAGGTCGGTCGTTCACGATCACTATCGGGCACGACATCGACACGTTCCGACGGATCGAGTTCATTCGGATGTTCCCGCGCGGCGTCGAGTGGGCGGCCACCGGCGACGTGACGCTCGAAGGTCCGGATCGCCGGGGCGAGCGCCGCTTCTTGCCGTGGCCCTACTACAACCTCGAGGGGTGATCGGGGGCGTCCCTCGTCGAGGTGGGGGTTCGCTCGGCGAGGGGCGCGGGGGCTATGCGCTGAGGGCGCGGGATGCCAGGGCCAGGTGCTCCCTTGTCATCTCGGTGGCATCGGCCTCCAGCCATTCGTGCCCGCCCCACTCGCTGCACAGGGTGCCGGTGAAGGCGCTCGCGCGCAGCAGCGCACCCAGATCGCGCATCGGCTTCGACACCCGAGCGTCGGTGTCATCGAGGTCCCAGAACTTGAGATGGAAGCCGCCGACGAGCGGCAGGATCTCGCGCAGGTCGGCGGCATCCGACCGACCGAATCGCACGACGAGATCCATGAACAACGTGTGCACGCCGGGCGGTACGGAGCCGGCCCGCAGCGCGTCGAACACAGCAGCCTGCGTCTCGGGAGCACGCCATTCGGTCTCCAGCAGACGAACCAATGCGGGATCGACGCCGCCTGCGGTGAGCGCCGTGAGGTAGCTCACCGGCAGCGCAGGCATGAGCATGCTGATGTCCACGAGAAGCCGCAGACGCGGATCGTCGAACCGCGCCACAACCTCGTACGCGTCGGCGTACGCGGGATCGTGCGGGGTCTGGCGCCCCTGCACCTCTTCGTACAAGACGAGGTCGAGTTCGTACAGCAGCGGCATGGTGCGCTCGAGCAGGGCGGCGCCGGCCTGGCCGATGGGCAGGCGCACGCCCGTGGCGCCGAGGTCGTGGGCGGCGCTCAACTGCGGGACGAGGAATGCGAGGCGCTCGTCCTCGGTGCGCCGCCGGGCCGCGCCGTCGGCGGACAGCTGCCAGTCGTCGAGCGAGATCCCCACGATCGAGATGCCTCCGCCGACCGCGTTGAGCGCTGCACGCAGGGCTCGCACCTCGGTGGCGTCCACATCCGGAAAGGTCCGCAGCGTCTGACCCAGTTCGATCTCGATGGTCGACGCGATACCCGACCCCGGTATCGCGCTCGCGATCTCGTGCGTCGAGTGCTCGGCGCGCAGCACGTCGGGGGTCCAGTTGAATGCCGACGCCGCCAGCGTCCACGTCTCAGGCAGCGCGGTCACGCGATGTCCTCCGAGACGCTCGTGAGCGCGGCATCCGTCTGCAGCGTCCGCTGCTCGTGGAACGGGAGCCGCAGGGGGCCGTCAGGCCCCATCTGCAGATAGGGGACGAGAAGAGCGAAGTCGATGATGACATCGTGGGGGCCGGGTGCCACCGGCTCACCGCCCCGCAGGACCACACGATCCTGTGCGGGCCACCACCGCTCACTCGCATCGGGGAAGCGCAGATCGCCGACGGCCGTGCCGTCGAGCTGCACCGCGACATCGTGCAGGCTCTGCAGCGGGAGAGCGCGGATCCAGGGCAGCGACAGCCGCAGCTCGAAGCCGCCGGGCGTCGTCGAGAGCGCATCGGCGCGCAGAGCAGTGAGAGTCATCGTGGTCCTTGTGATCGACGTGAGATCACAAGATACACACTTTCGTCGGATTTCGTAAGAAGTGGAGGAGAGGATTCAGGATGCCGCGCGCACGCCCTCGATCGTGGGGCGCCCGTCAGCGAACCACCGGGGGAACGTCGCGTCGAACAGCTGCTCGCGCGCCAGCTCGGCCCCACCGCGCAGCGGTTCACGCTCGTCATCCATCGAGTTCACGATCGACAGGTCTCGCGTGGCCAGCGGCAGCGACAGCTCATAGACGCGCTGGCGCACCTCGGCGAGAAACATCTCGCCCGCGGCCGCCACGGCGCCGCCGATGACGATGACGCCGGGATTGAACATGTTGACCAGCGCGGCTATCGACTCGCCCACGACCCGTGCCGAGCGCTGCACGAGCGAGATCGCCAGGGCGTCACCATCCTCGGCAGCGCGCGCGATGCGCTCGGGTGTGGGGGACTCGCCCTCGGCGGCTGCCCGCGCGAGCACGCCCGTGGCCCCGTCAGCGATGGCGGCTTCTGCATCGCGCACGAGAGCCCACCCACCGGCGACCGCTTCGAGGCAGCCCACCTTGCCGCAGCGGCAGGGCGTGTCAGAATCGCGCACGCGCACATGACCGATGTCACCCGCGGCCCCGTTCGCGCCGCGATGGATCCGGCCCTGCGAAAGCAGGCCCGCCCCGATCCCGGAGCCGACCTTGCAATAGATGAGGTCGACGTGCTCAGACCCGCGGCGGGCCCGCTCGCTGAGGGCGAGAAGATTCACGTCGTTGTCGACCCAGACAGGGGCGTCGAAGCGCTGCTCGAAGCGGCGGCGCACGTCGAAGCCGTTCCAGCCGGGCATGATCGGCGGCGCGACCGGTCGGCCGCTGTCGAAGTCGACCGGGCCGGGAATGCCGACGACCACCGCCCACACAGGTGTCTCTCCGTTGCGAGCTGACAGCTCGTCGATGAGCGTCATGACGGTGTCGATCGTCTCGGCGGGGCCCCGCGCGATGTCCCAGTCCTGATGCGTCTGGTCGATGATGTCGCCGTCGAGGGCGGCGAGGCCCACGTGCACATGCAGCGCACCGAGGGCGCAGACCACGATCCGCGCCTGCTCGGAACGGAACCGGAGGGTGCGCGGGGCGCGACCGCCCGAGGAAGGACCGAACTCGCCGTCCTCAAGAAAGCCCATGTCGATCGCCTGATCGACGCGCTGTGTCACCACGCCCCGGCCGAGCCCGGTGAGGCGGCCGATCTCGGGGCGGGTCGTCGCCTCGGCGGTGCGCACGAGGTTGACGATGCGCAGGAGGCTCGTCACCTCGTCGGTCTGAGCGCCGAAGCGCAGGGTGGACTCGGTGGCCATGGACTGATTCTGACACAACCGCGGGAGCTAGGCGGAGAAGTCACCGCCTCGTGCGCCGCCGAGGGCACTCACTTAGGTATGCCTTAGACATAAGTCTCGAAGGAGAGGGTGCGAACATGGCGGCAGGAGTCGGTGTCATCGGTGCCGGGCCGGGTGTGGCGGCCCTGCACCTGCCCACTCTCGCGCGCCTTGCCGAACACTTCACGGTGACGCATCTCGCGGATGCCGGCAGTGGGCGGGCTGCGGCGCTGGCGAGACGGACGGGTGCCCGTTCCTCCGCGGGGACGGCCGAACTGCTGGCCGACCCGGCCGTCGATGTCGTGGCCATCTGCAGCCCGCCCACGCAGCACGCCGCGCAGATCCTCGCGGCGATCGCGGCGGGCAAGCGCGCGATCCTCTGCGAGAAGCCGATCGCCTGCACTCGGCAGGAGGCGAATGCCGTCGTCGATGCGTGCCGTCGCTCCCACACCGCGCTCGTGGTGGGTACGAACCACCACTTCGACCCCGCCTGGGCGCGCGCGAAGCATCATCTCGTCGCGAACGAGGGCCGTGTTCGCACGGTCGAGATCACTATCGCGCTTCCTCCGAACGGGCGGTACCACGACGTCGTCAGCGAACTCGCTCCGGCCGGGCAGAATGCGTCGCGGCCCCGTCCGGACTGGAGCGACCCTGACCTGGCCGCCGCGATCGTCCGGGAGCTGGTGCTGGGTCTGGGCATCCACGATCTCCCCGCACTGCGCGACCTGGCGCCGCACTTCGAGCGGGTGGTGTTCGCCCGCCCGGTGCCGCCGATCGGCTACGTGATCGGCCTGATCGCGAGTGGCGTGCTGGTGCAGCTGTCTGCCGTCATGCTTCCGGGCGGGCCCGACGCCCGCTGGCGGATGACGATCGGCACCGCGACCGACGAACTCGAGGTCGACTTCCCGCCGACGTTCGTGCACGCGGGCAGCGCCGATGTCCGGGTGCACGCCCCCGACGGCCGCATGACCGAATACCCGCCCGAGCCGGAAGACGGCTACGTCGCCGAGTGGCGGGCTCTGGCATCGGCGCTCGAAGACGGTGAGCCCGTCGAGTACGACGAGATCCTGCACGACGCGCTCTACGCCATCGACATCGCAGATGCGGCCGCGGCTGCAGTGCGAGCGGGGGTGGCGGCATGACCCGGCCGCAGGCGCATGCCGTGGCTCTCCAGGGCGATGCCGGCGTGGGCTGGGAGGGCGGCCTGGCCGCCGCGGTCGCCGAACTGCCGCTGCAGGCGCAGCTGGCGTCGACGGCGGCTGAAGCCGTGGTCGTCGTCGCCGGGGCCAAGGGCTGGTCGGCCACCGCGGCGCGCGCGCTCGCTGAGGGTGCGCGCGCGGTCATCGTCGTCGAGCCGGCGACCGAGGACACCGCTGCCCTGCGGGCCTTGGACGAGCGGGCGAAAGGGGCGCCGATCATCCTCGACCGCATGCGACTGCGATGGGATGTCGCATCCGACGCGGCGGGCAGCGCGCCGGCGCCCCTGACGACAGCGCGCTGCGCGGCTGCGTCCCCCGTCCTCGCCGATGCGATCGCCGACACCGTCGGCTGGCTGCGCGTTCTCACCGGGGGGACGCTGCGACTGCGCTCTGCCACGGCCACGTCGCGGGGAGCCCTCGCGCTGTTCGACACGGCTTTCGGCGCGCCGGCCACGCTGACGGCGACGGCGCTCGCCGGCGCGGGCGAGCTCCGCACCGACCGTGGCCGGATCTCAGCGTCCGCATTCGGCACGGAGCGCACCGAAATCGAACTCGCCGCGGGAAGGAGCGCACGGGTGATCCACGACGAGGGGCAGGGCGCCCGGGTTCTCCCGCCGCGCTGGGAGACGCGGGGCCGCCTTGCGCTGCGCCGGGCGATCGCCGCCGTGCGAACGGGTGAGCGCACGACTGATCTCGCCGACTTCGCACACGACGTCGGCCTGGCCGCGCGGATCCTCACGTCTGCATAAACAACGGTGATCTCCGGCATTGTCAGAATCGGCTTCCCCGATGACGTCGCGCGACCCAGACTGGGATCGGTCGGGAGACCCGCCACCCTCGGAAAGGAACGATCGACGATGATCAAGCTGCTGGCCCATCTCTCGTACGTGGCAGTCACGAGCCCGGACGTCGAAGCGTCCGTGCGGTTCTACGAGGAAGAAGTCGGTCTGACCGTCGTAGACCGCATCGATGACGCGGTCTACCTTCGCTGCTGGGGCGACCACTACGCCTACTCCGTGGTCGTCCTTCCCGGCGAACAGCCCGCGATGGACACCATGGCCTGGCGCACCTCGAGCCCGGAGGCGCTCGACGAAGCCGTCTCCCGCATCGAGGCGGCCGGTGTGACCGGAGAATGGGTCGATGTGCACCGGATCGGTCGGGCGTACCGCTTCACCGGGCCGTGGGGGCACACCATGACCTTGCACTGGGACGTCACCCGTCACCAGGCGACCGCGGCTGCGGCATCCTGCTATCCTGACCGTCCCGAGCGACGCAGCAAGATGGCCGGCGCCCCGCGCCAGCTCGATCATGTGACCCTCGCATGCAGCGACGTCGACGCGTTCGCTGCGTGGTACAGCGACGTCTTCGGCTTCCGGATCATGGCGCGCACTCTGCTCGACGAGGCCCCCATCTCGGTCTTCTCTGTGCTCACGACGAATGAGAAGTCGCATGATCTCGGCGTGGTGCTCGACGGGTCGCAGACGCCGGGGCGCATCAACCACTATGCCTTCTGGGTCGACACCCGCGAAGAGCTGCTCATCGCCGCCGACACGCTCCTGGAGCGCGGCATCCCGATCGAGTACGGGCCGTCGATCCACGGCATCGGCGAGCAGAACTTCCTCTACTACCGTGAGCCGTCGACCCTGCGCATCGAGCTGAACACGGGCGGGTACCGCAACTACGTGCCGGACTGGGAGCCGAACACCTGGCGCCCCTCGCAGGGGTCCAACAACTTCTACCGCAACGGCGCGATGCCGATGTCGATGACCGAGTCGTTTCCGCCCGCTGACGGTCCGAGCGCGACCGAAGAGGGCGTGCCCGACGAGATCCGCGATGCGCTGCTGAACCCGTACGCGAAGCAGGGGCGCGGCTGACCTGCGCCTCGACGCCACGCGGCGTGCTCGCGTCACCATCAACTGCACAGAACAGAGAGGTTCTTCCATGAGCGCGGTAGCTTCCGTCGCCGTCGTCGGCGCCGGCATCACCGGCCTCGCCGCCGCCATCCGCCTCGCCCGCGCGGGCATCGATGTCGAAGTGTTCGAGGCCCGGCCCGAGCTGAACCCGTTGGGCTCGGGCATCACCCTGCAGGGCAACGCCCTGCGCGCCTTCGACACGCTCGGCGTGTGGGACGACGTGCGCGCCGCGGGCTTCGCGTTCGAGGGTCTCACGCTGCGTGCGCCCGGTCCGGGCGCACCGGTGGTCGCTGAGCTCGGCGACGTGAAGACCGGGGGACCCGACTATCCGGCCGGCATGGGCATGTATCGGCCCGATCTGGCGAAGATCCTGCTCGCCCATGCTGAGCAGGCGGGCGCGAAGATCCGCTTCGGCGCGACCGTCAGCGGCATCCGGTCGGTGGGGGAGGCGGTCGAGGTGCTCGCCGATGACGCCGTGGCGGGCACGTATGACCTGGTCATCGGGGCTGACGGCCTGCACTCTGCGGTGCGCGGCCTCATCGGCATCGACACCGCGCCGCAGCCCACCGGGATGGGCATCTGGCGGTCGTTCGTCTCGCGCCCCGCCGAGGTGCAGCGCAGCGAGCTGTACTACGGCGGGCCGGTCTACATCGCCGGCTACACGCCGACCGGCGACGACACCATGTACGCGTTCCTCGTCGAGAAGGCGCAGGACCGCTTCGGCGTCACCGACGCGGAGGCCGTGCAGATCATGCTCCACGATTCGTGGGCCTACGAAGGGCCGAGGAACTCCATCCGTGCCGACCTCGGATCTGCCGACGCGCACGTGAACTACACCTGGTTCACACAGCACATCGTCGAGGCGCCCTGGAACCGCGGGCGCACCGTGATCATCGGCGACGCTGCGCACTCGTGCCCGCCCACCATCGCGCAGGGAGCCGCGCAGGGGCTGGAAGACGCGGTCGTGCTCACCGAGCTGTTGATCGAGCGGGATGCGGTGGACCAGACGCTGTGGGACGAGTTCCACGCCCGCCGCCTGCCGCGTGCACGGGCGGTGGTCGACGCGTCCGTGCAACTCGGACAATGGCAGATCGACGGCAACCGCGACGCCGACGCCGGAGGCCTGATCTTCGGCATCGCCCGGCAGATGGCGCAACCGGCATGACCGTCACCGACGTGCATGCGCACCTGCTGCTGCCGACCCTGCAGGCCGAGGTGCGCCGGCGCGACCCCGACGGGTTCGAGGCAGCCGATCGGCTCGAACTGCGACGCAACGGGGCGAGCAGCCAGGCCGTCTCCGGGCCGATGGTCGGAGCGCGCATCCCGCAGCTCACCGACGTGGGCGAACGCCTGGCGGCAATGGACGCCCAGGCCGTCGACCGGCAGTGGGTGAGCGCATCGCCCAGCCACTTCTCCCCCTGGGCCGGCGAGCAGCTGGCGGTCTGGATCGCGTGCGAGGCCAACCGGCAGGTGGCCGAGCACGTCGCTCAGGCTCCCGACCGATTGAGCGGGCTGGGATTCGTGCCGCTGCAGCATCCCTCCCGCATCGTGGAGTGCCTCGACGACGCCGTCCTCGGTCGCGGCCTCGCCGGTGTCGAGATCTCGTCGTTCGCCGGCGACGTCGAGCTCTCCGACGAGCGACTCGAACCGTTCTGGGCGCGAGCCGAAGAGCTCGACGCGATCATCTTCCTGCACCCGTTCGGCTGCAGCCTCGATGAGCGACTCGACCGCTTCTATCTCGCCAACACCGTGGGCCAGCCCGTCGAGAACGCCGTCGCTCTGTCGCACCTGATCTTCGCAGGCGTGCTCGACCGGCATCCCGAACTGAAGATCGTTGCGGCGCACGGCGGCGGATACCTGCCCACCGCGATCGGCCGCAGCGACCACGCCTGGCGGGTGCGGCCCGACGCGCAGGGGTGCGCGCACGAGCCGTCGAGCTACCTGCGCCGGATCTGGTTCGATACCGTCGTGCACGACCATGCCGCGCTGCGGCACCTCATCGCGGTCGTTGGAGCGTCGCAGGTGGTGCTCGGCAGCGACTTCCCGTTCGACATGGGGCTTGATGACCCGGTCGGGTTCGTGCGCGGTGCCCTGCTCGACGACGGGGTGACCGAGCTCATTCTCAGCGGCAACGCCGACGCGCTGCTCGGACACGCTTCTTCTCCTTCTTGACGAAACTTCCACACTTATGTTGCTTTAGTGCGTAAGTGGGCATACAATGGAGGTGACGTTGGGGCCGTCCGGCCCGTTCCTCACCGTGATGCTGCGGCGAGGGCACATCCCGTCGCGTCGACGGCCCGATCTATCGGGTGATCCCGGCATGCCGCTTTCACCGTTGAAACTCCGCTTCCTCGTCATCTCTCTTCTGACCGTCTCGTTCCTCGGCGCTCTCGACAACACCGTGGTCTCGACCGCCCTCGCGACGGTCGCGGGGCAGCTGGGCGCGCTCGAGCAGATGAGCTGGATCGTCGTCGGCTACACCCTCGCCAGCACGGTGCTGCTGCCCGTGCTCGGCAAGCTCGGCGACATCGTCGGCCCGCGTGCGGTGTTCCTGATCTCGCTCGTGGTGTTCATCCTCTCGTCGCTGGGGTGCGGATTCGCGCCGTCGATGGGCTGGCTCATCTTCGCCCGCGTCGTGCAGGGAATGAGCTCGGCCGGCCTTCAGCTGATGTCGCAGACGATCATCGCGTTGACCACGACACCCCGGCAGCGCCCGCAGTACATGGCGATCATCGGTGCGGCCTTTCCGATCGCCATCCTCGTCGGACCGGTGGTCGGAGGCCTGATCACCGACTACTGGAGCTGGCCGTGGGTCTTCTGGGTGAACGCGCCGGTGGGGATCATCGCGCTGGTCCTGGCGGCCGTGGCCGTCCCGCACATCGAGGGTGTCGGCAGTTCGCGGTTCGACGTCGCAGGCGCCGCCACGCTGGGAGTCGCGGTGGTGGCGCTGGTGCTCGCCGTGACCTGGGTCGTCGACCGCGAACAGCTCGCCGCTGCCCTCATCGCGTTCGCTGTGACGGCGGCGTGCCTGGCGGCGTTCATCCTGGTCGAGCTGCGCGCCGCTGACCCGATCGTCCCTCTCCGGCATCTCGCCAACCGCACCATCGGCGCCGGGATCGTCATCTCGGCGATCGTGGGCATCGGCCTCTTCTCCATCACCTCGTACCTCCCCACCTACTTCCAGATGGCCTACCGGACGAGTGCCACTGTGTCGGGACTGGTTCCGATAGCGACGGTGTTCGGGATGCTGGTGAGCAATCTGATCAGCGGCTGGCTGGCCAGCCGCACGGGGCACTATCGTGTCTTCCCGATCGCCGGCACGATCCTCGGTGCTGCCGGCCTCGCCGTGATGGCGGTGCTGCCGGTCGGACTGCCGCTCTGGGTGCCGATGGTGGTCATGGCCATCGTGGGGCTGGGCACCGGAGCCTTCATGAGCCTGATCGTCACCGTCGTGCAGAGTGCGGCCCCGGTCGGCGAGACGGGAGCCGTGACGGCGACCGTGAATCTCGTCCGGCAGGTGGGTGCCACCGTCGCCACCGCGCTCATCGGCGGGGTCATCGGATTCGCTGTCGCCGCCGGATTGCCGGCGGGATTGGATGCCGCGACCCTGACGCCCACCACGGTGCACGCCGCATCCCCCGCCGTGCAGGCGCAGATCGCGGCCCTGTACCGCGATGTGTTCGCGCCGATCTTCATCGCGCTCGCCGCGACCTACCTGGTCGGCGTCATCGCGTCGCTGCTGCTGCCACCCGGACGACTGTCAGACGAATCACCCGACCTTCCCGCGGCGACCGAGCCGCGGCATCCCGTAAGGAGTGCCCGATCATGAGCAGAGTCCCCACCATCGCCGTCGTCGGCAGCGGGCCGATCGGCGCCGCCTACGCGCGGGTGCTCCTCGAGCAGCTGCCCGATGCCCGCCTGATCATGTTCGAGGCGGGGCCCCAGCTGACCGAGGTGCCCGGCGCGAGCGTGCGCAACATCGCCGACCCTGACGAGAAAGAGCGCGCTCGCGAGCGGTCGCAGGGGCCGCAGGCCGGCCGGTATCGCGAATCGCTCGGCATTCCCGAGTCGGTCGTCGCCGAGGGCATGTTCACCGCCCGCGGCGGCACGTACCTGCTCGACTTCGGCGGTCCCGGGGCAGCGCACGCGACGCAGTTTCCTGCGGGAGCGGCCTCCACCAACGTCGGAGGCATGGGCGCCCACTGGACGTGCGCGACTCCGTCGCCGTCGTTCAGCGAGCGTGTGCCGTTCATCGGCGATGAGGAGTGGGCAGGCCTGCTCGCTGAAGCCGACCGGCTGCTGCACGTGCGCACCGACGCCTTCGCCGACTCGGCCATCTCACGGGCGATCTCGACGCAGCTGGCCGACGAGTTCGCCGGCGAACTGCCCGCGGGCTTCGGACCGAGCACTCTGCCGGTCGCCGGCGACCCGCAGGCTGACGGCACCATGGTGTGGGCGGGGGCCGATTTCGTGCTGGGGCCGCTGATCGAGCCCGGCACGTCCGAGTCGTCGCGGTTCACCCTGCGCGATCTCACGCTGGTGCGGCGGGTCGAGCACGACGGAACCCGCGTCACCGGCGTCACGGTCGAAGACCTGCGCACGCATGAGCAGGAGACGGTGCCGGCCGATGTGGTCGTCGTCGCCGCGGACGCCTTCCGGACGCCGCAGCTGCTCTGGGCCTCGGGCATCCGCCCCGCGGCGCTGGGCCGCTATCTCACCGAGCACCACGTGATCATCAGCACCGTCGCTCTGGACGGGGCACGGATGTCGCGCCTGGTCAGCGACGACGAGCTCGCGCAGGAACTCGCACGGCGCGCGCAGAACCCCACGGATCCGGTGGCGGCCGTCAACCGCATCCCGTTCTCCGAACCCGACCACCCGTACTCGCTGCAGGTGATGTATGCCGAGAACCCGCCGTTCGCGCTCGACCCCGAGCATCCCGCCGCCGGCAACCGATGGGGATACGTGAACATGGGGTACGGGGTCCGCAAGCATCCCCGTGTCGAAGACGGCGTGCGGTTCGATGAAGACGAGCTCGACTACCGCGGGCTGCCGAACATGACGATCGAGTACGCGCTGACCGAGCGCGAAGAGAGCGAGATCGAGCAGGCCACCGCGCTGCTCCGTCGCGCGGGAGGCGCGCTCGGCGAGTTCGTCGCCCAGCCGCGCCTGCTGCCGAACGGATCGAGCCTGCACTACATGGGCACGATGCGGATGGGCGAGAGCGACGACGGCACCTCGGTCGCCGACCCCTACTCACGGGTGTGGGGGTACGAGAACCTCGTCGTGGGCGGCAACGGGCTCATCCCGACCGCGAACACCATGAACCCGACCCTGACCAGCGTCGCCCTCGCCGTGCGCGGTGCACGACAGCTGGCCGACGACCTCACATCGAACAGAGAGGAAGAGCATGCTTGAAGAACCGCTCATCCAGGCCGCGGGGTTCCACAACACCGGACCTGAAGACGCCCCCACGGGGTTCCAGCTGCGCGTGCGCAGTCCCTATTACCGCGGCATGTGGGGCAACCTGCTCGACAAGCCGACGGTCATCGTCGACGGTGAAGAGTTCGACGGCGACGACATCCGCTGGACCCTGCCCACCGGCGACTACTCGTTCGCCGAGCTGCAGACCTCGACCGACGCGCGCTGGCCGATGGACGAGGCGGCCGTGCTCACGGTTCCCAAGGCCGGGGGGCTGGCCCGCGGCATCCATGATGTGACGTTCGTGCTGCGCGTGCGGATGTCGTACATTCCCGAAGAACTGCAGCCGTCGATCTGGACGGCGAAGCGAAAGGCGGTGATCGTCCGATGAGCACCGACAACCTGCCGTTCGGCCTCGGAGTCTCCCTGTACAGCTACACCGAAGACATCGGCGTGACGATGACAGTGGAGGACTGCATCGAGGATGTCGCGGATCTGGGCGCCAGTGGATTGGAGATCCTCGGCGAGGCGCACATCCGCGACTACCCGAACCCGTCGACCGCGTGGATCGACGCGTGGCATGCCCGCAACGAGCGGCTCGGCCTGACGCCGACGCTGTACGGCTCGTGGCTGGACACGCGCCGCTTCCCGGGACGCGGGATGACCGTGGCCGAAGGGGCGCAGCAACTCGAGCTGGATCTGCGCCTGGCCGCGCAGCTCGGCTTCTCGTTCGTGCGGCCGAAGATCGGCGTGATCAGCGAGGACCTCCGCGTCGACCCGATCTGGTCCGAGGCCGTCGAGCGCAACCTCGAGCTCGCCGGCGAACTGGGAATCGTCATCTGCCCCGAGATCCACTGGCCCACGGTCATCAAGTCTCCCGTGGTGGAGGAGTACCTCGAGTTCAAGGAGCGCACGGGCACCACCCAGTTCGGCCTGCTCATCGACACCGGCGTCTTCGACGTGCAGCGCTTCGCCCGCCGCGGCGGCGGCGCGGCGTTCCAGATGGGCACGGGGTCGGCGCGACCCCCGGAGGTGCCGTTCGTGCCCGTCTCGGACCTTGCCGAGGTCATGGAGCACGTCGTCTACTTCCAGGCGAAGTTCTACGAGATCGAGGACGACCTCACCGATCTCTACATCCCCTGGCGACAGATCCTCGATGTCGCTCTGGACGCCGGCTACACCGGCTGGTTCTCGAGCGAGTACGAAGGACACCACGAGCTGTACCGCGCGGCCGACCAGCTGCGTCGCCAGCACGCGCTGATCCGGCAGGTCGCCGCCGAGCGGGGGTGAGGCCTACTCGTCTTCGTCGCCCTCGGCAGCAATGCGGTCGGCGTCGGCGCTGTCGATGAGGTCGTCGTTGGCGTCCTCATCGAGCACCTCTTCGCCGTCCTCTTCGCGCAGCGGCGCATCTTCGTGCGGGTCGCCGTCGGCGTCGAAGGGGAGTGGGGGAGGGAACGGTCCGGTAGACATGGTGTCTCCTTCTGTCGGTGCCACAGACGCTAGACCCGCGGCATCCACTCTCCGACGGGCTTGACAAACGCGTCTAGCGCACGCCCTTCATGAGGGCGAGCACCGGCTTGCTGCCCAACCACAGCCCGATGCCGACCAGCACGGCGATGAGGCCGAGGATCGAGAAGTACGGCACTTCATTGTTCGGGTCGTAGAACTGCACGAGCCAGCCCGAGATCGCCGTGCCCAGCGCCACCGAGAGGAAGAACAGCGCGACCATCTGCGTCTGGAACGACGCGGGTGCGAGCTTGGTCGCCACCGAGAGTCCGACCGGAGACAGCAGCAGCTCGGCGACCGTGAACACGAACAGGATGCCCACGATCGCCAGCAGCGGCGTCGAGTTGGGCCCGCCGCCGGCGAACGGGAGGAACAGGAGGAACGCGCCGCCCATGATGATGGCGGCCAGCGCGAACTTCACCGGGGTCGACGGCTGGCGGTGGCCCAGGCGCGTCCAGATCGCGGCGAACACACCCGACAGGATGATGATGAAGATCGGGTTGATCGATTGCACCCACGAGACCGGCATCTCGAAGCCGAACAGGTTGCGGTCCAGACGCTTGTCGGAGTAGACGGTCAGCACCGTGAACTGCTGCTGGTACAGCGACCAGAAAGCGACGCTCGTGATGAACAGCGGCAGGAAGCCCCAGACCCGCGAGCGCTC
This sequence comes from Microbacterium horticulturae, assembly GCF_029094505.1. Lineage (NCBI taxonomy): Bacteria > Bacillati > Actinomycetota > Actinomycetes > Micrococcales > Microbacteriaceae > Microbacterium > Microbacterium horticulturae. The sequence goes on along the minus strand of NZ_CP119108.1, from coordinate 3,005,422 downwards.
GGTCGCGTCGATGCGACGGCTCGACAGGATCACCGCGAAGTAGGCGATGGCGGCGACCACCGTGCCCATGATCACTATCGTCGAGAGGTTCTCGGCGCGGATGACCCCGACCAGCACCAGCACGGCGATCAGGACGATCGCGACCGCGGCGATCGCCGCGACCCACACGTAGCGGTTGCGCGGCAGCGGGTTGGGCACATGTCGCGCCTGCTCGGGCAACTGCTTGCGGCCGAACGAGTACTGGACGAGGCCGAGGGCCATGCCGACCGCGGCCAGGCCGAAGCCCCAATGGAATCCGAGCGTCGACTGCAGCAGACCGGTGAGGATCGGACCGAAGAACGCGCCGAGGTTGATGCCGAGGTAGAACAGTGAGAATCCGGCATCCCGTCTGTCGTCATCCGTGTCGTACAGCGTGCCGACCACGGCCGTCGCATTGGCCTTCAGCCCGCCCGATCCGACCGCGACCAGGATCAGGCCGACGGCGACGCCGGCCAGTCCCGGGAGCAGGGCCAGCGCGATGTGCCCGCACATGATGACGATCGCGCTGATGAACAGCACGCGTTCGGAGCCGAGCATGCGGTCGGCGATCCACGCACCCAGGATCGTCGACAGGTACACGGCCCCGCCATAGGCACCGACGATGCCGCCGGCGACGCCCTGGTCGATGCCCAGACCCCCGCGGGTGACCGAGTAGTAGAGGTAGATGAGCAGGATGCCCTGCATGCCGTAGAAGCTGAACCGCTCCCACATCTCGACGCCGAACAGGTGGGCGAGGGCCCAGGGCTGTCCGAAGAAGCGCGTGTCGGTGCTCCCGTGCGATTCCTTGGTCTCGCTCATGGGACAACGGTAGCGAGGCGTGGTGGCGGGCGCCTCCCCCTCTTCGGCGGACAGGCGCCGCGCGTCATTCCGGGAGGGAGGGATGCCGCTCCGCGGCCTCGCGCGCGGCGGGAATGAACATCGCGACCACGAGCGCGATGACCGCGGCCGCCCCGCCAGCCCGAAGGAGGGCTGGAACGCCGCCGCGCTCGGGCACTGGTCGGCATGCTCGGGCGGTGTCACACTGGGTTCATGGTGGGGGTTTCGGTTCCCGTCGATGTGCGGATCGAACCGCTGCAGACGGTCGAGCAGGTGTTCGCGGCATCCGAGGTGCTCAGCGAGGTGTGGGGCGGCGACCGGTCGGGCATGCCGCCGAACCTGCTGCGCGCCCTGGCGCACTCGGGTAACTACGCCGTCGGGCTCTACGACGGAGACCTGATGATCGGGGCATCCGTCGCTTTCTTCGCCGCGCCCGCTGCGCGGTCGATGCACTCGCACATCACCGGGATTCTGCCGCCGTATCGCGGGCACGAGCTGGGGCGCGCGCTCAAGCAGCACCAGCGTGAATGGGCGCTGGCGCGCGACGTCGGTCAGATCACGTGGACCTTCGACCCGCTCGTCGCCCGCAACGCGCACTTCAACCTGCGCGTGCTCGGCACACGGGTCACCGAGTACCTCGTGAACCACTACGGGCCCATGGACGACGGGGTGAACCGCGGCGACGAGTCCGACCGGATCATGGTGACCTGGGTGCTCGCCGCGCCGCCCGTGCCGACTCCGGCCGATGCCGACGTGGCCGCGGCCGTGCGCGTGCCGCGCGATGTCGAGTCGCTGCGGAGCGAGTCGCCGAGGGATGCGGCGGCCTGGCGCCTGCGCGTGCGCGAGGAGTTCGAGGAGTGCCGCCTCGAGGGCCTGGTCTGCCGCGGCTTCGACGACGAGCGCGGCTACCTCTTCGTGCGCGCGTGATCCCCCACCCTGCGCGTGCACACCCCTCGCCCCCGCGCACCCGTCGCCGGCGAGGTCGTACCTTGTTTCGCGAGGTCGTACCTTCTTTCGCGAGGTCGTAGCTCTTTTCGCGAGGTCGTAGCTCTTTTCGCGAGGTCGTACCTGATCTCGCGAGGTCGTCTTCGTGCTCGATAGGGTGGACGGATGCTTCCCGCAGACTGGACGCCCCACCGCCGCGACGACGGCGAACTGCTCGGCTGGATCCACCCGGCCGGCGATGACTGGGTCGCCGTGGACCTGCTCGGGCGCGCAGCATCCACCCCCGTCGACTGGCTCGAGGCCGAAGAAGCCCTCGAAGAACGCGGCATCGCCTGGCTCGCCGACATCTGGATGCTCGAGAGAGTGGATGCCGCGCCCCTGCGCGTGCGCATGGTCGAGGTGACGCCCGACCATGTCGTGGTGCAGACCGACGACTTCGGAGCGATCGACGCCCCGGTCGAGAGGTTCGAGCTCGAGTGGCCGGCGCCGGCCGCGCTGCGTCCGCGTCGTGCCGATGACCCCGACGGGCGCATCTTCACCCGCTGACGCGTACGACCTCGCGAGAAGAGCTACGACCTCGCGAAAACAGATACGACCTCGCGAGAAGAGCTACGACCTCGCGAAAACAGATACGACCTCGCGAGAAGAGCTACGACCTCGCGAAAACAGGTACGACCTCGTGAGATTAGGTACGACCTCGCGAGATCAGGTACGACCTCGCGCAGGGGCGGCGGCGTAGCCTGTGGCCATGCCCATCACCCGGCCCGCGGCATCCATTCGCCTTGACGGCTTCGAGCTGCGGGTGCTGCACCTCCCGCTCGTGGCGCCGTTCACGACGTCGTTCGGCACCGAGGCGGTGCGTGAGGTCATCATCGTGCGCGCGCTCACGCCCGACGGCGACGGCTGGGGCGAGATCGTCACCGGGAACGCCCCGCTCTACTCGAGCGAGTACACCCAGGGTGCGTGGGACGTCGCCTGCCGCTTCCTGATTCCGGCGCTGCTCGACGCCCACACGGTGGCCCCCGAGCAGGTCGCGCCGACGCTCGAGCCCTTCATCGGGCATCGCATGGCCAAGGCCGGGCTCGAGATGGCCGTGCTCGACGCCGCGCTGCGCGCCGAGGGCCGCCCGCTCGGCGAGTACCTCGGCGCGATCGTCGACAGGGTGCCGAGCGGAGTGTCGGTGGGCATCCAGCGTGATCCGGCCGCGCTCGTCGACACGGTCGCCGGGTACCTCGACGAGGGCTACGTGCGCATCAAGATCAAGATCAAACCCGGCCGCGACGTGGCCGAGACCGCCGCCGTGCGCGACGCGTTCGGCACCATTCCGCTGCAGGTCGACGCGAACTCGGCCTACACGCTCGCCGATGCCGACACGCTCGCCGAGCTCGACCGCTTCGACCTGCTGCTCATCGAGCAGCCGCTGCAGGAGGACGACCTCGTCGACCACGCGGCGCTGGCCAAGCGCCTGCGCACCCCGCTCTGTCTCGACGAGTCCATCGTGTCGGCAAAGGCGGCGCGCGACGCGATAGCGCTGGGCGCGGCATCCATCATCAACATCAAGGCGGGACGCATCGGCGGATACCTCGAGGCCGTGCGCATCCATGATCTGTGTCGGGATGCCGCGATCCCGGTCTGGTGCGGCGGCATGCTCGAGACCGGGCTCGGCCGTGCCGCGAACGCCGCGCTCGCCGCCCTGCCCGGATTCACGCTGCCCGGAGACGTGTCGGCGTCGAGCCGCTTCTACGAGCGCGACATCGTCACCGAGCCCGCCGTGCTCGAGAACGGGCACATCGCGGTGCCGACCGCGCCGGGCCTGGGCGTGGGGGTGGACTCGGTCGCGCTCGACGACTTCACGGTCGAGCGGGTCGAAGTGCGGCGCTGACGGCGGGTTGCACGCACCTCACGTGTCGAAGACATGCTCAAACGCTGATGTGCGCGCGGTTCGCGGTCCCCGACGCCATCTGAGCATGTCGACGGAACGCGCGCGCCGTGTCACACCGGCGCAACCCCCTCGTACAGCAGGATCGACTCGGGCGGCAGCGGCCGATCGTGTACGCGCCGGTGCTGCACGTCGACGTCGGCGAAGCCGGCGGCGCGCAGCGCGGGGAGCGGATCGCGGTCCTGGTGGCATCCGCCGCACCACCGCCGCGTGAACGGGGTCGCGACGCGCTGCAGGGTGCGCAGCGTCGCGCTGTGCGGCGCGAGGATGTGCTCGACCAGCAACACGCGCCCACCGGGAACGAGCACGCGCCGCGCCTCGGCGAGCGCGGCGGTGACGTCGTCGACGGTGCAGAGCACGTACGTCGCGACGACGGTGTCGATGGATGCCGCGGCCAGCGGAACGTGCTCGGCGACGGCGTCGAGCGGCTCGGCGGCATGGCTCCACTCATGTGCGCGGCGGGCGAGCTCCTCGCGCCGCTCCGCGTCGGGCTCGAGACCGTGCCAGGTGATGTCAGGGTCGAACGCGCCGAAGTTCTCCCCGCGTCCCGCGCCCAGCTCGAGCACGCGACCGCGGGCGCGACCCATCAGTTCGCGCTCGAGGTCGTCGAGCGCGTCGTCATCGATCATCGGGGGTTTCGTGGGCATGCCCCCAGTCTGCAACGTCCCGATCGCGGTGTCTTATGACAGGCGGCCCAGCCGAGCGTGACAGTCGCCGGGTGGCCGGGACGTCTTGACCCGCTGTACTCACTCAACGACCGGGCCCGCGCCGCCACGCCGGCACCCGTAGGCTGACCCCCATGAGCAGCGTCGCCCCCGAAGACCCGGCCGCCGCCGTGCGCGGCATCGGCCGACAGGTGCAGTCCGACATCTACCGCGCCGGCATCGGCGGGGCGAAGCCCGTCGTGCCCGTCGAGCCCGCGGTCCTCGAGCGGTTCGCGCGCAAGGCCATGAGCGCCGAGGCGTTCGCGTATGTCGCCGGGGGAGCAGGCTCTGAGCACACCATGGCCGCCAACCGCGCGGCGTTCGACCGGTGGCAGGTCTGGCCGCGCCCGTTGCGCGACGTGTCAGAGCGCGACCTGTCGGTCGAGTTCCTCGGCGCGACGCGGCCGACGCCGCTGATCCTCGCGCCGCTCGGCGTCATGGAGATGGTGCACCGCGACGCCGACATCGCCGTGGCGCGGGCCGCGGCATCCCTCGGTCTTCCCTCCGTGCTCAGCAACCAGGCTTCCGTCGCGATGGAGCAGGTGGTGGATGCTGCGCCCGCCGGTCCCCGGATGTTCCAGCTCTACTGGTCGAGCTCCGACGAGCTGAACGCGTCGCTGCTGCAGCGCGCCGAGCAGCTGGGCTGCGAGGCCGTCGTGATCACGCTCGACACGCATCTGCTGGGGTGGCGCACGCGCGACCTCGATCTCGGATACCTGCCGTTCACCCGCGGCCTCGGTATCGCGCAGTACACGAGCGACCCGGTCTTCGCCGGGCTGGTGCGCGAGCGCGCGGCGACCGGCGGGCCGGCAGCGTCGGTGCGGATCACGCCCAAGACGATCGCCGCCGGGGTGTCGATCGCGCGCAAGGGGGCGGCGCTCACCGGCACCGGACTGCGCGAAAGCCTGCGCTCGCCGCTGCCGCGCGCGGCGGTCGAGACGTTCCTCGACGTGTTCTCGACCCCCGCGATCGCGTGGGAAGACATCGCCCGCGCCCGCGAGTGGACGAAGCTGCCGATCATTCTGAAGGGCATCGTGCATCCCGACGATGCGATCAGGGCGTTGGATGCCGGAGCCGACGGCATCTGGATCTCCAACCACGGGGGCCGCCAGATCGACCGGTCGGTGCCCACGCTCGAGGTGCTGCCGACCATCGCCGACCGGATCGCCGGCCGGGTGCCGATCGTGTTCGACTCGGGCGTGCGCTCGGGTGCCGACGCGGCGATCGCGCTAGCGCTGGGCGCGACGGAGGTGGCGCTCGGCCGACCGTATGCCTACGGGCTGGCGATCGCGGGGGAGGAGGGCGTGGCCGCTGTGATTCGGCACGTGCTCGCCGAGCTCGACATCTCGCTCGGGCTTGCGGGCCTGACCGCGGTAGCCGACCTCGACCGCGGCGCGCTCCGCGAGGTGGTCGCGGCTCCCGGTCGTTGAGCGCGCGAAGCGAGTCGAAACGACGCTCACCCCGCGTCGACTCCCGGTCGTTGAGCGCACGCAGCGAGTCGAAACGCGCGCCGCGCGCCGGCTCCCGGTCGTTGAGCGCGCGAAGCGAGTCGAAACGACGCTCGCCGCGGCGCACGCACAGGCCCACGGTCGACGCCCTCCTGGTACGGTCGCATCGTGGTGACGGAGAACGTGAGGCAGACGCTTCGGGAGTTCATCGCCGAACGTGACTGGGCGCAGTTCCACTCGCCTGAGAATCTCGCGAAGAGCGTCGCGATCGAGGCCGGCGAGCTTCTCGAATGCTTTCAGTGGGGGCCGGATGCCGACACCGGCCGGGTCCGTGAAGAGCTCGCCGATGTGCTGACCTATTGTCTGCTCCTCGCAGATCGGCTCGACGTGGACCCTGACGCGATCGTGCTCGAGAAACTCGAGCTCACGCGGCGTAAGTACCCCGTCGACAGGGCGCGGGGACGGAGCACGAAGTATGACGCCCTTTAGCATCGAGCCGATCGATTTCGACAGAGCAGCCGTCGGGGTGTGGGCCGAACTGAGCCCGCGGCACCGCAATTGGCCGGTCGTCTACGTGATCGACGGTCCCGGAAGCGGGGCCGGCGCTGTCTACGTCGGTGAGACCATCAATGCCGCGGCTCGCATGAAGCAGCACCTCGACGGACCGAAGCGAGGCATGGGCCTTCGCGACGTGCGCGTGATCATCGACGACGAGTTCAACAAGTCGGCCTGCCTCGACCTCGAATCGCATCTGATCCGATGGTTCGCCGGTGACGGCATCCGGTCGGTCCTCAACGGCAACGAAGGCATCACCGATGCGCAGTACTACAACCGCGATCGCTACCGTTCGTCGTTCCGTGCGGTCTTCGACGAGCTGCACGCGCGTGGCCTGTTCACGCGTTCGATCGCGCAGATCGAGAACTCCGACCTGTTCAAGCTCTCACCGTTCAAGGCGCTGACCGAGACGCAGGCGGTGGCCGTCGAGCAGATTCTCGAAGCGCTGCTGGCCGATCTCGAACAGCCGAGCTCGACGACGCAGTCGGTGGTCGAGGGGCAGCCTGGCACCGGCAAGACCGTCGTCGCGATCTACCTGATGAAGCTCATCGCCGACATCGCCGAGAGCACCGATACCGACACCGATCCCGATGGGCGTTTCGCGGAGTTCTTCGCGGAGGGTTACCGAGAGATGCTCGCGGGCATCCGGATGGGGCTGGTCATTCCCCAACAGTCTCTCCGCGAATCCGTCAGACGGGTCTTCAAGAAGACACCGAAGTTGCGCGCGCAGATGGTCCTGTCGCCGTGGGAGGTCGCCGATGCCGGCGAGCCGTTCGACTTGCTCATCGTCGACGAGGCGCATCGTCTGAGTCAGCGGGCCAGCCAGGGCTCGGGCCCGATGAACACCCGGTTTGCCACTGTCAACGAGCGGCTCTTCGGCGCGGATGACGTGCGGTACACGCAGCTCGACTGGATCACCTCGCGCAGCCGGCATCAGGTGCTCCTGATGGACGCCGAGCAGACGGTGCGTCCGGCAGACCTTCCGTACGAGACGGTCGCGACGATCCTGCGGGAGGCCGGGCGTGCGCATCGCCGGTTCCGACTGCTGACCCAGATGCGGGTGAAGGTCGAGGCAGACTATGTCGGGTACATCCGTCGGCTGCTGCGTGGTGACGCCGTGCCGGTGCCCGATCTCGGTGAGTACGACCTCCGATTCTTCGATGATGTCGGCGCGATGCGGCGCGAGATCCGACGAATGGATGCCGCGCACGGACTGGCCCGCATGGTCGCCGGCTACGCGTGGAAGTGGCGTTCGAAGAAGGACAAGACCGCCTTCGACATCGAGCTCGACGGGGAGCGGATGCGGTGGAACAGCGTACCTACCGACTGGATCAGCGCACCCGGCGCGATCGACGAGGTCGGCTCGATCCACACCGTGCAGGGGTATGACCTCAACTACGCCGGCGTCATCATCGGACCCGACCTGCGCCGTGACCCGGCGACGGGGCGGATCTTCATCGACCGTGCGTCGTACATGGATCGCAAAGGTAAGGAGAACAACGGGTACACGAAGAAGACGTACACCGACGATGAGCTCCTCGTCTACATCCGCAACATATACGGAGTCCTTCTCACCCGCGGCATCCGCGGTACGTTCGTGTACGTCAGCGACCCGGGCTTGCGGGAGTGGATGCGAACACGCCTGGCTGACCGCCCCTCAGACGTTGCGTCTCACGCCGGCTGATCGACGGCGACGACCGTGTCGTACAGCCCGTAGTGGGTCAGTCCGTCGTGCGAGTCGATGCCGGTGTATGACAGCGAGGCGTCTTCGTACCGACGGAATGCGAACACGGCCTGGTTCATGTGTCCGGCGTTGAAGACGCCGAGTGAGACCAGCAGGTTGAAGTCTTCGACTGTGAGCCCCGTGACGGCTTTGAAGAGCCCGGGCTCGATCTTGGTGATGACGTCGTAGAGCGTGTTCTCGCGATAGTCCGTGAGGTACATGAACGCGGGGATCCGGGTCGCGAACTTGATCAGCTTCTCCTGGATCTGCTTGCGCTTCGACTTGTACTCCTTCTCTTCGGCCGAGAGCTCCTTCTTCTCGCCGGAAGTGAGGTCGTCGCCCTTCTCCTTCTTGGTCTTGCTGACCGCTTCGCTCTTGTTGACGACAGTTTCGAACACGTTCGAGCCGAGGGCGCGGAAGCCCTCGATGTTCATCACGGCTTCCATGGCTTCGGCTGAGCCCATGATCCTCTTCAGCGTGAGGTTGTCGACGTTGACGAGCACTGCCGACTCCCACTTGCGCGCAAGCAAGGTCGCGGAGGTTCCCGACATGGCGATGTCGAGGATGCCCCCGGCATCCACCTGCGTCATGTTCGACCCGTCGTAGGCGAGCACCGGCAGGAACTTCACCAGCTCTTCGACCGCGTGCTCGGGGTTCGGCTCATCGGGCGCGAGACCGGTGCCGTACTCACTGATCTGCCGCAGCGCCCGGGTCGGTGCGAAGTCGAAGACGAAGCAGACGGGCTTGAGGATGTCTTCGGCATGCGGGTCGTCGCCGTTCGGGTTGCGGATCACCCACGGCGACTGCACGCGGAACGCGGCCTGGAAGTACGACTCGGGCGCGCTGAGGTTGCGCAGCATGAGAATCGATGACCACTGCGGCACCGTCACCCCGGTGGTGAGCTTTCCCACCGTGAGCGTGATGGTCTTCGTGTCGAACCCGCTGCCGATGGCCTTGCGCACCGGCGGCAGGGCGTCGAGCCCGACGCCGACATCGGGCGCAGAGACGTTCATGACTCGGTAGTCACGCCAGAACGCGTTCTGCGGTTCGGCGAGCAGGTTCTTCATCGCCGCGCACGATGCGGTGCGCGGCAGCATCCAGATCGAATGCTGCAGGTAAGGAAGCAGCCGTGTGTCGGAGTAAGGGAACGGCGGCTTGGTACCTGCCTTCAGCGCATCGACCTGCGTCGGCAGATACGCACCTCGGATGATGTCGAGCCACTTCTGCACGTCGTCCTTGTGCGCGAACTCGGCCTCAGCCCCGTCGCCCTTCGCCTCGAAGAACGCGTTCAGGTCGAACTCATCGAACTCGCCCTGACTCGCGATGGAGATGAGCTCGTCGGGCATCTGGTAGGTCAGCAGCCGCATCTCGGGCAGCGCGGCGTACGGATTCGGGTCGCCCGGGTGATCGATGACGAACTGCGCCTTCGCGCGCTGCTCGTCGGTGTAGGTCCAGTTGAAGATCTGCTCTTCGATGAACCGTCCCGTCGCGAGCGCCTTGAACGGCGTACCTGACAGATACAGGTACGCGCCGGCGCGGATCGGCACGAACGCGTCTTCATCAGCGTTCTGCACCTCGAGCTCGTCGGCGAAGGTCTCCTGCGCGTCACTGAACTCGAGCTTCATCTCCTTCTTGCGCGATGCCTCGTCTTCGCCCTCAAACAGCTCTTTGGCTGTGTCGCGCCATGCGCCGAAGTGGTACTCGTCAAAGATCACGAGGTCCCATTCGACGGCCGTCAGCCACTTGTGCTTGGCCTTGAAGTTGCCGGCGGTGTCACGGCCCAACAGGTCCTGGAACGAACCGAAGAAGACGAGTGGATGCTGCGCATCGACCTTGCTCGGATCGACTCCGGCCTTGTGCGACATGTACGTCCACCCGTCGAAGTCGACGTGCGATTCGAGGTCGGTCTTCCATGAGTCTTCGACCGCAGGCTTGAACGTCACGACGAGGATACGCTTCGACCCGAGCTTCTTCGCGAGCTGGTACGCGGTGAACGTCTTGCCGAAGCGCATCTTCGCGTTCCAGAGGAACTCCGGAACGGCATCGGTGTCTTCGGCCCACCGGGACTGGAAGTACCAAGAGGTCTTCTCGACCGCCTCGCGCTGCTCGTCGCGCATGGCGAAATCGAGGTGGTGCGTGCCCGAGTACGCCTTGTTCACGCGCAGCTCAGCGATGGCCGTGCGCACGTCTTCCACCGTGCATCGCATCCACTCGAGTGTCGTCTTCTCGAAGCCCTTGGCTCTCAGGCGGTCACGCACTTCGAAGTCCGTGAAGATGCTGCCGTCGGGCCGGTCAGCGGGCTCATCGAGGACTATCTCGAAGTTCTCGATTGCTGCGGTCTTGAGCTGCTGCGCGACGCGGGCCTTCACGAGCTGCGTCGTCTGCCCGACCTTCAGCAATCCGGCGTGCGCATCGTCGTGGATCGCATAGGCGTAGATACGCGGCCGCCGCGTGTGCTTCTCGGGGAGGAGCTCATCGACGGATTTAGGCATCGGCGGGCTCGCTTGCTCGCATGGCCGACTCGATGTAGGAGACCTCGATGTCGCTGAGCGCGTACTTCTCGTACAGCTCCTGGTCGGTCCACACCCGATCCATCGGGAGGTCGGGGACGAAGGCGAATCGCTCGCTGTACAGGTGATGGGTGTTCGTGCGCACTGAGACGAGGAAACGAACGAACTTGGTCCTGATGTAGTTCGCGAACCGCGTCGCATCCTGCTCGGTGCTGAAGCGGTTTGCCACGAGATAGGTCTCGGTACAGGCGGTTCCCGGCGCGAGAACCCGAATGCCGATCAGTCCGTAGAGCTGGCCACGAGCATCGGGTCTGCCCCCGGCGGGCACAGCGCCGCTGACGATGACTTTCCATTGATCGACCCATTCGACGTTCCTCGGGATCGCTGTCCGTTCGATCCAGCCGAAACCGCCGTTCTGGTAGATCTTTACGGGATCGACCATTTCAGCTGAGGTCTCTGCTCCTCGGAAATTGGTCCGGATGCTGAACGGCTGGATCGGCGCAACGACGCTGGCTAGGCTCGCGAACTCCGCGCCTGCAGAGACTGTGAGCACCTTGTGGAGTATAGATACCGCACGGTTGCTTCTTACCAGCAGATCGTATTCATCCAGATAGCGTGACATCGGCGTTTCCGCGACTCCGTCGATAACCGTCGAGACTTCGCAAGCACCATCCCACGCTCGATCCCAGAGAAAATAAGACACCCCGCCCGCGATATCCACGCCCGCGAACACGTCACGCGAGTCGGGGTAGTCAACGAGCGCCTTGAGCCGCCGGTCTCCGAGCATTTCCGCGCGGAATTCAGCCAATCCTCGACCACCGGCAAACCACCGGGACGGTGTCACCATCTCGAGGAAGCGAGGCTCGAGCTGCTTGGCCACGTCGACGAACTTCTGGTACACAGGCATCGCGAAGCTTCCGACCGCCTCCCCGCCGCTCTCCCCCAGCTGGTAAGGCGGATTCCCGATAATGACGTCGAACTGCACGTCGGCTCCAAACATGTGCGCGAGGCGCTTCTTGATATCGGTGGTGTGGATGAAGGCGTAGGCGTGGGTCTCGAGATCACCCGCGCGGTCATACGCCTGCTTGCTGGCTCCGCAATACGCACACTTGTCGCCAGCCCAGGTGTGCTCGGTGCGCTCGAACCAGATGTTGCCCCAGTCGCGGTCGAACGAGGTCGCGATCGAGTGCTCGCCCGTGGCATCCTTCGAGCAATAGACGCTGCGTCGCGCGAGCAGTGCCGTCAGCCGCGTGATCCCGATGCCGTAAACCTGCTTCGTAAGAATGTGGTCGACGCGCTTCCAGAGATCAGGGATCTGCTCTGCAAGCCCCTCGGTGAGACGCCGCGTGATCTCGCGCAGGAAGACGCCCGACTTCGTGAATGGGTCGAGGAACGTCACGTCGGGATCGCTCCAGATACTTGCGCCGTCGTGCGCCTCAGCCCAGGCGTCCGCCACCGTGTCGAGCATCTGGTTCGCCAGCTCGGGTGGGGTGAATACCTCGTCGTTGGAGAGATTCGCGATGCAGGTCAGTACGTCGGGGTTGTGGCCGCGAAGAGCGAAGGAAGCCTTGCCGTCGATGACGGGGACGCTCATGCGCCGGCCTCGGTCGTTTCGACTCGCTGCGCTCGCGGGGCGACCGGCACAGCCGCGAGGTCGGCCACCGACATCGGCGGGTATGTGCGCACCGGCGTGAAGATCTCGTGTTCTTCGAAGTGTGCGAACAGTCCCTTCGACGCGGCGGCTCGCTGCGTGAGGCTGTCGTAGCGGAAGTCCCGTCGCTGGTAGCGGCCACGTCCGAGGTAGCCCCACTCGGGGAAGACGATCGGCTGGCCCGCGGCATCCATCATCTTCAGGGCATCGCCCTGCACGATGTTCGCGGCGAGCACGGTATCGGCCGCACGGAGCCATTGCTCCGAGGGCGAAAGAAACCGGGCGAAAGTACCCTTAAGGTTCTCGCGGCACTCCGCTGCGTTGTCTGGCAGCAACTCGATGCCGTAGATGCACATCAGTGCGAACAGCGCGTAGTGCTGCTTCTCGAACTCGCTACGCCCGTGCCGGGCCCGTACCGCGGCGAACTTGCGCTCGAGGACGGGAATGAGGAAGTTGCCCGACCCGCAGGCCGTTATGTGTACGTTCGGTCAGTGTCTCAACGACCCACCCGACTGCACCCCCGGAGCATGATGCATCTGCGTTTCATCGACCACCAACTCGCCCCCTCCGCCGACTTCGACGCGCGCGCCATAGACATCTGCTCGCGCACCCGTTCGCTCCCCGCGGGGATGCCGATCCTTCTTGACGATCGGTGGCGGCCGGTTGAGCCGTGGTTGACGTACTTCCGGATCGTCGCAGCGTCGACAGACCCGGCGACGCTTCGCGCGTACGCATACGACGCCATGCGGTTTGCGTCGTTCCTCGCCACGCGACAGACCGACGTCATCCATGCGTCGAGCGACGACATCGTCGCGTTCCGCGAATGGCGGCTGAGCGGTTCCGAGCGCCCGGTGTCGCCGGCGACGTGGCGACGCGACGTGGTCGTGATCCGCGGGATCTATCAGCTGCTCACTCAGACCGGGCAGATCCAGCGCGAACCGTGGATCACCATCGGAAGGTCGTCGCCGCTCCGGATGCGTTGGAGGAGCGAGCCCGACATTCGGCCGCTGACGCAGGCGCAGTGGCGCACGTTCCTCGACGTCGGTCTCGGCGGACGAACCGCCGCGGGCGATCTGGACGAGAGTTGGCGGGGCACAACGAGCCTGCGTTCAAAGGCGGGCGCGCAGCTGGCCGTGACGACGGGGATGCGCCTCGGTGAGTTCTCCACACTGCTCGACGCTGAAGTCCCGCCGCCGACGGGCACCGGCATCTCCGTCTTGCTCGAGGCGTGCGCGAAGTACCAGAAGCGTCGACGCGTCCACGTCCCCCTCACGACGCTTCGGGCGGTCGATCTCTACCGGCAGACGGAGCGCCGAGCAGTCGTCCGCGCGTCAGCTGCCTCCCTCTGGCGACGCCGCTCCGAGCTCTTCATCGTCGACGAGATCGACGTGTCGGCAGGCGTCCTGCGAGGCCGGGTGAATGGGCGGCGATCGAGATGGCGGCTGCACCAGCTGCCTCCGCACCTGCGACGAATTGCCGTCATCGAGCGGGACCACGGGCTGGAGGCGCTGGGGCTGTTCGTCGGTCGAGGCGGTTTGCCGATCAGCCGCAGGCAATGGCACGCGACGTTCGAGGCTGCAAGCGGGCGTGCTCTGAGGCTCGCTCAGGACGAGATGGGCGGTCGCCGTGCACGGATCACCCCGCACGATCTGCGCCACACTTTCGCTGTCGTGCTCCTGAAATCGCTGACCGATGTGGCGCTGGCCCGCGAGGCGGAGCGACGGGCAGGCAACGTGGGACCAGCCACGATCTCCGAACACATCGCCATCAACCCGCGACTTACAGTGCAGCGGCTGCTGGGGCACTCGAACCCGGCGACGACAATGGTCTACCTGCGCTACATCGAGGACACCGATGCGCTCATCCAGGACGTATTCGAGAGCTGGAGCGACGAGGGCATGACATACGCCGACGCAGTCCTCGCTGATCGGAACGTCGTGTGACGAACATCGACCTCACCCCGCGGCAGATGCAGTTCGTTCTTCCGACCGCGAACGTCGATGGAACACTCGCCCCGCTCGACTTCGCACACGCCGTCCTTGCGGCTGAGCTCGCGGATGCGCTGATCGACATGCGTCGAGCCATGGGTCACACCGACGGCACCGCGTATCAGTACCGCCGGGCGCTGATGAGCCTCCTGCGCGGTCTACCTGACGCTTGCCCGCGAACTGTGAGTCTCGCAACACCGGGACTCGCCCTCATCGACGCGTTGCACGCGTGGGAATCCGCGTTGGCCGGCAACTACCCGCCGGAGAGCGCGATCCCGTACAAGTACGGCAGACAGATCCGCGCTCTCGTCCGCGTCCACGCAGCGAACGGTCGTGACGTCAGCGACGCCACGCTCCGTTGGGCGCAGGCGCACGTGCTGCACCAGGGCGGCGACTCCACGCCGCTCGATGAGTTCTCGAACGCGGAGCGACTCGCGATTCGCAACGCCTGCCGCGCCCGAATCCGCGAATTGGAGGCTCGTCTGGCAGTCGGACGTCGGCTGCTCGCCAGCGCAGACGATCCCCGAAGCACAGGGTGGGAACGAAGCGCCGATGTCCTGTGGGGCATTCGCCATCTCGGACGACGTCCCGGAGCGTCGATCGAGGCTGATGTCCTCCGCGCGTGCGCATCAGGTGTGCTCGACGACCTCCACGACGACTTCGCGCTCGAACAGTCACCGGTCCGCGCCAATGCCGGCCGGATCACGCGACGACTACTGACCCACCTCTATCCGTCCAGCGAGGACCTCGTTGCGTTTCGCACACTCCTGCAGTTGGAGAGTGGTGCGGCGCCGGAAGAGTGGTCGGACGTTCGACTCACAGACATCGAGCACACGACAGACTCGGTCCGCGTACGGCTCCACAAGGCGCGAGCCCACCGAACTCGAACCGTGCGATGCGCGATCACCGGGTCTCGCGATGGCACCGGGTGGAGAGCAGGGGATCTCATACTTCGCCTGATCGCTGTCACCGAGGCAGCTCGGGAGGAGGCAAAGGAGGTGGGCTGCTCCGACGCGGACGCCTTGTTCATCACCGTGCAGCGCACCGCGTCCAGGCATCTCGTCGCGCGCCAGGAGTCATTCTCGCGCCGCCCCTTCACGTCGCTTCTGATGTCGATCTCGCCCGAGATATCAAAGCCATACGATTCCCGCCGGCTACGTAAGACAGTGAAGAGTGTTCGTGCAGCAGTGCTCCGCAGCGCTGACGCCGCGGCGGGAGACGACCACAGCATCGCTGTCTACCAACGCCATTACGCGCAGTCGACAACCGTGCATGTTCTGGCCGGCAACGCAGTGAACGCGGCGCAGAGTCAGGTGTTCGATCGAGTACGAGGGCCGGTCTTCGTTCGTGCTGCGGCCAGCACCGTCGACGACGCAGCAGGCGACCTGGGTGCTGCCGCAGCCGCCGAGTTGGCCTCGAGCGCCACCGACCAGGGAATCAACGTGACTCAGTGCACGTCACCGTACGAATCGCCCTTCACGCCGGCGGGGCGGCTCTGCGAGCATCGGCCATCGATGTGCTTCGCGTGCCCGAACGCGATCGTGTTCGCAGATCACCTGCCGCGAGTCCTCGCGTACCGAGAGATTCTCCGCGGTCACGAGAACGAGATGCCCCCGGCCCAGTTCGCGGCGGTACACGGTCAGCAGTTGGTCAACGTCGAACGCATCCTCCACGAGTTCTCCCCGACGGAGATCGAGAACGCGCGGACGGCGTGCGAGACCGCCTCTGTCCATGTGCCGCTCTCCCAGAGAGGAGTCCACCTGTGAGCGTCGATCGCGAGTACTCTGCCGAGCCGGTGTCGCTGTTCGCGAGCGACTACTGGGCGAGCGACACGGCGGTCATCTCAGATCGACACCTCGAACATGACTTCCCCATCCCCTTCTTCGGAGATGAGGATCGCTGGGACCTCAGCGCCCTGGGGTGGAACCCTGCTGCGGGCCGCCATTCCGCGGTGCTGTTGTTCGACTCGTTCATCGGTGAGTGGAACCTTCGTGCTCGCGAACTCGCAATGGCACTTCTCAACCCCGTGCATCCCGTGCTGCGCGGGCAGATGATCTATCTGCGAGCAACGCCCGCCCATGTGAAGACGATCCGTTCCAAGCTCGAGGGCCTGAAGCGGTTCGCCGCGTGGTACGCCGACAACCTCCCTGACACTCCACTCCGTGATCTCCATCAGTCGCACCTCGACGGCTTCCTCACTGAGGTCAAGACGATGGGGATCCCCTCCAGAACGCGACAAGCAGTCGATGCTGTTCGCGAACTGCACACCTACGCGGCAGTCCTCTCTGGCGGAGGCATCCCATTCCGTCCATGGGGAGATCTCCACACGATCGCGCTCAGCGGGCAGAAGTCCAGCGCCGAGCTGAGCACGCCGGTGATTCCACCGCAGGTGTGGTGGCCGCTCCTGCGGGCGTGTTGGCAGTACATCAACGTGTTCTCGCACGACATCTTTGCGGCCGCCGCGGAATGGTCGGCGCTCGACCGCCCCAAAGCCGAGCGCGTGAAGGTACGACACCCCGAGGACACGCTCGCGCGATGGATCGTAACGCCCGGAAATCGGGTGCCCCTGCATCGGATGACGTACGGCAGATTCCGCGAGGGCGAGATCCACTGGACACTTCTTTCCTTGCTCGTCTCCGATGGGCACAGCAAGCAGATGTTCTCCGAGTTGGACCGTCCTGACGTCCTCCGCCGACGTCAGGACATCGTCGACGCGATCGGCTCCGGCACGCTCGCGACCGCGCGCGGTGGGCTCGCCACGCAAGCGACGGCGATCGAACGCGCCGATGGATCCGTCGGTCCGTGGATCGACGGATTCGACCCGGCGACGATCCGAGTCCAACTGAAGCTCCTCCGCAACGCGTGCTACGTCTTCTGCGCGGCTCTCACGATGATGCGCGACTCGGAACTGCTGAGCATCAAGAAGGGAGCGCTCACCACCTCGTACGGGGCGCCCGCCGTCACCTCCCAGCTCCGGAAGGGTCGGCGTGGGACCCAGCGACGCAACTGGTGGATCATCGAACCCGTTGCGCAAGCAATCGCCGTCGCGGAACGACTTGCTCTCGGCGACGACGTCTTCAGCTCTGTTCGACGTGAACATCGAGCGCACGACGGAGCAGGTCGGTTCGATCGTCACAGCGAGCTGAAGCAGTTCATCTCTCAACTCAATGGTCAATCCGCGGATGCCGGTCTCGAATCGATCCCCGCGTTCCATCTTGCGCCGCACATGTTCCGGCGGACGATGGCCGTGATCACCGCGCAACAGCCAGACGGCGAGATCGCCCTCGGCATCCAGCTCAAGCACGCAGCGCGACGCGCCGTCGCGAACGGCACGACCTCCGGGTACGCGAGCGAGACGCCGGAATGGGCCGCGGAGTTCGAGCATGAGCTTCAGGAAGCTGTCGCGTCACGGTTGGTCGGCGCCTGGTCTTCTCACCAAGACCACGAGATGAGGCTCGCAGGCGCAGGCGCACAGCGCTTCCGAGGCGAGCTCGAGAAGGTCGAGGCCGTCGCAAGCAACGAGGTCAAAGTCGGCGACGAGCGCACACTGCGCGCACTCCTGCGCGATCGCTTCAGCACGCTCCGATGGGGAACCGTCAACCACTGCCTCGGCATCCCTGAGCAGGCGGCGTGCTTGAAGGGGCTGCCCGCCGAAGCAGCCGCAGGAGGCGTCATGCCTAATCGCTGCCGACCCACCGCCTGCGGCAATTCCGTCGTCACCGAGGAGCACGCGCCGATCTGGATCGCGGAGGAACGCGACCTCGTCGCGAAGCTGCGCGACCGAAAGATGGCACCACACAATCGCGAACAACTCGAGACAGAACTTGAAGACGTTCGCCGTATCACGAGGAAGTTCACGGATGCCTGAGATCTCTGCCGCGACCGAACGCCGACTGCGCGACGCGATGGAGCGCCTGCTCGCCGGCGCGGCGATCCGCACCGACGGACGCCTCATCAAGGAGAACCTCTATCGCGAAGCTGGCGTCAGCCGCGCCACCATGAACCGTGCGACTGCGGTCATGGATGAGTGGGCACGTCGCGTCGACGGGTCCCAGCCGCGAGATCGTGAGATCGAGTCGTTGCGAAGCTCGCTGGCCGATCGTGCAGCCCAGATCAAACAGCTCCGCGAGCGAGTGAGCAGCCTCGAAGCACAGCTGACGATCGCCGCGACCGCCATCGCCGAGCTGCACGTCGAGAACCAGTTGCTGCGTGGCGACGACCCGAGCCACAACGTCACTCCGATGAAGCGCCCGAACGCGGACTCACGCCGGGGATGACGGGCGCTGCTGCTGCTCGTGTCATCGCCACTTCGGAGGTCGGGTGTACGTGGTCGCGCCGACGGTGAAGCTCTCGGGCAGAAGAGCCTGGCGGATCTTGTCGCGACCGATCTGCGACGACGCGGGCATCAGCTGCTTGAGTTCGCTCGAGAACCGCTTGGGTGGGAAGGCGGCGCCGATGAACATGTGCGGGCGGAATTGTTTGGCCGCCCTGACCGCGGGCGCAAGATCGCTGTCGGCGCTGATGATCAGTGCCGAGTCCATCGCGTTCGCAGCGGCGTCGCCCACAAGAGCAACGGCGATGTTGACGTCGGTCTCCTTCTCCTCGTGCACCGTACGCGTTGCGCGACAGTTGAAGCACGTCACGGTCTTCGCTTGATATCGGCCCTGCGTGACGCTGAAGACGTTGGTGTGACGCGCAGCGACGGCTGCCTGATGGTAGGCCTGACGACTGGCCGCGCCCGCATCGCCCAGCACAGGTGCGGTGAAGTACTTCACCGCGACGATGTGGCTGCGTGGGCGCAGGCTCTGCGCGAGTGCGACGAAGTCGATCCAGAGCGTCGAGCGTCCGAACTTGTCGTGCATGCCGTGATAGAAGTTGAAGCCGTCGATGTAGACGATGAGGCGCTCGTGCGGCGGTCCAGGAACGGGTGAGGCTGACAACAGACGACTCCAAATCGGTGCACGAGGTGATCACCTTCCTACCAGCGATCGTGTGTATAGTGTGGATACACCCCGCCCGGTTGTTCATCCCAACCGTGGCCCGACGCCCTCCCTCGTGGAGGGCGTCTTTGTGTCCGAGCCGGATCATAGAGCCATCGAGATTGCCATACAGATTAGGCCTTACTGCAGAGGCCTAATCGTGACGCTTGAGGGGTGCCTTCTCCCGCGACCTCGCCTGATGCGTGGGACCACTACGCTCGCGAGCTCGGCCAGAACATCCAGCGGGAGCGAGCGCGTGTCGGGTACAGCCAGGACCGTGTGGCGTACGAGTCCAACCTGAGCCGCTACACGTACCAGAAGCTCGAGAAGGGCGAGTCGAAGCCCGGAACTCCCGCGAATCCGACCGTCAAGACTCTGCTGGCGGTAGCTCAGGTGCTCGACGTTCAGCTCACGGACCTCTTGCCCAGCGCGACGCCCGACCTCACGATCCGCTGAGGCACTTCGGCGTTGCGGGTGACAGTCCGCGACTACCAAGAGAGGCCTAATCTGTATGGCATTCTGCACTGTATGGGCGCTGCGGAACTCAACCAGGAGTCGTTCGTCATGGCGGTGGAAGATCCCTACCTCACCGCCCTGATCGGAACGATCGAGGAGCCCGCCGGATCCAGCACCGCAGCCCAAGCCGGCAGGTTGACGATCGCATGGTGGGACACACATGGCACTGGGCCGTCGTGCACCGAACTCTTGAACGCGATGTTCACGAGCATCGCGTGGGGCGACGTCATCGAAGACCCGGGACGGACACTCCTCGAACGCCGCGAACAGACCGAGCTCATCCAACGCTGGCTGATCAGCTACTGGACCCGACTGGGCGCGATCGCCTTCATCCCCGGACACGACGACGTCGTACGGCCGGGACGAATCTATCCCGAGCCGGAGACTGACTGATCCATCACCGCCTGATAGGTTGGCCGGTTCTACGTCGAGGAGGAAGCATGCGCGAGATCTCAATCGCAGGCCGTACGGTCACGGTCTCGCTCGTCGCTACCACGCACGGCGAGGATGGCGATATCCAGCGCTACCTCGTCGAGGTGTCGGGCTCGGACGCCGCGACCCACCTCTCGGTTCTCCGCATGACCAGCGCAGTTGATGCACGCGCAATGGCGTCGGCGATCGAGACCGAGCTCCTGCTCGACTATCCGGGCAGTCGTGACGACGGAGTCCTGCGCGATCCGAGCGTTCGCGCCTGGCGCGACGAGCATCGGACCGCGATCGAGGCCGCTCTCGGTCAGCTGCGTGACGAGATCGCTGGGATGCCGCCGGAGCCGGTCAGCGACCTCGAACGAGCGCTGCTTCGAGCCTTCGAGATGGATCCCGACGCCCCGGATCCTGGCGATGCGTGAGTACCCCTGGTTCGACTTCGACCAAGTCGACTTCGTGACCTCTGACACCCACTTCAGTCATGCCCGCATCAGCGAGCTCGCCGACCGTCCCTTCTCAACCGTCGCGGAGATGGATGCCGCGCTGATTGGCCGATGGAACGACGTTGTCGCTCCTGACTCCGTCGTGCTGCACCTGGGAGATCTCGCGCTCGGAGCGATCGCTGAATCCCTTCCGCTCACCGCGCACCTGCACGGACGCCGACTCCTCGTCCCCGGCAACCACGACCGCGTCTCGCCCGCGACGCAGTCGAAGAGAGCCATCGAGCGATTCCTGCCCATGTACGAAGCGGCGGGCTGGGAGATCCTCCCGGAGGTCATCGAGGGAACCCGCCACGGGTACAGGATCATCGCCTCGCACTATCCCTACGCGGGCGACAGCCAGCCCACCGATCGTCACACATCACATCGCCCCCGCTGGGACGACGGCATCCCGCTCCTCCACGGGCACACCCACGCGCGCGACCACGGCCCGAACGGTCATCAGTTCCACGTGGGCGTCGACGCTCACGACTTCGCGCCGATCCCGTTCAGCGTGATCGACGCCTGGATCCGCGGCTTGCCTGAAATCGAGACGCGGCTGCAGACTGCAGTCCGCGAGGCACGGGAGGTCATCGCCGACCTGGACGACACGCCGCCATCGAGCATGGACTTGATGTTCTTCATGCAGGCCTTCGACGAACTTCACATGCACCTCGAAGAACTGCTGGCCGCCGTCGACGACGTCGAGCAAGTCAAAGGCGACGACGGTCAGGGTTCCCGATAGGATCGGCCATACCCGGATACATCCGGCTCAATCCGCATGGGGGCGTGAATGTCCGAGCCGTGGCTCTCTGCCGACGACATCGCTGAGCACTTGGGCGTGACCAAAGACACGGTCTACGCCTGGATCTCCGAGAAGGGGATGCCGGCGCACAAGGTCGGGCGTCTGTGGAAGTTCCAGGCGAGCGAGGTCGACGACTGGGTGCGCAAGGGGGATGCCGGATCGCCGGATTGACTCTGCCGGCCGAGATGTCGGCGGCGCGACGTATCCTGATCGACTTGCCATTTTCCAGGGGAGGAACCACGTGGATGAACCTGCGGTGACGCTCGCCTCGCTGCGCGCTGGGCAACGCCTGCGTGGCGTCATGCCCGGGCAGCCGGTGACGCTCGTCGGCGTGACGCCGCTGGATGATGCACTCGTCGAGATTTTCTTCCGTGACGACTCCGGCCGCACCGGTGAACGCATGGTCACCGATGCGGATGCCGGCAAGCTGGAACTAGTCACGGAGCTGGGTAACGCACCCGCGTTCGACGGCGACCCTCACGAGTTCCGGCTTGCGGCCGAGGCGCTGCGCATCAAGTACGCCGCGCTCTACGACCCGATGGCGGCGGTGAATAGTTCGGACGTCGACCCACTGCCACACCAGATCCGCGCGGTCTACGAAGAGCTCCTCCCACGGATTCCGCTGCGGTTCCTGCTCGCCGACGACCCCGGCGCCGGCAAGACGATCATGGCCGGGCTCTATCTGAAGGAGCTCATCCTCCGTGCCGATTGCGAGCGTGCGCTGATCGTCGCTCCCGGCGGCCTGGTGGAGCAGTGGCGTGAAGAGCTGTCGCAGAAGTTCGATCTCTCGTTCGAGATCTTCAACCGCCAGATGGTCGACGACGCGCAGGGCCGGAACGTTTTCGCGGAGCACCCGTTCCTCATCGCACGGATGGATCAGCTCTCACGCAGCGACGACCTGATCGAGCAGCTCTCCGACGTGACGTGGGACGCGGTCGTTGTAGACGAGGCGCACCGCATGTCGGCGCATTACTCCTCCTGGGCGGGTCAAGTCGACGAGACGAAGCGGTTCCGGCTCGGCCGACTGCTCGCTGAGACCGCCCACAACTTCCTCCTGATGACCGCGACACCGCACGCCGGGAAGGAAGAGGACTTCCAGCTGTTCATGTCGCTGCTGGACCGGGATCGGTTCGAGGGACAGTTCCGCGCCGGCGTTCATCGGACCGACACGCGTGGACTGATGCGCCGAATGGTGAAGGAGGAGCTCCTCACCTTCGAGGGCAAGCCTCTGTTCCCGGAACGCCGCGCCTACACGGTCGAGTACGAGCTCAGCGACGCAGAACGCGAACTGTACGAACTCGTCACCGGCTACGTCCGCACCGAGATGGGCCGCGCGGAACGCCTCGCGCAGGCGGGCGACAAGAAGCGCGGCAACAACGTGGGGTTCGCACTCACCGTTCTGCAGAGACGCCTCGCCTCGAGCCCCGAAGCGATCCTCCGATCGCTTGAGCGACGCCAGGTGAGACTTGAGACGCGTCTGCGCGAATGGCAGCGCGCGACCGACGAGGCACGGTACAGCACCTCGATGACCGCGACCATCGACCAGTGGTCGACGGGCCGCGTGACTCTCGACTTCGAGGACGCGTCCTACACGATTCCGAGCTTCGATCCCGACCTGTTCGACGACCTCGACGAGGAGGTCGCCGAGGAGGAGCGCGCACAGTTCGAAGCGCGCGTCGACGAAGTCGTGGACCTCGCCACCGCCGCGGAGTCGATCGGAGAGCTCCGCGCGGAGATCGCGATCCTCGAAGACCTCATCCGTGTCGCCCGTCGAGTTCGACTGCTCGACGACGACAAGAAGTGGGTGCAGCTGCGCGCGATCCTCGACGACCAGCTCCTCGTCCACGACGACTCCGGCGAGCCGCGCAAGATCATCATCTTCACCGAGCACAAGGACACGCTGGACTACCTGCGGCAGAAGATCACGACACAACTGGGACGCCCCGAGTCAGTCATCACCATTCACGGTGGCACCCGCCGCGAAGACCGCAAAGCTGCGCGCGAGCAGTTCACCTACGACCGCAACACCGTCGTACTGTTGGCGACGGATGCAGCGGGCGAAGGCCTCAACCTGCAACGCGCACATCTCATGGTCAACTACGACCTTCCGTGGAACCCGAACCGCATCGAGCAACGCTTCGGACGCATCCACCGCATCGGCCAGCGCGAGGTCTGCCACCTGTGGAACATGGTCGCCAAAGACACCCGCGAAGGAGATGTCTTCACACGCCTGCTGTCGAAGATCGACCAGATGTCGATCGCGTACAACGGCAACCTCTTCAACGTCCTCGGCGAAACGGATGCCTTCCAAGAGAAGTCACTCCGCGAACTGCTGATCGAAGCGATCCGCTACGGCGACCAGCCCGAACGGAAGGCCGAACTGGACCGCGTCATCGACGCGAGCGTCGCTCACGGCCTCGACACGATGGTCGCCGAGCGCGCACTGCACCCCGAGATGTACTCCTCACTCAACCTCGAAGACATTCGCGGGCGCATGGAGAAGGCCCGAGAACGGCGGCTGCAACCCGGCTACATCGCAGCCTTCTTCATTCCCGCCTTCGAACGCCTCGGCGGCCGCATCCGCCGTCGCGAGAAGGGGCGCTACGAGATCACTCGCGTGACCCAGCGTGTCATCGACACCGCCCGCAGGCTCAACCGGTGGGCGCCCGTGCCGGAGCGATATGAACGGGTCACGTTCGAGACCGCGCATGTTCGCCCCGAGGGCCAGACTCAGGCGGCGCTGCTCGCACCCGGCCACCCGTTGCTGCAGGCCATTATCGAGCTAACCATTGAGGACCTCGGCCCGGTCCTCAAGCGGGGCACAGTGTTCATCGACCGTCGTGAACAGCAGTCCGACCGAACCGCACTGCTTTACGCGGTCGAGCAGCGCATCCAGAACGCCACCCCCGACCCCGACACCGTCTCGCATCACTTCGACTACCCCGTCCTCGACACCGCAGGCGACGTGACGTTGGCCGCCGCGCCTCCCTACCTCGACTACGACGCACCAGACGCCGACGAGGCCGATGCAATCGCGGCGGTCCTTGACGCCGAGTGGTCGAAGAGCGATCACGAACGATCCATCCGCGCGTGGGCATACCGCGACGGACTCGCACCCCGCATGGAGGAGCTCAGCGCGCGGATCGCCGTAGACGTCGACCGCACCCGCGTGCAGGTCAAAGAGCGACTGCTCGCCGAGATCAACCACTGGGATCGCGAGCACAACCGCCTCGAAGCCCTCGAACGCGCCGGCACCATCGGCCGCATCCGCGCAGAAACCGCGCTCCAACGAGCTCGACAGCTCGACGAACGACTCGAGAAGCGGCTCCGCGCGCTCGACGAAAGCACGCAACTCGTCGCGTTGCCCGCGGTCATCCGCGGATCAGCGCTCGTCGTGCCGAGTCAGCATCTCGCTCGGGGTGGTGAGGATGCCGCCCCCCAAACCTTCGCGCGCGATACCGAGATCGTCGAGCGACGCGCAGTCGAGGCAGTTCTCGCCGCTGAGCGCGTGCTCGGCCGCACGCCTCATGAGATGCCCCGGAACAACCCCGGCTACGACATCCAGTCGTATGACGACGAGGGACGCATCCACTACATCGAGGTGAAGGGGCGGATCGCGGGATCCGACACGTTCACCATCACCACCAACGAAGTCACCTTCGCCCAGACGCAAGGCGACCGCCACCGACTAGCACTCGTGCTCGTGTCGCCCGATGGCGAGGGGCATGACCAGTTGCGCTACGTGCTAGATGCGTTCACACACATAGAGCCGTCTGCGACGACTCGGTCGTACAACGAGGAATGGCGCGACTATTGGGACCGCGGAGGCCCGCCGCAATGAGTAGCCCGGTCGAGCCGACCAACCTAGCCACGAGAGATGCACCAGTGAACGCAACGCCAAAGAAGAAGCTCATCGAGACATCTCTGCCGCTCGAAGCCATCAACGCCGAGGCATCGCGAGAGAAGTCCATCCGTCATGGGCATCCTTCGACCCTGCACCTTTACTGGGCGCGCCGCCCACTAGCGGCAGCACGCGCAGTCCTGTTTGCGCAACTCGTCGACGACCCCGCGTCTCGACCAGAAGAGTTTCCCACCGTCGAGGAGCAAGACGCCGAACGTGCCCGACTTCACAGACTTCTCGAGCAGCTGGTCGTGTGGGAGAACAGCGACGATGAGACCCTCCTCAGCCAAGCACGACACGAGATTCGCAGGAGCAACGGGGGCGAGCTGCCACCTTTGCTCGACCCGTTCGCAGGCGGTGGCGCGATTCCCTTTGAAGCGCAGCGGCTCGGCTTGGACGCTTTCGCGAGCGATCTCAACCCGCTCGCCGTCCTAATCAACAAAGCGCTGATCGAGTTTCCACCCAGGTTCGCCGGCCGACCGCCGGTCTTTCCAGGCGCCGCTGCGACTCGCAATGGCTGGGCCGGGTCAGACGGCCTCGCCGAAGACGTGCGCCGATACGGAGAGTGGATGCGAGACGAGGCACAGCGGCGCGTCGGACACCTCTACCCAAAGGTCACCGCACCCGACGGGACCGAGCACACCGTGATCGCCTGGATCTGGGCGAGAACTGTAGCGAACCCGAACCCTGCCAACCCGATTGAGGTCCCACTTGTAAAGACGTGGTGGCTGAGTAAGAAGAAGGGAAAGGAGGCGTGGGTTCACGCGTCGGTCGTCGATGGCGAAGTCCGGTACGAGGTGAGGCATGACGCCAACGGTCCTCTCGGAGACGAAGATGGGACGGTAGGGCGTAAGGGCGGCCATGCCGTCGGCGACGGTACCCCAATGTCACTGAACTACATCCGCGAAGAGGGCCGGGCAGGGCGAATCGGTGCACGCCTCATTGCCGTCGTCGGAGAGGGGATCCGCAGCCGCCTCTATGTGTCGGCCTCGAAGGTTCAGGCAGATACCGCAGACGTGAGTCGACCCGAGAACGTTCCCGATGGGAAGATCGGCTACTACCCACGGGACATCAAGACTCAGACCTATGGGATGACGGAGTGGGCTGACCTGTTCACCAACCGGCAGTTGGTTACGCTCACGACACTCAGCGACTTGGTGACCGACGCGCGTGCGAAAGCTCTCAACGACGCTCTGGAGGCCGGAGACGCGGCGGGCTCGCGACTCGAAGATGGTGGTGACGGCGCCGAAGCATATGCGGATGCTGTCGCAACTTACCTCGCACTCGGGGTGAGCCGCACGACGGACTACTCGTCCAACCTCTGCAGTTGGCACAACACCGGCGAGAAGATGCGGAATGTCTTCGGTCGACAGGCAATCCCGATGGCGTGGGACTTCACTGAGAGCAACCCGTTTTCATCGTCCACGGGGAACTTCCTCGGGCAGGTGGAGTGGGTCGCAAAGGCGTTGGCCAAGGCACCGAGCAAGGGTCTTGGAGTCGTCAACCAGGCTGACGCCGCCACCCGCGACTACGCAGGGTTCGTGATTTCGACGGATCCCCCGTACTACGACAACATCGGCTATTCCGACCTCTCAGACTTCTTCTACGTCTGGCTGCGCCGCACCCTCGGGACGATCCAGCCGAGCGCCGTCGCGACACTACAGACGCCGAAGTTGGAGGAGCTAGTCGCGAATCCCTATCGCCACGCAGGCAAGTCGGGTGCCGAGAAGTTCTTCATTGATGGGTTCAATGCGGTCTTCGCTCGCATGCGCCAGGGAGCCAACGCGCAAGTTCCCCTCACCGTCTACTACGCCTACAAGCAGCAAGATTCGAGCGGGGCAGGCACAACGTCCACCGGATGGCACACGCTGCTGGATGGCTTGATCGAGGCTGGTTGGGAGATCACCGCGACGTGGCCAATGCGGAGTGAAATGTCTAGTCGGATGATGTCTCAGTCGATGAATGCCCTTGCTTCCTCGATCGTTCTCGCGTGCCGCCCTCGAGCGGCCGACGCGCCCGCAACCACACGCCGCGCGTTCGTCGCAGCTCTGAAACACGAGCTACCGACAGCGCTGCGAACACTGATGCAAGGAGCGATTGCCCCGGTCGATCTCGCCCAGGCTGCGATCGGGCCGGGCATCTCGGTGTTCTCGCGCTACTCTCGCGTGCGAGAAGCAGACGGCTCTGACATGTCTGTCAAAGATGCGTTGCTGCTCGTCAACGCAACCCTCGATGAAGTGATCGGCGAGCAGGAGGCTGACTTCGACCCGGACACTCGTTTCGCGGTCAAGTGGTACCGCCAGTACGGCTGGACGCAGGAGAACTCCGGCATTGCTGACCAACTGGCACGCTCGTCCGACACTTCGATCGGGGCACTTGAGCGCGGTGGCATCTTCGAGGCGAAAGGCGGCAAAGCACGCCTTCTCTCGCCGACTCAGCTGGAAGACGCGTGGGATGTGGGCGCCGACGAGCGTGTCAGCGTCTGGGAGGCGACCGTGCGTTTGGCTGCGGTGATGACGAAGCACGGTGCCGATCAAGTCGCCGGATTGCTTCCGTCAGTGCAGACACGGGTGAACCTCGACGCGGTGAAGGAGCTCGGCTTCCTGCTCTTCCATGAGGCGGAGAAGAAGCGCGACACCAAGGACGCAATCCTGTTCAACGGGTTGGTGAGTGCGTGGGGTGACGTGAACGAGCAGGCGCGGAAGCACGCCGGTTCGCCGCGGGCCGTTCAGCAGGCGTTCGACTTCGATGAGGATGGGGACTGAGTTCGATGGCGATGAACAACCGTGACCGCGTGGGCAAGGCCTTCGACCTGTTGTCGGAGGGACTGCTTGATTCCGTCGATGAAGTGATGACCGCCGCCTACGGCACGTCGGATTGGCCCGCCGCGTGGGCGCAAGAAGACGCTCAGCGACGGGGTGGGCCCGCCCGAACGTTTACGAAGCACGATGTCCAGGTGCAGCTTCGCGCGATCACCGAGCAGGGCTACCGTTTCAAGGACGTGCTGTCGCGTGCGCAACAGGGTTTCGGCTCCGAACTGCGCGAGACGCGAAATTTGTGGGCGCACAACGAGCCGTTCAGTTCTGATGACGCGGCGCGCGCGCTCGACACGATCGAGCGACTGCTCCATGCCGTCGGCGCGGTCGACTCCGCTGAGGACGTCCGCAAGCTCCGCGTCGACCTGCAGCGCACCGTCTTCGAGGATCAGACGCGCAAGCAGGTCAAGCGGACGACAGTGACCCTCGACCCGGGTTCGGGTCTGCGGCCCTGGCGCGAGGTGATCCGCCCGCACGACGATGTGGCACGCGGCGAGTTCACGGCATCCGAGTTCGCTGCCGACCTGCATCTCGTGCGAACAGGTCAGGCGACGAGCCCCGAGTATGGCGACCCGGTCGAGTTCTTCACCCGTACGTACCTCACGGAAGGTCTGCGGGATCTGCTGTCGCGCGCGCTCCGACGCGTGGGCGGCGGAGACGGCAACGCGAGCCCGGTCGTCAACCTGCAGACCAACTTCGGTGGCGGCAAGACGCACTCGATGCTCGCTCTCTACCACCTCTTCAGCGGCACACCCGCGAAGGACTTTCCGCAGGAGCTGCAGGAGCTCATCGCCGAGACGGGGAACCCCGACCTTGCGACGCTGGGCGTGAAGCGCGTCGCGCTCGTCGGCACGTACTTGAAGGCGGGATCGCCGCTGATTAAGGACGACGGGACCGAGGTGCGTACGCTCTGGGGCGAACTCGCCTGGCAGCTCGGCGGCCGCGAAGCGTACGACCTCATCGCTGAAGACGACCGCGCCGGGACGAACCCAGGCGAAGCCTTGCGGACGCTGATCGCGAAGTACTCGCCGGCGCTGATCCTGATCGACGAATGGGTCGCCTACGCGCGGCAGCTGGTCACAGACAAGGAGCTTCCGTCTGGTTCGTTCGAGACGCAGTTCACGTTCGCGCAGTCCCTGACCGAAGTCGTCCGATCGGTGCCCGGCGCGATGCTCGTCGTCTCGATCCCAGCATCCGACACCGGCGAAGCGGGCAGCGGAAGCGATATCGAGATCGGTGGCGCAAACGGCCAGCTCGCGCTGGAACGACTGCAGAACGTGATCCGCCGCGTAGCCGACCAGTGGCGGCCGTCGAGTAAGGACGAGTCCTTCGAAATCGTCCGCCGCCGGCTCTTCCAGGCACCGAACGCTGAGGGTCTGACCACGATCTCCGCCGTTGCGCGTAGCTTCGTCACTCTGTACCGGAGCAACACTGCACTGTTCCCACGGGATGCCGCAGCCCCAAGCGACGACTACGAACAGCGCATCCGGGCTTCGTACCCGCTGCACCCTGAGCTGCTGGACCGCCTGTACGAGGACTGGTCCACGCTGGAGCGGTTCCAGCGCACTCGCGGCGTGCTCAAGCTCGTGTCGTCGATCGTGCACGAACTGTGGGCATCCAACGACACGTCCCCGCTGATCCTCCCCGGCAACGTCCCGCTGGAGGCGACGACCGTCAACACGGACCTCACCCAGTACCTCGAGGACCAGTGGAAGCCGATCATCGACTCTGACATCGACGGCCCTGGGTCGATGGCGCAGCAGATCGATCTGGATCGCCCCAACTTGGGGCAGCGGTTCGTGACGCAGCGGATCGCGCGAACGATCTTTATGGGCGCTGCCCCACGAATCAAAGCGTCGCGGAAGGGCCTCGACAAGCAGTACGTCTGGCTCGGCACCGCCATCCCAGGCGATACCCTCGGGAACTTCGGCAGCGCGATCGAGTTGCTCGCGCAGAGGTCGACGTACTTCTACGAGGAGCAGGGCCACTACTGGTTCGACACGCAGCCGTCGGTGACGAAGACCGCGAACGACTATGCCGAGCGACTCCGCGAGGACGTCGAAACTGTGTGGAACGAGATCACCGAACGACTCCGCAGCGAAGAACGGGCGCGCGGCGTGTTCGATCGAGTGCACGTCGCGCCGGCATCCAACGCCGACATCCCCGACCTCGAAGACGCGCGCCTGGTGATCGTCCACCCGCGCCACTCGCGGCGGAAGTCCGACGGCGCCAACTCCTCAGCCCACCAGTGGGTGCGCGACGCGATCGAGACCAAGGGCGCCAGCCAGCGCGTGCACCGCAACACTCTCGTGTTCCTGGTGGCCGATAAGAGCGAGCTGGAGAGCCTGGAGGCCGCCGCGCGCAGCTACCTCGCGTGGAAACGCGTGCAGGCGACCAGCGAGAGCCTCAACCTGTCGGTGCAGCAGCGAAAGCAGACCGACGACTGGGTCACGCGCCTGGATCGGACCGTCTCGGACCGCATCCGCGACACCTTCGTGTGGGCGGTCTACCCCGAACAATTCGACGCCACCAAGCCGTTCGAGCTGATCGCGGACAAGGTGCCCGACTCGAGCGGCCGCTCCCTCGCCGAGCGCGTCGCCGCAAAGCTGTCCCGCGACGATCAGCTCGTCACCGAGCTTGGAGCGCCGATCCTCGGAGCGACCCTCCACCAGGAGCTCGGGCAGCTGTGGCGCGACAAGGGCGAGATCAGCGTCGGCGAACTGTGGGGCTACTTCACTCGTTACGTCTATCTGCCCCGACTCGTTCGCCGCGAGACCCTCGACTCCGCGATCGAGCGCTCGCTGAACTCCGTGCTCGTCGACGGCGAGAAGTTCGCGATCGCGACGGCGAAGGACGCCGAGTCCGGTCGCTACCGCGGACTGATCGTTCCGCCGGCGCACACCGCCGCGCTCCAGGTGACAGACAGCACGCTCCTCGTGGACTGGAACACGGCAGATGAGCAGGTGTCCGCCGATCGTGCCGCTGCCGCTCGAGAAGCCGCCCGGCGCGCAGCAGAGGAGGGCGCCGCAGAGATCGGCCCAGTGGACATCGTCCTGATCGATGACGACGGAGACGGGGAGGGATCGAGCGAAGAGAGCTTCGCGCCGCGACCCCCGAGCCGCTACTTCGGCTCCGTGAAGGTCGATCCCGACCGGTACTCGCGCGACATCGGAAACGTGACTCGCGAGATCATCGACCGCCTCGCCGGCGCCGGCGCCAAGCTCGAGATCACCATCGACATCCAGGCCAGCAAGGGAGACGGCTTCGACGAGGGCGAGGTGCGCACGATCTCCGAGAACGCGCGCGTTCTCAAGTTCGACCCGAGCTCCGGTTTCGAGAGTTGACCGCGCAAGCCGCAAATGGCGCATGAGCTGTGCGTCGAACCAATATCAGAACGGAAGGAGCCTCGGGGATGAGGATCGAATCAGCAGTTGTAACCAACTATCGCTGCATCGTCGATAGCGGAGAGTTCGGCGTTGAAGCGGACAAGACAATCCTGGTCGGGATCAACGAGGCAGGTAAGACAGCGCTGCTGAAAGCGATCCAGCTCGTCAGCCCGACCCCAGACACCCCCGACATCGACTGGCTATTTGATGCACCAGCACCGATGGTTGACGACATCCGACGTGGGAATCTGGAGCGCGCGGAGATGGCAGTCGCGAAGGTCGTTCTGACGCCCGATTCAACCGACCTCGAGGGACTTGCTCTCGCGAACAGCACCGAAGTCCGGTTTGAGATGACGGTATGGCTCAGCGGCAAGCGCACATACCGCGTCACGGGGCTGCCGCCTTCGCCCTCGCTCGGGGACGTTGACAAGAGCATCGTTCGGCTCACGAGTGCGATGTCGAAGCAATCGAGCGAGGACGCGAAAGCGGCCGCGCAGACACTGACTGCCTGGCGGGCAGATCGGAGCCAAAGCGATCGGATCAGTGGAGAGATCGCAGATGAACTCCGCAGCCACCTCGATGCGCTCCTGCCGCTGTTCGCGGACGGTTCTGCCGCCGAGGGCTACTGGGATGCGCTGGACTCGGTCGTCAAAGAGGCGACGGGACGGGACGCTGTTGGCAAGCACCTTCTGTCCAAGTTGCCACCGTTCGTCTACTTCTCCTCGTACTTCTCTGTGCGTCCACGCATACACCTGAATCGCCTTGCGGAGCGTGAGGAATCCGGCGAGATTGACCTCGACTACGACTTCGGCAACCTCCAGCTACTGAAGTTCCTCGGATTCACAGCTCGCGAGCTGTCGGACATGGACTCGGACGCTCCTGAGAAGGGCGTCAATTATGACAGCGATGTTCAGGAGCAGGAGCGATACAAGGCCGCACTTGCCGCGCATGAACGTAAGCTCACCGAACGCAAGCGTGCGCTGCAGACGGCTGGTGCTCGCCTTACAGCTGATATTCGTCGCGTGTGGAACGACGACTCGCTGACGCTCCGACTCGACGTCGACGGGCAATACCTTCAAACGCTCGTCGAGGATGAGCTCGGCATTCCCGTCGAACTCGACCAGCGCAGCGAAGGCTTCCGTTGGCTCGTATCGTTCTTCGTCGTCTTCCATGCGCAGGCAAAGGACGATCTCCGGAACGCAGTCCTGCTCCTCGATGAGCCGGGCCTCAGCCTTCACGCGCTCAAACAGCAAGAGTTCCGCAAGACCGTGTCCGCCTTGGCGGAGGGGAACCAGATCATCTATACGACGCACTCCCCCTTTATGGTGGGGGCGGACGAGCTGGACCTCGTCCGGGTGGTCGAGATGGTAGACCGCAAGGTCGGGACTAAAGTTCATACTCGCCTTGCGGTCGACGATCCAAAGTCCATCTACCCGCTTCAGGCTGCACTCGGCTACGACCTCGCGCAGAGCATGTTCACACACCAGCGAAACCTGGTCGTGGAAGGCATCACCGACCTTCTCATCATCGAGGCGCTGAACTCCGCGTTCTCCTCGGACGGCGGACCGGCACTGGACAGCGACATCGCAATTGTTCCGGCCGGAAGCGCAAGCAAGGTCGTCTACTACAGCACGATTCTCACCAGCCAGAGCCTCAAAGTGGCAGCTCTCCTGGACTCGGATTCGGCTGGCGATCAGGCTGCTGAGCAGGAAGCGCTCTGGCAGCTACTGAGCGCGAAGAGGATCCTGAGAACCGGAGACCACATCTCCGGCGTGCAGCGCGCTGAGATCGAGGATCTGCTGCGGCAGACACTGGCTGAGGTCGCCCGCGACGAACTCGGATGGGACAGCCTCGCGACGGTACAGCAGCAACCCGCTCGCCCTCTCATGGAGATCCTCGTCGCCGAGCATCCTGGAGCTTCCAAGTGGAAACTCGCTCGCGCATTCGCGAGATGGTTGAGCGCGAATGGAACTGCAGCACTTGATGCATCGGAACGCGAAGCGTGGCGATCGCTCTCAACTGCCGTCAACAAGGCGCTCGGCTGACCGCTACGCGGCCAGATAGAACTGCCTTGGCGCGCTCGATTCACTGTCTCGTGAGACATCCGACTTGCGCATAAACGCCGGCTCGAGGAACCGCGAATCGATGCGTTCCGTCTCGGACTTGACCAAATCGAGCATGTCGTCGACAAGCCAGCGCGGAGTGAAGACCTCACCGTGGTCTGCCACGCGCTGGCGCGACTTCACGAGCTGTTCTTTGGGCACCCGTCGTTCCTCTCCACGCGCTGCTGTGGAGTGTACTAGTACCCGGGGACATGCACCCTGGTGCGATGTACCGGTGGCAAAGACCCTTGATGAGTGCCCCGAGTCGCCTCTGCCGCCGCCGAACACATCGGCGCCCAGATCGTCGGGGCTCGAACGCGCCGCAAGATGACCCAGGACCAGCTGGCTGCGGCCACGGGCATCGACTCGTCGAACATCCGCAGCTACGAGGGTGGGCGGGCGACCCCTAGCATCCACACGCTCATCCGCATCGCGACCGCCCTCGATGTCGAGCCGGGCTCACTGCTCGACGGGCTCACGCTCGCGCATTTCAGCGCGAGCGGCCGACGCGCGAGCTGACGCAGACATCATCGACGACCTGCGCGAAGAGCGGCTGTGACCCCGAGCGGAACCCCCACCCTGGCGCCCGCGCACAGGAAACCCTAAGATAAGGCGCCATGACGACTCCGCCGATTCCTCCGCAGCAGCCCCCGGTGCCTCCGCAGCAGCCGCCGCAGGGTCCCTACGGCCAGGCGCCGCAGCCCATGAACCCCGCCGATGAGAAGCTCTGGGCGACGCTCATCCACATCGGCGGCATCTTCTTCGAGTTCATCCCGGCGCTGATCGGCTACCTGGTGCTCAAAGACCGAGGGCCGTTCATCAACGGTCACGCGAAGACGGCGCTGAACTTTCAGCTCACGCTGCTGATCGCCGAGATCGTGGGATGGATCACTGCCGTCTTCATCATCGGCTTCATCATCCTTGCCGCGGTCTACATCGTGCGCATCATCTTCTCGATCATCGCCGCGGTGAAGGCCAACCAGGGGCAGTTCTACATGTACCCGCTGTCGATCCCGTTCATCAAGTGAGCGCGACGGGGTCTCCCAGCCCCCGTCGATAGAATCGAGGATGCCGCTGCATGCGGCATCCTCTTCTCTTTCTCCCCTTGCGACCATTGGAGCCACCATGGCCGAGCCTT
The DNA here is from genome assembly GCF_029094505.1 of Microbacterium horticulturae. Lineage (NCBI taxonomy): Bacteria > Bacillati > Actinomycetota > Actinomycetes > Micrococcales > Microbacteriaceae > Microbacterium > Microbacterium horticulturae. The sequence goes on along the minus strand of NZ_CP119108.1, from coordinate 2,970,556 downwards.
CCCGTCTCGACAAAGTCATCGCCCTCGCCCGCCACCGCGGGTTCGTGTTCCAGGCCGGTGAGATCTACGGCGGCTCGCGCTCGGCATGGGACTACGGCCCCCTGGGTACGGAGCTCAAGGAGAACATCCGTCGGCAGTGGTGGCAGACGTTCGTGCGCGGCCGCGGTGACATGGTGGGTCTCGACTCGTCGGTGGTCCTGCCCAAGCGTGTGTGGGAGGCCTCGGGCCACCTCGCGACGTTCACCGACCCGCTCGTCGAGTGCCTGCAGTGCCACAAGCGCTTCCGCGCCGACACGCTGATCGAAGACTTCGAAGCGCGCAAGGGCCGCAAGGCCGAGAACGGCCTGGCCGACATCCCCTGCCCGAACTGCGGCACGAAGGGCAAGTACACCGAGCCGCGCGAGTTCTCGGGCCTCATGAAGACGTACCTCGGCGTCGTCGAAGACGAGTCGGGCCTGAACTACCTGCGCCCCGAGACCGCGCAGGGTATCTTCATCAACTTCGCGAACGTCGTGCAGGCCTCGCGCAAGAAGCCGCCGTTCGGCGTCGGCCAGGTCGGCAAGGCGTTCCGCAACGAGATCACGCCGGGCAACTTCATCTTCCGCACCCGCGAGTTCGAGCAGATGGAGATCGAGTACTTCGTGCCGCCGGCCGATGCGCAGGAGTGGTTCGAGCACTGGGTCGAGGAGTGCTGGGGCTGGTTCACCGACCTGGGTCTGAACCCCGACAACATGCAGCGCCTCGACGTGCCGAAGGAAGACCGGGCGCACTACTCCGACGGCACCATCGACATCGAGTACCGCTTCGGCTTCGCCGGCAAGGAGTGGGGCGAGCTCATGGGCGTCGCCAACCGCACCGACTTCGACCTCACTAACCACACGGAGGCGTCGGGTCAGTCGCTCAGCTACTTCGACCAGGCGTCGGGCCAGAAGTACATCCCGTACGTCATCGAGCCGTCGTTCGGCCTCACCCGCGCGATGATGGCCTTCCTCGTCGACGCGTACCGTGAAGAAGAGGCCCCCAACGCCAAGGGCGGCACCGACACCCGCACGGTCCTGGGTCTTGACCCGCGCCTGGCGCCGGTCAAGGTCGCGGTGCTGCCGCTCTCGCGCAACGAGAAGCTCTCGCCGCTGGCCCGTCAGCTCGCCGACACCCTGCGCGCCCGCGGCTGGAACACCGACTTCGACGACGCCGGCGCCATCGGCCGCCGCTACCGCCGCCAAGACGAGATCGGCACCCCGCTGTGCGTCACGGTCGACTTCGACTCGCTCGACGACGACGCGGTGACCGTGCGCGACCGCGACACCATGGCGCAGGAGCGCGTGCCGCTCGCGAACGTCGAGCAGTACCTGGCCGAGCGGCTGAAGGGCGCGTAGCGGAGGGTGGATGCCGCGGCCGCCCTGTACGTCAGCGACCTCGACTTCACGCTGCTGCGCAGCGACGCGACGCTGAGTGCGCGGACCGTCGAGGTCCTGAACAGGCTGGTCGCCGACGGCGTGCCGTTCACCTACGCGACGGCCCGGTCGTACCTTTCGTCACGCCGCGTGACGGCCGCGCTCGACCTCGCCCTGCCGCTCGTGACCTACGGCGGCACGGTGATCGCCGATCCGCACGACGGCGCGCCGCTGCACGTCGAGGGCATGCCGCCCGAGGTCGTCACGACGATCTTGGATGCCGCACGCGACGTCGGCATCGAGCCGATCGTCTATGCGATGGAGGGCGGGCGCGACCGTGTGCGCTGGCATGCGGAGTCGAGCTCGAGCGGGGTTCGTTGGTACGTCGCGCACCGCGAGGGCGACCCGAGGCTGGCGCCGCTGCGCTCGTGGAACGATGTGGATGCGGCATCCATCTTCTACATCACGCTGATCGACACGCGTGAGCGGCTCGAAGCGCTGCGCACCGACCTGGCCGAGGCGCTCGCCGGGTGCGCGCACTTTCTCTCCCTCGACGGATACATGAACGAGCACTGGCTCGAGATCCACGCGGACACCGGAACCAAAGCGCGCGCCGTGCGGCGGCTCGCGGGTTCGCTGAGCGTGGAGCGCATCGTCGCCTTCGGCGACAACCACAACGACGTGCCGCTGTTCGAGGTTGCCGACGAGACCTGCGCGGTCGCGAACGCGGTGCCCGAGCTGCGGGCGATCGCGACGCACGTGATCGGCGCGAACGACGCCGACGGCGTCGCGGACTGGCTCGCCGCGCGCTTCGCGCCGGTCGTGGGGTAACGGCGCCGGTCACAGATGACGGCTTTTCCGCGCAGAATCGGTAATCCGTGACGACGGAATGAGCGGGGTGGATGCCGCGGCCCGCGCACACTACGGGACGAGTGGATGCTGCGGGCCGCGGCATCCACTCTCCGGCGTCTAGGGCGCGGTGCCCGCGGCCGGAGGCATGCCTCCGGCGTGCACTCAGTGCACCGGGACCGGCACGCCGAGAGCGGCGAGCGCGTCGTGCAGCCCGGCCGTGTCAGACGCCTCGCCGGCCCAGGCGATCACGCCGTCGGGACGGACCACCGTGACGGCGGCGGGAGCGGCATCGGTCACGAACGTGCACACGTCGATGTCGAGAGCCACGCCGGGTCGAACCGCCACGACGACCTGCCCGTCCGCGGACGCATCGAACAGCGAGCCGCCCTCGGCGCCGGGCCAATCATCGGCGAGCGTGCCGGCCGGTCCGTCGTCATTCGCGTAGCTGACCACGTCGCCGCTGATCACCCGAACCATCTCGGTGGCCCCGTCGGGCGTGTCCATGAGCGTGCGGAAGAGCCGTGCCGCTGCCCGCGAGCGTTCGTCAGTGCGCATGAGCCCTACCTGCGCGCGGCTGTACTCGATGATGCGCTCGGCCTCGGGGCGGCGCTCACGCGCGTAGTCGTCGAACACCGCCTCCGGCAGTCGGCCTGCCACGACTCCGGCCAGGCGCCAGCCGAGTGCAACGGCGTCGAGCATCCCCAGCGAGAGCCCCTGCCCGCCGAACGGGGGGTGCACGTGAGCCGCGTCGCCCGCCAGCAGCACGCGTCCGCGGCGATAGCTGCCGGCGATGCGCGTGTTGTCAGTGAAGCGGGTGGCCGACATCACGGCAGTGACCGTCGCGTCGACACCGGTGACGCGGCGCAGCGACCCGGTCAGCTCGTCTGCGGTGATCTCGGCGTCGCGATCGACGGGCGCGCCGTCGAACTCCGCGGTGAGGATCAGGTTGTTCGGGATGCGGCGGAACACCCCGGTCGGCGACACCGTCCAGCCGATCGGGATGTCGTCGAGTCCGTCGCCGGCCACGAGCATCTGGTAACCGGTCATGATGCCGTCGAGTCCGGGGAAGGCGAACCCCGCGCTCTTGCGCACGGCGCTGCGGCCTCCGTCGGCGCCGACGACCCAGTCGGCTTCGACGTCACCGGCGTCGGTGAGCACGCGCACACTCTGGTCGTTCTGGCTGACGCCGGTCACGTGGATGCCGCGGCGCACCTCGACGCCGCGTTCGGCCAGCCGCTGCTCGAGCAGTTGCTGGATCTGTTGCTGGCTGATCATCGCCGGCGGGGTTGAGTGGGTAAGGCGCTCTGGGCGGGGCAGGTCCGGTCCGATGAGCATGCCGGCCACATGGCCCACGAAGCGCGGGCGCGCGGCCTGCGGGTGCGCGGCCTGCGCGGACGCGGCCCGAGCCCCGGTCGAGCCGGATCGCCGCTCACCGGGCGAACCTGCGCCCGCGCCCGCAGGCGTGCCGCGACTCGGTGCGCCGAAAGCGCCGGCGTCGAGCGCAACGCCGCGGCGACGCAGCGTGTCGGCGGCGCGCCCGTTCAGGGAACCCGCCTTGATCGTCGGATCGATGGCGCCGGCCCGCTCGAGCACGATCGGCTGCACACCGGCAAGCGACAGCTCGTGGGCGAGCATGAGCCCGACCGGCCCACCTCCGACGATGACCACATCGTTCATGATGAGAACCCTTCTGAATTATGTGCGACCTAAATTAGGTGGAACCTAAGTCTGATACGCTTTCGCCATGGCGTCAAGCACCGATTCGCCGCGGGCAGCGGGGGAGCCCTCGCCTGCCAAACAGCTCCGGCGCAAACGGATCTCCGACGCAGCGACCGTCCTCTTCTCTGAGCGGGGATTCGACGGCACGTCCATCGCCGACATCGCCGCGGCCGCAGGCGTCTCGAAGATGACCGTGACCAACCACTTCGCCCTCAAAGAAGACCTGGTCTTCGATGAGTTCGACCAGCAGCTGCGCGACATCCGCGCGAGCCTCGAGCCCGCGGCATCCCTCACCGATGCCATGGCCGCGATCGAAGAGCATTGCATCGCGGGCGAGCGCAGCGGCGGAGCGGCCCGGGCACTCGCCGCTCCCGACGGCGCGTGGCAGGGGTTCGCCCGGCTCGTGTTGGCCAGCCGCACGCTCACCCAGCGCTTCCATGCGCACTACGTCGATGTGGGCGATGTGATCGCGGGCGCGCTCGCGCCGACGGTGGGCGAGCGCGACACCGCGGTCGCCGCCTGGCTGCTCGCCGAGACTGTGCACCTCGTCGACTGGTGGCCGTTCGACGCGGTGCGTCGGGAGATGTCGACGGCGCAGATCCGTCGCGGGCGCGCGGAGATGCGCGCCCGGGCGTTCGCGGCGCTGCGCGGCGGGCTCCAGGGGTTCCCAGCGGGCGTGCCGGGCTCTGACGATTGAGCGCGCACTCAGTCGTCACAGATTGCGGTTTTTCCGCGCGGAGACGGTAATCCGTGACGACCGAAGGGGCGGGGTGGATGCCGCGGCCCGCCAGTAGGCTTCAGGCATGAACCCCCGCGCCGACAGCGTCGACGGCGTCCTCCGCCGCAGCGCCGCACGTACTCCTGACCGCACCGCCCTGACCTTCGAAGACCGGGCCTGGACCTACCGCGAGCTCGATGACGCCGTCTCACGAACGGCGGCCTGGCTGCAGGCGAAAGGCGCGGCCAGCGGCGACCGCGTCGCTGCGTACGGAACGAACTCCGACGCGTACCTCATCGCGTTCCTCGCGTGCGCCCGCGCCGGGCTCGTGCATGTGCCGATCAACTACGCGCTGCGCGGCGCCGAGCTGCAGTACCTGCTCGAGACCGCGGGTGCGCGGCTGGTGCTCGTGGATCCGGCGCTGGCCGAGGCATCCGCCCCCGTCTGCGCCGCGCTGGGCATCGACGACGTCGTGCCGCTGCGCGGGGGCGAGGGGTCGCTCCTCGAGGCGGCGACCGACGGACCCGTCCCGGTCTTCGTCGACGCCGCCGACGGGAGCGAGCTGGTGCAGCTGCTGTTCACCTCGGGCACGACCTCGAAGCCCAAGGGCGCGATGATGAGCCACCACGCGCTGGTGAGCGAGTACGTCTCGTGCGTCATCGCGCTGGACCTCGCCACCGACGACAAGCCACTCGTCTGCATGCCGCTGTACCACTCGGCGGCGATGCACGTGTTCATGATGCCGTACCTGTCGATCGGCGCCAGCGTCACGCTGCTGGGAGCCCCCGTCGTCCCGGAGATCCTCGAGCGGGTCGAGTCCGAGCGGATCGGGTCGTTGTTCCTCGCGCCGACGGTCTGGGTCCCACTCGCGAACCACCCTGACCTCGAGACCCGCGACCTGTCGTCGTTGACGAAGGCGCAGTACGGGGCGTCCATCATGCCGGTGACGGTGCTGCAGCGCCTGCGCGGACGCTACCCCGACCTCGCCTTCTACAACTGCTTCGGGCAGTCCGAGGTCGCACCTCTCGCCACCGTGCTGCGCCCCGAAGAGCACGAAGAGCGACCCGCCTCGTGCGGACGACCGGTCTTCTTCGTGGAGGCGCGGGTGGTGGATGCCGCGGGCCAGGATGTGCCCGACGGCGAACCCGGCGAGGTGCTCTACCGTTCGCCGCAGCTGTGCGACGGGTATTGGAACGACCCGGAGGCCTCCGCCGAGGCGTTCCGCGACGGATGGTTCCACTCCGGCGACCTCGTCACGCGCGACGCCGAGGGCTTCATCACCGTGGTCGACCGGATCAAAGACGTGATCAACACGGGCGGCATCCTGGTCGCTTCGCGCGAGGTCGAAGACGCTCTCTACACGCACGACGCGGTCGCCGAAGTCGCGGTGGTCGGCATGCCCGACGAGCGCTGGATCGAGGCGATCACGGCCTTCGTCGTGCGCCGCGATGGTGTCGAGGTCGCGCCCGACGAGCTGATCGCGCACGTGAAGGGCATGCTCGCGCCGTTCAAGGTGCCCAAGCAGGTCGAGTTCATCGACGAGCTGCCGCGCAACCAGAGCGGCAAGCTGCTCAAGCGCGAGCTGCGCGCGCGGGGCTGAGCGAAGGACGCCGTGGCTGCGAGGGATTCGCAGGATGCACCCGAGAGCTCAGCCACATGCCCGAAAACGGCATTGAACCTCCCGTTCACACAGCCCGCCGGCGTCCCTCGCAGGGCACCGGCCGCGGCAGCGGGCACCATTCGGCTGTGTGAACGGGAGGTTCACTACGCAAATGGAGAGTGCCGGGAGCAGAGACACGGCGGGAATCCGCGACGTCGCGCGAAGGCGGCGAGACGTCGAAGTGTTGATGAGGCACGTCAGCTGGTCGAGAGCATCCTCGAGCGGCGGCGGTCGCCGCGGCATCCACCCCGCTCAGCGCACGATCGCGGTGACCGTACCCAACCGCGCGAGCACTTCGTGGCTGATCGAGCCCAGCAGCAGTCGGGCGAACGCGCCGCGGCCGTGGCTGCCGACGACGGCCAGGCGCGCGTCGTGCGCGAGCTCGGTGATGATCGTCGACGGATACCCGCACTCCACGCGCTCGACGATCTCGAGGTCGGGGTGCTCCTCACGCACCGAGGCGAGCGCGCCGCGCAGAATCTCGGCGGTGACTCCCTGCATGTCATCGAGATACGGCTCGGGGTAGCCGCTGAGCGGACCGGGGATCGGCATCGGAGTCCAGACGCTCAGCGCGGTCAGCGACTCGCCCAGCCGAACGGCTTCGATCGCCGCGAACCGCACGGCGGCTGCCGACACCTCTGAGCCGTCGGTGCCGACGAGCACGCCCGAGCGCCCCGACACATCGAAATCAGGCACGACCACCACGGGGCTCTTCGCGGCGGCACTGATCCGGATGCCGTGCGCTCCGCGCACCGATCCCGACCCCGGCCCCTTCGAATCGCTGCCGATCACGAGCAGCGTGGCACCCTCCGATGCCTCGACCAGCACGGCCACCGGGTTGCCCCGTTCGACGCGGACCGTGACATCCACTCCCGCCTCCTTCAGGCGTGCGGCGTGTGTGGCGAGCATCTGCTGGGCAGCTTCGTGCGCGGTCTGGGCGATGCTGTCTTCGCCGACCGCGCCCACGCCACCGCCGACGATGGTGACCAGCTCGACGCTCTGCCCGAGCGCCTTCGCATGCTGCTCCGCCCATGTCACGACCCGCTCTGACACGGGTGCGGCGGAAAGTCCGACCACGATCTTCTCGCTCATGACCTCGACCTCCTTGTGCCCAGGCTAGGGCACAGCGCGCTCCGACGGGAGGGGTGGATGCCGTGACAATCGGCGGCCGCGTCAGCCCTTCTTCGCCGCCCGCGCCGCCGCCTTCATCTCGCGCTTGAACTCGCGCACCCGTGCGAGGGTCTCCGGGCTCGTGATGTCGGCGACGCTGCGCAGCGTGCCCTCGTCGCCGTAGGGGGTGGATGCCGCGCGCCAGCCCTCGCCGTCGAAACCGCACTGCTTGCCCAGAAGAGCGAGGAAGATCTTCGCCTTCATCTCGCCGTACCCTGGCAGAGCCTTCAGCCGCTTCAACACCGTCGGCCCGTCGGGGTCTCCCTGCGTCCAGATCGCGCTCGCGTCGCCACCCCAGTCCTCGATGATCGCGCGGCACAGGTCTTGCACGCGCCCGGCCATCGACCCGGGGTACCTGTGCACGGCCGGTGTCTGCCGGAACAGAGCGATCAGCTCCTCCGGGTCGTAGTCGGCCAGAGTCGCGGCATCCACCGGCCCCACCCGCTGCTCGATCTTCAGCGGCCCCGCGAACGCCGTCTCCATCGCGATCTGCTGGTCGAGCAGCATCCCGATCAGCAGGGACAGCGGGTTGCGGGTGAGCAGGTCGTCGGCTGCGTCGTCGGCGGTGAGGTGCAGGGCCATGCCTCCAGTCTCGCAAGCGGGCGGCGCCCCGTCCAGGCGGCGCTGACGCAGGGATGGGACAATAGGCCCGTGGCCCCCGCAGATCCCGAATCCGTTCCGCTCGGCGAACTCGCCGGGCATGCCGCATCCATTCGCATCGCGGTGATCGGGGGAGGCGTCGCGGGCCTGGTCGCCGCCCTTGAGTGCGCGAAGGTCGGCACGCACGTCACTGTGTTCGAATCCTCCGACGCGCTCGGCGGCACTGCGCGCACGGTCGAGCTCGATGGCCTTCCGGTCGACATGGGCGTCGACAGCGTCACCCCGGCGCTCGACGACCGGTTGCGCGATCTGGGGCTTGCCGACGCACTGGTCGTGCCCGACACCGAGACCCGCTGGGTCGCGGGAGTGCCGGGTGTTGATGCCGCGCCCCTGCCTGACGACACGGTGCTGGGCATTCCCGAGAACATGTTCTCGGATCAGTGCCGGCGCATCCTCGGCACCGGCGGCGTGTGGCGCGCATACGCCGACCGGCTGCGGCCGCCGCTGACCATCGGGCATGAGCAGGACCTCGCCAAACTCGTGCGCACGCGCATGGGGCAGAAGGTGCTCGACCGACTCGTCGCTCCGCTGACGGCCGGCGTGTTCGGCACGACGCCCGATCGCATCGATGTCGATGTCGCTGCCCCCGGGCTCAACGCCGCGCTGACCCGCACCGGGTCGCTGTCGGGCGCCGTCGCCGCGGTGCGGACCGAGGGCGCGCACGTGCGTGGTCTCGTCGGGGGAGCCGGCCGTCTCGTCGACGCCTTGGCGCAGCGCTTGCAGCAGCGGGACGCCGAACTGCGCTGCGGCACGACCGTCGCCGCGCTCGAGCGCACCGGCGACGCCTGGGCCGTCGTGACCGCTGACGCCGAGCTGGACGCGAGCGACGAGGCGCCCGGCCCCGAGACCTTCGATGCCGTCGTCGTCGCATGCGACGAGGCCGGGGCGCGCCGCCTGCTCGCCGCCGTCGCGCCGGGAGTGTCGGCGGGTGCGGCGGGGGATGCCGTGGCCGCTGTCGAGACCGTCGCCCTGGTCGTCGACGCGCCCGAGCTGAACGACCGGCCCCGCGGCGCGGAGGTCGTGACCGTTCCCGGCACCCACCGAGCGCGCAGCGTGCTGCACCTCACCGCGAAGTGGGGCTGGCTCGCGCATCGCGCCGGCACCGGGCGTCACGTCGTGCGGCTGAGCTTCGACGCCGGCGTCACCGCCGGGATGGGCGACGACGAGGTGTTCGCGCTCGCGCGGGACGAGGCATCCGCCCTCTTTGGCATCACGCTCGATGCGTCGCAGGTGCGCGCGGCGCACCGCGCGCGGTTCATAGCGGCGCCGCCGCACGCGTTGCGCGGTCACGACGCCGCTGCCGACCACATCCGCCGCGCGATCGACGCGGTGCCCCACCTGACCGCGACCGGGTCGTGGCTGTCGGGCAGCGGCCTGGCGCAGGTGGTGCCCGACGCCGTGGCCGCCGCCGATCGCTTGCGTCGTCGAGCGCTGTTCGACAGCTGATCCGGCATTTCCACCGACATCATCGGCGAATTGTCAAGTGGATGCCCGAAACGGCATACGGCGTTACCCTGGGGTGAGGCAACGAGGTGAGGAGACCGGATGAGGGGCAAAGTCGGGCTGGTGATCGGACTCGCTGCGGGATACGTCCTGGGTACGCGCGCCGGCCGTGAGCGCTACGAGCAGATCAAGGAACAGGCCGAAAAGGTCTGGAACCTTCCCCCTGTGCAGAAGCAGGTCGACAAGGCCAAAGACCTCGGCAAGTCCGCGGCGATGGCGCTGCCGACCGCCTTGTGGAACGGCACGGTCAAGGTCGTGAAGGCGGCCTCTGAGCGCGGCACCGCGGGGGAGCGGCTGGACGCCGCGGTGGAAACGGGAAGAGATTCGGCCGAAGACATAGCGGCCGCCGCCGAGACCACGGCGGGCGAGGTCAAGGACGCCCTCCGCGACCGCGACGGGAGCTGAGCGCATGGCCCGCTTCCGTGATCGCGCCGATGACGGCTTTCTCTCCCTGATCGGTGAGCTGCCGGAGCTCATCCGCAATCTCGTGGTCGCCGAGATCGACGCGGCCAAGACGTGGGTGCGCCGATCGGCGAAGGATGCCGGGTTCGGCGCCGGCTGGATGGTCGTCGCCCTCTTCTTCTTGTTCTGGGCGATCCCGTCGCTCGGGGCGTTCTTCATCGCTGGGCTCTCGTCGTGGTGGCCGGTGTGGCTGTCGGCGCTCGTGGTGTTCGGGATCATGCTCGTCATCGCTGTGGTGTTCGCGCTGCTGGGCATCCTGCGCTTCCGCAAGCTGACCCAGCGAGAGAATCCGGGCAAGGCCGTCTCCCAAGACGTGAAGATCGTGAAGGATGTCGCCGATGAGTTCTGACAGCAGCCTGCCGCGCACGGTCGTCGACCTCGACATCGATGACCCGGTGCTCAAGGCCCGGGCCGAGCTGAAATCGGCCCTGGCGGCCATCGAAGAGAAGGCGAACGTGCCCAAGCGGGTGGCTCGCGCCACCGAGCGCGGCACCGCCCGAGCGCGGGTGTTCGCGCGCAAGAATCCCGCGCTGGCTGCGATTGCCGTGATCGGTGCTGCGGCGGCGGTCGGCGCCCTCGTCTGGGGTGCCGTCGCGCTGTACACGCGCCCGGGCCGCTGACCGCGACATCCACACCTCATACCCTGCTTTTGACAGCGCGGGGTATGCTCGGAGCTTAGGCAGTGGCAATGGTGCGAGTGCTGCCGACGGCGCGGACCCGAAACGCGCAGGATGCGTACCGGGTGCGGTGTCGCCCGTCGGTTGCTCGAACGTGGGGCGGCCGACGTCGTAGAAACCTCAGCCGACCCCCTGAACACCAGAACATGAACACAGCCGAAACCCTTCACGGTGCTACCACCGACAAACCGCTCAACGGATGGCGCGTTCTCGTGCCCCGCGGCGGTCCGTGGGGCGATGGCGTGGCCGCGAAGCTGCGCTCGCACGGAGCCGTGCCGGTCGTCGCGCCGCTCATCAACTTCGCACCCACCGAAGACGTCACCGCGCTCGAGGCGGCGCTCGCCGACCTCGCCGACGGCGCCTTCGATTGGCTCACGCTCACCAGCGCCACCACGGTGGACGTGCTGTACGCCTACCGGGCCGTCATCCCGGCGTCGACGAAGGTCGCTGCTGTCGGCGAGACCACGGCCGCCGCACTGACCGCGGTCGGCTACCGCGTCGACCTCGTGCCGGAGAAGGACAACTCCGCCGCCGGGATGGCCGACGAGCTCATCGCGCTCGAGCCCGAGCCGCGCCGCGTGCTTACGCTGCGCAGCGAGATCGCCAAGCCCGTGCTCACCAAGCGGCTCATCGCCGCGGGCCACGCTGTGCGCCAGGTGGTCGCCTACCGGACCGTCGGGGTGCCGGTGACTGAGCGCATTGCGCGCGACGTCGCCAACGGGCGCATCAACGCCATTCTCGTCACCAGCGGATCGGTCGCCGAGCAGGTCCGGCAGCAGTTCGAGCACATCCCAGACGACACCGTGATCGCGGCCATAGGCCCGCGCACCGCGAAAGATGCGCGCAAGGTGGGCCTGAGCGTCGACATCGTCGCGCGCAAGCAGACGGTCGACGATCTCATCGATGCCGTCTCACAGTTGCCGTTGCCGCACGCGTCCGACGAGTTCCACCTGTAGGTCGCGGGCCGCGGCAGCTATCGCCTTCCTAGTCTGCACGCACCCCTGCTCCCTTCACGCCGTCGCCCCTCGCCCGAGGCGAGGGGAATGGCCGAGGCGAGGGGCGTTTCGGCGTGATCAGTCCTCGCTTCGGCAGATCCCCTCGCCCGAGGCGAGGGCGGGTCGCGGGAGCCGTCGCGGGCAAGGACGGGTGGTCGCAGGGGCCGGCTGTTCGCGGGCAAGTGTCGGCGACGGGGAGTGGATGCTGCGCGTTGCGGGGCCGCAGGAGAGTGGATGCCGCGGCCCGATAGCCTGGAGACGTGACATCCCTTCGCGTCGTCGTGCTCGCCGGCGGTGTCGGCGGCGCCAAGTTCACCCTCGGGGTGCGCGCCGCCCTCGCGCGCGCCCAGGCTCCGGAAGCGACGGTGGTGGTCAATACCGGCGACGACCTCTGGCTGTCGGGCGTGCGCCTGCAGCCCGACATCGACTCGGTGCTCTATGCGCTCGCCGGGCAGAACGACACCGTGCGCGGCTGGGGGAGAACCGGCGACACGGAGCGGGTGAACGCCGAGTTGCAGGCCTGGGGTGCCGGCTGGCCGTGGTTCACCCTGGGCGACCTCGACCTGGGAACGCACCTGGCCCGCACCGGCTGGCTGCGCGAGGGCCTGTCGGTCAGCCAGGTGGTCGAGCGCCTTTCGCAGCGCTGGCCCCTCGGCGCGCACCTGGTGCCCATGACCGACACCGAGGTCGACACGCACGTGGTCACCGATGCCGGGCGGATGCACTTTCAGGAGTGGTGGACGCGTCACCGTGCGACCATCGCGCCGCGCGCGTTCGAGAACCCCGGTATCGAGGCAGCCGTTCCCGCGCCCGGGGTGCTCGAGGCGATCGCCGCCGCCGACCTCGTGCTGCTGGCACCCTCGAATCCCGTCGTGTCGATCGGGCCGATCCTCGCGGTGCCGGGCATCCGCGAGGCCGTTCAGGCGGCGAAGCGCGTCGTCGGTGTCTCGGGAATCATCGGTGGCAAGGTCGTGCGCGGCATGGCGGACGTGTGCTTGACCGCGATCGGTGTCGAGACACGCTCCGACGCGGTGGCGGCGCACTACGGCGCGCGCGCCGAGGGCGGCCTGCTCGACGCCTGGGTGATGGCCGAGGAGGACGCCGCTCTCGCGCCCGCGGTGCAGGGCTGCGGCATCCATCCGGTCGTCGCTCCGCTGTGGATGAACGACGCCGCCGCGAGCGAGGGTGTCGCGCAGGCGGCGTTGGACGCGTAAGCCTGTCACACGGCGGCGTCTTCTCATAGGGTGGTCAGGGGAATCCGACACGAGCACGAGGGACGGGCATGGAATCTGCGGCGGACATACTCGTGGCGATCGGTGCGCAATTGCAACGCGCGCAAGAGATCTCGACGGTCGCCGAACGGCTGTCGGACGAGCTCGCCGGCCTGCGCGGGGTCGGTGAGACGGATGACGGCGAGGCCGCCGTCACGGTCGACCACAACGGGCTGATCGTCGACGTCGCGCTCTCCGATGCCGCCCTGACCGAGGGCGGGCCGCACGCGGCGTCCCTGGTGATGCAGGCGATGAGTCGCGCCATTGAAGACGTACAGCGGAAGGGGCAGCCGCTGCGCGACGCGGTGCTGCAGCCGCACGCGAGTCCGCCGATGCGCACCGATCTGGGTGAGAAGCTCGACGAGCTCTACGACCGCATCGAGCAGATCGATCGCCGCCTGCGCGGGGAAGAGACGGAGGAAGACCGATGACCGAACTCGATGTGCAGATCTCGGCGCTCGAGGCCCATGCGAACGCGATCGAGAGCATCGGCGAGCGTATCGACGAGGTGTCGAAGGCCGCGCTGACCTCGATCTCGCTGGACGGCGCCGCGTTCGGACTCGCCTGCTCGTTCCTCGTACCGGTCGTCGCCACGATGCAGGCGGGAGCACTCGCCGGCATCGTCGCACTGGGCGCGGCGGTGAAGGCCGAGGGGAAGGCCGTTGCGGCAGCAGCCACAACCTACAGCACGGCCGATGACGGCCTCGCGGATCAGATCGCCGCAGCCGACGCGGCGGAGGCCTGATGAGCGGCCTGGTCGCAGCACCGGAGTACGAGGGCGTCTCCGGAAAGGCTCTGCTCGACGCCACGCCCGCCGCGGGCAACATAGCCTCGGCGGCGGAAGACTTCGGCAATGGCAACATCGGATCCGGCATCATCGACGTCGCCGGCGGTGTGCTCGACACGGTGGGTCTCATCGCCAATCCGATCGCCGCCCTCGCCGGATCGTGTGCCTCGTTTCTGATGGATCACATCGGGCCGCTGCATCGGGCGCTCGAATCGGTGACCGGCAGCCCCGAGATGGTGCGCGCATTGTCCGAGACCTGGGACAACCTCGCAGAGGCACTGAACGAGATCGCCGACGACCATCGCGCCGCGGCGAACCGTCTGGTTCCCGATTGGGCCGGCGACGCCGCCCGGTCGTACGGGCTGACAGCGGAGCGGCTCGAGCAGGTGATAGCGACCATCGGCACCTCTTGCCACAACGTCGCCCTCGGCTTCCGCGTCGCGGCGACGATCGTCGAGATCGTCTACGAGATCGTCAAGGGCATCATCGCGGACCTCGTGGGCATGCTCATTCAGGCGGTGGCGGAAGCACTGGCCACCCTCGGGATCGGCATTCCCTTCATCGCGGGCCAGTGCGCCCAGCGCATCGCGCAGCGGGTTCCGCAAGTCATGCGGTGGGTCGAGAAGGTCCAGGACGCGATGCGGACCGTCAACCGGGTGGTGGGCCAGCTGACCCAGTTCGGGCACATTTTCGAGGGCCGCGTCGACGTGGTCGCTGAATCGCTCGGCAGGGTGGTGACGGTGCCCATGAACATCGACATCGCCGCCGTCGACATCCCCGCGATCGTACAGGCAGGCAACAGCAGCTACAAGGACAACTGGACTGATGACTGAGGAACGTGACGCAGCCGAACAGATCGTGCGCATCGAAGGCATGCGACAGGCCATCGCGTCGTCCGGCGGGGTCGCGCGATCGGCTGACGGCTCTGTGCGCGTGCGGGTCGGGCCGGGCGGCCTGCTCGAGCAGCTCGAGATCTCTCCGCGTGCTGTCACCTTGGGGCCGCGGGCAGTGTCGAAGCTGATCGTGGACACGCTGCGCGAAGCGCTTGTCGCTTTGGAGCAGAACGTCGTGTCGGCCGTCGCCGAGGCGGATGCGGGGGCCGCCGGCACCCAGACCCTCGCCGAATTCCGGCGGGGGCTCTCCGGTCCGCTCACCGCGCTCGGCGGCGGCGACAGTCAGACCCGGTGAGCGCTCAGGCGGACGGCGGCTGATCCCCACCCAGCGTGGAGGCGACGGTCGGGATGCCGAGATTCGATCTCCCGTGCAGGTCGATGCGAACGCCGCCGATGCCCGGCCGCTGTGGCGCGGCATCATCGGACGGCGCGGTCCAGATCTCCACTTCGTCCCGCCGACTCAAGGTCACGGACCACTTCGCCTGCGGCGTCTGTTCCCAGGTGATCTTCGCCAGGCCGGAACCCCGCCAATCGCGTTCGACGAGTCGCTCGGAGAGAACGAGCGCGTTTCCGTCGGGCGCATAGGTGGGGGAGACCCCCGTGCCGGCGATGAGGGCGTCCGCACGGCCCCAGCAGGAGTGTGGAACGCGGGCGACGAGCGCTGCGAGGAAGTTCGCGCGCGTCGCGATGCTCGGGACATCACCGATCGGATCTCCGTAACAGAGGATCACGCCGGCGCGGATGACCACCGTGCACGAAGCCGGTGCTGTCTCGAGCGTCGCGATGAACGCCGGCGTGAGCAGCTCGGCGGCGAACGGCGCGACGAACCCCTCCACCGACCAGCGTGCACTGACGCCGCTCGGCAGGGGGAGCTGCGGAAGTCGGACCCCGTCGTCGTCGCGCAGCTGTGTGTCGACGATCCTCAGCTCGGGCAGCGACGCGGGCAGCGGCATCCACACGACCTCGGCCGACACGCGATCGCCGTAGGCCGTCGCCTGACGCGTCTTGCCGAGCGCGTAGCCGACGAGGTGGCCGCCGGTGAACGGCTGGCCGTCCACGGTGCCGTCGACGACTTCGCTCATGCCCGTCGGCCACACCGGGTGCCTGTCGTGCCGGCGCAGCACGGCCTCGCAGATCTCCTGGGCGGGCACCGGGGCGGCGTCGTGCCACGTCCAGCCGGCCGCCTCGGCCTGAGGACGCCCCGCACGCCGCGTCTCGGCGGCCTTCTTGTACTTTCCGCCGAACATCAGAAGGACTTCGCCAGTGTCGACTCCGTCTTGTGCATCGCACTGCCGCTGGTCTCAAGCACCTTCGCGTACGATGCGAGCCGCGCCTGCAGAGCGGCCATGTGGGTGCACCAGTCCTGCCGCATCCGCCGGTAGGACTCGAACGCCGCGCCGGTCCACTCCGTCTCGAGGCCGTCGAGCTTCTGGTCGAGCGTCGTGAGGATGCCATCGATGCGGGAAGCCGCCGACGACAGCTGGTCGGCCGCATCGGCGACCTGGGTGAAATCGATCGTGATCCGGTCGCTCATCGTCTGCCGTCCTTCTCCTCGGTCGGGGTGACTTCTTCCCCAGGGTAACGGTGCCTCGTGAGCGCCGTCGATCGCACGCCGAGTCCGAGGCGGGCCGCGGCCGCAAGCTGGTCGGGGGTGTCGACATCCCGACGCAGGGAAGGCCCGGCATCCAGCACGGTGCATCCCAGCTCGACGTGCCGGCGCAGCGAGTCAGCCCCGAACGCCGCAGCCCACGCCACACCGGCGCGCGCGGTGATCAGGGTCGACCCGGTGCCTTCGGCGTCGGGCACCACCGCGCGATCGAGCGCCGAAGCCCGCCGCAGCGCGTCGGCGAGGTCCACAGGGCGCAGCGCCGGCAGGTCACCGAGCATGGCCGCGCGATGACCCGGGCCGGCGGCATCCACCCCCGCCGCGATCGCCGCGTTCAGCCCTGTCGGCGCGGTCTCGTCGACCACCCGAGCGCCAAGGGCACGCGCCGCGGCGGCGACCTCGGCGTCGGCAGTGACCACGACCACCGCGCATGCCCGGGAGGCCGCCTCGATCGTGTCGAGCGCTATGGCGCGCGCCAGTGCTGCGCGATCGTCGACCCCGGTCAGGCGCGACTTGCCGTGCGCGGACGGCTTGACCGGGATGACGACGGCCCAGTCTGCGCAGAACTCAGCCGATCGTGGCACGTCGGGCCTCCGGACAGGCGAAACACCGCGCGCGGCGCACGGATCGACGGAGTTCTGAACAGGCCGCTGCCGGCCGTACCGCCCGCACCCGTCGCAGGTCAGTCTCCGTAGCGCGCACGCAGCCGCGGAAGGATCTCGGCGCCGTACATGCGCAGGAACTCCTCCTGGTCGAAGCCCGGGTCGTGGAACACCAGGTGCCGGAACCCCAGGTCGATGTACTTTCCGATCTGCTCGACGTGCTCATCGGGGTCGGTGGAGACGATGAAGCGGGATGCCACACGCTCGATCGGCAGCTCGGCCGCGCGCCGCTGCATCTCGATCGGGTCGTGCACATCGCGCTTCTCTTCGGGCTTCAGCGCCAGCGGCGCCCAGAAGCGCGTCTTCTCGAGCGCGGTCTCGTGGTCGGGGTGGTACGAGACCTTGACCTCCATGAGGGTGTCGACGTCATCGGCGGCACGCCCGGCCTTCGAAAGCCCCTCCTGCAGCGCCGGGAGCAGTGTGTCGGAGTACAGGGCCGGATCTTTGCCGCTCGTGGTGATGTACCCGTCGGCGATGCGGCCCGCCAGCCGGGTCGCCGCCGGCCCCGATGCGCCGATGTAGATCGGCACCTCGTGTTCGGGACGGTCGTAGATCGTGGCATCCTGCACGTGCCAGAAGTTGCCGTCAAACGTAACGCGCTCGCCGCGCCACAGCTCGCGGATCAGCGTGATCGACTCCTTGAGCCGCTGGAACCGCTCGGGCGAGTCGGGCCATTCCAGTCCCAGCGTCACCTCGTTCAGGGCCTCGCCGGTGCCCACACCCAGGATCACCCGCTCGGGGTACATCACGCCCAGTGTCGCGAACGCCTGGGCGATCACGGCCGGGTGGTACCGGAAGGTCGGGGTCAGCACCGAGGTGCCGATGAGCACCCGTTCGGTCTGCGCACCCAGCGCGCCCAGCCAGGGGAGAGTCGCCGGCGCGTGCCCGCCCTCGTGCATCCAGGGCTGAAAGTGGTCGGAGAGGAAGACCGAGTCGAACCCCATCTCTTCGGCGAGCACGCCGAACCTCAGCAGCTCGTTGGGTCCGAACTGCTCGCTCGAGGCCTTGTATCCGAATCGCAGCATCATCGTGCTCCTCTTTCGATCGTCACGGGCAAGAACTCGCCCCCGTCGGTGTCGAGCGTCGCTCGGAACGCGTCGACGGTTCCGGGCCACAGCAGGGTCAGTCGGCCCGACCTCTCGTCGACGTACCAGTTGCGGCATCCCCCCGAGATCCAGGGGGTGGATGCCGCGGCCCGGTCGATCTCGTCGGTGTAGGCATCTTCGGCGGCCGGATCGACCCGCCGCACACCGGGATGCCGCGCGAGGGTGCGTGCCGCGTACGCGGCCTGTGCCTCGATCATGAGCACCGACGAGTTGTGGCCGAGCGATGCGTTCGGTCCGTCGAGCACGAACAGGTTCGGGAACCCGGCGACCACGGTCGAGCCGAACGAGGTCATGCCGCGATCCCAGTGTGCGGCCAGGGTGTCGTGCTCGCCGCGGACCAGGTCGGCATAGGGCTGCTCGGTCGACTCGAACCCGGTCGCGAGCACGACCGCGTCGACGGTGTGCCGCCCGCCGCTCGCAGCGACGAGGGTCGACCCCTCGACGGCGGCCAGCGCCGAGGCCTCGAGGGTCACCGCACCCGACGAGAGCGCCGGGTAGAACGCGTCGGAGAGCAGCACGCGCTTGCAGCCGAACGCATAGTCGGGCGTCAGCGCGCGGCGCAGCGCGCGGTCGGGGACCTGCTCGGCGAGGTGCTGCAGTGCCACCGCGCGAGCGGCGGCCGCGGCATCCCGATCACCCGACCGCGACGCGAACCGCGCCTCGCCCTCGGCATAGAGCTCGTCGCGCAGCCGGGCCAGCACGGCCGGGTCGGCGGTGAACGACGCGCGCTCGGCGGGGGAGTAGGCGCGGTCGTCGCGCGGCACTATCCACGCCGGGGTGCGCTGGAACAGCGTCACCTCGGCGACCTTCGCGAGCTCGGGCACGAGTTGCACGGCAGTCGCGCCGGTGCCGATCACCGCGACCCGCGCGCCGCGCAGGTCGGTGGTGTGGTCCCAGCGCGCGGAGTGGAAGATCGGCCCCGGGAACGACTCGAGCCCCGGCACGTCGGGGATCTTCGGCTCGGTGAGCCGCCCGCAGGCCAGCAGGAGAGTGGATGCCGCGATCTCGCCCGCATGCGCACCGCTACAGCGCACGCGCCAGACGCCGTCGTCCCAGCGTGCATCGAGCATCGTCGTGTTCAGCAGGGGCGCGATGCGCTCGAGGCCGGCGACCCGCTCCAGGTACGCGCGGATCTCATCGCCGCGCGCGAACAGGCCTGACCACTGCGGGTTCGGGTGGTTCGCGAAGCCGTACAGGTGGCTCGGGATGTCGCACGCGACACCCGGGTAGGTGTTGTCGCGCCAGGTGCCCCCGACCGACGGGCCGCGCTCGATCACGAGGAAGTCGTCGATCCCCTGCGCGCGCAGGGCCATGGCCGCGGCCAGCCCGGCGAATCCCGCGCCCACGATGACGGCGTTGACGCGATCGGGGAGATGCCGGGGCTCAGGATTCTGTCCGGGCGGTCGTTTCGACTCGCTGCGCTCGCTCAACGGCCGGCCTCCCGTGTCGCGCAGGCCGCGGGCCGCGGCGCGAGAAGACGCTCACGCACGCCGCACCTCCGCATAGTCGGTGGCGCGCTGGCGGAACGGGCGGAAGAGGTGGGATGCCATCGCCGCCGCGTCGGCGACAGGCAGCTCGAGTCCCGCCTCGATGCCCGCCTGCGGCCGCACGCGCCCGTCGAGCAGCGTGCCGCCGAGGTCGTCACCGCCCGACTGCAGCAACGTCTTCGTCACCTCGCGGCCCACGCGCGTCCACGGGATCTGGATGTGCCGGATCGACCCGTTCAGCAGCAGCCGCGACACGGCCACCATCGCGCGGTGCTCGTCGAGGGGCGAGCGTCCGTCCACGAGCGGAACGCCGCCGGCCGGCGCCGGCAGCGGGATCGGCACGAACTCGGCGAAGCCGCCGGTCTCGCCCTGGATCGCCCGCAGCGCCCGCAGATGCGCGATTCGCTCGGCGGCGGTCTCGACGTGCCCGTAGAACAGGACGCTCGTCGAACGCAAGCCCGCTCGGTGCGCAGCGGTGATGCCCGCCGTCCACCGGTCGATCTCGAGGTCGCCGGGAGCGACGAGTGCCCGCACCCGCTCGGAGAGCACCTTCACCCCGGTGCCGGGCACCGTGCCCACGCCCGCATCACGCAGCGCGCGCAGCGCGGCATCGAGTTCGAGGCCGCTGCGCTCGGCGAAGTCCCACACGTCCTGCGGGCGGTAGGCGTGCAGGTGCAGCTCGGGTGCTGCGCTCTTGGCCGCACGCACGATGTCGAGGTAGACGGCGGGGTCCGCAGCATCGGGCACCCGCCCCTGGATGCACAGCTCGGTCGCGCCCAGCTCGTGCGCATCGGCCGCTATCGCGGCGACGTCGTCAAGCGTGAACGTGGCGGGGTCGCCCGCGGGCGCCTCGCGGAACCCGGTCGTCGTGAGGTTGCGGTTCACGACGATGCTCACGGCCTCGCCGACCGTGTACCGGCGCACGTCGTCGGCCGTCTGGGTCAGCGCATCGAGGTCGCGGCCTGTCGCGCGCAACAGGCGCTCCCAGTCGCCGTCGTCGAGCGAGAGGGGGGCGGATGCTGCGGCCTCGGCCAGTGCTGGCAGCGCGCCCGTGTGTACCGTCAACATGCTCAGATGCGCATTTCCGGCACGGAGAGCGGGGTTGGAGCGAATTGAGCCTGTATTTCCCACCGAATCTGCCGGGGCGTCGGATCGAGCCAGCCCCGTCTCCGGATCGGCCAGGGCCGCGACGGCGCCATGCAGGGCGGGGTCGATCCAGGTTGCGGCATCCCGCACGTATTCGGGATGCGCGGTCAGGCGCTCGTTCAGCCGGAAGCCGGCGGCCGCCGTATGCGCGGCCAGGTCGTCGATCTGCGGCCACGGCCGTTCGGGATTGACATGGTCGGCCGTCAGCGGTGAGACGCCGCCCCAGTCGTCGATGCCCGCACGCACGAGCAGCTCGAGCTCGGCGGCGTCGGTGAGGTTCGGCGGCACCTGGATGCGCATCCGTGGCCCCATCACGATGCGGGCGACGGCCACCGTCGCGAGGTACTCGCGCAGTTCGGCATCGGGCGCGCCGCGCATCGCCGTGCCCGGCTTCGCGCGGAAGTTCTGGACGATGACCTCTTGCACGTGCCCGTGTCGTTCGTGCGCCGCCCGAATCGCGACGAGCGACTCGGCCCGGTCGCGCACGGTCTCGCCGATGCCGACGAGGATGCCGGTGGTGAACGGGATGCGGGCGGCTCCGGCGTCTTCGATGACCTGCAGGCGCACGGCGGGGTCTTTGTCGGGCGAGCCGTAGTGCACCTGGCCGGGCTCTTCGTAGAGACGGCGCGAGGTGGTCTCGAGCATCATGCCCATCGACGGGGTGGCTGTGCGCATGGCGTCGAGTTCGGCACGGCTCATGACACCGGGGTTCGCGTGCGCAAGCATGTCGGTGGAGGCCGTGATGAGCCGCGCCATCGCCGCGACGTAGTCGAGGGTCGAGGTGTAGCCGTGCTCGTCAAGCCAGGTGCGGGCGGCGGGCCACCGGTCTTCGGGCCTGTCGCCGAGCGTCAGCAGCGCCTCTTTGCAGCCGAGCGCCTGCGCCTGCCGTGCCACCTGCAGCACCTGCTCGGCCGACATGTACAGGGGCTTGTGAAGCTTCGCGAGCTGGCCGGGCGTGTCGACGAACACGCAGTAGTGGCAGCGGTCGCGGCACAGCGTCGTCAGCGGCAGGAACGCCTTGCGCGAGTACGTGATGACGCCGGGGCGGCCGGCTGCGGCGAGTCCTTCGTCGCGGAGGGATGCCGCGACCTCGAGCAGTCGCTCGAAATCAGCCTGCTCGGCATGCAGGAGCGTCTCGGCCTCGTCCAGGTCGATCCGAGCGCCGCGAGCTGCGGCATCCAGCACCCGGGCGGGCGTCGTTGCGGTGGCGGTGTCGATCGACGTCACTGTTCCAGTCTGTCACCGGCGGGGTGCGATCGGCGATCGTTGTCGCACTGTGAGCAAATCAGCCCGGATGTGCGCGACGACGCTGGCACACTGGAAGTCATGGTGACGCTCATGCTCGACTCGACACAGCTCGAGGTCGTGCTGTCGGTCACCGAGCACGCGCTGAGCCTGCGCACGCAGAACGTCATCATGGACCGCTCGCAGATCGTCAAGGTGCAACTCACCGACGACGCCTGGACGTGGTTGCGGGGCGTGCCCGACCCCGGGGTGTACGTGCCGTCGGCGTTCGCCATGGGCACGTGGAAGTCGGCGGGCGGCAAAGACTTCGCGATCATCCGCCGGCGCCGCCCGAGCGTGGTGATCGATCTCGAGGGGCACGAGGAGTTTCAGCGCGTCATCGTCACGACCCGCCATGGGATCGCGCTCGTCAAGGCGCTGCGCATGGACACCGGCGACGAGTTCGCCGACGTCGTCGACATCGCCGAGGCTCCGGCCAAGAAGAAGGCCCGCCCGGCCAAGCCGCGCCCTGCGACCGCCTGATCAGGAGCGCGGCGCCGTCACCGGAACTCGATCTTCGCGTCTTCGTTGTTCAGCACGACGACCGGCGTGATGGGGTCGAAGCCGGCGGCCATGATCTTCTTGCGGTCGAACCGCAGGATCGGCGTGCCCTCGGTCACATGGTCGCCCTTGGCTACCAGCGTCTTGAAGCCGTCGCCCTTCATCTCGACGGTGTCGATGCCGACGTGGATGAGCAGCTCGGTGCCGTCATCGAGGGTCAGTCCGATGGCGTGGCCGGTGTCGAACGTCGCGCCGACCTCGCCGTCGGCGGGGGCGATGACAAGGGAGCCGGTGGGCATGATCGCCACGCCGGGACCCATGATCTCTTCGGCGAACGTCGCGTCGGGCACCCGATTCAGCGGCACGACCTCGCCGTCCAGCGGCTGCCGCAGCGAGACGACGGCGGGGGCTGCGGCATCCCCCGTCTTCTCTTCGGTCAGGACCGTCGTGGCCGCGGTGCCGTCGCCGGCGATGGATGCCGCAGCCGACGTGGTCGGCTCGGGTGCGGTCACCTCGCCCGACATGAGCCGCTCCATCGCGTCCTTCACGAACTGCACGTTCAAGCCATACACGACCTGCACGGAGTGCCCACCCGACTTCATGGTGCCGGCGGCTCCGGCGCGCTTGAGGGCGGTGTCGTCGACCTTCGAGACGTCGTCGATCTCCATCCGCAAGCGGGTCGCGCAGTTGTCGAGGTCGGTGATGTTGGCAGTGCCGCCGAGGCCCTCGATGAAGCTCGCGGCGGTGACGAGGTAGGCGTCGTCCTTCGAGCCGGTCGCCGAGACCTCGTCGTCGACGAGCTCGTCGTCTTCACGTCCGGGCGTCTTCAGGTTGAACCTCTTGATGAAGAAGTAGAAGACGAAGAAGTAGATGAAGAACCAGAACACGCCCATCACGGGGATGAGCCACGGGTTCTGCGCCATCGGGTTGGTCCAGCCCAGCACGAGGTCGATGAAGCCGCCGGAGAAACCGAAGCCCATGCGCACCGGCAGTATCTGGCTGATCGCCATCGAGATGCCCATGAACACCGCGTGGATCAGATAGAGCACCGGTGCCAGGAACATGAACGAGAACTCGAGAGGCTCGGTGACACCGACGAAGAACGACGAGATCGCGCCGGAGAGCAGGATGCCGTAGGCGATCTTCTTGCGCTTGGTCTTGGCGGTCATGTACATGGCCAAAGCGGCGCCGGGCAGCCCGAACATCATGACGGGGAAGAAGCCGGTCATGTACTGGCCGGTCTCACCGAAGGTGCCCTGACCGGCGAGGAAGTTGTTGAGGTCGTTGATGCCGGCCACATCGAACCAGAACACCGAGTTCAGCGCGTGGTGCAGGCCGACGGGAATGAGCAGGCGGTTCAGGAACCCGTAGATGCCCGTGCCGACCGGGCCCAGGGTCACGATCCACTCGCCGAAGCTGACGAGCCCGCCGTAGACGAACGGCCACACGAAGAACAGGATGATCGCGGCGACCAGAGAGACCCCGGCGGTGACGATGGCCACCGACCGTTTGCCGGAGAAGAACGACAACGCATCGGGCAGCTTGGTGTCTTTGAAGTGGTCGTAGCACCAGGCGCCGATGAGGCCGCAGAGGATGCCGACGAAGACGTTCTCGACGTTGCTGAACGCCGCGTCGACCTTGCCGACGGCGACGCCCTGGAACAGGGCGACCGTGTCGGGCTTGAGCAGCGTCGTGATGACGAGCCACGACACAAGACCCGCCAGTGCCGAGGTGCCGTCGGTCTTCTTCGCCATGCCGATCGAGATGCCGATCGCGAACAGCAGGGCCATGTTGTTGAGCAGGGCGCCGCCGGCTGCGGCCAGGAACGTCGAGACGATGTTGTCGCCGCCGGCTGCGGTCTTGATCCAGTACCCGACGCCCGAGAGGATCGCGGCGACGGGGAGTACCGCCACCGGGAGCATGATGGAGCGGCCGAGCCGTTGGAAGAACTTCATCGTGGGTCCTCCTGCCGAGGGGTCGTCCGCCGATGATATCCGTATGATCCGGCGATGGGAAGGCTATGCGCGATGGTGCCTGATGCCGCGCTCAGTCGACGTCGCGGCGCCAGCTGGTGACGTGTCCGAGCACCATCAGCACGATCGCGTAGGCGAGCAGCACGACACCGCCCACCCACCAGTCGAGTGGTTCGGCGCTGCTCGTCGATCCGGTCGTGGCGGTGTAGATGCTGGTGCCGACCAGCGCGTCGCTGGCCGCGCCGGGCAGGAAGCGCAGCGCCGCGTCGAGGCCGTCGACGAACATGCCCGCCACGCGCGCGATCGGTTCGACGAACTGTGTGAACGCGAGGACGATGACCACGGCGGCGACCTGGTTGCGCACCAGGGTGCCCACGCCGATGCCCACGAGCACCCACAGGGCGAACGCGATGACGATGCGGCCGAGCATCGCCCAGGTGTCGGACTGATCGAGTCCCGTCGACTGCCCGAAGCCGGTGAGGAAGCCGGCTGAGGGGCCGACCGCCGCGATGAGCGCGAGCACGGCATACACGACGCCGATGCCGATCCCGACGAATGCCTTGGCCCACAGCACGCGCCCGCGCCGCGGGGTCGCCAGGAACGTCGGGGTCAGAGTATGGTGTCGGAACTCGGCGGTCACCATCAGCGTGCCGATCAGCAGCGGGAAGACGTAGCCGATCGACGCGGCGATGCTGTACAGCACCGGCGCCAGGTCACCGGTGGGCACGCCCGCCTGCTGGCTCTGGCCGGGGAGCTCGCCCGCGGCCGAGGCGCTGAAGACGAAGCCGAGGCCGGCGGCGGTGAAGCCGATGTAGGCCACGAGCACGATGGCGAGGATCCACCACATCGCCGTCGTCAGCAGCTTCGTGGTCTCCGAACGGGTGGCGGCGGCAAAGCTCATCGCCCGTCACCTCCGTCGTGCGAGTGGTCATCGGGGCGGGATGCCGCGTCCTCGGCGCTCTCGTCGGCGTCGGGGGTGGCCGTGCCCGCGGCGTCGGACGCGGCGGCGTCCGGCTCAGCCGGGTCTGTCTGCGCCTCGGGTGCCGCGGCCGACGACCCGTCGAAGGCGTGGAAGAAGGCATCGGCGTCCCGATCGGCCTGCGTCTTCTCCTCATGGCGCCAGTCGTCCGGCGGAAGCTCTTCGGGCTCACCGGCGACGACCTCGTTCCGGTCGGCGGACGGTTCTGTGGGGTCTGGCTCGGCGGCGGGTTCCGGCTCGGAGACCGGCTCAGGCTCGGCCTCTGATTGCGGTTCTGACGCCGTTTCCGGTTCCGTCTCCCGTGTCGATTCAGGCTCGGTCGGCGGCACGATGTCGATGACGCCCGTTGCGGCAACCGCGAACGACGCGGTGTGCGGCGCCGGCTCCGGCTGCGCGTCGGACGCGGACTCGGACGCGGGCTCGGGCGAGGGGGCGACGCCGGACTCCGGTGCAGCGACCGCTTCGGTCTCTGCGGGTGCTTCGGCCTCTGTGGGCGCTTCTGCCTCTGCGGGTGCCACGGACTCCGTCGGCGCTTCGCTCTCTGCGACCGCTTCGGCCGCTGCGGGCGCGTCGACGTCCGCGGGAGTCCCGGGCTCCGGATCGGGCGTGGCGGGCTCATCTTCCGTGATGGCGGGGGCCGCGGCATCCACTGTCTCTTCTTCAGCGCCGCGCGCCGACGGGTGCACGCGCAAACCGTTGACCAGCTCGAAGAAGACCTCCTCGAGCGCGGGACCGCGGCGTTGCAGCAGCGACAGGGCGACGCCCGCGTCGGCGGCGACCCGTCCGACGGCGGCGACATCGGGATTGCGCACGGTCAGCCCCGAGCGCAGCACCTCGTACGGCACGCCGGCGCTCTCGAGCGCCGCGGACAGCGACGCGCGGTCGGGGGCGTCGACGACCGTCGCGTACTCGATCGGGTCGACGAGGTCTTCGATGCCGCCCTGGAAGACGAGGCGTCCGTTGGAGATGATCAGCAGCCGGTCGACGGTCTGCTGCACCTCGGAGAGCAAGTGGGACGACATCAGCACGGTGCGGCCCTGGCGGGCGAGCTCCTGCAGCAGTCCGCGGATCCAGGTGATGCCCTCGGGGTCGAGCCCGTTGACCGGCTCGTCGAGCACGAGCACGCCGGGGTCGCCCAGGAGCGCGGCGGCCAGCCCCAAGCGCTGTCGCATGCCCAGCGAGTACCCGCCCACCTTGCGACCCGCGACATCCGCCAGCCCCACGGTGCCGAGGGCCTGGTCGACCCGCGCGGCAGGCAGACCTGACGCCTGCGCGAGCACCTTGAGGTGATTGGCCGCGGTGCGACCCGGATGGAAGCTGGATGCCTCGAGCACAGCACCGACCGTCTGCAGGGGATTGTCGAGCTTCGCGTACGGCACGCCGCCGATCGTCGCTTCTCCGGAGCTGGCACGCACCAGGCCCAGCAGCATGCGCAGCGTGGTGGTCTTGCCGGCTCCGTTCGGACCGAGGAACCCGGTCACCGACCCTGGCTCGACGCGGGCCGACAAGCCGTCGACGGCGAGCACCGGTCCGAAGCGCTTGGACAGTCCTGCGAACTCGAGCACCTGACCTTCGGGCATGCCGAACCTCTCGTCGCGCGGGCAATCGTCCTCCCCATCTTGGCGGAAAGCGGCGTTTCTGTCCTCCCCCTGCGCAGATGTCGCCGATATGGCCCGGGTAACCTGGCGGACGTGTCAACGTCGCCCGAAATCGTCGAACCCACCGTCCTCGCCCGTATCGAAGGCGCCGTGGGCCGCCTGACCCTCAATCGCCCGCGCGCCATCAACGCGCTCGACCTGCCGATGATCGGCCTCATCGACGAGGCCCTCGACGCGTGGGAGCACGATCCGGCCGTCACGGTCGTCGTGCTGGACGGCGCCGGCGAGCGCGGACTGTGCGCCGGCGGCGACGTGCGCAGTCTCTACGACGAAGTCGTCGCCGGGCGCCCTGGCGACACCGCGGCCTTCTTCCTCGCGGAGTACCGGCTCAACGCCCGCCTGGCCGAGTATCCGAAGCCGATCGTCACCCTCGCCGATGGCATCACCATGGGCGGCGGCATCGGCCTGGCCTCGCACGCGGCGATCCGCGTGGTCACCGAGCGGTCGAAGCTCGCGATGCCCGAGACACGCATCGGCTTCACTCCCGACGTCGGCGGCACGTGGCTGCTGGGTCGTGCCCCGGGGCACCTCGGCGAGTACCTCGGCGTGACAGGGACGACGATGGATGCCGCAGACGCCGTCTACGCCGGGTTCGCCGACCACCTCGTGCCCTCCGACCGGCTCGACGAGCTGCGCGCCGCGCTCGCCGGCGGCGGCGACGCTTCGGCGATCGTCGCCGAGCTCGCGATAGCGCCGGGGGTCTCGCGGCTCGAAGCCGCCCGCGCCTGGGTCGATGAGACGTTCTCGGCCGACACGCTGGGCGAGGTCGCCGAGCGCTTGCGCGCGCGCGCCGAGCCCGCGGCATCCACTGCTCTCGACCTGATGGGCGAGCTCGCTCCCACCGGCATGGCCGTGACCTTCGAGGCGGTGCGGCGCGCGCGCGATCTGCGCGACCTGCGCGCCGACCTCGCGCAGGAGTACGGCCTGGTCATGTGGTTCGCGCACACTCAGCCCGATCTCGTCGAGGGGATCCGCGCGCAGCTCGTCGACAAGACGCGCGACCCGCACTGGAACCCCGCTGCGCTCGCCGACGTCGACCGGGCCACGATCGAGGCGGCCTTCGCGTCGGTGCCCGCACTGCCGCTCTGGGAGTGACGTGTTCGACAGTCCTCTCTCCGCCTCCGCGTACGAGGTGCTCGGCGTGGAACCGACGGCCGACGACGACGTGCTGCGCAAGGCGTACCGTCTGCGGCTGCGCCAGACGCACCCCGACACCGGGGGCGATGCGGCACTCTTCATCCAGGTGCAGCGCGCGTGGGAGCTCATCGGAACCGCTGATGCGCGCGCCGCGTATGACCGCGGACACGGCTTCGGCGGGCAGGCTTCCGCCGCGGCGGACTGGGGTGGATGGCGCGCCCCCGCGGCCCGCACCGACACCCGGCCGCGCGCCCGGTCGAGCGGGCAGCCTGGCGGGCGGCGGCGCGAGCAGTTCCTCACGCTGATCCGCGAGTGGGCGGGGCGGGGCGTCGATCTGCCCGATCCGTACGACCCGGCGCTGGTGCGGACGGCGCCGGTCGAGATCCGCCGGTTGCTGGCCGATGCGCTCGCCGAAGAGGCCACCGCGCGCATCGTCGCAGACCTCGGCATGGGATACACCGTCTGGCACGATGTCGCCGCGGGGCGGCATCCCGACGAGAAGGTCGACCACATAGTGCTCGCACCCAGCGGGCTGTACGGGGTTCTCTCCGAAGACCTCGGCGGTCCCGTGCGTACGCGCCGGGGCGAGCTCGTCGGCGACACCGTCGCCGGAACCCCGATCGCGGACCTGATCGCGGGCGTGCGCACGATCGCGCGCGCAGCCCGGGTGCGCTTCGGCGGGGCGATCGTCGTGCTGCCCGATGACGACGTCGTACAGCCCGTGGAGCAGCTCGGCAAAGTACGCGGCGTGCGCACGGCGCTGGTGGCCCGCAGCTCGTTGGCGAACGTGCTGCGTCAGGGCATTCCCGGGGCGCCCGAGATCGGCGGCAACGAGATCTTCGACGTACGCACGCGCCTGAACCAGACGCTGCGCTTCGCCTAGGGCGGGCGGAGGCGCGGGGGTGGATGCTGCGGGTCGGCCTCTGGCCGCGGCATCCACCCCCTCACTCCGCCGGTTCGGAATCAGGTGTTCTCGCGAGATCAGGACGATGTGCGGCTCGATCGTCCTGCTTTCGCGAGATCAGGTGTTTTCGTGCGGGGCGCCGCCGGGCGCGACAGGCCCGAGTAGGCTCGCCGCGTGGACCCCGTGATCGCCACCTTCGTCATCCTCGGTCTCGCCGTGATCGCGTTCGTGAGCGGCCGGATCGCGCTGCCGGTGGTCGCGCTGGGCGTCTGCCTCGCTCTGTGGGCGACGGGTGTGCTGACGCTTCCCGAGGCGCTGTCGGGGTTCGGCGACCCGACTGTCGTGTTCATCGCGACGCTGTTCGTGGTCAGCGAATCGCTCGACGCGACGGGCGTGACCGCCTGGGTCGGGCAGCGGGTGATCGAGCGGGTGGGGACGAACCGCGGCATCCTGCTCATCGCCGTCATGCTCATCGCGGCGGTGATGTCGGCGTTCATCAGCATCAACGGGGCGGTCGCCGCCCTGCTGCCCGTTGTCGTCGCGGTCGCGGTGCGCGCGGGGATCGTTCCGTCGAAGCTGCTCATCCCGCTGGCCTTCGGCGCGAGCGCGGGGTCTCTGCTGACCCTGACCGGTACGCCGGTGAACGTGGTGGTGTCGGATGCCGCGGTGAACGCCGGCGGCCGCGCATTCGGGTTCTTCGAGTTCGCCTTGGTGGGCATTCCGCTGGTCGTGCTCACGGTGGTGTTCACCGCGGTGTTCGGGGAACGGCTGCTTCCACGCCGCGACCCCGAGCATCTCGACGTGCCCGACACGAGCCGCGCGGCCCAGCGTCTGCGCGAGAGCTATGCGGTCACGGCCGAGACCGGGCAGCTGTTCAGCGCGCGGGAGGGCGCGGCCGAGGTCATGATCGCGCCACGATCGAGGCTGGTGGGCCGCACGATCTATGCGGGTATGACCACGCGCGAAGAAGACCTCGTGATCCTCGGGGTGCGCCGCGGAGGCAGCGACGTCGATGCCACGTCTGTGCGCGGCGGCGAGCTCACGCTGCAGGCCGGCGACTCGGTGCTCGTGCAGGGGCCGTGGGCCGCACTGGAGCGCTACGTGCGCTCGCCCGATGTCATCGCGGTCACGCAGCCTCAGACGTTGCGTCGTGCGGTGCCGCTCGGTCGCGGCGCGAAGCGGGCGCTGGCCATCCTTGCTCTCATGGTCGTGCTGTTGGCCACCGGGGTTCTGCCGCCCGCGGTCGCGGGACTGCTGGCGGCCGGAGCGCTCATCGTGTCGCGGGTGCTGACTCTGCCGCAGGTGTACCACGCTATCTCCTGGACCACGGTGATCCTCATCGCGGGCATGTTCCCGCTGTCAGACGCATTCGTCTCGACGGGCGCCGCCGACGTCGTCTCGAAGGTCGTGCTGGGACTGACCGGCGGGGCATCGCCGGTCCTCGCGCTGCTCGTGCTGTGCGTGGTCGCGCTGGTCCTCGGCCAGTTCATCTCGAACCTGGCCACGGTGCTGATCCTGGTTCCGATCGCGGTGTCGGTCTCGCACACTCTGGGCGTCAGCATCCAACCCTTCATGATGGGGCTGACGGTCGTCGGGGCCGCCGCCTTCTTCACCCCGATCGCGACACCGGTGAACCTCATGGTGATGCAGCCCGGTGGGTACCGGTTCGGCGACTACTGGCGACTCGGTCTGCCTTTGGGGCTCATCTACCTGCTGATGGCCGTGCTGTACGTGCCGCTCATCTGGAAGTTCTGAGGCCGATCAGCCGACCCCGTCAGCCGGCCCCGTCAGCCAACCCCGAGCAGGTCGAGCGGGTGGGTGAGCCGCCACCACAGGCTCGGGCCCGTCAGCTCGGATCCCAGCGTCACCGACACCGTCGACGAGTTCAGCGGCCCGCTGGCCGTCAACGTGCCGGCCTTGGCGCCGGCCTCCCAGACGCCGAGGTCGAGATCTGCGGTCACCTTCGCCGACGCGCCGTTCCACAGCACGACGACGGCGTCCTTGGTGGTCGTGATCGGCACTGTCTCGCCCCAGCGCGTATGCACGGTGCCCACCGTCGTGTCGGCGGCGACCGACGGCGACTCCTGCAACTGCTTCTCAAGCTGCGCGAGCAGATCCCGCGACGTCGACCAGCGCTTCTTGTCGGTCGGCTCGTTGAGCACGACCGAGTACACCCGCACCTCGGTGCCGTCGATCTCGACATTCTTCGCGGCGAGCAGGTTGTACCCGTCGAGACTGCCGGTCTTCAGACCTATAACGCCCGTGTCGGCCAGCAGCTCGTTGGTGTTCTCGACCTTGCCCGCGCCGGGCAGCGTGAGCTTCTTCGTCTTCACGATCCCGGCGATCACCGGATTCGCCATCGCCAGCTCGGCCACGTCGATGAGGGCTGTCGGGGTCGCCGTGTTGCCGATGTCGAAACCGGTCGGGTCAGCGATCGTGATGCCCGAGATTCCCCGGGTGTGCAGCCACGAGTTCGCGGCACTGGCGAACGTTGCGTCGGACCCCCACCAGGTCGCCCCCAGGCGCGCCGCGTAGTTGTTGGCCGAGCCGATCAGCATGCCCTGCAAGACCTGGTATTCGGTCAGTGATGCGCCGACCGGCACGTCGAGCGCCGACTCGCCGCGCGCCCGGTACCGCCAGTAGTCGAGCATGTCGTTGTAGGTGAATGCGAATTCCTGGCCCTGCTTCTTCGCAGTGACCGGGCTCTCGTCGAGCACCATGAGGGCCGTGACGACCTTGGTGATGCTGGCGATCGCGCTCTGGTCGGCGGTCGATGCGGCCGGGTCGCCCAGACCCTCAACGCCGACGCCGGCAGCCCCGTCCTTGGGCCATTGGATCACTGCGGCCTTCGCCGCGACCGGCTGCAGCTCGGCCTTCGCCACTGTCGGGGCGACGGCGGTCAGCGGCCATACCGCCATCGAGACGCAGTACGCGAGGACGACCGCCACCACGAGCCCGATCGGCACGAGCACGCCGGGCCGCAGCGGCGAGCGGCGCGGACGCTCGGCGAGCAGGTCGGGAACGACGGGCTGGGCCGTGGACGTCACGTCGAGAGACAGCGACTGTGCCGAAGCGGTGAGGGATGCGGCATCCCACCATGCCAGCGCCGACTCGCCGTCTGCGGTTGTCGACGTCGCCGGCTCGTCGGTCGGCGGGTCGGTCGTGTTCACCAGCCCAAACTACCGGACGCGCCTCTCAACGGGCCATGGGAGAGATGGGCCATTCGGCCTCATCTCCCTCGGTGGGCTGCGGCTTTCAGCCGGGTCCGAGGGCTGTCGCCGCGGCTATACTCGACCACACAACCACGGGAGTCCGGTGTGCCGGGCTGAGAGGAAGCGCCAACGCTTCGACCGTCGAACCTGATCTGGGTCATGCCAGCGCAGGAAGGGAGTTTCAATGCACACAACCGCATCCGCCTCCACCACGCCGAAGCATCGCTGGAGAGTCGTCGACATCGTCGTGGCCAGCGTGATCGGCGTCGCCGCCGGCGTCGTCTTCTGGATCTGGGGTCAGGCCTGGACCCCGCTGTCCACCGCTCTCGCGTTTCTGCCGGGGGCCGAGGGTCTGCTCGCGGGCGGCTGGTTGTTCGCCGGCGTGCTCGGTGGGCTGGTGATCCGCAAGCCCGGCGCCGCGCTGTACACCGAGATCGTCGCGGCCGTCGTGTCGATGGCGGTCGGCACGCAGTGGGGGCCCGAGACCTTCATCTGGGGTGTGATCGAGGGCCTGGGCGCCGAGATCGGCTTCGCGCTGCTGCTCTACCGCAACTGGCGCCTGCTCGGCGCCCTGCTGTCGGGCGCGATCGCGGGCCTGTCCACGGCGATCCTCGACACGAACTTCTCCTCGGTCGCCGCCCAGGCGCTGCCGTTCCGTGCCGTCTACTTCATCGCCGCCATCGTGTCGGGCATCGTGCTTGCCGGGTTCGTCTCCTGGCTGATCGTGCGGGCTCTTGCCGCCACCGGCGCGCTCGACCGCTTCGGTGCCGGTCGGGAGGCGCGCTCCCGTGAGCGGGAGAGCGCCCCCGCCGACGCCGCGTAGAGGCCGACCATGGCCGACTCGTTGCGCCCCGCCGTCGCCACCGCACGCGGATGGGGCTGGCGGCACGCGGGGCGCCGCCGGTGGGCGGTGTCGGGGCTCGATCTCGACATCCCCGCCGGTCAGCGGGTGCTGCTGCTGGGCGCGAGCGGCGCGGGCAAGAGCACGCTGTTGCGCGCGTTGGCCGGGGTGCTCGGCGACGAGGAGGACGGCGAGCAAACCGGCTCGCTCCTGGTCGATGGGGCGCACCCGGCGTCGGCCCGCGGACGCACCGGGCTGGTCCTGCAGGATCCGGATGCGCAGGTCGTGCTCGCCCGCGTCGGCGACGACATCGCGTTCGCCTGCGAGAACCTCGGCGTTCCCCGTGACGAGATCTGGAAGCGAGTGGATGCCGCGATCGACGCCGTCGGTCTGTCGGTCGGCCGCGACCACCCCACCGCGCAACTGTCGGGCGGGCAGAAGCAGCGGCTCGCCTTGGCGGGCATCCTCGCCATGCAGCCCGGCCTCGTGCTGCTCGACGAGCCGACCGCCAATCTCGACCCCGAGGGCGCGGTGTCGGTGCGCGACGCCGTGCTGTCGGCAACCCGCGGGGCGACCCTCGTGGTCGTCGAGCATCGGGTCGATCTGTGGGCAGCGCATATGGATCGGGTCATCGTCCTGGGTGACGAAGGGCTGATCGCCGACGGCGCCCCCGGCGAGGTGTTCGCGCGGTTCGGCAGCGAGCTGACCGAGGCCGGCGTCTGGGTGCCGGGCGCTGAGCCCTGGCGCTCGCCGCGGCCGCGTCGCAGCACCGGGGGAGACCGGCTGCTCGAGGCGCGCGGGCTGGCGGTCGGCCGCCGGGCGTTCGGGCAGCGGATGCCGCGGGTCGTGGCGTCCCGAATCGATCTGTCGGTCGATGCGGGCCGGGCCCTGGCGCTGACCGGACCCAACGGCGCCGGAAAATCGACGCTCGCGCTGACCGTCGCCGGTCTGCTGCCGCACGCCGGGGGTGGACTTGTCGCCACCGAAGCGCTGCGCGACGGCGCCGGGCCGGATCCGGTCCGCTGGCGCTCGCGCGAGCTTCTGACCCGCATCGGCATGGTCTTCCAAGAGCCCGAGCACCAGCTGCTGACCGCCCGCGTGCGCGATGAGCTCGCCGTGGGCCCGCGCGCCCTGGGCATCGACGGCGACGCGCTGGCGGCCCGCGTCGATCCTCTTCTGGAGCGCCTGCGGCTGGCCCGGCTCGCGGCCGTCAACCCGTTCACCCTCTCGGGCGGCGAGAAGCGCCGCCTCACGGTGGCCGCCGCCCTCGCCACGCGTCCGCGCGTGCTCGTCCTCGACGAGCCGACCTACGGGCAGGATGCCCGCACGTGGCGCGAACTCGCCGACCTCATCGATGAGGTGCGGGATGCCGGCACCGCCGTCGTCTTCGTGACGCACGACCCCGGGCTGGTCGACGCGCTTGCGGACGACGAGCTGCGGTTGGATGCGGCGTTGGCCCCGGGCGGTGTGCGATGAGCGTCCTTGCGCCGGACCCCGCCGCTCGCGTCGCCTCGTTCAACCCCGTGGCGAAACTGCTCGCCACTCTCCCGCTGACGGTGACGCTGCTGCTGTCGATCGACCCGGTCTCGGCCGGGGTGACCCTGGCGGGCGTGCTCGTCCTGATGCCGTTCGCCGGGCTTCCGGCACGAATGCTGTGGCTGCGCGCCTGGCCGCTCCTGCTCGCCGCCGTCATTGCCTCGGCCGCGACGGTGCTGTATGGACGGCCCTCGGGGCAGACCTATGCGCAGTGGGGGCTCGTGCACATCAGCGATGGCTCGCTGCAACTCGCGCTGGCGATCCTGTTGCGCGTGCTGGCGATCTCGCTGCCGGCCATCGTGCTGCTGTCGACCACCGATCCGACCGACCTCGCCGACGGGCTCTCACAACTGCTGCGCCTGCCGTCGCGCTTCGTGCTGGGGGCGCTGGCCGGGCTGCGCCTTGTCGGGCTGCTGGTCGACGACTGGCGCGAGCTGTCGCTCGCGCGTCGCGCGCGGGGCGTCGCCGACTCCGGGCGCATCCGCCGGTTCCTCGGGCAGGCGTTCGCGCTGTTCGTCCTCGCGATCCGGCGCGGCACCAAGCTCGCCACCGCCATGGAGGCGCGCGGCTTCGGCGCCCCCGGCGCACGCAGCTGGGCGCGGCCCTCGCGTCTGCGCCCGCGGGATGCGGTGCTCGTGGCGATCGCGGTCGTCGTGGCCGCGGCATCCATCACCATCGCCGTCGCCGTCGGCAGCTGGACGTTCGTCTGGACGCTGTGAGCGGGGGTCGGTGTCTGCGCCTCACACCGTGCACGGGTGTGTTCTCGCGAGCGCACGCTTGTGCACGGTGTGAGGCGGGGAGGGCGTGCACGGCCGTGTTCTCGCGAGCGCTTCGCCGCCGCGACGCCAGAGGCGGCATGAGCCTCCGCTTCGTTCACCGACCTCACGTCGCGTCCCAGAGGTCGCGGTAGTAGGCCAGACGCTCGGGATCTGGCTCGATGCCGTACGCCGCGATGAGAGCGTTCTCCCATCCCGGCCCGTAGTTCCACCGGGTGCTCATCGAGGCGACGGAGATGTCCGCCCAGCGGTCGGCGACACCGAGGGCGCCCAGGTCGACGTGCGCGACGGGGTCGCCGGCGTCGTCCAGCAGCGTGTTCGGGCAGCATGCGTCGCCGTGGCAGACGACCAGCGCATCGATCGGCGGCGGCGTGCGCAGCGCAGCGGGAACGTGGATGCCGCGGCCCGCGGCATTCGCGATGCGCGCAGGGACGCCCCAGTCGAACGGACACGTCTCTACGGGCAGGGCGTCGTGCAGAGCCCGGAGGCCGGCGCCGAGCGCGCGCACGGCGGTCGCAGGGTCGGCGATCCAGCGCGGATCGACCGCCGAGCGGCCGTCGATCGCCTCGGTTACCAGCCACTCCTCGGTCGCATCGTGCCCGACGGTCAGGACCTGGGCCACGCGGGTGTACGCACCCGCCCAGGCCAGGCGCTCGGCTTCGGCTGCGGCATCCACTTCCAGATTCCGCGGCCACCACTTGATGTATCGGCCGTCGTCCGTGCGGAAGGTGAGCCCGCCGAGTTTGTTCGCCCACACCGGGGTGAGCGCGGCGCCACGCGCGAGCGCACGCACGCGTCGGGGGATCGGAAGCGGCTCGACGGGGATCGACATGAGCTCTATCCTGCCCGGCATGCGCGTGTGCCCAGCCACCGGAGCACGCCGCTCTCTCACGGCAAGCGGCTCACGTCAAGCCCCTCGCCGGTGCCGCTGCCGTCGGCTGGAATGAGTCCACGTCGGGCGGAAACCGAGTCGCGTGGAAGCCGACGACAAGACGAAGGAGGCCAGTATGGGCATCGACGACAAGATCCAGAACGAAGCAGAAGACCTCAAGGGCAAGGGCAAGGAAGCCGCCGGCAAGGCGACGGACGACGAGAGCCTTGAGACCGAAGGCAAGTTCGACCAGGCCAAGGCCGGCATGAAGAAGGCGGCCGAAGGCGTGAAGGACGACGTCAAGGACGCGCTCGACTGAGCGGCGACGACGCGAAACGGCCGGGGCGAAAGCCCCGGCCGTTTCGGCGTGTCGAGCCCGGCGCCCCTCGGGCGTAGCGGGGGGACGGTGGATGCCGCCTCGGGAGGCGCGAGGAACGACGCTCGCCTAAAATGAGATGGTTCTCATTGTTTGGGCGGAGTGGTCGGTGACACGTGGGGCGTTCCCGCGGGCTGTCGGAGTGGCGGCGGCCACTGCATCATTGGTGCTGGCACTCGCCGGCTGCGGGTTCGATGAGGAGGTAGCCGCGGGCATCGCTACGCCGCCGCCCAGTGTGCCGACCGCGACGCCCACGACAACCGTGACGCCGAGCGCGACGCCGACGACAACCGCGACGCCGACCGTCACCCCGGCCCCGACGGCCACACCGACGCAGACGGCCACACCGACGCAGACGGCCGGGCCGGTGGCATCCACCTCCCCGGCGGTCGACGGCACGGCGCGGGCTCGTTCTGCACGCCCGAGGGCGCACGCGGCGTCACGGTGAAGGGCACGGCCATGCGCTGCACGCTGAAGAGCGGCGAATCCCGCGCCCGCTGGCGGTCGGCCGGCTGATTCGGGATGCCGCGGCCCGGCCACGTCCATCGGCCGCGGAGTGCGTCGTCCTGCGTGTTCATCTCACGACCAATACCCCCGATGCTGGGCGGCAGCCACCGCGCGCGAGCATTAGACGCGCGCGACATTGCGGTCCTCGGAGGACGGTGCCACTTGGCGGCCGCGTCGGAATGCAGCGAGATCGTGTCAGCGTTCGATCAACCCGCCGAACGGCTTCCGTGGCTACTTTACTTCCACTTCGGCTATTGAGATCTCGAACTTTCCGATGACTGTCTTTCCATCCTCGGCATACACCGCCACCGCTAGCGGCCCATCTCGCAACTCCTGCGCTTCGCGTTCTTCTTGCCACGCAACGGCTTCATCCGGTGACTTGAAACTCTCGGCAGCGGCCGAACCATCAGCTTCGTCCAGGTCGCTTTTGTACACGTACCCTTCACGACCGTTCGTTGCTTCGACGCGGATCAGATCTGGCTCAAAATCGGGCGAGGGCGCATCCATGGCTGATCCGAAGGTCAAGCCGTTCGAGTTCTCTGGGTAAGCCACGGGCGTGGGTGTTGGCGGGGGCGCGGTATCCGGTTGGATACCGCCGATGGCGGCCCCCGAAGCAAGGCCTGCCGACAGCGCAAGTGCCGCCCCGAGCGAGAGGAAAACGATTGACTTTGTCTTCATGACGATCTTTCCTCTCACGAGTTCTGATACGGAGACTTGTATGTATAGAACGCCCCGTAGCTGGAACCCTTCCACCCCCAGGTGACGCCCCAACTCTGCCGAACGCCATGACCGGTCTTACTGGTTAGTACCGACATATAAGACGTGTTGTTAACGGCGTTGTACTTGATCGCGCTCTCTTGAAGGAGAGTTCCAGACGAGTTAAACATCCTCGCCCGCGCCCCCATATACCCTGCTGGCACCGATCCAGTTTGGGTTGAAACAATGGTGTATGCGGTAGCGCTCCCCGCCCCCGCCGCCCCTGTCGTACTGGTGGCTATCATCGCTTGATTGTTGTACGCGTGGCCGCCGACGGAGTACGCGGCCTCCGCGGACGTTGCGGTTCCAGCGGTCGCTGCGAATGGAGCAGCAGTGAGCAGCAGCCCCGCAACAAATGCTCCCGCCATCCATCGAACGGCTATCGAACGTGGGCGCATCTTCTCCTCCAGGGCGTGATGACTCGGGTCCCACAGCGTATGCAGCCGCGTACAGGACCACAACATTGTTGTTGATGGTCCTCTCGGAGCCTTCCCTTGTCAATAGGCGCGGGTTCGGCGAGAACACAGCGAAATCTGCCGCCGTTACCGGTCGATTAAGGCGGGTTCTGGCCGAAGCTGCGACACGCCCGGGAAGTCTCTGCCGAAATAGGTTGCCGAAACCGAAGCTGCGTCAAAACCGCGCTGTACCGTTTTCGGCATGAGCAATGTGATCGGCTACGCCCGGGTCTCCAAGCGAGACCAGAACCCGGACGCGCAAGAGGCAGAACTGCGCGCCGCGGGATGCTCGCGCGTGTTCGTCGACCACGGGCAGTCGAGCCGCATCATCGACCGGCCGCAGTGGGTGGCCTGCCTCGACTATCTGAGGCCGGGCGACATCCTGAAGGTGCGGCGACTGGATCGGCTGGCCGGCAGCGAACGCATCCTGATCGAGACGCTGCACGACCTCGACAACCGTGGCGTAAACATCGTCAGCCTCACCGAACCACTGATTGACACGACCTCGCCCATGGGGCGGGCGCTGTTCGGAATCGTGGCCGTGTTTGCGCAGCTGCGCGTGGACACGATCAGGGAGAACACCCTGCGCGGTCTGGACTATGCACGCACCCAAGGCCGTATCGGTGGCCGGCCTACCGTGATGACCGCGGAGCGTGTTGCCGTGGCCGAGCGCATGCGCGCCGAGCACCACAGCTGGGAGAGCATCGCTCGCGTGCTGGGCGTCGGAGCCTCCAGCGTGCGCCGAGCGCTCGGCCGATAGCCCTATCTATACCAGCCTGATAGAATGTTCTATAGGAGGTGGTCGTCGTGACGATCGTAGAGGTTCCGGTTGAGGCGCGTGCAGCAGTATTGGCGCGACGTCGGAAGGAGATCGACGAGCTGGACTATCGACGCGAGCTGCGCCGGCTTGGAGAGCGTGGCTACAGTCAGCGGGATATTTCCAGGTGGCTCGGGATCGCGCAGCCGTCTGTTCTGAGCGCGCTGCGCACGGCAGCGAAGGTAGCGATGCCCCTGGATGGTTTTTCCGGTGCGACGCCGTACGAGATTTGCGAGCGGTACGCCGCTGGCTTCGTTGACAGGGCGAAGCTCGTCGACGAGCTCGTGCGGTTCCCCTATGTGAAGGGTGGGCATACGGATGGCTGTGACTCGCTAATCGTTGATCCGCCCGGTACGTGGTCCGAGGTTAGCGACGCTCGACGTCGCGGGCTCATCGAGGATGACGTGTACGAGGAGGTGTTCAATCGTCGGCACCACGGCGTCGTCGCCGGCGCGCGGCACAGCGACACCGAGGCGGAGCTGTGACAGCGAACAGCGAAACCCCCTCTCTCACTCGCAGCGGGAGTGTTAGTTGAAGTCCCCGAAACAGGCCGTCGACGTAGTACACAACGCCTCGAATTTCTTAACCGCGGCTACGTTCCCCCATGGGATACCGGCCTTCGTGTGCCCACTGGTACCAGCATTTCCCAGTGCATACCAGCTAGACCATGTGCCGAATGTGGATCCGTTGTATCCGCGGTAGTAGCCGATACCGTCTCCTGCCGCGGTCTCAGAAGTCGCGTCTTTTGTTCTGAAATAGTACGTTGCGGTCGCGGAGTCGTCCCAGCCGATCAGAGAGCCACCCGCGTAGCTACCCGACCACTGAAAGGAGGTTGCAGACCATGAATAGTAGGTGGTGAGGGGCGTAACGACGGATGATGGCGCGGTGGTTTCGTCTGCTGAGGTCGTGAGCGTTCCGGCGCGTTTCTGCTGGACGAGCGTCTGAAGGTCGCTCGTCGTGAGGCCGCCCGGCAGGTTCCCGTCCGAGTCCTTGATGACGACCAGCGTGTCGTCACTAATCGGCCCGGTGGGATAGAAGGTTGCATCTCCGGCCACCTGGGCGTCCGAAGGGCCGACGACGATGTAACCCGCGGCATCGGCCGCTGCCGCCCCTCGCGCTAGCGCGTTATCTGCGCCCGTGGCTGTGTGCGCATCCGCTGCAGTGCCCAATGCTGTTGCGACGATTAGGACTCCCAGCACACCGAGTACCTTCGCACTCTTTGATTTGATCCCCATGCCAACCTCTCCTGCTTGTTGTTCGGCGCGAACATTGTCAATTAGGGACTACCACCAAGAACAGATCTCTCGCAAGGGAAACCTTTGAGCCGCGCAGGAAAAGAGTGTGGAGAGCCTTGCCCCCCGGATGGCCGAATTATCTGAAGGCGGCATGTGCCGGGAGTCGTCGATACAGTGAGGTTCTGTCGATACAGTCGATACAGTCGATACTCAGGGCTTGACGGAAGAAGCGTGGTGATGTCGAAGAATTCGTATCTCTGGGCGGGCTCGATGCTCGCTGCCTCGTCTCCGGTCGAGTTTGCTCTACCGGCATTTCCGGGGAGGTCGCTTCTCTCAGCGATCCTCTACGCGGGAGGCCTGGCTGTGCTGGCTCTGAATGGTCGCGTTGCGCAGAATCTGTTCCGCGGCCGGCGTCTCGGAACCATCGCGCTTTTCGTTCTTGCGGGCTGGATCCTCGCGCTCTCGATCGTCCAGACAATGGGGCTGCTGGACCGGGCGACGGTTCCACTTGGCCTTGTCAGCCCGTTGGACCTGGTGACCCTGGCGATCTCCTTGGTGGTGGTGGTTCAGATCGGACGGGCGACGCACTTGCCGGCGAGATGGCGATGGGCACCGGCATGGGCGCTCCTGGCGCAGGCTGTGGTTACGATCGCCGTGCTCGTGGCTCTGGTGAGTGTGCCGCCCGACATGTCGACGCCCTTTTTGCCCGTCACGGCTCTCTCAACATTTGTTCGAGCTGCGGTGCCGATCTTCTTGGGGTTCCTTGCGGTCGTGCTCGCGTTCACGAGCTCGTCGACTGTTGGTGGCGGAACCGAAGTGTGGAGCGAGAGTGCTGAGCGGTCTACAGATATCGGCCGGTCTCAGTCCTGAGATTGCGCCGGTTGTTGCGTGAGTGCGAGATTCTCCATAGTCGGCTCAGCCGTGTGACTCGGAACGTCCGGGAATACTCCGGCCGGCGGTGGTGCGTACGGCAATGGTTCGCCCTTCTTGCAGTGGTTGGCGCTGTCGGTGTGGTCCGCGGCCGCGAATGGCCCATCAGGGTCCATCAGCACTGCCATGTGGTGGTCAGCGTGATCGCGCCACCACACGCTGATCCCGGTTGCGGCATCCTGCCGCAAATGCTCCCAGGAGCGCCAGAGCGCTTCAAGGCGGATGACTGCCTCGTCGTACCGCCACTCGGCCGCCCAGCAACGATGACGGCCGTCGACGCGGCGGCGGTATACGTTCGCATCCACCCTTCCGGTGTTCAGAACTCATCAAGAACCCGCTGTCGCGCCGCGGACACGCCGCGGTCAGACCTCCGATGCCGCGGAATGGCTGAGTTTTGAACATGGCCTCTCTGCGGTGGGCGGAGCCGCTACCCCTCGAGCGCGTCGCGCAGCAGCCCCGCGTGGTTGTGCTCGGTGTCGTTCATCGCATACAGCAGTGTGACGACCTTGTGCCCGGCGATCTCGCCGCGCAGCTCGTCGACCGCGCTCGCATTCGCGGCAAGCTCGGCGCGGTACGCGGTCACGAAGTCGTCGAACGGCATGTCCTCGTGATGGAAGGCCTTGCGCAGCTCGGCGGACGGCGCGACCTGTTTGGCCCACAGGTCGACATCGGCCTTCTCCTTCGACAGGCCGCGCGGCCAGAGGCGGTCCACGAGAACGCGGTAGCCGTCGGATGCCGCGGGCTCGTCGTACACGCGCTTGGTGCGGATCTCCATATGCCCAGTCAACACCCGCACGGGCTAGCCTGGGGTGGACTCGAACCGGCGAGCGCGAGACGCAGTCTCGCGTAAGCTGGCACCGGATGCCGAAGCCGGCGCCTCTTCCGGGGCCGTTCGAAAGCCGAAGTTCGAAGGAGAACACATGCAGATCAGCCACGCTGCCGCCCTTGTCACGGGCGGTGCGAGCGGACTGGGCCTGGCCACCGCCCGCGCCCTGGCCGCGCAGGGGGCGAAGGTCACGATCGTGGACCTGCCCACCTCGGCGGGCGCCGAGATCGCCGCCGAATTGGAGGGCACGTTCGCCGCCGCCGACGTCACCGACCCCGAGCAGGTCGCGAACGCGGTCACCGTGGCCGCCGATGCCGCTCCGCTGCGCGTCGTCGTCAACTGCGCGGGCATCGCTCCGCCGGCCAAGGTGCTCGACCGCGACGGCAACCCGTCGCCGCTGTCGGCGTTCGCGAAGGTCATCCAGGTCAACCTGATCGGCACCTACAACGTGATCTCGCAGGCCGCGGCATCCCTCACCAAGAACGACCCGACCGAATCGGGCGACCGCGGCGTCATCATCAACACCGCGTCGGTGGCCGCCTTCGAAGGACAGATCGGCCAGCCGGCGTACTCCGCCAGCAAGGGCGGCGTGCACGCTATGACGCTGCCGATCGCGCGTGAACTGGCGCGCTACGGCGTGCGCGTGTGCACGATCGCGCCGGGCATCATGGAGACTCCGATGCTCGCCGGCCTGCCGCAGGCCGCCCAGGACTCGCTCGGCGAGCAGGTGCCGTACCCCGCACGCCTGGGCACGCCCGCCGAATACGCGAAACTGGCCCTCGCCATCATCGACAACGGATATCTGAACGGCGAGACGATCCGTCTCGACGGCGCGATCCGGATGGCTCCGCGATGAGCGACGCCGTCCTCCTGCGCATCGAGAACGGGCTCGCCCGCATCACCCTCAATCGACCCGAACGCCTCAACGCGTTCGACGCCGAGACGGCGCACGCGTGGGCTGACGCCACCCGCGAGGCCACGAGCCGTGACGACGTCGGTGCCATTGTGGTGGATGCCGCGGGCCGCGCCTTCTGTGCGGGCGGCGACGTGCGCGAGATGGCCGAGGGCATGAGCGCGGGCAGCACGCTGACCGAGCTGGCCGAGGTCATCAACTCCGGCATCCGGGCACTCACCGAGTCGGCGGTCCCTGTCGTCGCTGCGGCGCAGGGCACGACGGCCGGGGGAGGGCTGGGCATCCTGATGGCCAGCGACTACGCGATCATCGGCGAGAACTCGAAGCTCGGCAGTCTCTACGCGAACATCGGGCTGACGCCCGACCTGTCGGTCAGTGCGCAGCTGGCGCGGGCGGTCGGCGAGCGGCGGGCGCTGCAGCTCGTCTTGCAAGACCGGATGCTGTCGGCTGACGAAGCCCTCGACTGGGGGCTCGTGGCCGAGGTGGTCGCCCCTGACGCGGTCGGCGAGCGCGCCGACGAGGTCGCGCACTTCTGGCTCGCCGGTGCGTATCGCGCCTACGGACAGGCCAAGCGCCTGGTGCGTTCGCAGCCGACCCGCACCTTCGCCGAGCAACTCAGCGAGGAGGCGCGCTCGATCGGCGCCTCGTTTGACACCCCCGAAGCACGGGCCCGCATCCAG
The DNA here is from genome assembly GCF_029094505.1 of Microbacterium horticulturae. Classification (NCBI taxonomy): domain Bacteria; kingdom Bacillati; phylum Actinomycetota; class Actinomycetes; order Micrococcales; family Microbacteriaceae; genus Microbacterium; species Microbacterium horticulturae. Next base: position 2,926,621 of record NZ_CP119108.1, on the reverse strand, counting down.
GCGTTCGCGAAGCGCTGACGACGCAAGGAGAAACGACATGACCGACCTCGCCGGAAAGACCATTCTCCTGTCGGGCGGCAGCCGCGGCATCGGGCTGGCCATCGCCCTGCGCGCCGCGCGCGACGGTGCCAACATCGCGCTGCTGGCCAAGACCGACACACCCCACCCGAAGCTCGAGGGCACCGTGCACACGGCTGCCGAGCAGATTCGGGATGCTGGGGGCCATGCCCTGCCGATCGTCGGCGATGTGCGCAGCGACGACGACGTGGCCGGCGCCGTGCTGAAGACACAGGGCGAGTTCGGCGGCATCGACATCGTGATCAACAACGCGAGCGTGATCGATCTGTCGGGCTCGCTGGACCTCTCGGCCAAGAAGTACGACCTCATGCAGGACGTCAACGTGCGCGGCACGTTCATGCTCTCGCGCGCCGCGATCCCCATGTTGCAGGAGGCCGAGAACCCCCACATCCTGTCGCTGTCGCCGCCGTTGAACATCACGCCGCGCTGGCTGGGCGCCCACACCGGCTACACGCTGGCCAAGTACGGGATGACCATGGCCACGTTGGGCATGGCCGCGGAGTTCGCCGAGCAGGGCATCGCCGCCAACACACTGTGGCCCAGGACCACGATCGCGACCGCGGCGGTGCAGTTCGCGCTCGGCGGAGACCGGATGATGAAGGCCAGCCGCACGCCCGAGATCTACGCCGACGCGGCCTATGCGGTGCTCACGCAGCCGGCGCGTTCGTACACGGGCCAGAGCCTGATCGTCGAAGACGTGCTGGCCGCGGCCGGCGTCACCGACCTGTCGGGGTATGCAGCCGTGCCGGGCACGCCCGACAGCGAGCTCTTCCCCGACATCTTCCTGGACTGAGGCGGGCGCCGCCGGCGCCCGGACCCTGCGTACGCCGCGGCGCCTTGACGGTGCGTGGGCCGCGGACGCCTTCACGCGGGAACACGCCTGTGCACGCTTTTTCGCGCTTCGGGCGTGCACAGGCGTGTTCTCGCGAGGTCGTACCTTATCTCGCGAGGTCGTACGTGATCTCACGAGGTCGTCGGCGCGGCGGCATCTCGCCACGCGCACGCTAGCGTAAGCGGGTGCCCCTGTCTGATCTGAGCGTCCTCGCGTGGGTCGCTCTCGCGGTCGGCGCCGCGGTCATCGGCCTCTCGAAGGCCGCCCTTCCGGGGGCCGCAACGCTCGCGGTGGCGCTGTTCGCGGCGGTGCTGCCGGCGAGACAGTCGACGGGGACGATCCTGCTGCTGCTCATCGTCGGCGATGTGTTCGCGCTGCTGGCCTATCGGCGCCACGCCGATCTGCGCACGCTGCTGCGGCTGGCGCCCGCGGTGGTGGTCGGCCTCATCGGTGGCGCGGTCTTCCTCGCCTTCGCCTCCGACGCGTGGGTGCGCCGCATGATCGCGGTGATCCTGCTCGCCGTCGTGGCGGTGACGCTCTTGCGGAGGTGGCGGGGCCATGAGCCCGGCACCGGGCCACGCGCTCACCGCGTCGCCGCCGCGGTCTACGGCTCGCTCGGCGGATTCACCACGATGGTCGCGAACGCCGCCGGTCCCGTCATGTCGATGTACTTCATCGCAGGGCGCTTCCCGGTCAAGGCGTTCCTCGGCACCACCGCATGGTTCTTCGCCATCGTGAACGTCACGAAGCTGCCGTTCTCCATCTTTCTCGGACTGATCACTCCGCAAGGAGTGCTCATCGACCTCATCCTGGTGCCGGTGGTTGTCGCGGCGGCCTTGTTCGGTCGGTGGATCGCCGGGCGGATCAGCCAGCAGCTGTTCGAGCGGATCGTGATCGCGCTCACCGTCATCGGCGCCGTGTACCTGCTCTTCTGACGGACGGAGGGGTGGATGCCGCGGCATCCACCCCTCCCATCAGGTCATCCTTGACGGGCGCCGCGTCGCTTGTTGACGACGTCGAAGGCCACCGCTGCCAGCAGCACGAGTCCCTTGATGAATTCCTGCCACTCGGTGCCCACGCCCATGATCGTCATGCCGTTGTTGAGCACACCGATGATGAGGCCACCGACGATCGCTCCGCCGATGGTGCCGATGCCGCCGCTCACGGCGGCCCCGCCGATGAAGACAGCGGCGATGGCATCCAGTTCGAACCCGTTTCCGGCGCTCGGACCGGCCAGGTTCAGCTGTGCCGTGAAGACAAGGCCCGCCAGAGCCGACAGCACACCGATGTTCACGAAAAGGAGGAAGCTGACCCGGTCGGTCTTCACGCCGCTCAGTTGTGCTGCACGCTTGTTGCCGCCCAGCGCATACACGTGGCGTCCGAACACGCTGTTCGCCATCACCGCCGAGTACGCGACGACCAGCACGCCGAGGATGACGAGCACCACGGGGGTGCCGCGGTAGCTCGCCAGCAACCACGCGATTCCGAGGATGAGCACCGCCATGAACACCGTCTTCAGGGTGAACCAGCCCAGCGGCTCGAGCGTCAAACCGTTCTTCGCACGGGAACGACGAGAACGGACGCTCATGCCGATGAGAGCGATGACCGCCCCGATCCCCAGGATCATGGTGAGCGGTTCGAGGTAGGAGGTTCCTCCGCCCAGGTCTGGGAGGAAACCGGATCCGATTGCGCGGAACCCGTCGTCGAACGGCGAGATCTGCGTGTTGTGGAGCAGAATCTGTGCGAGTCCGCGGAACAGCAGCATCCCACCCAAGGTCACGATGAACGACTCGATATGGAAATAGGCGATCCAGAAGCCCTGCCATGCGCCGATCACCGCCCCGGCGATCAGGCAGAGGACGACGGTGGTCGCCCAGTCCAAGCCCAGCTTGTTGTTCAACACACCGGCGAGGGCGCCGATGACGGCCACCACCGAACCCACGGACAGGTCGATGTGTCCCGCGATGATCACCATCACCATGCCGATGGCGAGGATCAGGATGTAACTGTTCTGAACGATGAGGTTCGAGACATTCCGCGGGCTCAGGGTGATGCCCTGCGTCACGATCTGGAAGAACAGCACGATGACGATGAGTGCGATGAACAGGCCGATCTGGCGCAGCTGCCCGCTCATGTACGAGACAGTGCTGGCGATCAGCCCTCCCTTCTGTGCGCGCGCCTCCGTCTGCGTCGTGCTCATAGGTGGTCCTCTTCTCGGATCTTGGTCATGCTCTGCATGAGACGTTCGGGAGATGCCTCGTCGCGGGGGACCTCGGCGGTGATGACGCCTTCGGACAGGGTGTAGATGCGGTCGCAGAGACCGAGCAGCTCGGGCAGCTCGGAGGAGATGACGATGACGCCCTTCCCCTCGTCGGCGAGGCGATTGATGATCGTGTAGATCTCGTACTTGGCGCCCACGTCGATGCCGCGGGTCGGCTCATCGAGGATGAGCACGTCGGGGTCGGCGAACATCCACTTGGAGAGGACCACCTTCTGCTGATTGCCGCCGGAGAGCTTGCCGACGATCGAGGAGACAGACGGCGCCTTGATGTTCATGTCGCGCCGGTACTGCTCGGCGACGACATGTTCGCGGTTGCCGTCGACCCAGCCGAACCGATTGCTGAGGGTGCCCAGACCCGCTGCAGACACGTTGCGGGCGATGTCGTCGATGAGATTCAGACCATAGGTCTTGCGGTCTTCGGTCGCATAGGCCAGGCCCGCGCGGATGGCAGCAGGCACGCTGCGGGTGTTCACCGGCTTGCCCCGTTTGTACACGGTGCCCGAGATGTCGACGCCCCAGCTGTGGCCGAACACGCTCATCGCCAGCTCTGTGCGGCCCGCGCCCATGAGCCCGGCAATGCCGACGATCTCGCCGGCGTGCACGGTGAGGCTGGCATGGTCGACGACCACCCGCGCGCGGTCGGAAGGGTGGTGAACGGTCCAGTCTTCGATGCGCAGCAGCTCATCGCCGATATGCGGTGTGTGCTCGGGGAATCTGTGCGTCAGGTCGCGTCCGACCATGCCCTTGATGATGCGGTCTTCGTTCACTTCGGGGCTGGCGGCATCGAGCGTCTCGATCGTGTGCCCGTCTCGAATGATCGTGACGGTGTCGGCGACCTTCTTGATCTCGTTGAGCTTGTGGGAGATCAAGATGCTGGTGACGCCCTGTCCCTTCAGCTCGAGCATCAGATCGAGCAGACGCTCAGAGTCGTCGTCGTTGAGGGCGGCGGTGGGTTCGTCCAGGATGAGCAACGTCACATCCTTCGACAGCGCCTTGGCGATCTCGACGAGCTGCTGCTTGCCGACACCCAGCTCGTTCGCCTTCGTCGCCGGGTTGTCATGCAGCCCGACGCGCTCGAGGTAGCTTCGTGCGAGAGTTTCGGTCGAGCCCCAGTCGATCCAGCCCGCGCGTCCGCGCTCGTTGCCGATGAAGATGTTCTCGGCGATGCTCAGGTACGGGCTCAAGGCCAGCTCCTGGTGGATGATGACGATGCCGGCCTTCTCTGAGTCGGCGATGCTGCCGAACCGGCACACATTCCCCTCGAAGACGATGTCACCGTCGTAGGTACCCTGCGGGTACACGCCGCTCAGAACGTTCATGAGGGTCGACTTGCCGGCACCGTTCTCGCCGCAGATCGCGTGGATCTCACCACGGCGCACGGTGAGATTGACGTCTGAGAGCGCTTTGACCCCGGGGAACTCCTTGGTGATCGCCCGCATCTCGAGGATGGCGTCCTCGGTCATGGTGTCTCCTTCGAACGGGTGCCGGGCGTCGCTGGACGCCCGGCACGGCGGGTGCTACTTGAGGTCGCCCTCGGTGTAGTAGCCGCTGTCGATGAGTTCCTTCTGGTAGTTGGCCTTGGTCACGACCACCGGCGGCAGGAGATAGGTGGGGACCACCTTCTTGCCGTTGTCATAACTCTTCGTGTCGTTGACCTCGGGCTTCTTGTCTTGCAGCAGCGCTTCGGTCATCGCGACGGCCTGCTTCGCGAGGTTTCTGGTGTCTTTGAAGATCGTCGAGTATTGCGACCCCGCGATGATCTGCTTCACGCTGGCAACTTCGGCGTCCTGACCGGTGATGATCGGCCACGTGTCGGTGCCGACCTTGTAGCCGCCGCTTTCGAGTGCCGCGATGATGCCGTCCGACAGGCCGTCATAGGGCGAGAGCACGCCGTCGAGCCTCGTCGCGCCGGTCGAGTAGCTCTTGGCGAGCAAGTCGTCCATGCGCTTCTTGGCGGTCGCTGGGTCCCAGCCCTGAATCGCGGTCTGGTTGAAGTCGGTCTGACCGCTGGTGACCACGAGGGTGCCGTCGTCGATCAGAGGCTGCAGGATACTCATCGCACCCTTGTAGAAGAACGTCGCGTTGTTGTCGTCGGGGCTGCCGGCGAACAGTTCGACGTGCCACGGGCCCTTGTCGCCGGTCTTCTCTCCGTTGTCATCGAGGTAACCGAGACCGGTCAGCAACGAGTTCGCCTGCAGAACGCCGACCTTGAAGTTGTCGAAGGTGGCGTAATAGTCGACGTTCTCGTCGCCGGTGAGCAGGCGGTCGTAAGAGATGACCTTGACGCCGGCCGCCTTCGCGTCGTCGAGCTGCTGGCCGAGCGCCCCGCCGTCGATGGAGGCGATCACAAGCACCTTGGCGCCCTTGGTGATCATGGCTTCGATCTGCTGCGCCTGCGTCGGGATGTCGTTGTTGGCGTACTCGAGGTCGGTCTTGTAACCGGCCTCCTTCAGGTACTTCACGACGTTGTCGCCGTCTTGGATCCAGCGCTGGTCGACCTTCGTCGGCATAGCGATGCCGACCAGGGCGCCCTTGTTGGCATCGGCGCCGTCATCGGAATTGCCCGAGCCCCCGCGACCGCCGGAACAAGCGGCGAGACTGAAGACGAGGCCGGCCGCGACGGTGACGGCGGCGATCTTTGTGATGCGGAACGACATGGTTCCTGCCTTCCTCTTAGTGGTTGTCGACGGTGGAGTCGTGGAAAGAGGGACGCAGTGGCTTCCGCGCCCCTTCGAACGGAATTGGCGGTGTGCCGACGGGAGTGGCGCGCGGACGCGGTGGGCGAGAGCATGGATGGCTCGCCGTCGGGCGGAATGGTCTCTTCATGGAGAACCTCATTGTTCGCGGGTGGTGTGGTCATGTCGTCGGCAGCGTGGATGTTACCGGTAACAAGGCCGGACACAGACTAGGCACACGCCGGGGAGCACGTCAAGCCCGCGCGGCAGAAGCGGCGACGAGCGCGCCGCCCAGTCGAGCGCACGAGAGGCCGGGAGAGTGGATGCCGCGGCATCCCGCCTCTCGTCGGTCAGGCCGCCAGCGGGTGGGCCGGGTCAGACCCCGTAGTCCGCCTGGACCACGTCCCACAGCTGGTCGCTGCACGCGGCGACCGCGGCGCGCCAGTCGGTGATCGCACCGTCCTGCGCGCGGTCGGAGACGGCCTTGAGCACGCGAATCGGCACGCCGAACCGCTCGGCGACCCACGCGTACGCGTAGGTCTCCATGTCGACGAGGCGAGCGCCCAGCGGGCGGATGGATGCCACGGCCTCGGCATCGTCCACGAAGTGGTCACCGGTCGCGATCGTGACCGCCTGTCGCCGGATGAGATCGGCGGGCAGCGTCACGCGGGCCGGCAGTGACACATGCTGGCCGACCACGCCGTCGATGTCGCTGACATCGTGCTGGATGGCGGCATCGATGTCGTAGACCTCGGGGTCCAGAAGCGTGTCGATCGCACCGGCCGTTCCTACGACGAGCACCTCGTCGTAGCGGGTCGCATCCAGCGCGCGCGTCAGCGCGTAGGTGGCCTGCAGCTTTCCGGGTCCGGTCACGAGCCGGTCGAAGCCCGGGATCTCGGCGGGGAACGCGACGAGTTCGGCGTCCAGCGCCGCAACGAGAAGTCTCACCCGTCCATTCTCCCAGGCACAGGCCCCCAGCATCCGCGCATCCTGCTCCCGTACCCTGGAAGGCATGACCCATGCGCAGGTGCGACCCCGCACCGAGGGGTGGACGCAGAAGAAGGATGCCGATGGCCGGCCCCTGCTGCAGTTCGCCAGCCCTCGCCGCGGCAAGCCGCCGGCACACTTCGCCGACCTCACTCCCGAACAGCGTGTCGAGAAGATGACCGAGCTCGGGCTGCCGGCATTCCGGGCCAAGCAGCTCGAGAAGCACTTCTTCACCCACTACACGCACGACCCCGCCGAGATGACCGATCTGCCGGCCGAGGGGCGCGAAGAGCTCGTGCACACACTGCTGCCTCCGCTGCTGACCGAAGTGCGGCGCCTGTCGACCGACCGCGGCGACACGATCAAGTTCCTCTGGAAGCTGCACGACGGGGCGCTCGTCGAATCGGTGCTCATGCGCTACCCCGGCCGCATCACGCTGTGTGTGTCGAGCCAGGCCGGCTGCGGCATGAACTGCCCGTTCTGCGCGACCGGGCAGGCGGGCCTGACCCGCAACATGTCGGCCGCCGAGATCGTCGCGCAGGTCGTGCACGCCAACCGTGCCATCGCCGAGGGCGAACTCGGCGACCCCCGTCACGTGGGGCACGAGGGCGAGCGCGTCACCAACATCGTCTTCATGGGCATGGGTGAGCCGATGGCCAACTACGCTCGCGTCATGCACGCGGTGCGTGTGATGGTCGACAAGAAGCACGGGCTGGGCATGAGCGCACGCGGCATCACGATCTCCACGGTCGGGCTGGTGCCGGCGATCCGCAAGCTGACGAACGAAGACATCCCCGTCACCTTCGCCCTCTCGCTGCACGCGCCTGATGACGAGCTGCGCGACGAGATGATCCCGGTGAACTCGCGGTGGAAGGTCGACGAGGCACTGGATGCCGCGCACGAGTACTTCGCGAAGACAGGGCGCCGCGTGTCGATCGAATACGCCCTCATCAAAGACATGAACGACCACGGCTGGCGCGCCGACCTGCTCGCCGAGAAGCTCAACGCGCGTGGGCGCGGGTGGGTGCACGTGAATCCGATTCCGCTGAATCCGACGCCGGGCTCGGTCTGGACGGCGTCTGACCGGCCGGTACAAGACGAGTTCGTACGCCGGCTCGAGGCCCATGGCATCCCGACCACGATCCGCGACACCCGCGGCAAGGACATCGATGGCGCCTGCGGTCAGCTCGTCGCCACCGAGGCCGATCAGGAGGCCGCGGACGCGACGCCGATCGAGGCGTAGCCGACACAGGGATGCCCCGACTCGTACGAGCCGGGGCATCCCTGTCTTGCGGCTGTCACCGCGTGTGGCTGGCCACGCCCTCGTCGGTGGGCGCGTCGTGCAGGAGCATCACCGGCTCGGCGGGTGAGTCGCCGGCGACGACCGGAAGCACTTCTTCTTCAGAGGCCTCGGCGGCCGCTACGCCTTCGGTGATCATGGTGCGCGAGATGATCAGGAGAACGATCGCGATGACCAGTGCGACCACCGCGATCCAGAACGGCACGTGGACGCTCAGCGCGGTGCCGACGATGCCGGCGACGAAAGGCGCGAGCCCGCCGCCGAAGAACCGCACGAAGCTGTACGCCGCGCTTGCGACGGGGCGCTCGACCGGGGCGACCTCCATGACCGCCTGCGTCACCAGGGTGTTGTTCAAGCCCGAGGCGACGCCCGAGACGATCACCGCGACGATGAGCACGGCGGGGATGTCCGCCCAGATCGCCGCAACGGCCAGGTCGAGGGTGAGGAAGCTGAACGTGGCAACGAGGACGGGCACCAGACCGAACCGCCGCTCGAGGCGGGGTGCGACGAACACGGCGAAGATCGCGACCAGGATGCCCCAGCCGAAGAAGATCATCCCCAGCAGCACCGCATTGCTGATGCCCATCTGCAGCGGCGCATACGCGAGCACCGTGAAGAACGCCCAGTTGTAGAGCAGGGCGACGAGGCTCAGCATGAGCAGGCCCTTGTGGCGCAGAGCCTTCAGCGGAGCCGCGAGCGAGAGCTTGTGCGTGGTGGTGGGGGCGTTCGTGACGAACACGCTCGTCCCGACCAATCCGATCAGCATCAGCACCGAGACGCCGAAGAACGGCCACTGCCACCCGATCGAGCCCAGCAGGCCGCCCAGGAGCGGACCGACGGCGATGCCGACGCCCATGGCCGCTTCGTAGATGGCGATAGCACCGCGTACGCCGCCGCTCGCGCTGCCGACGATCACCGCCAGGCTCGTGGCGATGAACAGGGCGTTGCCCAGTCCCCAACCGGCGCGGAAGCCGACCATGGCACCGATGGTCGGCGAGAAGCCGGCAAGTGCGGCGAAGACGACGATGAGGATGAGGCCGAGGATGAGTGTGCGTTTGCCGCCGATGCGGCTCGAGACCCATCCGGTGCCGAGCATGGCGACGGCCGTCACGAGCAGATAGCTCGTGAACAGCAGCTCGACCTGAGCGTGCGAGGCGTGCATCTGCTCGCCGATCGCGGGGAGGATCGGGTCGACGAACCCGATGCCCATGAACGAGATGACGCACGCGAACGCCACGGCCCAGACGGCCTTCGGCTGCCGGAACATGCTGGGTGTGCGAGTGGACGTGGACTCCACGAGGGGTGTTCTCCTTGCTGTCGGGGGTTCAGTGCGTCGAGCCGCGCTCGTCGGCGATGGCGACGAGCTGCTCAAGCACGGGTATTGCGGCCGCGAGCGTGTCGCGGGCCTCGGGATGAAGCTGCGAGACCAGCTCGTCGAGTACGGCGGCGCGCGCCGCCCGGCGCGCGCCGGTCAGTTCGCGCCCGGCGTCGGTGGCGTCGATGACGAGGGCACGGCGATCATCGGGGTCTGCCGCGCGGGTGACGAGCCCCGCCTGCTCGAGCCGGGTGACCACCTGGGTCATCGCCGGCTGCGTCACGTGCTCGGCCGAGGCGAGAGCGGTGAGCCGGGAGGGCCCGTGGTGCACGAGCGTATAGAGCGTCGAGGCAGCCACCGGACTGAGGTCGCCGGGCAGCTTCGAGCGGCGCAGCAGTCGGATGATCCGGTCGAGGGTCGTCCCCAGCAGTGCCACGTCGAGGCGTGGGGTGGTTGCATCGGACATGAAAGTCATTATATATCGAGCTTATGTAATAGTCGAATGCACCGCGTCCGTGGAGTCACCCGGGCGCGGTCATATGAGTCTCCGAGCCATCACCCATCGGGCTTCCAGGACGGCCCGCATACTCTTGCACGATGTCTTATTCCGCCCACAGGCCGGGCCGCTTCGGCTCCGACGGCCGCATCGTCCTCGATGAGGCCGAGCAGGAGGAGACCGAACCGCTGTATCTGAGCGACGTTCGTGCGGCGACCGCGACCGCCGATCCGCTGGAGCAGACGCTCGAGCCCTGGGGCGCCCCGCCGATCGACGAGCAGCGGCCTGAGCCCGCCGACGAGGCGCCGACCGACGTTCTGAGTGCGCCCGCACCCCACCCGGAGCCCGAACCCGCTCCGCAGCCCGAGCCCGAAGCGCCGGCCGTGGCATCCACCCCCTCCGTTCTCACCCCGCGTCGGCCTCGCCTGCCGTGGACGCGCCGGCTCGCCGTCCTCGGCGGCGCCGACGCCGAGGTGCTCGCCGAGGTGCCGATCGAGACGTCGCGCTTCGTGCAGATGTTCTTCGTGCTCGCCGGCACCGCGCTCGTGTCGGCCCTGTCGATGTTCTTCGCGCTCATCACCGGCGTGGGCGTGCTGGTGTGGGTCGCCATCCCGGTTGCGCTCGTGTGGGCGCTCATCATCTTCAACCTCGACCGGTTCCTGACATCGACGATGAAGGCGTCGACGAGCATCCTCAAGCTCATCGCCCTGGCGCTTCCGCGCGTCGTGATGGCCGCGATCATCGGGATCGTGGTGGCCGAGCCGCTCGTGCTGCAGGTCTTCCACAACGACATCGCGCGCGAGGTCACCTCCACGAACATCACGAATGCCGTCTCTGATCAGCAAGCCGTCTCAGACGGACCGGAGAAGAAGGCGTTGGATGCCGCGAGCAAGCGCGTCAACCAGCTCGAGGACCAGGCGGCCACCGGCATCGTCGCAGGCACATCCACGACCTCGGCGGCGTCGGCCGCCGCGCAGAAGACGGTCGACGATCTGAGCACGAAGCTCGATGCGCAGCAGAAGGTCATCGATCAGGCACGCGCGCTGTACCAGTGCGAGCTGACCGGCCAGGGCAAGGGCAGCGTCGCCGGCTGCACCGGCGTGACCGGCAGCGGCGCGAGCGCCGATGCGGCCAAGAAGCAGCTGGCATCGGCACAGGACTCGTACGATGCCCTGGCTGCGAAGCTGAAGGACGCGAACGCCACGCTCGCGGCGGCCGATGCCTCCAGCACCGCGGCCGCCGACGCCTCGGCGGCACAGAACAAGAAGCAGGCGCAGGACGAACTGCCCGCCGCGCGCACGCAGTACACGCAGGCGCTGAAGGCGTACGACGACCGGGCCGCGTCGGTCGCGGGCGGCAACGCCGGGGCCGAGGGGCTGCTGAGCCAGATCAGCGCGCTCGACCGCCTCTCGCAGAGAGAGCCCACCCTCGCCTGGGCGCACTGGCTCATAGCCGCGCTCTTCTTCATGATCGAGCTGCTGCCCGTTCTCGTGAAGGTCCTCACCAGCTACGGTGAGCCGTCGCTGTACGAGAAGGCCGAGACGATGCGTCGCCAGGTCGCACTCGATCGTACGAGCCGACGCACCTGGGACGAGCGGGCCGAGATCGCGAGCGGCGGCGCCGCCTGAGGCGACTAGCGTAGGGGCATGGTCGAACATCGTTATCTGGGCAACAGCGGACTCAAGGTCTCGGAGATCACCTACGGCAACTGGGTGACGCACGCGTCGCAGATCGACGACACGGGCGCCGTCGCCACCGTGCACGCCGCACTCGACGCCGGCATCACGACGTTCGACACCGCCGACACCTACGCGAACACCGCGGCCGAGACCGTGCTGGGCAAGGCGCTCGCCGGCCAGCGGCGCGCGTCGCTCGAGATCTTCACGAAGGTCTACTTTCCGACAGGTCCGAAGGGGCCGAACGACACGGGGCTTTCGCGCAAGCACATCTTCGAGAGCATCGACGGCTCGCTGCAGCGACTGGGCACCGACTACGTCGACCTCTACCAGGCGCACCGCTACGACTACGAGACGCCGCTCGAAGAGACGATGCAGGCCTTTGCCGACCTGGTGCGCGCCGGCAAGGCGCTCTACATCGGCGTGAGCGAGTGGACCGCCGAGCAGCTGCGCGAGGGCGCCGCGCTGGCGAAGGAACTGCACGTTCCCTTCATCTCGAACCAGCCGCAGTACTCGATGCTGTGGCGCGTGATCGAAGACAAGGTCGTACCCGCCAGTGAAGAGCTCGGCATCTCGCAGATCGTCTGGTCGCCGATGGCGCAGGGCGTGCTGTCGGGCAAGTACCTGCCCGGTCAGCCGGTGCCCGAGGGCTCGCGTGCGACCGACGAGAAGAGCGGCGCGCACTTCATCCAGCGCTTCCTGCGCGACGATGTGCTCACCGCCGTGCAGCGGCTGGAGCCGATCGCGAGTGACTGCGGGCTGACGATGCCGCAGCTGGCCATCGCCTGGGTGCTGCAGAACACCAACGTCGCGGCGGCGCTGGTGGGGGCATCCCGCCCCGAGCAGATAGCGTCGAACGTCGCAGCCTCGGGAGTCAAGCTCGACACCGACGTCATGACGGCGATCGACGAGGCACTCGGCGACATCGTGGAACGAGACCCGCAGAACACCTACGAGGTCTCGCCGAAGGCACGCCTGGGCTGATGATCCGCAGCGCGGGGCTGCTGCTGCACCGTCGGGTCGGCGGCGTGCTCGAGGTGTTCATCGCACACATGGGCGGACCGTTCTGGGCGCGCAAGGACGAGGCGGCGTGGTCGATCCCGAAGGGCGAGTTCGACGCCGAGACGGAAGAACCGGTGGATGCCGCGGTTCGCGAGTTTCGCGAAGAGCTGGGCGTCGATCCGCCCGAAGGGCCGTACGACGAGCTCGGCACCTGGGCGTACTCATCCGGCAAGCGGGTCACGGTGTTCGCCGTCGACGGCGCGGGGTTCACGGCATCCCGATTCCTCTTCGGCACCTTCGAGATGGAGTGGCCTCCGCGGTCAGGCAGGCGGGCGGAGTTCCCAGAGATCGACCGGGTCGAATGGATGACGCTGGATGCCGCGCGCCCGCGCCTCGTGAAGGGGCAGCGCCCTGCGCTCGATGCCCTCCTGAACTCCGTGTAGCGGAGTGCCGCAAGTCCGTGGCATGCTTGTTCATCCGCGCATTCGCGCGATCCTCTTCTGGAGTCCTCCGTGCTCGGCAAAATCCTCTTCCGCTATCTCACGACGTATCGCTGGCTGCTGCTGGGCGTGCTCGTCTTCCAGTTCGCATCGGCGATGGCGCAGCTGTACCTGCCGCGCCTGAACGCCGACATCATCGACAAGGGCGTGGCCACCGGTGACACCGGGTTCATCTGGACCCATGGCGCGTTCATGCTGCTGATCTCGCTCGGCCAGATCGTGGCCTCCGTCATCGCCACCTTCTTCGCGGCGCGGGCGGCGATGGCCGCCGGCCGTGACATCCGCCGCGACGTCTACGACCGGGTCAGCTCGTTCTCCGAGCGCGAGATCTCGACGTTCGGAGCCGGGTCGCTCATCACCCGCAACACGAACGACGTGCAGCAGGTGCAGATGCTCGCGATGATGGGCGCGACGATGCTCGTGACCGCGCCGCTGCTGGCGATCGGCGGCGTCATCATGGCGCTGCGCCAGGATGTCGGCCTGAGCTGGCTGATCGCGGTGTCGGTGCCGATCCTGCTCGTGCTCGCAGCGCTTGTGATCAGCCGGATGGTGCCGTTGTTCCGCAGCTTCCAGACGCGGCTCGACGCGGTCAACCGCATCATGCGCGAGCAGCTGAGCGGCGTGCGTGTCGTGCGCGCATTCGTGCGCGAGCGCATCGAGGAGGAGCGCTTCCGCGGAGCGAACACCGACATCATGGTCGTCGGCCGCAAGGTCGGCTCGCTGTTCGTGCTGCTGTTCCCGCTGGCGATGCTCGTGCTCAACCTCACTGTCGTGGGCGTGATCTGGTTCGGCGGACTCGCCGTGCACGACCGCGACCTGCCCATCGGCACCCTGTTCGCGTTCATGCAGTACATCGGCCAGATCCTCATGGGCGTGCTGATGGCCAGCTTCATGACGATCATGATCCCGCGCGCGGCGGTGTCGGCCGAGCGCATCGGCGAGGTGCTGGACACCGACAGCTCGCTGGCCCGCCCTGAGAACCCGGTCGGCGATTTCACCGCGCCCGGCACCGTGGAATTCGACGACGTGACCTTCGCCTACCCGGGTGCCGACCAGCCGGTGCTGCAGGACATCTCGTTCCGCGCAGAGCCCGGCGAGACCGTCGCGATCGTCGGGTCGACCGGGTCGGGCAAGACCACGCTGGTCTCACTGATCCCGCGCCTGTTCGACGTGACCGGCGGCGCCGTGCGCGTCGCGGGTGTCGATGTGCGCGAGGCCGACCTCGACGCGATGTGGCAGGGCATCGGCCTGGTGCCGCAGCGCCCGTTCCTGTTCACCGGGACCATCGCCTCGAATCTGCGCTTCGGCCGCGAAGAGGCCACCGACGCCGAGCTGTGGGAGGCCCTCGAGATCGCGCAGGCCCGCGACTTCGTCGCCGAGAAGGACGGGGGCCTGGCTGCGCGCATCGCCCAGGGCGGCACAAACGTGTCGGGCGGGCAGCGGCAGCGGCTCGCCATCGCGCGGGCCATCGTGCACCAACCCGAGGTGCTCGTCTTCGACGACTCGTTCTCAGCGCTCGATCTGTCGACCGACGCCGCGCTGCGCAAGGCGCTGTGGCACCGGATGCCGCACGTCACCAAGATCGTCGTGGCACAGCGTGTGTCGACCATCACCGATGCCGACCGCATCGTCGTGCTCGAGGCCGGGCGCATGGTGGGTGTGGGTACCCACGACGAGCTGCTCGAGAGTTGCGACACCTACAAAGAGATCGTCGACTCGCAGCTGGGGGTGCAGGCATGAGCACTCCCGATCTGCAGACCGAAGAAGAGCGCCTCGAAGAGGAGCTCGCCGAGCAGGCGCGGCTGAACTCCGACGACTGGAGCGGCGGCGTCGCACCCGGCAAGGCCGCGAACTTCCGCGAGAGCTTCGTCCGGATGATCGGGCTGCTGAAGCCCCACTGGGTCGGCTTCTCGCTCGTGTCGCTCGCCGGGGCGATCGGCGTCGTGCTCGCCGTGATCGCGCCCAAGGTGCTCGGCGAGGCGACGAACATCATCTTCGAGGGCGTCATCTCCTCCGTGCTGGGCGACCAGTTCCCGGCATCCGCCACCCAAGACCAGGTGGTCGAGGCGCTGCGGGCCGCAGGGCAAGGCGAGATCGCGAACATGGTCGCGGCGATGTCGAACTTCCAGGTCGGCGCCGGGATCGACTTCGACCGCCTGCGCGGAGTCATCATCGCGGTGATGGCGATCTACGTGGTGTCGGCCCTGCTCAGCTGGGTGCAGGGGTACGTGATCAACATCATCATGGTGCGCACCATGTGGCAGCTGCGTGAAGACGTCGAAGCCAAGCTCAATCGGCTGCCGCTCTCATACTTCGACAAGGTGCAACGCGGCGAGCTGATCTCGCGCGTCACCAACGACATCGACAACATCACGCAGACCATGCAGCAATCCCTGTCGGGCGCGCTCACGAGCGTGCTGACCGTGGTCGGCGTGCTCGTCATGATGTTCTCGATCTCGTGGCAGCTGGCGCTGGTGGCCCTGGTCGCTCTGCCGCTGATGGCGGTGATCTTCGGTGTCATCGGTCCGAAGTCGCAGAAGGCGTTCAAGACGCAGTGGCGCAAGGTCGGGCGGCTGAACGCCCGGGTCGAGGAGTCGTTCTCGGGGCATGCGCTGGTGCAGGTCTTCGGCCGCGACGCCTCTTCGCGCGCGCAGTTCGCCGAGGAGAACGAAGAGCTCTTCCAGGCCTCGTTCAAGGCGCAGTTCCTGTCAGGCATCATCATGCCGGGCATGACCTTCATCGGCAGCCTGAGCTACGTCGGCATCGCGGTGCTGGGCGGCCTGATGGTAGCCTCGGGCAATCTGCGGCTCGGCGATGTGCAGGCCTTCATCCAGTACTCGCAGCAGTTCACGCAGCCGCTGAGCGAGCTGGGCGGCATGGCCGCGGTCGTGCAGTCGGGCACCGCGTCGGCTGAGCGGGTCTTCGACCTGCTCGATGCCGAAGAGCAAGACCCCGACGACCCTGACGCGCCGGCGTACCAGCCCGGGCGTGGAGTGATCGAGTTCGAGCACGTGAAGTTCTCGTACGACCCCGAGCAGCCGCTGATCAGCGACCTGTCGTTCCGCGTCGAGCCCGGTCAGACGGTCGCGATCGTGGGGCCGACCGGTGCGGGCAAGACCACGCTGGTGAACCTGCTCATGCGGTTCTACGAGCTGGACGGAGGGCGGATCCTGCTCGACGGGCAGGATGTGGCATCCCTCACCCGTGACGATGTGCGCACGCGCACCGGAATGGTCCTGCAGGACCCGTGGCTGTTCGCCGGCACCATCCGTGAGAACATCCGCTACGGCCGGCAGTCGGCCACCGATGAAGAGATCGTGGATGCCGCGACCGCGACGCGTGTGGACACCTTCGTGCGCTCGCTGCCCGACGGCTACGACACCGTGCTCGACGAGGACGCCTCGAACGTCTCGGCGGGCGAGAAGCAGCTGATCACGATCGCGCGCGCGTTCGTCGCGCAGCCGTCGGTGTTGATCCTCGACGAGGCGACCAGCTCGGTCGACACCCGCACCGAACTGCTGCTGCAGCACGCGATGGCGGCGCTGCGGTCGGGTCGCACCTCGTTCGTGATCGCGCATCGGCTCTCGACGATCCGCGACGCGGACCTCATCCTCGTGATGGAGCACGGCGACATCGTCGAGAAGGGCACGCACGACGAGCTCATCGCTCGCGAGGGCGCGTACTGGCGCCTGTATCGCGCGCAGTTCGAGCAGGCGGCCGCCGACATCGACCTCGAAGAGGCGCTGGAAGCCGAGACGAGCACGGTGCCCGTCGTCGCACCCGAGGGGGACGCCGCGACCGGTCGCTGAGGGTTCTCTTCACCCGGTTGAGCGTCCTCTTCACCCGGTCCTTGAGCGAGCGAAGCGAGTCGAAACGCTCTTCCCCCTGCTCCGAGCGTGCACACGGTCGGGGATTCTGGCCGACACGCCGCTCCCCGGCATCCGCCCCGGTCGTGTCGCTGGAGATCCCCTACGGTATGCACAGACGGAGGGGCGGCGATGCACGCACAGGATGAGTACTTCTCGCGCGAGCATCGCTATGCGTTGGGGATCGACGCCGAGTCGGTGCGGCACTATCTGTCGACTCCGGTGAGCAACGGCGCCGCCGACTACGAAGAGTATTACGGGGTGGATGCCGCGCACTATGCGCATCTGCGGGCCGTCGAGGATGCCGCTGCCGTGTTCGCCGACGTGAGGTGGCCGTTCCGATTCGCTTCCCTCGCTCACGCCCGGGGGCTCAATGGCCGGGGTGGGAAGCCCGTTCGACCGCCCACTCGTCGATGAGCTGCGGCATCCGCCTGGCCAGAAAGCGCATGAATCCGGCGATGTCGGCGGCGCGCTGCTGCGCGGCGGGGTCGTCGTCGAGCTCGGCGGCCATGTCGTCGAGGATCGCCGCGGCCCGCGTGTAGACCGGGTCGTTGTCGACGACCGACCGGTAGAAGGCGTCCTCGAGCAGCACATAGCGCTCGCGGCGCTCGCCGGGCACCGTGCGTCGCTGGATGAAATGCAGCTGCTGCAGATACCGCACCGCCCCCGACACCGCAGCCGCGCTCACGCCCAGCCGTTCGCACAGCTCGCCGGCGGTGTACCCGCCTTCGGGCGCGGCGATCAGGGCCATCATGACCCGCGCGGGCATGCGCGGCATGCCGGCGGCGACCATGACGGCAGCTCCCCGTTCGGCGGCCTCGATCGCGCGGTGCTCGGTCATCGTCTTCGAATCTATCCGTTCGTCGCCAGCTCGCGCCGCCGCATGAAGGTGAGGGATGCTGCGGCTCCCACCGCGACCGCCAGCAGCAGCCACCACAGCCCGCGCACGTCGACCTCGCCTTGCGAGACCACCGGGGTCACGCCGAACGGCGAGATGCTGGTCGTCCAGTCGGGGAAGCCGAACAGCGGCCCGAACATGCCGAGCATCGTCGCGATCAGCAGTAGCGCCCACGCGAGCCCGATCGTCGCACGCGGCGCGAGCACGAACACGAGCGCGGTGATGACGGTGAACACCGATGCCGCGACCGCCTGCCCTGCGCCGTCCACGAGCACGGTGCGGGCGATGTCAGCACCCCCGCCCGACGAGGCCATGCCGACAAACGCGAACACCACCGCGGCTGCGATCACGATCAGCACGGCGCAGGTCGCGACGATGAGGTAGTCGGCCAGCCACACGACGCGGCGCGTCGGCGTGGAAAGCACCGGCTCGGCCGTGCCATGGGACTCTTCCTGCCGGGCGCGGGCCACCGTCTGGACCGCGCAGCATCCCGCCACGATCCCGAGCATCGTGAAGAAGACCGTCACCATGGCCTCGTCGAGGGTGCCCGACTGGGCGATCTTCGTCAGGATGTCGGCCACGGCAGGGTTCTCGGTCGAGACCTGGTCGATCACGCCGCCCAGGGTGGTGGCGAGGATGCCGGTGAGAGCGCCGCCCACGGCCCAGCCGATCAGCGACCCGCCCGACAGGCGCCAGACCAGGGCATGGGTTGATGACAGCGCGGGGCGGGCGTGCACGCGGCCCATCCGCGGCGCGATGAAGCTCGCCCCCATGTCGCGCGCAGACTGCAGCAGCGCCGCGACCACGGCGAGGCCGATGCCGACGACGAGCGCGAGCGCGACCGGCCACCCGTTGTTCGCATCGTAGGGGCGGGTCTGCTCGGCCCAGCCGAACGGCGAGATCCACGCGGGCCACGCGCTCGTGATGTGCGTGAGGTCGTCGCTGGGCGTGCCTGCCGCGTTGCCGATTCCCCGCAGCAGGAACGTCGCCACGAGCACCCAGACGGTGAGCGAGTTGGCGCCGCGCGAAGTGCGCATGAGCTGCGCTGCGATCAGGCCGATGCCCAAGAACGCTATACCCGTCGCGCCGGCGGCCGCTCCGGTGAGGGCCGAGCCCGCGGCATCCAGCCCCGTCGACATCAGGGCGAGGGCTGTGAGCACCGCGAGGACGACGTCAGCGAGGATGCCGTGGATGATCGTCGCGACGGTCGGCAGCGTGCGCGCGGCCGGGGTGGCCGACAGAAGTTCGCTGCGGCCGGCCTCTTCGTCGGCGCGGGTGTGGCGCACGGCGAGGAAGAGCGACATGAGCGCGGCGAGGATCGCGAGCCAGGGGAGCACCTCGAACGCGAGGAACGCACCCTCGCTCGCCCCCGACGGCAGGCCACGGAACATGAGGATCACCGGGTTGGCGAGGGCGGCGGCGAGGATGTTCTGTCGGTCTTCGAGCGTGCCGTACGACTGGGTGACACCCGAGTAGCCGGCGTAGGCCATCAGCGCGGTGCCGAGGATCCACAGCAGCAGCTGCAGCCAATCGCGGCGCAAGCGCTGGCGCAGGAGGGCGCCGATCATCGCTTGCTCGCCTCGATCTTCTCCAGGTCGTCGCCGTAGTGGCGCAGGAACAGCTCCTCGAGCGACGGCGGCGCGATGCGCAGCCCTGAGACCTTGCGCCGAGCGAGCTCGGGCAGCACGGCGTCGACGTCGTCGCTGTCGACCGTGAACGTCGCCCGGCCCGATGCGAACGCGGCGTCGTGGGCGGCGGCGATGCCCTCGAGGGCGGCGAGATCGGCGGCCTCGAACGAGACCTCCGAGCGGGTCAGGTGGCGCAACTCGTCGAGGGTCCCCGACTCGACGATGCGCCCGGCCCGAATGATCGAGACACGGTCGCAGAGCAGCTCGACCTCGGAGAGGATGTGGCTCGACAGGAGCACGGTGGCTCCGGCATCCCGCACCCGGGTGATCTCGTCGCGGAAGGCGACCTCCATCAGGGGATCGAGGCCGCTCGTCGGCTCGTCGAGGATGTACAGATCGGCGGGCACCGCGAACGCCGCGATGAGCGCAATCTTCTGCCGGTTGCCCTTCGAATAGCTGCGGCCCTTGGGCCGCGGGTCGAAGTCGAAGGCCTCCGCCAGGCGGTCGCGCTCGGCCCGATACCCGCGGTCGCGGTGCGCGGCGCCGCGCAGGCGCGCGAGCAGGTCGATGGCTTCGCCCCCGGAGAGGTTGGGCCACACGCTCACGTCGCCGGGTACAGAGGCGGTGCGCCGGTGGACGGCGACGGCATCGTTCCAGGGATCGAGTCCGAAGACGGATGCCGCGCCTCTCGTCTTGCGTGCGAGACCCAGCAGAATGCGGATCGTCGTGGTCTTGCCGGCGCCGTTCGGACCGAGGAAGCCGTGCACCTGACCGGCCTCGACGCTCAGGTCGAGGCCATCGAGTGCGTGGACGCGGCGATAGTGCTTGTGCAGCGACTCTGTGTGGATGACGGTGGTCATGAGCGACGAGTGTACGCGTAGTTCATGAATTTGTGAATAGTGCGAAATTACGCCGCGTGTCGTCACTCTTCGTCACGCTCGCCCGGCGGTGTCCGCGGCATCCCTACGATCAATCCCTATGAGCAGCAGCACAGCAATCGCCAAGAAGAAGGACGAGCGCGGCCCCGTCCGTCGCGTCCTCACGAACTTCGGGTTCCAGATCCTGGTCGCCCTCGTCCTGGGTATCGCCCTCGGCCTGTGGGCCCGGGCGATCGGTCCCGACGCCGAGGGCAACGACAACGGCCTGACCGCGACGCTCGGGGTCATCGGCTCGTCGTACGTGACGCTGCTGAAGGCCGCCGTCGTGCCCCTCGTGTTCGCGGCGATCGTCGCGAGTATCTCGAACCTCCGCCGCGTGCGCAACGCGGCGCGGCTGGCGGGCCAGACGCTGATCTGGTTCGCGATCACGGCGTTCATCGCCGTGTCGATCGGCATTGTGCTGGGTCTGGTCATCAAGCCCGGCGCACGTGCGGGAGAAGGACTCGAGGCCGGTGAGCCGAGCCATGTCGGCACGTGGTGGAACTTCCTCATCGGACTCATCCCGCAGAACTTCCTCGGGCTGCAGGTGTCGAGCTCGCTCGACGGCGATGCGGTCAGCTCGGCTGTGAGCTTCAACATCCTGCAGGTCATCGTCGTCTCGGCCGCCATCGGCATCGCGGCGCTGAAGGCCGGGCGCAAGGCCGAGCCGTTCCTCGCGTTCGTCGAGTCGTTCCTGAAGGTCATCCAGCGGGTGCTGTGGTGGATCATCCGCATCGCGCCGATCGGCACCCTCGGCCTGATCGCCAGCGCCGTGGTCAACTACGGCTGGGAGAAGCTGGCGTCACTGGCCTGGTTCGCCGGCGCTGTGTACATCGGCCTGGGCATCGTGCTGTTCGTCGTCTACCCGATCCTCGTCAAGACGCACGGGCTGTCGATCAAACAGTACTTCTCGGGCGTGTGGCCGGCGGTGCAGCTCGGCTTCGTGAGCCGCTCGTCGATCGGTACGCTGCCGGTGACCGAGCGTGTCACCGAGCGCAACCTCGGCGTGCCGCGCGCCTACGCATCGTTCGCTGTGCCGTTCGGATCGACGACGAAGATGGACGGCTGCGCGGCCATCTACCCGGCCATTGCCGCGATCTTCGTCGCGCAGTTCTTCGGGGTGACGCTCTCGCCCATCCAGTACATCCTCATCGTCGTGGTCTCGGTGTTCGGCTCGGCCGCGACCGCCGGCACGACCGGGGCCACGGTGATGCTCACCCTGACGCTGTCGACCCTGGGTCTGCCGTTGGAGGGCGTCGGCCTGCTGCTGGCCATCGATCCGATCCTCGACATGGGCCGCACGGCGATCAACGTCGCCGGTCAAGCGCTCGTACCGACGATCGTCGCCAAGCGCGAGGGCATTCTCGACCTCGACCTCTACAACGCTCCGCGCGAGGGCCTGCCGTTCGCCGACGACTCGGACGAGGACGAGACGGTGGATGCCGCGGCCGAGGCCTCCGGAGTGGCGGACGCCGACCGGGTGCCGGTCGCGGCGAGCTGACGCACTCGGCCGCTGTAGGGGCGTGGTGTCTGTGAAGGCGCCACGCCCCCGCTGTGTGGGCTGCCGCCCGCCCACAGCGTGAGGTCGCGGTGCGGGTGCCGGGCAGGACTCAGTCGATCTGGGCGTCGAGCAGCCTCGAGCCGCGGCATCCACCCCCCTGACGGCGCGGATTGGATGAGTTGTGAACGCGCGACGCCGCTGACCGGGTGCGCTCAGAGCCTCTCGATGACGGTGGCGTTGGCCATGCCGCCACCTTCGCACATGGTCTGCAGGCCGTAGCGGCCGCCGGTGGCCTCCAGGTACGAGAGCAATGTGCCCATGAGGCGCGCGCCGGTGGCACCGAGTGGATGGCCGAGCGCGATCGCGCCGCCCCAGGGGTTCAATTTGGCCGGGTCGGCGCCGGTCTCGTGCGCCCAGGCCAGTGGCACGGGGGCGAAGGCCTCGTTGACCTCGTACGCGTCGATGTCGTCGATGGAAAGGCCCGCGCGGTCGAGGACCTTCTTCGTGGCGGGGATCGGACCGGTCAGCATGTAGAGCGGGTCGTCGCCGACGACCGCGAACGAATGGAACCGCGCCCGCGGGGTCAGGCCGAGCTCGCCGGCCTTGTCTTCGCTCATGATCAGCAGGGCAGAGGCCCCGTCGGTCAGCGGCGAGGAGTTGCCGGGGGTGATGTTCCAGCCGATCTGAGGGAATCGCGCGGCGGTGTCGTCGTCACGGAAGGATGCCGCAAGTCCGGCGAGCTTCTCAACGGTGGTGCCGGCGCGGACGGTCTCATCGACGGCGACCTCGCCGCCCTCGACCGGCACGGGGATCAGCTCGCGGTCGAACCGGTGCGCCTCCCACGCGGCGGCGGCGCGGCGGTGCGACTCTGCCGAGAAGGCGTCGAGGGTGTGGCGGTCGAACCCCCATCTCGCGGCGATGAGTTCGGCCGATACGCCCTGGTTCACCAGCCCGTCCGGGTAGCGCTCCCGCATCCGCGGTGAGGTCGGCGAGCCGCCTGCCGCGGACGAGCCGAGCGGTACCCGGCTCATCGATTCGACCCCGCCGGCGATGACGACGTCGTACGCGCCGGCGATCACGCCCTGCGCTGCGAAGTGCGCTGCCTGCTGGCTCGATCCGCACTGCCGGTCGATCGTGGTTGCGGGCACCGTCTCGTCGAATCCGGCCGCCAGCACCGCATTGCGTGCGAGGTTGACCGACTGATCACCGATCTGGCTGACGCATCCCATCAGCACGTCATCGATCTGGCTGGATTCCAACCCGTTGCGTTCCAGGATCGAGGAGAGCACCAGCGCCCCCAGATCCACCGGATGCACCCCCGACAGGGCGCCCCCCAGCTTGCCCCGCCCGGACGGGGTGCGAACAGCGTCGACGATGACAGCAGCAGACATGTCCTCACTCTAGATCGGCTGTCGACTGCCGGATGAATGTATACGCTATGGGCAGACAGGCGTCGACTGAATGGCGATCCACGCGGATTATGCATACACTAGCTGCGAAGCCATCGAGGGAGGGAGCGTATGCGCGCCAGCGACCGTGCTTACGGCATCCTCCTCGACGAGATCCAGTCAGGCGTGCTCGCACCGGGCGCCGTTCTCGGCGAGGTCGAGCAGGCGGCGCGCCTGGGCGTCAGCCGCACCCCGCTGCGTGAGGCCATCGGGCGCCTTGCCGCCGACGGCCTCGTCGTGCAGCAGTCGCCGCGCGTGACCGTGGTCAGCGAGATCGATGCCGGCGACATCCGCGAGATCTTCGAGATGCGCCGTGCGTTGGAAGAGACGGCAGCACGCTTGGCCGCGCGGCGGGCGGATGCCGCGAACTTCGCCTCTCTCGCGGAAGGCTTCGCCGCCGTCCGTATCGGCGAGACCAACGCCCCCGACGCGTACCGCGAGCTGTTCGGCCGGTTCGACGCGGCACTCGACGAGGCCGTCGCCAACGACTACCTGACCTCGGCGCTGCGCACTATCCGCACACACCTCGTGCGGGTGCGGCGCATGGCACGCGAGAACCCCGAGCGGCTCGCCGCAGCCGTCTCCGAGCACAAGCTCATCTCCCACGCGATCGCGGCCGGTGACGAAGAGCTCGCCGCGCACGCGACCCACATCCATCTGCACAATGCCCTGGAGAGCATCCTCGCCTCCGTGGCCTCGGAACAAGGAGCAGCATGACCGTCACGCACCACGTTCGCGTCTACAAGAGCGAAGAAGAGCTGCCCCGCGACCAGCAGCTCGCTTACAAGATCGCCGAGGTCGCCGCAGACCCCATTCCGGTCGATGATGACGTCGTCGACATGATCATCAACCGTGTGATCGACAATGCGGCCGTGGCCGCGGCATCCCTCACCCGAAAGCCCGTGAGCGCGGCGCGCCAGCAGGCCCTCGACCACGCCGTGTCGGTCTCGGGCGACGGCTCGACCGTCTTCGGGTGCGCGCTCGACCGCCGCACGAGCCCGGAGTGGGCGGCGTGGGCCAACGGCGTGGCCGTGCGCGAGCTCGACTACCACGACACGTTCCTCGCGGCCGAGTACTCGCATCCGGGTGACAACATCCCGCCGATCCTCGCGGTCGCGCAGCACGCGGCCAAGGATGGTGCGGCGCTCGTGCGCGGGATCGCGACGGGGTACGAGATACAGATCGACCTGACCCGCGTGATCAGCCTGCACAAGCACAAGATCGACCACGTGGCGCACCTCGGCCCCTCGGCAGCCGCGGGTATCGGGACCCTCCTCGGCCTGCCGGTGCAGACCATCTACCAGGCGGTCGGCCAGGCGCTGCACACGACCACCGCCACCCGACAGTCGCGCAAGGGCGAGATCTCGAGCTGGAAGGCGCACGCGCCCGCGTTCGCCGGCAAGATGGCGGTCGAGGCCGTCGACCGTGCGATGCGCGGCGAGACCAGCCCCAGCCCGATCTACGAGGGCGAAGACGGGGTCATCGCCTGGCTGTTGGACGGCCCGGATGCCGCATACGACGTGCCCCTGCCGGGTGGCGGTGAGTCGAAGCGCGCCATCCTCGACTCGTTCACCAAGGAGCACTCGGCCGAGTACCAGGCGCAGGCCTGGATCGACCTGGCTCGCAAGCTGCACAACGAACACCCCGCCGAGGCGTTCGAGCCCGACAACATCGCCTCGATCGTGCTGCACACCAGCCACCACACGCACTACGTCATCGGCTCGGGCGCGAACGATCCGCAGAAGTACGACCCGCGCGCGTCGCGCGAGACGCTCGACCATTCGATCCCGTACATCTTCACGGTCGCCCTGCAAGACGGCGCGTGGCACCACGTCGACTCGTACGCTCCCGAGCGTGCGCAACGCGACGACACCGTCGCACTGTGGAAGAAGGTCACCACCGCCGAGGACGAAGAGTGGACGCGCCGCTACCACTCCGAAGACCCGAACGAGAAGGCGTTCGGCGGACGCGTGGAGATCACCTTCGCCGACGGGGGAAAGATCGTCGAAGAGATCGCCTTGGCCGACGCGCACCCTCTGGGCGCCCGGCCGTTCGCGCGCGAGGACTACATTCGCAAGTTCCGGATGCTGGCCGAGCCGGTGCTCGAGCCCGACGAGATCGAGCGGTTCCTCGAGCTCGCCCAGCGCCTGCCCGAGCTGAGCGCCGAAGAGGTGCAGCAGCTCACGATCGTCGCCAAGCCCGGCGTGCTGGCCACGGCGCCTGCGCCGAAGGGGCTGTTCTGATGGAGCGGCGCACACAGACTTCGGACGATCACCCCATGTTCGGCCCATTCGGCGCACATCGTCCGAAGTACGCGCGATCCTCCGAACCCTGGATGGCGCCGGCGCCCCGTGACGGGGCGTCGATGCGGGAAGAGAGCGCGTTCTGATGCTGTACGCCAAGACTCCGGCCGCCGAGAAGAGGCGCCTGTTCCGCGAGCGGCTCGCGAGCGGTGAGCTGCTGCGCTTTCCCGGGGCGTTCAATCCGCTGTCGGCACGGCTCATCGAGCGCAAGGGCTTCGAGGGCGTCTACATCTCGGGCGCTGTGCTCTCGGCAGACCTCGGTCTGCCCGACATCGGCCTGACGACGCTGACCGAGGTCGCCGGCAGAGGCCAGCAGATAGCGCGCATGACCGAGCTGCCCGCGATCATCGACGCCGACACCGGCTTCGGCGAGCCGATGAACGTCGCCCGCACGATCCAGACACTCGAAGACGCGGGCCTGGCCGGCACGCACATCGAAGACCAGATCAACCCCAAGCGCTGTGGTCACCTCGACGGCAAGCAGGTCGTCGACGAGGGCACGGCCATCAAGCGCATCCGCGCCGCCGCCGACGCGCGCCGCGACCCGAACTTCCTCATCATGGCCCGCACCGACATCCGTGCCGTGGACGGACTGGATGCCGCGAAAGACAGGGCGAAGGCACTCGTGGATGCCGGTGCCGACGCTATCTTCCCGGAGGCGATGCGCACTCTCGACGAGTTCGCCGCGATGCGGGATGCCGTCGACGTGCCGATCCTCGCGAACATGACCGAGTTCGGCAAGAGCGATCTCTTCAGCGTCGAGCAGCTGCGCAGCGTCGGGGTGAACATCGTGATCTGGCCGGTCTCGCTGCTGCGGATCGCCATGGGCGCGGCATCCCGCGCTCTCGACACGCTCATCGACGAGGGCCATCTCACGAGCAAGCTGGGTGAGATGCAGCATCGCGCCGACCTCTACGATCTGGTGGACTACGAGGCGTACAACCACTTCGACACCAGCGTCTTCAACTTCCAGATCGCCCGCTAAGGAGAGCCATGACCGACACTGAGATCAAGAAGGGCCTTGCCGGGGTCACCGTCGACTACACCGCGATCAGCAAGGTCAACCCCGACACCAACTCGCTGCTGTACCGCGGGTATCCGGTGCACGAGCTCGCGGCGACGCAGCCGTTCGAGGCCGTCGCGTATCTGCTGTGGCATGGCGAGCTGCCGAGCGAGACGCAGCTCGCGCAGTTGCGCGCCACCGAGCGCGAGCGCCGTGCGCTCACCGACGATGTGAAGGCGGCCATCGACCTGCTGCCGGTCGAGGCCCACCCCATGGACGAGGTGCGCACCGCCGTGTCGGTGATCGGCGCCGCCGACCTCGCGGGCATCGGCAACGTGATGGACGCCGTCGGGACCCCCGAAGAGAACCTTGATCGCAGTATCCGTCTGTTCGCGGCCCTTCCGGCGATCGTCGCGTACGGCCAGCGCCGGCGTCGTGGGCAGGACGCCGTCGCGGCGCGTGACGACCTCGACTACGCGGCGAACTTCCTCTGGATGACCTTCGGCGAGGAGGCCGACCCCGTCGTCGTCGATGCCTTCAACCGCTCGATGATCCTTTACGCCGAGCACTCCTTCAACGCGTCGACGTTCACGGCGCGGGTCATCGCCTCGACGTTGTCGGACCTGTACTCGGCCGTGACCGGTGCGGTGGGTGCGCTGAAGGGGCCGCTGCACGGTGGCGCCAACGAGGCCGTTCTGCACATCTTTGACGAGATCGGTTCGGCCGACCGGGTCACGACGTGGCTGGATGACGCCCTGGCCCGGAAGCGCAAGATCATGGGCTTCGGGCATCGCGTCTACAAGCGCGGCGACTCGCGGGTGCCCACGATGAAGGCCGCGCTCGACAGCCTGGTCGCGCACTACGACCGGCCCGACGTGCTCGCGCTGTACGACGCGCTCGAGAGCGAGTTCGTCGGGCGCAAGGGCATCTACCCGAACCTCGACTATCCGTCCGGTCCGGCATACAACCTCATCGGGTTCGACACGCTCACATTCACGCCGCTGTTCGTCGCGGCGCGCATCACCGGCTGGACCGCGCACATCATGGAGCAGCAGGCCTCGAACGCGCTGATCCGGCCGCTCTCGGCGTACAACGGCTCGGACGAGCGGCACATCGAAGGATATGTTCCCGATTCCGCGACCGCCGCGGCCGCCGACCGCCCCGAGGAGGCCGCCGGCTGACGCGCCCCGCGGCATCCCGCCTCGTCTTCTTCAACAGTCCGTAACTGCAGGGCCTCGGCAGGCGCGGGCCCGCGGCATCCACCCCCTCGATCACGCCCCCGTGCTCAGTCGTCACGGATTACCGATTCTTCACGCTGAACTGGTCATCTGTGACGACCGAACCTCTGCGGGCCGGCTTCGGTCGTCACAGATGACGGTTTTGAGCAGCGAAAACGGTAATCCGTGACGACCGAAGGCGGCGAGGCGTGGCGGGGAACGTGGAGGCACGCCGGGGGCGCGCCGCCTCGAGCGCTGAGAGTGCAGTGGGTGGACGAGGAGTAGGGAAGCACCCGCTCTTTCGTCCACCAGCTGCACTCTCACCGCTTTCGGTGGGGCCCGATTCGCCGATGCATGGGCGCCCGCGCATTTAGTAGGACGTCCATGTAAAATGGAGGCGATGCCGGAGGCGGCATCCCCTCGTGGTCACACGATGACGTTGCGCGGGGGCGATCGACAGGGGCTGCCATGAGCATGACGACGACCGAAGAACGCCGCGCGATCCTCGAGGCCGTGCGCGAGTTCGCCGAGACGGAGCTCGCGCCGCACGCGCAGGAGTGGGATCAGAACAAGCACTTTCCCCGCGATGTCATCCAGCGCGCGGGTGAGCTGGGTCTCGGCGGCGTCTACGTGCGCGATGACATCGGCGGCACCGGCCTCGGGCGCACCGAGGCCGTCGCGATCTTCGAGGAGCTCGCCCAGGGCGACCCGACGATCTCGGCCTACATCAGCATCCACAACATGGTGGGCTGGATGATCGACACCTTCGGCACCGACGAGCAGCGGCAGACCTGGCTGCCGCGCCTGACCGCGATGAGCGCGCTCGGCGCTTATTGCCTCACCGAGCCGGGAGTGGGGTCGGATGCCGCGGCCCTGACGACGTCCGCGATCCGGCAGGGCGACGAGTACGTCCTCACCGGCGTGAAGCAGTTCATCTCGGGTGGCGGCGAGGCCGACGTCTACGTGGTCATGGCGCGCACGGGAGAGGCGGGGGCCCGCGGCATCACCGCGTTCGTCGTGCCCGACGGTCTGCCCGGCCTGAGTTTCGGCGCGAACGAGAAGAAGATGGGCTGGAACGCGCAGCCCACCCGACAGGTGATCTTCGACGAGGTGCGGGTACCGGCCACCGCCGTGCTCGGCGAGGTGGGCAAGGGCTTCAAGATCGCGATGCAGGCGCTCAACGGCGGCCGCCTCAACGTCGCCGCGTGCTCGATCGGCGGCGCACAGTGGGCGATGGACCGCGCGATCCGCTACGTGCACGAGCGGTTCACCTTCGGCGAGCCGCTGGCCGAGCGCCAGGCGGTCATGTTCGCCCTGGCAGACATGGCCACCAAGCTGCGGGCCTCGCGCGCTCTGGTGCGGGATGCCGCAGCCGCCCTCGACGCGGGCGAACCCGATGCCGCGCTGCAGTGCGCCATGGCCAAGCGGTTCGCGACGGACGCCGGCTTCGAGGTCGCCAACGAGGCGCTGCAGCTGCACGGCGGCTACGGCTACCTGCAGGACTACGGCATCGAGAAGGTCGTGCGCGATCTGCGCGTGCATCAGATCCTCGAGGGGACGAACGAGATCATGCGGGTCATCATCGGCCGCGAGGTGCTCGGCGCGTGACGCGTGACACGATGGGAAGCATGACCGAGTACGCCACGATTCTCACCGAGACGCGAGGACGCGTCGGGTGGATCACCCTCAATCGACCCGAAGCCCTCAATGCGCTGAACTCGCAGGTCTGCGCCGACGTCGTCGCCGCCGCGACCGCGTTCGACCGCGACCCCGTTATCGGCGCCATCGTCGTCACCGGTTCCGAGCGCGCCTTCGCTGCGGGCGCCGACATCAAGGAGATGGAGTCGAAGTCGTCGCTCGACATGATCATGGGCGACCACTTCGGCGGCTGGGCCGAGTTCGCGGGCGTGCGCACACCGGTGATCGCGGCGGTCAGCGGCTACGCGCTGGGCGGCGGGTGCGAGCTGGCGATGATGTGCGACATCATCCTCGCCGCCGACACCGCGAAGTTCGGGCAGCCCGAGATCAACCTCGCAGTGATCCCCGGGATGGGCGGCACGCAGCGGCTCATTCGCGCGGTCGGATATTACAAGGCCGCCGAGCTCGTGCTCACGGGACGTCTGATGGGCGCCGAAGAGGCCGAGCGCGCCGGGCTCGTCTCGCGCGTCGTGCCCGCGGCCGACCTGCTCGACGAGGCCGGCAAGGTCGCCGACACGATCGCGTCGAAGTCGCTGCCGTCGGTCTTCGCCGCGAAGGCGGCGCTGGATGCCGCGATGGAGACGACCCTCGCCGAGGGCCTGCGCTTCGAGAAGCAGGCGTTCGCGGGGCTCTTCGATACGCAGGACCAGAAGGAGGGGATGGCGGCCTTCCGCGAGAAGCGTGCGCCGTCGTTCGAGAATCGCTGATCGGGCTTTCGCGATGTGCGGCCGCGGCCACAACAGGCGAGTCGTTCGAGCCTCGGACCGTTCGAAAAGCGCATTGAACTTCCGGTTCACACAGCCCCTCCGAGCTGTGTGAGCGGGAAGTTCAACGCGTCTGGAGGATGTGTCGGTGCGCCCGAGAAGGCGCCGCTGCGCGGCGACCACAGCCGAGTCGCTGTGCTTCTCGCTCAACGACCTAATCGCCCTCGGCAACGAGCGCCGCGGCCTCGGCCCGTTGTGCGCGCAGCACGGCGACGCTCGCGATCGCCATCGTGAGGGCGCCGCCGATTCCCGCGACGATGAACGTTGCGCGGGGACCGAGCAGTGCGTTGCCCACGCCGCCCAGGCCCAGGGCGATGAGTGATCCGCTGCGGGCGAGGCCGTTGAGCGCTGCCGACACGCGGCCGCGCTGCAGATCTGATGTGCGCGAGATCAGCAGGGCGCCGAAGGTCGCGTTGCCGGTGCCGAAAGCTGCCACCAGAAGAGTGAGCAGTGCCGCGTACACCCAGAAGCTCGGCGCCGTGCCCGCGGCGATCATCACCAGCGCGGCGGTCCCGAAGCCGATCGTGGCCGCGCGCGCACGCACGACGTTGCTGTGGATGCGGCCGGCGACGGCCGCGCCGATCAGGCCGCCGGCGCCGGCGAAGAACTCGCTGAGTCCGTACTGCCAGTCGGTCGCCTCGAGGGCATCGCGGGCCAGGAACACCTCGACCGGGTTGATGCCCTCGACGAGCACGACGAACACGATGATCGCCCCGAACAGCGGCACAAGGATGCGGTCGCGCATCACGACGCGCAACCCGACGGTCCACGACTCCTTCGGCGTTTCGACGCCGTCCGTCGGCGTTGCGTCGACGGCGCCATGGCGACGCGTCCGGATGATGAGAGCGCCTGCGGCCAGCAGGACGTAGGTCGCGGCATCCACCCAGAATCCCCACGCCACATCGTCGAGGGTCACGAGCAGCCCGCCGAGCCCTGCACCGATCGGCGACGCGACGGCGGCGAGTCCCTGCTGCCACGAGATTGCTTGACCGATACGGTCTTCGCCGACGATGCGGGGGACCAGTGCGCTCCACGTCGGCTGCTCGAACGCCTGCGCCAGCGAGATGACGACGCCGGTGACGAAGATCATCGCGGTGTCGTGCGAGAAGCCGAGGGCGACGACGGCGGTGGCCTGGACAAGGGATGCCACCACCAGCACTGTGCGCGAGTCCATGGTGTCGGCGACCCGCCCGGCGATTCCGATGGTGGCGATCGCGGGGATCACGAGTGCGGCGAGGAACGCTGCGATGCCGAGCGCGCCCACTCCGCCGTCGTGCAGCAGCAGGATCGCGGCGATCGAGGTCACCGAGGTTCCGGCGGTACTCAGCGCCCGGGCGACGAGGGCGATGCGCGCATCGCGGATCGCCCACACCGAGTTCTGAAAGGAACGCTTCACAAGTATGAAGGATATGTTTCATGAACTCAGAGCGCAACTAGACTGTCGACATGGCGGGCAAGAAGGCTGAGCCGATCGAGGTCAACGACCTCGCGCAGATGCGTGCGCTGGTGCATCCGGCGCGCTGGACTGTCTTGCAGGCCCTCTACGACGGAGACCCTCTCACCGCGACCCAGGCGGCCGAGCTCACCGGTCTCACTCCGTCCGCCATGAGCTATCACCTGAAGCAGCTGGCGAAGATGGGGCTCATCGAGCGCGCGCCGAAGACCGACGACGGCCGGGAGCGGCCCTGGGTGGCGCGCGGCGGTGGACTGCGCATGTCGGCGCAGCCCGACGAGTTCGTCGGCGGCATCATGATGCGCCATCTGATGACCGCGCTCACCAAGGTCGTCGCGGCTCCGCCGCCGAAAGACCCCGAGGAGCGCCCCTGGCCGGCCGGTTACTCACAGATGCGCATGCGCATTTCGAAGGAGCGCCGCAAAGAGATGCTCGAGCGGTTGCAGGCGATCCTGGACGAGTATGACGAGGTCGAGGACCCCGACGCGCCCGAGATCGACGTCTTCCTGATCCACGGTCCCCGGGTCGAGCCGGGGGAGGGGCGGGATGCCGCGGCCCCCGCATCGCCAGGCGATGGCAAGGCATCCGCGCGCCGCAGCGCGTAGCGCCCGGTCGTTCCCCGTGCACATGGTCGGGGACTTTGTCCGACGCGCCGTGCATTTCGCGATGACGGCGGCGTGTCGCCCAGGATCCCGACTCTGTGCACGGGCTGACGTTGTTGCGGCTCGTTCAACGCGCGGGCGCGACTCATCCCATCCGCCGCCGGTAGGCGAGCATCGCGAAGACGTACGCGATGATCAGGATGCCGCAGCACCAGGCCAGCGCCATCCAGATGTCGCCCGACACGGCGCGCTGGGCGAACAGGTCGCGGATCGTGTTCACGATCGGCGTGACCGGCTGGTACTCGGCGAACCACTTCACCGGCCCCGGCATCGTGTCGGTGGGAACGAACGCCGAGCTGATGAACGGCAGGAAGATGAGCGGGTACGAGAAGGCGCTCGCGCCGTCCACCGACTTCGCCGAGAGCCCTGCGATGACCGCGATCCAGGTCAGCGCGAGTGTGTAGAGCAGGAGGATGCCCGCCACGGCCAGCCACGCGCTCACGCCCGCTCCGCTGCGGAAGCCCATGAGCACCGCCACGGCGACCACCAGCACGAGCGAGACCGCGTTGGCGGCGAGCGAGGTGAGCACGTGCGCCCACAGCGCCGCCGATCGCGCGATCGGCATCGACTGGAAGCGCTCGAAGATGCCGCCCTGCAGGTCCATGAACAATCGGTACGAGGTGTAGGCGACGCCCGATCCGATCGTGATGAGCAGAATGCCGGGCAGCATGTAATCGATCGGTGCAGCGTCGCCGGTCTGCATCGCACCGCCGAAGACGAACACGAACAGCAACATGATGGCGATCGGCATCACCGCCGTGGTGATGATCGTGTCGAGACTCCGTGTGACGTGCCGGAGTGAACGGCTCGTCAGAGTGACCGTGTCGGTCAGGATGTCGCCGGTCATCGTTCCTCCCCGTTCGGGGTCGTGCCGACCAGGGTGAGGAAGACCTCCTCGAGCGTCGGCTGCTTTTCGACGTACTCGACTTTCGCGGGCGGCAGCAAGGCCCTGAGCTCGTCGAGCGTGCCGTTCTGGATGATGCGCCCCTCATGCAGGATCGCGATGCGGTCGGCCAACTGCTCGGCCTCGTCGAGGTACTGCGTGGTCAGGAGCACCGTGGTGCCGCCGGCGGCGAGGTCGCGGATGGCGTCCCACACCTCGTTGCGCGCCTGCGGGTCGAGGCCGGTCGTGGGCTCGTCGAGGAACACCACCGGCGGATCGCCGATGAGGCTCATCGCGATGTCGAGCCGCCGGCGCATACCGCCCGAGTATGTGCCCGCTCGCCGTGAGCCGGCCTCGGTCAGAGAGAAGCGCGCGAGCAGCCGATCGGCGACGGCGCTCGGGCTGCGGACATGGCGCAGGCGGGCGACGAGCACGAGGTTCTCGCGTCCGGTGAGCACCTCGTCGACGGCGGCGAACTGTCCGGTCAGACTTATAGCCTGCCGCACAGCGGCCGGATCGGCGGTCACATCGGCATCCGTGATGCGGGCGGTTCCGGCATCCATTCTCAACAGCGTCGACAGGATGCTGATGAGGGTGGTCTTTCCCGCACCGTTCGAGCCGAGCAGCGCGAAGATCGTGCCAGGTGAGACGTCGAAGTCGACGCCACGCAGCACGGAAAGGTCGCCGAACGACTTCTCGATGCCCGCGACGGCGATGGCGGGCGCGGTCATGATCGGCCCTCCTCGGACTCGGCCTTCGCGATCGTGTCGGTCAGGCGCGTGCGCTCCTTGGCGATCCACTCATCCTCGGAGTAGTTGGCCAGGAAGGCGTCGGCGAACTCGACCGGGTCGTCGCCGACGATCGTGTGGATCGGCGTGGCGTCGGCCGCGGCCTGCTCGAACAGGTCGGCAAGGTCTTCGAGCATCTTCACCAGGGTCGAACCGCGGGTGATCGCGCCCTTGTGCATCAGATAGCGCTCGACACCCTCGACCGCGGTGCGGTACGGGGTCGGCAGCGCCTTGACCCGCGCCTTGTATTCCTTCCAGCGGCGCTTCTCACCGAAGTCGCCGACCATCTTCTCGATGAAGTTCGTCATCGTCGTTCTCCTTCGTGGAGTTGGGCGAGTCTGTCGGTGAGGAAGCCCCACGATGTCCAGAACCCGCTGAGCTGTTCGTGTCCTTGCGTGTTGAGGGAGTACACCTTGCGCGGCGGCCCCTTTTCGGAGGGCACCTTCTCGACGTCGACCAGCCCGCGCTGCTCGATGCGCACGAGGAGCGCGTACACCGTGCCCTCGGCGATGTCGGTGAAGCCTTGGTCGCGCAGCCACGCCGTGATCTCGTAGCCGTATGCCGGGCGGCGGGCGAGGATCGCCAGGACGATGCCCTCGAGCACGCCCTTGAGCATCTCGGTCTCTTGCTTGCCCATGTGCCCTCGTCTCGGTACTCAGTGACATTGATTACCGGTACAAAGTAACACTGAGTACCGGTAGCTGGCAAGACTAGGTACCGAGCAGCCGCGCGCTGCCTCGATCCGCGTCCGCCCCTGTCATTCGCCCGCGAACAGGGAAAACGACAGCGCGACCGGAGAAGCGCCGGGCGCGCCGGGTCTCGAAGCCGAGGCGGCTCTCCCGATGCGCGAGATCACGCTCGTGCACGCCCTGAGGCACCAGAAGCGTGCACAAGGATGTTCTCGCGGAGGGAGCGCCGGGGCGCAGGGTTCGCGGAGGGGCGGCGGGATGCCGGGGCGCAGGGTTCGCGGAGGGGCGGGATGCCGGGGCTCAGGGTTCGCGGAGGGGCGGCGGGATGCCGGGGCTCAGG
Source organism: Microbacterium horticulturae (assembly GCF_029094505.1). Lineage (NCBI taxonomy): Bacteria > Bacillati > Actinomycetota > Actinomycetes > Micrococcales > Microbacteriaceae > Microbacterium > Microbacterium horticulturae. The sequence continues at coordinate 2,891,421 of NZ_CP119108.1, read as the reverse complement.
GCTCGCGGAGGAGGCGCCCCGCACCGCCCCGCACCGCACCGCACCGCATCGGGGCCGCGTCAGAGCGGCTCGGGCGCCGGGCGCGGGTCGTCGAAGTCGCCGGCGCCCCGGCGCATGCGCGCCACGAGGCCGACCAGCTCTTCAGCCTCGCTGCGCTCGAGCCCGGGGTGCTCGAACACCTCGGCGTTCAACGCGGCGGTCGCGCGCTCCGCGAGAGCGCGGCCCGACTCGGTGAGAACGATGAGGGTCGCCCGTCCGTCGTCGGGGTGCGGCTCGCGCCGCACGTGCCCGGACGTCTCGAGTCGGTCGACGGTGTTCGTCACGCTGGTGGGGTGCACCTGCAACCGCAGCGATGCAGACGCCATCGGCATCCTTCCGCTCTTCGTGAAGCTCAGCAGGGTGAGCAACTCGTAGCGCGCGAAGGTGAGTCTGAAGGGCTTGAGTGTGGCGTCGACGCGGGCCAGCAGCAGCTGCTGTGCACGCATGATCGAGGTGACGAGGGTCATACCGGGCGCGGCGTCGGTCCATCCGTGGGCGAGCCATTGCCGCTTCGCCTCGGCGATCGGGTCGACGGGCAGTCTCTTCACGCGGGCCACGGGCAACCTCCTGGATCAACGGTACTGGGTGGGGCGCCGTCGGCGAGAATGGGCGGGTGCAGGATCGAGAAGCCCTATCACCGATTACAGCGGCGCTGCGCGCGATCGCGGATGGCACACAGCTGGATGCTGCCGCTGTCGCCAGCGTCGCCGCCGGAGAGGCTGAGGTGGAGGACGCGCTGCTTGACCTCTCAGCTCAGGCTGCCTCACTCCGCCGCCGTGGAGCCGAACTCCGCGCCCTTGTCTCCTCGACCCGCGAACTGCTGGGCACACATGACACAGTGGTTCTGTTGCAGCGCATCGTCGAGCGGGCGCACGAGTTGCTCGATGCTGATGTGGCGTATCTATCGGTGTACGAGCCCGCCACGGACGAGCTCTACGTGCGCGCACAGACGGGAACGATCTCGCCCCGTTTCGCCGGCATGGTGGTGCCAGCCGGGGTTGGCCTGGCGAGTCACATCGTCCGCACCCGTCGCCCGCAGAGCGTGGATGACTACCGCGAGATGACCGGCCTGCCGCACGACTCGACCATCGATCAGATCGTGTCAGAAGACCAGCTGCGTGCGCTCGTGGGCGCTCCGCTCGTGGTGGACGGACAGGTTCTGGGGGTTCTCTTCGCGGCCAGTCGAACCCCACACTCGTTCCGCGCGGAAGAGATCGCGCTCCTCAGTGCGTTCGCCGGCCATGCGGCACTCGTTCTGCATGTGGCGCGGTTGCTCGCGGCAGCGACCGAGGCCTCTGCGGAGGCGACGTGGCGTCAGCAGCAGGCGGAATGGGCCGCTGGACTGCATGCTGAGCTCACGGAACTGGTGGTGCGGGGGCATCCCGCCGCCGACATCGTCGCTGCGCTGGCCGGAGCACTTGGGCGAGACGTGGCGATGATCGCGCAGGGAGAGGCCATAGCGGGGCCTCCGAGCCTGGTGGACGCCGCCGTGCCGCTGAAGGATGCCGCAGCCGACGCTGCCGTGTCGGGCCGTGGAGTCGTGCTCGACGGCGGTGCAGTCGAGATGATCGCCCCGGTGCCGGCGGGTGCAGACCGGCCAGCCCTGCTCGTGGTGGGGCGGGGTGCGGCCCCGATGACGGATGTCGAGCAGCGGACCGTCGAACGCTCAGCATTGACGGCAGCGCTCGTCCTTCTGCGCCGCGACGCCGTGGATGACGCGGAAGAACGCGTGCGAGGAGAGCTCGCAGCCGATCTGCTGGAGACCGAGAGCAGCCGCCGGTCGGCGTTGCGGCGCGCTGCGGCACGCGGTCTACCGATCGACGCTCCCTGGTGCACGGTGGTGGTGCCGTCGGCGGTGGGCGATCGCGGTCGCATCGTCAGCGCCCTGCGTGCGGTCGCCGATCGTCTGGTGACGAAGATCCCGGATGGTGTCGTGGCGTTCGTGCCGGAAGCGGAGTCGGCATCGATGGGTCGTGGAACGGCGCTCGCCGAGGTCGCGCCCCTGGTCGTGGTGCGCGGGCATCGAAATCTCGCGGAGGCATCCGGCCAGGCACGTCATACGCGGCGCACGGCGGAGCTCGCAAGGGGGCTGGGCATCTCGGGCGTTCTTGACGCGAAGCTGCTCGCGCCGTATGCGCTGCTCACCGACGGCGATCCGCGAGCGCTGCTCGAGTTCGTCGAGGCGACGCTCGCGCCGGTGATCGCGTGGGATGGCCCCGGCGGTTCAACCCTGTTCGACACGCTCGTCGCGTTGCAGGACGAGCATTGGGGCGCAAGCGCGACAGCCCGGAAGCTGCATATCCACCTGAACACTCTCAAGCAGCGGCTTGCGCGACTGCGGGCGCTGCTGGGGATGGTGGTCGACGACCCGGAGGCTCGATTCCGTCTCGAACTCGCCGTGCGCGTGGAGCGGGCCCGCCGCCTTCTCGGCTACACCGAACGGTAAGCGTCTCGGACATTTTCTGCGCCTGCTTTGTGGCCGATCTGGACCTGTAGGCGTCGGACCGGACTTGCTTTGCTGAGAGGGCTGCGGCGAAGACGCCCGCAGGAAAGGATGCATTGTGGCCACCACCTCTCGTCTCAGCGGTCTGCGAAACAGTGCGGTCGATGACCGCAGGGTCACCGTCATCAAGGCGATCGGCCTCGACTCCGACGCTCTCCGTGCGCTGGAGGGCAGCGGCCTGTCGATGGATCAGGCGGACCGCATGGTCGAGAACGTGATCGGGCAGCTCGGTGTGCCGGTCGGCGTGGCGACCAACTTCATTGTGAACGGACGTGAGGTTCTCATCCCGATGGCGACGGAAGAGCCGTCGGTGATCGCCGCAGCATCCAACGTCGCGCGCATGGCGCGCCCGACGGGCGGCATCGTCACGACGGCTGCGGAGCCGCTCATGCAGGCTCAGGTGCAGTTGTTGGAGGTTGCTGACCCGTTCGGCGCGAAGGCGCGCATTCTTGAGGCGCGGCAGGAGATCCTCGATCTTGCAGATGCGCAGGACCCGAGACTCGTCGAGGTCGGCGGCGGCGCACGAGACCTTCTGGTGCGTGTGATCGATGCATCACCGGCCCCGCACCTGGTCGCGCATCTGGTGGTCGACGTCGGCGATGCCATGGGCGCCAATGCGGTCAACACAATGGCAGAGGCCATCGCTCCGCGCCTGGCCGAGATCACCGGGGGCCGGTCTCTGCTACGCATTCTCACCAACCTCGCCGATCGCCGCGTGGTGCGGGCACGGGTCGTCATCGATCCTGACGAGATCGGCGGGCCAGCCGTCGTCGACGACATCATCGAAGGAGCCCGCCTTGCCGTGGACGATCCGTATCGGGCGGCGACGCACAACAAGGGCATCATGAACGGGGTCACGGCCGTGGTCCTCGCGACCGGCAACGACACACGCGCCGTGGAAGCCGGCGCCCATTCCTACGCGGCTCGCGACGGCCAGTATCGCTCGCTCAGCCGCTTCGAGAAGGATGCCGACGGCCGTCTCGTCGCTACTCTCGAAATGCCGATGGCTGTGGGGCTGGTCGGCGGAGCCACGAAGTCCCATCCCGCCGCTCGCGCCGGCGTGGTGATGACTGAAGTCACGACTGCTGCCGAGCTGGGCGAGCTGATCGCCGCCGTCGGACTCGCGCAGAACGTCGCCGCAGTGCGCGCGCTCGCCGCAGAGGGGATCCAGCGCGGGCACATGGGACTCCACGCCCGCAACGTCGCGGTCGCGGCCGGCGCCTCTGGTGAGGAGATCGACGTGGTCGCCGCCGAGCTGGTGCGTCGACGCGCGGTGAGGACCGACGTCGCCGAGCAGGTCCTGGCGGAGCGGAGAAGTGCGCGGTGAGCCGCGACGACAGCCTTCCCATGCGCGTTGCCGACAGCGCACTGCCAGCGGACGTGGAGATCTGGGATGTCGCACCGCGCGACGGTCTGCAGTCTGAGGCGACGCGGCTCGACGTCGCGCACAAGGTCGAGCTGATCGAGCGACTCGTGCGCGCTGGGTTCCCCGTCGTCGAGGTCGGCAGCTTCGTGCGCGCCGAACGCGTCCCGCAGATGGCCGACTCCGCCGACGTGTTCGCGCGGGTGAAGGATCTGCCGGCGCGCACGCCCGTGCTCGTCCCGAACGCTACAGGCTTCGAACATGCCCGAGCTGCCGGCGCCGATGACATCGCGGTCTTCCTCAGCGTCACCGAGACCTTCTCCCGTGAGAACCTCGGCGCGTCGCGTGCCCGCATGGAAGAGGAAGTGCGGTGTATCGCGCGGCGGGCTGTCGCCGACGGGGTCCGCGTCCGGGGCTACCTATCGATGGTGTTTGGTGACCCCTGGGAGGGCGCGGTAGCCGACGGCGAGGTCGTGCGCCTCGCCACGGAGATGCGCACCTGGGGGATCCGTGAGCTGTCGCTCGGTGACACCATCGGCGTGGCCACCCCCGGCCAGGTCAAGCACATCGTGCGGCTGCTCGCCGGTTCGGGGATCGCCGTGACCGATGTGGCGCTGCATCTGCACGACACCTACGGGACGGCTCTGGCGAATGTGTACGCCGGGCTGGAGGAAGGCGTGCGCACCTTCGATGCCGCAACCGGTGGGGTCGGCGGCTGTCCGTTCGCGAAGTCCGCGACCGGTAATCTCGCCGCGGACGATCTCATTTGGATGCTCGAAGGGCTTGGCATCCGCACCGGCGTCGATCTCGATGCTGTCGTCGAGACGAGCGCTTGGCTGTCGGCCGTCTTGCAGCGGCCCATCACATCTCGAGTCGCAACGGCGCTGACCCGTTAGAGAGGAACACCCTGTGGAAGACCGCTATCTGGAGGTCTGGGGAGATACCGTCGACAAACGACATCTCCTCATCTCGATCATCCTGGGCGTCGGCATCGCCGTCCCCGTCTATCTGATCGCCGATTGGCTGTTCGGGATGCTGGCCGACGGCGCCGTCGGACATAGCTATGCCCTGCTGGTCGGGTTGGCCGGCTGCATCATCGCGGCGGTGGTCGCCGCGCGGCTGTTCAAACCCAAGCGCATCGTCGAGATTGGCGCCGAGCACACTGGTTCGCGCGAAGCGGCGATGGACGCCATCGAGGCCGAGATCGGCCCGCTCGGCGACCCCGACGAACTCCCGCGGGCGGCGCTCGCCGAGGTGAAGGAGCTCGGGCTGTACGAAGATCTGAAGGCACAGCACGAGAAGAACCGTCGCGCGGCCGTCGAGATCGGGGAGCGCGCATGACCGCGCTGCTCGAACCCACGCTGTGGGCGCTTGGGATGGCTTTGCTTGGTGCGATCGTCTTTGCCCTCATCGGACTTGTCTCGGGTACGGACGAGACAGCGACGGTCGCCCCGCTCACGCTGCTCGTGATTCTGCTTGGGGTTCCGCCGGCCGGCGTGTTCGCATTCTTCATGGCGTCGATCGCCGCCAAGCACGTCACCCACGCTATCCCGACGACGCTGCTCGGCATCCCCGGCGATACGATGGCGGCTCCCCTGTTGCGTGATGCGCAGATGTTACGCGAACTGGGCGTGCCCCACATCGCGCTCCGCAAGGCGATTTCCGGTGGGGTGATGGCGGCCCTCATCGCCGTGCCGCTGGCGGTGCTGTTCGCGTGGATCATCACGCCGTTCTCCGACGCGATCAGCGCTGTCGCACCCTGGTTGTTCCTCGCCGCAGCCGCGCTCATCGCCGTCCTCTCGAAGGGACGCTGGGGCGCACTGATCGCGCTCGTGCCATTCGTGCTCATCATCGTGGGGTTGCAGCAGTTCTCGAGTGACATCCTCGGCAAGGGCCTGTCGATCAGCTTCTTCCTCGGCATCGCGACCGGTCCGCTCATTGCGGACCTGGTACTCGCGTCGACGCCTGCTGGTCGGCGGAGTATGGCGCGACCCGGTCCACGGGTCTTCGAATTGGCCGCGGATGTGCGCACGTGGTCGGGACGCATGCCGAACCCCGCGAAGGTGCTCGATCGCACCCAGTTCTGGGGCACCGCTGGAGCGGCGGCCGTCTCGAGTGCGACCTTCGTCTTCTCACCTGTTGCGATGACCGTCATGATGGGTGAGCTGTTCGGCGGCCGCATCAAGAACGGCTATCGGCGCCTCACGACGCTCATGGCTGTGAAGAACGGCACGACCGAGTCGACGTATATCGCCGAGACCCTCATCCCTCTCATCGCGATCGGACTGCCCCTGTCACCGATGGCGGCGGGACCGGCAAACCCGCTGTTCAACGCACCGCCGGTGTTCACGATCGATACCGAGACCGGTGCGACGCACAACCTGCACGACCTCATGGCGCCGTGGCAGTTCCTCGGGGTAGGACTGCTCGCGGTGATCATAGCGCTGCTGATCACATACCCGTTCGCAATGACGCAGGCACATCGTGCAGCGTCATGGATCATGCGGCACGTATCGCACGAGGCGATCATCGGCGCCTTCGCCGGGCTGATCGCCGTCATCTGCCTCTATGAGGGCGGCGTCGTGGCCATTCTGGTCGCGGTGACGGTCGGCCTGGTCGGTGGACTCATGAACCGCTTGTTCGCCATGCACACCGGCGTGCAATTCATGGGCTACTACGTTGCGGCACTGACCGTGCCGGCGATCGGAGGCCTGTTCGCCTGACCGCGAAGACACACATGAGGCCCGGCGGAAATCGCCGGGCCTCATGTCGTTGCATCTACTCTCGTCGAACCCCACAAACAACTCTCCGCAGACGCATGTCCCTTCGTGGAATGTATACATTGACCGGATGGTCACGGGGATTTTCCCGGTCGAACCCGCGAGATTGGGTACATTCGCCGTGCTTGGCTAGACTCGGACCCGCCGAAGGAGTTGCCTTTATGAAGATCATCGTCCTGGTCAAGGAAGTCCCGGATACGTACGGGGACCGCAAGCTCGATCTCGAGACGGGGCTCGCAGATCGCGCCGCGAGCGAGTCCGTGCTCGACGAGATCAGCGGGCGCGCCCTGGAAGTCGCGCTGAGCTACGCCGACAAGAACGCGGGCACCGAGGTCGTCGTGCTGTCGATGGCACCCGAGTCGGCGCAGGCGACGATCCGCAAGGGGCTCGCGATGGGGGCGGGAACGGCGGTGCAGATCGTCGATGAGGCGCTGCTGGGCGCCGACCTGGGCCTGAGCGCCGAGGCGCTCGCCGCCGCGATCCGCGAGATCGGCTTCGACCTGGTGATCGCCGGCAACCAGTCCACGGACGGCTCGGGCGGTGTGCTCCCGTCGATGATCGCCGAACTGCTCGATGTGCCGCAGGCGACGAGTCTGAACAGCGTCGAGATCACTGACACGGCGGTGTCGGGCGAGCGCGCGATCGACGGCGGCACCGCGAACGTGACGGCCCAGTTGCCTGCTGTCATCTCGATCACCGAGCGCCTCCCCGACGCCCGGTTCCCGAACTTCAAGGGCATCATGGCGGCGAAGAAGAAGCCGTATGAGACGAAGACGCTCGCCGATCTGGGGGTGGATGCCGCAGACCCGGCGGCATCCCGCTCGATCATGATCGCGGTGAGCGAGAAACCCGCGCGTTCGGCGGGCACCAAGATCGTCGATGAGGGCGACGCGGGTGTGAAACTCGCCGAGTTCCTGATCCAGAACCGACTGGCCTGAGGTGAGCGACATGGCTGATTACGCTGCAGATTCCATTCTCGTCCTGCTCGACACCACTCCGTCGGGCGAGCTGGCGAAGTCCTCGGCGGCCCTTCTGGGCGCGGCATCCACCATCGGCACGCCTGTCGCGCTCGTTGCGGGCGACGAGACGCTGGGGGATGCCGCAGCAGCCCTCGGCGCGGCGCGCGTGCTGGTCGCCCCTGCCGCTGGCGAGGGCCTGACGGTTCCGATCGTCGACGCGCTGGCGGCTGCCGCCGACCAGGTGCAGCCCGACGCGATCCTCATCTCGCACTCGGTCGATGGGCGCGACGTCGCGGGCCGCTATGCCGCACGCACTCGCTCGGCGCTCGCCGTCGACGCGGTCGGTGTCGGGCGCGACGACGAGGGCATCGTCGCCCACCACGCCGTGTACGGCGGCATGTTCAACGCCGATTCAGCGGCGACCTTCGGCGCTCCGGTGATCACGGTGCGCCAGGGCGCGGTCGAGGAGCGCGCCGAGGGGCAGCCGGCCGCCGTCGAGAAGCTCGAGGTCACCCCGTCGGGACGCAAGGCCGCGACCGTGACCGCGGTGCAGGAGAGCACCGAGACCTCCACCCGCCCCGAGTTGCGCGGCGCCGCGAAGGTCGTCTCCGGCGGACGCGGGCTGGGCTCGGGCGAGAAGTTCGCTCTCGTCGATGAGCTCGCCGACGTGCTCGGCGCCGCCGTGGGCGCCTCGCGCGCCGCGGTCGACGCCGGCTATGTGCCGCAGTCGTACCAGGTCGGTCAGACCGGCGTCTCGGTGTCGCCGCAGCTGTACGTGGCGCTGGGCATCTCCGGCGCGATCCAGCACAAGGCCGGCATGCAGACCGCCAAGACGATCGTCGCGATCAACAAGGACGCAGATGCCCCGATGTTCGACATCGCGGACTTCGGCGTCGTCGGCGACCTGTTCACGGTCGTGCCGCAGCTGATCGAGACGCTCAAGGCGCGGAAGCAGTAGCTGTGGCGACCTACGCGCGCACGGTTCGCCGCGGTCTGCCGCGCACTCCCGACGGCGAGATGTGGCCGCCCGCCGGGCAGGCGCCGGTCGAGGTCGCCGATCCGGCCGAGACGGTGGTGGATGCCGCGGCCGCCGCGCCGGCGGTCGTTGAGCGAGCGCAGCGAGTCGAAACGACGGCTGAGCCCGCTGCGGCCGAGGACGTTTCGACTCCTCGCTCCGCTCGTCGCTCAACGAGCGGTGCGGGTGCGCCCCTGCGCCGCGGCCTGCCGCGCGTGGCCGGGGGAGAGCCCTGGCCCCCGGCTGAGGTCGCGCCCGCGCTCGTAGCCGAACCCCGGGTCGCTGAGCGAGCGGCGCAGCCGCGAGACGAAGCGCCGTTGGCAGCCGCCGCACAGGCGGCCGCGGATTCCGGCCCTTCGTCTCGAGCCCCCGGCCCGCGCTCAGGGACCTCTGTCTCCGACACCGCCCTGCGTCGCGGCCTGCCCCGCACCAAGGGCGGCGAGCCGTGGCCACCTGCCGGTTTTGCGCCGGCCGTTGCCGCGGAGCCGGGCGCCGCGCGAGCGCAGCGAGTCGAAACGACGGCAGGGCCCGCAACGGCCGAGGACGTTTCGACTCGGCCCTCCGGGCCTCGCTCAACGACCGGTACCGGCCGCCGCACGGGCCTACCGCGCCCGGGCGCCGCAGCCGCGGCATCCACCACTGCCGCCGCACCCCCGGCATCCACCTCTGCCGCGGCACCCGCGGCGGAGCCCGCCGCACCGGCCGCGCTCGCACCTCTGCCGTTCACGAGCAGCGTGCACGCCGGCGCCGCGGCCGAGCGATGGCAGGCTGACCGGGCCCGTACGATCGCCACGCGCAAGCCGATCACACCCCCCGAGCCGGCCCGCCACGGCCCGTTCACGACGGGGCAGTGGGTCGGCGCCGCGATCGTCGCGGTCATCGCCCTGGTCGGCGCGGCTGGAATGCTCGTCATGCTGACCCGCTGGTTCCTGAGCCTGGGCTTCATGGAGAGCTTCATCGCGACCTACCCCGGCGCGTACGAGCTGCCCGAATCGGCGCCGGTCGGGTTCCCGGCGTGGCTGAACTGGCAGCACTTCCTCAACATCTTCTTCATGGTCCTGATCATCCGGTCAGGTCTCATGGTGCGGCACCAGAAGCGCCCGCCGGCGTTCTGGAGCACCCGCGGCAATCCGCGCCGCAAGATCAGCATCAACCTGTGGTTCCACCAGTCGCTCGACATCCTGTGGCTGGTCAACGGCGCCGTGTTCGTCGTGCTGCTGTTCGCGACCGGCCAGTGGATGCGCCTGGTCCCGACCGACTGGTCGGTCTTCCCGAATGCGCTGTCGGCGGGCCTGCAGTATCTGTCGATGGACTGGCCGATCGAAGACGGCTGGGTCAACTACAACAGCCTGCAGCAGATAGCGTACTTCGCGGTCGTGTTCCTCGCCGCCCCCCTCGCGGCGATCACCGGCGTGCGGATGAGCGGTGTGTGGCCGAGCAATGCGAAGACGCTGAACAAGATCTACCCGGTGGAGTGGGCCCGTGCGGTGCACTTCCCGACGATGATCTTCTTCGTGCTGTTCATCGTCGCGCACGTGACGCTCGTGGTGACGACCGGCTTCCTGCACAATCTGAACGCGATGTTCGCGTCGAACCCCGGCCACGGCTGGACCGGCTTCTGGTTCTTCGTGGGCGCCATGGTCCTCGTCGTCGCCGGGTGGGTCGCGGCGCGCCCGCTCGTGCTCGCGCCGATCGCGAAGCTGTTCGGCAACGTGAGCGAGCGCTGACCGGGGGATATCCCCACCACAGGTCTGCAGATCCCCACGCTGTGCGGGTGGATGCCACGGCCTAGCGTTGAAGCATGACTTCGACAACGACCGACAAGACGCCACGGCTGTTCACGCCGACGCGCGTGCTGGGGGCGATCGCACAGATGGCCGCCGTGGGCGTCGCCTGGGCGATCGCCTTCGGCGTGCTCTTCGCGCTGCTGGCCGCGGGCATCGGCCTGCTCTTCGCGATCGGCATCGGCCTGATCGTCCTGCTCGGCCTCGTCTACGCGATGTTCGCGCTGGCATGGCTCGAGACCGCGCGTGTCGACGGCCTCTACGGATTCGGCATTGCGCCCCTTCCCGCCCGCACGAGCGGCCGCCCCGGCTTCACCGGATGGCTGCGCACGGTGTGGCTGCAGTTCAGCGATGGACGCATGTGGCGCGGCATCGGCAGCGCGGCGGTGTCGGCGATGCTCGGGTGGGCGACGCTCTCGCTGCTGTCGATCATGGCGTCGGGCGTCGCGATGGTGTTCACACCACTCGTGCCCGGCGACCCCGACACGATTCCGCTGCGCGGCGCCGGGTGGGACGTGCCCGCACCGTGGGCGGTTGGCGTCGGCATCATCGCCGCGCTCGTCGCGATCGCGGGCCTGATCGGTCTCGCGGCCCTGCACGGCGTGCTGACCCGGGCGATCCTGGTCCCGTCCCGCGAAGTGCAGCTCGCAGCCGAAGCGCGTACCGCGCAGGCACAGCGCGGCGGTGCCGTTCGTGCCGCCGACGTCGAGCGCACCCGCATCGAACGCGACCTGCACGACGGTGTCCAGCCCCGACTGGTGTCGGTCGGGATGACGCTGGGCATGGCCCAGCAGAAGATCGACGACGACCCCGAAGCGGCCAAGCAGCTGATCGCCGAGGCGCACACCTCGACGAAGGCCGCCATCACCGAGCTGCGGCAGCTGGCCCGCGGCATCCACACCTCCATCCTCGATGACCGGGGGCTGGATGCTGCGCTGTCGGCCCTCGCCGCGCGCTCGCCGATCCCCGTCCAACTCGACTCACGGCTCACCCAGAGGTGCAGCCCGCAGACCGAGACCGCCGTCTACTACGTGATCGCCGAGTCGCTGACGAACGCGGCCAAGCACTCACGCGCCGCGGAGTGCCGGGTGATCGTCCGGCAGCGCGAGGGCGGCATCCTGTGGGCGCGGGTCGAAGACAACGGGATCGGTGGTGCGACGGTCGTGCCGGGTGGGGGATTGGACGGCTTGTCGAACCGGGTGCTCGGCGTCGGCGGAACGCTGACGGTCACCAGCCCCATCGGCGGACCCACGACGGTGGAGGTGAGTGTGCCGTGCGCGTACTGATCTGCGAGGACTCGGTCCTGTTGCGGGAGGGCCTCATGCGCCTATTGGAGGACGCCGGCCACAACGTGGTCGCGGCCCTGCCCGATGCCGACGAACTTGACGAGACGGTCGCCGAGACCAAGCCCGAGCTGTGCATCCTCGATGTGCGGCTGCCACCGACCCGCACCGACGAGGGCATCCGGGCGGCGATGCGGCTGCGCGCCGCGCACCCCGAGCTGCCGATCCTGGTGCTCTCGCAGTATGTCGAGGAGCGCTACGCGGCCGACCTCATCGCCGGGCGGGGCGGAGCCCTCGGATACCTGCTCAAAGACCGGGTGGCCGATGTCGCCGACTTTCTGCAGACAGTGGAGCGGATCGCGGGCGGCGCGACGGTATTCGACCCCGAGGTCGTCGCCCAGTTGCTCGGCCGCCGTACGCAGGACGAGCGGATGCAGCGGCTCACCGCCCGCGAGGCGACGGTGCTTGCGCTGATCGCCGAGGGCAAGTCGAACCAGGCCATCGCTCAGACGCTGTACATCACCGAGGGCAGCGTGGAGAAGCACATCACCTCGGTGTTCCAGAAGCTCGAGCTCGACCAGGATGAGTCGGGCAACCGGCGGGTGCTGGCAGCGCTCGCCCACATCGCACACAGCGGCGACGCGCCGCAGGCAGGAGAGAACCGATGAGCACGACACAGGGAGCACGAGCCGTCGCGATCGTCGCAATAGTGCTGGGCGGCGCACTGGCCGTCGGGTCGGCGGGCGGCGCTGCGGCATCCACCCTTGCCTCCGCCGCGCAGCAGACGACCAGCCGTGCGATCCCGGTTGCGGGGGTCGACGACATCGACGTCGACATGGGCGCGGGCTCGATGCGGGTGGAGTTCGCCGCTATCGACGAGGCCGAGCTCACGGTCACCGGTGGTGTCAGCGCCGACCGATGGACCCTGCGCCAGGACGGCTCCGCGCTGCGGGTCGCCTCGCCCGACGCGCATTTCTGGTCGTGGTTCGGCTGGTTCGGCGCGCACAACGGCCAGGCGGTGCTGCGTCTGCCGCAGTCGTTGGCCGGGGTGGATGCCGATCTCGATCTGGCGGCGGGGGCGCTCACCGCGGACGGTGAGTTCGGTGACCTCACGGTCTCGGCCGGGGCCGGACGCCTGCAGGTCAAGGGGTCGGCCGACGCGGTCTCGGCCGAGATCGACGCCGGCAGCGCTGATCTGCAGCTCGCCGATGTCGGCAGCGCCGACCTTCAGCTGAATGCGGGGCGGATGGACGCCCGCTTCACCGGTGCGCAGCCGCAGCGGATGACACTGTCGGCCAGCGCGGGCAGCATGGACGTCGTCGTGCCCGAGGGGCAGTACGACGTGACGCAGGAGACCGACGCGGGCAGCTTCGAGAACCGGATCGGATCGGTGCCGGGCGCTGCCAGCACCGTGCGCGTGCAGGTCTCGGCCGGCAGCGTGATCCTATCGAGCGGGCGCTGAGCGCCCGGCGGACCACGATGGCGAAGAGCGCGACTCACCCGGCGGTGTCGCGCTCTTCCCACATCTCCTCGACGCCGGCGGCATAGCCCTGGTCGTAGGCTTCGTCGGTACCCAGGCGGAACATGTCGCGCTCTGCCGGTCGCACGATCGAGCGGGCGCCGGGCAGGTCGAGGTCGCCGACGAGATCGCCGCGGCCGCGCACGATCGCAACCGGGCGGCGCGCCGCCTTGCCCTTGACGAGTTCGGCGGCCGAAGCGATCTCGTCGGCGACGCACGGCTGCGTCACGACCAGCAGGCGCCCTTCGGCGTCGGTCTGACCGCGCAGGTCTTCGAAAACCGCGACCCCGGCGGCGCCGATGGCGGCGTCGGTCTGCCCCTCGCGCCATGCCCGGCCGAGGGTGTCGGAGACGATGACGCCGACCCGCGCCCCGAGGAGTTCGCGCAGGCCGGTCGCGATGGCACGGGCAGAGGCGTCCGGATCCAACGGCAACAGCAGCACGGTGCCCTGCGGCGTGTTCGATGCGTCGACGCCCGCGGCAGCCGAGATCATACCCAGCCGGTTTTCGACGATCCGGGTCACGTGCCCCGACTCGGAGGTGCGGGATGCCACGACCCGCACGGTCTCGGCGGTGATGGCGTCTTCGCGGTCATCGGCCTGGACCGTGCGTGCTTCGGCCTTGGAGACGATCTTCGAGGTGACCACGACGATGTCGCCGTCGCGCAGCGTGTCGCCGGCGGCGTCGGCGATGATCGCCACGAGGTCGTCGCCGGCTGTGATCTCAGGGATGCCCTCGAGGGCCTGGATCTGCAACACGGTCAGCGGACGAATCGCACCTCGGTGAGCTGCTCACCGAGGAAGGGCTCGGTGTGTCGTGCGCCGTCGAGGGCGAAGCCGTTGCGCTCGTAGAAGCGGTGCGCGCGCGGATTGTCCTCGGCGACCCACAGGTAGAGAGGCTCGTCTTCGTCGACCGCGGCGTCGAACAGGCGGCGGCCGATGCCGGTGCCCTGGTACTTCGCCAGCAGGTAGATGAAGTAGAGCTCGCGGTTGCGCGGGGCGTCCTTGTCGCGGGCCGGGCCCGATCCGACGAAGCCGACGATCTCGCCGTCGATGAGGGCGGCGCTCATCTTGAACTCGGGGCCCTGTACGGCCCAGTGGGTCCACAGCTCGGCGAGGCGCTTGGGTGAAACGCTCTCGAGCGCGGCCTTGCTGATGAGGTGGTCGTACGTTTCGTGCCAGCAGGTGGCGTGCACTCGTCCGAGGGCTTCCGCGTCTACGTCGCGAACCGGACGGACGACGATGTCTGTCTGCAGTTGGGCGTCCATGGCCAGACTCTACGCGGCCGGGCGCGAACGGGGAAATCGGGCACGACATGCGCGGTCGGGCGACGGTCAGCGCACCTGAGCTCGCGCGCCCGCAGAGCGCCGATGCATCGGGCCGCCGCCGTTGTCGATGACAGCCAATCGAATCGGTCCATCGGCGGCGACCCGGTACGATCCCGGTTCGTGAATGTCATCTGGCGGACGATCCTCATCCACCTGCGCGCGCGACGACGCCTGCGCCGCGGCGACACCCTCGCGATGGACGGCGTGAGCCGCATCCGGCTGACGACGCTGCCGACCGACATCGACATCCTCATGCACATGAACAACGGGCGCTATCTCTCGTTGTTCGACCTCGGCCGCTGGGACCTGCTCGTGCGCACCGGGTTCTGGGACACCATGCGCGCCCACGATTGGTACGCGGTGGTGTCGGCCGAGACCGTCACGTTCCGCAAGTCGCTGCAGCTCTGGCAGCGGTTCGACGTCGAATCGCGGATGCTGGGGCACGATGATCGCGGCGTCTACATGGAGCACCGCGTCGTCGTCGACGGTGAGGTCTACACGCGGGCGATCGTGCGTTCGCGCATGATGCGCAAGTCGGGTGGCACGCTCCCGCACGAAGAACTGTTCGCAGTCATCGGAGCGATGGACGGGATGCCGGAGGTCGAGCCGTGGGTGCGCGACTGGGCCGCGGCATCCCGACTTCCCTCCACGCGGGCGAGCGCCCCCAGCGTCTGGGAGTGAGCGCGGCCCCTTCCCGCGCTGTCGCCGCCGACCTCGACAGCGTGCGATGCCCTCAGAGGCGCTCAGAACTCGTCTCATCGCCGTAGAGCCCGGCGCCGCTCAAGGGCGAGTCGATCCCTTCTCTGTTCCGGCGCAGCACAGCCAGCACGCCGGCTGTGCCGAGCACGGCCAGTGCCAGCACGCCGATCACCGAGACGATCGCCCACGCGGGGGCGTTCACCGGCGCACGGTCGTGCACCGTCACGGGCGCGGCCGGGGTCGCTGTGGCAGGTTCGTCCGCGGCATCCACGAAGGGACTCTCCGGGCCGCGCAGCCCCGGTCCGGGCACAAGCGTCAGGGCGCTGTACGGTTGCACGACACCCCAGCCCGACACGTCGTCGCGGGCATCGGGGTCGGCGCGTCGCGCCGTGACCTCGAGACGGTACGCCCACTGCGCGGGCGTCTCGTCGGGGTGGGCGGCGGCCACGAGCGCTGCGGCCGCCGACACGTACGCTGCGGCATAGCTCGTCGCCGGCGGCTGGCCTTGCTGGGGGAAGATGCAGTCGCCGCCCAGGGTGCTCAGTGAGAGCACATTCTCGCCGGGAGCGGCCAGCGAGACCTGCGGCCCGTGGATGCTGGCGTCGGTCACGACACCGTCGGCGCTGAGCGCGGCGACGCCGAGCACGGCGGGGTCGCCGGCGGGGAAGCGGTCGCCGTCCGATTCGCCGTCGCTGCGGTTGTCGGCGCTGGCTACCACGAGGCTTCCCTTCGAGGTGGCGTACGCGACGGCGTTGCGCAGCCGCTCATCGTCGGTCGGTGTGCTCGACGACACGTTGATGATCTGTGCGCCGTGATCGGCGGCGTACCGGATGCCGGTCGCCAGACGCCCGATGTCGGGTCCGTTGCCGGCCTTGACCGCCTCGTCGTCTTCGCCGGCGTACACACGCACCGGCAGGATCTTCACGCCGGGCGCGAGGCCGACCAGACCCGAGTCGCCGCTGGCCTGCGTCGCGATCTGGCCGGCGATGATCGTGCCGTGTCCGAAGTCGTCCGTGCGCCCGTACCGGTCGCCGCCGTCGACCAGGCTGGTGCCCTTCAGCACGGCCCCCGACAGGCGCGGGCTCGAGACATCCACTCCCGAATCCACCACGGCCACGGTGACGCCGGCGCCACGGGTGACCGTCCACGCGCGCTCCACCTGCAGCACGGCGAACGCCGGTGGTGTGTCGGTGAGGCGGGTCTGCGCGGTGCACTGGTCGCCGGTCGCCTGGGCGACGGAGGTCGGCGCGGAATCGATGGATGCCGCGGCCGCCGGTGCAGCGCCCGGCAGCAGCGCGAACGACAGCACGGCCAGCGTGGCGGCCGCGTACCCCATCGTCACCCGCGCGCCAGGCCTCATCCGCCGACGGTCTTCCCGGCGGCGTCGCTGGTGAGCGCGGGCCCGGTGGGCAGCAGGTCGGTCCACGCGGCTTCGACCGTGCCGACGTCATCGGCGTCGTAGCCGAGCCGCGCGACGGTCTCGGCCGTGGCGCCGGGCAGGCTGAATGCGGTACCCGTGGCGTCCACGAGGGTGAGCATCCGGCTGCTGCCCTCGCCGGCCTGCGCGTAGACGAGGGCGCCGGCACCGGCACCGACCTGAACGCCCGCCGTCGCCTTTCGGGTGGTCGGCTGCGAGGCGAGCACGGTCTGCGCGGCCGCGCCCTCGTGCGTGAGCAGCGCGCAGGGCCGCTGGCTGTCATCGAGCGGTGTGAAGCCGTTCTCGGGCCAGTCGGCGCCGCCGGCTGGTGCCTTCGCGGTCTGCAGGCCCCGCACCTGCGCCGCGGCGACCTCGGTGGGGGCGTGCACGCTCGGTCCGTTGCCCAGCTGATAGAGCTGCCAGGCCAGCGGGCTGAGGGCGGCCAGTTCGCCGTCGTCGGTGATGAGGAACCGCTCGTCGTCGGCTGTGCCCTCGATGTGCACGACTTCGCCCGTGGTGAGCTTCGAGTCGCCGACGGGCGCGGGACCCGCGACGGTGATCGGGGCGAGCTCGGTGCCCGCATCGAAGAGGTTCAGCCACGACGCGGGCACCTTCTGCGCGCCGGATGACGTGATCCCCGCCGCCCGCAGCACCGCATCGCTGTCGGCGGCGGTGACCGGGTGGCGCACGTGCCCGGCGACGACGAACAGGTTGGAACCGGTGGTGACCACGACGGCGTCGGGCGTGGCCGTTGCCGCGGGTGTCGCGGCGATGCGGGTGGACAGGCCATCCGCTGCGGTGCAGCTCGTCCAGCCGTCATTGGCCAGAGAAGATGCCGCGGGCAGCGCATCGGGCGCGCCGACGATGCCGAGCGTCGACCCGAGGGGGACGTCGGCGAGGTCGCTCTGGTTCGTGGTGATCACGGTGAAAGAACTCGAGGGGATCAGCAGCCGTGCGCTCGCCGTGTTCACGACCGGGTGCAGCGTGCCGTCGATCGTGACGTAGCGGGCTCCGGTGTCTTTGGCGAGCACGAGTCGGCCGTTCTCCCAGCCGCTCGGCAGCCCGGGGTGCAGCAGACCCCAGAAGACGCCCACGCCCACGACGGCGACCGACAGGGCGATCGCCGCGATGACGGCGCGCATCGGCTTGGCCGGCTCGAGCTCTTTGCCGCCGGGAGCGCCGCTGACGAACGCGGTCAGCAGACGGCGCTGTGAAAAGCTCTGCGCCTGGATCAGGTCGCCCTTGGTCGCCATGGGGTCAGGCCAGTCCCGCCGCGATGACGCCGACCGGCAACAGGGAGGCGAGGATGACCAACTCGGCGACGTCGGCCACGCGGCTCATCCGCATGCGGGTCGCCGGTGCGATCAGGGTGATCGTGACGGTGACGACGGTCGCTGCGACCACGACGATCAGCAGCAGCGACTGCAGCGCGGGCTGGGTGAGGGCCGTGACGATGCCGGTGAGGCCCAGCCCGACCGTCGACAGGGTCATGATCGCCATGACATGGCTGCGTGCGTACACCTGGCGTGCGGGGAACATCGTCCCGATGAACGCCAGGGCGCACAGCCCACTGCCGGCGGGGGTGGATGCCGCCACCAGCGGTGTGGCGATGAGAATGCACACACCCAGTGCGAGCCGTGAGACGAGAAGGGCGCGGGCGGCGGTCGCAGTGCGGCGTGCGACATCCTCCCCGTCGATGGGAGCCGGGTCGGCGAAGACTTCGGCGTCGCTGTGCGGCGAGATCACGCGGATGCGGCTGGAGCTGAGCACGAGCCACGGCAATGCGTTCGATGCCGTCGCGACGATGGCCGCCATGAGCGCATACACGGCTACGGCGGCGCCCGGCATGAGCGCGGTGAGGCCGCCGGTCACGCCGATGACGGCGCCGGCGACGATCACGCCGAGGGCTGTCTCTCTCCGCTCGGGCATGAGCGCAGCGGTGGCTCCGCCCACGACGAGCGCCGAGGCGCCGGCCGCCGCCAGCGGCAGACCCCAGGGCCCGGCGGTGCCCACGACGGCGAGGTAGCCGGCGACCGCAGCGAACACTCCCGCCGCGATACCGAGTCCATGGCCGGCGCCGACCTGGCCGAGCCGAGCGACCACGACCGCCACGGCGACCAGGAGCACGGCGCCGATACCCGCGATGAGGGCACCGATCGGCACAGCGGGACCGGCGGCGAGCAGCACCACGGCACAGACGCCGAGCAGAGTGAGGCTGGCCGCGAGCGCCGTGCGGACACCGTCTTGCGGCGTCCACGGGCGATGCTGGTCTTCGGTCGCGTCGATCACGGCCTCGACGACGTCGTCATAGACGCGCGGCTGTGCCACCAGTCCGCCGCGGGCGAGGGTGAGCACGTCTCCATCGAGCACTCCCTGGGCGGCTGCGGTGCTGCTTGCATCGAGCGCCCGCCCGTCTGCCCGGCGAAGCTCGTAGCCGGCATGCGTCATCGTGGCGTCGAGCAACCCGAGGTTGCGGGCGAATCCCGGCATCAGTTCGATGAGCGGAAGCTGGGCGGGAATGCCGATGTCGAGGCGCCGCCCTTCACCGAGCACCGAGATGCGCACGAGGGCGCGTGGTGCACTCACCGTCTGACTCACCCGGACAGTCTAACGACGCCGCTCAGACGCCTGAGGATAAGAGTTTTATCTTCGCGATCAGCCGGTGTGTGGTTTCATAGATTTTGTTGCTCTGACTGCGGGTTGGGGCATTACCGCATGGTCGAGTGAACGTTGGAGGTTGTGATGGCTGATCTGATTTCGGCTGAGGAAGGTGCGCTGGCGCGTGGCGCGCAGGCGGTGAACGAGGCCAAGGGCGGGATTGACCAGCAGGTCAAGTTCGTGCGTGGCGAGATCGAGCAGGTGTCGGGCTTCTGGACGGGTGCTGCGGCGGGTTCGTTCGCGCAGCTGATGGCCCGTTGGGACGAGGAGACCCGGAAGCTGAACAACGTGCTGGTCACGTTGGAGGACGCGCTGCGAGGCACCGAGCGTGACCAGGCGGCGACGGAGGATTCGCACCAGCAGACCATCTCGGGCCTCGGCTCGATGATGGGCGCGTGAGGTTTCTGGGATTCAGGGAGAGGTTTTGATGATGCAGTCGATGTCGGTGAAGCCGGAGCAGGTTACCGCGCTGTCGGGTCAGATTCGTACGGGTGCGCGGGGGATCGCGTCGCGGCTGGAGACGTTGGAGTCTGAGGTCGGGAAGCTGCGTGCGTCGTGGGACGGTTCGGCGCAGCAGGCGTATGACCAGGCGCAGCGCGAGTGGACGAAGTCCCTGCAGGCGTTGAACACGCTCCTGGAGCAGATCTCGGTGAAGACGGAGCAGATCTCGCAGGGGTACGTCTCGCAGGACAACTCGTCGGCGGGTCGCTTCGCGAACTGAGGTGACGTTGTCTGGTGTCGTGGCCCGGTTCGTTCCGGTCCACGACACCTGCACGTGAAGGAGAGTGGGGCATGGCGATCTACCCGGGTCTGATCGGTTTCGACGGCGAGATCCTTTTCAACCTCAACGCGGTGCTCATGCAGCGCCACGACGGGTTGCCGACGCGCGAAGAAGCGAGTCGTGTCTATGGGGCCTCCGATGAGCATGCGACCGCCGCGTTCATGCAGCGGTTGACGAAGGTCGCCGACCAGCTCGGCGACCACACCAACGTCGTGCGCGTCACCGTCAAGGATCACGTCGAGATCATGCGGGACGCGGCCAGCTCGATGCAGGACCACGACGAGCACAACGCCGCGTGGGTCAAAGAGCAGGACGCCATGTTCACCGACACCGCGAAGTCCACGACGCAGAAGGACGTCGCGGACGCTCAGGAGACGGTGCAGACGGACGCCGAGTCGCAGGGTCAGACGACCGAGGCAGGTGCGACGTCGACGTCGAACACCGGTGACATGTGATGAATTCCTCGCGCCGCGTCGGCCGGGTCGTCATGGCGTTCGTGGCAACCGCGGCGCTGGTAGCTGTGCCGACCGTGGGTGCGCAGGCGGACGACGAGCCGGCATCGAGCTGGTGGTACGACGGCTTTCACGTCGCACAGGTCCAGGCCGATGGTTGGACGGGCGCCGGGGTGAAGGTCGCGGTGATCGACAACCAGATAAATCCTGGTCTGGAGGTTTTCCAGGGGGCGCATCTGACGGTGGCGGATGAGGCTATCTGTCCGGATGGTGAGCCGGTGGTGTCGGGCCAGGACGTGTCGGATGGCGCCAGTCATGGTTCTGATGTGACGGCGCTGTTGATCGGCAATGGCAAGGGCAAGGGCAACGTGAAGGGCATTGCGCCGAAGGCGGATGTCACGTTCTATGCGATCGGCTACGACAGCAGCAATTGCCCGGGGTCCGCGGACTTCGACGGCCGTTCGGCGACGTCGGAGGGGATCCGTCGCGCTGTGGCCGACGGTGCGCGGATCATCTCCATCTCTTCGGCGGATACGCTGGCGACGGCTGCGGACGATGAGGAAGTTGCTGCCGCGTTGGCGGCGGGCGTTGTGATCGTGGCGGCGACGCCGAACTCCGTCAAGGACGCCGAGTCGAAGTGGCCGTGGTCGTTCAACGGTGTGGTCTCGGTGAACGCGTTCGGCAAGGACGGAAAGATCCAGGAGGATCAGCAGGTCGCGGGGCAGCCCATCGGCTGGAAGGAGACGACCGTGGTCGCTCCCGGTGCGAATTTCCCGTCGGTGGATTGGCGGAGCGGCTCGTGGTCGATCACGGGGGCGAGTCTGGCGACTCCGTTGACAGCGGGGATTCTCGCGGTGGCGGCGCAGAAGTATCCGGATGCCACGGGAAACCAGCTGATCCAGTCGCTGATCCACAACACGAGGACGGAGGACCACAAGCTGTCTCGTGATGGCGCGAGCGGGTATGGTCCGGTGTCGTTGCGGCACATCCTGCAGGTGGATCCGGCGACGTATCCCGACGTGAACCCCTTGATGGACAAGGCGTCTGGCCGGCCGACGGCCGAGCAGGTCGCGCAGGGCGGGGTGGCGGCATCCCCGACGGCAACGCCGACGCCGACGCAGAAGGCTCCGACGGCGACGCCGACGGTGATCGCCTCCGGTGGCGGCGGCGTGATGGTTCCGCTGCTGGTCGGTGGTGGCGTCATCCTGCTGCTGATCGTCATCGCGGTGATCGTGATCATCGTCGTGGCGGCCAATCGTAAGAAGAACAACGATGTGGGAGGTGCGGTGTGACCGGTATCTGGGAAGATCGGCTCAACAACATCGCGTACGGGCTGACATTCGACATGCCTGAGGCGCAGACGGTCATCGACAAGATGAATGACCTGAAGGACGTGCTCCTCAAGGCGGCGCAGGAGCCCGGCGCGAGCGGTCGAACCGGTGATGCGGCGACCGAAAACCTGAAGGCTGCGGCCGAACGCGCGAAGAACATCGCCGAGGTCACGAAACTCGTCAAGACGAAGGTCGATCAGGCGGCGGAGGTCCAGTACACGGCGCAGAGCGCGTGGCAGGACCTTCCTGACGGAGAGCTCAGTGCTGCCACCTCAACCCGCATCAGCATGACGGCAGACGAAGCTCCGGTCTGGATTCCAGAACTGAGCATGTATGTCGTCAAGGACGCGTACACGTTGCAGAACGCCCGAGCCGCCGTCGCGGCCAAGCGCGAGGATGCGGCGAAGACGGCTGTCGAGAAGGCCAGCGACGACCTCGACAAGATCGAGTTCGACGAGAACATCACGACGAAGCTCGACGGCAAGACGTCTCAGGGCGGTGGCGGAGGCGGCGGTACCTCCTGGCCGTCCACCTCGTCGCCGCAGCGGAGCTTCTCGTACTACCCGAACGCCGGTGGCTCCGGCAGCGGTGGAGGGTCTTCGGCAGGCACCGGATCGGCCGGCTCGTTGATCGGTTGGGGTTCGGGAAGTCTCCCCGTTAATCCCGGCACAGGTTCTGACTTTTCCGGTGGGGGCCCGGGCTACCCGGGCGGCTCGTCATACCCGGGCGGCACGTACCCGGGCGGTGAGTACGGTGGCGACTTGACGCCGAACGCGCCGGGCGGTGGCGGTACCACCTGGAGCGGTGGAGCGCCGGGCGCGGGAGCTGGCGCCGGCGCGGGCGGTTCAGCGGGATCGGGCCTTCTGGGCAACATCGCCACCGGCGGCGCGGCAGCCGGCGCCAGCGGTGCCGCACTCTTCGGCGGCGCACGTCTTGCCGGCGGTGCTGGTGGCGCCGGTGGCGTCGCGGCAGCCGGTGGTGTTTCGGGCTCGGGCGGCACGGCGGGCGGCACACTCGGTGCGCGTGGTGCCACGGGCGTCGGCGGAGCAGGCGGATCGGGCGCAGTCAGCCCCGGGAACGTCGGCGGCCTCGGTCGCGGAGGTGCAGCCGGGTCCGCGGGACGCACCGGTGGACTTCTCGGCGGAACGCGTGCGGGCGGTGGCGCGGGCGCCGCCTCGTCGTCCGCCGGGGCGGGTTCGGGCGCACGCTCGGGCATGGCCGGAGCGGGCGGACATCCCGGCGCCGGTGGACGGGAACGTGACAAGCAGCAAGGGCGCGGCCTCGGCGGCCCCATCGCCCCGCACCTCGAAGACGAGGAGGAGCGCGGTCCGCGATCGGCGTCAGCCGGCGCCGGCGAGCGCGGGTGAGCCTCGCCCGCGGGTCTCTTCCCGGACGGAGATGAGCTCCCCGTTGTGAAGGATGTCGGGCTCGGCGGCCGCGGCTGAGCGATGCCGATGGGGCGCTGTCGCACATGACGGCGCCCCCTCTGCGCGCGGACCGGGAGCGATTGCCGCCGATCACGTGATGCGAGGATGGACGAGTGGAATCGGTCGAGACGGCGCAGCGCCGGCGCGTTGTGATCTGCGACGGTCCGGCGCGACACGACGTCGCAGCGTCCGCGGACTCCGCACTCGGCGCTGTGCTGCGTCATCTCGGCATCGACCCGGCTGCGGTCACGCTGCATGATCGTGCGGGTTCTGCCCTCGACCTTGCGCGCCCTCTCGGCGACTGCGAGGACGGAGACGTGCTGACCGTCGTCGATCCCCTCGCCACGACGACATCGCCTCGACGGCAGCGCGGACGCGCGGCCGCGGCATCCACCACACCTGAGCACATTCCCGCGGTCCTCGCCGTCTTCGCGGTTCTGCTCGTCGCCCTCACCCCGCTGACCACGCGTGCGTCGGCCCCGCTGACAGCCGCGCTCGGCATCGTCGCGGCGGTCGCGGCCGTGGCGGCGGGATTGGTGTGGGCCCGTCGCGCACCGCGAGACGACGTCGAGCTGTCGAGTGGATTCTTCGCATCGCCCGTACTCGCCGCCGCGGCCGGACTCATGGTCGCGCCGTCGTTGGCCTGGGGCAGTGTTCACGTCGCCGTGATCTGCGCGGCGACGGCGGTCGCCGTGCTGTCGGGGGTGCTCGCAGTGGCCGCCGTCGGGCGCGTCGCGGCCGCCGCGTACGCCACCGTCGCGGCGCTGAGTGCCGGCCTCGCCGTGCTGTGGACGCTGATCCTGCTGCTGAGCATGCCGGCATCCGCCGCATGCGCCGTGGCCCTCGGCCTCACCCCGCTCGTCCTCCGCCTGCTGCCGTCCACGGCTCTCAGCGCGGCGCCGGGGATGTTCATCGACTTCGTGCGTTTTCAAACCCTGCGGTGGAGCGTACGCCAACGCGAACCCGAACCCGCTCACGCCGTGCGGGCGACGCAGGCGCGCACGATGGTCGCGCAGTCGGCCGCCCGGTGGCGTGTCGGTGCGACCATCACCTGCCTGGTCGCCGCGGTCTCGGCGCCGTTCGCGCTCGTTCCTCTGCAGGGCGACGCCGTCGTGTTCGGGGGTCAGGTCGGCCTGGCCGCGTACTCTGCCATCGCGTTGGCGTTGCAAGGGCGGCGCGCTCTCGATCCCCTGGTGCGGTGGATGCCGCGGGCCGCCGCGGTCGTCGTCGTGCTGTGCCTGGTCGTCGGGGCACTCGGCGGTGTCGGCACTGATCTCGTGGTCGCCGGCGCCGTGGTGCTGCTGGTCGCCGGGGTGGTGGCCGCCGCGGTGACCGTGCCCGTCGGGCGAGGAGCGCGCTCGCTGCGGTGGTCGCGTGTGGCCGACATGCTCGAGTCCCTGACGGTGGCGCTGGCGCTGCCCGCGGGCCTGCTGGCCGCCGGGTTGATCGACCTGCTCCGTGGGATGATGGCCTGATGACTGCGCGCAGCACCAGCCCGGCCATCGCTTCGGCATGCGCAGTCTGTGGAGTCGAGATCCATGCAGGGGCCGCGGTGTGCCCCCAGTGCGGCGCCGCGCAGGTGCGCCCGGCAGGCGTCGCCGCGCGCATGGCCGCGCTGACTCTCGACGTCGCGGCGGTCGCGATCGTCGGCTCGATCGTTCTGCTGGCCAGCCGCTCGATGGCATTCGCGGCGGTCGCCGCCGCCGAAGCGACGCTCGCTCTCTGGATCCTGCAGGCGCGTGCCGGACTGGGGCTCGGCAACGCCGTCATGAGGCTGCGCACGGCCCGTGTCGACAAGCCGTATTCGCCGGGCGGCGGTCGTGCGCTCGTGCGCGGCGCGTTCACCGCCGTGGGACTCGCCGTGTTCGCCGTCGGCGCCTGGCTGCTCGAGCTCACCGGAGTGGCCGACCGAAGCGGGTGGCGCCGGTCGTGGGCGGATCGGGCCGCCGGCACGGTTGTCGTCGAGGTGCCTCGCTTGGCCGCCCCCGAGCAGGCTGCGACGAGAGCCCGAGCGGCCTCGTCGTCTGCGCCGTCGGCTGCTCCCGCTGAGCCTGCGATCGCACGCCCCGCCGCGGGCGCGGGGCTTTCAGCCGCGGCCCGTCGCGCGACCGGCCTCGTCACAGATGTGCCGGGTGCGCGCGTGCCCGCGGCGCCGCCGGTCGCTCCGCCGCTGACGCCGGCGCCCGCCGGTGCGCCCGGACCGCGCCGCTCCACCGCGGTGCCGGTGCCGCCTGTCGCGGCAGCCCCGCCTGCCGCTCGCACTGCCGCGCAGCCTTTGGCGCCGGGGGTTCCAGAGCGGCAGGTTCCGGTAGCGTCGCCGCCGACTGCCGCGGCCGCGCCGGTGGCGGCATCCACTCCTCCCGACGCCGCACCGTCGGTGCCGGGATCACGCCGCGCACGGCGGGCGGCGACCGGCGACGTGCCGGTGATGCCCGCCGCACCGGGCCCGCGCCGCTCGGGCGCGCAGTCGTCAAGCCGGGGAGCGCAGACCGTGCTGTTCGCGTTCGACACCGGCCAGCGGTTGGAAGCTCCCGTGCCGTGCGCGGTCGTGCTCGGCCGTCACCCCAGCCCGATGGAGGATGGCGACCTCGTGATCACCGTCGACGACCCGCAGCGGACCGTGTCGAGCCTGCACGCGCGGCTGGAGGTCGGCGTCGACGACGCCTGGGTCACCGACCTCGGGTCGACGAACGGCTCGGACCTGATCACCGAGGACGGCGCCGCCAAACGGCTCGTCGCCCAGCAGCGCGCGCGCGTCGAGGACGGCACCCGCGTGCGCATCGGCGACCGCGCCCTGACCCTGACCCGACTTGCGGGAGACGACGCATGAGCACCGGAACACGCCTGGCGCCGCCGCGCAAGCCCGAAGAGCGGATCGTCGTGCAGCCGCCGCCCGAGCTGGTGCCCAGCGAGGGCGGCTCCGGCATCCTCACCTCTCTTCTGCCCATGGTCGGCAGCCTCGGTGCCATCGTCATGATCACCGTGACCAACTCCGGCCCCACCGGTTTCATCACCGGCGGCATGTTCTTGCTCTCGTCGCTCGGATTCGTGGCCGTCAACGGATGGCGCCAGCGGTCGCAGCACAACGCGCAGGTGCTGGCCAACCGGCGTGAGTACCTCGCCTACCTCTCGCAGCTGCGCGACAGCGTGCGGGTGGCGGCCCGCCAGCAGCGACGACACGACAACTGGGAGAACCCGGCGCCCTCGACACTGCCCTTTCTCGTCGAAGAGCGCACCCGGGTGTGGGAACGGCGGGCCAGCGACGAGCAGTTCCTGCGCGCGCGGGTCGGCGTCAACGACCAGCCGCTGTCGCTCACCCTCACTGCGCCGGAGTTGCCGCCGCTCGCCCAGCTCGACCCCGTCGCCGCGTCGGCGGCCCACCGACTGATGCTCACGCACGAGACGCAGCACGAGCTGCCGTGCGCGATCGACCTGGCCGACTACGCGCGCGTGGAGGTCACCGGCCCCGACGACGCGCGGGTGCGGGCACTGGCGCGCTCGATCCTCGTGGGCGTGGCGGCTCTGCACGACCCCGAGGACGTTGTCATCGCGGTGCTGTGCGACGAAGGTCAGACGCCCGAGTGGGAGTGGGCGAAGTGGCTGCCGCACGCACACTCGCAGCGTGCGCGCGACCGCCTGGGCGCCGCCCGCATGATCGGCACCTCGCTCGACGCGCTGAAAGACATGCTGCCGGCGGGTCTGGCCGAGCGCGGCCGCTTCCAGCGGGGCGACGTGGCGCCCGCGCCGCACGTGATCCTCGTCTCAGACGGCGTCACGCTGCCGATGGGCGACCCGCTGGTGGGGCGCGAGGGCGTGCAGGGCGTGACCGTCATCGACCTGCCGGTGCGCTGGGGCGAGCTCGAAGACCCGTTGACGCTGCGCCTCGCGCTACCGGCCGAGGCGACCGGTCAGGCCGAGATCCTCGATGTGATGGCGGCCACCGAAGTGTTCACGCCGGATGCCGCGAGCGTCGTCGAGGCGGAGGCCACGGCCCGCCGGCTCATGTCGCTGCGGCCCGTCCCGGTGGCGGCCGGTGGGGCAGGCAGCGGTGAGAAGAGCGTCGGCCAGCGCGAGCTCGTCGACCTGCTCGGCCTGCCCGATGTGCGCGACCTCGACCTCGACCGCGCCTGGGCGCCGCGCCTGGAGCGCGACCGACTGCGGGTGCCGATCGGGCAGGACACCTCCGGCGCCTCGCTCATCCTCGACCTGAAGGAGGCGGCCCAGCAGGGTATGGGTCCGCACGGCGTGCTCATCGGCGCGACGGGGTCGGGCAAGTCCGAGGTGCTGCGCACCCTCGTGCTGGCACTCGCCCTGACTCACTCGCCCGAGCAGCTCAACTTCGTGCTCGTCGACTTCAAAGGCGGGGCGACGTTCGCCGGAATGGCGGGGATGCCGCATGTCTCGGCGGTCATCACGAACCTGGGCAGCGAGCTGGCGCTGGTCGACCGCTTCCAGGACGCCCTGCAGGGTGAGGTCGTGCGCCGCCAGGAGCTGCTGCGCGCCGCGGGCAACTTCGCCAACGTCACCGACTACGAGAAGGCACGCCGCAATGGCCGCACCGAACTGGAGCCGCTGCCGGCCCTGGTGATCGTGGCCGATGAGTTCTCCGAGCTGCTGGCGGCCAAGCCCGAGTTCGTCGACAGCTTCATCAACATCGGTCGCGTCGGCCGCTCGCTGGCTGTGCACCTGCTGCTGGCCTCGCAGCGGCTGGAGGAGGGCAAGCTCAAGGGGCTCGACACCTACCTGTCGTACCGCATCGGTCTGCGCACGTTCTCGGCCGCGGAGTCGCGCACGGTGCTGGGCGTGCCCGACGCGTACACGCTGCCGCAGCAGCCGGGTGTCGGCTACCTCAAGTCGGGCACCGAAGAGCTCATCCAGTTCCGCGCCGCGTACGTGTCGGGACCGCCGAAGGGCCGCCGTACTGCGGCGGCGACGGTGGGCGGCGATGTGTATGCCGGCGCCGCCGAGATCGAGGTGTTCACCGCGGCATCCCGTGCTCTCGACAACGACGACGAGACGTCCGCACCCGTCGTCACCGCGGCACCGGTCGAGCAGGAGAAGCGCTCGACCTTCGAGCTCGCCGTCGAGCGGATGGCCGGGCGAGGACCCGAAGCGCACCAGGTGTGGCTGCCGCCGCTGCACGAGCCCGCCACCCTCGGCCAGCTCATGCCCGACCTCGCCGTGGACCCCGAGCTCGGACTCATCTCGCGCGGATGGCGGGATGCCGGGGCTCTCACCGTTCCGCTCGGCATCGTCGATGTGCCGCTCGAACAGCGTCGCGAGCAGCTCACCGTCTCGCTCGGCGGCGCGGCCGGCCATGTGGCGATCGTGGGCGCACCGCTCAGCGGCAAGTCGACGCTCGCGCGCACGCTCGTCTCGGCGCTGGCCCTGACCACGACCCCGCGCGAGGCGCAGTTCTACGTGCTCGACTTCGGCGGCGGCGCCTTCTCAGGCATGCGAAAGCACCCGCACATCGCGGGGGTCGCCACCCGCACCGATCAGGAGTCTGTGCGCCGGACCGTCGCCGAGGTCGAGGGCATCCTGGATGCGCGGGAGAAGTACTTCCGCGACCAGGGACTGGACTCGATCGACACCTACCGGCAGCGCCGCGCGCAGGGCATCGTCGACGACGGCTACGGCGACGTCTTCCTCATCATCGACGGATGGCCCACGCTGCGCAGTGAATACGAAGCCCTCGAGGCGCGGGTGCAGACGATCGCCGGCCGAGGCCTCGGCTTCGGCATCCACATCGTCGTCACGGCCAACCGTTGGATGGAGATCCGAGCGAGCCTGAAAGACCTCATCCAGACCCGCCTCGAACTGCGACTGGGCGACCCGAGCGACTCGGAGATCGACCGCAAGCAGGCCCAGAACGTCGCCCGCAACATGCCCGGCCGCGGCCTCAGCCGGGCGAAACTGCAGATGCTCACCGCACTGCCGCGCGTGGACGACGACCAGAACCCGGGCAGCCTCGCAGACGGTGTCGACGCCATGATCGCGCGCATGAACGAGGCGTGGCAGGGGCCTGCCGGGCCCAAGCTGCGGCTGCTGCCCCAACTGCTCACGCTCGAAGACGCCCGCGCCCAGGCGGGATCCGGCTTCGAGAGCCTCCTGCTGGGCGTCGACGAGGCGCACCTGCGGCCGTTCGGCATCGATCCTCGCGTCGAGGCGCACGCTTTCCTCTACGGCGACGCGGGGACGGGCAAATCGTCGTTCCTGCGCGCGATCGTGCAGGAGATCACGCGCCTGTACACACCTGCGCAGGCGAAGATCTTCGTCATCGACTACCGGCGTTCGCTGCTCGGCGAGGTGCCGCAGGATTACCTGGGCGCCTACCTCACAGCGCACGACATGGCGACCTCGGGCATGCAGGAGCTGTCGCAGTTCTTCTCCGGCCGCATCCCCGGTCCGAATGTGACGCCCGAGCAGCTGCGCAACCGCAGCTGGTGGCAGGGCGCCGAGGGCTTCATCATCGTCGACGACTACGACCTTGTCGCCACGAGTCAGGGCAATCCGCTCGCGGTGCTGCAGCCGCTGCTGGCCCAGGCGACCGACCTCGGGCTGCACGTGATCCTCACCCGTCGCACCGGCGGTGCCAGCCGCGCCGCGTACGACCCGATCATCCAGCGGTTCACCGACCTGGGCGTCACCGGCATCCTGCTCGGCGGCAACCCCGAAGAAGGCGCTCTCATCGGCCGCGTCAAGCCGGTGCCGTCGGCGCCGGGCCGTGCCCAGGTGGTCAGCCGCAACGCGGGAACCTTCTCGGCGCAGATGGTCTACTCGCCGCCGACGGTCGGCTAGGGCGCCACGTCACGTCGAGAGTACCGTCCCCGGCGGGCGGCTACGGCGCGCCCGTGCATCGAGTTCATCGACGATGATCCATCGTCAATGTTCGCTTTTCATGAAGGTTTGCATGGCGCATGCTGGAAACGGCGAGGCTGATGGGTGCAGTCTGGAAGGGACCGGGCAGAACGTGCTGATGAACGGGGAGCGAGTGGTCGACGACACGCAGGAGCGCGCCCGCAAGGCGACCGTGCTCGCGCAGCGATGGGTGAACGAGTCGGCCGGTGCCGTCGTCGAGCCCGCCGCGAAGAAGCTGGCGGGGGTCTTGCAGGACGAGAATGGCCTGCCGTTCACGATCGGGTTCGTCGACGGCGTGATGCGTCCCGAATCGCTGGCGGCCGCGGCATCCAATCTCCGCCGCGTCGCCCCGCTCGTGCCGAAGTTCCTGCCGCTGTATCTGCGCGGTGCGGTGCGCCTCGGCGGCGCGATCGCCCCGATCCTGCCGTACCCCGTCGTTCCGGTCGCTCGTCGCGTGCTGCGTGGCATGGTGGGGCACCTCATCGTCGACGCGCGGCCCGAGAAGCTGGGGCCGGCGATCGAGAAGATCCGCGGCACCGGGCACCGGTTGAACCTCAACCTGCTCGGTGAAGCCGTGCTCGGCGAGACCGAGGCGCGGCGCCGGCTTGACGGCATCCACGATCTCATCCGCCGCGACGACGTGGACTACGTCTCGGTGAAGGTGTCGGCCGTGGTCAGCCATCTGTCGATGTGGGCGTACGACCAGGTCGTCGACGAGGTCGTCGAGCGACTGCAGCCGCTGTACCTCACAGCCGCGCTGAACGGCACCTTCATCAACCTCGACATGGAGGAGTACCGCGACCTCGATCTGACGATCGAGGTGTTCACCCGCATCCTCTCCGATCCGCGACTGCGTGACCTGGAGGCGGGCATCGTGCTGCAGGCGTATCTGCCCGACGCGCTGCCCGCCCTCGACCGGCTCACCGAGTGGGCGCAGCGGCGCGTCGCCGACGGCGGTGTGGGGATCAAAGTACGGCTGGTCAAGGGCGCGAACCTCGCCATGGAGCATGTCGACGCCGTCATGCACGGCTGGGAGCAGGCGCCGTACCGCACCAAGCTCGACTCCGACGCGAACTACCTGCGCATTCTCGACGCCGCACTCACGCCCGAGCGCAGCGCCGCAGTGCGGCTCGGCATCGCCGGGCACAACCTCTTCGACATCGCGTACGCCTGGCTGCTCGCCGGTGAGCGCGGCGTGCGCGACCGCATCGAGTTCGAGATGCTGCTGGGCATGGCGCAGGGCCAGGTCGAGGCCGTCTCGCGCGAGGTGGGTGCCGTACTGCTGTACGTGCCGGTCGTGAACCCGCGCGAGTTCGACGTCGCCATCAGCTACCTCGTGCGCCGGCTCGAAGAGAACGCATCGACCGAGAACTTCCTCTCGGCGGCGTTCGAGCTGCACTCTGACGGGTCGCTGTTCGAGCGTGAACGCGGGCGGTTCCTCGCGTCGGTCGAGCGCGCCGCCGACCCGACGCTGCACACCGGCCCATTCCGTACGCAGGACCGTCGCGCCGAGACGCCGGCAACCGCTCCGAGCCGTCGCACGCGCGGTGCCGCATCGGGCGACGAGGCGCTGACGGAAGCCGTGATGGACATCGCGCGCACGGCCGGGCGGGAGACCGTGCCGATCGAGCCCGACGTCGAGGAGAAGACGTTCGGCGGGCAGAGCTACGTCGAGACCGCGGTGTTCTCGCGGCGCGAGAACGGCACGCGCGCCAGCGGGGCCCCCGGCTTCCGGAACACCCCCGACTCCGATCCGGCGCTGCCCGCAAACCGTGCGTGGTCACGCGAGATCATCGGCCGGGTCGCGGCATCCACCGCCGGTGATGCCACAATCGACGCCGCCCGGGTGTCCGATCCCGACGCGCTCGACGGCATCGTCGAGAGGGTGAAGGATGCCGCGGCCGCCTGGGGCGCACGGCCCGCGGCCGAGCGCGCCGAGGTGCTGCACGAGGCCGCGCGGGTTCTCGAGTCGCGCCGTGGAGAGCTGATCGAGGTCGCTGCCTCCGAGACCGGCAAGGTCTTGAGCGAGGGCGACATCGAGGTGAGCGAGGCCGTCGA
Organism: Microbacterium horticulturae; assembly: GCF_029094505.1. NCBI lineage: Bacteria > Bacillati > Actinomycetota > Actinomycetes > Micrococcales > Microbacteriaceae > Microbacterium > Microbacterium horticulturae. The sequence goes on along the minus strand of NZ_CP119108.1, from coordinate 2,859,166 downwards.
CTTCGCCAACTTCTACGGAGCGTGCGCGCGCGAACTCGACGGCGTCGCCGGGGCGGTGTTCGTGCCGTCGAAGGTGACGGTGGTCACCCCGCCGTGGAACTTCCCCATCGCGATCCCCACCGGGGGAGTGCTGGCCGCGCTCGCCGCCGGTTCGGGCGTCGTGTTCAAGCCTGCGCCGCAGGCGCGCCGGTGCGCTGCGGTGATCAGCGAGGCGCTGTGGGAGGCGGGCGTGCCGCGCGAGCTGCTCGCCCTGGTCGACATCGACGAGGGCGGACTGGGCAAGCAGCTCATCACCCACGCCGACGTCGACCGGGTGATCCTCACGGGTTCGTGGGACACGGCGGCGCTCTTCCGCTCGTGGCGCACCGACCTGCCGCTGCTGGCCGAGACCAGCGGCAAGAACGCGATGATCGTCATGCCCTCGGCCGACCTCGACCTCGCGGCATCCGACCTGGTCAAGAGCGCGTTCGGGCACGCTGGTCAGAAGTGCTCGGCGGCGTCGCTGGCCATTCTCGTCGGGCCGGTCGCCAAATCCGAGCGGTTCCGGAGGCAGGCGATCGACTCGGTGACCTCGCTGCGCGTGGGTCCGCCGACCGACCCGATGGCCGAGGTCGGGCCCGTCATCGAGAAGCCGCAGGGCAAGCTCGAGTGGGCGCTGACGACCCTCGATGAGGGTGAGAGCTGGGTCGTCGAGCCGAAGCTGCGGGACTTCGGCCCGGAGACGGCCGGGCGCTTCTGGACTCCGGGCGTGCGCGAGGGCGTACAGCCGGGCTCGCGGTTCCACCGTGAGGAGTTCTTCGGGCCGGTGATGGGCATCATCCACGCCGCGACGCTCGCCGAGGCGATCGAGATCCAGAACGGGGTCGCCTACGGGCTGACCGCGGGCCTGTACACGCAGAACCCCGACGAGCTCGCGCAGTGGCTCGAGGGCGTCGAGGCCGGCAACCTCTACGTCAACCGCGGCATCACCGGGGCCATCGTGCAGCGCCAGCCCTTCGGTGGCTGGAAGCGCTCGTCGGTCGGCGCCGGCACCAAAGCCGGCGGTCCGAACTATCTCGTCGGCCTCGGCTCGTGGCGCGCGTCGGCCGGCACCGGCGGATCGTCGACGCTGCACCTGCGCGGGCTCGACTCGCGCATCACCCGCATCATCGAGGCCGCGCAGCCGTCCATGGACTATCCGGCCTTCGAGTGGCTGCGCCGCGCTGCCCTGTCGGACGCCATCGCCTGGGACCGTGAGTTCGGCCAGGTCAAGGACGTCTCGCACCTCGGCGTGGAGCGCAACCTCTTCCGGTACCGGTCGCTGCCGGTCGCGGTTCGGGCGACCTCCGACGCCGCCCTGCACGAGATCCTGCGCGTCGCGATCGCCGGCGTGCGTGCGGCGGCGCCATTCACCGTCTCGCTGCCGACCGGGCTGCCGGCCGAGGTGCGCCGCGCGCTGTCAGAGCTGGACGTGCCGGTCTTCGTCGAGAAGGACGTGCAGTTCCTCGAGCGTGTCCGGGGCGGTGCGGACGAGGGCGCGGCGGAGGCGGCATCCACCCCCTCCACCGCTGCCACCGCACCGCGTGCATCGCGCGTGCGGCTCGTGGGCCCTGCGGGCTCGGTCGCCGAGGTGCACCGCGGCATCGCCGAAGCCGTGAAGGGCGACCCCGACCTCGCCGTCTACGACAACGAGGTGACCACGGCCGGACGCCTTGAGCTGCTGCCGTTCCTGCACGAGCAGGCCATCGCAATCACCGCGCACCGCTTCGGCAACCCCGACGACTGGAGCGCCGAGGTCATCTGAGTCTGCGCCATCCTCGCCTCGGGCGAGGGCCGGAGGAATGGATGCCGCGTCGTGCCTCGCGTGCGGCGACGCGTTCTGGGAACGTGGGTGCAGGAGGCCCCCATGCACGCAGAGCAGTCTTTGACGATCGGTCGCGCCACTCGGGTGCTCGAGGAGCGGCTGCGCCCCGCGATCCATTCGCAGCCGCACGCGCTCGAGTTGGCCGCGCACGCCGTCGGCGGTGAGCCGATTCCGGTGGCAGAGGGCCTGGCCGGTCCGTTCGCGCCGATGCCGGTGGGTACTCCCTGGGGCCGGGCATGGGACACCACCTGGTTTCGCGTGCGCGGCGAGGTTCCGGCATCCTTCGCCGATTCTCGCGTCGAAGCGGTCGTCGACCTCGGCTTCGCCGCCGACCCGCCCGGCTTCCAGTGCGAAGGGCTGGCCTATCGCGGCGACGGCACGCCGATCCGCTCCCTTCACCCCCGCGCGCAATGGGTGCCGATCGACGCGGCGCCGGGCGAGGCATTCGAGTTCTTCATCGAGGGCGCCGCGAACCCCGTGCTGCTCGAGACCCACCCCTTCCTCCCCACGGAGCGCGGCGAGTGGGACACGGCGGGCGACGAGCTGCTGTATCGCATCCGCCGCGTCGAGCTGTGCGTGTTCGAGAGCGAGGTGTTCGAACTCGTTCACGACGTCGAGGTGCTGCTGCAGCTGGCCGAGCAGCTGCCGGACGACTCGACGCGCCGCGCCCGCATCCTGCGGGCGCTCGATCGGGCGCTCGACCGCATCGACCTGCAGGACGTCGCCGGCACCGCCACCGCCGGCCGGGACGAGCTGGCCGACGCGCTCGCTGCTCCCGCCGATGCGAGCGCGCAGCGCATCACCGCCGTCGGCCATGCGCACATCGACTCGGCCTGGCTGTGGCCGCTGCGCGAGACGGTGCGCAAGGTCGCGCGCACGGCGAGCTCGATGACGACGCTGCTGGACGAGCATCCCGACTTCATCTACGCCATGTCGAGCGCCCAGCAGTACGCGTGGCTGCGCGATGAGCGCCCGGAGGTGTTCGCGCGCGTGAAGAAGGCCGTCGAAGACGGCCGGTTCGTGCCGGTGGGCGGCATGTGGGTGGAGTGCGATGCGGTGCTGCCCGGCGGTGAGGCGCTCATCCGGCAGATCGTCTACGGGCAGCGCTTCTTCCGCGAGGAGTTCGGCGTCGAATGCCGCGGCGCGTGGCTGCCCGACAGCTTCGGCTACTCCGGGGCGCTGCCGCAGATCCTCACCGGCGCCGGCTTCGAATGGTTCCTCACGCAGAAGATGTCGTGGAACCAGCAGAACACCTTTCCGCATCACACGTTCAGCTGGGAGGGCATCGACGGATCGCGCGTCTTCACACACTTCCCGCCGATGGACACCTACGGCGCCGAGCTGTCGGGCACCGAGATAGCCCGCGCTACGCGGCAGTTCCGCGAGAAGGCCGAGGCGTCGTCGTCGTTGGCCCCGACCGGCTGGAGCGACGGCGGCGGCGGCACGACCCGCGAGATGATCGCGCGCGCCACGCGGCTTGCGAACCTCGAGGGCAGCGCGAAGGTGCAGTGGGAGACGCCCGATGACTTCTTCGCCCGGGCCAAGAGCGAGTTGCCCGACCCGCCGGTCTGGCGTGGCGAGCTGTACCTCGAGCTGCACCGCGCGACGTACACGACGCAGCACGCCATGAAGCAGGGCAACCGCACCTGCGAGCGCCTGCTCCACGAGGCAGAGCTGTGGGCGGCGACCGCCGCGGTGCGCGCCGGATGCGCCTACCCCTACGACGCGCTCGATGAGGCCTGGCGCGAAGTGCTGCTGCTGCAGTTCCACGACATCCTGCCGGGCTCGTCGATCGCGTGGGTGCACCGCGAGGCGCGCGAGCGCTATGCGCGGCTGACCGCCACTCTGCAGGGCATGATCGATGACGCGCTGGGTGCGCTGGGCGTGGTGGATGCCGCATCCGGCCCTCTCCTGGTCAACTCCGCCTCCGTCGCCCAGCGCGGCGTGCCGGCCGGGTCGGTTGGCTCAGGCGTGCCGGCCGCCGAGGTGGCGGCATCCACCCCCGGCGACACGTTCGTGCTCGAAAGCGCGGATGTGCGCGTGACGGTCGACGCGGCCGGGCATCTCGTCTCGGCGGTCGACAACGCCACCGGGCGCGAAGCCGTGCCGGCTGGGATGGCCGGCAATCTGCTGCAGCTGCACCAGGACTTCCCGAACGCCTGGGACGCGTGGGACGTCGACGCCCACTACCGCGGTCAACGCCGCGACCTCGACGGCGCTGAGGTCGCGCTGGACGGCGACGCGATCGTCGTGCGCGCGGCGTTCGGCGCGTCGAGCATCGAGCAGCGGCTGAGCCTGTCGGACGACGGCCGCACCCTCGTCATCGACAACGCCGTCGACTGGCACGAGACCGAGAAGTTCCTCAAGCTCGCGTTCCCCGTCGATGTGTTCTGCGACCAGGTGGTCGCCGAGACGCAGTTCGGGCACCACCGGCGGGCGATCCACGAAAACACCTCGTGGGACACGGCCCGGTTCGAGCAGCACACGCAGCGCTGGTTCCTGCTTGAGGAGCCCGGCTACGGTGTCGCCTTCCTCAACGATTCGAGCTACGGCTTCGACGCGACCCGCGTCGAGCACGACGGCCGCATCGTCGGCGTCGCACGTTACTCGATGCTGCGGGCGCCGCGGTACCCCGATCCGCGCACCGACCAGGGCGTGCAGCGGATGCGCTTCGGCCTGCGCGTGGCGTCGGATGTGGGGGATGCCACGGCCGCGGCATCCCGTTTCTCCTCGCCCGCGCGGGTCGCGGCGGGGGCTGCCGTCGACGCGCTCGTGGCCTCGTCGAACCCCGGCGTGGTCGTGAGCGCCGTCAAGCTCGCCGACGACCGCTCGGGCGACCTCGTCGTGCGCGTGTACGAGGCGCGCGGCGGACGCGCCGAGACCGTGCTGACTCTGCCCGCGGGCGACGTCGTGCACGCCGACCTGCTCGAGCGGCCGGGGGCACCCGTCGCGGGCTCGGGTTCGATCGAGCTGTCGCTGCGGCCGTTCGAGATCGCGACCCTGCGGGTGCGGTGAGCGTGAGCGCGGCGTCCGGGCCTTCTGTCGCTGGCCGACGGGCGCTCACGAGATGAGGAGTTCTCACGGGGCGAGGACCAGAATCGCGAAAAGCCTCCTCGCTTCGTGAGATCTCCTCATCTCAGGAGAGTGGATGTCGCGTTTCAGGAAGGGTGGATGCCGCGCCGGCCCGCCGACAGCCGAGCGGCCGTGATCTCGCGGCCCCCGCTCGCTGTCGAATCGCGACCATTCTGCAATGACGACCGTTGCAGGGTGCCCGCGATCTTGTGCCTGCGGCGTCCCCTCCGAAGAGAAAAAAGTTATCTATCTGTACATGGCCGACCCGATCGGTGACCATGGTTATGGAGCGAGGTGGCCGCAGGGCGTGGGGGCGCTGTCGGGGGGCACCACCCGCTCCGACGAACTGGGGTCAGCGGCTCCGGTTCGCGGGCAGGGGGTCCGCGGCCGGGGCCGCTCCCTCGTTCGTCGTTGCGTCGGCCGTCGCGCCGTCGTCGAACCGCTCGATGAAGGCGGTGGCGAGCCCGCGTGCGGCGATGCCGAACAGCGTCCATTCGGTCGGGTCGTCGTCGAGCGCGATGATGGGGTGCTCGAGCCCTTCGGCCGCGCGCACGGCGAAGCCCTCGCCCAGCGCCGCCATCGCCTCGGCCAGGTCGCGGACCGTGAACGGCTCGCGCATCCGATATCCGAAGCGCAGCAGGAGCTCGGAGTAGAAGCGGCTGAACGCGTCGATCGACTCCTCGTGCCGGGCTGCGGCTGCTGCTCGCAGCTCGGGCCACGAGCCCGCCGCCGTCCGCAGGGCGAGCGCCGTGATGAACACGTGCGAGTCCTGCGATTCGGGGCGGCGGTGGAACTGTGCGGCGTACTCGACGTGGTCGCGCGTCGCGGCGCGGATGACGTCATCGATGGTTCCACCGTGCTCGACGAAGTCGGCGATCGCAGCCGTCGCGCTCGCCGTCGGCGCCGAGACGCGCAGGCCCATCATCTCGACGGCCAGGTCGCGGTGAAACTGGTCTTGATCCGACCAGATGCGGTATGCGGCGCCCGAGGTGAGGCCCACGGCGCGCAGCACCTCCTGCAGGCGGATGTGCTGCACACCGGCGGAGGCGCCGCGCTCCAGCAGCAGCTGCAGCGCGGCGTCGAGGATGAGGCGTCGCGTCTGTTCGGCAGTGCGGCGGGACATAGTACAAGATTGGCACGACCTCGCAGCGCGCGCGGGCGGTGCGTCGTCGGGTCATAGACTGCGCGGGGGCGGGGGCCGCCGACACGACCGACGCGACCGGGTGCCGACCCGCTGAGCGTCGGCTGAGCAGACTTCGCGCTCAGCAGTGGGAGAATGGATGCGGCGTGCCCGTGTCGCCTCTTCCCCAGCATCGCCTGGGTCGAAGTGCCGCCGGGCCCGAGGACAGCGTCCGCCGCCCGCACTCAGTGAGGAGCGATATGTCCCTGCAGAACACCGCCGTACCCGAGAACGACACGGCCGCGGCATCCCCCCGCATCCAACAGCACCGGCGGTATCTGATGTGCAAGCCGGAGCACTTCACGGTGAGTTACGAGATCAACCCGTGGATGCACAAGGCCGTCCCGACCGACACGGCCCTGGCCGTGCGTCAGTGGCAGACCCTGTACGACACATACCTGTCGCTCGGTCACGACGTCGAGCTCATCGACCCGGTACCCGGCCTGCCCGACATGGTCTACACCGCCAACGGCGGGTTCATCGTCGACGGCAAGGCGCTGGGTGTCCGGTTCAGCGTCGACGAGCGGCGCGGCGAAGAGCGTCCGTTCATGGACTGGTTCGCGTCGCACGGCTTCGAGGTCGTCGAGCCGGCCGCCGTGCAGGAGGGTGAGGGCGACATCCTTCTCGCCGGCGACGTGATCCTCGCCGGCTACGGCTTCCGCTCGTCGATCGACAGCCATCGCGAGATCGCCGACGTGTTCGGCCGCGAGGTCGTCTCGCTGCACCTCGTGAACCCCGAGTTCTACCACCTCGACACCGCGATCAGCATCCTCGACCCGGTCATCGGATCGGAAGGGGTGGATGCCGCCAACATCGCGTATCTGCCGAACGCCTTCGACGACGCCAGCCGCGGCATCCTCGAAGAGCGCTTCCCCGACGCGATCCGTGTCGCCGATGCGGACGGCTCGGTGTTCGGACTGAACTCGGCCAGCGACGGCCGCAACGTCTTCATCTCGCCGCGCGCGACCGGGTACGACGCCCAGCTGCGCGAGCACGGCTACAACCCGGTGCACATCGACCTGTCGGAGCTGCTGCGCGGCGGCGGCGGGATCAAGTGCTGCACCCTCGAACTAAGAGGAGCGACCCGATGACCTCTGCACCCACCCTCGACACCAAGGCCGTGCGGATCATCCGCACCGAAGACGACCACCTCGCCCACAACTACAACCCGCTTCCGGTGGTTGTAGCCACGGGTGAGGGAGCCTGGGTCACCGACGTCGAAGGCAAGCGCTACCTCGACCTGCTGTCGGCGTACTCGGCGCTGAACTTCGGGCACCGGCATCCCGCCCTCATCGAAGCGGCCACCGAACAGCTCGGCCGGCTCACGCTCACCAGTCGGGCGTTCCACAACGACCGGCTCGGCGCATTCGCCACGGCGCTCGCGAACCTCTGCGACAAGGACCTCGTGCTGCCGATGAACACCGGAGCCGAGGCCGTCGAGACCGGCATCAAGGTCGCGCGCGCGTGGGGCTACCGCGTGAAGGGCCTGCCGGCCGGCGCCGCCGCGATCGTGGTGGCCAACGGAAACTTCCACGGACGCACCACGACCGTCGTGGGCTTCAGCGACGATCCGACTGCGCGCGACGGATTCGGTCCGTTCGCGCCGGGATTCGTCTCGGTGCCGTACGGCGATGCCGCCGCGATCGAGGCGGCCATCACGCCGAACACCGCCGCCGTGCTCATCGAGCCGATCCAGGGCGAGGCCGGTGTGATCATCCCGCCGGAGGGGTATCTTGCCGCCGTGCGCGAGATCTGCACGAAGAACGACGTGCTGTTCATCGCCGACGAGATCCAGGCTGGGCTCGGCCGGGTCGGCACGACGTTCGCGTGCGATCGCGAGGGTGTCGTGCCCGACATGTATCTGCTCGGCAAGGCGCTCGGCGGCGGAATCGTCGCGGTGTCGGCCGTAGCCGCCGACCGCGAGATCCTCGGCGTCATCCAGCCCGGTGAGCACGGCTCGACCTTCGGCGGAAACCCGATGGCCGCGGCCGTCGGGCTGCGCGTGGTCGAGATGCTCGAGTCGGGAGAGTTCCAGCAGCGTGCTGTCGCCCTCGGTGAGCATCTGAAGGCCAAGCTCGACGAGCTCATCGGCCACGGTGTGACCGAGGCGCGTGTCGCGGGTCTGTGGGCCGGCGTCGACATCGACCCGGCGATCGGCACCGGACGCGAGATCGCCGAGCGGCTGCTGACCCGTGGGGTGCTTGTGAAGGACACCCACGGGCAGACGATTCGCATCGCACCGCCGCTCGTGATCCGCGCGACCGAGCTCGACTGGGCGATCGAGCAGCTCAAGGTCGTGCTCGAAGGCTGATCCGCGCTGAGCTTCGTCCGCTGCAGACGCCCGTGCGCTCTCTTCATGAACGCTCCTGGGGATAAGGACACGTCCTTATCTTCAGGAGCGTTTTACCGTCGTCCTCGCCATGCGCGGGGCGGACGACGAGGGATGCCGCGACTCACGCCACCTGCACCGTGATGTGCGGCCATCCCGTCGCCCCGTCGGGTGCAGGTGGCACCTCTCGCGCGGTCTGGACCTCACCGGCGTGATTGGTCGCGCGGCAACGGATCGTGTGCGCGCCGGATGCTGCGTGCCAGGGCAGTCGCCACTGTACCCAGGTGTCGGCGGAGATGGCCGTCGCCAGTTCGGCGTCCTGCCAGGCGCCGTCGTCGACCGACACCTCGACCTTCGATATCCCGACATGCTGCTGCCAGGCGACGCCCGCGATCACGGTATCGCCCGACGGCACGGTCGCGCCCGTGCGCGGCACATCGATACGCGACTCGAGCTTGATGGGGCCGCGGGGCGACCAGCCCTGCTCGGTCCAGTAGGCGCTCGCGCGGTCGAAACGCGTGACCTCGAGGTCGACGACCCATTTCGTCGCCGAGACGTACCCGTAGAGCCCGGGGACCACCATGCGCACGGGGAAGCCATGCTCCGGCGGAAGAGGTGCACCGTTCATACCGACCGCCAGGACCGCGTCACGGTTGTCGGTGAGCACCTCGAGCGGCGTCGACGCCGTGAATCCGTCGGTGGAGCGGGAGAGCACCATGTCGGCCTCGGCGCGTGGAGCCGCCCGCGCGAGCAGGTCCCTGATCGGATAGCCGAGCCACTTCGCATTCCCGATGAGGCCGCCGCCCACCGGGTTGGACACGCAGGCGAGCGTTGTGTAGCTCTCCTGAAGAGGCAGCGCCAGGAGTTCATCCCAGGTGAGGACCACCGTGTGATCGACGAGGCCATGGATTCGCAGCGACCACGAGGCGGGATCGATCTGGGGGACGAAGAGCGCGGTGTCGATCCGGTAGAAGTCGGTGCTGGGGGTCACCAGAGGCGTCAGCCCCGGCACGGTCAACTCGGCGCCCGAAGGGACCGGCGGCGCTGCCCGTGCCGGCGCTGGCAGGTGCAGGGCCCTCCGCGTCGCCGTCGCCGCGCGTGCACGGGTCTGGAGCAGCACGCCGCCGGCGGCCGAGGCCACGCCGATCAGCGTTGCCGTGCCGGCCCATGCGAGGAACCAGCGACGCTCAGGATCGGTGGCGCGCGCGGCGGCAACCCGACCCGGCGGGGCGCTGCGGCGCGCCAGGGGACCGATAGCGAAGGCGGCCATAGCGCCGGCGATCGCCGAAGGCGTCCAGGCCAGGCCTTCGGCATCGGCACGCGAAACGGCGGCGGCGATGCCGACCACGCCGAGGGCCGCGCACGACAGTGCGCCCGCACGGGGGAAGCGCGCCTCCACGACGCCGAGCAGCGCGGCGATCCCGATGAGTACGACGCCGATGCCGACGATCAAGGCGAGCTTGTCGGACGTGCCGAACAGCGAGATAGCAGCCTCTTTACCCCATCCGGGAGCGAGGTCGATCAGGGCATCGCCGATCGCGCCGATCGGACTCGACGCGGGCGCAAGCACCGCGGCCGCGAGCTCGCCGGCGCCGACGCCCAGGACGACGGCCGCGATCCCCGCCGCGGCCGCGCGCAGCCTCCACCGCCCGTCCACGCCCTGAGCATACGTCGGACAGCGCGGCGTCGCGCTGTCGTTCTTGGCGTTTGCGCGTGTGATTCGCATGTGCGTGTGCGGAGAACGGCAGCGAGAGCGGGCGAAGCGCGAGGGAGGGGCTCCGGCGAGGGATGCCGCTGCACGCGGCGTCAGCGTGAAGTGCGTGAGCCCGGCTGCCCGCGCGTCAGCGCCGCGCGCCCGAACCCGCTTTGCGACGCGGCCGCAGGCGCCGTCGCGCCGGCACGACGCGCACCGGTTGCGTGATGACCGCGTCGACGACCATCGAGCCGTCGGTCGGGCCGATGACGGCGATCGGCGTCGTCTCGGTCGCCAGGTCGGGGGCGATGGGCATCTTCGCGAGCCGCCGGTGCTCGCGCACATACGACGGGATGAGCACGGCGGCCGCGCCCAGCCAGGCGAGGGGGTTGCTGAGCACGACGCCGACGTAGCCCAGGAAGGCTCCGAGCACGATGGCCGCGCCCACGCGCATGACCAGTTCGATGACCCCCGTCACGGTCGGGATGAGGGTGTGCCCGATGCCCTGCAGCGCTCCGCGCAGCACGAACAGCACCCCCAGAGCGCTGTAGCTCACGCCGTTGACGATGAGCATGAGGTGCGCCAGGTGCACGACCTCGTCGGATCCGGAGCCGATGAAGATGCGCACCATCTGCGTGCCGAACGTGATCAGCAGCGCGCCGAGCGCCAGCGACGCGAGAATCGCCATGCCGGTGGCCTGCACGACGCCGCGACGGATGCGGTCGGGGCGGCGTCCGCCGAGGTTCTGCGCGGCATACATCGACACCGCGAGGCCCAGCGACTGCAGGAACGCGACGGCGAGACTGTCGACGCGCGACGCCGTCGTGTAGGCCGCGACGGCGTCGGCGCCCAAGCGGTTCAGAGCCACCTGCACGGTGAGCGTGCCGATAGCGATGATCGAGGCCTGGAAGCCCATGGGCAGACCGAGCCGCAGGTGCTCGATCAGATCGGCGCGGCTGACCCGCCAGTCGGCACGGTGCACGTGCAGCACCGGCACCCGGCGTCGCACATACTCCAGGCACAGCAGCACCGAGACGGCCTGCGAGGTCACGGTCGCCAGCGCCGCGCCGGCGACCCCGAATTCGAGCACGCCCACGAAGGTCAGCACCAGCACGACGTTCAACCCGCACGCGATCGTGAGGAACACGAGTGGCGTGCGCGAGTCGCCGATGGCGCGGATGATCGCCGCGAAGAAGTTGAAGAACATGGTCGCGCCCGCGCCCAGGAAGCTCACCTGCGTGAACACCGTGGCATCGTCGAGCAGCACCGCGGGCGTCTGCAGAAGGATCAGCACGGGGCGTGCGATCAGCGGCGCGACCACGGTGAGGATCACGGTCGTGATGCCGGTGAGGATGGCGCCGGATGCCACGGAGCGGCGCACCCCCGCATAATCCCGGGCTCCGAACGCCTGGGCGGTGGGGATGGCGAAACCGCTCGTCATGCCCCACGCGAAACCGAGCAGCAGGAACAGCAGGCTGCCGGTCGCACCGACGGCGGCCAGCGCGTCGACGCCGAGGTGGCGGCCCACGACGATCGTGTCGACGAACTGGTACAGCTGCTGCACGACGTTGCCGATCAGCAGCGGAACGGCGAACAGCAGGATGACGCGCCACGGACGGCCCGTGGTGAGAGTGGTGGCCATGAGAGCTCTCGGCGGAAGAGAAGACGGAAAGGACGAAGGCGACCGCGCGCAGGCCGCGGTCGCCGAATAGTTCACGAGTCTATCGAATCGTTTCGGAGAAGTCTGGCAGAAACCGGGACGTCGTGAGAGATTCCTTACCCTTCTCGGTCGCGCAGAGCCGCTCCGGCAGACTGGCACCATGGCTCGAGGGGCGTGGATCGCGTTGCCCGTCGCCGTGCTCGCGGCCGGTGGCGGGTGGCTGGCGTTCGACCTCGCGCGCTCGGCGGCCGCGCCCGAACTCGGTGCGGTGATCGTCGTCACGGTCGAGCCGACCCCCGGATCACCCTCGACATCGGCGCCGACGCCACAACCGACGGCATCCCCCACCCCCACGCCGGTGACGCCGCCCTCCGACGGCGCCCAAACCGTGGCGCCGGCGACGCCCCCGCCCGCCGGGGACGATGACGATGACGATGACGACGACGATGACGATGATGACGACGACGAATTCGACGACTGAGCGTCGCGGGCTGTCGGTGCGCACCCGCATCGTCGGCGGCATCCTGTTGATCGTGACCCTGGCGGTCGCGGTCATCGTCGTTGCGACCGGGCGCTCGATGTTCACGCGCATCGACGCCGCCGCAGCCGCCGAGCTCGGCCACGAGGCCGAGAAGCTGCGCACGTTCGCCGCGGGCGTCGACCCCGACACCGGCGCGGCTTTCGCGTCGGTGCCCGAGATGCTGCGCGCGTACTTGAGCCGCGCGGTTCCGGAGGCGGACGAGACCCTCTTCAGCGTCGTCGATGGCCGCGCCCACCTGCGCAGCGCCGGTGCGCCGCCCGTACGCCTCGACCGCGACGCCGCGTTCGTGGCTGACGTTGCCGCGACCACAGTGCCGCGCACGGGACGCGTCAACACCCCGGCGGGTCCTGCTGTCTACGCCGTGCTGCCGGTCGCGGCCGCCGATTCCACGCCCACGGCCGCGCTCGTGGTCGTCGAGTTCCTGCAGACCGAGCGCGACGAGGCCCGGGCGACGATCCTGCTCATGTCGGTCGTGTCGGCGGTCGCGCTCCTGGCGGCGCTGTGGGCGGGGTGGCTGGTGGCAGGCCGCATCCTCGCGCCGATCCGCGACGTGCGCGAGACGGCGGCACGCATCAGCGAGACCGACCTGGCACGGCGCATCGAGGTGTCGGGAACCGACGACGTCGCGCAGCTGGCGGCGACGTTCAACCGCATGCTCGACCGGCTCGAGACCGCCTTCGACGGGCAGCGCCGCTTTCTCGACGACGCCGGGCACGAATTGCGCACGCCGATCACGATCATCCGCGGCCACCTCGACGTGATGCGCGACGACCCCGCCGACCGTGAGGAGACACTGCGGCTCGTGAACGACGAGCTGGGGCGGATGTCACGGCTCGTCGACGACCTCATCCTGCTCGCGCGGGCCGAGCGGCCCGGCTTCCTCGTGATGGCACCGGCCGATCTCGCCGATCTCGTTGTGGACACGCTCGCCAAGATGACGGCGCTGGGCGGGCGCACCTGGTCGATCGACGCCGTGCCCAGCGGCCAGGCCGTCGCCGACGGGCAGCGGCTCGCGCAGGCGCTGCTGCAGCTCGGACGCAACGCCGTCGACCACACCGGCGACGGGGACGCGATCTCGATCGGCGGCGCGGTCGCCGGCGGGCGCATCCGGCTGTGGGTCACCGACGCCGGCAGCGGCATCGCCGTCGACGATCAGGAGCGGATCTTCGAGCGCTTCGACCGCGGCGCCGACGAAGGACGAGGCCAGGGCACCGGGCTCGGCCTCGCGATCGTCGCCCGTATCGCCGCCGCGCACGGCGGCGAGGTGAAGGTCGACTCGGCCCCGGGCGCCGGCGCCACCTTCACTCTCGACATCCCGTTCCACACGCCCGCCCTCGAACCTCGGGAGCACCCATGAGCCGCATCCTCATCGCCGAAGACGAGCAGCGCATCGCCTCGTTCATCGCCAAGGGCCTGGCCGCTGAGGGCTTCGGCACCGAGACCGTCGCCGACGGCGCGCAGGCGGTCGAGTACGCGCGCAGCGGGCAGTACGACCTGCTCGTGCTCGATATCGGCCTGCCCAAGCTCGACGGCTTCAGCGCCCTGCGCCGGCTGCGCACCGAGCGCGTCGAGATCCCCGTCATCATCCTCACCGCGCGCGATGCGCTCGAAGACACCGTCGCGGGGCTCTCGGGTGGCGCCGACGACTACATGACCAAGCCGTTCGCCATCGAAGAGCTCGTCGCGCGCATCCGGTTGCGCCTGCGGACGGATGCCGCGACCCAGGCGACCGTGCTCAAGGCCGGCGATCTCACGCTCGACGTGCGCACGCGGCGCGCAACCCGCAGAGACGCCGCCGTCGAGCTGACATCCCGCGAGTTCACGCTGCTGGAGACGTTCCTGCGTCACCCGGGCGAGGTGCTCAGCCGCCAGCAGCTGCTCAGTCAGGTGTGGGGCTTCGACTTCGACCCGGGATCGAACGTCGTGGACGTGTACGTCGGGTATCTGCGCGCCAAGCTGGGCGAGCAGCAGATCGAGACGGTGCGCGGCGCCGGGTACCGGCTGCGCCCCGGTCGCATATGAGTTCTCTCATCTTCGACTCATCGATGTCTTAGAGCCGGCCGAGAGCGTAGAGGCATGACCATCGAACTGCTCATCGCTCTGGCCACCGATCTCGTGGCCATCACTCTGCTGGCCGTCGTCCTGTACTTCCGCCGGCACCGGCGCCGCGACCTCATGCTGTCGTACATCGCGTTGAACGTCGGCGTGGTCGCAGTCACCATCGCGCTCGGCTCGGTGCAAGTGGGCATCGGCCTCGGTATCGGGCTGTTCGGCATCCTGTCGATCATCCGACTGCGCAGCGACCAGATCACGCAGGGCGAGATCGCGTACTACTTCATAGCGTTGACCCTCGGCCTGCTCGCGGGCCTCCGGCCGGCCCCGATCTGGATCGTGCCGATGCTGTCGGCGCTGCTCATCGCCGTGATGGCGATCGTTGACAGTCCGCTCGTGGCTCCGCGCGCGCTGCGGCACACGCTCACGCTCGACCGCGCGATCACGCGGCCCGATGCGCTGCGCGCTGAGCTCGAGCGCGTGCTGGGAGCGACGATCACCCGGGTGGAGGTGCTCGACGTCGACCTCGTGCGCGACATCACCGTCGTCGACGTGCGATACCGGATGCCGCGGCGCAGTGCTGCCGCGCAGACTGCTGCCGCGCAGACAGCCACTGCGGCGGACCGACGCGCTCTGAGCCAGTCGGCCGAACAGGCCGCGCCCCGGCAGGAAGAGCGCGAGAGGATTCCGGCATGACCGCGCTCGACGGCCTCGTCGCCGCGTTGCCTCCGATCGCGCTCGACGAGCTGAACGCCCGCGCCGCGCTGCTGCGCCGCGTCGACAGCAAGTACTTCGCCCCGCGCGCCGCGCTGGCCGAGCTGCTCGAGGCGATCCCCGAGCTGCGGGTGCTCGAGATCGGCGGGCACCGGTCGTTCCGCTATCGCACCGTCTACTACGACTCGGCCGCATTCACGCACTACCGCGAGCACGTGCAGGGCCGTCGACACCGGTTCAAGGTGCGCGTACGCACCTACTGCGACAGCGGTGACTGCATGCTCGAGGTCAAGTCGAAGGGGTACCGCGGGCAGACTGTGAAAGACCGCCGGCCGCGGGGCCCGCGGCATCCCGACGCCCTTGACGCGGACGAGCGCGCGTTCGTCTCGTCGATCACGGGGCGGGATGCTGCAGTGTTGCGCCCCGTGCTCGAGACGGTGTACGACCGCACGACGCTCTGCGCGGGCGACCAGCGGATCACCCTCGATACCGACCTGACGTGCGCGGCCGGCGACCGGCGCGGACGCGGACCCGACGACGTGCTCGTCGAGACGAAGTCTCCCGACGGCCGTACCGGGCTCGACCGCGCGCTCGTGCACGCGGGCGTCCGCCCGCACTCGGTGAGCAAGTACTGCGTGGCGGCGGCGCTGCTGTATCCGCAGTTGCCGCGCAATCGCTGGCACCGCACGCTGCAGCGCTCGTTCGCCCTCGTCTGAGATGCTTCGCGACGCGCACCTGCACCACGCGAATCGACCTCGTTCGCGAACACTCCTGGGGATAAGGACGAGTCCTTATCCCCAGGAGTGTCTGAGAATTGTGCAACCCGGCGGGTGCCGCGGGAGGCGTTCAGTTACGCGCGGCGACGGCGCCGGGCGTGACCCCGTGCCGGCGGCGGAACGCCACGACGAACGCGCTCGTGCTGCGGTAACCGGCGGCGCGGGCGGCTGCGGCGACGCTCTCGCCGCGCTGCAGCAGCCGGCGCGCGTGGGCGAGGCGCACAGCAGTGCGCCAGGCGCCGAACGACATGCCGGTGTCGCGGCGGAAGTGCCGCTGCACCGTCCGGCTGCTCATGTGCATGCGCTCGGCGAGCTCTTCGAGGTTGGCCGGGTGGGCGGGCGCATCGAGGATCGCCTGGGCGAGCCGCCGCACGCGCGGATCGTGCGGCAGCGGCGTGCAGGCGTCGCCGGCCATGTGCAGGAGAGTGGATGCCGCAGCCTGCGCGCACGCGACGGCCTCGCGTGAGGCGAGCCCTGGCTGCAGGAGTACCCGCGCGCAGGTCTCGAGCGCGGGCGTCCGGGTGATCGGCGTCGGGGTCTGCGCCGTGCCGGCGGGCAGCAGCAACGGAAAGACGATCGAGTCGGGGCGCGGCACGACCCGGTGGACGGTGCCGGCGGGGATCAGCAACGCCGTCTCAGTGTCGACGCGCCAGCGCTGCTCGCCGGTCTCGATGCGGCAGGCACCCGAGACCACCCAGGTCAGCTCGTCACCGTCGTGCACGTGCTCGATGGCATCGACCAGGCGCACGTCGGTCAGAGCGGCGTCGAGGAGTGCGGGGCTGGTCATGTCAGAGGTGTCCGTTGCGCGATAGCGGTTGTCCGATTCTAGCCACGACATGAGGATAGGCAAACCTAACCTTGTGGCATGTCCTCCACTTCGACGCACGCGCCGGTGACCACCGTCATGCATCCGCTGCGCTCACGCTTGCTGACGGTGACCGCGATCGACGACATCGGTCCGCGGATGCGTCGGGTCGTGCTCGGGGGAGAGGACCTCGAGGCCGACTTCCCCGCGCCGCCGTTCGCCGCGCCCGATCACGTGAAGATCGTCGTGCCCGACCCGGTGACCGGAGAGATCCCGCTGCCGCCGATCGTCGACGACCGTCTGGGCCGCACCCCCGGCGCCGAGCCGATCTTCCGTGACTACACCGTGCGGCGCGTGGACGCCGAGCACCTCGTCCTCGACTTCGTGCTCCACGACCACGGCCCCGCGGGCCGCTGGGTCGGCGCCGCGCGGGTGGGCGACCCGCTCGGTGTGCTCGGCCCCCGCGGCTCGCACCTGTACCCGTCCGACTACGAGCGGTACGTGCTCGTAGCCGATGAGACGGCGCTGCCGGCCGTCGGCCGCTGGCTCGACGAGCCGGACTGGGACGCCGAGGTCACCGTGCTGGCGGTCGTCGGCGGGGTGGACGAATACCCGCTCGCGCCGCGCGCCCGCTCCACCGTGCAGTGGCAGGTGCTGCCGGCATCCGAACGACCTGCCGCGCTCGCCGCGGCCGCCGCGCTCGTCGCCGATGACACCGACGCGTTCTTGTGGGCGGCGGGTGAAGCGGACAGCCTCAAGCCGCTGCGGCGAGCGCTGCGCGAGCGCGGCGTCGACCGCGCCCGCTACGACATCGACGGGTACTGGCGGCGGGGTGTCGCCGGTCTCGATCACCACGTCGCGGACGACGACTGAGCAGCCGCGGCATCCCGACCCACCACCCAAGAGAAGAGAGACAGCACATGCATGCACGCCTGAAGACGGCCCTCGCGGCGGGAGCGGCCATCGTCGCGCTCGCGCTGAGCGGTTGCGCGGCGTCGAGCGAGGCCGCCACCGATGACGCCTCGGCGGGCGGGGACTGGCCCCGGACCATCGAGCACGTGAACGGCAGCACCGAGATCCCCGCGCAGCCCGCGAACATCGTGTCGACGTCGATCACGCTGACCGGCACGTTGCTGGCCATCGACGCGCCGGTCACCGCCACCGCCACCACGACGCCCAGCGCCATCACCGACGACGAGGGCTTCTTCAGCCAGTGGGCCGACGTCGCCCATGACCGCGGTGTCACTTCGCTGTACCCGAACCTCGAGTTCGACGAAGAGGCCGTCATCGCCGCGGCGCCCGATCTGATCGTGGTCTCGTCGACGGGGGCGGATGCCACGGCCGACCAGTACGACAAGCTGTCGGCCATCGCCCCGACCATCGTGCTGAACTACGGCGACGAGTCGTGGCAGGAGCTGGCCGAGACCCTCGGCGAGGCCACCGGCCACGAGGCCGAGGCGAAGAAGGTCGTCGCCGACTTCGATCAGCGCGTCGCAGACGTCGCGGCGAAGATCACGGTTCCCGACGGCACCGCGAACGCCATCGTGTGGAACGGCGTTGAGGGTCAGACCGCCTTCGCCAAGCCCGGCGGCTCGCACGCCGAGCTGCTCGACGCGCTCGGCTTCGACGTCGAGGGCGCGCCCGACGAGTACGACCTCAGCGAGACCGCCCGCGAGGACTTCGCGTTCCTCTCGATCGAGAACACGACGGCGGCCCTGACCGGCTCGACGGTGTTCCTCGTCAGCGGGGGCGACGCGACCGCCGACGACTTCGCCGACACGAAGGTGCTCGCCAACACCCCCGCGGTGAAGGCCGGCAACGTGCACGCCCTGGGCGACACCTCGTTCCGTATCGACTACTACAGCGCGTCGCAGATCGTCGACATCGTCGAGTCCGACTTCGCGTGACCGCCCTCACCACCGCCCCGCCGGCACCCAGCCGGCGGGGCACCGCATGGGGCCGGCGAGCGACCGGGGCGGCGGTCGCCGCCGGTCTCGTCGCGCTCGGCCTCTGCGTCGTGCTGAGCCTGTTCGTCGGCTCGCGCAACATCGACCCGAGCGTGGTGTGGCAGGCACTGACCCGCCCCGACAGCACCGACACGGCGCAGCTCGTGATCACCGAGCTGCGCGTGCCGCGCACGATCCTCGCGATCCTCGTCGGTGTCGCGCTGGGCGTGGCCGGATCCGTCATGCAGGCGCTCACGCGCAACCCGTTGGCCGAGCCCGGCATCCTCGGTGTGAACGCCGGTGCCGCGGCGGCCGCCGCCACCGGCCTCGCTGTCACCGGCGGTGCATGGGGCATGACCGGCTCGTTCCTCTTCTCATTCGCGGGTGCGGCCGCGGCATCCCTCCTCGTCGCCGCCCTCGGCGGCGTCTTCGGCCGTGGGGCCGATCCCGTGCGACTGACCCTTGCCGGCGCGGCGCTGGCGGTGACTCTCGCGGCGTACACCAACGCGCTGCTGCTGAACTTTCCGACCGTGTTCGACAGCTTCCGGCACTGGGCGGTCGGGTCGGTGCAGGGGCGAGGCAACGAACTCGTGCTGCCGGCGCTGGTTCTCATCGTGCCCGCCGCCCTCGTGGCGGTGCTGCTGGGGCGCTCGTTCAACGCCGTCGCCCTCGGGCACGACGCGGCCCGCGCCCTGGGCGCCTCGCCGCAGCGGGTGCTCGTCACCGGAGCGGTGCTCATCGTGCTGCTGGCCGGCACGGCGACCGCGGTCGCCGGACCCATCGGCTTCGTGGGGCTGGTCGCCCCGCTGGGCGTGCGCATGCTGGTGGGACCCGATTATCGCCGCATTCTGCCGCTGTCGGCTCTGGCTGCGGCTGTGCTGGTGCTCGGCGCCGACATCATCGGCCGGGTGGCGCTGCCGCCCGACGAGCTCGAGACCTCGATCGTGACAGCCCTCGTGGGCGCTCCCGTGTTCATCCTGTTAGCCCGTCGACGTCGACTGATGAGGCTGTGATGCCGGCATCCACTCGGACGAAGACACGGGATGCCGCGATGCCCCGCCCTGCGGGCGTCACGGTGTGGCGCACACCGGGGGAGCGGATCGCTCTGCGGTGGCGCCGGCGGCCCGCGGCCGTGGCATCCCTTCTCTTCCTGCTGCTGATCCCGCTCGGGCTCGGCGTGCTCCTGACCGGCACCTTCGAGATCGGCCTCGGCGACCTGTGCGCCGCCGCGGCCGGCACCGCCGAGCCGTCGATCGCACGCGTGCTCGGGCTGATCCGTGCGCCGCGGCTCGTGGCCGGTATCGCCGTCGGGGCCGCGTTGGGCGTGAGCGGCGCCGTCTTCCAGTCGATCACCCGCAACCCGCTCGGCTCGCCCGACGTCATCGGCTTCGTAACCGGTGCCGCCACCGGCGCCATCGTGGCGATCCTCGTGTTCGAGGCACCGCCGTGGGCCGTCTCGGGGGCCGCCGTGCTCGGCGGTGTGCTCACCGCGCTGCTCGTCGGCGGGCTGTCGCTGCGCGGCGGCAGCGGTGGCGGGTATCGGATCGTGCTCGTCGGCATCGGCGCCGGCGCACTCTTGGCTGCGGTCAACGACCTGCTGATGACCCACAGCCAGCGCGACGAGGCCCTGGCCGCGCAGATGTGGCTGGTCGGCACGCTGAACGCGCGCGATTGGAGCGAGGTGCTGCCGACGCTGGTGGCGATGGTCGTGCTCCTGCCAGTGCTGCTGGGGGTGCGGCACGGGCTCGCGGTGCTCGAACTCGGCGAAGATCAGGCACGCCAGGTCGGGGTGCGGGTGGGCGCGGTGCGGCTGGTCGCGCTCGCGGTGGCGGTGGCGCTCGCCGCGTTCGCGACGGCGACCGCGGGGCCTATTGCGTTCGTGGCACTGGCCGCGCCGCAGCTGGTCACCCGCATCGGCAAGGCGACCTCGGTGTCACTGGTGGGCTCGGCGGCGATGGGTGCCGTGGTGCTGGTGACCGCCGACCTCGTCTCGCAGCATCTGCCGCTGAACCTGTCGGCGCCGGTGGGACTTGTCACCGGCGTGCTCGGCGGCGTGTACCTGCTGTGGCTGCTCGGGCGAGGGAGATGAGGCATGGCCGGCGACGGCGATCCCGACGCGACGATGAAGGAGACAGACATGGACGCGCGACTGACCGCGCAGGGCATCCGGCTCGCCTATGAAGGGCGCATCGTCGTGCCCGAGCTGAGCCTTTCGATCCCCGACGGCGCATTCACCGTCATCGTCGGACCCAACGCCTGCGGCAAGTCGACGCTGCTGCGGGCGCTGTCGCGGCTGCTGACGCCGCAGGCGGGGACCGTCGCCCTCGACGGCAAGCCGCTCGGGTCGCTGCGCAGCAAAGAGGTCGCCCGCCGGCTCGCGCTGCTGCCGCAGCAGGTGGCCACGCCCGACGGCATCGCCGTGACCGACCTCGTGGCGAGGGGCCGCTTTCCCCATCAACGGCTGCTGCGGCAGTGGACGAGCGCCGATGGCGCGGCCGTCGACGAGGCCCTGCGGGTGACCGGCACGACCGACCTCGCCGACCGGCACGTCGACGAGCTCTCCGGCGGGCAGCGCCAGCGCGTGCTGCTGGCGATGACCCTCGCGCAGGAGACGGAAATCCTTCTGCTCGACGAGCCGACGACGTTCCTCGACATGGCGCACCAGGTCGAGGTGCTCGAGCTGTGCCGGCGCCTGCACCGAGAGGGACGGACGATCGTCGCCGTGCTGCACGACGTCAACCAGGCCTGTCGCTACGCCTCGCACCTCGTCGCGATGCGCGACGGCGAGGTGGTCGCCACCGGCGACCCCTCAGAGCTGGTCACCCCCGAGCTCATCGAGCGGGTGTTCGGTCTGGCTGCGCGCGTCATCGACGACCCGGTGACCGGCACCCCGCTCGTCGTGCCGCTGGCGGGATGGGCCGCAGTGTCGGCGCCGGTGGCGTCGTCGGAGGAATCGGCGTGAGTGGGCACCGCAGGGGCGAGCAGACCGTGGGCGCGCCGGCGATGCCGCGCGAGGGCGTGCACCCGCAGACCGTTCCCCGTGCGGCCGACGGCGGGCCGGTGCGCGCGGACAGCGACGTGCACGAGCGTCTTCGTCGCGGCATCCACCCCGACGAGATCAGTGCGCAGTGGCCGGTGATCGGCGGCGCGGTCGAACGGGAGGGGTGGATGCTGCGCCCGGTCACGTTCGTCGCCGACGCTCCGATCGGGCACGAGGTGATGGTCCACCTCAACGGCGTCACCGATGCGCACCGCGAAGACATCGCACCGGCGGTCATGGAGCCCGTGGGCACCGGCCGGTACGCGCTCACGTACCTGCTGCCCGACGAGCTGCGCGTCAGCTACCGGTTCGTCGTCGACGCCGCGCTGCCCCGCGACGCCGGGCGCACCCGCGAGGGATGGCGCCGCATCCATGAGCGCGGGCGACCCGACCCGCGCAACCCCGACACGCTGCTGAACCCGCTGGGCACCCGCTCGTCGGTGCTGACGATGCCGGCGGCGCCGCGGCATCCCGCGTGGGACACAGCCGGCGCCGGTGAACTGCCCATCACGACCGTGCCGCTGCCGTCAGGGCCGGTGACGATCGTGCACGGAGACCCGTCGCGAGTGCTGGTGCTGTTCGACGGCGAGTGGTGGGGGCGGCTCGGGATCGTGGGCGCCCTCGCGCGTCACGCCGGGCCGTTGACCGTGCTCGTGCCGTCCGGTTCCCTCGCGCAGCGTGCCGAGCGGCTGCCGCATCCCGAGCGGCTGCTGCCCTACCTCGCCGACGAGATAGTGCCCGCCGTCGCTGACGTCATCGGCGGGTGGGATGCCGCGCGCACCGTCGTCGCCGGGCAGAGCTTCGGCGGGCTCGCTGCGGCGCTGACGGCGTGCCTGCGACCGGACATCGCGCACACCGCCATCGTGCAATCCGGGTCGTTCCACTTCCGCCGCGGGCAGAGCGAGCGCCCCCCGGCCGGGCAGGTCGGCGACCTCGTCCGGGTACTGGACCACTCGCGCGTGTCAGGGCGGTTCGTCGTGCAGGCGGGCACAGAAGAGCCCGGGATGCTGCCGGCTGCGCAGGCCTTCGCCGATGCGGCGCGCGCAGCCGGAGGCGACGTGTCGCTGCGCGTGTATACGGGTGGGCACGACTTCGCGTGGTGGCGGATCGGGCTGTTCGACGCGCTCGACGCGCTCGATGCGCTCGATGCGCTCGATGCGCTCGATGCGCTCGACGCGCTCTGACACGCCTCCGGTCGCGCACGTGCTTCTATGGAAGCATGCGCGTGTCTGCTGTCTCCTCCTGCTCCGGTGCCCTGTCGTGACGACGTCACGGCCCCGCACACCCTATGGACGGCTCATCCACGAAGTCACGGAGACCGTCGCTATCCCGCACACCTATACGCTCCTCATCTGGGGGACGACGATGGCGGCCGTCGAACACCATGGCCTGCCCGACATCTGGTCGGTGCTGCTCATGCTCGTCGGCGCGTGCACGGCCTACGTCGTCGTGGGGCGCGTCGCCCACCGGCGACACGGGGCGCAGCCCGCCGTGGAGCGTCGCGTCATCGCGCACCCCTATCGCGTGGCGACCGGCAACATCTTGACGCTGCTGGTGGCCGTCGGGGTGTCGTGGATCGCGGCGTCCGTGCCGATCATCCACCTGGCATGGCTGCTCACCGGGCTGGCCGGGACGACGACCTACTTGGCGGGCATGGCCGCGCAGGCATACATCGTCGCCCGCCTCACTCCTGTCGAAGAGTGATCAGCCGTCGCCCGGCGGCAGCTTCGCATCGAGTTCGCGGACGACATAGTCGAGCTCATCGGCGGTGAACAGGCCGGGATGCCGCACGAGCACCGTGCCGTCCGGCGACAAGATCACCGTGTACGGCAGCTCGCTGACGCGATACCGGGCCGCCTGCGTTCCGGCAGCGTCGCTCAGCACAGGGAAGGCGATGTGCTCGCGGGCCGCCATGGACCGCCCGGCGTTCGTGTCATCGCCCACGTCGACGCCGAGGAACGCGACCTGGCCGCCCAGCGTCTTCGCTTCGGTGCGGTCGGCGCTCAGCTGCTGGGTGCACGCGGCGCATGTCGACGACCAGAAGTCGACGACGGTGAAGCTTCCGCGTGTCGAGGCGCTGCTGACGGTCCCCGGGCCCGACAGCGACGGGCCGTGCACCGCCGCCGGGGTGTCGCCGATGCCGGTGCCTCCCGGCAGAGCCGCAGCCAGATTCTTGCCCGCGACCTTGCCGGAGTCGCCGTGCGGTAACGCGTCGACGGCGAGCACGGCCAGCCCGTGGGCGAACGGGCCGGTGTCGGCTGATTCCGCGCCGAAGGCGGCTTGCCCGACGATGTGCCCGGCAGGGCCGATGACGAAGATCTGACTGCCGTGTGAGACCGTGCGGGTGTCCGCATCGAGTTCGATGGGCACGTCGTAAGCGCGCGCGGCGGCGGCCAGCTGCTGCGAGGTGCCGGTGAGGTACTCCCAGTTCGGCAGCGTGTCCAGGCCGTTCTTCGCCGACCACGCCTTCACATCCGCCGGCTTCGGATAGTACGGATTGGCGTTGATCGAGACGAACTCGACCTTCGCGCGCGCGGCGGCCGGCAGGTCGGTGTCGGCGACGCGGATGTCGTCGGCGAGCATGGCGCACAGATCCGTGCACTTGTCGTCGTTGAAGCTGAGGACGACGACCTTGCCTCGCAGCGATGCGGAGTCGACGGTGCGTCCGTTCTGATCGGTCAGCGCGAACGCAGGTGCGGTGACCGGGTCGGTGGCCACCGGAGCCGCGCCGATGAGCTCGGCGGTTGCCTCGTTCAGACCCGTCGGCAGCGCATCGGCGGCCGGCGCCGGCTCGGTGGCGCCCATTCCGCGCACGCCGACGACCACGAGCGCCGCGACCACCGCCAGCAGGGCGGCTGACGACACCCACAGAATCCAGGGACGATCCCAGACGGTGCCTCGGGTGCTCTTCTCGCCACTCATGATCAGTCCTCTCCGGGAAGGGGATGGGGGGATGCCGCGGCTCGGCGGCGTGCGCGCTGCGCGCTGAGCAGCAGTGCGGCGACGACGACCGTCAGCAGGGCCGCGCCCAGCGGCATCCACGCGTCTTCGATAAGGCCCGCCAGCGCCTGCTGCACGACATCGATCGCCTCGGTCACCGGCGCGACCAGCTGCGGGCCGCCGGCTTGGCCCACCCAGAAACCGATGAGGTACAGGCCGATGACCACGCACAGGGCGCCGGCGACACGGGGGAGCGCGGCGGCCGCACGACGGATCCGCCCGAGTGAGAGGCCGCCGGCGAACGCGGCGATGAAGGCGAGCACGGTGGCCAGCAGCCCCATCCCCAGGCCGTAGGCGATGATCACGGCCACGGTCTGCACCGACGAACCCGACGAGAGCGCCCCACCGACGGCGGCGGCGAACACCGGCAGCGCACAACTCAGCGATCCGGCCGCGTACGCGATGCCGAACCCGACCATGGCGACCAGCCCCGTGCCGCCGCCGAACCGTGCGGCCAGATGGAAGGACAGCGGCCGGCCGGCCAGCGCGAGCGCACCGACGACGACGATCACCGCGGCCACCCCGATCATCAGCATCGGCAGCACCGACAGCAGCAGCGCGTGCAGAGAACCGATCAGCACCGCCGCCGCGCAGAACACCGCGAGGAACCCGGTGGTCAGCCCGAGCCCCGCGCGCACACCGGCGCGCACGCGCCAGGCGGCGCCCCGACGATCCGCGCC
Source organism: Microbacterium horticulturae (assembly GCF_029094505.1). Taxonomy (NCBI): domain Bacteria; kingdom Bacillati; phylum Actinomycetota; class Actinomycetes; order Micrococcales; family Microbacteriaceae; genus Microbacterium; species Microbacterium horticulturae. The sequence continues at coordinate 2,833,835 of NZ_CP119108.1, read as the reverse complement.
GCCGACGAACGTGACGAGGTAGACCGGCAGGAGGGGCAGCCCGCAGGGATTGAGCAGGGCGACCATGCCCATGACGAAGGCGAAGCCGACGGTTCCCGCCGTCATCGGCCTTGCTCGCCGTCGCGAAGCGCCAGCAGCCGCAGGCGCTCGTTGTAGGCATCGAGTTCACGGTCGCCCAGGTACGTTGCACGTCGGTCGGCCGCCGCAGTGCGACGCTTGTCGCCACGCTGCCACTGCACGAACAGCACCAGCAGCACCATCAGCGTGGGCACTTCGGTGAAGCCCCAGGCGATGCCGCCGGCGGTCTGCTGGTCGGTGAGGGCGGCCACATGCAGGAACGGCATCGGGTGCGCGTAGTACGCCACGACCGCGGTGCTGGCCATCATGAGCACGACACCGAAGAACGCATGGAACGGAATCGGCAGGGCCAACTCTGCGATGCGAGCGACCGGCGAGGCGGCGCGTCCCATCATCCCGCCGCCGCGGCGGGGGTTCGGGTCGACGCCGAGGATGCCCCAGAAGTACAGCATCCCGACCAGCAGGAAGTGGATGAGCATGAGGTTGTGACCCCACATGGTGCTCATCAGCGTGGAGAAGATCGGCGTGAAGTACAGCACATACAGGCTGATGAGAAACAGGAGACCGGTGACGATGGGGTTCGCGAGGAAGGCGACGGGCCGCGAGTGGATCACACGCAGCACGAGCGCGCGCACCCACCGGCGCACGGGGCCGCCGCCGGAGAGCGCCCGTAGCAGCAGCGTGATCGGCGCGCCCAGACACAGCAGGATCGGCGTGCCCATGCTCAGCATCATGTGCTGGATCATGTGGACGCTGAACAGCTCCATTCCGTATCCGTCGAATCCGGTCGCCGTCATCAGCTCGAGTGAGAGCACGCCCAGCAGCCAGAACACCGCCCGGACGGGCGGCCAGCCATCGCCCCGGCGCAGCAGCACGATCACACCGATCGCGTACGCGACCGCCAGCAGCACGCCGATGATCGGCAACAGCGGGATCGGCTGCGGGTGGAGGGCGAACAGTCGCGCGGTCGTCTCCGGCTGCTGCGGCATCCACATCAGCCCCGTCATGCCCGCGGCGCCGTTGCCACCATCGGCCGGAGGCATCGGCATGTTGCCGAGAAGTGCGAGCATCAGATTCCTCCCCCCGGCAGGTCGGTGATCTGCGGTGCTGCGGCGGCGAGGGCGGTGCCGGGCGTCGATGCAGAGAGCTCTCCCCACGTCACGTCGACGTCACGTGCGGGCACCCAACGATTGTACGACCGTAGCGGACCGTCAGGCGCCGGGGGTGAACCGCCGGGGGGCGTGCGTGCGCGCGACGAGGTCGCGGAGCGCCTCGAGCGACCCGGTGACGAATCCGGCCGCGCGGGCCTGTATGAGCAGGTTGCCCAGGGCCGTGGCTTCGACGGGGCCGGCGAGCACCGGTATGCCCGACCGGTCGGCGACGCGCTGGCAGAGCAGCTCGTTGAGCGCCCCGCCCCCGACGATGTGGATCGCGCGCACGTCGACACCGGAGACGCGGGATGCGGCATCCACCGTCTCGGTGAACGCCCGCGCGAGTGACTCGACGATCGCGCGCGCGTACTCGGCCCGGGTACGGGGCGGGCGCAGCGAATGCTCGGCGCACCACGCGTCGATCCGTGCGGGCATATCGCCCGGCGGCAGGAAGCGCGCGTCCTCGATGTCGAAGACGGGCACCGCGGCCGGGTCGATCGCCGCAGCCTCGGTCAGGAGCGCGGGCAGGTCGATCGCCGTGCCGGCGCGTTCCCAGCCGCGCACCGTCTCGGTGAGAACCCAGAGCCCCATCACGTTGTGCAGCAGGCGCACGCGCCCGTCGGCCCCGCCCTCGTTCGTGAAATTCGCGGCCAGGGCGGCCTCGGTGAGAACGGGCTGTGGCACCTCGACCCCGACGAGGCCCCATGTGCCACACGAGATGTATGCGGCGTGCTCGGCCTGCATCGGCACCGCGACGACCGCCGAGGCGGTGTCGTGCGATCCGACCGCGGTGACCGGCAGGTCGGCGCGGGCGCCGATCGACGCGGCGACGTCGGGGCGCAGCATCCCGATCCGCTCTCCCGGCGAGACGAGCGGAGGAAGGATGCCGCGCGGCACGCCGAGCGCGTCGACGAGGTCGTCGTCCCACGCGCCGCCGTGCAGCAGTCCGGTGGTCGAGGCGTTCGTGCGCTCGGCGACCGCGCGGCCGGTGAGCCAGAAGCCGATCAGGTCGGGGATCAGCAGGGCGGTGTCGGCGATCTCGAGCAGCGCGGGATCTTCGGCGGCGAGCTGGTAGAGCGTCGTGAACGGCAGGAACTGCAGCCCGTTGCGGGCGAACAGCTCGGCGTGCGGCATCCGCGCGTGCACGGCCGCCACTCCGCGCTCGCACCGTTCGTCGCGGTAGTGGAAAGGGGTGCCGAGCATGCGCCCGTCGCGCAGCAGGGCGTAGTCGACGGCCCACGAGTCGACGCCGATGCTCGCGATCCCGGGCTCGGTGCGCAGGGCCTCGCGCAGCCCGTCGAGCGCGTCGCCGTACAGCCCGAGCACGTCCCAGTGCAGGCCGACGCCGGCGCGCACCGGGGTGTTCGCAAAGCGTGCGACCTGCCGTACGTCGAGCGTGTCGGGCCCGACGCGGCCGACGATGACGCGGCCGCTGGTGGCGCCCAGGTCGACCGCGGCGACCGCGCCGCCGCTCATCGCCCCCGCCCCTCCGCCGAATTCATATGGATTTGTCGCGTGCACATCGAACCGGCGGCGGAATGATGTGCAATGGACAGATTCATATGAATTCGCCGCGGGCGAGGGGCAGGGCGGCCGCTCATCGCAGGAACGCGGCGGCGACGCCGGAGTCGACGGGCACGTGCAAGCCCGTGGTGCGCGAGAGCTCGGGCCCGGTCAGCACGTACACGGCGTCGGCGACGTTGGAGGGGACGACCTCGCGCCCGAGGATCGTGCGATTCGCGTAGAACTGGCCCAGGTCCTCCTCCTTGATCCCGTATGTCGCCGCGCGCTGGGCGCCCCAGCCGCCGGCGAAGATGCCCGAGCCGCGCACGACGCCGTCGGGGTTGATGCCGTTCACGCGCACGCCGTGCGCGCCCAGCTCGACCGCCAGCAGCCGCACCTGATGTGCCTGGTCGGCCTTGGTGGCCGAGTAGGCGATGTTGTTCGGGCCGGCGAACACGCTGTTCTTCGACGAGATGTAGATGATGTCGCCGCCCATGCCCTGCTCGATCAGCGGCTTCGCGGCCGCACGCGAGACGAGGAACGACCCCTTCGCCATCACGTCGTGCTGCAGGTCCCAGTCTTTCTCCGTAGTCTCCAGCAGCGGCTTCGACAGCGACAGCCCGGCGTTGTTCACGACGAGGTCGATGCCGCCGAACGCGAGCAGCGTCGCGTCGATCGCCGCCTGCACGCCGTCGGCGTCGGCGACGTTGGCGGCCACGCCGATGGCGACGTCCGTGTTGCCGAGCTCGGCCGCGGCGGCCTGCGCCTTCTCGAGGTCCAGATCGGCGATCACGACGCACGCGCCTTCAGCGGCCAGCCGCGCGGCCGTGGCCTTGCCGATGCCCGAGGCGGCGCCGGTGACGAACGCGATGCGGCCCTGGTGGGTCTTGGCCTTGGGTATCCGCTGCAGTTTGGCCTCTTCGAGCGCCCAGTACTCGATGCGGAACTTCTCCGACTCGGGGATCGGGCGGTAGCTCGACAGCGCCTCGGCACCGCGCATGACATTGATCGCGTTGACGTAGAATTCGCCCGCGACCCGCGCGGTCTGCTTGTTCGCGCCGTACGAGAACATCCCCACGCCGGGCACGAGCACGATCAGCGGGTCGGCGCCGCGCATGGCCGGCGACGCGTCGTCGGCGTGGCGCTGGTAGTAGGCGGCGTAGTCGGCGCGGTACTGCTCGTGCAGCTGAATCAGACGGGCGATGGATGCCTCGACCGACGCGTCGGCCGGCAGGTCGAGCAGCATCGGCTTGACCTTGGTCCGCAGGAAATGATCGGGGCAGCTCGTCCCCAGCTCCGCGAGGGCCGGTGCCTTCTCGGAGGCGAGGAACTCCAGCACCGCCGCCGAATCGGTGTAATGCCCGACCATCGGCTTGTCGGTCGACGCGAGGCCGCGGATGGTCGCGGCCAGGGCCGCCGCCTTCGCGTGGCGTTCGGCCTCGGGCAGGACCTCGAAGCCGGGGCGCACCGCCCCGAACGGCGCAGCCGTCCCATGCTCGTCGATGTAGGCCTGTGCGGTGGTGATGATCCACAGCGAGTTCTGCTCGGCCTCATCGGACGTGTCGCCCCACGCGGTGATGCCGTGCCCGCCGAGGATGCAGCCGATTGCGGCAGGGTGGGCCCGCTTGATCGCGGCGATGTCCAGGCCCAGCTGGAATCCGGGCCGGCGCCACGGCACCCAGACGACCTTGTCGCCGAAGATCTTTCCAGTGAGTTCTTCGCCGTCGGCGGCCGTGGCGATGGCGATGCCGGAATCGGGATGCAGGTGGTCCACGTGAGCGGCATCCACCAGTCCGTGCATCGCGGTGTCGATCGAGGGAGCAGCTCCGCCCTTGCCGTGCAGGCAGTAGTCGAAGGCCGCGACCATCTCGTCCTCGCGCTCGACGCCCGGGTACACATCGACGAGGGCGCGCAGCCGGTCCAGCCGCAGCGCGGCGAGGCCCTCGGGCTTCAGGGTGCCCAGGTCGCCGCCCGAGCCCTTCACCCAGAGCAGTTCGACCGGCTCACCCGTGACGGGGTCGGTCTCGGTGCCCTTGGCCGAGGTGTTGCCCCCGGCGTAGTTCGTGTTCGCCGGGTCGGCGCCCAGTCGGTTGCTGCGCGCTATCAGTTCGGCGACGGTCGGATTGGTCATCGTGGTCATGCTCCCCATCCGGCCTGCACGCCGCCCACGCGCTCGGCCTCGATCTTCTCCTGGTACCCGCACGCAGCGTACGCGGCCATCGGATCGGCAGGCAGCCCCCGCGACTCGCGCCACTGGGCCAGAGCCGGGCGCACATCGGTCTGGAAGGCGTCCATGAACACCGCGTTGGCGGCCAGTACGTCGTTCGCCTTCTGGGCCGCGGCCAGAGCGTCGCCGTCGAGCAGCAGGGCCCGGGCGGTCATCTCCTGCACGTTCAGCACCGAGCGGATCTGTCCGGGGATCTTCTTCTCGATGTTGTGGCACTGGTCGAGCATGAATGCGACGTCGGGGTTGTTCAGGCCCCCGCCGCGGATGACCTCGACGAGGATGCGGAACAGCTGGAAGGGATCGGCCGCACCGACGATCAGATCGTCGTCGGCGTAGAAGCGCGAATTGAAGTCGAAGGAACCGAGCTTGCCCAGGCGCAGCAGCTGCATGACGATGAACTCGATGTTGGTGCCGGGGGCGTGGTGGCCGGTGTCGAGGCACACCATCGCCTTGTCGCCCAGAGCGCTCACCTGCGCGTACGACGTTCCCCAGTCGGGTACGTCGGTGTGATAGAACGCCGGCTCGAAGAACTTGTACTCGAGCACGAGGCGCTGTTCGTCACCCAGACGCGCGTAGATCTCGGTGAGTGATTCGTGCAGCCGGTCCTGGCGGGCGCGCATATCGTCCTGGCCCGGATAGTTCGTGCCGTCGGCCAGCCAGATCTTCAGGTCACGGCTGCCCGTGGCATCCATCACATCGATACACGCGAGGTGGTGGTCGATCGCCTTGCGGCGCACCGTGTCGTCAGCCGAGGTCAGTGATCCGAACTTGTAGTCGTCGTCCTGGAACGCGTTGGAGTTGATCGTGCCCAGGCGCACGCCGAGGCCCTCGGCGTGCCGGCGGAGTGCGTCGAAGTCGTCGACGAGGTCCCATGGGATGTGCAGGGCGACGCTGGGTGCCAGGCCCGTGAGGGCGTTGACCTGCGCAGCGTCGGCGACCTTCTCGAACGGGTCGCGCGGCGTTCCGGGCGTGGTGAACACCTTGAACCGCGTGCCCGAGTTGCCGAACGCCCAACTGGGCAGCTCGATGGTCTGCTTCTCGAGTGTGTTCAGGATCTCGGGGGAAAGTGCGGTCATGATGCGGTGCTTTCTCGTGCGATGGTCAGTGTGCGGGTCCCGGCGCCGTGCTCGGACTCGCCGTCGAGGCGCCAGCCGTCCGGGACGACGACTGTTCCGGACGTCCCTGGCGGGACGGTGATGGTGAGGGATGCCGCGTCGCGGTCTCGGCTCCACTCGACGGCCAACCGACCGGAGGGGGTGTCGACGTGGGCCGCGCAGTGATCGAGACGTCCGTCGAGATCGGGGGCGATGCGCCACCGCGCGTACCCCGGCGCGACCAGATCGATGCCGGCCTGGCGGCGCATGATCCAGTCGACGACGCAGCCGAACGCGTAGTGGTTCATCGACACGCGGTCGACGGTGCCGTCCTCGTGCACGGCGTGCCAGGCCTCCCAGATGGTGGTGGCGCCGTGGTCGACCTCGTAGAGCCACGAGGGCGCCGAGTCCTGATGCAGCAGGGTGCGAGCGAGTTCGGCGTGGCCGTTCTCCCAGAGCACGTCGAGGAGGAAGGGCACCGAGACGAACCCGGTGTCCAGGTGGTCACCGGCGGTGTGGATGAGTTCGACGAGCCGGTCGACGACGGTCGCCTTCCGGTCCGCCGGCACCGCATCGAAGGCCAGCGCCAGCACGTAGATGCCCTGCATGTCGGGGATGATCCGGCCATCGTCGGCGAGGTACTCCTCCGCGAAGGCGCGTCGCACCTCCGCGGCCTGCGCACGACGCCGTGTCGCCTCCGCATCGTCGCCGAGCTCGTCGGAGGCCGCGGCGAGGAGGTCGAGCGATCGCAGCTGGAACAGCGGGCCGGTGAGCTCCGCAGTCAGCTTCGGCGCGATCATCATGGCCTCGAACTCGTCCTCGCCCGAGGCGAGGGTCGATGGGGCGAGCCAGTCGCCGAAGTTCATGCGGCCGTTCCAGAGCAGCGCGTGGTTCGCGCGCTGGCGCTCGCTCAGCGGCGCATCGCGGAGACGTGGGGGCAGCGTGACCGCGGCGTCCTTCGTCTGATGCTCGACCCACGCCGTCATCGCAGCGAGGTTGTCGCTCAGGAACCGGGGATCGCCGTAGTGCCGGTACAGCTCCCAGGGCGCGATGGTCACCGCGTCGCTCCATCCCGCGGCGTCACGGATGTCGAGAACGCTGTCCTCGCCGTGGTCGACCTCGTCCATCGCCGGCGGCATCGGGACGATGATCGGCACGACACCGTCGCGCACGCTCTGATCGGTGCGCAGGTTCTCCAGCCACCGCTCGAGGAACGACGCGACGCCCATCAGGGTGGCGGCCGTCGGGGCGAAGATCTGCAGGTCGCCGGTCCAGCCGGCGCGCTCGCGCTGGGGGCAGTCGGTCGGCACCGCGAGGAAGTTCGACCGCTGCGACCAGATCGTGTTCTGCACCAGTCGGTCGAGACGGGGATCCGAAGAGCGGAAGGATGCCGTCTGCTCGAGGTCGTTCGCGATGACCACCGCGGCGAAGTCCTCGGGGCGCGGTGCGCCCGGGTAGCCGATGAGCTTCACGTAGCGGAAGCCGTGGAAGGTGAACAGCGGCTCCCACGTCTCGCCCTCGGGAGCGCCTGAGAGCACGTACTCGTCGGCCTGGTCCTTGTTCACGCCGAGGATGTTGTCCAGGAACTCGCCCGTGCTGTCGACGACCTCGGCGTGCTCGAGGCGCACGACCTGACCGCGGCGTCCGCGGACTGTCATCCGCACCCTGCCGGCGAGGACCTGACCGAAGTCGAGCACCGTGTCGCCGGAGGGCGTCGTCAGGATCTGCTGCACGGGAAGCTCGGCGACCCGGGTGATCGGCTCGCCGATGAACGGCCGCAGCGGCACCTCGACGGTCCGCAGCGCGCAGGCGTTCCAGCCGCTGTCGTCGAAGCCCGGTGCATCCCAGCCGGGGATCGCGGAGCGGGCGTCGTGGCGCTCGCCGATGAAGATGTCGGACCAGTCGATGGGCCCCCGCGCGGAGGTGACGGAGTCGTCTGGGGTGATGAGCATGCGCGTTCCGTCAGGGAGATCGACCTCGAGCCGCCAGCTCGCCCGGAGCAGATCGCCGTACTGTGCGCTGCGTCCGAGGATCGAGATGCGGCCGGCGTACCAGCCGTCGCCGAGGACGACGCCGAGGACGTTCTCGCCGGGCGCCAGCTGTGCCGTGACATCGTGGGTCATCACGGAGATCGCGTGCTGATAGCTCTCATAGCCCGGGGCGAGCACGCCGTCACCGACGGGCGCGCCGTTGACGGAGGGCTGATGCACTCCCTGGCTCGTGATCCGCAGCCGCGCGCGCACCGGCCGTGCGGGCAGCGCGAACGACTGCCGAAGGTGCCGCGGCGGGTGCAACCGGTCACCGGGAGGGCCGGCGCTGGCCGCAGCGCCGAAGGCCTCCGGTCCGAGCTGCAGGGGACCGTCTTCGAGAACGGGCTGCTGCACCGGCTCGGCCCACGGTGCGCCCCACTCGCTCAGCCCGATGCCGAAGCCGCTCTCCGCCGTCGTCTCTCCGCCGTCGGCCGTGCGCACCGTGACCTGCCATCGATACTCCTCGCCGGGCAGGCCCGTGAAGCCGTCCGGCTGTGACGTGCCGTCGGGGGAGTCGACCCAGCCGGTGTCGTGCACCATCTCCGACGTGCCGTCGGGGATGGCCCGGTGGATGCGGACGCGGTGGGCGACGGCGCTCGCCGGAGCCCCCTCCGCCTCGAGACGCCAGGAGAGCCGCGGGGTCGTGCGGCGTAGCGCGAGTGGCGCTGTCAGATGGTCGGCGCGCAGATGCGTGAGGCGAACGTTCACAACGACCTCCGTGTCGATGAATCGATTCAAAAATCTGGTTTTCGCCACGCTACCGTGCCGTCGTCAAAGTTGTCAACGAAGATACTTATCGTCGAGATCGGATCTTGTGAATCGATTCATTCTTGTGTTAGCTTCCCGGTCAAGCAGTTCACCCGTCCCAGAAGACCGCATCGCTGCGTCCGTTCAAAGGAGAACCCATGGCCATCACGACCTCGAACTACCAACAGGCGAACGCCTGGTGGACGGGGGTGGTGTGCGGCATGGCGTCGTACATCGACGCCTCGACCATCGTCGCCACGGGTATCGCGCTCGTCATCTACCAGCACACGATCGGCGTGACCGAGACCGAGATCGGTGTCATGTCGGGCATGCTCACCCTGTGCATCGCGATCGGCGCCATCTTCGGCGGACGCATCAGCGATCGCTTCGGCCGGCGCTCCGTCTTCCTCGTGACGATGCTCATCATCGCGATCGGCGCGACGCTCCTGGTGTTCAGCACGGCCTTCCCGCTGCTGCTGCTGGGCGTCGTCCTTGCCGGACTCGGCACCGGAGCAGACCTGCCGGTGTCGCTGTCCACCATCTCCGAGGCGGCCTCCGACAAGAACCGCGGCGCGATCATCGGCCTGTCCAACATCCTGTGGACGATCGGAATCCTCAGCGCCGTCCTCATCGCCACCTTCTTCGGCGACGCGGGACGGCTCGGCGGTCAGCTGCTGTTCGGGCAGGTCGGGGTCATGGCCCTCATCGTGTTCTTCTGCCGTCTGTCGATCCCCGAGTCGGCACGCTGGCGTGCGGCCCGCGATGAGCGCGCCCAGGGGATCACCACCGTCCGCGCGGATCGTGTGCACATCCGTGACCTCCTGCGCGCGCCCTACGTGGCGCCGTTCGCGGCGCTCCTCGTCTTCTACGCGCTCACGAACACCGCGGCCAACACGGGCGGTCAGTTCGGCACCTATCTCGCCGTGAACGTCGCGGGCATCTCGGTGGCGACGAACTCGGCGATCGGCCTGGTCTCCTTCCCCGTGGGCATCCTCTTCGGTCTGTGGTTCATGAAGATCGTGGGTGGCCGCCACCGCATGGCGTTCTTCGCCGCCGGCGCGGTCGTGCTGCTGCTGGGCTACCTGGCGCCGGCCGTGTTCGGCTTCTCGCTCGTGACGATCGTGATCATGAACTTCGCCCTGGCCTTCGGCGGCGCGTTCGCCTTCGAGGGCATCATGAAGGTGTGGACGCAGGAGTCCTTCCCCACGCTTCTGCGCTCGACCGCGCAGGGGACGATCATCGCGGTCGCCCGCGTGATCGCCGCGCTGCTCGCGTTCGCGACCCCCGCGCTGATCGCGGTGAGTCCGCAGGGCCTCTACTACGCACTGTCTGCTCTCGTCGCCATCGGTCTTCTCGTCGCATGGTTCACGTTCCGGCGGCGCGGCGGCGACCAGTTCGCCGAGGAGAAGCAGCTCGAGGCGGAGACGCCCGCACAGGTCTGATCGCGGCGGTGCGGCCGGAGCGGCCGCACCGCCCCTCGTGACGACACACGCAACGAAGGAGACATGACCCCCCTAACGAACGCCCCGGTCTCGCCCGACCGACTTCTCGAGCACGCCGTGTTCATCGGCGCGGACGCGCCCCGTGAGCAGGCCGTGCGCCTGTGGACGCGGGCACCCCTCGGCCGCTCACGCTCCGACATCGCGTCCGCGACGCTGGCAGCCACGGCACACGGCGTGTACGAGGCCCGCATCGACGGCACACCCGTGTCGGATGAGGTGCTCGCGCCCGGGTGGACGTCGTACGAGTGGCGGCTGCCTGTGCAGACCCACGACGTCACCGAGCTCCTGCGGAGGGGCGGCCACGGTGACGTGCGCATCGAGTTGCTGCTCGGCAACGGCTGGTACCGGGGCGACCTCGGATTCGCAGAGGCCGACGCCAACTACGGCGACCGCATCGCCGTCGCCGCCGAGTTGACGGTGACGTTCGCCGACGGTGAGCTGCGCCGCATCCCGACTTCCACGGAATGGAGCGCGGAGTCGTCCGAGATCACGCGGAACTCGCTCTACAACGGCCAGACCATCGACGCGCGCCTCCGTGCCGGCGACGCGCAACGGCTCGACGTGGTCCCGGTCGAGGTCGATCGCGGAACGCTCGTGGCGCAGAGCAGCCCACCGGTCACACGTCACGAGGTGCTGCGCCCCGAGCGCATCTGGCTCTCGCCTTCCGGTCGCACCCTCGTCGACTTCGGGCAGAACCTCGTCGGATGGGTGCGCTGCACGGTGCAGGGGCCGGCGGGCACCCGAATCACGCTGCGCCATGCCGAGGTCCTCGAGCACGGCGAGCTCGGCACGCGTCCGCTGCGGGCGGCGCAGGCCACCGACGAGTTCGTGCTGTCCGGTGAGGTCGACGCGTTCGAGCCGACGTTCACCTTCCACGGGTTCCGCTACGTCGAGGTGGACGGCTGGCCGGGCGAGGTGACGGCCGACGATCTCGAAGCCGTCGTCGTCCACTCCGACATGCGTCGCACCGGACGCTTCCGTTGTTCCCACCCGCTGGTGAACCAGCTCGTGCACAACTCGGTCTGGGGGCAGAAGGGGAACTTCCTGAGCGTGCCCACCGACTGCCCGCAGCGTGACGAACGACTGGGTTGGACCGGTGACATCGCTGCCTATGCGGCATCGGCCTCGTTCCAGTTCGACACGTCGGGCTTCCTCGACAGCTGGTTGCGCGATCTGCGCGCCGAACTCGAGAACTCTCCCGGTGGTGTCGTCCCCGTCGTGGTGCCCGATGTCCTCAAATACGCACACTTCCCCGAGGGCTTCCCGTTCGCCCAGCCCCATGCGACCGCGATCTGGGGCGATGCGGCGGTGTGGGTGCCGCAGGCTCTGTGGCAGGCCTACGGAGATCGCGGCCTGCTCGCCGCGCATTATCCGGCGATGGTGCTGCATCTGGAATCGGTCGAGCGGGTCCTCTCGCCGACGGGCCTCTGGGATCAGGGGTTCCAGTTTGGAGACTGGCTCGACCCCGACGCTCCGCCCGAGAATCCGGCCGCAGCGAAGGCTGATCCCGGCGTGGTCGCCACTGCGTGTCTGTACCGCTCTGCGGCGTTCGCCGGTGAGGCCGCCGAGATCCTGGGTCGTACTGCCGACGCCGAGCGCTGGGCGAGCCTTGCGCAGCGGACCCGTGCGGCCTTCAAGGAGCACTATGTCGACGGGGGTCGGATCCGGTCCGACTGCGCGACGGTGTACGCGCTCGCGATCTGCTTCGACCTGGTGGACGGCGAGAGCCGGGATGCCGCGGGCCGGCGGCTGGCCGAGCTCGTTCGCGAGCGCGACTACCGCGTCACCACGGGCTTCGCCGGCACGCCGTTCGTCACCTGGGCTCTGTCGCAGACGGGTCACGCCGACGACGCCTACCGGCTGCTGCTCGAGGAGCAGTGCCCGTCCTGGCTGTACCCGGTCACGATGGGCGCGACCACGGTCTGGGAGCGCTGGGACTCGATGCTGCCGGACGGCACGATCAACCCCGGCGAGATGACGAGCTTCAACCACTATGCGCTCGGCGCCGTCGTCGACTGGATCTATCAGGTGGTCGGCGGCATCCGTCCTGCGGAGCCGGGCTACGGCCGGGTGAGGATCCAGCCCGTCCCTGGACCCGGGATCGACTGGGCCGAGACCTCGTATGAGACGTTCACCGGCACGGTCTCCGTGGGGTGGCGGCGCTCGGCCGAGGGCGTCGAGCTGCGCGTCGAGTTGCCCGACGGCCTGCCCGCGGAGGTGGTCCTGCCGGACGGACGCATCGAGCAGGTGATCGGCGGGGCGCACGAGTTCACATCGGACTGAGAAGGGCGCCTTCGTACCATAGGCTCGCGGGGAGGGGTGCGCGAGAGGCCCGAAGAAAGGGGCGCAGTGGCGGTCAGCGTGCGTGACGTCGCGGCGACGGCGGGCGTGTCGGTCGGCACGGTGTCGAACGTGCTCAACCGCCCCGACAAGGTCTCCGCGCAGACCGTCGAGCGCGTGCAGAGTGCGATCGCTCAGCTCGGCTTCGTGCGCAACGACGCCGCGCGTCAGCTGCGCGCCGGGCGGAGCCGTGCACTCGGCCTGGTCGTGCTCGACATCCGCAACCCGTTCTTCACCGATGTGGCACGCGGCGCCGAGGACCGCGCCGCCGAGCACGGGCTCTCGGTGTTCGTCGCCAACAGCGACGAGAAGCTCGAACGCGAGCGCTCGGCGCTCGACCTGTTCGAGCAGCAGCGGGTCTCGGGCGTGCTCGTCACGCCCATCGCGGAGGATCTGCCGCGCCTGCGCCGCATGCGCGAGCGTGGGATGTCGGTGGTGCTGGTCGATCGGCAGTCACAGGAGGACGGCTTCCCGTCGGTGGCCGTCGACGACATCGAGGGCGGGCGCATCGCGGCCGCCCATCTGCTCGAGATCGGTCGCCGGCGCCTCGCGCTCGTGGGCGGGCCGACGTCGCTGCGTCAGGTGGCCGACCGTCTCGACGGCGCGCAGCAGGCGGTCGCGGCCACGGCCGAGGCGACCCTCGAGTACGTCGGCACCGACGGGCTCACGGTCGAAGAGGGCCGGCGCGCGGGCGAGCGCCTCGCGCGGCGCGCGCCGACGGCCCGCCCCGACGCGGTGTTCGCCGCGAACGACCTGATCGCCCTCGGACTGCTGCAGGGGCTCGTGATGACGGGCGAGGTCCGGGTGCCCGACGATATCGCTCTGATCGGGTACGACGACATCGACTTCGCCGCCGCCGCCGTCGTGCCGCTCAGTTCGATCCGGCAGCCCGCGAAGCTCATCGGGTCGACGGCGGTCGACCTTCTCGTCGCCGACACCGACGGCGCAGATCCCCATGCCCACGTGCTCTTCCGCCCCGAACTCGTCGCACGGGCGTCGACGACGGGCTAGAGGCCGGTCCGCCGCCACGAACCGGCCGTGACCTCCACGAACACACGCCCACCGTCGGGCGACTCGAGTTCGACGCGCCGGTCGCGCCGGTCCAGGTTGGCGATGAGCACGGTGTCATCCGCACCGATCGCCCAGACGAGCCCGTCAGGGGAGTCGCCGCACAGCAGCCTGCCTCCGTGCTGTGCGGCCAGGGCTCGCACCGCCGCGGCGACCGGCAGCTCTTCGCCGCCCGAGGAGCGGATGCCGCGGGGCCCCCACTCCTCGAAGAACGTGAGCGATGCCACGCCCGGCACGGCGAGGGCCGCGGCACTCGCGATCGTCCACGCCGCCAGCTCGGGCGTGATCTGTCTCGGGTCATCCGCATCGGCGAAGGCGGCGCCGTAGCCGTTGCGCAGGTCGACCGCGCCGGGACCCGGCGCCGGAGTCGTCGCCACGTTGTTGAAACGCGGCCGGAGGGTCACCGGGCCGATGTGCACGGGTGTGTCCCCGGCCAGGCCGACGGCCTGGGTCGCGACGAGGCGCTGTATCGCGATCGACTCGACCAGCTGCTGGGTGCTCGTGCTGTGGAACAGCCCGGTGACGCTGAACGTGATGCCGTCCAGCGCGTCGGGCAGACGGTGGTGTTCACGGTTGAACTCGGTGAAGTGCGACCGGGCGCCCCCGATCACCGCAGCGACGACCCCGGCTCGGCCGAGCGCTGCGCGCAGCGCGGCGACCAGAGCGGCATCCGACACGTGCGCGCCCTCACCGTCCGCACGGAACGCCGCGACGCGAGCGACGCTCCGCCCACGCAGCGCCTGTGCGGCCGCGTCGAGCGAGTGCGTGTCGCGGGCCACCAGCCGCACGTCCAGCGGCAGTCCGGCGGTCGCGGCCCGGTCGAGGGCAGCGTGCCAGTTCGGGGCGGCCAGGTCGAGCTCGACGAGCACTGCCTGACCGATCGGCTCGACGCGCGGCGCCGGTGCGGGTGCTGTGGCGGCGCCGAGCGAAATCTCGGGGAACGGGCCGGCTGCGGCCAGGGCGATCGCCGCGGCCGCCGCATCCTCTCCGCCCGTGTCGCCCCCGTCTCGTCCGGCTCGCACCTCGATCCGCTGGCGCACGTGCGTGCCGGCGCCCAATCGGTAGGGGAACGGCAGCGCCAATGGACGGCTGTAGGTCTTGTACGAGGCGTCGGTCCAGTTGCGCTGGTCCTCCATCTCGAACACGTCGCCGCTGAATGTCGCCTCGACGTCGAGCCCGGCGGCGCGCCAGGACAGTGTGGTGATGTCGAAGACCGGCTGGTGCGGGCTGATCGCCGCGGGGAACAGGGTGTCTTCGTGCGACCCGTCGCCGTGGCGCACGCGGAGCCCGGCGCCGGCGAGGTCGGCCGGATGCAGCACGACGAGCCCGGTGCGGTTCGTGTCGAGGTCGGCGGCGACGGCGAGGTCGAGCTCCACGGTCAGGGTGCGGCCGGACGCCGCGGCCCGCACGGTCCCCGACAGTCCGGTGACCGCGCCGCTCGCGCGGACCTGCAGGGTCAGCCCGCCCGCGCTCTCGCCGATGCCGTCCACGACGAGGGCGGCGGTGTTCCAGTCGTGGTCGCGCACCACCGCGCGGATGCTGCGCAGAACCGGTCGCCCGGCGAACGCGATGTCGGCGAGCTCGTCGCCGCGCAGCCGCAGCGTCCAATCGCCGGCGCGCCAGCTGCGGTCGGGCTGCCACCAGTCCATGTCACACCTCGGTCAGAGTGTCGACATGCCGCCGTCGACGGCGAGCAGTGCGCCGGTGGCGAATGCCGCATCGTCGGAGGCGAGGAACGTCATCGCGCCCTCGACGTCGGCGGGCGCACCGGCGCGGCCGAGCGGGATGCGCCCGATGATCGCGGCGCGATCGGCGGCGTTCTCGGTGATGGTCGACACCAGACCCGTCTCGGTGTACGCGGGCACCACCACGTTCACGCGGATGCCCCGGCCGGCATAGGCTGCGGCCGCGAACCGCGCCAGCGCATGGATCCCCGCCTTCGACGTGCTGTACGCCGTGAACGCGGCGCCCTCGGTACCGCCGAACGCGGTCGGGCTGCCGGTGAGGACGATCGAGCCGCCGATGCCCGCCGCCAGCATCGTCCGGATGGCATGCTTGACGGTCAAGAACGTGCCGGTCAGGTTCACTCCGATCGTCGCGTTCCACGCCTCCAGGTCGAGGTCGGCGATCTTCGCATCGCGGCCGAACAGCTGCACGCCCGCGTTGGCGACGACCACGTCGGGCGGCCATCCCGCGGCCGCGGACTCCGAGAACGCGGACTCGACCGACGCCTCGTCGGAGATGTCGACGGTGACCGCGCGTGCGGCGTCCCCGAGCGCGTCCGCGACCAGTCGGGCGGCATCCGCGTCGCGGTCGGCGACGATGACGCGGGCGCCCTCCCGGGCGAAGCGTTTGGCCACACCGCGACCGATGCCCGACCCTGCCCCCGTGATCAGCGCGGTCTTGCCGTCCAGTCGTCCCATCACCCGCTCCTATCGTTCGATCTTCTCGAGGCGCAGCATCCGCGCGAGGTTCCTGTCGAGCTCGTCGTCGCGGAAGATCTTCTTCCAGTCCTCTTTGACGATGCTCTCGCGTCCGTAGTCCATGGCGATCAGGCACGCGTCGCTGAAGGGATTGTCGCCGCGCAGCCCGTTGGCCAGGGCGACCTGGGTGTGTCCGTAGAGGATGCTGCGGGCCGCGGCCTCCGGCACGCCCATCGTGTGGATCGCCTCGTCGAGCGCCTCGTTCAGCAGCGCCCCGATCATGCAGGCGACGGTCTCGACGAGGGTGGGCTCGAGCTGGGCGAGCTGCTTGATGGTGACGAAGTGCACGTCGATGACCGGTGCGTAGATGGCGCGGACGGTTTCCTCGACCAGCGCTTTCACGGCGGGGTCGTCGTTCTCGACCGCGGCGATGGCGTCCTGCGGTGCGGCGATGCCCCCGAAGGTGTCGGCGTACTCGGCCGGTGTTGTGCGCTGCAGGAAGATCGACGGGTGGCACGGATGGGCGACCGCCCGCACGACGTCGTCGCGGTCGGTCAGCAGTCCTGCATAGGCGGCGGCCGGGTCGAGGGTCAGGGCGACGGCGCCGGGCTTCATCTGCGGCACCAGCTCGGCGGTGACCGCCTGCAGGGCGAGGTCGGGCACGGCAAGCACGACGATGTCGGCGTCCGCGACCGCCTCGGCGGCGTCGGTGAGCGTGCGGCCGGCGTCGAGGGTGCGCGCCCGCCCGGCGGGGGAGTTCTCCACGTACCGGACGATGTGATCGGTGCGTGCGAGGTTGTCGGACACGCGCATGCCCATCTTCCCGCCCGCACCGACGACGGCGATCCTGTGGGTGGTGCTCATGGGGTGCTCCTCAGATACTCGATGGCTGAGCGGGTCCACTCCCGCTCGGCCCGGATGGTGGTCTCGACGTCGCCCTGCCAGTTCAGCCAGTGCTCGACGATCTCGTCGACGCCCCGCTCGTGCGGCCGTACCCGAGCCCGCAGGTGCCGGTGGTCGTGCAGCCCGGTGCCCAGGCGCGCTCCGCTGTAGCGGAACCCCACCCAGCCGGATTCGCGGGTGAATGAGAAGTCCTTCGCGTGCACGTTCAGCGTGCGGGCCGCGGCGCGTTCCACGCAGTCGCGCGGGTTCTCGAGCCGGGCGACGACATTGGCGGGGTCGAGGCAGATTCCGAGCGCGGGGCTGTCGATGCGCTCGACGAGCCCGACCAGATCGTCGGTGGCCACCTGCTCGTACGTCTCGAGGGCGAGTGCGACGCCGGATGCCGTGAATCGCGGCAGCACGTATCGCAGCTGTCCTTCGGCCTCCGCGAGGGAAGGATGCGTGTCGGGACCGTGCAGCATCGAGCGGATGAGCGTCGCGTCGAAGACCTCGGCGAGTCGCAGGAAATGTTCGAGATGGGCCGGGGCGATGCCCTTCGTGCCCAGCTGCACAGTCAGCCCCAGTGCTCGGGCGGCGGCCGCGGCATCCCGGATCTCCGCGTCGCCCATCTGCTCGAGCGGTGCGTGATCGCAGATCTGGAACAGCTCCACGCCGAGTTCGCGGGTGGCCTCGAATGCGCCGACGAGTGTGAGCGGCTGCGGCGCGCGGGGAGAGTGCTGCCAGAAGAAGGCATAGGTACCGAGGCCGATCACGTCCCGATTCTGACAAACCGGTTGACCAAATACAAGCCCCGTTCCGCGTCAGCGCCGGGTATCTTTGCTGTCATGCCCGCCTTCCGCGCTGATTCCGTCGACGACATCACGGCGGCGCTCGGCACGCTTCCATCCGGAACGCCTGTGTCGGAGGTCGCACGTCGACTGCTCGACCTGTTCACCGGTGGGTCGCTGACGCCGGGCACCCGACTGCCCCCTGAGCGCCAGCTGGCCACGACCCTGGGTGTCGGCCGGTCGGCCGTGCGCGAGGCGCTCGCAGCGCTCGAGATCCTGGGGATCGTCGACGTCCGGCCCGGGTCGGGCACCTATCTGCGCGGCACCGCGAGCGAACTGCTGCCGCAGACGCTGCGATGGGGGCTGCTCATCGGCGAGCGGAACACCGCACAGCTTCTCGAACTGCGTGAAGGGCTTGAGATCTACGTCGCACGGCTCGCCGCGGCGCGTGCCGATGAGGCGACATGCGTTCGCCTCGAGAAGAGCGTGGCGCGCATGCGCGCGAAGATCGACGACCTCGCGGCGTTCGCGCGCGCCGATCTGGACTTTCACCACGCGCTCGCTGAGGCGGCGGGCAACGACATGCTCACCGACCATCTGCACGTGATCCGGTCGCTCCTGCAGGTGTATGCCGACCGGGCGGTCCACGACCGCGAACAGGCGGAGCGTGCACTGGCCGAGCACCAGGCCGTGCTGGCGGCCGTGCGCGCCGCGGACGGGGATGCCGCGGCCTCGGCGATGGCCGTGCACATGGCGACCGCTTCGGCGCGGCTGCTGGATTCTACGGCGCAGGTCGCCGAGTGAGCATCCTCCTCGCCCCCGACAGCTTCAAGGGCTCGCTCAGCGCAGCCGCCGTCTGTGATGCGCTGGCAGAAGGCTGGCGCGAGGCCGACCCCGCCGCGCACATCACTGCCCGGCCGATGGCCGACGGCGGCGAGGGTACGCTCGACGCCTTCGCCGCCGCAATGCCGGGCGTGCAGCGCATGCCGATCGTCGTCACCGGCCCCGACGGCGGCGAGACGGAAGCGGAGTGGATGCTGCTGCCGCCGACCCCCGACGCACAGGGCGGCACCGGGGTCGTCGAACTCGCGTCCACGAGCGGCATCGAGCTGCTGGGGGAGAGACGCCTGCCGCACGACGCGCACACCCGCGGGTTCGGGCAGGCGATCGCCGCGGCCCTCGACCACGGTGTGGAGCGTCTCGTGCTCGGCATCGGTTCGAGCGCGTCGACGGATGGGGGAGCCGGGATGCTGCGGTCCTTGGGCGCCCGGTTCGACGGCGGCGACGGCCTGCGCGGGCTCGACGCCGTGCGGGCGGTGGACGTGAGCGGACTGCGGCCGCCGCCGCCCGGCGGCGCACTCGTGCTCTCGGACGTCACCAACCCGCTGCTCGGCCCACGCGGCGCCGCGGCCGTGTTCGGACGGCAGAAGGGACTCGCCCCGAACGACATCGACGCGGCCGATGCCGCGCTGCGGCACTGGGCCCGGGTGCTGGGCGCCTCGCTCCCGGCCGCGGACCCCGACGCCCCAGGCGCCGGAGCAGCGGGCGGAACCGGCTTCGCCCTGCAGGCCTGGGGTGCACGCTCAGTCTCGGGAGCCGCCGAGATCGCCGAGCTCGTGAGGCTGGCCGACGCGGCGGCCGCGGCATCCCTCATCGTCACCGGCGAGGGGTCGTACGACAGTCAGTCCGCCGCCGGCAAAGCGCCCACGCACATCATGGCCGTTGCACGTGCGGCGGGAGTGCCGATTGCCCTCGTGGCGGGGCGGATCGCCCCTGACGCCGACACCGCGGGCTTTGCGGCATCCCTCTCCCTCAGTGAACTGGCCGGGAGTACCGAAGCCGCCCTCGCCGACCCCGCGCGCTGGCTGCGCGAGGCCGGGCGCCGGCTGGCCCAGCGGTTCAGCTGAACCCGTCGATCCAGGCCCGGATCCGCTTCAGGCTGCGCTGTGCGGAGTTCGCCTCGGGATGGTTGAGGTGCCCATGGGTCGCGCTGCGCTCGGCGAACAGCTCGACCCGCACGCCGGCGTCGCGCAGCTGTTGCGCGAACAGGTCGCCCGACGAGCGCAGGTCGTCGATGGCGGCGACGAGGATGTACGTCGGCGGGAGGCCGCGCAGATCGTCGGCGACACCCGCGAACGCGTACGGGTCGCGCAGCCCCGCGGCGCGGGCGTAGTGCTTCGCGAGCGCGTGCACGATCGGCGGGCGGAACCGCAGCCGCGCCGGCATCTTCGCCATGAGCTTCTGCGTCTCGGCCGTGTTCGCCGGCAGGTCGGGGTGCAGAAACGGATAGGCCAGGACGAGGGATGCCGGCAGCGGGCGGTCCACATCGCGCAGGCGCAGCGCCGCTCCGGCCACGAGCGCCCCGCCCGCGCTTGCCCCGCCGAGATGCACCTGGCCGGTGCCGAACAGCTCATCGGCTCGCGAACAGGCGTGCTCCCACGCGGCCTGCACGTCGTCGAGTGGGATCGGGTGCTTCACGCCGTGGAGCGCCTTGCGGTAGTCGACGGCGAGGGTCGGGATGCCGCGCGCGGCCAGCTCCAGCCCGACCCAGTTCGACTCGGGCATGTCGAGCGTGCCGCCGAAGAAAGCGCCGCCGTGCACCCAGACGAACGCGTTGCGTGCGTCCTGAGACGCATCGCGGTACAGCCGCGTGGCCACCGGACCGTGCGGACCGGGCACCGCGATGTCGGTCACGGTGACCGGCTCGAGGTGACGGAAGCGGCGCTTGAGCGACGCCGTGTCGATGTCGGGGCGCGAGTCGGCGGGCTCGCCGCGGCGCGCGATGTACCAGGCCATCGCCTTCACCCCGAGATCGGAGGGGGTCAGCATCGGGCTCGCTCGGTCACGGACGCTCCGCCCTCCGGTCGGCGCCGGCCGCGGCATCCACCGCATCGTCCACGTCGTGGTCGACGGGCAGCGCGATGGGCGTGGTCTGTGCGATCTCGTCGCTGAATTCCTCGGGGATCTTCGGCTCGACCACTTGGATCGGGCGCGTCTCGTCGAGGGTGAACGTGAAGCGGTTCGTCTCGCTGCGGTGCAGTCGTCCTGAGGTGACCAGCCATACGGCGCCGATCACGCAGGCCAGCAGCCCGGCGACGCCGCCGACCTGGATGGCGGTGCGCGGACCGAACGCCGTGGCGACCCAGCCCACGATCGGGGCGCCGATGGGCGTGGAGCCCATGATGACCGCCATGTAGAGGGCCAGCACCCGCCCGCGCAGCTGCGGATCGGTGGTGGTCTGCACGTACCCGTTCGCCGTCGTGAGCATGGAGACCGTCGTGAAACCGACGAGGATCACGATGAGCGCGTACATCCAGTACTCGGGCATGAACGACGACACGATCGAGGCGATGCCGAAGCCGCCGGTGGCCACGATCACCACGCGGATGCGCGCGCGCTCGCGGCGTGCGGCCATGAGGGCGCCGGCCAGCGAGCCGATCGCGAGCATCGAGCTGAGGGCACCGTAGCCGTCGGCGTTGCGGCCGAACTCCAGTGCCATCGTCGAGGCGAAGATCGGGAAGTTCATGCCGAACGCCCCGATCAGGAACACCATGACGAACAGCACGAGCAGATCCTTGCGCCGCGCGACATAGCGGAAGCCGTCGGCCAGCCGGGTGGCATCCGTCGCCTTCACCCGTGGCTCGAGCTCGTCCTTGCGCATCATCGAGAGGGCGACGAGCATCGCGATAAACGTGGCGGCGTTGATGATGAACATCCAGCCGGTGCCCACCAGCACGATCATGATGCCGCCCACGGCCGGTCCGATCAGGCGTGCGGTGTTGAAGGATGCCGAGTTCAGCGCCACGGCGTTGGCGGCGTTCTGGCGCGAGACGACATCGGAGACGAACGCCTGGCGGGCGGGGGAGTCGAACGCGTTCGCGATGCCGAACATGCCGGCGAACATCCACATCAGCGGCAGGGTCATGACGTGCGTGAGCAGCAGCACGCCGACCGTGATCGCCAGCAGACCCAGCGCCGTCTGCGTGCACATGAGCAGCTTGCGTCGGTCGAAGTGGTCGGCGACCCATCCGGTGAAGCTGACGAGCACGAGCGGAGGGCCGAACTGCAGCGCCATCGTGACGCCCATGGCGGTGGCGTCATTGTTCGTCAGCTCGGTGAGCACGACCCAGTCCTGCGCGGTGGACTGCATCCACCCGCCGATGTTCGAGATCAGCGCGCCGATGAACCAGACGCGGTAGTTGAACAGGCCGAGGGAGCGGAACATGGCCTTCATCGGGCGGCCACCTCGCTCATGATCGCGGCGGCGTGGGCGAGGGTCTTGCGCTGGCGGGCGGTGAGCTCGCCCATCGCGGACGCCAGCCATCGGTCGCGCCGTTGCAGCGCCTCGGTGACCAAGGATCGGCCGTCGTCGGTGATCTCGATGTTGACCTTGCGCCGGTCGGTCTCGTCGGGGGTGCGGGTGATCCATCCCGACTCTTCTAGGCAGTTCACCGTGCGGTTCATCGACGGGGCGGTGACCCGTTCGTGATCGGCCAGCTCGCCGAGCGTGTGCGGCCCGGAAGCCTTGAGCGTGTAGAGAACAGCGAACTGCCCATCACTCATGGAATCGAGCGCGCGCTCGGAGCGCAGGCGCCGCCCGAGCCGGAACGTCGCCATGCGCAGGTCGCGGGCGGTCGCGGCATCCTCTTCGGTGGGGGTGTTTTCGTCTGCGGGGGTCGTCGTCTCGTGCGCCATACTAATAGTTAGCTTAGCTTATTAGTCTCGCTAAGTAAATATCGCACCGGCCGCTCCGAGCGCACGGGTATGCTCCCGACATGCCCGAGTTCATCGATGCACACGGCGTCACCATCGTCTACGACGTGCATCCCGCACGTGGAGCCGCGCGCGCCGTCGTGCAGCTGCTGCACGGTGTCGGAGAGCACGCGGGGCGCTACGGCGCGCTGATCACCGCCCTCACCGACGCCGGCTACATCGTGTACGCCGATGACCATCGCGGCCACGGGCGCACCGGCATGAAGCAGCATGGCGACGCCGCGCGCCTGGGGCATCTCGGGCCGGGCGGCCACCAGGCCGCCGTCGCGGCGTGCTGGCAGCTGAGCGAGATCATCCGCGCCGAGAACCCCGACCTGCCGCTGGTGATCCTGGGCCACTCCTGGGGATCGTTCCTCACGCAGATCCTCATGAACCGGCATCCCGACGCCTACGACGCGATGATCCTGTCGGGCTCGGCGCTGCGCCTGCCCGGCTCGCTGAACGCCGGCGATCTGAACGCGCGGTGGAAGGCGAACGGCGCCACCGGGCTGGAGTGGCTCTCGAGCGACCCGCAGGTGGGGACGGCGTTCCATGACGATCCGCTGACGGTCGAGGCGCCGCTGCTGCGCCTGTTCGGGCTTGTCGACGCGGCACGGCTGTTCGGCCGGCCGCGCAAGAACCCCGGCCACGACGTCCCTACCCTGCTCATCGTCGGACGCGACGACCCGGTCGGCGGGCCCCGCAGCGTGCATAAGCTCGCCGACGCTTATCGCGCACGCTCGGGGTTCACCGACGTCACGACCCTGGTGTACCCCGGCGCGCGGCACGAGCTTTTCAACGAGCTGTGTCAGGATGACGTGCGCGCCGACGTGCTCGCGTGGCTCGACGCCCGCTTTCCCTCGCGCGCATAGGGGTGGATGCTGCGCCGCGGCGTTCATCTCGCAGGACGTTGTCGCGATCCCGTGCGTGTCACCCGGCGTGTCGGGCGCTCGGCGCGCGATCGTCCTGCGAGATGAACGCGGCTCAGCGCCCGGTCGGGCGCGATGCGCGGCGCGGACCGCGGCTGTGCAAGCTGCCCACGGTCGCGCCGATGGTCGGCGTGCCCGAGGCCGTGCGGCCGCTCTGCGGCGCGGCGCTGTGTGCGGACTGACCGTGCTGGCCGCCCTTGCGCTGGCCACCGCTGTGCTGGCCGCTCTTGCGCGGCGCGCCGTCGCGCTGGCCGTTGCGTTGCCCGCCACCGCGCTGGTCGCCGCGCGGGGCGTCGCCGCGCGCACCCTTCTGCCGGCCCTCACCGGTTGATACGTCACGGTTATCAAGACGTGAGGCGTCCGAACCCCCTGTGCGCGGGTGCCGGTCGGCGGTCGCCGAGGCGTCGGACCGGCCAGAACGGCCGCCCTGCGCGCCGCGACCGGACTGGCCACCCTGCGCGCCGCGACCGCCAGAGCCGCCACGGCCGCCGCGTGAACCGCGCTCGCCGCCGCGCCCGCCGCTGCGACCGCCGCCGCCCTGCGCGGGCGCTGCGACGGGGGCCGGCTTCACGTGCGGCGCCGGATCGCCGACGAGCGTCGAGACGGTGTCGTCACCCGCCGCGACCGACTCGAACGGCACCTTCAGCTTTGCGCCGCGCAAGAGGTCGACGACGTCACGGCGCTGCTCGTCGAGAGCAACTGTGACGACGACACCCTCGGCGCCGGCGCGGGCGGTGCGGCCCGAGCGGTGCAGGTACGCCTTGTGCTCGACCGGCGGGTCGACGTGCACGACCAGCTCGACGTCGTCGACGTGCACGCCGCGGGCCGCGACATCCGTCGCCACCAGCACGCGCACGCCGCCGGCGTCGGGGTCGGCGCCGAACGCGGCGAGGTTGCGCTCGCGCGCGTTCTGCGACAGGTTGCCCTGCAGATCGACAGCGGGGATGCCCGATGCGGTCAGCTGCTTGGCCAGGCGCTTGGCCTGGTGCTTGGTGCGCGTGAACATGATGCGACGGCCGCGGCCCGAGGCCAGGTGCCGCACGAGCTCGGTCTTCGCGCCGCCGTCGGGCACCAGGAAGACCCGGTGCGTCATGACGCCCTGCGGAACCGACGACTCGTCGACCGAGTGCGACACCGCGTCATGCAGGAAGCGCTTGACCAGCTTGTCGACGCCGCGGTCCAGGGTGGCGCTGAACAGCAGCCGCTGACCGTTCGCCGGCGTCGCCGCGAGGATGCGGGTGACACCCGGGAGGAACCCGAGGTCGGCCATGTGGTCGGCCTCGTCGAGCACCGCGATCTCGACGGCGCCGAGGTCGACGACGCCCTGCTTCTGCAGGTCTTCGAGCCGGCCGGGGCACGCCACGACGATGTCGACGCCGCGGCGCATGGCCTGCTCCTGCGGCTTCTGGCTCACGCCGCCGAAGATCGTGGTGACCGAAAGTCCCACGGCATCGGCCAGCGGCTTCACGGTCGCGGCGATCTGGGTCGCGAGCTCGCGGGTCGGAGCGAGCACGAGGCCGCGCGGGCGCGCCGGGCGGGTGGCGGTGCCGGAGGAGGCGAGCCGTGCCACGAGCGGCAGGGCGAACGCGATGGTCTTGCCGCTGCCGGTGCGGCCGCGGCCGAGCACGTCTCGGCCGGCGAGCGAGTCGGGCAGCGTGTCGCGCTGGATGGCGAAGGCCTCGGTCTTGCCGTCCGCAGACAGGACGGCGGCGAGGGGCTCGGGCACGCCGAGCGAGAGGAAAGAAGTCACAGAGATGCTTTCAGCAGGGGCGCACGCGGGTCGGTGCGCGGATCGGTGGCGGCGCCGGACGGCGCGTGTGCAGAACTGCACGGGATCGCCGTTCGAAGAAGAATCGCGGCGGGCACAGCCCGGGCCGCAAGAGCGCATCGACGACGCAGCGGCCTCAGCCGCAGCATCCACCTTACCGGCCATAGGCTGGGAGCATGCACGGTGAGTACAAGGTTCCGGGTGGCAAGCTCGTCGTCGTCGACCTCGAGGTGCGCGATGGGCGCATCGCCGACTTCCACCTCGCGGGCGACTTCTTCCTCGAACCCGATGATGCGCTCGCCGACATCGACGCGGCTGTGAACGGGCTGCCCGACACGGCCGACACTGCGGCGATCGCAGCCGCCGTGCGCACGGCGCTGCCTGAGGGCGCGGTCTTGCTCGGCTTCACCCCCGAGGCCGTCGGCACGGCGGTGCGCCGGGCCCTGATCGTCGCCCCCGGCTGGAAGGACTTCGACTGGGAGGTCGTGCACGCCAAGCCCGTCTCGCCGCGGATGAACCTCGCGCTCGACGAGGTGCTCACCACCCGCGTCGGCGACGGCAGGCGCAACCCGACGCTGCGCATGTGGGAGTGGAACGAGTCTGCGGTCGTGATCGGCTCGTTCCAGTCGCTGCGCAACGAGGTCGACCCCGAGGGCGCCCGCAAGCACGGCTACGACGTCGTCCGGCGTGTCTCGGGCGGGGGCGCCATGATGATGGGCGCCAACTCGATCGTGACCTACTCGCTCTCTGTGCCGGCATCGCTCGTGTCGGGCATGACGTTCGCCGACTCGTACGCGTTCCTCGACGACTGGGTGCTGCAGGCGCTGCGCTCCCTCGGCATCGACGCCGAGTACCAGCCGCTCAACGACATCACCGGTCCCAGCGGCAAGATCGGCGGCGCAGCCCAGAAGCGCTTCGCCAACGGGGGAGTGCTGCACCACGCGACGCTCAGCTACGACATGGACGGTCAGGTCATGACCGAGGTGCTGCGGATCGGACGCGAGAAGCTCAGCGACAAGGGCACGGTCTCGGCCGCCAAGCGCGTCGACCCGCTGCGCAGTCAGACAGGGCTCCCGCGCGAGACGATCATCGAGCGGTTCATCGGCACGTTCTCGAACCTCTACGGGGCGACGACCGGGCACATCACCGACGAGGAGTACGCCGAGGCCGAAGAGCTCGTGCGGACGAAGTTCGCGACCGACGCGTGGCTGCACCGGGTCCCGTGAGCGGACGGGATGCCGCGGCCCCGCCGCTCTTCGCGCTCGAATCCGATCCGCAGCCCGGCGCCGACGCGCCTGCGCCAGGGAGTGTCGAGATCCACCACGGCGACAACCTCGCCGTCGCGGCGGCCCTGCCCGATGGAGAGTTCACGCTGGTCTACCTCGACCCGCCCTTCAACACCGGGCGCGTGCGCTCGCGGGCCGTCGAGACGGCCCGGACCGCGGCTCCGGCGTTCAGAACTCCGCAAGAATCGGCGCCTGGCGGGGAGATGGGGCCGATCGCGGCCGCCACGGAGCCGGATCGACTGAGTTCTGAACAGCCCGACGACGAGCCCACGATCCGCCGCGGCTTCCACGGGCGCGAATACGCGCGGCTGCGTGGCGACCTCCGCGCCTACGACGATCGGTTCGACGACTACTGGGGCTTCCTCGAGCCGCGGCTGCGCGAGGCATGGCGGCTGCTGGCCGACGACGGCACGCTGTATCTGCACCTGGATTTCCGCGAGGTGCACTACGCGAAGGTGATGATGGACGCGCTGTTCGGCCGCGAGCGCTTCCTCAACGAGATCGTCTGGGCATATGACTACGGCGCGAAGACCCGCAAGCGCTGGCCGAACAAGCACGAGACGATCCTCGTGTATGTGAAGGATCCGCAGCGCTACTGGTTCGACTCGGCGTCCGTCGATCGCGAGCCATACATGGCCCCTGGTCTGGTCACGCCCGAGAAGGCCGCACGCGGCAAGCTGCCCACCGACGTCTGGTGGCACACGATCGTGCCGACGGCCGGCCGCGAGAAGACCGGCTATCCGACGCAGAAGCCCGAAGGCGTGCTGCGGCGCATCGTGCAGGCCTCGAGTCGGCCCGGCGACCGCGTGCTCGATCTGTTCGCCGGCAGCGGCACCCTCGGCGCGGTGGCCGCGCCCCTCGGCCGGCACGCCGTGCTCGTCGACGACAACTCCGACGCTATCGCCGTGATGGCGGCGCGCCTGCCGCAGGCCTCCGTCCACGTCCCGGCCTCCGTCCATGCCGAGGCCCCAGTCGATGCCACGGCCTCCGTCCCCGCGGCGGCCCCCGCCTCCGCCCCGAAGGAGCGCCGGTGACCGCCCGCCTGCCCCGCATCCCGTTCCTGCGCATGGGCTGGATCGTCCTGGCCGTGACGTTCGTCGTCCCCGTCGTCGCAGCGCTGATCCTCGGCGGTGTGGTGGCGTCGGCCGGATGTGTGGATGCCGCGCCCGCCGTTTCCACGTCGGCGATCTGCGCGCCCGGAGGCGGAGTGGCCACTGCGTTCGTGGCGAGGTGGGCGACGGTGCTGATCGCGGTCCTGTTCGTCGGGGTGGTGGCATCCATCGCCTGCGGCATCGTCGCTCTTCTCCGTCGCGGCCGGGCGCCGTGGTTCCGGCCCGCGGCGCTGCTGGCGACCGTCGTCGTGGCGACGCTGCCCGCCGCCGTCGCGGGCATCTCGGTCGCGACCGCGGGATCGGCCGGGCCCCTCAATGGCGCGACGTTCGCGGGGCTCGTCGGGGCGGTGCTCACTCTTGTGGCGGGCATCGTGTTCGCCGCCGTGGCGCGCGCCGCCGAGCGTCGGCGCGCCGACGCTGACTGACGCGCCGAGCCGCGCGCAGCGGCATCCACCTCTAGGCTGAGCGCATGCGATTCGGAACCTTCCTCCCTCAGGGCTGGCGCTTCGACCTCGTCGGCATCGACCCGGCTGACCACTGGAACACCATGCACGCGCTCGCGCAGCGGGCCGACACGGGCCCGTGGGAGTCGCTGTGGGTCTACGACCACTTCCACACGACGCCGGTGCCCAGCGCCGAGGCCACGCACGAGGCATGGACGCTCATGGCCGCGTTCGCCGCATCGACATCGCGCATTCGCCTCGGCCAGATGTGCACCTGCATGGGATACCGCAACCCCGCGTACCTCGCCAAGGTGGCCGCGACGGTCGATCACGTCTCGGGCGGCCGGCTCGAGATGGGCATCGGCGGCGGCTGGTACGAGCACGAGTGGCGCGCATACGGCTACGGCTTCCCCGAGGTGCCGCAGCGGCTGCGCATGCTGCGCGAGGGCGTCGAGATCATGCACCAGGCCTGGACCACGGGAACGGCGACCCTCGACGGCCGCGAGTACCAGGTCGACGGAGCGATCGTGCAGCCGCTGCCGGTGCAGGCCGGCGGCGTTCCGATCTGGGTCGCCGGCGGCGGGGAGAAGGTCACGCTGAAGATCGCCGCGCAGTACGCGTCGTACACGAACTTCGCGGGCTCGCTCGAGGACTGGGACCGGAAGGATGCCGCGCTGCGCGGTCACTGCGAGACGCTCGGCCGCGACCAGGCCGAGATCGTGCGGTCGTCGAACTTCAACACGATCGTCGCGCCGACCGAGGCCGAGGCCAAGGAACGCCTGGCCGCCGTCAAGGCCCGGCTGCTGCCGCACCTCGGCCAGGAGCGCGCCGACCAGGCCGAGCGGGACTACCTGAACTCGCCGGCGTTCGGCACACCCGAGCAGATCATCGAGCGGCTCGGGGAATATGCCGCGCACGGCATGGGCTACAGCATCCACTACTTCCCGGAGCTGGCGTACGACCTCTCCGGATGGGAACTGTTCGAGCGCGAGGTCATCCCCGCCCTGTCCTGACCTCCCCGCTCCGCCTCCGCGAGGTCGTACCCGCCTCCGCGAGGTCGTACCGATCTCCGCGAGGTCGTACCCATTTCCGCGAGGTCGTAGGCGTTCTCGCGAGATGCGGTACGACCTCGCGAGATGCGGTACGACCTCGCGGGGCCGTCGGCCGATCAGACCAGCGCTTCGGCCGTCGCGTAGCCGTCGCTGACGACGTCGCGCTCGGACGTTCCGCCGCCGAACACCCGCGTCGTGCCGGGGCGCTGCGACCACGCGGGCCATCCGGCCTCGCCCGACCGCACGAACGACACGGCCGCCGCGTGCAGGGTGTCGGCCAGCGCCTGCGGTGGATGCGACCCGGCCAGGTGGGCGATGCCCGCGGTCGAGCCGAGGCAGTCCCACCAGAACGGAACGTCGAGGCAGTGGCACGCCCACCCGATCAATGGCGACACCCACGAGAACCGGTACACCCAGGTCGGCGCCGACGCGCCAGCACCCGCACCGGCACCCGCCGACGCGCCCGCACCGGCACCCGCCGAGGCCTCCGCCCGCGCCCGCGCGACCCGCACCACCGGCGCCCGGAAAACGGTGTCGGTGACGTAGCGGCCGAGCATCGCGGCGGTGCCCTTCGCTCGCTGCTCTCGGTTGCCGGCGAGGTACCGGGTCCGCCGCGCGCCGGCCAGGCCGAGCTGGCCGAGGGCGACGCCCGGGGGCACGATCCGCAGCTTGCTCTTCATGCCGTCGGTGGCCATCGTGAACTCGTCGTCGGTGGTGCCGATCACGAGCGGCTTGTCGGCGCCTACCCCCGCCCTCAGCGCCTCGAGCGTCGGCCGTTCGAGCAGCTCGCCGTCGAGCATGGGCCCCCACGACAGTCCGTCGGTGAGCATCTCGCGGATGCCGTCGAGCGGCTTGCCCGACGCCGGCTTCTCGGCCTCCTCGCGCAGCGCGAGCAGCCGTGCCTCATCGACCGACGCGAAGCCGTCCCGCGTCGCGGCGACGCCGGCGAGCCGCGCGAGTTTGGCGGTCAGCGTGCCGGCGCGGTCGACGGGCACGTTGGTCAGCGCCGGCGAGAGCGCCCACACCGCGTGGAAGAGGTGCTGTGCCTGCGGCATCCCGAGCAAGGTCAGCACCGCTCCGCCGCCGGCCGACTGCCCGGCGAGGGTGACGCGCGAGGGGTCACCGCCGAACGCCGCGATGTTCTGCTGCACCCATTCCAGGCCCGCCAGCCAGTCGCGTACGCCGCGGTTGGAGGGTGCGCCGTCGATGAGCCCGAAGCCGTCGAAGCCGAGCCGGTACGACAGGCTCACGGTCACGACCCCGTCGCGGTTGAACGCTGCGCCGTCATACCAGGGGCTCGCCGGCGATCCGGCGGTGAAACCGCCGCCGTGGATCCACACGAGCACCGGCAGCGCGGCATCCGTCCCCGGTGCCGGCGTGAACACGTTGACGTTCAGCGTCGCGTCCCCGGGCACCGACGGCTCGGGGATCAGCGTGACACCGGTGTCGCCGCGCTGCGCGGTCGCGCCGAATTCGACGGCGTCGCGCACCTCGGTCCACGGCTCGGGCGGTACGGGCGCGGCGAAGCGCCGCTCGCCGACGGGCGCCTGCGCGAACGGGATCCCCAGGAACGCGGCTGACGCATCGCGCCACAGGCCGCGCACCGGTCCCGATGACGTCTGCACGACGGGGTCCTGGATGGGGGTGGATGCCGCGGCCACCGCGGGTGCGTCAGTCATGGTCGTCGTCCTCTCTCGCGTCAGCGGAAGCCTGCCGATCGCCGAGCGCCCGGAACAGCGCATCGACGGTGCGGGCCATGTCGACGTCGGGCTCCAGCATCCACTGCAGCTGCAGGCCATCCGCGACCGCCTGCACGATGCGCGCGAGCGTGTCGGGATCGATGGCGTCGGTGATGCGGCCGGCATCCTGCGCCTGCTGCAGCACGCGGGCGAACACCGTGCGCAGCGCCGCGTTCCGCTCGACGAAGAAGCGGTGGGCGGGATGCTGCGGGTCGGCCGCCTCCACGCTCAACCGGGAGAACAGCTCGACGACCCCGGGCACCTCGCTGTTGTGCCGGATCACCTGCAGGTACCCCGCGCGCACCCCGTTGACGTCGGCGGGGAGCGCGTCGAGGTCGCCGAACGCGGAGGTGTCGATCTCGTCGCGCTTGCGCAGGATCTCGGTGAACAGCTCTTCCTTCGAGTCGAAGTAGTGCAGCAGTCCCGCCTGGCTGAGGCCGACGGCGGCGGCGAGCTCTTTCACCGATGCGCCGCGGTATCCCTCGCGCGCTATCACGTCGAGCGCACGAGTGAGGATCTCCTCGCGCTTGGCGACGCCCTTGGCGTAGGAGCCCCGGCGTCCTTGTCCGGTGTTCGGCATGCCCTCACGATAAACCGAACAGCGCTTGATTTCTCAAAACCAAATGACATATGGTTTCTGCACTGCCGTGCACCGCACGCAGGGCTCATCGTCGAGCGCTCCTTCACCCGACAGGACCACCCTCATGACAATGCCGTCAGAGCCCCCGACGCCAGTCGTCCCCGGCGCACCCCTCACCGAGACCACGTTCGTCGCCACCGCCGCCGGCAACATCGACCCGCCTGAGCCGATCAAGGGTCTGCGCCGGCTCATGATCTGGATCATCCCGGCCAACCTCGGCATCTTCATGGTCTGGGGCGCGGTTCCGGGCCTGCTTCTGCCGCAGCAGATCACGAATCTCGTGGGTCAGGCCGACAGGAAGGATGTCGCGGTTCTCGCGATCGTCACGACCATCGGCGCGCTCGCGGCGATGATCGCGCAGCCGGTCGCCGGGCAGATCTCCGACCGCACGCGCTCGCGTTTCGGACGCCGTGCGCCCTGGATCCTCATCGGCGCGCTCGCCGGCGCCCTGGCTCTGGTCGGCCTCGCGTTCGCGGGGTCGGTCGTGGCGATCATCATCGCCTGGACGCTCGTGCAGATCGCCTTCAACTTCGCGCAGGGGCCGCTCTCGGCGGTCATGCCCGACCGGGTCGCGCTCAAGCGCCGCGGCACGTTCGCCGCACTCTCGGGCATCGGCCTGATGGTCGGCTCGCTCGGCGGTACGATCCTCGGCGCGCTGTTCTTCCACAGCATCGCGGTCGGCTACATAGTGTTCGCGGTGTTCGCCGTCGTGATCCTCAGCCTGTTCGTGGCGTTCAATCCCGATCACCCGAGCACCCGCATCCAGCCCGAGCCGTTCCGCCTCGGCGACTTCCTGCGCACGTTCTGGGTCAACCCGGTGGCCCACCCCGACTTCTTCTGGGCGTTCACCGGTCGGCTGCTGCTGTACACCGGGTACTTCATCGTGGTGGGCTACCAGCTCTACCTGCTGCGCGACTACTTCCACGTCGCCGAGCCCGAGACGATCATCCCGGTGCTGAGCCTTCTGGGCATGGTCGGCCTGATCATCACGACGCTCATCGGCGGGCCGCTGTCTGACCGCGTCGGCCGGCGCAAGCCCTTCGTCTTCGCATCGGCGATCGTCATGTCGCTCGCGCTGCTGCTGCCGTGGTTCTGGCAGGACCTGGCCGCGTGGTACATCACCGTGATCATCGTCGGCTTCGGCTTCGGCATGTTCCAAGCCGTCGACCAGGCGCTGATCAGCGAGGTGCTGCCCTCGGCGAAGTCGTTCGCGAAAGACCTCGGCGTCGTCAACATCGCCGCCACCCTCCCGCAGACCATCGCCCCCGGGGTCGCGGGGGCGATAGTGCTCACGTTCGGATTCGCCGGGCTCTTCCCGGTGGGCATCGTGCTCGGTATTCTCGGCGCATGCGCCGTCTGGCCGATCAAGGCGACTCAGTGACGGCTGCGGCATCCCTCCCTCCACCCCCGCGTCCGGCGGCGATGCTGTGGTGGGCGCTCGGGCTCCTCGCGGTCTTCGCCGCCATGGGAGCGGCGATCGCCGTGGATCCGTCGGCGCCGTTCCCGCAGCCGCTCGACGACGCGTGGCGCGGACTGGTCGGCGTCGGGCCTGACAGCGGCGCATACTCCTGGTTCCTGCCGATGTTCTTCCAGCTGTTCGGCGAGCTGCCCGGGGTGTTCGTGACCGTGGTGGTGATTCCGCTGGCCCTTGTCCTCATTGGCCGATGGCGCTCCGCGCTCTTCTTTCTGAGCGTCATCGCGCTCGGACCGGGGTTGCTGTCCCAGGCCATGAAGAACCTCGTCGACCGGCCGCGCCCGGCAGCAGACCCGGTACTGGGCCTTTTCGAGCCGCTGTTCTCGGTCGATCACGGCTCGTTCCCGTCGGGACACTCGATCAGCGCCGCGGCGACGGCGGTGAGCATCGCCGCGCTCATTCCGCCCTCGCGCGCGCTCGCGCGACGCGCGTGGTGGGTGATCGGGGCACTCCTCATGGCGGGCATGGCCTGGCAGCGCACGCTCGTCAACGCACACTGGCTCTCCGACACGCTCGTCGGGCTCGTGACCGGCGCCGGCGCCGCCCTGCTGTTGTGGTGGGCGTTCTGGCCCTGGCTGCACCGCGACTACGGGCGACCGATCCCGCGGGCGCGACGGCGCGATGTCGCGACCCGCTCCACAACTCTGTCCACCAAACGAAAGGCGACACCATGACAGACACGCTCCCCGCCGATGTGAACGGCCTCACCCTCGAGCAGAAGGCGTCGCTCACCTCGGGTGCGGACTTCTGGACCACGAAGGCGGTGCCGGATGCCGGCATCCCGTCGATCATGCTCACCGACGGGCCGCACGGACTGCGCAAGCAGGCCGGGTCCAGCGACCACCTGGGCATCGCCGACAGCGTGCCGGCCACCTGCTTCCCGCCGGCGGTCGGGCTCGGCGCGTCGTTCGATCCGGCGCTTGCCAAGCGCGTCGGCGAGGCGCTCGGCGTCGAGTCGGCCATCGAAGACGTGGCGGTCATCCTCGGGCCGGGCATCAACATCAAGCGCTCGCCGCTGTGCGGGCGCAACTTCGAGTACTTCTCCGAAGACCCGATCGTCGCCGGTGTCATGGGCGCGGGCCTCGTGCGCGGCATCCAGTCGCAGGGGGTCGGCTCGTCGCTGAAGCACTTCGCCGCGAACAACCAGGAGTTCGACCGCATGCGCGCCTCGAGCGACGTCGACCCGCGGCCGCTGCGCGAGATCTACCTGCGCGGCTTCGAGCGTGTGGTCGAAGACGCGCAGCCGTGGACCGTGATGTGCTCGTACAACCGCATCAACGGCGTCTACGCGTCGGAAGATCCGTGGTTGCTCACGCAAGTGCTGCGCGGCGAATGGGGCTATGACGGCCTGGTCGTCAGTGACTGGGGCGCCGTCAACGACCGGGTCGCGGGCCTGCCCGCCGGCCTCGACCTCGAGATGCCCGGAAGCGGCGGCGGCACCGACGCGCAGCTGGTCGCCGCGGTGCGCGACGGCTCGCTCGACGAGGCGGCGCTCGACGTCGCCGCGGGCCGCATGCTCGACCTGGTGCGCAAGGCGGCGGCGCGGCCGTCGGTGGTCGGTCCGCTCGACGTGGACGCCCACCACGCCCTGGCCCGCGAGGTCGCGGGGCGCTCGATGGTGCTGCTGCGCAACGAGGGCGGCGTGTTGCCGCTGCGCCGCGACGCGAAGATCGCGGTCGTCGGCGCGTTCGCACAGACGCCGCGCTATCAGGGTGCCGGGTCGTCGCTGATCAATCCGACGCGGCTCGACAACGCGCTGGATGCTATCCGGGATGCCGCGACCGCCGACGTCGCGTACGCCCCCGGGTTCTCGCTCGAGCAGGATGGCGACGCCGCAGCGCTGCGCGACGAGGCCGTGGCCGCGGCATCCACCGCCGACGTCGTCGTGGCCTTCCTGGGCCTGCCGCCGTCGGCGGAATCGGAGGGATACGACCGCGAGCACATCGATCTGCCGGCCGCGCAGCTCGCGATGCTCGACGCGGTGCTCGACGTCAACCCGAACACGGTCGTGGTCCTGTCGAACGGATCGGTCGTGGCGCTGCCGTTCCGCGACCGGGTGGCGGCCATCCTCGAGGGCTGGCTGCTCGGCCAGGCGGGCGGATCGGCGACCGCCGACGTGCTCTTCGGCGACGTGAACCCGTCGGGCAAGCTCACCGAGACGATCCCGCTGCGGCTGGAAGACAACCCGTCGTACGGCAACTTCCCGGGAGAGTTCGGGCATGTGCGCTACGGCGAAGGCCTGCTCGTCGGGTACCGCTGGTACGACGCGCGCGGCCTCGAAGTCGCGTATCCGTTCGGCCACGGCCTCTCGTACACGACGTTCGCGTACGGGGATGCCGCAGCTGCCGTCGACGCCTCGGGCGACGTCGTCGTCACGGTGCCGGTGACGAACACGGGTGAGGTCGACGGACGCGAGGTCGTTCAGGTCTATGTCTCGCTGGGCGCGTCGGCCGTGGAGCGCGCGCCGCGCGAGCTCAAGGCGTTCGCCTCGGTCGAGATCGCCGCCGGCCAGACCCGCGAGGTGCAGCTGACGGTGCGCCGCGCTGACCTCGCCTACTGGGACGTGCGGGTGGACCGCTGGGTCGTCGAGGGAGGGGCGTACACAGTCGACGTGGCGGCGTCGAGCCGCGACATCCGCTCCACCACCACGGTGACGGTGGAGGGGGATGCCGTGAACCTGCCCCTGACGATGGAGTCGTCGATCGGCGACCTGATGGCCGACCCGGTGGCCGGACCCATCGTGCAGCAGGCGATCGCCGGAATGCTCGGCGGTGCCGGGGGAGACGCCGCCGGCGCCAGCATGATGGCCGACGACGACGGTATGCAGAAGATGATGGCGTCGTTCCCGGTGGGTCGCATCGCCGGATTCGGCATCGGCGGGGTCACGCAGGAGCAGATCGAGGGCCTCATCGCGATGGCCAACGCCGCGCGTCACTGAGTCAGGTCTCGAAGGGCCGGCGCGAGCGTTCGCACCGGCCCTTCGACACGTTTTCGGCGGTGACCAGGGGCGCTCGTCTGACACGGCTCGGTGCCGCAGCACGCGACGCGCCCGGGATGCACGAAAACCCCGCTCGAATTTGGCAGGAGGGGCGATCCGTGCGTAAAGTATTACTTGTTCGCCCCAAAGGGAAGAGCGAAGCGGCCGAAAGGCCTCCGCCCCCTCAAGCAGTGAACCACCTCCCACCTCAGGACCTCTTCAGAGGGCCGCGGGGGAGTTCCCACCTCGGTCAGCGATCGGGAGTGGATGCCACGACCTTCGGGTCCGGCCCACTTCGATTTGCAAAAACGATCAGGCTGGGTATGATTGTGAAGTTGCCCTGCGCGATGGTCTTGGTTGGCCGGGTTGTGGGTGCGTCCGATCCTTGAGAACTCAACAGCGTGCACTTGTCAAATGCCAAATTATCCTCGTCTGCCGGCCTTTTGGTTGGTGGTTGAGAATTCCTTTGGATCAATTTTATGGATGTCAGTGACATTCGTTTTTGGTCATGATTGAACTCGCTGCGATGTCTGCCGTTTTCCCGGTGGTGTTGTGGCTTTCGTTTTTTACGGAGAGTTTGATCCTGGCTCAGGATGAACGCTGGCGGCGTGCTTAACACATGCAAGTCGAACGATGAAGCCCAGCTTGCTGGGTGGATTAGTGGCGAACGGGTGAGTAACACGTGAGCAACCTGCCCTGGACTCTGGGATAAGCGCTGGAAACGGCGTCTAATACTGGATATGAGGCGTGGCCGCATGGTCTGCGTCTGGAAAGATTTTTCGGTTTGGGATGGGCTCGCGGCCTATCAGCTTGTTGGTGAGGTAATGGCTCACCAAGGCGTCGACGGGTAGCCGGCCTGAGAGGGTGACCGGCCACACTGGGACTGAGACACGGCCCAGACTCCTACGGGAGGCAGCAGTGGGGAATATTGCACAATGGGCGCAAGCCTGATGCAGCAACGCCGCGTGGGGGACGACGGCCTTCGGGTTGTAAACCTCTTTTGGCAGGGAAGAAGCCTTCGGGTGACGGTACCTGCAGAAAAAGCACCGGCTAACTACGTGCCAGCAGCCGCGGTAATACGTAGGGTGCAAGCGTTATCCGGAATTATTGGGCGTAAAGAGCTCGTAGGCGGTTTGTCGCGTCTGCTGTGAAATCCCGGGGCTCAACCTCGGGCGTGCAGTGGGTACGGGCAGACTAGAGTGCGGTAGGGGAGATTGGAATTCCTGGTGTAGCGGTGGAATGCGCAGATATCAGGAGGAACACCGATGGCGAAGGCAGATCTCTGGGCCGTAACTGACGCTGAGGAGCGAAAGGGTGGGGAGCAAACAGGCTTAGATACCCTGGTAGTCCACCCCGTAAACGGTGGGAACTAGTTGTGGGGTCCTTTCCACGGATTCCGTGACGCAGCTAACGCATTAAGTTCCCCGCCTGGGGAGTACGGCCGCAAGGCTAAAACTCAAAGGAATTGACGGGGACCCGCACAAGCGGCGGAGCATGCGGATTAATTCGATGCAACGCGAAGAACCTTACCAAGGCTTGACATACACCGGAAACGGCCAGAGATGGTCGCCCCCTTGTGGTCGGTGTACAGGTGGTGCATGGTTGTCGTCAGCTCGTGTCGTGAGATGTTGGGTTAAGTCCCGCAACGAGCGCAACCCTCGTTCTCTGTTGCCAGCACGTAATGGTGGGAACTCAGGGGATACTGCCGGGGTCAACTCGGAGGAAGGTGGGGATGACGTCAAATCATCATGCCCCTTATGTCTTGGGCTTCACGCATGCTACAATGGCCGGTACAAAGGGCTGCGATACCGCGAGGTGGAGCGAATCCCAAAAAGCCGGTCCCAGTTCGGATCGTAGTCTGCAACTCGACTACGTGAAGTCGGAGTCGCTAGTAATCGCAGATCAGCAACGCTGCGGTGAATACGTTCCCGGGTCTTGTACACACCGCCCGTCAAGTCATGAAAGTCGGTAACACCTGAAGCCGGTGGCCCAACCCTTGTGGAGGGAGCCGTCGAAGGTGGGATCGGTAATTAGGACTAAGTCGTAACAAGGTAGCCGTACCGGAAGGTGCGGCTGGATCACCTCCTTTCTAAGGAGCAACTGAGTGTCCCGCTTCGGTGGGGTGCTCCAGTACCCGGTTCCACACCGAATGTGTGTGGTCGGGGCTCATGGGTGGAACATTTGACATGACACCAGCGCGGCTGGTTTCTGTGAGTACGTCACATCTTCGGGTGTGGGAGGAAAGCGGGGATCGGGGAGCGGGGTGTCTGCACGCTGTTGGGTCCTGAGGGACCGGGCCCGCCGCTTTTGGTGGCGTGTTCTTCCTCTGGACTTGTTCTGGTCTTCCCCGGTTGGGGCAGGTCAGGCGGGTACCGCCCGTACGTTGAGAACTACACAGTGGACGCGAGCATCTTAAAGAATAGATGATTTTTTCGGCTCACAGCTTTTTGTTGTGGGTCGTGCTCATGTGATTTCAAGTCTTTAAGAGCAAACGGTGGATGCCTTGGCATCTGGAGCCGAAGAAGGACGTGGCAATCTGCGATAAGCCTCGGGGAACTGGTAAGCGAGTTTTGATCCGAGGATTTCCGAATGGGGAAACCCCGCCAGGCGGCGTGCCGACCTGGTGACTCCCGCCTGAATGTATAGGGCGGGTAGAGGGAACGTGGGGAAGTGAAACATCTCAGTACCCACAGGAAGAGAAAACAACAGTGATTCCGTGAGTAGTGGCGAGCGAAACCGGAAGAGGCTAAACCTAGTGTGTGTGATAGCCGGCGGGCGTTGCATGCTGGGGGTTGTGGGACTTTCTTGACTGTTCTGCCGGACAGTCGGCGTGACAAGAGCGTATAGGCGAATCGTCTGGAAAGGCGGGCCGTAGCAGGTGAGAGCCCTGTAGCTGAAATGCGTGTTCTTGGCGTGGAGAGTATCCCGAGTAGCACGGGGCCCGAGAAATCCCGTGTGAATCTGTCAGGACCACCTGATAAGCCTGAATACTCCCAGATGACCGATAGCGGACAAGTACCGTGAGGGAAAGGTGAAAAGTACCCCGGGAGGGGAGTGAAATAGTACCTGAAACCGTTTGCTTACAAACCGTTGGAGCCTCCTTAGCAGGGGTGACAGCGTGCCTTTTGAAGAATGAGCCTGCGAGTTAGTGATACGTGGCGAGGTTAACCCGGGTGGGGAAGCCGTAGCGAAAGCGAGTCTGAACAGGGCGTTCAGTCGCGTGTCCTAGACCCGAAGCGAAGTGATCTATCCATGGCCAGGCTGAAGCGACGGTAAGACGTCGTGGAGGGCCGAACCCACTTAGGTTGAAAACTGAGGGGATGAGCTGTGGATAGGGGTGAAAGGCCAATCAAACTTCGTGATAGCTGGTTCTCTCCGAAATGCATTTAGGTGCAGCGTTGCGTGTTTCTTGCCGGAGGTAGAGCTACTGGATGGCCGATGGGCCCGACCAGGTTACTGACGTCAGCCAAACTCCGAATGCCGGTAAGTGAGAGCGCAGCAGTGAGACGGTGGGGGATAAGCTTCATCGTCGAGAGGGAAACAACCCAGACCACCATCTAAGGTCCCTAAGCGCGTGCTAAGTGGGAAAGGATGTGGAGTTGCCTTGACAACCAGGAGGTTGGCTTAGAAGCAGCCACCCTTGAAAGAGTGCGTAATAGCTCACTGGTCAAGTGATTCCGCGCCGACAATGTAACGGGGCTCAAGCACGCCACCGAAGATGTGGCATTCGCACTTTCGACAGGCCTTCGTGGTCCAGTCGTGTGGATGGGTAGGAGAGCGTCGTGTGCCGGGTGAAGCGGCGGGGTGACCCAGCCGTGGACGGCACACGAGTGAGAATGCAGGCATGAGTAGCGAAAGACGTGTGAGAAACACGTCCTCCGGAAGACCAAGGGTTCCAGGGTCAAGCTCATCTTCCCTGGGTAAGTCGGGACCTAAGGCGAGGCCGACAGGCGTAGTCGATGGACAACGGGTTGATATTCCCGTACCGGCGAAGAACCGCCCCAGTCAATCCAGTGGTGCTAAGAGTCCTAGCCAGGACGTGCCGGATCCCTTCGGGGTGATGGTGTTCTGGTGAACGCTCGACCCCATGCTGGTGCGGCTAGCGTATTAACAGGTGTGACGCAGGAAGGTAGCCCATGCCAGGCGATGGTTGTCCTGGTGCAAGTGCGTAGCCCGACTCCTAGGCAAATCCGGGAGTCATGAAGGGTGAGACACGATGCGGATGAAAAGTGGGTGATCCTCTGCTGCCAAGAAAAGCATCGACGCGAGGTTCTAGCCGCCCGTACCCCAAACCGACTCAGGTGGTCAGGTAGAGAATACCAAGGAGATCGAGAGAATCGTGGTTAAGGAACTCGGCAAAATACCCCCGTAACTTCGGGAGAAGGGGGGCCATCCACTTATTAGGTTTTACACCGAAAGGGTGTGGTGGCCGCAGAGACCAGTGGGTAGCGACTGTTTACTAAAAACACAGGTCCGTGCCAAGTCGCAAGACGATGTATACGGACTGACGCCTGCCCGGTGCTGGAAGGTTAAGAGGAGCGGTCAGCCTTACGGCGAAGCTGCGAATTTAAGCCCCAGTAAACGGCGGTGGTAACTATAACCATCCTAAGGTAGCGAAATTCCTTGTCGGGTAAGTTCCGACCTGCACGAATGGCGTAACGACTTCC
Source organism: Microbacterium horticulturae (assembly GCF_029094505.1). Taxonomy (NCBI): domain Bacteria; kingdom Bacillati; phylum Actinomycetota; class Actinomycetes; order Micrococcales; family Microbacteriaceae; genus Microbacterium; species Microbacterium horticulturae. The sequence goes on along the minus strand of NZ_CP119108.1, from coordinate 2,793,163 downwards.
CAACTGTCTCAACCACGAACTCGGCGAAATTGCATTACGAGTAAAGATGCTCGTTACGCGCAGCAGGACGGAAAGACCCCGTGACCTTTACTACAGCTTGGTATTGGTATTCGGTGTGGCTTGTGTAGGATAGGTGGGAGACTGTGAAGCATTCACGCCAGTGAGTGTGGAGTCATTGTTGAAATACCACTCTGGTCACTCTGGATGTCTAACTTCGGACCGTGATCCGGTTCAGGGACAGTGCCTGGTGGGTAGTTTAACTGGGGCGGTTGCCTCCTAAAGAGTAACGGAGGCGCCCAAAGGTTCCCTCAACCTGGTTGGCAATCAGGTGGCGAGTGTAAGTGCACAAGGGAGCTTGACTGTGAGACTGACAGGTCGAGCAGGGACGAAAGTCGGGACTAGTGATCCGGCAGTGGCTTGTGGAAGCGCTGTCGCTCAACGGATAAAAGGTACCTCGGGGATAACAGGCTGATCTTGCCCAAGAGTCCATATCGACGGCATGGTTTGGCACCTCGATGTCGGCTCGTCGCATCCTGGGGCTGGAGTAGGTCCCAAGGGTTGGGCTGTTCGCCCATTAAAGCGGTACGCGAGCTGGGTTTAGAACGTCGTGAGACAGTTCGGTCCCTATCCGCTGCGCGCGTAGGAAGTTTGAGAGGATCTGACCCTAGTACGAGAGGACCGGGTTGGACGAACCTCTGGTGTGTCAGTTGTTCCGCCAGGAGCACCGCTGATTAGCTACGTTCGGGATGGATAACCGCTGAAAGCATCTAAGCGGGAAGCCGGCCTCGAGATGAGACTTCCATGGGCTTCGTGCCCGAGAGGCTCCCAGCTAGACTACTGGGTTGATAGGCCGGATGTGGAAGCACGGTAACGTGTGGAGCTGACCGGTACTAATAAGCCGATGACTTGATAACACTTTTCATCGATCCTGCGATGATGTTTGCGTCCACTTTGTGGTTCTCGATGTGCGGTCGAGAACAGATTGACATATCCATAGAGTTTCGGCGGCCATAGCGAGAAGGAAACGCCCGGTCACATTCCGAACCCGGAAGCTAAGCTTCTCAGCGCCGATGGTACTGCAGGGGGGACCCTGTGGGAGAGTAGGACACCGCCGAACATTTTTCACAAGAAGGCCGACCCATCGCGGGTCGGCCTTCTTGCGTTAACCCGCGATGCCCTTTGCTCCGTCCCGGCATCCCCCCGTCCCGGCATCCCGCTGTCCCGCCTTCGCCCCCGAGGTCGTACCCATCCCCGCGAGGTCGTACCCAGATCCGCGAGGTCGTACCCATCCCGGCGAGGTCGTAGCCAAATCCGCGAGGTCGTACCCGGATCCGCGAGGTCGTACCTATCCCCGCGAGGTCGTACCCAGATCCGCGAGGTCGTACCCAAACCCGCGAGGTCGTACGAGCCCTCGCCTGTGCCTCTCCGCTCACGCAGCTCGTCCGGGGAGAAGCCCCGCGGCCCGCAGGTACTGGGCGAATTCCGGTAGGTCGGTGAGCGCTGCAGAACCCCAGCGGTGGCACGTCCATTTGGTCGCGAGTTCGACAGCTGCTTGACGTCGCTCCTGAAGCTCGAGCACCTCGTGAGGCGTCCGACCCGCGAGCAGGCGCGGATCGGTGTATTTGATCTGCCCGTCCGACTCGCCCCATTTGGCCAGTGTGGGCCAGGCGAAGTCGAGGAGTGCATACCGTCCGTCCGGCAGCTCCACGCGGTACTGCAGCTCGGGCGTGGGCGCTCCCAGCTCCCACATCCAGAGACGACTCACGCTCTCGTGAGGTGACCCCGACCGGCCATCGGCGAACTCGGCGACGAAACGAGCCTGTTTGATCCCTCGGGCCCCGGGGTGCGATCTGACGCGGAGCCGAATCGCTTCGCGGAATCGCTCGGCTGCGTCTTCGTCGTACGTGTTGGTCTCCGTGTCCCACGCAATCTGATGAAGCGCGGCGTCGAAGACGACAACGGCAGCCTCGAGCGAGACCATGCGGATGACATCGTAGACGGTTCGCTCCAGCGTGGTCACTCGGATGCCGTCGACGATCGTGACATCGAGCTCAGGAAGCGGAACATGGTGGCGCTTGGTTCCCGCAGCCCGTCGCCTCCTGGCTCCTGCCGGCAGCCCGATGTCGACTCTGTCGTCCCGCACTCTGTACAGAGGCAGGTCATGGAGCGCAGCGGCGCTGAGGTGTGTGACCGTGGCACGCTCGTTAGAGAACGCCGGCCAGGCCGCCCGAGTGCGCACGCGCAATCTGTCTTCGACGAAGAGGCGGAGCCATGCCGCGTCCAGCACGTAGACTCCGGGGCGCAGACGGGTGACGTTCTCAGCGGCGACGAGTGGATGCGGCATCCATCCCGCACGTACGGAGAGCTGATTCTGATGATTGGCCATGCAGGTAACCTGCCTTGAACGCGGGAGCCTGTGGTGGTCCGCCCACAAATCTGTGGATAGTCCGCGGGCGCGGTCGCGCTGGGGAGGAACCGATGCGGGCGTGTCCCGAGAGACGTGCGACCTCGCGGATCTAGGTACGACCTCGCGGATCTGGCTACGACCTCGGGGACCTGGCTACGACCTCGGCGATCTGGGTACGACCTCGCGAACCTAGGTACGACCTCGGCGATTTGGGTACGACCTCGCGAGATGAGGAGCGCGGCGCGGGAGCGCGGCGGGGGAGCAGCGCGCGGCGGGGGGCGCAGGGCGGGGGAGCAGCGCGTGGCGCGGACTGGGAGTGTGGTGGGAGACACGCCGGAAGGGGAGAGCGGGCCCGCCTGGATTTGCGACACGCCCGGGATGCACGTAGACTGTTGAGGTTCCATATTCCGGAAAGTGCGCCCAGGTGCGCGCCGGATCACTGCCAGGGCAGTGCATAGGCGAGAGTCTAGGCCGCGGGCAGCAGAACGAGCACAGGGCGGATGAAGATCCGCCGGACTGTGCGCCACATCCCACACACCTCTTCCCCGCGGGGCAGCCGCGTGCGTGGGAGCCGGATGCCCGGCATCCGGTCTGACAGCAGAACAGTGGTGCAAGCATCACCGGAACAGCCGGTGTACGTGCCAAGGCGCGCAAGCGTCGTCGTGCGTCCAATGCGCGAAAGCGTAAGACGCGAGAAAGAGAGTGAGCAGACAATGGCGGGACAGAAGATCCGCATTCGCCTGAAGTCGTACGATCACGCGGGGCTCGACAGCTCGGCGCGCAAGATCGTCGACACCGTGACCCGTGCCGGCGCCTCCGTCGTCGGCCCCGTGCCGCTTCCGACCGAGAAGAACGTCGTGTGCGTCATTCGGTCGCCGCACAAGTACAAGGACAGCCGCGAGCACTTCGAGATGCGCACCCACAAGCGTCTGATCGACATCATCGATCCGACGCCCAAGGCCGTCGACTCGCTGATGCGCCTTGACCTGCCGGCCGATGTCAACATCGAGATCAAGCTCTGAGGTCCGACATGGCTGACATCAACAACAAGACTTCCAAGGGACTGCTGGGCACCAAGCTCGGCATGACCCAGGTGTGGAACGAGCAGGGCAAGCTCGTCCCCGTCACCGTGATCGAGATCGCGCCCAACGTGGTCACCCAGGTCCGCACCCCCGAGAAGGACGGCTACAACGCCGTCCAGATCGCCGCCGGCCAGATCGACCCGCGCAAGGTCACCAAGCCCCTCGAGGGCCACTTCGAGGCCGCCGGCGTCACGCCGCGCCGCCACGTGACCGAGGTGCGCACCGCGGACGCCGCTGACTACTCACTCGGCCAGGAGCTCACCGTGGACGGCACCTTCGAGGCCGGCCAGCTGGTCGACGTCGTCGGCACCAGCAAGGGCAAGGGCACCGCGGGTGTCATGAAGCGCCACAACTTCAAGGGCGTCTCGGCCTCGCACGGTTCACACCGCAACCACCGCAAGCCCGGTTCGATCGGCGCATCGTCGACCCCGAGCCGCGTCTTCAAGGGCATGCGCATGGCCGGCCGTATGGGTGGCGAGCGCGTGACCGTCCTCAACCTCACGGTGCACGCCGTCGACGCCGAGAAGGGTCTGCTGCTCGTCAAGGGCGCCGTCCCCGGCGCGCGCGGCCGCATCGTCTACGTCCGCAACGCAGTGAAGGGTGCCTGAGTCCATGGCTGACACGACCCTCGACGTCCTCAAGGCGGATGGCAAGAAGGCTGGCGCCGTCCAGCTCCCCGCCGCCATCTTCGACGTCAACACCAACATCCCGCTGATCCACCAGGTGGTCGTCGCGCAGCTCGCTGCCGCCCGTCAGGGAACCCACTCGACCAAGCGTCGCGGTGAGGTCTCCGGCTCCGGCCGCAAGCCGTTCAAGCAGAAGGGCACCGGCAACGCGCGTCAGGGCTCGATCCGCGCACCTGAGCACACCGGTGGTGGCATCGTCCACGGGCCCAAGCCGCGCGACTACGCGCAGCGGACCCCCAAGAAGATGATCGCCGCGGCTCTGCTGGGTGCGCTCAGCGACCGTGCCCGTGGCGAGCGTCTCCACGTGGTCGAGTCCTTCGGACTGAAGGATGCCCCGTCCACCAAGGCCGCTCTCTCGGTGCTCAGCGACCTGGGCGCCGTCAAGAACGTCCTCGTCGTGGTCTCCCGCGACGACGAGCTGACCGTCAAGAGCGTGCGCAACCTCACCGAGGTGCACGTGCTGACGTTCGACCAGCTGAACGCCTACGACGTGGTCGTCTCCGACGACATCGTCTTCACCAAGGCCGCCTTCGACGCGTTCGTCGCGTCCAAGAGCGGTGCCACCGAGGAGGTCTCGGCATGACCGCCGTGAACAAGGACCCGCGCGACATCATCCTGAAGCCGGTCGTCTCCGAGAAGAGCTACGGCCTGATCGACGAGGGCAAGTACACGTTCTACGTGGACCCCCGCGCGAACAAGACCGAGATCAAGCTCGCCATCGAGAAGATCTTCGGTGTCAAGGTGGCGTCGGTCAACACGCTGAACCGCGTCGGCAAGGCCCGTCGCACCCGCTTCGGCACCGGTAAGCGCAAGGACACCAAGCGCGCCGTCGTGACCCTGAAGTCGGGCACCATCGACATCTTCACGGCAGTCGGCTGACGGTCGGGATAGAGGACTAGAACATGGCTATTCGCAAGTACAAGCCCACGACCCCGGGTCGCCGCGGTTCGTCGGTGGCTGACTTCGCCGAGATCACCCGATCGACGCCGGAGAAGTCGCTGCTGAAGCCGCTCGCCAAGACCGGTGGCCGCAACAACCAGGGCCGCATCACCACCCGCCACATCGGCGGTGGCCACAAGCGCCAGTACCGCGTCATCGACTTCCGTCGCAATGACAAGGACGGGATCGACGCCAAGGTCGCGCACATCGAGTACGACCCGAACCGCACCGCGCGCATCGCGCTGCTGCACTTCGTGGACGGCACCAAGCGCTACATCCTGGCGCCGGAGAAGCTGCGTCAGGGCGACATCGTCGAGTCGGGCGCCTCGGCCGACATCAAGCCCGGCAACAACCTGCCGCTGCGCAACATCCCGACCGGTACCGTGATCCACGCGATCGAGCTGCGTCCCGGCGGCGGCGCGAAGCTGGCCCGCTCGGCCGGCGCGAGCGTCCGTCTGGTCGCCAAGGACGGCCCGTACGCGCAGCTGCGTCTGCCCTCGGGCGAGATCCGCAACGTCGACGCCCGCTGCCGCGCCACGATCGGCGAGGTCGGCAACGCCGAGCAGTCGAACATCAACTGGGGCAAGGCAGGCCGCAACCGCTGGAAGGGCATCCGCCCGACCGTCCGCGGTGTCGTCATGAACCCGGTCGACCACCCGCACGGTGGTGGTGAGGGTCGCACGTCCGGTGGTCGTCACCCCGTGACGCCGTGGGGCAAGCCCGAGGGCCGCACCCGCCACGCGAACAAGGAAAGCGACAAGTACATCGTGCGTCGTCGCACCACCGGCAAGAAGCGCAAGTAGGTAGGAACAGAAGATGCCACGCAGTCTTAAGAAGGGCCCCTTCGTCGACGAGCACCTGCTTCGCAAGGTCGCTACGCAGAACGAGGCGGGCACGAAGAACGTCATCAAGACCTGGTCTCGTCGTTCGATGATCGTCCCGGCCATGCTCGGCCACACGATCGCCGTGCACGACGGCCGCAAGCACATCCCCGTGTTCGTCAGCGAAAGCATGGTCGGACACAAGCTGGGCGAGTTCGCGCCCACCCGCACCTTCCGCGGCCACGAGAAGGACGACAAGAAGGGCCGCCGCCGCTGACGCGGGGGCGCAAGAGGAGAGAGAAATGGTGGAGTCCATCGCACGCGTGCGACACATCCGCGTGACCCCTCAGAAGGCTCGTCGTGTCGTCGCGCTCATCAAGGGCAAGCAGGCCGACGAGGCCCTCGCCATCCTGAAGTTCGCGCAGCAGAGCGCCAGCGAGCCGATCTACAAGCTCGTGGCATCCGCCGCCGCCAACGCACGGGTGAAGGCCGACGCGGCCGGCGAGTTCCTTGACGAGCAGGATCTGTACGTGAAGAACGCCTTCGTGGACGAGGGGACGACGCTCAAGCGTTTCCAGCCCCGCGCCCAGGGCCGTGCGTTCCAGATCAAGAAGCGCACCAGCCACATCACCGTCGTGCTGGCGACCCCTGAGGTCGCCGAGGCCGGCGCAGCAACGAAGAAGGCGAGCAAGTAATGGGACAGAAGGTAAACCCGTACGGCTTCCGCCTCGGCATCACCACCGACCACGTGTCGCGGTGGTTCTCCGACTCGACGAAGCCGGGCCAGCGCTACGCCGACTACCTTGCCGAGGACATCAAGATCCGGCAGCTCCTGCAGAAGCAGCTCGACCGTGCCGGTGTCTCGAACATCGAGATCGAGCGCACGCGTGACCGCGTCCGCGTCGACATCCACACCGCCCGTCCGGGCATTGTGATCGGTCGTCGCGGTGCCGAGGCCGAGCGCATCCGCGGTGAGCTGGAGAAGCTCAGCGGCAAGCAGATCCAGCTGAACATCCTCGAGGTCAAGAACCCCGAGGCCGACGCTCAGCTGGTCGCCCAGGGCATCGCCGAGCAGCTCTCGGCGCGCGTGGCGTTCCGCCGCGCGATGCGCAAGGGCCTGCAGGGCGCGCAGCGCGCCGGCGCCAAGGGTGTCCGCATCCAGGTGTCGGGCCGTCTCGGCGGCGCCGAGATGAGCCGGTCGGAGTTCTACCGTGAGGGCCGTGTGCCGCTGCACACGCTCCGCGCGAACATCGACTACGGCTTCTACGAGGCGCGCACCACCTTCGGCCGCATCGGCGTGAAGGTCTGGATCTACAAGGGCGACCTCACCAACAAGGAGCTGGCCCGCGAGCAGGCGAACCAGAAGCCCGCCCGCGACCGCGGTGACCGTCGTCGTGCCCCGCGCAACGAGGCCCCCGTCGCAGAAGGAGCATCGGCGTAATGCTTATTCCCCGTAAAGTCAAGTTCCGTAAGCAGCACCACCCCGGGCGCAGCGGCCAGGCCACCGGCGGCACGAAGGTCTCCTTCGGCGAGTACGGCATCCAGGCGATCACCCCGGCCTACGTGACCAACCGTCAGATCGAGTCCGCTCGTATCGCCATGACGCGTCACATCAAGCGTGGCGGCAAGGTGTGGATCAACATCTACCCCGACCGTCCGCTGACCAAGAAGCCGGCTGAGACCCGCATGGGTTCCGGTAAGGGCTCGCCCGAGTGGTGGGTTGCCAACGTCAAGCCGGGCCGCGTCCTGTTCGAGGTCGCCGGCGTCGACGAGCAGCTCGCTCGTGAGGCGCTGACCCGTGCCATCCACAAGCTGCCCCTGAAGGCACGCATCATCAAGCGCGAGGAGGGCGACGCGTAATGGCGATCGGCACCAAGGAGCTCGCCACGAGCGAGCTCGACACGTACGAAGACCAGCGTCTTGTCGAAGAGCTGCGCAAGGCGAAGGAAGAGCTGTTCAACCTGCGCTTCCAGTCCGCCACCGGCCAGCTCGAAAGCCACGGCCGCATCCGTGCGGTCAAGCGCGACATCGCGCGGCTCTACACCGTGATCCGCGAGCGCGAGCTGGGCATCCGTGCCACGCCCGCTCCGGTGGAGACGGGCAAGGCGAAGAAGAGCAAGGCGAAGAAGGCGGATGCCGCTGCCTCCGCCGAGGTGAAGGAAGAGGCTGAGTGATGGCCACTGCGAAGAAGGCCGAGGCCGAGGTCGTCGAGACCGTCGGTCACGAGCACGCTGAGCACGACGTCCGCGACGCGGGCGCCCGCGGCTACCGCAAGTCCCGCCGCGGGTACGTCGTCAGCGACAAGATGGACAAGACGATCGTCGTCGAGGTCGAGGACCGCGTGAAGCACCCCCTCTACGGCAAGGTCATCCGCCGCACCGAGAAGGTCAAGGCGCACGACGAGAACAACACCGCCGGCATCGGCGACCTCGTCGTCATCAACGAGACCCGGCCGCTGAGCGCCACCAAGCGCTGGCGTCTGGTCGAGATCCTCGAGAAGGCCAAGTAAATGATTCAGACAGAGTCCCGACTCAAGGTCGCCGACAACACCGGCGCCAAGGAGCTGCTCACCATCCGTGTGCTCGGCGGCTCCAACCGTCGCTACGCAGGTCTGGGCGACGTCATCGTCGCCACGGTGAAGGACGCCATCCCCGGCGGCAACGTCAAGAAGGGCGATGTCGTCAAGGCCGTGGTCGTGCGCACCGTCAAGGAGACCCGTCGCGCCGACGGCTCGTACATCAAGTTCGACGAGAACGCCGCCGTGCTGCTGAAGAACGACGGGGAGCCCCGCGGCACCCGTATCTTCGGCCCGGTCGGTCGTGAGCTTCGCGACAAGAAGTTCATGAAGATCGTCTCGCTGGCACCGGAGGTCATCTGATCATGGCGAACATCAAGAAGGACGACCTCGTCCAGGTGCTCTCGGGCGCCGACCGCGGCAAGCAGGGGAAGGTCCTCGAGGTCATCCCCGAGACCAACCGCGTGATCGTCGAGGGCGTCAACTACGTGACCAAGCACACCCGCGTGGGCCAGACCCAGCGCGGGACCAAGACGGGCGGCATCGAGACGATGGAAGCCCCGATCCACATCTCCAACGTCGCCGTCGTCGACCCCTCGAGCAAGAAGCCGACCCGCGTCGGCCACCGCGTCGAAGAGAAGATCAAGGACGGCGAGAAGCGCACCGTCCGCGTGCGCTACGCCAAGAAGTCAGGTAAGGACCTCTGATGAGCACCACCGCTGCTGCGGAGGCTGGCAAGACCCAGCCGCGCCTCAAGCAGAAGTACAAGAGCGAGATCCAGCAGAAGCTGCAGGACGAGTTCGGGTACGAGAACGTCATGCAGATCCCCGGCCTGGTCAAGGTCGTCGTCAACACCGGCGTCGGCGAGGCAGCTCGCGACAGCAAGGTGATCGAGGGCGCGGTCGCAGACCTCACCAAGATCACCGGCCAGAAGCCGGTCGTGACCAAGGCCCGCAAGTCGATCGCGCAGTTCAAGCTGCGTGAGGGCCAGGCCATCGGCGCGCACGTCACCCTCCGGGGCGACCGCGCGTGGGAGTTCCTGGACCGCCTCGTGAACCTCGCGCTGCCCCGCATCCGCGACTTCCGGGGTCTTTCCGACCAGCAGTTCGACGGTCACGGCAACTACACCTTCGGCCTGCAGGAGCAGTCGGTCTTCCACGAGATCGACCAGGACCGCATCGACCGGGTGCGCGGTTTCGACATCACCGTCGTCACCAGCGCTTCCACCGACGATGAGGGCCGCGCCCTGCTGCGTCACCTCGGATTCCCGTTCCGGGCGAAGGATGCCGCAGCCTGAGTTAGGCTGGATGCTTTGCGTCATTCCGGCCCGGGGCCGTGCGCTTCGGGCCGGAATGACATCCCACAACTGAACAGCCGTCATAGAAGGTCGGCCGTCGTGTAACGGCGTGGCGAAACCTTATGAACAAAGGAAACACGAAATGACAATGACAGACCCGGTCGCAGATATGCTGACCCGTCTGCGCAACGCGAACTCGGCGCATCACGACTCCGTGTCGTTGCCGAGCTCGAAGCTCAAGAAGAACATCGCCGAGATCCTCAAGCAGGAGGGCTACATCGCCGGCTGGGCCGTCGAAAGCGCCCGCGTCGGCGAGACGCTGACCCTCACGCTGAAGTACGGCACGAACCGCGAGCGGTCCATCGCCGGCATCAAGCGGGTTTCGAAGCCCGGTCTGCGCGTGTACGCACGCTCGACCGAGCTCCCCAAGGTCCTCGGCGGCCTGGGCGTTGCCATCCTGTCCACCTCCTCTGGCCTCCTCACGGACCGCCAGGCCGAGCAGAAGGGCGTGGGCGGGGAAGTTCTCGCCTACGTGTGGTGACCCGCCATGTCGCGAATCGGACGTCTTCCCATTGACATCCCTGCCGGTGTGACCGTTGCGGTCAACGGGCAGGAGGTGGAGGTCAAGGGCCCCAAGGGCGAGCTTGCGCTCACCGTGGCACGCCCCATCCAGGTCGCGGTCGAGGAGAACCAGGTTCTGGTCTCCCGCCCCGACGACGAGCGCGAGTCGCGTTCGCTGCACGGCCTGACCCGCACCCTCATCAACAACAACATCATCGGTGTCACCCAGGGCTACACCAAGGGCCTCGAGGTCGTCGGCACCGGCTACCGCGTGCAGCAGAAGGGCGGCTCGGTCGAGTTCGCCCTCGGGTTCTCGCACCCGGTGCTGGTCGACCCGCCCACCGGGATCACCTTCACGGTCGAGGGCAACAACAAGCTCACCGTGAGCGGCATCGACAAGCAGGCCGTCGGCGAGGCGGCTGCGAACATCCGCAAGATCCGCAAGCCCGAGCCGTACAAGGGCAAGGGCGTGCGCTACGCCGGCGAGATTGTTCGGCGCAAGGCCGGAAAGGCTGGTAAGTAAGCATGGCTGTGAAGTCGAAGTCCGACGCCCGCGCGCGTCGCCATGCCCGTCTTCGCAAGAAGGTCGTCGGCACCGCCGAGCGTCCGCGCCTGGTCGTGACCCGCTCGTCGCGTCACGTCTTCGTTCAGGTCGTGGACGACAGCAAGGGCCACACCGTGGCCAGTGCGTCCACCCTCGAGGCCGACCTCCGTGCATTCGACGGTGACAAGACCGCCAAGGCCCGCAAGGTCGGCGAGCTGGTCGCCGAGCGCGCGAAGAGCGCCGGTGTCGCCGAGGTCGTGTTCGACCGTGGCGGCAACCGCTACGCCGGTCGTGTCGCGGCCGTGGCCTCGGGCGCCCGCGAAGGAGGGCTGAACCTGTGAGTGACAACAAGGAGACCGAAGTGACCGCCGATCAGGCAGCGCCCGAGCAGGCCGCAGAGGCCACCACGGCCGAGGCGCCCACCAACGAGCGCGAGCAGCGCCGTGGCGGTCGTGGCGACCGCAACTCGCGTGGTCGCGACCGTGACCGCAACTCGCGTGACCGCGGCGACAACCAGTTCCTGGAGCGCGTCGTCACCATCAACCGCGTCTCGAAGGTCGTCAAGGGCGGCCGCCGCTTCAGCTTCACGGCCCTCGTGGTCGTGGGCGACGGCAACGGCGTGGTCGGTGTCGGCTACGGCAAGGCCCGTGAGGTGCCGCTGGCGATCTCGAAGGGTGTCGAAGAGGCCAAGCGCAACTTCTTCCGCGTTCCGCGCGTCGGCAAGACGATCCCGCACCCGGTGACCGGTGAGGCCGCCGCGGGTGTCGTCCTGCTGCGTCCGGCCGCGGCCGGTACCGGTGTCATCGCCGGTGGCCCGGTCCGCGCGGTCCTGGAGTGCGCCGGCATCCACGACGTCCTGTCGAAGTCGCTCGGCTCGTCGAACACGATCAACATCGTGCACGCGACCGTCGAGGCGCTCCAGAGCCTTGAGGAGCCGCGCTCCGTCGCCGCCCGTCGTGGCCTGGACTTCGACCAGGTCGCGCCGGCCCGTCTCGTTCGTGCCGAGGCCGCTGAGGCGGCTGCCGCACGTGAGCAGAAGGTAGGTGCCTGATGGCGTCCCGTCTGAAGGTCACGCAGATCAAGTCCAAGGTGAGCGAGAAGCAGAACCAGCGTGACACGCTGCGCAGCCTCGGCCTGAAGCGGATCGGCGACTCGGTCGTCCGTCCGGACGACGCGCAGACGCGCGGTTACGTGAAGGCCGTCGCCCACCTCGTCCAGGTTGAGGAGATCGACTGATGGCTGAGAAGGCCGAGAACACCGAGGCCGTCGCGGCGGAGCAGGTCGAGAAGAAGGCCCCCGCGAAGAAGGCCCCCGCGAAGAAGGCGACTGCCGCCAAGGCGCCGGCGAAGAAGGATGCCGCTCCCGTGGCGCGTCCCGACGTCGTCAAGGTGCACCACCTGCGTCCGGTCCCCGGCGCCAACACCGCCAAGACCCGTGTGGGCCGCGGTGAGGGCTCCAAGGGCAAGACCGCCGGTCGCGGCACCAAGGGCACCAAGGCGCGCTACCAGGTGCGTCCCGGGTTCCAGGGCGGCCAGCTTCCGCTGCACATGCGTGCGCCGAAGCTGCGTGGCTTCAAGAACCCGTTCCGCGTCGAGTACCAGGTCGTGAACCTGGGCAAGCTCGCCGAGCTGTACCCGAACGGCGGAGAGGTCACCGTCAGTGACCTCGTCGCCAAGGGCGCGGTTCGCAAGAACGAGCGAGTCAAGGTGCTGGGCACCGGAGACATCGCCGTGAAGCTGAACGTCGCCGTCGACAAGATCTCGAGCTCTGCCGAGCAGAAGATCGTCGCGGCGGGCGGCAGCGTCGCAGCCGCCACCGCGGAGTAGTCAGCCAGACGGGGCCGGGGGATCAACCTCCGGCCCCGTCTTGCATCCCGGCGTCCCGCAGGGCGGGATCGCTGAGATACGCTGGTTGCCTGTGCGCACCGTGTCGTGCGACGGAAACCCTTCTGGAGGAATCCACTTGTTCAGCGCCATCGTGCGGGTCTTCCGCACCCCCGACCTGCGTCGGAAGATCGGCTTCACCCTGGCGATCATCATCCTGTATCGCCTGGGTGCTCACATCCCGACGCCGTTCGTCGACTTCGGCAACGTGCAGCTGTGTCTGAAAGACTCCGGCGGCACGCAGGGCCTGCTGTCGATGGTCAACCTGTTCTCGGGCGGCGCTCTGCTGCAGCTGTCGATCTTCGCGCTGGGCGTGATGCCCTACATCACCGCGACGATCATCGTGCAGCTGCTGCGCGTGGTCATCCCGCACTTCGAGACCCTGTATCAGGAGGGTCAGGCGGGCCAGGCCAAGCTCACGCAGTACACCCGCTACCTGACGATCGCGCTGGCGCTGCTGCAGTCCACCACGCTGGTCACCGTCGCCCGCAGCGGCCAGCTGTTCGGTTCTTCTGCGGCCTCCAGCTGCCAGCAGCTGCTCACCAACGATGTGTGGTGGGCGCAGCTGCTCATGATCCTCACCATGACGGCCGGCACGGGCCTGATCATGTGGTTCGCCGAGCTGATGACCGAGAAGGGCATCGGCAACGGCATGTCGATCCTGATCTTCACCTCGATCGCCGCGACCTTCCCGTCGGCGATGTGGGCCATCAAGCAGGCGAAGGGCTTCGAGGTCTTCCTCATGGTGCTGCTGGTGGGCATCGTGATCATGGTGCTGATCGTGTTCGTCGAACAGTCGCAGCGCCGCATCCCGGTCCAGTATGCGAAGCGCATGGTCGGCCGGCGCACGTACGGCGGCACCAACACCTACATTCCGATCAAGGTGAACATGGCCGGTGTGATCCCGGTGATCTTCGCCTCGTCGCTGTTGTACATCCCCGCGCTCATCGCGCAGTTCAACCAGCCCGCCGCCGGTGAGACCCCGGCCGGGTGGGTCACGTGGATCAACAACTACCTCGTCAAGGGCGATCACCCGCTCTACTGGCTGTTCTACTTCCTGCTGACGATCGGGTTCACGTACTTCTACGTCGCCATCACGTTCAACCCGACCGAGGTCGCCGACAACATGAAGAAGTACGGCGGCTTCATTCCCGGCATCCGTGCCGGCCGGCCCACCGCTGAGTACCTCGACTACGTGCTGACCCGCATCACGCTGCCGGGCTCGCTGTACCTGGGTCTCGTGGCGCTGATCCCGCTGATAGCGCTCGCGACGGTCAGTGCGAACCAGAACTTCCCGTTCGGCGGCACGTCGATCCTCATCATGGTCGGTGTCGGTCTTGAGACGGTGAAGCAGATCGACGCCCAGTTGCAGCAGCGACACTACGAAGGACTCTTGCGATGACCTCATCCGCCCGTCTGTTGATCGTCGGCCCTCAGGGATCGGGAAAGGGAACGCAGGCTGCGCGCATCGCAGAGGCCCTCGGCATTCCCACCGTCTCCACCGGCGATGTGTTCCGTGCGAACATCCAGGCGGGCACGCCCTTGGGCGAGCAGGTCAAGGCCATCACGGCCGCGGGCAACCTCGTCTCCGACGAGCTGACCGGGCAGATCGTGCGTGACCGGCTGAGTGAGGCGGATGCCGCAGGCGGCTTCCTCCTCGACGGCTACCCGCGCAACATCCAGCAGGTGGGCGATCTCGACGCGTTCCTCACCGAGCGCGGCGAGAGCCTCGACGCGGTCATCGAGTTGAACGTGCCGCGTGACGAGAGCATCGCGCGTCTCGCGCTGCGGGCCAAAGAGCAGGGTCGCACCGATGACACCGACGAGGCCATCGCCAAGCGCCTGTCGATCTACGAGAGCGAGACCGCGCCGATCCTCGACGTGTACCGCGAGCGCGGCATCGTCGACACGATCGACGGTGTGGGCTCGCTCGACGAGATCACCGCGCGGATCACCGATGCGCTGTCGGCGCGCGGCATCTCGCGCGCGGCGACGGTCTGAGCCGATGCTCCGTCGCGGCATCTACAAGTCGCCTGCGCAGCTGCGCGCGATGATCGAGCCCGGTCAGATCACCGCCGGCATGCTCGACGCGGTGCGCGCGCTGATCGTGCCGGGAACGACGACACTGCAGCTGGATGCCGCGGCCGCCGCGGTCGTGTCCGCACGCGGTGCGCTCTCCAACTTCCAGATGGTGCGTGGCTACCGTCACACTATCTGCGTGTCGGTCAACGACGAGGTCGTCCATGGGATTCCGGGGGAGCGGGTGCTCCAGCCCGGTGACATCGTGTCGGTGGATGCCGGTGCCGAGTACCGCGGCTGGAACGGCGATTCCGCCATCACCGTGGTCGTCCCCGACCCGGCCCGGCCCGAGCTGGTGGCGGCGCGTGAAGAGCTGTCGCGGGTGACTGAGGGCTCGCTGTGGGCCGGCATCGCGGCGCTGGCGTCGGCGAAGCATCTCGGCGAGGTCGGCGGAGCCGTGCAGGACTACATCGAGGCGTCGGGGCACGGCTACGGCATCCTTCGCGATTATGTCGGCCACGGCATCGGCCGTCGCATGCACGAGAACCCCTCGGTGTTCAATTACCGGGTGCCCGCTCCTGGCCCTGAGGTCAAGCCGGGGCTCGCGGTCGCCATCGAGCCGATGGTCGTCGGCGGCAGCGATGAGACGTTCGTCGGCGACGACGACTGGACCGTCTCGACGGTCGACGGCACCGACGGCTCGCATTGGGAGCACAGCGTCGCCGTGCACGACGGCGGCATCTGGGTGCTCACCGCGCCCGATGGCGGGGCCGAAGGTCTCGCCGCGTTCGGCGTCACTCCTGTTCCGATCGAGTAGAGCGAGGACCTCATGGCCACCGCGGTCCGCAAGACGAACTGGTTCGCGATCTGGTTGAGCATCGCGGCGGTCGTCGTGATCGTCGTCGTCACCGGAATCGTCATCGCCGTGAACAACAAGGCGACGGCGCCCGGTGCGGCGCCGCAGAGCAGCCTGGTCGACCAGAAGACCGGCGCTATAGCGTTCGGCGACGGCGATGACACGATGGACACCTACATCGACTTCATGTGTCCGATCTGCGGTCAGTTCGAGCAGGTCTACGGCTCGGCCATCACCGCGCTGGTCGACGACGGCAGCATCACGCTGAACGTGCACCCGATCGCGATCCTCGACCGCTACTCGCAAGACACCGAGTACTCATCGCGGGCCGCGAGCGCCATGTACTCCGTGGCCGTGGCGGATCCGGCGCACGTGTACGACTTCATGACGGCGATGTTCGCGAATCAGCCCGAAGAGAACTCGACGGGCCTGACCGACGCGCAGATCGTCGAGGTCGCGAAGAAGGCCGGCGTGAACGTGACCTCGAGCCTCGAGAAGTCGATCACCGGGCACGCGTACGTGTCGTTCGTGCAGAGTTTGACGCCGAAGACGCCGCTGGCGCCGGGCGCGACGGGCATCGGCACGCCGACCATCGCCATCAACGGCGAGACGATCGCGCTGTCGAAGCTGCCGAGCGATCCGAACGACATCGGCACCCTCTTCTCCTGAGCGCAGGGCGTTCACACGAGGCCCATAGGGTGACCATGCATGATGACGGTACCCGGGCGCCGTGCGCGCTCGATCCTTCAGCTGCGGGGCCGGCTCCGAGGAGCGCGAGGTCCGTTTCGAGCAACGAGAGCGAGTAATCCATGGCCACCGCTGTGCGAAAGACGAACTGGTTCGCCATCTGGGTGAGTGTGATCGCCGTCGTGGTGCTGGTCGCCGTGACCGGCGTCGTGATCGCCATCAACAATAAGGCGGCCGCGCCCGGTGCGGCGCCGTCGGGCGGGATCGTGGACACGGATGCCGGAGCCGTCGTCTTCGGCGACGCCGACGCGCCGAACACCATCGAGACCTACGTGGACTTCCTGTGCCCGTACTGCAACCAGTTCGAGCAGGCCGAGGGCGCGTCCATCAAGAAGCTCGTCGATGCCGGCACCGCGGTGCTCAAGGTGCACCCGGTGACGATCCTCGACCAGGGCACGGCGCCGGCCGGCTTCTCCAGCCGCGCCTCCAGCGCGTTCTTCGCCATCGCGACCGCCGACCCCGACAACGCCTACGCCTTCATGCAGGCCATGTACGAGAATCAGCCCGACGAGCAGTCGGCAGGTCTGACCGATGAGCAGATCGTCCAGATCGCCAAGAGCGCCGGGGTCAACGTCACGAGCGACCTCGAGAAGACCATCACGAAAAACACGTACCAGTCGTTCGCCCAGTCCAAGGGGCTGCCGGCGGACGCGACCGGCACGCCGCATGTCGTCGTCAACGGCACCGCCGTCTCGGTGACGTATTCGTACGACACCGACATCAAGGCGCATCTGAAGTAGACACCGGCCGCACACCGCGGCCGCGCACGGGGCCGGGCGCAGCACACGCTGTGCCCGGCCCTTCTGTGTACCCGACGGACTAACATGCACACGAGTGTGCAGATTGTGGGTACAATCGGTCGAGTGCGAATGAGTTGGCGGGTCTTCCGGCGTGACGTGGGGCGGTTGTTCCACCAGCGCAAGGCGTGGATCATCGTCCTCGGTGTGCTCCTCACACCCGCTCTGTACGCGTGGTTCAACATCACAGCGTTCTGGGACCCCTACGGCAACACCGCCGACATCCGCGTCGCCGTCGTCAACCTCGACGAGGGCGCGACCTCTGAGCTGACCGGCTCGCTCGACGTCGGCGCACAGGTCGTCGATCAGCTCAAGAACAACCATCGGCTCGGCTGGACGTTCCTCGGGCAAGACGAGGCCCAGCGCGCGGTCAAGAGCGGCGACGCGTACGCCGCGATCGTCATCCCCGCCGACTTCAGCCGTGATCTGGTCAGCATCACCACGGGGCAGTTCACCCAGCCGAAGCTGCGGTACTACGTCAACGAGAAGGCGAGCGCCGTCGCGCCGAAGGTCACCGACGTCGGCGCGTCCGAGATCGACAAGCAGATCACAAGCGCGTTCTCCGAGCAGGTCGCGCAGGCGGCGACCGAGGCGCTGAAGAACGCCGGCGGCGCCGTGCAAGATCAGCTGCTGACCGCGAAGGGCGAGACCCTCAACGCCGTCGATGCAGCCGCTGACAGTGTCGCGAGTGCGCACAAGCGGCTCACCGCGCTGTCGTCGGGCATCACTGCATCGCGGAACGATGTCTCCTCGGTGCGATCCACGCTCGGCGACGTCGATGCGACGCTCGGCGACGTGCAGACGGCGATCGGCCAGACGCAGTCGATCATCGCCGACGCGCAGAAGCAGGTGATCGCATTCACGGATGCGGCCACCACTGCATACGTGGACGGAACGAGCCGGCTCGCCGATGCCGCGGGCGACGCGCACGTCGTCGTCACCGAGCTCACTGAAGCGTTCTCCACGGTCGGTATGCGGATCGACGGGGCGATCGATGACGTGTCGAGCGTCGTCGAGGCCAACGGCGCGGCGATCGACCGGCTGCAGCAGCTCGTCGACGGCGGAGGGCTCGACGCCCAGACGCAGCAGCGCCTGAACGACGTGATCGACACGCTGCAGGCCCGCAACGACAACGACCAGAAGCTGCTGAGCGACCTGAAGGCGCTCAATACGCAGGCCGGCTCCGCGGCCTCGGCCATCGAATCGGCCGCGGACGACCTCGACACCGCCACCGGGAACGCGCAGGACGCAGCCGGCGACCTCCGCACCACGCTGACCGGCTCGGTTCCGGAGCTGAATCGCGCGATGTCGGCGCTGTCGACGAGCGCGGGGGCCTTCTCCGCCGCGCTCGACGCTCAGCGCGGGCAGCTCGCCCAGGCCGAGAAGCTGCTGGCTGGGCTCGACACGCAGCTCTCGTCGACTGCCGATGCGGTCGACGGCCTCGCCGACAACCTCGCCGACATCCAAGACGGATTGACGACGGCCCGCACCGATGTCATCGCGCTGGGAGCGGCCGCCCAGGCGGGGGTGCTGCACACGATCACCGGACTCGACCCCGCTCAGATCGCCCGCTTCATAGCGGCGCCCGTCGAGGTCACCGAGCACGTCCTCTTTCCGATCGACACCTACGGCTCGGCGATGGCGGCACTGTTCACGAACCTGTCCCTGTGGATCGGCTCCTTCGTGCTCATGGTCATCTTCAAGACCGAGGTCGACACCGAGGGCGTGGAGGGCATCACCATCCGCCAGGCGTACCTCGGCCGGTTCTTGCTGTTCGCGGTCCTCGCCGTGGTGCAGGCGCTCGTCGTGTGCATCGGCAACCTCGTCATCGGGGTGCAGACGGTGAGCGCCACGGCCTTCGTCGGCACCGGTGTGCTCATCGCGCTCGCCTACATCAGCATCATCTACGCCCTGTGCGTGGCGTTCGGGCATATCGGTCGGGGTCTGTGCGTCCTGCTCGTGATCATGCAGATCCCGGCAGCGTCGGGCCTGTATCCGATCGAGATGATGCCCGGGTTCTTCCGGGCGCTGTATCCGTTCCTGCCGTTCACGTACGGCATCGACGCCCTGCGCGAGACCATCGCCGGCTTCTACGACGGCCACTACTGGCGGTTCCTCGGCGCGCTGGCCGTGTTCGTGGTGCTCGCGTGGGTGCTCGGGCTCGTGCTGCGTCGCCGGCTGGCGGCCCTCAACCTCATGTTCAACCGGCAGGTGGCGGCCACCGACCTGCTGGTCGCCGACGATGTCCAGGTCGTCGGCAGCCGGTACCGGCTGACCCACGTGATCCGTGCGATGAACGACCGCGACGAGTTCCGCGACGATCTCGCCCGCCGCTCCCGCCCCTTCCTGCAGCACTACCCGACCCTGCTGCGGATGACCGCGCTGACGGCGGTGACCGGGCTCGCCGCGCTGGCGCTGGTGGCGTGGCTGGTGCCCGGCGGGCAGGCGACGGTGCTGGGCATCTGGGTCGCCTGGTGTCTGCTGGCCATCGGCTTCCTCATCGCGCTCGAGTACATTCGGCAGAGCTTCCAGGTGGCGGCCGAGCTCGGCACGCTGGACGACGCGGCGTTGCTCACGGCGGCGCGCCAGCGCTCGGGAGATGCGCCCCTCGCTGCGATGCCGCGGGAGTCGACCGCGCCGCTCGCCGGGCCCACGACGGAGGGGGATGCCGCGCCCGAACCGGTCGCGGCGGATGACCTGCCGGCCGACACCGAGAAAGCGGGAGGGGATGCTGCAGCCGACGATCTCGACCAGGTGATGGGTCTGTTCGATGCCCGCGAAGAACCTGCCGATGGAGCTGACGAGCCGGAATCGCTGGAAGAAGCACAACAGCCGGACGAGCCGGAATCGCTGGAAGAAGCACAACAGCCGGACGAGCCGGGCGAGTCGGACGAGCCAGAAGCAGGACAGGAGCCGGAAGAACGGGAAGAGCAATACGGGGCGGACGCGCGGCAAGACCTGGGGGAGCGCGAAGACCCCGCGCACCCCGAAGAGCCGGACGAACCCGCGCACCCCGAAGGCCCCGCGAACGGAGGTGAACGCCCGTGAGGAACATCATGGCGCTAGTCGCCCGTGACCTGCGACGCGCCTCGTCGAACGTCATGGCCGTGATAGTGCTGTTCGGCCTGGTGGTGATCCCTGCCCTGTTCACCTGGTTCAACGTCATCGCGAGTTGGGACCCGTTCGCCAACACGAAGAACCTGAAGGTCGCCGTAGCGAGTGTCGACGAGGGGTATCAGAGCGATCTCGTGCCGATTCGCATCAACCTCGGCGATCAGGTGCTCTCGGCGCTGCGCGCCAACGACGATCTCGACTGGGTCGTGACATCGAAGCACGACGCCATCGACGGCACGAAGTCGGGCGCGTACTACGCGGCGATCGTGCTGCCGGCTCAGTTCAGCACCGACATGATGACGTTCTTCGCCGACGGCGGCCAGCGCACGCAGCTGGCGTACTACACGAACGAGAAGAAGAACGCCCTGGCTCCGAAGATCACCGGGCAGGGGGCTGAGGCCGTCTCGGCGCAGATAAACGAGGTCTTCACCGAGACCCTCGGCGACATCTCGCTCGGCCTGGTCTCGTCGCTGTCCGACTACCTCACCGACGCCGACACGCAGGCGGCGCTGACCCGGCTCGAGGCGCGGGTCGGAGGGGTCGCGACGCAGCTGCACGCCGGAGCCCATACCGCCGACATGTTCACGTCGCTCATCCGATCCAGCATCCCGCTGGTCGACAGCGCGTCGGCGCTCGTCACCGATGCGGGGGCGGCCTTCGCTGATGCGTCGGATGCTGCGGGCACGGGCGCTGGCGCCGTGGGTGAGCTCAAGACGGTGCTGCACACGGCCACCGGGTCGCTCTCAGACGCGATTACGCAGACGGCGGCCGGCTACGATGCCGTCGGCGACCGCATCGACGATCTGTTCGCCCAGGCCGACAGCCTCAGCGGCGACCAGGGCGATGTGCTCACGACCCTCGCCGCGGGGGTTCAGCAGCAGATCGACGCCTACACCGCGGTGCGTGATCGGCTCGTCGAGGAGATCGGCCCGCTCCTGCCCGACTCCGCACAGCCCGCCCTCGACGCGGTGGTCGCGTCGATCGATGCGGCCATCGACCGTCAGCAGACCGCGCACGATCGGCTCGAGGCCGCGGCGGGCGACCTCGCCGACGGCAACGCGTCGGCACAGGCCCAGCACAAGGAACTGACCGCCGCGATCGCTGCGGCCAAGGCGGCGCTGCACAAGGCCCAGGCGTCGTTCGACGACACGCTGAAGCCCCAGCTCGACCGTCTCTCGGGCGCGCTCGCCGCGACCGACGATGACATCGCCGCCGTCAAGGGCGATCTGTCCGCGGCATCCACTCGTCTGTCCGGCGCATCGGGGAGCGTGACCGGAGCGCTGACCGACGCGCAGGCGACCACCGAGCGCATTTCGGCGTCGCTGGAGAAGGCCGCCGACACCTTCGACCGCCTGACGTCGGCGCTGGCCAAGGCCGCCGACACCGGCGACCTCAGCGAGGTCAGCAGAGTGATCGGCGCTGATCCCGGCGTGCTGGCCGCGTCGCTGGCCGCACCCGTGGGGGTGGATCGCATGGCGGTGTTCCCGGTGGTGAGCTTCGGTGCCGCCATGGCGCCGTTCTACGCGGTCCTCGCGCTCTGGGTCGGGGCGCTGCTGATGACGGTGGCGATCCGGGTCGACGTGCCGGCGCGGACGCTGCCCGGCCGCGACCTGACCCTCAACCAGGCGTACCTGGGCCGATTCGGAATCTTCGGCCTGCTGGGGCTCGCGCAGAGCACGCTCGTGATGCTCGGGCTGATCTTGTTCGTGCAGATCGAGCCGGCGCATCCGTTCCTTCTCATCCTCGCCGGCTGGGTGATATCGCTGGTGTTCACGCTGCTCATCTATACGGCCGTGGTCGCGTTCGGCAATGCCGGCAAGGCGCTGGCGGTGCTGGTGCTGGTGATCCAGATCTCCGGGTCGGGCGGGGCGTACCCGCTCCAGCTGCTGCCGCAGTGGTTCCAGAACGTGTCGCCGTTCCTGCCGGCCACGCACGCCGTCGCGGCCGTGCGCGCGGCGCTCGCCGGCGTCTACGCCGGTGACTACTGGATATCGCTCGGGTGGCTGGCCGTGTTCGCGGTGCCCGCCCTTCTGCTGGGCCTGGTGCTGCGGCGTCCGCTGATCTCGGTCGTGCACGGCATCGTCGAGGCCACCGAGTCGACGAAGCTGATGTGACCGTGTCCGCTGCGAGAGAGAAGGCATCCGTGACCAGTCCGCGTGGCCGTCGCGCCGACGCGACGGCGAACCGTGAGGCGCTGCTGGAGGCGGCCCAGTCGCTGCTGGCGGTCGATCCGCATGCGTCGCTCGACGCCATCGCGCATGCGGCGGGGCTCTCGCGCCGCGCCCTGTACGGTCACTTCGCCGATCGTGAGAGCCTCATGCGCGAGGTCATCTCGCAGGGCGCGGAGCGGTTCAACCAGATCGCCGAGCGCACCGACGACGCCGATCCGCGGGTCGCCCTCGCGCGCATGGCGGCGCGGCTGTGGCGCGAGGCGTCTGCCGTGCGCGCTTCTGCCAACATCGCGCTCGACGACGTGCATGTGAGCCAGACCGTGCAGGCCCTGGCGCCGCTGCGTCGCCGGGTGCGCGCGGTCGTGGTCGCCGGGGTGGAGTCAGGCGCCTTCCGCGGTGACATGTCGTCGCAGCTGCTCTCGTTCCTCGTCGAGCGCACCGGGCGCGCCACTCTGCGCGAGCTGCGCCCGGCGACCACCGACGGAGCCGAGACGGTGGTGCGGGTGGTGCTGAGCATCGTGGGCGTAGCCTGGAGGGAGCAGGCCGCGCTGCTCGAGACGCATCCCGAGATCCTCGCGGCCGACTGACGCACCCCGCATCCCGTCGAGTTGCCGGCTGGACCGCGGGCGCATATACTAATTCTTTGGTGCCTTGCGCCTACTTCGGCGTGTCTCTTTGTGAGGCCGGCATCACCACCCCATCCACGCAGACCGACCGGTCTGCATGAACGATAGCGAGGCTATGGCGAAGAAAGACGGTGTCATCGAGATCGAAGGCACAGTGTCCGAGGCGCTGCCCAACGCGATGTTCCGCGTCGAGCTCACCAACGGTCATAAAGTGCTCGCCACCATCTCCGGCAAGATGCGGCAGAACTACATCCGCATCATCCCCGAAGACCGTGTGGTCGTCGAGCTCAGCCCGTACGACCTGACCCGTGGCCGTATCGTCTACCGCTACCGCTAGACCGGTCGAGAAGTAACGCCCCGGGCACCCTCGTGCCCGCCCGGCGAAGACAGCGAACAGGAACATCATGAAGGTTCAGCCGAGTGTCAAGCCCATCTGCGATCACTGCAAGGTGATCCGCCGTCACGGGCGTGTCATGGTCATCTGCAAGGCCAACCCGCGCCACAAGCAGCGCCAGGGCTGAGACGTGGATGCTGCAGGCCGCGGCATCCACTCTCCACAACTGAATATCTCGAACAGGCAGGATCAGAACCTCTCACGAGGGGACACCCCGGGGCGGAGGCCCGGGCACCGATTCTGCTCCACACCTCCACAAACTCCTAGGAGAAGCGCATGGCACGTCTTGCCGGCGTCGACATCCCGCGCGACAAGCGCGTGGTGATCGCACTCACGTACATCTACGGCATCGGCCGCACCCGTTCCAACGAGATCCTCGCGGCGACGGGCATCGACGAGAACATCCGCGTCAAGGACCTCAGCGACGACCAGCTCGTCCAGCTCCGCGACCACATCGAGGGCACCTACAAGGTGGAGGGTGACCTGCGCCGCGAGGTCGCCGCAGACATCCGCCGCAAGGTCGAGATCGGCTCGTACCAGGGTGTTCGTCACCGTCGTGGCCTCCCGGTCCGCGGTCAGCGCACCAAGACCAACGCGCGTACCCGCAAGGGTCCGAAGCGCACGGTCGCCGGCAAGAAGAAGGCGCGCTGATCTAGCGCCCGCGTCACGGATTCAGGAGAACAGACACAATGGCACAGGCCAAGTCCGCAGCGCGCAAGCCGCGCCGCAAGGAGAAGAAGAACATCGCGCTGGGCCAGGCCCACATCAAGTCGACGTTCAACAACACCATCGTTTCGATCACCGACCCCTCGGGCGCCGTCATCAGCTGGGCATCGTCGGGTGGCGTGGGCTTCAAGGGCTCGCGCAAGTCGACCCCGTACGCGGCCGGCATGGCCGCCGAGTCGGCCGCCCGCCAGGCCGCCGACCACGGTGTCAAGAAGGTCGACGTCTTCGTGAAGGGTCCGGGTTCGGGCCGCGAGACCGCGATCCGCTCGCTCCAGGCCGCCGGCCTCGAGGTGGGTTCGATCCAGGACGTCACGCCGCAGGCGCACAACGGGTGCCGCCCGCCCAAGCGTCGCCGGGTCTGAGACTTCGTCGCCGGGTGCCTCGTGAGGGGCATCCGGCACGATCGTGCTTCCGGATGCCGCGGGTCGCGGCATCCCTCGAGAAAACTCAACACCTCACCAACTGCACGTGTCATATAGCGGGCACGGCGCACGAAAGGAACACATAGTGCTCATTGCACAGCGTCCCACCCTCACCGAGGAGAAGATCGGCGAGTTCCGCAGTCGGTTCGTCATCGAGCCCCTGGAGCCCGGCTTCGGCTACACGATCGGCAACGCGCTGCGTCGCAGCCTGCTCTCGTCGATCCCGGGAGCGGCGGTCACCAGCATCCGCATCGACGGCGTCCTCCACGAGTTCAGCACCATCCCCGGTGTCAAGGAAGACGTCACCGAGATCATCCTGAACATCAAGCAGCTCGTCGTCTCGAGCGAGCGCGATGAGCCCATCACCGCGTACCTGCGCAAGACCGGCGCCGGCGAGGTCACCGCGGCCGACATCTCGGCTCCCGCCGGTGTCGAGGTGCACAACCCCGACCTGGTCATCGCGACCCTCAACGACACCGCGCGCTTCGAGCTCGAGCTGACGATCGAGCGCGGTCGCGGCTACGTGTCGGCGACGCAGAACCGCAACGAGTACGCCGAGGCCGGGCAGGTTCCGGTCGACTCGATCTACTCGCCGGTGCTCAAGGTCAGCTACCGCGTCGACGCCACCCGTGCCGGTGAGCGCACCGACTTCGACAAGCTGGTGCTGGACGTCGAGACGAAGGCGGCCATCTCGCCGCGCGACGCCGTCGCTTCGGCCGGTCGCACGCTGACCGAGCTGTTCGGGCTCGCCCGCGAGCTGAACGTCGACGCCGAGGGCATCGAGATCGGCGCAGCGCCGGTCGAGACCGTCGCGTCGACCGAGCTGTCGATGCCGATCGAAGACCTCGACCTGTCGGTGCGTTCGTACAACTGCCTCAAGCGCGAGGGCATCAACACCGTGTCGGAGCTGGTCGCCCTCTCCGAGACGCAGCTGATGAACATCCGCAACTTCGGACAGAAGTCGGTCGACGAGGTGCGCGACAAGCTCGTCTCGCTCGGCCTGTCGCTGAAGGACTCCGTGCCCGGTTTCGACGGCGCGCACTTCTACGGCGGGTACGACGACGAGCCCGAGAACGACTGATCTTCGATCGACTTTTCACCCTGGAGTAATTGAGAATGCCTAAGCCCACCAAGGGTCCCCGCCTCGGAGGCGGCCCTGCCCACGAGCGCCTGCTGCTTGCCAACCTCGCCGCCGCGCTGTTCACCCACAAGTCGATCAAGACGACCGAGACCAAGGCCAAGCGCCTGCGTCCGCTCGCCGAGCGTCTCATCACGTTCGCCAAGCGCGGCGACCTGCACGCGCGTCGTCGTGTGCTGTCGGTCATCGGTGACAAGGAAGTCGTGCACATCCTCTTCACCGAGATCGCGCCGCTGGTCGCCGACCGTGAGGGTGGCTACACCCGCATCACGAAGGTCGGCAACCGCAAGGGCGACAACGCGCCGATGGCCGTGATCGAGCTCGTTCTCGAGCCCGTGACCAAGAAGGCGACGCCGGCGAAGAAGAGCACCAAGAAGGCCGAGCCCAAGGCTGAGGAGGCCCCCGTCGAGGAGGCTCCCGTCGAGGAGGCTCCCGTCGAGGAGGCCCCCGCCGCCGAGGAGATCGCCGCGGACGAGACCGAGGTCGCGGCGGATGCCGCTGCCGACGCCGACGCCGCTGCTGAGGCTCCGGCTGAGGAGAAGGCCGAGTAGTCGACCCTCGCACTCGCACGAGACCCGCGCACCGTTCGGTGTGCGGGTCTCGTCGTTTGTGAGAGGGGTGGATGCCGCAGCCCGCGGCCCGCGCCGTGTTCAGGACTCAGCTCATCCGCGCGGGTGTCGCGCCCAAAGCCGCGCGTAGCAGGTCACACGGCGCAGATCGGATGAGTTCTGAACAGCGCAAGCGCGCGCGGCACCGGCTCAGTCCGTGGCATCCACCGTGGCGAACTCGCCCACGCGCAGCACCAGGCGGTCGTGGGACCGCGTACGCGCGCGCTGGTCGGCGCTGATAGCGTCGGCGACGGCGTCGGCGTAGTAGCGGCCGCCGGCCTCGCCCGGGTGGATGTGGTCGCCGGCCAGCAGATCTTCGTGCGGGGCGATGGCGCCGGCCCAGTCGGCGACGAGCACGTCGGGGTGGGCGCCCGCGTACGCGCGGAGCTCTTTGTTCACCCCGGGGATCCACGCGCGCGGCGCCGACGCCGTGACGAGCACGAGGTGGCGATCGGGGCCGAGCTCGTTGCGCACGCGGTCGAGCACCGAGCCTTCGACGGCGCCGTTCGTGCCCAGTCCGAGCACGACGTAGTCGCGCAGCCCGTCGCCGAGTCGGCCGATGATGCCGGGCGCCGTCCACATCGAGCGCGAGACTTCGGCGTCGATGCGGATGCCGGGGTAGCGCTCGAGCAGCGCCGGCGCCGCGGCCAGCATGACCGAGTCGCCGATCGCGTCGATCTGCGCGCCGTCGACGGGAGCGGGGGCCGTCGAGCGGGCAGCCCTGCCGTCGCGCACCAGTGGGGGACGCAAACCCGGCGTGCGGTGTGCGAGCGCGCGCTGCCCGGCTTCGACGGCGGCTCGTCCCGACGTCTCGCCGGGGGCGGTGGCGATCGCGGCCGTGGTGCCGCCGATCACGACGACGGCGAGGACCATGGCCACAAGGGCTCGGAAGCGCGGCGCGGGCGCTCCGCGCAGGCGGGCGCGCAGCATCCCGAACACGCCACGGAAGCCATGCCGGCGCACCGGTCCTTCCACCCAGCGGTGCGAGACCGCCGCGCAGCCGATCGTGAGCACGAGCACCGCCGCGCCGAGCCACGCCGGCGTGCCGAACATCGCGGTGAGCAGCACGAGCAGCGGCCAGTGCCAGAGGTAGATGCCGTACGAGCGGTCGCCGATCCAGCGCAGCGGCGCGATGTCGAGCACGGGTCCGAGGCGTGAGCCCGGGGCGGTCGCGGCCACGAGCACCACGGCGGTCAGCAGTGATGCGGCGGCGAGGGTTCCGGGGAAGGATGCCGCATCCTGCGTCTCGGGCAGGGTGGCGACGACGACGATCCCGGCGAGGGCGAGGGCGCCCAGAGTGGCGCCGAGCGCTCGTCCGGCGCGCCCGGACAGCCAGCGTGGGGGAGCGGCCCGCTCGAGGCCGACGGCCAAGGCGACGCCCAGCAGCAGGCCGAAGGCGTGCGTGTCGGTGCCGAAGTAGGCGCGGGTGGTGCCGGCGCCGACGACGTGGGCCATCCAGAGGGCGGATGCCACGGCCGCCGTGAGCGCTATGCACGCGCGCAGCCAGCGCCGACGCACGAGCAGCAGGAGGGGGAGCAGCAGCGGCCAGACCCAGTAGAACTGCTCCTCGACAGCGAGCGACCACAGGTTGCGGAAGAGCTCAGGGGTGTCGGCCGAGAAGTAGTCGGCGCCGCCCGCGATCGACACCCAGTTGTAGCTGAAGGTGGCCGCGCCCAGCACCTGCGGGCCGAGGCGCACGAGAACGTCGCCGCCGATCGCCCACGCCCAGGTCGCGGCGACGGTGACGAGCACGACCAGGGCCGGCAGCAGACGTCGGGCACGGCGGCGCCAGAAGTCGACGAGGTCGGTACGGTCCCGCAGCAGCAGCGAGGTGATCAAGAAGCCGCTGATCACGAAGAACATGTCGACGCCGATGAAGCCGCTGTGCAGCATCCATCCCGGGAAGAGGTGGTAGATGACGACCAGGGCGACGGCGATGGCGCGGAGTCCATCCAGGCCCGCGTAACGGCGGGCAGAAGAGGGCTGTGTCATCGGCGTCCGGTGGGAGGGAAGAAGCTGCGTCAAGTCTACGTCGGGGCCCGTAGGCTGGTGGTCGTGCGCATCCGGCTCGACATCGCCTACGACGGCACGCATTTTCGCGGGTGGGCGCGTCAGCCCGGGCTGCGTACGGTGCAGGGCACCATCGAAGACGCTCTGGCGCGCATTCTCGGCGGTGCGCCGCGGTTGGTCGTGGCCGGTCGTACTGATGCGGGCGTGCATGCGCGCGGCCAGGTGGCGCATCTCGACCTCGATGACGGGCAGCGCGAGCGGCTTTTCACGCAGACGCGGCGGGATGCGGCATCCGACCCCGTCGATCGGCTCGCCTATCGCGTACGCGGCGCGCTGGGTGCCTATCCCGACGTGACGGTGCATCGCACCGCTGTGGCGCCGGATGGCTTCGACGCGCGCTTCTCGGCGGTGTGGCGGCGGTATGAGTACCGGGTGGCCGATCTGGTGAGCGGCTACGATCCGCTCGAGCGCGCGCGCACGACCACGGTGCGTGCGTCACTCGATGTGGAGGCGATGGATGCTGCCGCCCGGTCGCTGATCGGTCTGCACGACTTCGCGGCCTACTGCAAGCCGCGCGAAGAGGCCACGACGATCCGTACGCTGCTCGAGTTCGATTGGCATCGTGCCGGCGACGGGGTGCTCGTGGCGAACGTCCGTGCCGATGCGTTCTGCCATTCGATGGTGCGTGCCCTCGTAGGTGCGTGTGTGGCGGTCGGGGAGGGGCGGTTGTCGATCGCGGATGCTGCGACGCTGCGCGATGCCGGTGAGCGCACGAGTGCGTTCAAGGTGCTGGCGGCGCGGGGGCTCACCCTGGCGGAAGTCGGCTATCCGGCCGACGAGCTGCTGGCGACGCGGGCTGAGCAGACGCGGGCGCGGCGCGATCGCGAGTAGCCGTACCGGGCTCAGCCGGCGGTGACGGCTTCGGTCGTGGTGGTGCCGGCGGCCTTGCGCGTGCGACGGATGCTGGTGGCCATGGTGATGGCACCCGCGGTGAGCATCAGCGCGCCGCCGCCGAGCCAGGCGCTGAGCAGACCTTGGCCCCCGTTCGCGTCCGCAACGCGGACGGTCGTCGGGTTGCCGGCGTCGTAGATGCCGCTGCTTTCGCAGGCGCTCGACGAGACGGTCGTGCATTCGTCGGACGGATGGATGGATGCCGCATGCGCAGCGATTGGCGACAGGGCGGCGCACACGCCGACCACAGCCGCGATGAGCCCAGACCTCATCGACGATCTCCCCTAGTAATCCCCAGAATCGAATACTCGCGTGTCGAGCCCCACGCTCAGACGCACATCTTCGATCTTAGGGGTGTTCACAGACATCGGTCAGCCTCGGTCGCGTTGTGTGACGGAATGGCGCCGCTCGTGCGGTCAGCGCGTGGTGCGGTGTCAGCTCGTTCACCGGTCAGGGGCGTGCCGCGCCGCCGGACGGTGGCCGTCAGCGCCCGCGCGCCGGACCGTTCGTGCTCAGCGCCCGCGCGCCGGACCGTTCGTGCTCAGCGCCCGCGCGCCGGACCGTTCGTGCTCAGCGCCCGTGCGCCGGACCGTTCGTGGTCAGCGCCCGCGCTCCGTCAAACCCGCTCAGCCGGCCCGCGTGCGAACGCACTCAGGCCGTGAGCGCGTAATCAAACCGGGCGCGGCCACCGAGCCGGGGCGTCCGGGCAGGATCGACCGTCGCTGGCGGAATGAACCACACCTTGGCCCGCGTGCCCTTGCCCTCGATGCGGATCTCCCACCCGTTGTCGTGGATGTGATGGTGGCACGGCTCGCAGAAGAGCACGCCCTCTTCGAGGTTGGTTTCGCCGTGATCTCTGCTCCACCAGTTCAGATGATGCGCCTTCGTCATGCCCGGTGGAAGATTGCACATCGCGCATCCACCGTCACGCTCGACGAGCGCCAGCTTCTGAGCTCGTGTGAAGTAGCGCTTCTCTCTACCCCAGTGGAGGATCTCGCCCTTGCCGTCGAGCACGACGGGGATGATCTTCGCCGCCGCAGCGTAATGCCGGGCGGTTTCGGGGGACACCGGCTGGTCGATCCCGTCGATCTCCGCGAGTCCCACGCCTTCTTGGAGGGTTTCAAGGTCCATCCGCACGACGACGCTGGCTCCCCCCAGCGGCAGGTCGTTGTGTTCGCAGCCCAGAGCGTGCTCAGCGAGCTGGATGAGAGCATCGGCCTGGCGCTGCTGCAGCGACCGCTGATCGGGCTCGTCGCCCTCAAACACATCCTTCGCAGCGCGGAACGACGCGGATACAGTCGCCTCGACCGCGGTCTTGATCGGCGCACCCGCCGTGACTTCGAACTTCGCGTCGATGCACAGGAAGCCGTCGCGAACCCACATGCGTGCATACTGCTCGCTGCGCCGATCGCGTTCTTTGGGCTCGACGCCGTCTTGATCGAGCCATGCCTCGGCCTGGGTGACGAGCTTGCGCACCTGATCGGCAGACAGACCCGGGGCCTTCTCTACGAGAATGCGCTCGGCTTCATCGCGGGCATCGAAGGTCGTGCGCACGGCGATGCGGTCGAGCCTGGCGATGATGATGTTGGCGGCGGCCAATCCGAGTCGTGCCGACTTCATCGCCTCGGCGACGTGAGGGTGTCGCGCGGGCAGCTGCTCGCCGATCAGATTCTGTCGCGGCGCGATGGCCTTGCCGACAGACACGAGTCGCTTCGCATCGCCGGTGCCGACGCCGGTGGTTGCGGAGATGAGGGCCGCGGGATTGCGGAACCCCTGCTGCTTGGCCAACGAGTCGGCGCCCAACTCGGGCCGCGATTCATGATCGATCTCGGCGGCCACCTCGGCGCGCACCGCATCGAGCCGGCGACCCACTTCACCGAGTGCGTCGTTCACCGCGACCAGCGCATCGCGCCCGATCTCTGATACCGCGGCGGAGCCTTCGGCGGGCCAGGCGCGTCGCAGCGCCGCGATCGCGTCGTCGAGGCCTCCGAGGGGATGTTTCATAAGAACCATCGTACGCGTGTTCGAACGAGACGCAAGGGAAAAACCGGGTCAGCGGCAAATCTGTGGAGAACTCAAAATCGCTCGCAACTGTGGATAACTTCGTACAAAACGGCACAGAATGAACCCCCTGCCGCGTTGGCACAGCCGCTCCCGGCCGAGCCCGCGCACAGCCGCTCTCGCACCGAGCCGTCCGCACCGAGCCGTCCGCACCGAGCCGTCCGCACCGAGCCGCCCGCACCGAGCCGCGCCCGCGCCGAGCACCCCCAGCCGCCAGATCCTCGAGCCGCCCGAACCTCGAGCCAGCCCGCCCCCAGCGCCCCCCTACTTGCAAACGCTCGACAGCCCCACCGTGTCGCGCGATACGACCGTCGGCGTCGCGTCCACGGCGAGTGTGCTCGGCACCCCGCCGCTCGCCTTCACCGTGATCGTGGCGGTGGCCGACTTGCCGGGTTTCAGATCGACCGTGTAGCTCAGCACGTGCCGCCCGTCGTGAAAGCCGCCGCCGAATCCATCGCCGGTCGACAGCTTCGCGTCGACGAGCTGCACCGGCTCGGGAAGATACAGATACACCACCGTGCGGATCGTTCCGGGAGTGGGGCCGCGGTTGCCGGTACCCGCGATGTAGCTAGGCAACGACGCCGCATCCTTCGGCGCCTCGCTCTTCAGCTTGACCGCCAGCGTCGCGGTGCCCGATGCCTCGCCCGACGAGGAGACCGAGCACGTGCCCCAGTCGACGGAGATGTCGTCGCGCAGGTAGTAGTCCATCTTTGAGGCGGTGCCGGCGTTGAGATACACACCGAAGCGCGCGGTCGTGGCGTCCGTCTCCGGTAGCCCACCTGCGAGCGTCGTGTCGGCCAGCAGCTTCTGGTCGTCGTGATGGGCGCTCCAGATGAGCAGTCGGTGCTCGTCACCTGCGCGGGTAAGCGCTGTCACCAGCGCGCCGGGGTCGGCATTGCCCTGTGCGAGGGCGCTGAACACCGATGCGGCCGCCGCAGCGAAGAACGCGTCTTGCTCGCGCGGATCGGTGTAGCGCTTGTACACGTCGTTTAGCAACAGCGAGACGGCGTTATTGCTGGTGAGCGTATCGCCGGTGGCGAGCTTCACCGGCCCGGTGGCCTTGAGTAGGTAGGACAGCGCGATCGGGTCGATCGACAGCACCCCGTCGACCTTCTGCCCATCGTGCTCGTTCGCCCACATCGTGCGCGCGAGTTGCCCGGTAATCGCGAAATCAGGCACCTGCGTGATGTTCTGCATCCAGCGGCCGGGGCGCTCTCCGAAAATACCAACGATTTCCTTCCCCAGCGGCACCACCGATGTATCGGCAACCGGAAAGTCGGTCGCCGCGGCCTGCGCGGTCATCGTCATGGCGCCGTCGTGGGTGTGGATGAGGGCCATGGCGCCGGGCACGCCGCCCAGCGAGCGCAGCTCGGCGTTGTTCTGGAAGAGCACCAGATAATTGCGGTCACCGTCGGCGCCGAGCATGGCCGGCAGCAACGCCGACACGCGGGTGAGGGATGCCGTGGCCTGCTCGGTCTGGTCGAGCAGATCACCGACCTGGTCGACGGCGTTGCGCAGCGGTGCGACCAGCGGGGCGCGGTCGATGCCGTCGATGGATGCCGCGGCCGAGGTGATGCCGGTGGCCGCCGTCGTCGCCGCCGACTGGATCGACGTGAAGCTCGCCAGGTCGATCTTGCCGTCTTTGGGGCGCAGCGAGTCGATGGAGAACGATGCGGCGACCTGGGTGAGCGGGTGAAGCGCCGTCGACGCGACGTCGTCGATGGTCGAGGCCACGGTCGACACGGCCGACAGCTGCGGACCGACCCAGGGCAGCATCTCGCTCGCGCGCCACACGGGGTCAGAGGTCAGCCGACGGGCGGCGGCCGTGTCGGCCGACAGCGAGGCAATTGAGGACGAGGCGGCCCCGGTATCGGTGAGGTGGTCTTTGACCTGTAGGGCGGTGGACTGTGCCTTCTGCAGGTGGGTGTAGGCGAGAACACCGCGCACCGTGACCCACGCGGTGGCGGCGAGCGCGAGCACGAGGACGGCGCCGAGAACCCAGACGAGGACGGTGCCGGCGATCCGCGCCGGGCGGGGTAGGGCCGAGTCACTCACGACAGGCCGAGCAGGTCTTCGACGCTCGTGCCCGGCTTCGCCGGAAGGGGAGCGGCTGACTCAGATCGCACGGGCCGAGCCGCGGGCGCTGCCTCAGGAGCGACGGCGCGCGTCGCTGAAGCCGAAGCTGCGGGCGCGCTGGCGCGTCGCGGACCGGCGGACTCCGCAGTAGCCTTCGTCGCCTTCGTCGCCTTCGCGGGCTTGCCCGGCGTGCCTGTGGGCGCTGCGCCCTCGTCTTCGCTGTAGTAGTAGCCGTAGCCGTAGTAGTAGCCTGAACCGGCGCCCTTGCGGGGCATCTTGTTGAGTACCACGCCGAGCACCTTGCCGTGGGCGCGGTGCAGGTTCTCGAGGGCCTTCTGCAGCACGTCGTAGGTGGTGCGTCCGGCTGAGACGACGACCAGTGCGCCATCGGCCGAGGTCGAGAGCACGGCCGCGTCGGTGACAGGCACGGTGGGCGGCGAGTCGATGATGATCATCGCCTCTTTGCTCAGCGACGTGAGCAGCTCGCGCATGCGGTGCGAGCCGAGCATCTCACTGGGGTTGGGAGGAATGCGGCCGGCCGGCAGCACAACGAGGTTGCCCGACGGGTCGGGGACGTGCACGACGTCGGCGAGAGCGGCCCGTCCGGCGAGTAGGTCGCTGAGGCCGGCCCCCTCGGGTAGGCCGAACATCGATGCGACAACGGGCCGACGCAGGTCGGCGTCGATGAGCATGACGCGTTGGCCGGTGGCGGCGAGGCTCACGGCGAGGTTTGCCGCAGTGGTCGACTTGCCGTCGCCGGGCAGAGGACTGGTGACGACAACGACGCGCGGAGGATGGTCGACATCCATGAACTGCAGGTTCGTGCGCAACTCGCGCATCGACTCCGCGACGATCGTGGAATTCTGCGCCTGGCGCGAGCCGTTGAAGGTCAATACACCGCGCTCAACAGTCAGCGACTTCTCGAGCGGAATGGTGCCGACCACGGTCGCACCGGTCTGATGCTCGATGTCGCGCGGGTCGTGCAGGCGGCGATCGAGCACGTGGCGCAGCACGGCGTAGCCGACGCCGACTGCGAGGCCGAGGAGCGCTCCCAGGGCGAGTGCGAGCTTGACGTTGGGGGAGGAGGGGAAAGCCGGCAACTGAGCGCTGTCGCCGGGGATGAGGGTGACCGCCGACGAGTCGTCGGCGCCGTTGCCCTCGATCTGGGCGATCTGGTTCTGCATGCCGCGCACCCAGGCTTCGGCGAGGTCGCGTGCCGCTTCGGGCGTCGTGGCATTGGCCGATACCTGGATGATGACCGTGTCGAGCGGGTTCGTGACGTCGACCTGCTTGACGAGGTCTTCGGGGCTGGTCTTGAGGTGCAGTTCGTCGATGGCGTAGTCGGCGACCGACCGCCAGGTGCCCACGTCGACGAACGACTTGACCTTCGCCATGGCCAGCTGATTGCCGGTCAGAGCGGTGCCCGTGTCTTCGGCGGCGACTTGCGGAATCGACACGAACCCGCTTGTCGTCGCGGTGTAAATGCGCGGCTGAACAAGCGTCCAGCCGGCGGCGACCGCGATGCCGAGCAGCGTCAGAAGCACGATCCCGATCCAATGGGCGCGCATGATCCGCAGGTAGTCACGTAGCTCCATGCGTGGGCTCCCCCTCAAGATTCTCTTCGGCAACTTTACCTGGTAGATGAGAATTACCTAAGCAGCCGTGTCGCGGCGTCCTTGTGCGCGCGATCTGTGTGCGGCGTCGCTCAGTAGACTCGGCATCGGCCATCTCGCCGCAGCGCTCGCCGATCTACCGCGGCACCGCGCGTGGGGCGCGGATCGTGAGGAGACCAGCCACGACCGATCCCGCTTCGCCCGGCGACCCGTCGCAGGCGCCCAACGCACTGCCCGTGCCAGCCGAGCCACTGGCCGGCAGCATCCGGGCCGGCGCCTGCGCCGCAGACGCTGTGGCAGGTGCCGGCGGGCTACGCTTCCGCATCGGCCCCGCCGGGGCACGGCCCTGTGCCGACGATGTCCGGCTACGGCCCGGCATCCACCCCGCCCGGGCAGGGCTCGCGATCGTCGCGCAGTGTGGGGCAATCGGCGGCTTCGTGCTCGCGTGCATTCCGTTCGTCGCGTGGTTCGCGTGGATCCCGCTGCTCGGGACGCTGGCCATGGGCATCGTTGTGCTGGCGAATAAGCGCTTGGGTGCCCCCGAATCGGGGTTTCTCGTATTTGCGATCGGGTGGAATCGGAGGCGCCGAGCTCGTCCCTGATAGACGTTTCGAGCTCGCATCCGGCGAAGCCCCTGTCATCGGTGGCAGCGTCCCGCGCTGCCTCCGCGCACGAACTGCTCCATCAAGGAGCGCTTCGCCACTAACCTGCCCCGCGTCGCAGTCATCTACCCTGTCTTCCACCGGCGTCTTAGCAAGACCCTCAGCCTGCATGCTCATCGGTCGCTCCTCCAGAATCGGAGATGCACTGTTGAACGCACAGTCCCAGCGTCTCGGCACCCTCGGTGAACACGCTCCGTCCGAGGTATTTCCCATATGATTCATGCAGCAATGAAAATATCTGTCGTTATACCAACCACCGGTCGCAAGTCGCTGGCCCGCGCTGTTGCCAGCGTGTTCGCTCAAGAAGGCGCCCCGCCGGTGCAAGTCATCGTCGTCCCTGATGGCCCTGATGCACGTCGCGCGGTCGCTCCGGGGCTCGCCGCACGCCCCGACCTCGTCGTTCTCAACGTCGTTGAACGCATCGGGGGAGCGGCCTGCCGAAATCTGGGCGTGCAGGCAGCCGATGGCGAACTTGTCGCGTTCCTTGATGACGATGACGAGTGGTTGCCCACGAAGCTGAGGGATCAGGTCGCAGAGTTTGTGTCGCATGCCGAGGCTGCTTCTGAGCCCATAATTGGTTGCTTCTCCGTGCAGCGTGCAGAATCTAGCGAGATCGACAGCAGACCGGTACCGGCACGTGCACCGCAGCAGGGACAGCCTCTCCAAGACTATCTTTTTCTCAAACGCGGCATTCAGGTCGGACGGGCGAGCCTGTTCACTTCAACGCTCCTATTATCTCGACAACTAGCTGCGCGGGTTCCTTGGGACCCCTCGCTGGAACGCCACCAGGATTGGGACTGGCTGCTTCGCCTACAAGATGCTGGTAGCCATGTTTATCTCGCCAATTGTGTTGGCGCGCGGATCTTTGTCAATAGCAGCGCAAGTATCTCCGCGTCCAGCAACTGGCAACGTTCTCTCCGATGGGTCGACGACCACGGATCGAATTGGAACCCGATTACCAAGGCCGACTTCATTGCCGGCCAGCCGTTGCGCTACGCCTTGCAAGCCCGAGACTTAAAAGGCGTCGGGACTGTTCTCGCCCGCTTGTTGCGTTCTGGGCGGATGCCACACATCCAAACTGTAATGCTTGGTCTAGCAGGGATAGCTGGTCGTCAACACCTTCCTGCCCTTCTGCAGCGTTCCGGGCGTGTGCAGGCGAGGCAATCGAGTCGGTCCTCCCGCTTGGTTAGTGACTCGCAACAATGACGGCTCAGAGGCATGATGGCAGCGCACGCCGAGACCTGGCAGATCCGAGCTCTCGGACGACGCGGTCAGACGTGCAAACTCCCGGCACGTGCATCTGTATCGCCACCTACCGACGTCCCCTCCTATTAGCGCAGCTGCTGCAATCCGTTGCAGTCAGCGTTGAAGAGCGTACGGACGGGACGCCGTTACCGCGAGTCCTCGTGATCGATAACGACGGCTCCGCGTCCGCGAAGGAGATTGTACGGGCAGCGCCCATTATGTGCGACTACATACGTGAACCAAGACCAGGCATTGTGGCGGCGAGAAATGCGGCCCTCCGGAACCTCACCGACGCTGAACGCTGGGTTATCTTCGTTGATGACGACGAAGTGGTGAACCCGGACTGGTACAGCACGCTAATGGCGGCCCGGCGCCTTCGGGCAGCCATTGTCACTGGTCCCGTTGTTCCGCGGTTCTCGCCTGATACCCCCAAGTGGATCACGAGCGGTGGTTTTTTTCAACGCCCGCGCCGCCTAACTGGCGACGTCAACCCGCATCCCGCAACAAATAATGCTCTTGTAGATCGGACGTTCATAAAAAAACTGGCAAACCCCTGGTTTGATGAAGCCTACTCCATCACAGGCGGCAGTGATTCCGACTTCTTCGGAAGAATTGTCGCGAGCGGCGGGACTTCCGTCTGGTGTGACGAGGCTATAGTCAGTGAGGATATTCCTCAACAACGGGCCAATTTTCGGTGGATATTTCGCCGTAATGTCAGACTCGGAAACGTAACCCGCAGAGTGACACTACGCGATACGAACTCTCTGATGATTGTCATACTCGGAACCTCTCGATGCCTCCTGGGATTCTTCGAATGCACATTCGATCTCACTCGCGGAAGGGTCCGGCAACAATCTCTAGCACATTTTGCAAAGGGGATCGGGATGGTGCGATCCATATTCGGACACAACGTTTCCGAGTATCGAAGATGAGTTGCGTGTCCCTGCACCACATAGGCGTTGATATGGCATGAATAATGTTATGAAGATGGCGGCGCTTGTCGCATTCGCAATCCCCGTTCTCATATTAACGACTTCTGCTCGGCGCGGTCTGCAAGTTTCACTTGTAGTCTTACTCGTCGCGCTCGCACTCTATCCACAGCAGCTGACTGCCTCTGGTCCTATTCCTTACGCGGGCCTCAGTCAAGATCGTCCAGTAGTAGCCACTTACACCATCGCAATCGCACTCGCGATCGCTACCCTTGCATTTTACAAGCGGCTCCGACTTAGTCAGTCGTTCACGCCGTTTTTCGTGTATTGTATTTTTGCATTCGCGTTTGTGTGGCCCTGGGACAGTTTCACCCAAGCGGGCATGTTGCAACTAGGTATTGGCGTAGCGGCATGGGTGCTGGGCATCAGCGTCGCTTCCGTCGCGGACGTCCATCAAGCCACGCGACTGGTCCTCGCTACAACTGCGTTAGCAATCGTTGTTTGTCAACTGGTTTTCTCGGCTCTCCAACTTGTCGGCATAGATCCGTTCCCACTTCCGGCGGAGATAGCAACGCTAATGGGCAGCAGGGTTCATGGGACGCTAAATCACCCCAACAACTTGGGGAAGACTCTTGTTCTGCTAGCAGCTCTTGTACTTCCCTTGATCGACGATCCTTCGCGCCAGCTGCGAAAACTCAGTCTCCTCACCATCGCCGGGTGTGGTCTCGGCGTTGCGCTTACGCAGGGCCGAGCCAATATCGCTGCCTTCATAATCATGATCACAATACGGGTGATTGTGATGCGCGGAGTCGGCGCGGTCCAACGGCGTGTCGGCTTCTTCTTCCTACTTGCCGTCACGATCATGCCTTTTATTCCCGAGATCTCAGCACGTTTCCTAGAGGACCCCGGCGGTGGCTCGCGTGACCATTTCATGGAGCTCGCAATTTCTCAGTTTGAACGGACGCCATGGTGGGGGATCGGACCGAACGAGTATGTACATGTTATCGGTCAGTATGACGCGCTCACGGCGGGTGGCTTGCCAGTGCATAACAGTTACATGCTTGCGGTCGTCGAACTTGGCCTTGTTGGTGCGACTTTGATGCTATTTCCGCTTTTGGCAGCCATTGTTCGCTCGCTACGTGAATGCGGGCGCGACGGATATCGCGGACGCGCCGCAGCCTCCTCTGTTGCAATCGGCGTCGGGTTCGTGGCGATCGCGGCTACAGGTTGGGGGGCCCTTTCGGGAAGCATTCTTCCACTTTGGCTCTTCACACTGGCATTCTTGCGGCCCATGAAGGGACAAAAGTTGTCTTCCATTTCCCAACCTCAAACGCTAGCTGTGGGAGAACCTTCTCGCGGATGGGCGTGATGACTCGAAAGGGTAGCTTTCGTAAATGTTTATACGCGCGTCCTCCTGGCTCAGTGTCTACTAGCCAGCCAGCGGATTTATCCACTGGGAGGCAACGTGTTGTCTATTTTCCAGTGCACGATCCCGATTACCCTAGAAACAGATTGATTCGGGAACGCCTTGTCAAGGCGGGCTACGAAGTCCTCGTGGTGGACCGCGGGCACAGTGCTTTTGGACGTTCAACTCCCGGAAAACGCATACGAGCAGTGTTCGACCTCTTCAGGCTTGCTGGCACGGCCGATGTGATCGTGCTTTCGGAGTTGTCCAATCAGTACGCCGTTCTTGGTTGGATTGCAGCGCGCATCGGTCATTCGGTATACGTTGTCGACGGGTTCGTTGGACTTTATGAGACTCGTGTCTTGGATTGGCAGAAATATTCTGTGAATTCTCTGCGCGCACGGGTGCTACGACTTCTAGACAAAATCGCGGTCGTTCTGTCGTCGTATTACCTCGTTGACACAAACGTCCGTGCAGAACAGATCTTCGACTCCGGTGCTTGTAGAACGAGCGTTATAGCTTTGCCTGTTGGCGCGCCGGACTGGGCTGTGCCTGATGATTCTCCTGGCACTCTGAGCGCGAGGCAGGTTCGACTCCTTCAATATGGAAACTATGCGCCGCTTCACGGTGTGGACACTGTTATTGACGCGCTCGCGCAGGTGCGCTCGGCTGGCATAGATGCCCACCTTGTACTCGTGGGGGACGGCCCGCTGCGAGGCGTCATGGAAGAGCGGCTCCGCAGCTGTGGCTTGCTTAGGTATTGCACGCTGATAGACCGGGTCGCCGAAACGTCTCTTCCGAGCTTGATACACGCCTCGGACATCACGTTAGGTATCTTTGGGGTGTCAACCAAGGCAAGTTCAGTGATTGCAAACAAAGTGTGGCAGGGATTAGCCGCTGGCCGTCCGGTTATAACACGTACTAGCCCCGCACTCGCTGAAATCCGAGAGATCGCGGGGGCACAACTCATCGAGGTACCAGCTCAGAACCCACGCGCGCTCGCGGAGGCAATCATTCAGGCATGCCGCTCCGGAATGCCTCGTGCATATCAAGGAACCGCAGCGGCCCTAAGAGACTACGTAGATTTAGCATTCGATTCATTCCTTGAGCGGCTTAAGAGTAGTGTTTCTGCTCGCACACACATCGGGTACGCCGATTATGATGGATAGTCCGCCGCCGAGAGGCGGTTCGAACTCGCTTGGTTCCAAGGCAGCACGCGGCGCCGCCACCATGCTACTCGGACAACTGTCAAGGGTTGTTGTTCAAATGCTGAGCGTCGTCGTGCTCGGTCGACTATTGTCACCTTCGGACTTTGGCGTTCTCGCGATGGTTACTGCTGTGGTCGGTGTTGGCGGTCTTCTTCGAGATTTTGGGCTCGGTCAAGCGGCAATACAAGCAAAGTCAATTTCGACCGCACAGAAAAGCAACCTATTCTGGCTAAACAGCGCCGTCGGCTTATCGGTTGCGTTGATAGCGTTCTGGTGCGCGCCCTTGATCTCCTCGGTATATCGGATGGGCAGTCTCGCCCCTGTCGTGCAGGCATTATCCATCGTATTCCTTCTCGGAGGAATGGCTACCCAGTTTCGAGCTGAGCTAAGTCGGAATATGCAGTTCCGCCGGGTGATCATTAGCGAAGCGTCTGCTCAAGCAGTCGGAGTCTGCTTGGCTGTCGGACTCGCGGTCTTAGGCTTCGGATATTGGGCTTTGGTCGCGCAGCAATTGGCGGACGCAACTATCGTACTTATCCTATCGGCTGTGCTTTCGCGATGGTGGCCCCACAAGCCAAGCCGGCAGCCGATGTCCTTGTTCCTTAGATATGGCTGGGGTCTTCTTGGTACGCAGGTGATACTCTATATCAGCCAGAATATCGATTCCTTCCTGATTGGTCGCAGATATGGGGCGACCACACTTGGCGAATACAATAGGGCATTCCAGCTGTTAATGCTACCGCTTAATCAGATATCAGCGCCAGCGACAAAGGTTGCGCTACCGGTGCTATCGAGACTACGCGATGAACCAATCCGTTTTGATGACTTCTTGCTACGTGCGAACCTGCTCGTGGGTGGCACCGTTATCGTAGGTCTGTCATTCGCTGCGTCTCAATCGCATGCCCTTGTGCTCATTCTGTTGGGGCCTCAGTGGGGTAGTGCTGCTGATCTATTCAGACTTTTGGCTATTGCTGGCTGCTTCCAGGCGCTTAGCTATGCGGTTTTTTGGGTTTTTCTCGCGAGTGGCAAGACAACTTCGAACCTCAAGTTCACTCTGATCACTCGCTCCTGCGTGGCGATACTGGTAATCCTAGGGTCGCAGTATAGTGTTGAAGCGGTCGCCGTGGGCTATTCTCTTGGGCTCGCTCTGTCCTGGCCCAGCGGCCTGCTCTGGATTCGAAAGTGGGGCCCCGCTCGAAGACTCGCTATCCAAGGCTTTCGGTTGCTCGTCTACGGTTCATACGTAGCGGCCGCGTCGTATGCAACGTTACTGATCCCTGGTATTTCGAACCCTGTGGTGGAACTCCTTCTAGGAGGCTGCGGTGCGATAATTGCGCTCGTAATCGCCTTTTTCTTATTCCGCCCAATGAAAGTTGACACGCGAAGCATGGTACACACGTGGAATTTGCTCAAAGGCACGGGAAGGGCCGCTAATTGATGAATGTCGCCGCCTTCTGGTGGAGTCCAGCCCGCGACCTGAAGTTGCTGCGGAGGGAACTTCGGCGGAATCCAGGTACGTGGTTCCGATTAATAGCGAAGTCGAAGCAGCTCCCACGAAACTTCGGTGATGAGCTCACGCCATTTGTTCTTAGGCATTTGACGGGGCACAATGTGCGGTGGGCAGCTGCCGCTGAAGCGAGGTTCGTCGCAACCGGTTCGATCATCGAATATGTGGCTAAGCGCGCCCACAGAGGCCCAGTTGTGTGGGGGTCGGGACTTCGCGAGCCCTTAGCATCTACGCAGGAGCGGGATATGGTTCGATCGCGTTTAGGCAATATCGTGGCGGTCCGGGGACCGAATACACGGGACGCGCTTGGACTCCCGCTTGATACTCCGGTGGGCGACCCAGGCGTTCTCGCACCATCCTGGAAGCCGCGGCAGGGTAGCCGTCGGTCGGGCGTGGTGTATATCCCTCATTTCAGGAGTTGGTCAAGTCGAGCTGGCCGCGAGCATCTGCGGCGGGCACAAGCCTCGCATACGCTATCGGTGGTTCCTCCGACCCTTCCGTTGCGGCACGTCCTGGCGGAGATCTCGAACGCGGACCTGGTCGTTTCATCGAGTCTTCACGGCCTCATTTGCGCGCATTCTTATGGTACGCCGGCCATCTGGGTAGATATTCCGGGAGCTGGCAAAGAGCCACTTTTTAAATTTCGGGATTATTTTGATTCGTTAGCCGTCGGGCTAGATGTTTCTCCCATCGCTGCAGTCGAAGCCTTGCGTCTCCCGAATTCTGTCCGAGATATAGCGGCGGATAGAGCCTCTCGACTTCAGATGGCGACCGAGAGCGCAGCGGATCGACTGGCAGCTGCTTTGAAATCGATAGCAAGCGATCTATAGAGTCTGTAACGGAGATATGCGTTCCAATTATAGGGAAGAGATCACGGTCGACCATTCAGGCGAGGCGAGTATGAGGACGATGGTAGTGGTCGTTGGAATCGATATCCCGCGCTCTCCGTCGCCACACGCGGGAGGGCGCTACCTCGCGTACGTTCAGGACTATTTGCGCAGCGAGAACGCGCAATTTGTGTTCGTGGCGCCCCGCAGGGATGCGCAGCTGGCTACGGGCGCGGCCAATCCATCGGGACCGCACATATTTGTTGGTTCTCATGTGGCATTTGTTCGAAGGCTTGAAGTTAATCTCAAGAGGCTCTTATGGTATTTGTCGCCCACGTCTTCTGACTTTCGCTTAACACTGGCTCTATTGTTCTCGAGAGAGCTGCGGACCGTAATCAGGAGCGCGGACGTTATCGATTTTCAATGGACCGAGACGGGTAATTTGATCAACCGAGTGAAAAGGCTGAATCCCAGAGCTCGTATTGTAGCCACGTTTCACGACGTTCTACCACAGAAATATGAGCGCCGCGCGGAGATAACCGGAGGAAGAAGCAAGCGCTTCAATTTGCGGGCCGCAAAGCGCGCCATCCGCCTCACGCGTAAGATATGTGAGCTGTCGGACGCTGTCGCTGTACTGAGTGCGAAAGATGAAGCGCTGTTGCCCACGACTGGATGCGCAATTGTTGTGCCGCCGATAACACGCGAGGGTAGAGTCGAAAGCGACCGATGTTTGCGTAATAGGAGCGACGCTGTTTTCGTGGGTGCAATGCATCGACCTGAGAACGATACAGCCGCTGTACGGTTGATTGAACAAGTCTGGCCGATGGTCATTCAGAAAGTACCCGATGCACGTTTGCGAATTGTTGGAGCTAACCCCTCGGCGCATTTGATACAAGTAGCCGCGCGTGCTGTACGCGTCGAAGTATTGGGTTACGTGCAAAACATCGAAGCCGAGTACGATCGTTCGCTCGTGGCGTTCGCGACGCTCTGGTCGGGCGCGGGCGTCAAATTTAAGACGATAGATGCTTTGCTATCCGGTTGTGCAGTAATTGGCACCACAATCGGCGTGGAGGGGATCGGAGATGAGTCCTGGTTCTGGAGTGTCTCAAATAGTCCCGAGGCCTTAGCAGAGGCCACGATCGACGCATTTTGTAACCCTGAGGAAGCGAGGAAGCTCGCATCAGCCTCGGCCGAAGTGGCTCGTGGGTTTTATGCGCAGAAGGCGCAATATGCAGCGATGGCGGAACTCTACGACTTGTAAGCAGAGGTCGGCATGCCACTCCTGAGTCGTACCAATTTAGTGCGCATCGATTAGGTGCGGAGCGTGGTGAGGATGTCGACGGCCTCGCATTCGGGCGGGGTGGCCGCGACGTGTTGCTGTCCGCTGATGCTGATGGTCATGTCGCGGAGCGGCCGGAGGGTGCGGATGATGCGATTGACGCTGATACCGGTCCGATTCTGCA
Organism: Microbacterium horticulturae; assembly: GCF_029094505.1. NCBI lineage: Bacteria > Bacillati > Actinomycetota > Actinomycetes > Micrococcales > Microbacteriaceae > Microbacterium > Microbacterium horticulturae. The sequence goes on along the minus strand of NZ_CP119108.1, from coordinate 2,748,853 downwards.
GGTACCGGGCGATCGCGAGGGCGCAGAACGCGATCGTCAAGTGCGCTTCGATCGAGTCTCGCTGATGGTGGAACATCGGTCGCGCTTTGAAGGCGCTCTTGGCCATCCGGAACGAGGCTTCCACCTGGAACAGGTCGTGGTACGCGGCGACGACGCCCTTCCCGTCGAGCACGGCGGCGAGGATGTTGGTGATGTAGCCTTTCAGACCCAGCCAGGTGCGGACCTTCTCGATCTGTGCTCAGTTCACCGCGGTGGCGGACCCATCCATGGTCACGAACCGGTCCTTCTTGACCGGTCTGGTCCCGTCAGCGACACGTTCGGCGCGTTCGATCTGCTTGTTCAGCGTGATGTTGTGGCGTTTCTCCCGTTTCCATGAGTACTGCCACACCACTCGCCTCTGGCGTGGTTTATTGGTGGGTTGAGCGCGTCGGTGGCTGGGTAGGGGTCGAGGTCTCCCGGCTGATGGAAGTTCTTCACGCTTGCCATCCCGAGCACTGCAGTGTTCGCGGCGTTCCAGGACACCCTGGGGGCCCGCGGCGACACGGGTCACGGTGAGGTGATCGATGACGATGCCCCGCAGCGCCCACTCCAACCCGAGGCGGGAGATCTTCGCCCGTGGCGCGGCGGCACGGGTCATGTCCTGCCGCCACGTCCGCCGGCAGTGCGCGCACCGGTACCGGCGCACCCGCACCAGCAGCATGGTCGGGCGGTGCCCGAACGGCTCCTGCGCGAGCCGACGCACCACCGTGCCCCTCGGCACGCCCCCGCCGCCGCACTTCCGACACCACGGATCAGTCTCCACCGGCCGGCACTCGATCGTCGCCCGGTCGGGCTCGATCAACTGGCCGATGGCAACGAGACCAAGCTGGTCGAGGCGGCAGAACGTCATCAGGTCCGGGGTCGCAAGAGTAGGGTGGAGCACGTCGAGATCCTTCGGGATGGCAAGCGTGAAGAACTTCCATTATCCGGGAAACCTCGACCCCTACCCAGCCACCGACGCGCTCAACCGACTACACCCTCGTTCGTGAAGAGCCGTATCAGCGTCTCTGAGCACCACCGGCATTGCGGTTGGGTGCCCCTCACTCATCGCAGCGATCGCCCCGGTCGGCGCCACTCATCTTCGGCGTCAGCACCACCCGATTCATCGTCGCCGATGGCGTCACGCAAGCGGGCACCGTGCTGGCATGAGGAGGACCAAGGCTTCGTCTTGCGCTACCGCGGGCAGGCGCTGCCTGCCCTTGCCGTCGGCTTCGTCGGCTGCTGATCGGTCAGGACGAGGTCGTCTGTCAACGGCGGCCAGATGCGGCCCATCGCCAGGTCTCGCGACCTACTCATCGCCACTGGCGCCCAACGGCAATACTGGATGGCGCCGATTCGCAGTATCACTGGTGCTCAAGGGTAATATCCGGTGGCGCTGCAGGGGGCGAATACTCAACAGGACGAAGCCGCAGACGCCGCTGCCGTGAACGAGGCTCCTGCAGGGAAGACGCAACGGAACTTCACGGATCCGCAGTCGCGGATCATGAAAATGAATGACGGGTTCGCGTATGCGTATAACGCGCAGGCGATCGCTGATGACACCAGTCAGGTCGTCGTCGCTGTGGATGTCACCCAGCACGCCACCCACGTGCAGCAGATGGCGCCGATGCACGAGGTCATGACCGGCCAGCTTCGGGCCGCGGGTATCACCAAGACCCGGATGTGTTCCTCGCTGGTGCGGGCTACTGCTCGACCCAGAACCTCACCACTGCCGAGGAGTTCGACGGAACCGCGCTGTTTGCGACCGGACGGGAACGCACGGGAGAGATGTTCCCGGGCCCTGACGGTCCTCTTCCCGAGGATGCCTCACCACGTCAGCGTATGGCGCACGTGCTGCGTCAGGCCGAGCGCATTACGCGCGCCGGGAAGCGATCATCGAGCCCGTGTTCGGACAGATGAAAACACGGCAGAACGCGGGGAAGCTGCGACTGCGGGGCTTGGCCGCAGGCAGGAGCGAGTGGGTGCTCCACGCGCTCTGCCACAACCTCCGCAAGCTCCGTATCGCCACGACCTCGGGCGGTATGACCACGAGCATCCCGGCAGTGTAAAGGCCACCGCACCGTTCCACTGCCGGCCCGCAGTAGCGGCAAGAGACCACCACGACGGACTCGAAGACCCATACCGATCAAGCAGCACGCACACACGGTGGATCTCAGCCCACGACCATCAATACGCAGCGCGGCACGACCACCAATTCAGACCCACGCACCTAGGGGCGACCCATTCCGAAGTACGTCCAACCTGCTGCACGCCACGCGACCGGGTCAAGGCAGTTGCGGCCATCGACGATAACCTTCTCTCGTACGAGAGACGCGGCATGGGAGGGCGACATCTGGTGACGATATTCGTCCCACTCCGTGACGACGAGGATGGCATCTGCGCCCCGGAGGGCCTCGTCACGATCGGACGTGTACGTGAGTTGTGGATGCAGTTGCGCGGCATTCTCGAGCGCCTGTGGGTCCGTTACCACCACGTCGGCGCCGAAGCCCTTCAACCGTGCTGCGACGTCGAGCGCTGGTGAATCGCGAACATCGTCGCTATGTGGTTTGAACGCAGCTCCGAGCACGGCGACTTTTTTCTCGAAGACCCCGTCCTCAAAGGCATCGACAACGAGTTGCACAGCGCGGTCGCGGCGCCGAAGGTTGATGGCGTCCATTTCACGCAGGAACTGCACGGACTCAGTACGCCCGAGTTCCTCAGCCCGTGCGGAGAATGCGCGGATATCCTTCGGCAGACAGCCGCCGCCGAAGCCGATCCCCGCCCCCAAGAAGCGGCGGCCGATGCGCGCGTCATATCCGATGGCATCGGCGAGCTGCGTTACGTCGGCGCCCGTGGCCTCTGCGATCTCTGCCATCGCGTTGATAAAGGAGATCTTCGTTGCCAGGAAGGCGTTTGCGGAGACCTTGACGAGCTCGGCAGTGGCGTAATCGGTGACGATGAACGGCGTATTCTTGGCAATGGCCGTGTGGTAGACCTCTTTCATCGTTTGCACGATATTTGGGGTGGGGCAAACCTCGGAACCTTCGGCGGAAACGATTGCGCCCTCTGTGCTTCCCCCTGGGACACCGACTACGAGCCGGTCGGGATCAACGGTATCTTCAACAGCCCAGCCCTCGCGAAGGAACTCCGGGTTCCAGATCAGCGTTGCTCCTGTCGGCTCAATGAGCGACGCGAGGCGTGAAGCCGTGCCTACAGGGACTGTTGATTTTCCCGCAACGATGTCCCCGCGCCGCAGATGTGGAATAAGCGTGTCCACCGCCGCCTCGACGAACGATAAGTCTGCGGCATACCCGCTTGCCTGCTGGGGTGTACCTACGGCCAAGAAGTGCACCCGCGCTCCAGCAGCGCACACCATATCTGTCGAGAACGTTAATCTGCCAGAATTGACGCCGCGCGTAAGTATTTCTGGCAACCCGGGCTCGAAGAATGGTGCTTCGCCGCGCTTAAGAGTGGAAATCTTGTTCTCATCAACGTCGATCCCTACGACCTCGTGGCCGATCGAGGCCATGGCGGCGGCGTGAACCGCGCCAAGGTAACCGCAGCCGATGACAGAAATGCGCAAAGCAATACCTACTCTCGAGTTGAAATAGAGCTACTGAAGTTCCAGTCGCTTAGATTGCCGTGGACCCTGGACGCAGAGCCGCCCGTATGGTCCGAAGTAGGATCATAATGTCGCCTGTAAGCGTCCAGTTTTCGACGTAATACAGGTCGAGCTTGACGGCATCTTCCCATGCAAGCTCAGATCGCCCGCTCACTTGCCACAGCCCTGTGATCCCGGGGCGAGTCAGCAGCCGCCGTTTCGCCGCGTTTGAATAGAGCGCAACTTCCGCGGCGATCTGGGGTCGTGGACCAACGAGGCTCATAGAGCCGTCGAGAACATTGAAAAACTGTGGCAGCTCATCAAGTGAGTACTTGCGGATGAATCGGCCGATCGGTGTGATTCGCGGATCGTTCTTGACCTTGAAGAGCGGCTGCTGCTCCGTGCCCTGGGCTCTGAGTAGTGACTGCAGTTCATGCTCGGAGCCGATACGCATTGAGCGGAATTTGAGCATCGTGAAGGGGGCACCACGGCGGCCTATGCGTTCATGAGAGAAGAAGACAGGGCCTGGACTCGTGAACCTGACGGCGAGCGCGACGACCAGTAGCACTGGGGAGAGCAAGATTATGAGGAGCGCGGCGACAACAATGTCGAACGTGCGCTTCACCACGCGCTGTCCCCTCGAGAACTGGGGTGTCTCGACGTGCAGGAGGGGTAGTCCTGCAATGGGACGGGAATGGATGCGCGGACCCGCAATGTCGGTGAGGCTTGGTGCCAATACAAGGTGCTGCTTGCCTGCTTCAAGCTCCCACGAGATCTCTTTGAGGCGCTTCGGCGGAAGGTCGCCTGTACTGGTGACTGCGAGGGTGTCAGCCTGCACAGCGGCCATAGCGTCCGTGATCGTCGACATATCTCCGACAATCGGCGTGCCGTCGATATCTTCGTCGGGTTTGGGTCTGACGACGCAAGCGCCGACGACTGCATAACCTGCGCCGAGGTTGCGCCGCAGTTCCCGCGCGATTTGCGCAACCGAATCGCGGGATCCTACGAGGAGGACGCGCGCGGCGTACTCGCCGGAAGCGCGCTTCGCTATCAGCCATTGCCGCCACATCCAGCGGACGAGGACAAGTACTCCGATACCCGTGGGGAGGCTAATAAGGAGGTAACCGCGGGCGATGTCCACGCGCGCGAGAAAAGCAATGATCGCGATGCCTCCGAACAGCAGCATACTCGAATTGACGATGCGTACATATTCACTATTTCCAGCGCCCATGACTCGATCGCTGCGTGAGTCGTTCAGCGCGAGAACCCACATCCACACGACAACAAGGAATGCGGAGAATTTCCAGTAAGAGAGTGAATCAAAGTGTTGTTCAGCTCGAAAAGCCAGTGACGCGGGGCCGAGCCCCAACCAAACAATTTGTGTGCCGAAGACCACCCAGATCAGAGCGAGGAAGTCGGTGATCATCACACGGCGTGCGAGACGTCGGCGCCAGTCGAAGGTCGTGGTTCGCGGAGCCGTCTCGGCCTCCGCTGCCACTGCACCTGCCGCATGCGCTTCGGACACCACGTGACGCTCCTCTGAATTCTTCGGTTCGCGCCGATCAGGCCTGTGTGAGAGAACAGGCCGACTGTCAGTGGTCAGTTCAGCGCTAAACAGTGAATACCGCCAGCCCCCATGGGCGGACGCAAAGTCTATGAGGTGATTCTAATGGAAGGCTCGGACGCTTGTGGCCAGATGCCTCAGTATTTCGGACGGGATGGTGTTAGCGCCTGGCAGCGGCGTTTCGTCTCGGCGCCTGTGGCGCCCCGCTCAACGGCCTGAGGCTCAACGACCTCACGCCCCTACGGCTTCACCAGGATCACTGCGTCGGCCGACCAGACAAATGTACCGAAGCTGGAGGGGCCGATGGCGATGGTGCCCTTGGCGGTGGCGTCGGCGGCGCAGCCGGCCGACTCGCTCTTGGCGGGGTCGGCATCGGCCAGACGCGTGACGGCGATGCCCTCGCAATCCTTCTCGCCCACGCTCGCCACGTAGAGATCTCCGCTGAACACGGCCACGGCGAGAGCGTTCTTCTGGGGCAGCGGCACCCACTCGTCTGCTGACCGCTCGTATGCAGTGCCATCGCAGATCACGGCCTCGATGTCGCCGGCTGCGCGCAGCCCGTGTGCGTCGTCGCAAGGGGCGGCATAGTAGCCATCGGGGGAGATGACCTTCGCCGCATCGGTGAAGGAGAGGTAATGAGCATCGTCGATGACGGCATCGAAGGGCTCCCAGAACCTGCCGTCGGTGAACGTGCGTATGCCGGTCGGGGTGCAGTCGTCACCCAGCTCGGTGACCATCGCGGCGGCGTGCGCGGCGATCTGATCGAGCGACGCGACCTGCGCGATGTCTCGATAGTGCGGTGTCACGTCGGTCCACGTCTGTCCCCGGTCGGTGGAGCGCTCGACGACCGGTTCGGTCTTGCCGCACTGGCCGGCCGTCGCGCGCCATAAAGCGTCGGGGGCCACGGCGAAGAAGCGCTCGGCGGCCCGATCGATCGGCGTATGCGTGGGAGTCGGCGTGGCGGTAGGGGTGGCCGACGGGGAAGCGTCAGTGAACGAGGGGAGCGGCGCTGCCGTGCCCGACGCCGCTGCCGCGTGATTGCGCAGGACCGCCGCGATGACGAGTGCCACGGCGACGACGGCGACGACCACCAGACCGGCGATCGTCCAGCCGCGCGAAATCGGCTCGCGACGGTATTTCGTCATGGCGCGTGCGTGCTCCCCCGCTTGAACCCACCCTGGCCCGCCTCCCATAGACGGGGGTCAGAAACAGCATCATCTTGCCATAGAGCGGGTATCGGCGCTTCGTCTCGGCGCCTTTGGCGCCTCGCTCAACGACCCAGGGCGGGCGAGGGCCCGGCGGCGAGGCGGGCGACGCGGATCACTTCGGCGAGGGCGGGCGCCAGTTGCGCGGCCGACTCCTGGTAAACCTTCCACGGGCGGCCGTAAGGGTCGATGACGTCGTCGTCCGTCGGGTCTGCGGGCGCTGGTGCGATGCCGCGCCGGGTGGAGACCAGCGCGGCTGCCGCGCGCATGCGGGCCGCGGCATCCGCCCCCGCCTCATCGGCCGCCGACCGGAGGTCGTCGTCGGAGACGCCCGCCGCCAACCGGGCGAACTCGCGCACCGTGAACGAGGTGCGCAGCCGCGCGGGCGCGAGCTCGGCGACCATGCGGCGGTGCTCGCGCGTCATGGTGAGGATGAGATCGGGCGTCAGCAGATGCAGCTCGAGTAGGTAGCGCGAGCGGTGCGCCGCCGCGACTTCGGGCGGCACCCCGAGGGCGACTGCGAGGGTCTGTGCCTCAGCCGTCATCGCCGCGTCGTCGAGCCCGCGCGTGCCCGCGCTTGTCACACGAGCGTCGAGATCGGCCAGCCGCGTCTGCAGCACGACCGCGGCCAGCGGCGACCGGCAGATGTTGCCGGTGCAGACGGTGAGGATCTCGATCAGAACGCACCTCCGGGCCGAACGGGAGAGCCCGCGACGAACGAAACAGCGCACGGGCGGGTATCTTTGGCCCGTGCCCGACCACTCTAGCGACGACCTCAACGCGATCTTCGCCGCCGCGCCCCCGCCGCGTTCCGACGCAGCAGTGGCGGTCGATGAGCGTCCGCTGCCCGACGAAGACCCGTCGCCGCGTCGCCGACGCAAGCGCGGCCCCCGCCGTACCGACTGGCGCATGGGTGGGCGCTCCGTACTGCGTTGGCGCGAGGGGCTGATCGCCTGGGCGTGCATCTGCCTGGGCGCCGGCGTGCTCGCCGGTGTCGGCGCGCAGCTGGCCCTGCCAGGCGAGCTCGGCTCTGCCGTCGCTATGGTGCTGCTGTGGATCGGGATGCTGGTGCCCGTCGTCGTCGCTCTGATGCGCTCGCGGCCCATCAGGCTCTTCCGCTTTCGCGGCGTCGACGTTCTCTACGGACTCGTGATCGGCGTGGCGCTGCGTATCGCGCAGGGCTGGCTGACGACCGCGACCGGCGGCAGCGGCGCCCTGCCTTCGTACCCGTCGTTGTCGGGCGGGTGGGCGTTCACCGACCTGTTCGGGCCGGTCGTCGTCTCGCCAGTCGTGGAGGAGTTCTTCTTCCGCGCCGTGGTGCTCGTGGCGGTGTACACCGCGCTGCGCCGGCCGGTCGGCAAGGTCGCTGCCGGCGTCGCCGCGGGGCTGGTGAGCACCGCGCTGTTCGTCTTCGCACACAGCATCAGCCCGATCGGCCCCGGCGACGCGATAGCGCTCGGCCTCGTCGGCGTGGTCACCGCGGCGATTGTTCTGCTGAGCGGACGCATCTGGGGCGCCGTGCTCGTGCATTTCGTCTACAACGTGTCGTTCGTCGTGCTGGCATTGGCGGGGACGTACCTGGGCTAGCGAAGTCTTGACTCACTTCGTTCGCTCAACGTACGGGCTCATTGCACTCAACGGCGGGCGGGAGAAGCGCTCTGAACGGATCGTGAGAAAAGGGTAGCGACGGGCTGTGAGATTGCTGTAGTGTCATACGCGTCGTGTCGGCTGACTGGGGTGAAGACGCGCACTAGGACAACTGAAACCGAGTCGGGGAGTTACACACATGTTCAAGAAGGTCTTCGCAGTCGCTGCTATCAGCGGCTTCCTGGTGCTCGGCGGCTCACTTGCCGCCTCCGCCGCAACCAACGACTACCCCAGTGAGGTCAGTTGCACCATTTCGCCGGCCACTCTTGAGGTCGGTGACGTCGCGACGGTCTCCTGCACGGGCATGGTCGCCGGTGCCACGTTCACCATCACGGTGACCGGCCCCGGCGTGCAGCAGGGTGACCTGGCATCGATCGTCCACGCGGCCACCACGGGTTCGGCCAGCACCGATGTCGTCGCAAACGCATCGGGTGCCGCAGCCGCCTCGTTCACGGCTCGCGCCGCAGGCACGTTCTCGTTTGTGGTGACCGACGAAGACGGCAACGTCGTCGGCACGGCCACCGAGGTCGCAGTCCCTGAGTCGGGCACGACCGGCGGCGGCACCGCCGAACTGCCGGTCACCGGTGGCGGCATCTCGATGGCTGCCGTCTGGATCGGCGTCGGCGCGCTTGCGCTCGGCGGCGGCGCAGTCGGCGTCGCGACTGTTCGCCGTCGTCAGCACAGCTGACCAACCACGTGAGCACGTCAGCCCCAGGGGTCCAGCCCCTGGGGCTGCGTCGTTTGCCGGCAGCTCCCCGTACGCCCCGACCGCGCGCCGCGCTCGTGCTTGGCATCGGCGGCTACCTTGTCGGCGCGCTCGCGCTGCTTCTCTATGCGGGCTACGGCAACAGCCTCGCTCATCTTGCCGACTGGCAGCGCACCCTCGCCGACATGGGGGTGCTTGTGCCGCTCGTGGCAGCGGTAGTCATCGCCTGGGCGACGAAGGTCGTCATCCGTGTACGACCGGCGGTCACGTTCGTCGAGGTGATCGCGGCTCTGGCACTGGGGTTCGGTGCGCGCGCGATCGTCGAGGTGGTGGCGCCGACGACCGGCAGCCTCGGTGGGCCGTTCGGCGAGGGACCGAGCGGTGCGCTGATCGCCGTGTCGCTGCTCGCGCTCGTCGTCGTCTCGCCGGTCGTGGAAGAGCTGTTCTTTCGCGGGCTCGTCCAGCGCGGCCTCGAGGCCGCTTTGGCCCCGCGCGGCGTCGACGGTGCCGCGCGCAGCGTGACCCGCGGCATCCACGCTGGTATTGCCGCGCTCTCCATCACCGTAACCACGGCGGCCTTCATCGGGCTGCACACCTTCACGTACCCGGCCGGAACGGTGACGGTCGGGCAGATCGTCGCGCCACTCGCGGTGGGCGTCGTCTGCGGCATCCTGACCACCGTCACGGGGCGTGTCGGGGGAGCGATCATCGCCCATGTGGCTTTCAATGCGGTCGGCTTCGCGCTGCTGCTCATGGCAGGTTGACAGAGAGAGCCCTGGCCGTCCACCGGCAACCCGGCATACCCTGAGAGCACGATGAAGCTGATCTCGTATAACCTGCGCAAGCATCGGGCGGCCGGCGAGTTGACCGAACTCGTCGACGCCCATGGCGCCGATCTGCTGTGTCTGCAGGAATGCGACACCGACGACATCCCCTCCCAGATCGGCGACCTGCGACTGGCCGACGTCACGCATCGCAACCGGCTGGGGCTGGCCGTCTACTACCGCGTGCACATGTATCAGCCGATCGAGGTCCGCTCGATCGGGCTGAAGAAGTCGCTGCACGACCGGGTGCTCAAGCCTGCGGAAGAGCGGATGCTGGGGGTGCGGCTGCACGACATCGACCAGGGGCGCGACCTGGTCGTGGCGTCGTTCCACGCGGCGCCACTGACGGCGCTGAACTCGCTGCGGCGTCACCAGATCCGCGCCGCGCTCGAAGAGCTCGGCGAGATGGGCGAGAAGAACCTGCCGGCGCTCATGGTGGGCGACTACAACTACCCCGTGTTCAAGGAGCACCTCAGTCAGGCGATCCGCGACCAGGGGTATGAACTGACCCTCAGCGACACCCGCACTTACACGCGGTATCGCTACTTTCGCGGGTACTACGACTTCGCGACCTCGAACGGGTTCGACATCGACCACATCCGCACGCTGCCGCAGGGCCTGAGCGACCATCTGCCGATCCTCGTGAGCGCGCGGATGACGACGCCGCATGTACGCCACAGGCCCGCAGACGCGGTAGCCTGAGTAGGCGCACCGGTTCGTCTGGAAGGAAAAGCATGTTCATCCTCTGCTTCGTGCTGTTCGTGGCGGGCTTCGCCTGCTTCGGCTACGCCCCGTTCGTGGACGGCTGGGAATCGGTCATCTTCGTGCTCGGCCTCCTTCTCGTCTCGACGGCCATCGGCATTCCGATGCACAAGTCGCGCCACGACCACAAGACCAGCGAGCTGCCGTAGCCTCTGGCTTTCTCGACGCCGGGTTCTCTTTGTGAGGGCCCGGCGTTTTCGTGTGCGTACTCGTTGCTCGTTGCTCGCGCGGCGAGGGTCACGCCAGGGAGTGGCCTGCCGATCCCAGCTGCTGGGCGGCCTCAACGACGCGCTCGGCCATAGACGCCTCCGCCGGCTTGCCCCAACTGCGGGGGTCGTAGGCCTTCTTGTCGCCGTACCCGCCGTCGACCTTCAGCACCTTGTTCCAACCGGAGAACATGTGGCCGGCGATCGACCGTGTGAAGGCATACTGCGTGTCGGTGTCGATGTTCATCTTGACGACTCCCATCGACACGGCGGTCGCGATGTCGGTGGCCGATGAGCCGGAGCCGCCGTGGAACACGAGGTCGAACGGCTTGTCGCGACCGACCTCGGCGCCAATCGCCGTCTGGATCTCGCCGAGGAGCTCGGGGCGCAGGTGCACCGACGACGGGTTGTAGACGCCGTGCACGTTGCCGAATGTCAGCGCAGTCAGATAGCGGCCCCGCTCACCGGCACCCAGCGCGGCGACGGTCGCACGGGCGTCGTCGACGGTGGAATAGAGATCGTTGTTGATGTCGTGCGAGATGCCGTCCTCCTCGCCGCCGACGACGCCGATCTCCACCTCGAGGATCGTGCCGGCCCGCGCGCTCTGCTCGAGGAGGCCTTCGGCGATGTCGAGGTTCTCCGCCAGCGGCACGGCCGATCCGTCCCACATGTGCGATTGGTAGAGCGGATTGAGCCCGCGGCTGCGGCGTTCGATGGAGTCGGCGAGGAGGGGACGGACCCAGTCATCCAGGTGCTCCTTCGGACAGTGGTCGGTGTGCAGCGCAACGGTCACGCCATAACGGGCCGCCACTTCGTGCGCATAGTGCGCGAGGGCCTTCGACCCGACGGCCCGGTCCTGGACACGGGCGCCGGAGAGGTAGAGGGCGGTGCCCAGCGACACCTGGATGATGCCGTCGCTCTCCGCTTCGGCGAAACCCTGCAGGGCGGCGTTCAGCGTCTGCGAACTCGTGACGTTGATCGCCGGTAGCGCGAAGCCCTTGCTCTTCGCATTGTCGAGCATGGCGAGGTACGTGTCGGGCGTGGCGATGGGCATGGCAGCTCTCTCTGTCGGTGTGCGGGAGGGATTCAGTCGCCGCTGGGGCAACCACATGAGTCACGGCGGTGGAACGCGGGGGAGATGACGTGGTGCTCGAACTCCGACGAGTCGCCACCGATCCGCCGGAGCAGAAGCGCAACCGCTTCGGTGCCCATGCGCGCGACATCCTGACCCATGGCCGTCAGCCCCGGGCGGAAGAGGTCGCTCCACTCGAAGTCGTCGTAGGCGCACAGGGCGATGTCGTCGGGGATGCCGAGCTTCGCATCGCGCATGGCCCGCATGGCTCCGATGGTCATGGCGTTGTTCAGGGGGAGGAGGGCCGTGGGGCGATCACTCCCGCGCAGAAGGTCGGCGACGGCACTCTGCGCCACCAGGCGGTCGGACTGCCCGTCGAGCATCAGAGCCGGATCGATCGGCAGGTCATGCGCCGCGAGGGCATCGATATATCCCTGGCGTCGCTCCTCGGTGGAGTCGATGCCGCGAAGGCCGGTCACGACGGCGATACGTCGGTGCCCGTGCTCGATCAGATGCTCGGTCAAGGTGCGCACGGCCTCCCGGTTCTCCGGCGTGACCTTGTCGCACTCGACCGGCAGCGCCCGGTCGATCAGCACGAGCGGCGTTCCGGTCTCGGCGATCCGCTGCGCGGACTCACCGGTGAATCCGGCCGAGGGAGCGACGATCAGGCCGTCGACGCGTCGGCTGACGAGTGAATCGATGGTCTGCTGCTCCATGAAGTGCTCGTCATGGCTGTCGCCGAGGACGAGAACGTACCCCGCGTCCGACACCTCTTGCTCGATCGTGTGCAGCAGCGGGCCGAAATACGGATTGGTGAGGCCCGAGATGACGAGCCCGATGGTGCCGGACCGGCCGCCGGCCAGCATGCGGGCTGCGGGGTCCTGTCGGTAGCCGAGTTCGGAGATCGCCTGCTCGACCCGAACGCGCGTGTTCGGGTTCACGTGTCGCGTTCCATTGAGCACGTGCGAGACCGTGCTCATCGACACGCCGGCGCGCTTCGCCACCTCGTTCATCGTCACCATTGCGCGCTGTCTTCTCTCCGTTGATCCCCGCGGGCCGCGTCGTCCGGCTCACGATAACACTTCGCACACCGCGAGACGAAAGCGCTTGCGCAAGCGCTTTCGTCTCGCTACGGTAGTCCCGGACGCAGCTGTCCCGTGTGTGACAGCACACACCGAGTTCAAAGGAGTGCTCACATGAATCGCAGACTCTCACAACGGCTGCTGGTGGCCGCGGCGGCTTTCGCATCGACGGCGGTGCTGTTCGGCGCCACCGGATGCAGCGCGGACAACGCCGGCGGCGGTGGTGGTGGTGGCTCGTCGGACCAGGTCACCATCGGGCTGATCACGAAGACGGACTCGAACCCATACTTCGTCAACATGCGCGAGGCGGCGCAGAAGGCCGCCGATGCGAAGGGGGCCAAGCTGGTCGCGCTCGCCGGCGCGTTCGACGGTGACAACGAAGGACAGGTATCGGCGATCGAGAACCTCGTGAGTCAGGGTGTCGACGGCATCCTGATCACGCCGAACTCGTCGTCCGGCATCCTTTCGGCTATCAAGGACGCGCGAGATCAGGGGGTCCTGGTGATCGCGCTGGACACGGCGACGGACCCCGCTGATGCCGTCGACGCGACGTTCGCCACGGACAACTTCGCCGCCGGTGTGGCACAGGGGACCTGGGTGAAGAGCTCGCTGGACGGTAAGACGCCCAAGGTGCTGCTGCTTGATGGGACGCCGGGCGGCACCGTCGACACGTTGCGCCATCAAGGTTTCATCAAGGGCATGGGGCTCACGGAGGACTCGCCGGAGATTCTGGGCAAGGCTGACACGCACGGCGACCAGACCAAGGCGCAGACGGCGATGGAGAACCTCCTAGAGCGCGCACCCGACGCCAATGCCGTGTACACGATCAACGAGCCCGCGGCGGCGGGCGGCTTCGCCGCGATCAAGGCCGCAGGAAAGGCCGACCAGATCGTGATCGGGTCGATCGACGGGTCGTGCACGGGCGTCGAGAACGTAAAGAAGGGCATCATCGGCGCCACCGTGATGCAGTTCCCCGGCAAGATGGCGACCAGCGGCGTGGACGCGATTGTCGCCTACGCGAAGGACGGCACGAAGCCGAAGAGTGGATTCAATGACACGGGATCCGAGCTCATCACCGATCACCCCGTCGACGGGCTGGAGTCGAAAGACACCGCCTGGGGCGCCGAGAACTGCTGGGGCTGACCAGAGCGGTCCTGACAGAGGTGGGGCGGGCGCGCTCGCGCAGCCTGCCCCACTGGAAGGTCTCTAAACATGACGACTCCCACCATGGCGATCAAGAAGACGCCGAAATCTACGTCGACTGTGCAGCGGGCGCGATCGAGAGTCCTGCGCTCGCCGCTGTTCGGCTCCACCACGGCGCTGATACTCGCGGTGATCATCTTCACGGTCATCTCCCCGCGGTTCATCGCGCCGGGAAACATCTCGCTCATCCTGCAACAATCCGTCGTGATCGGCATTCTGGCCGTCGCGCAGACGCTGATCATCCTGACGGCAGGCATCGACCTGTCGATCGGCGCCATCGCTGTCATGGGCACGATCGTCATGGCGCAGGTCGCCGGAGCGCACGGGCCGATCGTGGCGATGGCCCTCACGCTCGTGGTGTGCGTCGTGCTCGGCACGCTCAACGGCGTCTTGGTCACCTTGCTGCGGCTGCCGCCGTTCATCGTGACACTCGGCACGTTCACCGCGATCGCCGCGGCGACACGCCTGCTGGCCGGCTCCGAGACGTTCCAGGTCGACGGAGCGCTGATGACGTTCCTGGGCAACACCGTCTCGATCGGATCGTTCCGGACGACGTACGGCGTGATCGCCATGTTCGTCGTGTACATCGTCTGCGGTTTTGCTCTCACGCAGACCGCATGGGGACGCCACGTCTATGCGGTCGGCGGCAACCCCGCGGCCGCGACGCTCTCCGGCGTCAAGACGAATCGCACGATTCTGTCGGTCTACGTCATCTCGGGGATCATCGCGATGATCGCCGCCTGGGCCGCGCTCGGACGCATTCCCAACGCTGACCCTAATGCCTATCAGAACGCGAACCTCGAGACCATCACCGCGGTGGTGATCGGTGGAACGAGCCTCTTCGGCGGCCGGGGCGGTGTCCTGGGCACCTTGATCGGCACGTTGATCGTCGGCGTGCTGCGCAACGGACTGACTCTCGCCGGCGTCGACAGCTTGTATCAGAACATCGCCACGGGCGTCTTGGTCATCGTCGCGGTCGCGGTCGACCAGTTCCTCCGCGGCCGGACATCGCGGTAGAGGAGAACAGTGGCATGAACGAAACTGTGGACACGCCTCCGCTCGCTCTGCAAGCGCGAGGACTCGTCAAGCGCTACGGCAGCGTCACGGCGATCAACGGCGCAGACTTCGACCTCCGGAAAGGGGAGGTACTGGCCGTCATCGGCGACAACGGTGCAGGCAAGTCGAGTCTGATCAAGGCGCTCGCCGGCGCCGTCGTCCCCGACGCCGGTGAGATCCGCGTCGACGGAGAGGTCGTGCACTTCCGTCACACCGGCGATGCGCGGGCTCGCGGCATCGAAACCGTCTACCAAGACCTCGCCGTCATCCCCGCGCTCGACATCGCCTCGAACCTCTACCTGGGTCGGGAAATCCGGCGCAAGGGGTTCATGGGCACGGTCTTGCGCCGGCTCGACATGCCGGCCATGCGCAAAGAGGCATCCCGGCACCTGCAGGAGCTGAAGATCGGGATCACGTCGGTGAATCAGGCCGTCGAGACGTTGTCAGGCGGGCAGCGGCAGGGGGTTGCCGTCTCGCGCGCTGCGGCATTCGGCAACGGCGTGATCATCATGGACGAGCCGACGGCTGCGCTGGGAGTCCGGGAGTCCGGTCAGGTGATCGAGCTGATCAAGACGATCCGCGACCGCGGCATACCCGTCGTCCTCATCAGCCATGACATGCCCCATGTGTTCGAAGTCGCCGACCGCATCCACGTGCACCGATTGGGGCGCCGGGCCGCGGTCATCGATCCCACCCAGCGCAGCATGTCGGAGGTCGTCGCGCTGATGACCGGCGCGGAACGACCGACCGACGAGGAAGCAGGCGGGGGTGCCTGAGAAACGCGCGCACGGGCTGTTCGTCGGGCTTGCCACGCTCGACATCGTCAGTCGGGTGGACCGGATCCCGGCGGCCAACGAGAAGCTCACGGCCGAGTCGCAGTTCGTGGCAGCTGGGGGACCAGCCGCCAACGCCGCCGTGACATTCGCGGCGCTGGGCGGCACGGCGACATTGGTCACCGCGCTGGGGTCGTCCACGGTCGCGCAGGCGATCGTCGCCGACCTTCGCGCGTGCGGGGTGCGTGTCGTGGACGTCGCGCCGGACTTGGGCGCGGCATCCGTCTCCTCCGTTTTGGTGACCCGGTCCACGGGCGACCGGGCCGTCGTCGGCGGCGATGCACGCGGGGTGCTCGTCTCGGCGCCGGCATCCGAGGCGGTGAGTGAACTCGTCGAGGAGTCGGACGTGCTCCTTCTCGACGGGCATCACGCGGCCATGGCCGCGGCGTTCGCCGCGGCGGCGCAGGCCGCCGTGGTGCCGGTCGTCGTCGATGCTGGCCGCTGGAAACCGGCATTCGCCGATCTGCTCCCACACGCGACGGAGGTGGTCGCATCGGCCGACTTCCGCATGCCCGGCCACGAATCGGGTGCTGCAGTCGCCGAGCACCTCGTCGCCGAGGGTGTGCCGGTCGTCGTGAGGACCGCCGGGGCAGGGCCCGTGCGATGGCGAACGGCGACGGGCTCGGGTGAGGTGATGACGCCTGCCGTCGCCGCAGTCGATACGCTGGGCGCCGGCGACGTCTTCCACGGAGCGTACGCATACGCGGTCGCGAACGGCGTCGAGGACGTCGCATCGCGCGTCTCTTATGCAAGCGAGGTGGCGTCCGTGCGCTGCACGATGATCGGGCCGCGCAGCTGGCTCGGCGCGATCGCGACAATTTCACTTTCTCAGGGGGATGCGTGAACCCGCTCACTGGTAGCTCGACGACGTTCGCTGAACTGCGTGACCGCGCCGCAGAGTTGGCGTCAGCCGGGACGCGCCGCATCCTCGGCATCACCGGAGCCCCGGGGGCCGGTAAGTCGACCCTCGCGATGCGCCTGGTCGCCGCGCTCGGACCGGAACTGGCCGCCTTCGTGCCGATGGATGGGTACCACCTCTCCAACAGGGTGCTCGAGGAACTGGGTCGCCGACCGCGCAAGGGAGCGTTCGACACGTTCGACAGCTGGGGATACGCCAGCCTGTTGGAGAGACTGCACGCGCAGGCGGCCCCAGATGGAGATCCCGTCGTCTACGCGCCGCAGTTCCGCCGCGACCTCGAGGAGCCCGTCGGGTCGGCCATCCCCGTGCACGCGTCCACGCCGCTGATCGTGACCGAGGGGAACTACCTGCTGCTCGACCGCGACGCGTGGCCGCGGGCACGCGCGGTCATCGACGAAGTGTGGTTCCTCTGCCCGCCGGAGGACACTCGGCTGTCACAACTCATCGCACGGCATATCCGCTTCGGTCGCGCGCCCGACGCCGCGCGTGAGCGCTCGCTGGGCAGCGACCAGCGCAATGCGGAACTGATCACCTCGACCGCCGACCGAGCCGATCTCATCGTCGAGCTGGCCGACCCGCCTGCGGAACTGCCGCCGCACATCGCTTAGGCGCGCAGCATGTCCCGTGACTGTCGCCGGTCCCATCCTCGTCGTCCCTGAACTGTGCCCGATGAAGCCCTAGCGGCAGACGCGGGCATTTGGCCGCGGCATCCCGATGTCGTAGACTATGTCTTTGGTGCGTTCGCTCCTGCTGGCGCACACGAACGTGAGCCCTCCACTGGCGTGTTCTGTTCGCTCCGTCCGCGGTCGTCGTTTCGGCTCGGCGGCTTCGCCGCCTCGCTCAACGACCGGGGAGGAGAGCACGGAACCACCCCGGAGTGGGATTCACGAACCTCTCCGTTCGATCAAGAAAGCAGCACTACTGTGACGCGCACTTTCACTCCCAAGGCTGGCGAAGTCCAGCGCGAATGGCTGGTCATCGACGCCACCGACGTCGTTCTCGGCCGCCTGGCCTCGCACGCCGCCGCACTTCTGCGGGGTAAGCACAAGGCCACCTTCGCGAACCACCTCGACACCGGCGACTTCGTCGTCATCGTCAACGCCGGCAAGGTGGCCCTCACAGGCCAGAAGCTCCAGAAGAAGATCGCCTACCGCCACTCGGGTTACCCGGGCGGCCTGAAGGCTGTCAACTACGCCGAGCTGCTCGAGAAGAACCCGGTCCGCGCTGTGGAGAAGGCCGTCCGCGGCATGCTCCCCAAGAACTCGCTGGGCCGCCAGCAGCTGTCGAAGCTGAAGGTCTACGCAGGCGCCGAGCACCCGCACGCCGCGCAGCAGCCCACGCCCTACATCTTCGACCAGGTCGCCCAGTAAGCGCCGCAGACACAAAGGACCAACTCGTGGCGAACAACGACTCCACCGAACTGACCAACTACACCACCGAGAGCACGGGCGAGACCGCCGTCGAGACGGCGCCCCGCCCCGTGCTGAGCGTTCCGGGCGCGGCGGTCGGCCGTCGCAAGCAGGCCATCGCCCGCGTGCGCCTCATCCCCGGCGAGGGCAAGATCACGATCAACGGTCGTGCATTCGAGGACTACTTCCCGAACAAGCTGCACCAGCAGCTGATCACCGACCCGTTCACGGTTCTCGACCTGACCGGCTCGTACGACGTCATCGCGCGCATCCACGGCGGCGGCCCCTCGGGCCAGGCCGGCGCGCTGCGCCTGGGCATCGCCCGTGCGCTGAACGAGATCGACGCCGAGAACAACCGCCCGCCCCTCAAGAAGGCCGGCTTCCTCTCCCGCGACGCTCGCGTCAAGGAGCGCAAGAAGGCTGGTCTCAAGAAGGCCCGCAAGGCTCCTCAGTACTCGAAGCGCTGATCGGCCCCATGGCTCTCTTCGGCACGGATGGCGTGCGGGGGCTGGCCAACGGCCCCCTCACCGCCGATCTCGCGCTCACCCTGGCCCAGGCGACTGCCGTCGTCCTGGGCCAGGGCCGTACTGCCGAGGCGCGACGCGCGTCAGGCAAGCGCCTCACCGCGGTCGTCGCGCGCGACCCGCGCGTCTCGGGCGAGTTTCTGGCCGCCGCGGTCGCGGCCGGGCTCGCGGCATCGGGCGTCGACGTTCTCGACGCGGGTGTGATCCCGACCCCGGCAGCGGCATACCTCGTGGGCTCCATCGACGCCGACTTCGGCGTGATGGTCTCGGCCTCGCACAACCCTGCCCCCGACAACGGCATCAAGATCTTCGCGAGCGGGGGAGTGAAGCTGCCCGACGTGGTCGAGCAGCGCATCGAGGCCGCCATGTCGCGCCCCAAGCTGCAGCCCACGGGCGCCGACGTCGGGCGCATCCGCCGTTTTGCGGATGCCGAAGACCGGTACGCCCTGCATCTTCTGTCGACGCTGCCGCACCGGCTTGACGGCATCCACGTCGTCCTCGACTGCGCGAACGGCGCCGCCGCCGGCGTCTCGCCCGAGACGTTCCGCGACGCCGGAGCACAGGTGACCGTGATCGGGGCCGACCCCGACGGCATCAACATCAACGACGGCGTGGGCTCGACGCACATCGACAAGCTGGCCGTCGAGGTCCTCCGCCTAGGTGCCGACATCGGCATCGCCCACGACGGCGACGCCGACCGGTGTCTGGCAGTGGATGCTGCGGGCAACATCGTCGACGGCGACCAGATCATGGCGATCCTCGCGGTGGCGATGAAGGAGCGCGGCGAGCTCGTCGACGACACGCTCGTGGCCACCGTGATGAGCAACCTCGGCCTGCACCGGGCCATGAGCGCCCACGGCATCCGTGTCGAGCAGACCGCGGTCGGCGACCGCTATGTGCTCGAGCGCATGAACGAGGGCGGCTTCTCCCTGGGCGGCGAGCAGTCGGGCCACGTCATCATGAGCAAGCACGCCACCACCGGCGACGGCCTGCTGACGGGTCTGCACCTTCTGGCTCGCATGGCCGAGACCGGAAAGTCGCTGGGCGAGCTCGCATCGGTCATGACGGTGTACCCGCAGGTGCTGATCAACGTGAAGGACGTCGATCGCACTCAGGTCGGTCACCCGGTCGTGGCAGCCGCCGTGCTCGAGGCCGAGGGGTCGCTGGGCTCGTCGGGTCGTGTGCTGCTGCGCGCGTCGGGCACCGAGCAGCTCGTGCGCGTGATGGTCGAAGCGGCCGATGCCGATGTGGCCTCGCAGATCGCCGGGCGCCTCGCGGACGTCGTGCGCGAGCACCTCGCGCTGCCGGCGTGACGACCCCCATCAGCGAGCGTGATTCGTCGTATCGGTGCCGTCGTCGTCACAAGCTCCTGACGCGTACGCGCTAATGGAGGGGAGTGCTCCCGCACGCGGCCGACGACGGCCACAGGCACTCATGTCGAAGACGACAGAGAGGCTCTCCGATGGATGGATCAGCACCTGAGGGACACCGTGACGACGTACGGGGCCTGAGCCGCCGCGGGCTGCTTGGCATTGCCGGGGCGACCGCGGCCGCCGCAGCCATGGGCGGTCTGGTGGGCGGCTCGACACCCGCGCAGGCTGCCGAGACGCTGCCTGGCAGGAAGCCGACCTCGACGGCCGGTATGTTGGTGACACTGCTGGGAACGGCGGGCGGCCCGCCCGCACAAGCCGACCGGTACGGCATCTCGTCGGTGCTCACCGTGGACGGGCGCAACTACGTCATCGATTGCGGCCGGGGCGCCGTCAGCCGGTACATGCGCGCGGGGCTGTCGATGCCGGACCTCACCGCCATCTTCCTGACGCACCTGCATTCCGATCACACGGTCGACTACTTCGCCTTCCCGCTCCTTGCCGGCGGCGTCGTCGGCGCACAGGGCTTTCTGTCGCCGATCGGCGTATGGGGTCCCGGCGCATCGGGTCTGCCCTCGCAGATCAGCGGGGCCACAGGCACGACGCCGGGCACGGTGGAGATGACCCGACTCGCGAACGAGAGCTTCGCAGCATCCACCACCTTCTTCCTCGACGAGCACTTCTTCGCCGACCCCGCCTCGATGCTCACGGTGCACGATGTGCTGCCGCCCGCGTCGGCCGGCGCGTCGGCGTCGAACCCCGCGCCCACGATGGAGCCGTTCGCGGTCATGGAAGACGACCGGGTCAAGGTCACCGCGACGCTCGTGCCGCACGGTGCCGTCTGGCCGGCACTGGCGTACCGTTTCGACTCCGACCACGGCAGCGTCGTCTTCTCGGGCGACACAGCGCCCACGCCCAACATCATCCGACTCGCTGCGGGCGCGGACCTGCTGCTGCACGAGACCGCCGACTTCGCGGCGCTGCCGAAGCTGGGGTATCCGGAGGCGGTCATCGAACACATCAAGCTCGTGCACACCGATGTCGGTGACCTCGGCGCGATCGCGAAGGCCGCCGATGTGCGCGCCCTCGTCGCCACGCACTTGAGCCCCGTCGATCCGAGCGTCGTGCCCGACCACGTGTGGCGCAAGAAGCTGCGCGAGAGCGGGCGGGCCGCGGGCTACGACGGCCGGCTGACGCTCGGGAGCGACCTGATGAGAATCGAGGTCGGCACCGCGCGCCGGAGGTGAGGGCGTTCAGCGCCCGAGGTGGTCCCACGCCATCGACTCGATGTAGCGCAGCAGCACGCCCTCGCGCAGCGCCCATGGGCTGACCTCGAGCTCGCCGGCGCCGAGCATCTCCATGGCCGTGTGCAGCACCACCGCGCCCGCCACGATCTGGAACGTGCGGTCAGGCGTGATCCCGGGGAGCTCTTGGCGGGCGGATGCCGGAATGTGGGCGAGTCGCGGAATCCACGAGCCCAGCGCGGCGCGGGGGAGCAGCATCCGCTCGCTTCCGTTCCAGCCTGCGACCGGAAAGCCCGCCAGCCGCGCCAGTGACCGGATGGCCTTCGACGACCCGACGATGTGATCGGGGCGGGGCTGCGCGGCGAACGTGTCGGCGACCGGGGCCAGCACCGCACGCGCGTGCGCGCGCAACGCCTCGACGGCGGCGTCTCCGGGCGGATCGTCGGGCATGAACTGCACCGTCATACGACCGGCGCCGAGGGGGACGGATGCCGCAACGTCGGGCAGCTCGTCGGCACCCGTGGCCAGCTCGAGCGACCCTCCGCCGATGTCGAACAGGAGGATGTTGCCCGACGCCCAGCCGAACCAGCGCCGCACCGCCAGGAACGTCAGCCGCGCCTCGGTCTCGCCATCGAGCACCTGCAGCTCGGTGCCGAGAATGTGCTCGATCATCGCGATGACGGCAGCGCCGTTCGTTGCACCGCGCACGGCGGAGGTCGCGGTGGCGAGGAACTCGTCGATGCGCTCGCCGGCGACGATGTCGCGGGCGCGGGTCGTGGCATCCCGCAGCGCTTCCACACCCTCGTCGCTGATAGCGCCGTCGGGAGTGAGGAAGCGCATGAGGCGCACGACGGCGCGCTCGCTGGTGACCGCGAGCGGGCGCCCGCCGGGGCGGACATCGGCCATCAGCAGGTGGACGGTGTTCGACCCGATGTCGAGAACGGCGAGGCGCACGGTCAAAGCGTAGTGTGCGGAGTGAGGTCAGCCCATGACGCGCTTGGTGGCGGGTGCCATCTCGCCGCGCGGTTCGCTGTGCACACCCGACGGTGTTCACCAGCGAACCGCGCGCCCGGCGTGGCATCCACTCTCGTCGTGTTCAGAACTCAGCGTGACAGTGGCCGGCGCGGGTGCCCCGGCGGCGTGTCGTGGCTATTCGAGGCACGGGCGGATCACGAGGTCAAGAACGAAGGTCAGGCGATGCCGCCACCGTCCACGACGAGGGCGGAGCCGGTCACATACGACGACTCGTCGCTGGCCAGCCACACCACGGCGGCCGCGATCTCGCGGGGTTCGCCCATGCGGCCCAGCGGCCGGTCGGCCGATTCGGCGAGGAACGAGTTCTCCTCTTGAGCGACCTGGCGGGCTTCGTCGCGCAGCATCCCGGTATTCACGTCACCGGGGTTGACCGAGTTCACACGGATGCCCGCGGGCCCGTGATCGATCGCCAGCGCGCGGGTCATGTTGACGACCGCACCCTTCGAGGCGCAGTACGACAAGGCGCGCCCACCGCCCTTCAGGCCCCAGCCCGACCCGGTGTTGATGATCGACCCTTTGCCGGCGGCAGCCATGATCGGTACGACGTGCTTGCACATGAGATAGATCGCGCGCACGTTGACGCCGAAGACGAGGTCCCATTCGTCGACGTCGATCTCGAGCGCCGTGGTGCGGCGAATGATGCCCGCGTTGTTGTGCACGATGTTGATCGTGCCGAACGCATCGACCGCCGTCTGCACGACGCGCGTGATGTCGGCCTCGCTCGACACATCGGCACCGATCGCGATCGCCGAGCCTCCCGCGGCACGGATCTCGTCGGCGACAGCCTGCGCGGCCTGCTGGTTGAGGTCGACGACGGCCACCTCGGCCCCCTCCGCGGCCAGCGCGAGGCAGGTGGCGCGGCCGATGCCGCCGGCGCCGCCGGTGACGATGGCCTTCTTGTTCTCAAGTCGCATGGAGTGCTCCTTCTTCGTGGTTGTCGTGAGGGGTGGATGCCGCCGCCTCGGGCGCGACGACGGGGTAGAGACTGGCGGTGCCGGGGCCTGTGACCACGCGCACATAGCCGGTCAGCGACGCATCGACATCGGCGTCGCCCGTGTCGACCAGCAGCGGGCGGCCGTGTAGATCGACGAGCTTCTGCTCGGGGGCGACGACGATGAGCGGATCGGGCCCGAGTGCGCGGATCACCGCCGCCGACAGCTGCTGGTTGCCACGCCCGAGCACGAACCCTTGCCCGCCGATGACCGTTACCACCGCCTTCGCGGGGCCGCGCGCGATCTCGTCGAGCAGCTCGCTCTCGCTGGCTCGCGCACGCACGAGACGCCCGTCGAGCACCACGTCGACTCCCAGCGCGGTCGTCGCCAGCCCGAGACGGCGGCCGAGCTCGCCCATGGTGCCACCCGGGCCCAGCAGATACCGCACGCCGGGGCGGAACAGGGACGCCGCCGCATGCGCGGCTGCGACCACGGCGGCGTGCTCACCGGCCGGGGTCGGCGCCTTGCGGACCTGAGTTCGCCCGGCGCGCTGCGGTACGGGCAGCATGCCGAACAGGCGCGGTTCGACGTGTGCGCGGCGCAGCTGCGCCTCGTCGATGTCGAGCACCTCCTGCTCCTGCACGGGCAGCGGCCCGTCGAGCCACGCCACGGCCATGCCGCCGGCCGCACTCGGGCTGATCGCGAACACGGGGGAATACATCTTCACGCCAGACGGGATGCCGAGAGCTGCGGCCCCGCCGGCGGGCACGCCGTCGCCGAACGCGGCCGCGACGTCTCGGGCGGTGCCGTCGCCGCCGGCGAACAACACGAGGCTCGCCCCGGCGGCGATCGCCGAACGCACGGCGGCCGTCGTGTCGGAAGGCGTCGTGGCCGCCGACACCGCGGTGTAGACCACATGCGGTTCCAGGCCGGCGCGCCGCGCAGCATCCTCACCCATCGCCCCGGCCGCCGTCAGCACCGGGGTGCCCGGACGAGCCGCGGCGACCAGGCGTAGGGCGTCGGTCGCGCGCGCATCGGCGCGCGAGAGGCCGCCGCGCACGGCCGCGTCGGCCTGCACGTCGACGCCGTCCGAGCCGGCCAGGCCGGCAGGTCCGCCGACCCCGGCGACCGGGTTGACGATGAGAGCGAGCACGGGTCTAGGCGGCCACCACGTCGTCGACGGGTGTCTCGCCGAAGTACTTGCGGCGGTACGCGCGCCAGGTGATCGCCCAGCGCTCGGGGTCGTCGAGATCGTCGTGGTGCGTGTGGTGGACGGTCTGGTTGTGCGGCGCGGAGCGTACGACCTCGGGCTCTTCGCGGCACTCGCGGGCCACCTCGGCCAGGGCCGCGACGTACTCATCGATCTCGGCCTTGGAGTAGCACTCGGTCGGCTCGAGCGTGAACGGCTGCGGCACCACATAGGGGTGGTGGCTCGTCCAGTAGTGGAACCCGAAGTCGGTCATGCGAATCCCGATCTCCTCACTGGTGATGCCGGTCTGCTCGAACAACTCCTGCCACGAATAGCGCACCTGCTCGATGCGCCGCCGCCCGGTCGCATACGGCGCCGACGCGCCGGGGATGCGGGTGACCTCGTGCAGCAGATAGTTGTTGTTGAGTACGGCGATCTCCGATGCGGTGCGCAGCCCCTCAGCACCAAGCGCCATGATCCACGCGTACGCGCGCACGACGTGCAGCACGACCCCGAACCCGGGCGCCACGTGCCCGATCGACAATGGCCCCGGCTGGCGCACGGCGAAGCCGTCGTCTTCTCGCACGATGCGGGGACCGGGCAGGAACGGGGCCAGAGCCTCGCTGACGGCGTTGGCCGCCGCAGCCGGCCCGCCACAGCCATGCGGGGCCGAGAATGTCTTGTGCAGGTTGAACTGGCACACGTCGAAGCCGGCTTCGCGGGCACGGGTGATGCCCAGGATGCCGCTGGCATTGGCCTGGTCGTACGAAGCGAGCGCTCCCACCCCGTGCGCGGCATCCACCCACTGTTGGATCGCCGGGTTGTAGATGCCCGTGTCTTCGGGGTTGGTCACCATGATCGCCGCCGTGCGGTCGCTGAGTGCCGCCTTCATCGCCGTCAGATCGGGGTAGCCGTCGGCGTCGGGGTACACGGTGATGACCTTGTACCCGGCTTCTTTGGCGGCCGCGGCGTTGGACGGGTGGCTGAAGATCGTCGTGATGACCTCGTCGCGCTGCTCCGCCTCGCCGCGGGCGGCGTGATAGGCGCGGATCATGGCGATGTTCGTCCAGATGCCGGCCGAGCCGCCCGGCGACTGGAACGTCACCGCGTGCATGCCGGAGATCTCGGCCATGAGCTGCTCGAGCCGCCACGTGATTTCGAGCGCGCCCTGCACGCTGGCCTCGCTCTGCCGCGGGTGCAACTCGCGCAGCTGTGGCACTTCGATGAGCTGATCGTTGATCTTCGGCGAGTACTTGATCGTGCATGTGCCCTGGCCGATGTCGACGTTGAGGTCAGAGCCCAGGGTCTCTTGCGACAGCCGCAGGTAGTGCTTGAGCACACGCATCTGCCCGATCTCGGGCAGATGCGGCGGGGCGGGGCGGCGCAGGGATGCCGGCAGTGCGGCGACCACGTCACCCACGGCCTCGCGCACGCCGGGCTCGACCGGCGTCACGGCGATACCGCGCTCGCCGGCGCAGTGCAGCTCGAACACGATGGGCTCGTCCCACTGCGCCTGGTGAAAGCGGCGCGGGCTCGGCTTGGGTGCGACGGGAAGGCTCATGCGTGCTGCTCCTTGAGTGCGGAAGCGGATGCGGGGGCGGAAAGGCGGGCGAGGGATGCCGCGAGCCGATCGATGTCGGCCTGCGAGGTCATCTCGGTGACGCAAACCAGCAGCGTGTCGTCGCCCACGGCGACGCCGGGCTCGATGCCGTCGGCGCGCAGCGCCTCGATGACGGCGGCGGCGGTGGTGTCGGCGAAGCGCACCGTGAACTCGCGCAGATGCACGGCGTCGTCGCCGAGCCTGATGCCGTCGACGGCGGCCAGCGCCTGCTGCGCGTAACGGGTGCGGGCCAGCAACAGCTCGCCGAGCTCGGCCATGCCGGCTGGGCCCATGAGGGCGAGGTAGACGCCGGCGGCGATGCCCCATAGGGCCGAGGCGGTGCCCACCCACTCCTTGCCCTCCTCGCGCAGTGCGAACGAGGTGCGCTCGTAGGCGACGTCGCCGAACCCGTACTCGCCGGGCACATCTGTCGTGGCCAGGCCGAACAGACGCGAGGGGAGCTCCATGACGAACCGAGGGTCATCGTGCACGGCGATGAAGCCGGCATGCGCCCCGCCGAACCACTGGTGCAGGCCCAGTGACTGGATGTCGCCGGTGACAATGTCGGCGCCGGCGAGCGCCGGCGGGGCCAGCACGCCGTACCCGATCGGGTCCGTGCCGACCATGACGACCGCGCCGACTGCGTGCGCGGCATCCGCGATCTCACGCAGGCGCGTCTCGAGCGCACCCGTCGCACTCGGCGTCTCGACCCAGACCGCGGCCACATCGTCGCCGAGTTCGGCCGTGAGAGCGTCGAGGTCGGCCAGCCCCCCCTGGCACGGGACGACCTCGACGTGCATGCGGGCACGCACGAAGTCGCGCACCTTCGACTGCTTCTCGGGCAACACGTCAGACACTTGCAGCACGCGAGCGCGCCCGGTCATACGCCCGGCCATCGCGATGCCGGTGGCCGCGGCCTGAAAGCCGTCATAGGTCGGCACGTTCACGACATCCATCGCCAGCAGCTCGCCCATGAGCGACTGGTACTCGAACAGTGCGTGGAAGCGGCCGTGGTCTTCATACGGCTCGCCCGCGTACGCCGTGAGGAACTCGCTGCGGCGGATCACCTCGTCGACCACTGCCGGCACGTAGTGGTTGTACGTGCCCGCGCCGAGAAAGCTCAGAACCTCGTCGGTCGAACGGTTCGCTGCGAGGATGCCGCGCACGTGCCGGGCCAGGTCCTGCTCTGCCGGTAGCGGCTCCGGCAGGTTCAGCGCGCGGTGCAGGCGCAGCCGGTCAGGCACGTCGGCGTAGAACTCGTCGACGGATGACGCCTCCACCGTGGTGAGCATCTGTGCCTTCGTCGCTTCGGCGGTGTTCGGGATGTAGGGGTGCGTGAACGCGGTGCTCATGCGTGCCCTCCTTGCGTGTGCGGAGAATCGGTCAGGGTGAGAAACGGGATGCCGTCGGCACGGGGCGCGGCGATGACAGCGGCGCCGAACGCGGGCAGCTGCATCACCCCCGCCACCGCGGTATCGGTGAGCAGGTCGTGCCCCTCGGGCACGACGACCTGCAGCGGGGTGCGCCCGTGATTGAGGACGAACGTGTAGTCGGTGTGCGCATCGGAGCGGGTCACGGCATCGAGCGATTGGTCGACGCGCTCTCGCGCCGGCAGGCCCGCGTCGGCCAGCACGTCGCGGAACACCGTCTGCAGCGCGTCGTCGTCGAGCATCGCGCTGATGTACCAGGCGCTGCCGGCGCCCTGCGCGCGGCGGGTGATCGCCGGCCGGCCGTCGAGGTCGCCGCCGCCGTAGGTGCCGCGCACCTCGGCGTCACCAGCCTCGAGCCACTCGGCCCATGCGGTGAAGCCCAGGGTGTCAGCACCGCAAGTGATCTGCCCGTGCTGCCCGTCGGCGATCGGCCACTGTTCGTCGACCTCGACGCCCAGCAGCGCTCGCAGCGGCCCGGGCGCACCACCGGGGTGCACCTTCTCTTCGGTGTCGACGACGCCTGAGAACGGCCCGACCACCACGTGACCGCCCTGTTCGACGAACGCCGTCAGAGCCTGGACCTGCGCGGCGTCGGCGATGTAGAGGTTAGGGGCGAGCACAAGGTCGTAGCCGTCGAACGGCCCGGTCGCGCGCACCGCGTCGACGGGGTGGCCCAGCGCGTGCAGCGCGCGGTGGTACGCGCGCACTTGGCGCGCCCAGTTCAATCGTTGCGACGGCAGCGACTCGGCCGCGGTCGAGCCCCACCATGCGTCCCAGTCGACGATGATGGCTGCTCGGCTGCGCACCCGGGTGCCGCGCACCGGGGCCAGGCGCGTCAGCTCGGCGCCCAGTGCCTTTGCCTGCGCGAACGTGCGCGAGCGTGCGCCGCGCTGGCCGAGCATCGCGGAATGGAACTTCTCTTGCCCGTAGCGCGCCTGGCGCCACTGAAAGAACATGGCCCCGTCAGATCCGTGCGCGATCGCCTGCAGGCTGTCGCTGCGCAGCTTGCCGTCGGGCTTGGGCACGTTCACGTCGCGCCAGCTGACGGCGCTCGCCGACTGCTCGAGCAGCAGCCACGGCCGACCGGCCTTCAGCGACCGCATGAGCCCGTAGTTCCAGGCCGCGCCCACGTGCGAGGCGGAGTCGGCGGGATCGGGGTAGGCGTCGTCGGTGACGAGGTCTTCGACCTCGGCGAAGCGCCAGTAGTCCAGTTCGCGGAACATGCTCATGAAGTTCGTCGTGACCGGGATGTCGGGCGTCGCGGCGTGCAGGATGTCGACCTCGAGCCGGAACAGGTCCAGCAGTGCGTCGGATGAGAAGCGCTCGAAGTCGAGCAACTGCGTCGGGTTGATGGGCCCGGGGGCGCGCCGAGGGGCCTCGATGTGCTCCCAGTCGGTGTAGCGCTGGCCCCACACGTTCACGCCCCACGCGTCGTTGAGGCGCTCGAGCGTGCCGTAGCGCTCCTGCAACCAGCGACGGAAGTGGCGAGACGACTCTGGGCACCAGCAGCGGGCGGTGTGGTCGCCGTACTCGTTGGAGACATGCCACAGCACGACGGCGGGGTGCTCACCGTAGCGCTCGGCCATCGCCCGGGTCAGGCGCGCCACGTTCTCGTGCCACACCGGCGAACTCGGGCAGTACGCCTGCCTCGAGCCGAACGCGAGGCGCCGGCCGTCGGCATCCATCGGCAGCATCTCGGGGTGTGCACGCAGTAGCCACGAAGGTGGCGTGGCCGTCGCGGTGGCCAAGTCGACGTGGATGCCCCCGGCCCATAGCAGATCGATGATGCGGTCGAGCCAGGCCCAGTCGTAGACGCCGGGGGAGGTCTCCAGCTGCGGCCAGCTGAACACCGGCAGCGTCACGATGTTCACACCGGCTTCCTGCATGAGCGCGATGTCTTCGGCCCAGAGGTCTTCGCTCCACTGATCGGGGTTGTAGTCGCCGCCGTAGGCGAGCGCCCCCAGATCGAACGGGCGCGGGTTCCGGGTCATGCGGACTCCTTCGTCAGGTGGGTTCGGCGTGGGACCGGTGGATGCTTGCTGCCAAATGTATTCTGTATACAGCGAGGCTATGCTGAATACTGTAGACGGTCAAGTACAAGGAGAATCCATGGCAATCGAGCGGAAGAACCTGCGCATGCAGGTGCGCGATGAACTGCTGGCCTGGATGCGCTCGGGCCGCGTGCGGCCGGGCGAGGGCATCAATGAAGTGCAGCTCGCCAACGAGATCGGCGTGAGCCGCACTCCGCTACGCGAAGCGCTGATCTGGCTCGAGAGCGATGGGCAGATCGAGAGCGAGAACGGCAAGGGGTTCCGCTTCGCGCCGCTGAGCAAGGCCGAGTTCGAAGAGCTCGCGCCCGTCATGGCGACCCTGGAGGGGCTCGCGCTGCGGCTGAGCCCGCTCGATGAGTTGAAGACGCTCGGCGTGCGTCTGGGTGAGATGGCAGCCGCCTTCACACAGGAAGAGGTCGAACATTCGCTGGTCGTCTCCAAGGACGACGAGTGGCACACACTCATGCTCTCGGCGTGCCCGAACGGGCG
Source organism: Microbacterium horticulturae (assembly GCF_029094505.1). Classification (NCBI taxonomy): domain Bacteria; kingdom Bacillati; phylum Actinomycetota; class Actinomycetes; order Micrococcales; family Microbacteriaceae; genus Microbacterium; species Microbacterium horticulturae. The sequence goes on along the minus strand of NZ_CP119108.1, from coordinate 2,718,882 downwards.
CCTGCTCACGATCATCGAGACCGTACGCGGCGCGTTCCATCGGTACGAGTCGCTGCTCGTGCCGAGCGACGCGACGATCCACCGCGTCTCGGCCGAACATGCCGAAATCGCCCGGTGCCTGGCCGCGGGAGATGTGCCCGGCGCCGTCGACGCGCTCGAGATCAACTGGATGCACGGGGCCACTCGCATCCTCGCCAACGCCTCGAGCACCTACTTCACCGACTGACCCGCGCTCACGCCGACAGGCGCACGGCCAGATCGACGAACAGCGCCGCCGACCAGCCGAAGGCGGTGGTGGCGGTGGGGGCCTTGCACCCGGTATCGGGTGTGAAGTATTCGTGCGGGCCGCCGGCGTGCATCACCAGCTGCACGGTCTGCTCGCGCAGTCGCCGGGCGCGCTCGGGGTGGCCCGAGCGCTCGAGTCCCTCGGCCACGAGCACGTTGGTGTTCACCCACACCGGGCCGCGCCACATGCGCTCGGGGTCGAAGTCGTCATCGCCGGCTGCGACCGTGGGCACAGCCCAGGACGTGGCGAAACGTGCGGGGTCGTCGAGCGCGGCCACCAGTGCGTCGACCGTGGGCGCATCGAGCATCCCGGTCAGCAGCGGCATGAGACCGGTGATCGCATCGGTCGGACGCCCCTCGGCCAGGAACGCCCGCCGCTCAGGGTGCCACATGCGCGCAAGCAGACCCATCGTGCGCTGCGCGCGGCGGCGGTGGGATGCCGCATCGCCGGTGCCCAGTTGCTCGCACAGGAGCGCCAGGTCGAGGTCTTGCCGCACGAGGTAAGCCCCGAGGTCAGGGGAGGCGACAGGTAGTCGGCCGTCGAAGATCGGGCTGTCGTCGAGACCGGACGAGTAGGGATGCGCGTATTCCGGCATCCCGTCGGCGTCGGCGTCGGAGTAGGTGAACCACCAGTCCTGCGATCGTTCGATGACCGAGAGCATCCGCCGGGCCCACGCATCATCGGGTGAGACCTCGAGCACGGCGCGCAGCGCCCAGGCCGTCAGAGGCGGCTTGGTCAGTGGGATCGGCGCCTCGGGGTCGGCGATGGCCGAGCCGTCGCGGCGCAGGTGCGCGCGATCGGCGATGGGCAGGTCATCGCTCGAGGCGAGCGTGCCCTCTTCATGCACGACGTCGGCCAGTTGCCCGGTGGGAGTGGGAAAGCGCAACGCGAGCTCGAGCTGCTCGCGGGCCAGCGCCGGGTCGCCGTGGCGCAGGCCGGCGGCGATGAAATAGGCGTCCCACTGCCACAGGCCGACGTACCCGATCTTCGATGGCACCACGGCGCGCACGTCGCCCAGGCGAGGCAGGCCGACGATGTTCGCGCCGAGCACCCACCAGCAGAACGCGGTCATCTCCTGTAGATCGTCGCGCACGTGCGGGCAGCGGCCGAACCAGTCCGCCCATACCGCCGCGGTCGCATCGAGGGCGTCGTCGTGGTGTCGTTGGGTCTCGGCGGTCATCGTGCGGTCGGCACTCACGTGGAGGCGCACGGCGCCGGCGTGCGTGTGCCGGGTGCCGTCGGGCAGCGTCCAGGCGATGGTGCCGCCGGGTGGTGCGCACACGCTCAGCGCTCCGGGGCCGGCGAACGTCAGGGTCCCGCCGCCGGCGAACACGATGCGGTCGGGGCGCACCTCGCGCACCGGCACCAGCTCGCTGTCGGCATCGCGCACCTCGAGCCGGTCGATGACGCGGCAGGCGCGCAGCGGCCTCTCGTACTCGGCAGTGTGCACGCGCAGAGCGCGCGCGTCGGCCGCGGCATCCTGCCCCGTCGCGTCGTTCTCACGGAACACGAGCAGGCGCGACGACGGCAGGGTGAACGGCGCCTGCACGAGATCGAGGTGGCGCGCGGCCTGCTCGGCGGGGATCATCGCCCGCCCAGGCCGGACGCGGCCATGCTGTTGAGGATCTGCCGCTGGCCGATGACGAACGCGACGAGCATGGGGATCGTCGCCACGGCCGACGCGGCCATGATCAGCCCGTAGTTGATCGAGCCGAACTGCCCCTGGAAGCTCTGCAGCAGCAACGGCACGGTGAACAGGTTCTGGCTGTTGAGCATGACCAGCGGCAGCAGGAAGTTGTTCCATGTGCCCAGCGCCACGATGATCGCCAGGGCGCCGAGGCCGGGGCGCAGGTTGGGCAGCACGATGCTCCAGAAGACGCGCCAGCGGCCGGCGCCGTCGACGAGGGCGGCCTCTTCGAGCTCCTTCGGCAGCGACAGCACGAACTGCCGCATGAGGAACACGGCGAACGGGTTCGCCAGCGCCGCCGGGACGATCAGCGACAGGTGCGAATCGACCCACCCGAACTTGGCCATGAGCAGATAGAAGGGGATGAGTGTGACCTGCATCGGGATCATCTGCGTGGCCAGGAACATGACGAACATGACGCGTGAGCCGCGAAACTTGATGCGCGCGAACGCGTAGCCGGCCATCGACGCGGTGATGAGCGTGCCGATCACGACGAGGATCGCGATGTAGATGCTGTTCGCGTACGCCTGGCCGAACGGGGCGTCGTTCCACGCGTCGATGAAATTCTGCGGCTGCCACGGGTTCGGCCAGAAGCTCAGCGGTTGGTTGAGTAGCTGCGGTAGCCCCTTGAACGCCGTCACCAGCATCCACACGAACGGATACACCATCGCCAGCCCCGCCAGCAGCAGCACGACGTGCAGGATCGTCGCGGTCACGCGGCGTTTCGTGCGTCCGGGGCGCGCGTGCGGCCGGAAGGACGTGCCGGGGGCGGTCAGCGCCCGCGTGGAGTCGGTCGCCGCCGCGAGCGTGCCGTCGGTCAGCCGGGGCTTGGGGGTGCTCATGCCGCGCCCTCCTCGTAATGCACGAACCGCTTCTGGAACCCGAACTGGATCGCGGTGATCACCAGCGTCAGGATCAGCAACAGAATGGATGCCGCGCTGGCGACGCCGAACTGCGTCTTGCCGAAGCCAAGATCGTAGATGTGGTAGACGATCGTGCGCGTGGCGTTGTCGGGGCCGGCGTTGGCCACGAGTACGAAGACGATGTCGAACGTCTGCAGCGAGCTGATGAACGCGATGATCGACGAGAAGAAGATCACCGGCGATAGCAGCGGCAGGCGGATGCGGAAGAACAGGGCCACGGCGCCGGCACCGTCGATGCGTGCGGCCTCGATGACGCTCGGCGAGATGTTCTGCAGGCCCGCGAGGAAGATGACGACGTTCAGACCCAGCGATGACCAGATCGTCACGATGCACACGGCGATCAGCGCCAGGTGCGGGTCGGCGAGCCAGTCGGGGGCAGGCACGTGGAAGGCCGCCGCGATCGTGCGCGAAATGATGCCGTCGGTGCGGAACAGCTGCTGCCAGATCATGGCGACGGCGATGCTGCTGGTGATCACCGGGGCGAAGAACAGCGCCAGGTAGAGCGTGCGGGTCTTCAGCCGCTCGAGCGCCACGGCGACGATGACAGCCAGCCCCAGCCCGATCGGCACCGTGACCACGGCGATGAGCATGGTGTTGACCAGCGCCCGCCCGAACAGCGGGTCGGTCAGCTCGGTCTTGAAGTTGTCGAAGCCCACCCAGCTCAGGGGCGTCAGGCCGTCCCATTGCGCGAAGGCGAGCACGAGGGCGGCGATGAACGGGACGAGCACGAAAACGCCCATCCCGATCATCTGCGGCGCGACGAAGACATAGCCCCAGCGGCGGTCGCGTCGGCGCCAGGCGGCCTCTGCACGAGGCGCGCCCGGCGCCGGCACTCCGGTCATCGCGGCGTCCGCGATGCCGACGGAGGACCCGGTCACGACCCGGCTCCTACTTGCCCGAGGTCTTGCTCGAGATGAGCTGGGCCGACTGGTCGAGCGCCTGCTGGCCGGTGAGCTTGCCCTGGTACAGCTTGAGCATGATGTCGCTCACGTCGGTCGACAGACCGGGCACCTGCGCTTCGGTTGCGTAGTCCTCGAAGCCGAGGTCGCGCATGTCGAGCAGCGTCTGGGCGTGATCAGGGTAGCCGTCGAGCACGACGCTGTCGGCGCCCTTGATCGAGGGCACGGCGTTGCCGCTGCCCTTCAGGCGGAACGTCTGGCCGTCCTTGCTCAGGAAGTTCGTCCAGAACGTGAACGCGGCATCCTTCACCTTCGTCTTGTCATTGATGGCGAGGTAGCTCACGGCGACGCCGGTGGGCGCGGCCTTGCCGTCGGGCGTCGGCCATGGGGCGACATCGTAGTTCTGCGGGTCGCCGGCCGATTTGACGGTGCCGATCGTGTAGCGGCCCTGGATGAAGAACCCGGCCTTGTGCGTCACGAACACTGAGTCGGCCCCGGCACCGCTGGGCAGCGTGTCGGCGACGACAAACGTCTTGTCTTGGAAGTACTTGCCGAACGTGTCCATCGCCGCCACCGAGGTCGGATCGGTGTTGGCGACGAAGTCGCCGTTGTCGTCGAAGGCCTTGCCGCCCTGCGAGGAGATCCAGCTCCAGTGCGTGGACCAGTAGTTCCAGAACATCGATCCGGTCAGACCCGCGGCGTGAAGCTTGTCGTTCATCTCCAGATACTTCTGCGTCGTCCACTTGCCTTCGGAAGCGAGGGTCGCGGGATCTTCGGTGATGCCGGCCTTCTTCAGCGCGACCTTGTCATACCAGAGCGCGTCCGGGTTCGAGTCGTTCGGCTCGGCGAGGATCTTGTCGTCCTTCTCGGCGGCGCCCAGCAGCCCCTGCGCGAAATCGTCGGGCTTGGTCTTGCTGTCTTTCGAACTCATCAGCTCATTCAGCGGCATGAGCACGTTCGAGTTGACGAACTTGCCGATCTGGTCGTCGCCGATGTAGAAGACGTCGGGTGCAGTACCCGATGCCAATTCGGTGAGCAGCTTCGTGTGGTAGTCGCCGTAGTCGGCCACCGGTTGGAGGACCACCTTGATATTCGGATGGTCCTTCATGAACTGTGCGTCGAACTCCTTGTAGCGGGTGAGTTCTTGCGGGGTGCCCCACGTCGACCACACGACGGTCTGCTGACCGTCCGAGCCGCCGTTGCCGCCACCGCCGCTGCACGCGCCGAGGCCGAGGGAAAGTGCCGTGACCGCCGTGACGGTCGTAGCGATGGTGAGGACTTTGCGTGAGCGGAGCATGAGAGACCCTTCTCGAGGAAGAACGCTGTTATTCGGTATTCTGTATACAAAACACATAGACGTCAAGAGGGCGAGACCGATTCGTGACTGTACAAATGAGGGCGGGATGCTGCGGCTGCAGCATCCCGCCCTCATTCGACGGTGCGTGCGGCTCATCCTTTGACGGCCCCGCCGAGCAGACCCGCGACGAACTGCTTCTGGAAGACCAGGAACAGGAGGAACAGCGGAAGCGTCGCCAGGAGCGAACCGAGCATAAGGCCCGAGTAGTCGACGCGGCTCAGGCCGATCATCGTGTTCAGCGCGACCGGGATCGTGTACTTGTCTTCGCTGTTGAGCATCAGCAGCGGCCAGATGAACGAGTTCCACTGGCTGATGAACGTGTAGATGATGAGCGCCGCGATCTGCGGACGCGCGACCGGCAGCACGATGCGGTAGAACGTGCGCAGCTCGGATGCGCCATCGATGCGCGCCGCCTCGATGAGTGTGGTGGGGAAGTCGAGGAACCCCTGTCGCATCAGGAAGATGCCGAACGCATTGGCCAGGAACGGAATGATCAGCGCTTGGTACGAGTCGATCCACCCGGCGCTGGCCATCATCTGGAAAAGTGGCACGAGCAGCACCTGCATGGGGATCATCATCGTGACGAGGATGACGCCCATGAGCACGCCGCGACCGCGGAACCGGTACGTGGCCAGCCCGTACCCGCACATGACGCTGATGATCGAGCTGAACACGGTGTACAGCACTGCCACCAGCACACTGTTGATCATCACCTGGCCGAAGCCCACCGACTCTTGCAGCCGGCCGAGGTTCTGCCAGAACTCGCCGCCGGGCAACAGTGGCAGGGGGGTGACGAACAGGTCGCTTGTCTTGTGCGTGGAGGCGATCACCATCCACGCGAACGGGATCAGTGAGAGCACGCTCGCGACGACGAGGACGAGGTAGACGGGGCTGCGTAGGGCGATCCGACGCAGGAGTGGCTCGTGCCTGCGGCGCGACGGGATGCCGCGGCGTCGGGCGCGACCGGTGACGATGAGCTCGGTGGTCATCAGGGCTTCTCCCGGAGGACGCGGAACTGGATGACCGCGATGATGGCGGTCAGGACGACCAGCATCCAGGCGATCGCGTCGGCGTAGCCGAAGTCGAACTGCTGGAAGCCGACCTTGTAGAGGTACAGCACCGGTGTGAGGGTGGCGTTGTTGGGTCCGCCGCCGGTGAGGATGAAGTTCTCGTCGAACAGCTGCAGTGCCCCGATCGTCGAGGTGACGATGGTGAAGATGAGCACCGGCCGCAGCTGGGGAACCACGATGTGCCAGAACGTCTGCCAGCGGCCGGCGCCATCGATGCGCGCCGCCTCATACAGCTCGGCGGGGATCGCCTGCAGGCCCGCGAGGATGATCACCATGTTGTAGCCGGTCCAGCGCCACGTGATCGACGCGATCACGGCGACCCGGGCCCACCACTCGTTGTTGAGCCAGTCGATGGGGCCGGCGCCGAACACGCCGAGGATCTGGTTCAGTGCCCCGCCGTCGGTCGTCATCATGACCCGGAAGACCACCGAGTAGGCGACCAGCGTCGTGATCGCCGGCAGGAAGATGATGAGCCGGAAGCCGGAGCGGAAGCGCACCCATGCTTGGTTGAGAATGTACGCGAGTCCGACCGCCAGGGCGATCATGATCGGCACCTGCACCACGAGGATCAGCAGTGCCGTACCCAGACTCTTCAGCACGAGCGGGTCGCGGAACAGTCGCGCGTACTGGTCAAGCCCGACGAAAGTGGACTCGCCGCCCTTCGTGCTGAAGAAGCTCTGCAGCAACGACGTTGCCAGCGGGTACGCGAAGAAGATGAGCAGCAGGGCCGCGGCCGGCAGCGCGAACCAGAGGCCCGGACGCTGCCGTCGCCCCGCGAGCCGGGCTCCGGCGGTGCGGGTACCGCCGGGAGCGCGGCGCGTCCCGCGCTCCCGAACGGTCAGTGACGCCGTCATCAGCCTGCGATCTTCCTGCCTGTGGCCGTCGCGATCTGCTGGGCCGCGTCATCCAGCGCCTTCTTGGGATCGGTGTTGCCGAGCACGGCCGCGCCGACGGCATTGGTGATCGCGTCACTGGCTGCCGATTGGTCGCTGGTGAAGGTGATCGAGGGAATCTTCGGCGTCAGGTCGCCGAAGAACTGGTAGACCTTCTGCCCACCGAAGTACGGGTCGGGCTGCTGGAAGAAGTCGGACTTCAGCGCTGGCAGGAACGCGGGGAACAGGCCCTCGTTCTTCATCATCGACGCCTGGTTGGCCTCGTCGGCGAGCACGAACTTCATGAACGCTGCGGCCAGCTGCGGGTTCTTGGCCTGTGTGGGGATCGCCAGGCCCGAACCGCCGTTGTTCGACGTGGGCGCGCTTGCGTCGTCGAAGAGTGGCAGGTCGCGCGCCGCGTACTTTCCACTGAGTTCGGGCGCCTCGCCCTGGAGCGTGCCGATCCACCACACCGCCTCGGGGGTGACGGCGGAATCGCCGTCCTTCGCGCTCGTGACGCTGGCATCCCACCCCTTCGCGTTCTTGATGAGCCCCTTCTGATTCATGGTCTTCAGCAGCGTCATCACCTTGACAGCCGCGGGGGAGTTGACAGTGATCTCGCCTGCGGCGTTGAAGTAGCCCTGGCCCTGCTGCTGCAGGAGCATGGAGAACGGCCCGCCTGCCGACAAGTCGGCGGTGATCAGTGTCTTGGCGAGCTTGGCCTTGATGGTCTCGCCCGCCGCGACCAGGTCGTCCCAGGTCTTGATCGAGGCCGGGTCGATGCCCGCCTTCGAGAAGTAATCGGTGCGGTAGAACATGCCCACGGTGCCCGAGTCCCACGGGGCCATGCGCAGCTTGCCGTCCTTGTCGCTGCCGGCATCCCATTTGAACGGGTCGAAATCGGACTTCATCGAACCGAATACGGGCGTGAGATCGGCGAAACCTTTCGGGAACTGCGACAGGTATCCCTGATCATGGTCGGTTTCGAGTGTGATCATGTCGGGCAGGCCCGTGCCGGCCTGCAGGCCGACCGAGATCTTGTCGTAGGCGTTGTCGTAGCCGATGTCGACGACGTCGATCGTGGTGTCTTTGTGATCGGCTTCGTACTGCTTGGCCAGGCGCTTGAGTGCCGTCGCGGCGACATCCCATGACCAGATCGTGATCTTGCCCGTGGCGTTCGCCGTTGGCTCGAGTGTCGTCGCCGTGTTGTTGCCCGTCCCGCCGAACGCGCAGCCGGTGAGCGCGAGCGCTCCGGCGACCGTCATTGCGGCGAGTGTGAATCCGCGCCCTGTCATGCTGACCTCCTTGTCGATGGCACCGGCCCGTGCCGAATACTGAATACAGTACACAGAATTGGGGGAGGAAGGTACTCGCTGGTGGTCTGCGCGAGTGTGAACGCGCGACGAGGTGCGCGCCGGCCTCGCACGGCGCGCGGCATCCACCCCGCTACGATTGCCGGGTGGCCACAGATGAGGCATCCGCGCCCGAAAGGTACCGGCAGATCGCCCGCGCTGACTGGGCGCGACTGGCAGCCGGGATGGCACAGCCGCTGACCGAGACCGAGGTCGTGCAGATCCGCGGGCTCGGAGACCGGCTCGATCTCACCGAGGTGCGCGACGTGTACCTGCCGCTGAGCCGGCTGCTCAGTCTCTACGCGACGGCGACGAAGCGGCTCGGTGCGGAGACCTCCGCCTTCTTGCAGGAGGGCGACGACACCACGACCCCGTTCGTGCTCGCGGTGGCGGGGTCGGTCGCGGTCGGCAAATCGACCATCGCGCGCCTGCTGCGCGAGCTGATGAGCCGCTGGTCCGACACCCCGCGGGTCGAGCTCGTGACCACCGACGGTTTTCTGTACCCGAACGCCGAGCTCAAGCGACGCGGCCTGATGGATCGCAAGGGCTTTCCGGAGTCGTACGACCGGCGGGCGCTCGTCGACTTCCTCCTCCAGGTCAAAAGCGGAGCGGCCGAGGCGCGGGCGCCTTTCTACTCGCACGTGCGCTACGACATCGTGCCCGACGCCCACGTGACCGTGCGGCGGCCCGACGTGCTCATCGTCGAGGGGCTCAACGTGCTGCAGCCGCCGCCGGCGCCCAACGATGTCGCGGTCAGCGACCTGTTCGACTTCTCGGTCTACGTCGACGCCGACGCCGCGAACATCGAGCGCTGGTACGTCGACCGCTTCCTCGCGCTGCGGCACGGGGCGTTCAGCAATCCGAACTCGTTCTTCAAGGTCTTCGCCGACATCAGCGACGCCGAAGCGCAAGAGCGGGCGCTCGGCTTCTGGAACGACATCAACCTGCCCAACCTCGAAGAGAACGTGCTGCCCACCCGGCACCGGGCCTCGCTCGTGCTGCGCAAGGGACGCGACCACGCGGTGGAGTACGTGCAGCTGCGCAAGCTGTAACGCGTGATGGATGCTGCGGGCCGCGGCATCCACTTGCGGGGTTCTCTTCCGGGGTCCTCTTCCGGGGTTCCCTCGCGGATGACTTGCCGCAAGTGGTGGGTGTTGCGTCGGATCCACTCGCCACTTGCGGCAAGTCATCGAGCTGGAGCGCGGGGTGCGGGGCGCGGGGTGCGGGGGCGTTTCGACTCGCTTCGCTCGCTCAACGACCGGGGCAGGCCGACCCGCGGCATCCATCCCTTTGTTCAGACCCCTCGCAATCACCGCTGAATACGATTGACCCCATGTGTGGAATCGTCGGATACGTCGGCCCGCGCCCCAGTGAGGGCATTCTCCTGTCAGGGCTCGCGCGTCTGGAATACCGGGGCTACGACTCGGCCGGTGTCGCCGTCATCGACGGCGACGGCACCCTCGGCATGCGCAAGCGCGCCGGCAAGCTCAGCGTGCTGCGCGACGACCTCGCGCGGACCCCGCTGCCCGACGGCACGACCGGCATCGGACACACCCGCTGGGCCACCCACGGCGGCCCGACCGACGCTAACGCGCACCCGCACCTGGCCGATGAGGGCCGGCTGGCGGTCATCCACAACGGCATCATCGAGAACTTCTCCGTGCTCAAGGCCGAGCTCGAGGCAGAGGGCGCAAGCTTTGCGAGCGAGACCGACACCGAGGTCGCGGCCCAGCTGCTGGCCCGCGAGTACCACGCGCACGGCGACGACCTCGAGGCCGCGTTCCGTGCGACGGTGCGCCGACTCGAGGGTGCCTTCACGCTGCTGGCCATGCACCAGGACCACCCCGGGCTCGTCGTCGGCGCGCGCCGCAACTCTCCGCTGGTGATCGGCCTGGGCGAGGGCGAGAACTTCCTCGGATCGGACGTCGCCGCATTCGTCGAGCACACCCGCAACGCCCTGGCGATCGGCCAGGACCAGATCGTGTCGATCACGCCCGAGGGCGTGCGGGTCACCGACTTCGACGGGGGCGAGGTCGAGGTGGAGCCGTTCGAAGTGACGTGGGATGCCGCGGCCGCCGAGAAAGGCGGATGGCCGTCGTTCATGGCGAAGGAGGTCTCGGAAGAGCCCGAGGCCGTCGCCAACACGGTGCGCGGGCGGGTGCACGACGGCATCGTCGAGATCCCCGAGCTCGACGGTCTGGACGACCTCTTCCGCGGCATCCACCGCATTCTCGTCATCGCGTGCGGTACCGCCGCCTACGCCGGACAGGTCGGCAAATACGCGCTCGAGCAGTGGGCGCGCGTGCCCGTCGACGTCGAGCTGGCGCACGAGTTCCGTTACCGCGACCCGGTGCTCGACGCCGGCACCCTCGTCGTCTCGATCAGCCAGTCGGGCGAGACGATGGACACGCTCATGGCAGTGAAGTACGCGCGCGAGCGCGGGGCCAAGACGCTGTCGATCTGCAACACGCAGGGCGCCACCATCCCGCGCGAGTCGGACGCCATCGTCTACACGCACGCCGGCCCCGAGGTCGCCGTCGCTTCGACGAAGGCGTTCGTCGCGCAGATCACGGCGCTGTACCTGCTGGCGCTGCACGTCGGCCGCGTGCGCGGTGTGCTCTCGGCGGATGCGTCGGCCGACGCGGTCGCCGAGCTCGAGGGCGTCGCCGACAAGATCGCATGGGTTCTCGCGCACGAGCAGGAGCGCACCGCGCAGCTGGCCGGCTGGATGGCCGACACCCGCTCGGTGCTGTTCCTGGGTCGCCACGTCGGCTACCCGATCGCGCTCGAGGGGGCTCTCAAGCTCAAGGAGATCTCGTACATCCACGCTGAGGGGTTCGCCGCCGGTGAGCTCAAGCACGGTCCGATCGCGCTGATCGAGCCCGGGCAGCCGGTGTTCGTGATCGTGCCGTCGCCGGTGTACTCGGCGCAGCTGCACGACAAGGTGGTCTCCAACATCCAGGAGATCCGGGCGCGCGGTGCCCGTGTGATCGTGATCGCCGAAGAAGGGGATGCCGCGGTGCTCCCGTTCGCCGACGAGGTGCTGCGCATCCCGCTGGCGGGTGCCCTGTTCGAGCCCCTGCTGGCGGTCGTACCGCTGCACATCTTCGCGATGGGCCTGGCCGAGGCCAAGGGGCTGGACGTGGACCAGCCGCGCAACCTCGCCAAGTCCGTCACCGTCGAGTAGGGCGGGGCGGGGCGGGCTGTGGGCGCTGCTGTTGCCGCGGGCGTGGGTGCTGCCTCGCTGTCACCACGGTCGAATTCATATGAATCTGTCTGATGCACATCGAACCGGCGGCGGTTTGATGTGCACGGGGCGGTGTGATGTGCATTCGATGACAGCACGGGGCCCTGTCTCGGCGCGCTAAAGTCGTACAGGTGCGAGGGGAGGCCGGATGATCGCCGGGATCGGCGTCGACCTGGTCGACATCCCGCGCTTCGAGCGCACCATCGCCCGCACCCCGAGGTTGCTCACGCGCCTGTTCGCGCCGTCCGAGCGTCCGCTCGCATCGCGCTCGCTGGCCGCGCGCTACGCGGCGAAAGAAGCGCTCATCAAGGCCCTGGGCGGATCTGACGGCGTCCACTGGACCGAGATCGAGATCGTTCCGGATGCCGCGGGCAAGCCCTGGTTCGAGCTGCGCGGCACCACGGCCGAGGTGGTCGCCGCGCGCGGCATCCAGACCCTGCATCTGTCGATGTCGCACGACGCGGGCCTCGCCATCGCCTACGTCATCGCCGAGGCCGCAGACGTTCCCGAGAACGAGGCGAGCGCATGAGCCGCCTCGCCCCGGGCGTGCTGCGCGAAGCCGTCATCGATACGAGCGCTATCGCCCAGAACACCCGCCACCTGCGGGCCCTGACCGGCGTCGAGGTCATGGCCGTGGTCAAGGCCGATGGCTACGGGCACGGTGCGGTGCGGTCGGCGGCTGCGGCCCTGGCCGGCGGCGCGACGTGGCTGGGCGTGACCGACGTGGCCGAGGCGCGGCAGTTGCGCCGCGGAGGCATCGACGCCCCAATCCTCGCGTGGCTGCACGCGCCGGGCACCACGTTCGACGAGGCGGCCGCTCTCGGGGTCGAGCTGGGCATCTCGAGCATGGACCAGCTGCAGCAGGCCGCGGCCGCGGCATCCACTGATCGTCCCGTCGGCGTGCACCTGAAGGTCGAGACGGGTCTGGGCCGCAACGGCATCGCGCCCGAAGACATCGGCGCCGTCTTCGCCGAGGCTGCGCGCCTCGAGCGCATCGGCCGGCTGCGGGTGACCGGGCTGTTCAGCCACGTGTCGAACGCGTCACCCGACGACGACCGCGCGGCGCTGGCGCGCTTCCGCGACGCGGAGGCGGCGGCATCGGCCGCGGGACTCGCCCCGCGCCTGCGGCACCTGGCCGCCACCGAGGCGGCGATCGGGCTGCCCGAGACGCGTCTGAACTGCGTGCGGCTGGGGCTGGGGCTCTACGGGCTGTCGCCGTTCGCCGACCGCACGCCCGCCGAGCTCGGGCTGCGCCCGGCGATGACCCTGCACGCGTCGATCGCGGCGGTGCGGCGAGTGCCCGCCGGGCACGGCGTCTCGTACGGATACACATATCGCACCGACCGCGCCACGACACTCGCGCTCGTGCCGGCCGGCTACGCCGACGGCGTGCCGCGGCAGGCGTCGAACGCCGGGCCGGTCGCGATCGGGGGGCAGCGATTCCGCGTCGCGGGGCGCATCGCCATGGACCAGTTCGTGGTCGACGTCGGCGACGCCCCGGTCGCGGTGGGCGACGAAGCCGTGCTGTTCGGCGACGCGACCCTCGGCGCCCCGGGCGCGGAGGAGTGGGCAGATGCGGCATCCACCATCAACTACGAGATCGTGAGCCGGATCGGACCGCGCGTGCCCCGTGTGGAGGCGCGCGCGTGAGCGGCCTGGACGCGCTCGTCGGCCGCCACGAGGTGGCGTCGGCGGCCGACATGAAGGCACTCGGACGCCGGATGGGCGGGATGCTGCATGCCGGCGACCTCGTGGTGCTGACCGGTCCGCTCGGGGCGGGCAAGACGACGCTGACCCGCGGGATCGCCGAGGGGCTCGGCGTGCGCGGGCCCGTGCAGAGCCCGACGTTCGTGATCGCGCGGACGCATCCGTCGCTGGTCGGCGGGGCGCCGCTCGTGCACGCCGACGCGTACCGGCTCGGGTCGGCGCTCGAGCTCGACGACCTCGACATCGACGCCGAGCGCTCGGTCGTCGTGGTGGAGTGGGGCCGCGGCATGGCCGAGGGGCTGCGCGAGACGTGGTGGGAGGTCGAGCTCGAGCGCGCGACGGGCGGGCACGGCTCCGACTCGGCGTGCGCGCTGCCCGATTGGGATCCAGAAGACCAGGACGCCCCCGACCCCCGGGTGGTCACCGTGTGGCGCCGCGGCGCCTGACCCCTCTGCCCCGCGAGGTCGTAGCGGTTTTCGCGAGGTCGTAGCTAATCTCGCGAGGTTGCGTACGACCTCGTGGGAGTGCGTATTCGACCGTTGCGTACGACCTCGGCGTGATCACGTACGACCTCGCGGGATTGCGTACGACCTCGCGGGATTGCGTACGACCTCGCGGGATTGGGTACGACCTCGCGGGATCACGTACGACCTCGAGGGATTGCGTACGACCTCGCGGGGTGGTCGCGGCTTCGCGGGGGCGTCGGTGCCGCTCCTCAGCTTCCGTCGGGCCGGGGCCCATTACCCTGGAAGGCGTGATCCTCGGCATCGACACCTCGCTCGGCACGACGGTCGCCGTCATCGAGGAGGACGGCGTCGCGCGTGCCCAGGCCGACAGCGCCGATCCGCTCGCTCACGCCGAGGTGATCGGCACGCTGCTCGAGCAGGTCGTCGGGCCGTGGCATCCCGGTCCGTCCTCGGTCCAGGCCGCGAGTGCACATAAAACTGTCGAGAGAACATCAAACCGTCGGCGGTTTGATGTGCAATCGCCAAATTCATATGAATTCGACGCTGGAGCGGCCGACGCTGGAGCGTTCGACGCTGGAGCGGCCGACGCTGGTGAGGCCGCGGCGGCCCGCGCCGGGGAGATCACCCACGTCGCCGCCGGCATGGGACCCGGCCCCTTCACCGGCCTGCGGATCGGCATCGCCGCCGCGCGCGCGTTCGCGCTCGGGCGGGGCATCCCGGTCGTGCCGGTGGTCAGCCACGACGCGATCGCCCTCGAGATGCTCCTGCTCGACGCGATGCGGGATGCCGCGACCCCGCGCTTCGCCGTCGTCACCGACGCGCGCCGCCGCGAGGTCGCGTACTCGGTCTACGAGGGGCTCGACGACGACGGACTGCCCGTGCGCTCGACCGGACCGGCCCTGGCCCCGCGTGACGAGATCGACGCCGTGCTCGCCCAAGCCGGCGCCGAGCGCCGCGACGCCACCGCCGTCTCGGGCATGATGCTCGCCCTGGCCGCCGCCCGCGCCCTCGCGGCCGGGCGCGAGATCGGCCCGCACGACGCGCTCTACCTGCGCTCGCCCGACGTCGCCCTGCCTGCCGCGCGCAAGAAGGTGGGCCTGTGATCGCGCTGCGCACCGCCACAGGCTCGGATCTCGAGGCCATCATGGCGCTCGAACGGGCGTCATTCCCGACCGACGCCTGGAGCGCGCGCACCATGCGCGACGAGCTCGCCTCACCGCACGGCCGCTACCTCGTGCTCGAGCACGACGGCGCCCTCGCCGGCTATGCCGGGCTACGGGCCGTGGCTGGGTCGCGCGACGGCGACATCCAGACCATAGCGGTGGCTGCGGCATCCCGCGGTCGTGGATGGGGACGGATGCTGCTGGTCGAGCTCATCGCCGAGGCCCAGCGCCGCGGCGTGCGCGACCTCTTCCTCGAGGTGCGCGCCGACAACCCGGTCGCACAGGCGCTGTATGTGTCAGAGGGCTTTCGCGAAGTCGGCCGGCGGCCCCGCTATTACCAGCCCGACGACGTCGACGCCATCGTCATGCAGGCGGACCTGCGCGGATATGCGGCCACGGATTCTATGGATGCCGTGGGGTCTATGGATGCCGCGGGATCTGTGCGTCCTGCGGATGCTGGCGATTCACAAACTCCGGATGATCGCGCGAAGTTCGCAGGATTCTCGTCGAATCATCCGAAGTCCGCGCAATCCTCCGAACCCTGTGAGGTGCAGCCGACACAGCGGGTGGCGCCAGGCGCCGGCGCGCCGACGGAGGTGACGCACGATGTCTGACCCCCTCGTGCTGGGTATCGAGTCGAGCTGCGACGAGACCGGCATCGGCATCGTGCGCGGCCGCACGCTGCTCTCGAACACCATCGCCAGCAGCATGGAGCAGCACGCGCGCTACGGCGGCGTGATCCCCGAGGTCGCCGCCCGCGCACACCTCGAGGCGCTGCAGCCGTCGATCGAGGCCGCTCTCGCCGAGGCCGGCGCGAACCTCGGCCTGCCGGGCCCGCTGCCGCTGGCGGACCTCGACGCCGTCGCCGTCACGAGCGGTCCGGGGTTGGCCGGCGCCCTCATGGTGGGAGTCGGCGCGGCCAAGGCGCTCGCCGTCTCGCTCGGCAAGCCCCTCTACGCCGTGAACCACCTCGTCGGGCACATCGCCGCCGACATCCTCGATGCCCAGGCCGGCCCCCTGGAGTACCCGACGGTTGCCCTGCTCGTCTCGGGCGGCCACACCTCGCTGCTGCTCGTGCGCGATCTGACCACCGACGTCGAACTGCTGGGTGAGACGATGGATGACGCGGCCGGCGAGGCCTTCGACAAGGTGGCCCGCATCCTGGGTCTGCCCTACCCGGGTGGCCCGGAGATCGATCGGGCCGCGGCATCCGGCGATCCCACGGCGGTCCGGTTCCCCCGCGGGCTCTCGCGCGCGTCTGACATGGCCGAGCACCGCTACGACTTCTCGTTCTCGGGACTGAAGACCGCCGTCGCGCGCTGGATCGAGCAGCACGAGGCCGCGGGCGAGCCGGTGCCCGTCGCCGACGTCGCGGCGAGCTTCCGCGAAGCGGTCGTGGACGTGCTCGTCACCAAGGCGCTCGACGCGTGCGCGCGCCACGACGTGCCGCGGCTGCTGCTGGGCGGCGGGGTGATTGCGAACCGCCGGCTGCGCGATGTCGCGCTGGCCCGTGCCGAGCAGGCGGGCGTCACCGTGCGCATCCCGCGGCTGTCGCTGTGCACCGACAACGGGGCCATGATCGCGGCGCTGGCCGCACAGCTGATCGCCTCGGGGCGCGAGCCGTCGACACTCGCATTCGGCGCCGATTCCACACTGCCGGTCACCCAGATCCAGGTGGCCGAGAGCACCGCGGCGGTACAGTCGTGAGCGACGAGAAGACCCCGCCGGCGCCGCACATCGAGACGGCCCCGCCGTCACCCGAGGTCGAGCTCGGCTTCGGCGACCCGACCCGCTCGGGAGACTCGGCCCTGCCCGGTGAGCACCGTGGCGGCTTCCAGCGACTGCCCACTGCACCGGTCGACGTGCCGGCGACCGACGTGGGCCCCAGCGAAGACGTCGAGCCGCTGCCGGAGTATGAATGGGTCGGCACCGAGCAGGTGCACGGCACGTTGAGCGCCTGGGCGCTCGGGCTGGCCGTCGTCGCGCTCGCCGCGTCGTTCTTCGTGGGCTGGACGTTCCCGCTCGGCATCGCCGGGGTTATCGTCTCCATCGTCGCGCTGCGGCGCCCATGGGACAGCCGCTTCATGGCCGGGTGGGCGCTGGGCCTGAGCATCCTCTCGATCCTCTACAGCGCCGGCTGGCTGGTGTGGCTGGCGTATCAGGAGCAGCTGTTCACCTGAGCCTGCGGCATCCTCACCCGGCCTGATCGGCCTACACCTGATCGGCCCGCACCCGATCGGCGAGGATCGCGAGGTGGCGCGTGCCCACTCGGGTCAGGAACAGCGTCGCCGATGCGTGGCCGCGCAGCGTCAGCTTCTTCCGGAATGCGGCGGGGTCGACATCCATCCCGCGTTTCTTGATCTCGATCGTGCCGATGTCGTGCGCGCGCAGCGCGGCGTTCACAGCCTTCGCGTTGGCGGCCATCGTCTCGCGCACGCGGAACGACTGCACGAATGGGCTCGTGAGTGCGGCATCCCCCGTGATGTACGCGATGTGCGGATCGAGCATGCCGCCCTCGAGCTCTCGCGCGACCTCGCCGACCAGCCGCGCGCGGATGACGGCCCCGTCGGGCTCGTGCAGGTAGGCGCCGAGTTCGCGCACTTCGGCGTCGGGCGCGTCTGCGGCGGCGGTCAGCTCGTGTGCACGCTCGCCGCGCAGCACGAGCGCCGAGCGCCGCACGCCGTCGCGGGCGAGCGCACCCGTCCACACCACGAGCTCGACGACCGTGCCGTCGGCGCTGACCCACTGCGTCTCCGCCTCGGCGGGCAGCTCGTCGCGGTCATGCCCGGGCCCGAGCTTGATGCCGGTGGGCAGCGTCTGCGCGATCTCGAACGCCCAGTCCAGCGGAGGCGAGTAGTCGGCCGCGCCCACGCGCCGGGTCTCGCGGTGCCCGGCGGTGCGGCGGGCCGGATCGAGCCAGAGCGCGTCGACGTCGGAGAGGGGGGATGCCTCGGCCCGGCCCTGCCGCACGGTGACGGTGTCGCCGAACACGGCGAGGTTGTACGCGGCGATGGCGGCGGTGACCTCGTCGGCATCGACGGCGTCCACGCGCAGGCCCGCGGCGGCGAAGGCGAGGGCATCGCCGCCGATGCCGCAGCCGAGGTCGGCGACGCGCGCGATGCCGGCCGTGCGCATCCGTGAGGCGTGGTGCGCGGCCACCGGCAGGCGCGTCGCCTGTTCGAGGCCGGCGCGGGTGAACAGCATGCGCGCGGCGAAGTCGCCGAACTTGGCCGTCGCCTTCGCACGCAGGTGCGCCTGGCCGACGACCGCCGAGACGAGGTCGGGGGAGTGCCCGGCCGCGCGCAGCCGCGAGACGGCGCGCGCCGCGTCGGCGGTCGAGACGACAGGGCCGAGCTCGTCGAGCAGGCTCAGCCCGTCGGGGGTCAGCAGGGCGGTGAGCTCGGCCATCTCAGAGCTGTGCATCCCCCCACGATAGGCGGCGGCATCCCTATCCACCCTCACGGGCACCACCGCCGTCCCCTAACGCGCGCATCCGAGTGCGGGGATGCCCCCCGATGCCGCCGGCGCACCGGCGGTCGAGACTCGACGCAGGCCATCAGGCACCGCGAGAAAGGGAAGACAATGGCTGACTCCAACGGGAACCTCCTGGGCACCCAGCTCAACACCGAGCTGCTGTCCGACAACACGCTCGACTCTCACGACACCGACGATCACTCCGACAACTCGACGACGACGGATGCGTCGGCTGACGGGTCGGACAACTCGACGAACACCGACAACTCGACGACGACGGATGCCTCGGCTGACGGGTCGGACAACTCGATGAACGCCGACGATCACTCCGACAACTCGACCAACACCGACGATCACTCCGACAACTCGACGACGACGGACGCTTCGGCCGATGGTTCGGACAATTCGACCGACAACTCCGTCGACAACTCCGACCACTCGGACAGCTCCGACAACTCGGTCGACACGAGCGTCGACGACAACACGGTCGGCAACGACGGCAACGACGTCGACTCGTACAACGGCAACAGCGATGACGACGGCAACGTCGACGTGGGCGGCATCACGGACGCGTTCAAGGACCAGTCGGACAACTCCCACTACACCGACAACTCCGACGACTCCGATCACTCGAACGAGGTGCGCAACCAGGACTCGTTCAACCTGACGAGCTCTTTCAACACGCAGACGTTGAACGACCACTCGACGACCATCGGCGTGCGTCAGTACAACACCGGGTTCGGCGATGTCGACTTCGGCGGCGCCGCGGGTGGGGCGGGCGCCGCCGCAGCCGGCATGTCGGGGGGCTTCTCCATCGACAACCGGGCCGCGCTCAACGACCAGTCCGTCACCCAGGCCATCGACTCGGGCGGCGACGTGAACCAGACGTTCAGCCAGAACACGGTCTGGAGCAGCGGTGACGGGTCGAACGCCGCCGGCGGCGACATCGACAACTCGCACACGACGATCGATGTCGGCGACATCAACATCGGCAACACCGACATCGGTGTCACGATGGACAACGCGTTCAACGACTACTCCACGAACACGAACTGGGACGTGGACACGACGTTCGACAACGCGTTCAACGACCAGTCCACCGATGTCGATGTGAACACGGCGTTCGACCACTCGTTCACGAGCGAGGTCGACTCGCACGACATGGAGAGCTGGGAGAACAGCGGCAACATGTTCAGCCCGGGCGCCGACGCCGGCGACGGGGACCACGCCGACCTGGACCTCGG
Organism: Microbacterium horticulturae; assembly: GCF_029094505.1. NCBI lineage: Bacteria > Bacillati > Actinomycetota > Actinomycetes > Micrococcales > Microbacteriaceae > Microbacterium > Microbacterium horticulturae. The sequence goes on along the minus strand of NZ_CP119108.1, from coordinate 2,699,134 downwards.
ATTCTGACGGTCATCGCGCCCGACAGCGTGCCGGAAGCCCCACGGGGCTGCCGGCACGCTGTTGCGCGCGCAGGGCCGGGCGTACGGTGTGTCTCGAAGGGGAGGGCGTCATGACCGAGCCGATCGCTCAGACGCGTGACATCGCGCCGACCGCGCTGTCGGCGACCGAACTCGTGCAACTCATCGACGAGCTGGGACGGATCGTCGATGAGACCGGACGCACCGATCTCGGCGGACGCCTCGCCCAGGCCCGCGAGCGCCTGCGCGACCCCGCCGTGCGGGTGGTCGTGGTCGGTGAGTTCAAGCAGGGCAAGAGCAAGCTCATCAACGCGCTGGTGAACGCCCCGGTGTGTCCGGTCGACGACGACATCGCCACGAGCGTGCCCACTGTGGTCGGCTACGGCAGCGAGCCCCGCGCGTGGATCGTGACCCGCATCGCGGATGCGGCCGGCGACACGCGCACCGACCGCAGCCCGGTGTCGATCGATGAGCTGGCCGGTTACGTCTCCGAGCACGGCAACCCCGGCAACGAGCAGGGCATCGTCGCCGCCGAGGCGTCGTTGCCGCGCGAGATCCTCAAGGGCGGCCTGCGCCTCGTCGACTCCCCAGGGGTGGGCGGCCTCGAATCGCACAGCGCCCTGTCGACGCTCACGGCGCTGGCCTCGGCACACGCGGTGCTTCTCGTGTCGGACGCCTCGCAGGAATACACCGAGCCGGAAGTGCAATTCCTCAAGTACGCGCTGCGCCTGTCGCCGAACGTCGCGGCCGTGCTTGCGAAGACCGACCTGTATCCGCAGTGGCGGCAGATCGAGTCGATCGACCGCCGGCATCTGGGCGACGTCGGTGACGTGCCGATCTTCGCCGTCTCGAGCGATCTGCGCCTGCTGGCCGCAGCCGGGCAGGACCGCGAGCTGAACTCCGAGTCGGGCTTTCCCGCGCTCGTCGCGCACCTGCGCCGCGACGTCGTCGAACGCGCCGAACTGCTGCATGCGGATGCGGCTGCGCACGACCTGCGTTCGGTGCTCGAGCAGACGTCGGTGGCGGCACGTGCCGAGCTCGAGGCCGTGCGCAATCCGAGCCAGACCCCGCGCATCCTCGCCGAGCTGGAGTTCGCCACTGCTCGTGCCGAAGAGTTTCGCGGACGCACGGCGAAATGGCAGATCGCGCTCAACGACGGCATCGGAGACCTCATCTCCGACATGGAGCACGACCTGCGTGAGCGGCTGCGCAAGGTGCAGCGCGAAGCGGAGGACGCCATCGACGAGGGCGACCCCGGACCCATCTGGGAGCAGATCGTCGAGTGGATCGATCAGCGCACGGCCGCGGCGGTCGCCGAGACGTTCGTGTGGACCAACGAACGCTCCCGCTGGCTCACCGAAGAGGTGGCCGAGCTGTTCGCTGAAGAGGAGCGGACGCTGCCCGCGATCGAGGTCGACGACACCTACGGCGTGCTCGACGCCGTCGAGCGGCCGCACGATCTCGACCCGGGACGGATGAAGGCCGCCGAGAAGATCTACATCGGCGTGCGCGGCTCGTACGGCGGCGTGCTCATGGTGGGGCTGGCCACCGGCCTCATCGGGCTCACGCTGATCAACCCGATCTCGCTTCTGGCAGGGGTGCTCGTCGGGCGCCGCGCCTACCGCGAAGACATGAGCGCGCGTCTGGCGCGGCGCCGCTTCGAAGCCAAGACGCTGGTGCGGCGCTATATCGACGACGCCATCTTCCAGTCGGGAAAGCAGCTCAAAGACCGGTTGCGCGTCGTGCAGCGCACCGCGCGCGACCACTTCAGCGGCATCGCCGACGAGCTGCACCGCTCGCTCACCGAGGCGGTGAACCGCGCGCGCAACGCGGCGGGCACGTACAGCGCGGATCGTGACAAGCAGATAGCACGACTCGAAGCGCAGTTGCAGGCGCTCGACCGGCTGCGTCGCCGGATTCCTCCGCTGCGATCGATCACGGAGCCGGATCAGGGATGACAGACAGCGAGATCGCCGACGTCCTCACGCTGGTCGCCGCCGCGCGCGGCGTGTACCGCGACGATCCGGCGGCCCAGAGCGTGCTCGGCGCGCTCGAGGAGCGGCTGCGCGAGCCGCTGCGGGTGGCGGTGGCCGGGATCGTGAAGGCGGGCAAGTCCACGCTGCTCAATGCCCTGCTGGGCGAGCGGATCGCCCCCACGGATGCCGGCGAGTGCACCCGCGTGGTGACCTGGTACCGGTACGCCGACGTGCCCTCCATCACCGTGCACCCGCACGGCGCCCGCGCGCAGCAGATTCCGGTGCGGCGCACGGCCGGCCGCCTCGTCCTCGACCTCGGCAGGTACGCGGCCGAAGACGTCGACCACATCGAGGTGCACTGGCCGTCGCGCATGCTGCGCACGCTGACGCTGATCGATACTCCCGGCATCGCGTCGCTCTCGCAGGATCTCTCGGCGCGGTCCCTCGCCCTGCTGACCCCCGAAGAGTCGCCCTCGTCGGCCGACGCCATCCTCTATCTCATCCGGCACCTGCACGCCTCGGACCTCAAGTTCCTCGAGGCGTTCCGCGACACCGCCGCCGGCACCGCGCAGACGGTGAATGCGCTCGCCGTGCTCTCACGCGCCGACGAGATCGGATCGGGACGCATCGACTCGCTGCTGTCGGCGCGCCGGGTCGCCGAGCGCTACGAACGGGACGGGATGCTGTCATCCCTCGCCCTCGGGGTCATGCCGGTGGCCGGCCTGCTCGCCGAGGGCGCGCGCACGCTGCGAGAGAGCGAATTCGCCAGCTTCCGCACCCTCGCGCAGCTGGAGCGCGTAGAGCGCGAGCCGATGCTCGTCTCGGCCGACCGCTTCGTCAACACCGCGCACGCACTTCCTGAGGCGAGCCGTCGCGAGCTGCTGGACCGATTCGGCATCTTCGGGGTGCGCCTGGCGACCTCGCTGATCCGCGGCGGCGCCGACGACTCGTCCGTCCTGGCCGAGCAGCTGGTCGCCCAGAGCGGATTGAACGAACTCGTCGCGACCGTCCGGATGCACTTCCGCTCCCGTGCACCCGCCTTGAAGGCGCGTGCTGTCTGCGATGCTCTGACCCAGCTCATCGCCGAGAAGCCCCGACCGTCGACCGACGAGATCGAGGCGGGCATCGAGAAGATCCAGGTCGGCGCGCACGGGCTGCGCGAGCTGGCACTGCTCGGGCGCATCCGCACGGGCGACGTCACGCTGCCGCCCGCCCTCGTGCGCGAGGCCGAGCGCATCATCGGAGGGGCAGGCGACGACGCGTCGCTGCGCCTCGGCCTGCCGCCGGACTCCGACGGCGACGCGCTGCGCGCGCGGCTCGACGATCGTCTCGACCACTGGCGGGCCGTGAGCGCCTCGCCTTTGGTGATGCGCGACGGGGTGCAGGCCGCGCGCACCGTGGTGCGGAGTCTGGAGCGGATCGCGTCAGAGATCGGATGCCGCGGTGCCGACGCGACGGACGTCGTGACCGCGGGCGGTCCAGGCGATGGCCCGGCTGAAGGTGCTCAACAGCAGCGCCAGAAGCACGAAGCCGCACTGCAGCATCAGCGCCGGTCGCAGCAGGGCGCCCTGTGGACCGGTGGCCGCGAGCTGGATCACGACCAGGTACAGCAGCAGCTGCACCAGGAACGTCGTCAGCTGCCACCATCGGATACCCGAGCGGCGGCTCATGAATGACACGAAGAGCGTGATCTGCGCGAGCAACAAGGTCACCATCACGCCGAAGCAGACCCAGAAGATGATGTCGGCGGCGCTCTGATAGGTCGCCTTCTCGCGGGAGTCGTCGACGGCGCGCACCGCATCCTGGATCAGCGGCAGCTGGTCCTGCCGGATGATGAAGAAGTACACGACGCAGAACCCGCCGAGCGCGAAGCTCAGCACCCACAGCAGCTGCGCGAAGCGGACCGACACCGGCGGCGGGACCTTGACGATCACCGGCGCCCCGTTCTCGCTGGTCAGCTGGGGACGATCTGGTTGCACGTGGCCCTGGTCCGCGGCGGCGGCAGGCAGGGGAGCGGGGACCCGCTCACGGCTCGTCGTACGCGACATCGATCGGTGGCTCCGTTTCGGGATAGGCGCCGGCGTCGTCCGGCGCGTTGTCGATGCTCAGATCGGCGCTCGCGTCGACAGGGTCGCTGTCCAGCGGTGCACTGTCCAGCGGTGCACTGTCCAGCGGTGCGCTGTCCAGCGGTGCGCTGTCCAGTGGTGCACTGTCCAGTGGTGCACTGTCCAGCGGTGCACTGTCCACGGTGTCTGCAGCGACGGAGTCGGCGGCCGCCGGGGTGCTGTCTGCGGCGTCACTGTCGACGGGGCCAGCCGCGGCATCCACGTCCGCATCGCCGGCGCTGTCGTTGTCTGCGGTGCCGTCGTCGGCGGCGTCGGCAGCGCCGGTGGCCGCGACGGCGAGGGCCGCCCCGTCGCCGTTGAACGAGCCGTCGACGGTCGTGTCGACGTCGGTGTCGTTAGAGCTGTCGTTGAACGAGTCGTCCACGTTCGCATCGACGGTTGTGGTGCTGTCGGTCGACGAGTCGTTGTACGAGTCGTCCACGGTGATGTCGGTGTCGGTGTTGCCGATCGAGACGTCGCCCATCGTGGCGTCGGTGGTTGAGTTGTCGACGTCGTGTCCGGCAGCATTGGCGCCGTCGCCCGAGGCGATCACGGCCTCGTGATCGAACTGCTGCGTCACGTCTCCCTCGGCCCAGATGCTCTGGTTCACCGACTGGTCGATGATGGTGGACCGATTGTCGAAGTGGAACGTCTGCGCCATGTGCGTGATGTCACGGACGGCGATCGGGTCGGCCGCGAACGGCTGAGGTGCCGGCGCCACATGCACCACGATCGGATCGGGGACGGAGCGCACCGACACCTGCGGGTGGTCGATGACGACCGGTCTGACCGCCTGCACGTCGGCCGCGCACACACCGGTCAGCCCGTTGCGTGCGAGTGTGCCGTCGGGGTCGTTCTCGAACTCCGCCGCGGCGGCGGGGTCCCGCAGCAGACTGAGGATGAACTCGATCAGCGCATCCGCGATCGTGGTCAGCAATGTGGTCATCATGCACGCTCCTCACCGGCTCGGTTCCACAGAAGTCGCCATTGTGTGTGCGACGCTACGCGTTCAGGGGTGCGTGGGGATCGGGGTTGTTCCCGATTCCCCGCGCTCGTCAATAGGTGGTTCATGGTCAGCCCTCCGCCGTCGCCGCCTGCGCGGCATCCATCTCCGTCAGAACAACGCGCAGACGGGCCACGAGGTCCGATCGCGTGGTCGCCTGCAGCCGCTGGCGGATGCGGGCTATGTGGTGCTCGACCGTGCGGGGAGAGATGAAGATCGCCGCGCCGATCTCGGCGTACGTCCTGCCCTCCACGACCAGCCGCGCCACTTCGATCTCGCGGTCGCTGAGCCCTGCGGGATGGACCGGGGCCGGCGTCGAGCTCTCGGCGGGAGCGGCGGCGGGCGTCGTCGGCGTGGGCGGGTGCAGATGCCGCGCACAGGCCAGCAGCCGCGCCGAGACCCGGCGATCGTCGGAGCGGGCCGCGCCGTGCCCGGCGAGGCGCGCACCATCCCACGCCAGCCCGCATTCGGCCAGTTCCGTGGCCGAGAGCTCGACGGCGTCGGGGTCGACATGGCCGGCCAGCACCGCGGTCCAGAGCCTGCCGGCGCGGGCCATGGTGGCCGCTATAGCGCTGTGCGCGGCGGCCTCGACGAGAGCGTGCGCGTGCGGGGCGAGCATGTCGGGGTGGTCGAGCAGGATGCCCTGCTGGATGCCCGCCCACCGCAGATGCGCCGACCAGGCGGGCGGTGACCCCAGCCGGGCCAGCAGATCGAGTGCTTCGGCCTGGAGGGGTGCGAGTGTGCGGTCGTCTCCGATCCGCGCCACCGCGCTGATCATGGTCGCCAGCGGCAGCAGCAGGAACAGGTCGACGTCGATCTGCTGCACCTCGTTGCGCACCTGCGCCCACAGCAGCTCGAGTTCGGCGACCTCTTCGTACCTCCGGGTGAGCGCGACGCGCACGGCGGTCTCGATGAAGCGGTCGCGGGGAGTGAAGGCGTGGTCGATCTCCTGTGCGGCGCGCAGGCTCTCCTGCGCCTGCCCGGGCTGCTCGCACTGCACCGCGAGCCACGCCTGCCACAGCAGCAGGCGGCGGCGCGCCCAGGCCCCGCCCTGCCCCTCGGCGACGGCGGCGTCGATGACGGCCGTCGCCGTCGGCAGTTCGCCCAGGCCGACCGCTGCGGCGGCGGCGATCACCGCCGGCAGCTCGGGAACCGGTGTCGCCGCCCGCGCGCAGGTGTACAGGCGCGAGGCGCGGGCCAGTTCGCTCAGGGTGTCGGCGGGCACCTCCGGCTCGAGGGATGAGCGCAACCCGGCGGTCAGCGCCGCGAGGGCGATGCCGAGGGTCGTCGGAGCCGTATCAGCCGCAGCGGCCGGCGGCGCGTCGAGCCTTCCGGCGGCGATCTGCGTCGCCCCCGCCGTCGCGAGCGCGCCGTCGTCGCCCGCACGCTGGGCGATGTCAGCGGCCACCGGCATCATCGCGCGGGCGGCCCAGACCGCCGAGAGCAGCGTCGCGACCGCGGGATCGCCGTCGTCGGCCGTCCCGTCGAGCAGCACGGCGGCGCCGTCGATGTCTCCGGCCTGCCAGGATGCCTCCGCCCGTGCCATCACGTCATCGTCAGGCGGATCCCCCAGCGCGTGCAGAGCCTCGGTGCCTGCCGGCCCGGCACGACCGGGTTCGGCGAACGGGCGCGTGCGCGCCACGGTCTGTGCTGCGATCGTCGACATCGTGATCCTTCGGGTTCATCCGGCGCGTGCGTCGTCGGAGTCGTCGGGAGCAGACGACGGAGTGGATGTGGTGGGGGATGCCGCGGCCGCGGCGCCATCGGGGTCTTCGGTGCCGGCAGCGGCCGGTACTTCGGCGTCGGCCGGGTCCGCCGGGGGAGTCGTGGGTGCAGGCTCCGGCGTCGGGTCGGGTGCGGGCGAGGGCGCCGGGTCCGTGCTCGGCGCGGGGTCAGGAGCCGGCGCGGGGTCAGGAGCCGGCGGATCGGACGGTGTCTCGGTGCTGCCCTCGGGCTCGGATGCGCCGCCCGACGGTGAGTCGCCGGATCCGGAGGACGCGGTCGAGCCCGTGGTTCCCGTCGAGCCGGTGGATCCGGAGGAGGCGGTCGACCCGGTGGACGCGGATGGCGAGTCCGATTCCGACGGCGCGTCCGCGTCGGCCGGGTCGCCCGCGCTGCCGGACGCGTCATTGGCGCCATCCGCGGCGTTCGCTTGATCTGCGTCCGCGGTGTCTCCCGATGCCGGTGGCCGAGGAGTCGTGGCGCCGGCAGAGTCGGTCGTGCCCGTGCCGGCATTGTCGCGCCGCTCCATCACCGGGTCCGCTGACGGCACGGACGGTGCCGAGGGATGCGCGGTGGCCGCCGGATCGTCCGGAACCTCGGTGCGCGACGCATCGCTGATGAAGCGGTCGCCGACGCCTGGCGACGGCGGGCGGTCGGCGCCCGTGCCCCGGTCGCTCACGAGCAGACTGCGCGTGTCGACGCGGCCCGGCAGCACCGGCGCCGGCGTGGGACGTGACGCCTCGTGCTCATCGACACCGGAGTCGTCGTCCGCCGGGTCGGCTGCCGGAAGCGCGACGTCGTCGGGCGTCAGGCGCGTTCCGGCGGCCATCGATCCGCCGAGCACGATGCCGGCGGCCACGATCGCGGCCCCCGCCAGAAGGGCCGCCGAATACCAGCGGCTGCCCGGAACGCTCACGAGCTCGCGCATGTCGGCCAATCGGCTCGCGCCCGTCGGCACGGGGGCGTTCTCGACGGGAATGTCCATCCCGGCCTCATCGGTCTGCTCGGCGGACGCGCCGTCGCTGGCCGGCGCCTCGGCGGCCTCGGCGTCCGCACGCTCCCACGACAGGTGGGCGGCCCCGAACAGGGCGATGAACGCCGGGTCGATGTCGGCGGCGATCGGCCGGCAGAGACGTTCGGAGAGCTTCTGCGCGACCAGCGGCATCCGCGCCCCGCCACCGACCGGGATGACGCACGCGATGCGCTCGGCGGAGAGCCCGGCGCCCGACAGCACCGCCTCGACCGCGTCGAGGGTGCGCTGCACGAGTGGCTCGCTGAGCGTCTCGAGCTCACCGCGCGTGAGGCGGATGCTCGAGCGACCGGCCGGCAACGTGATCGGGATGACAGCCGCGACGTCGTCGGAGAGCGCATGCTTCGCCTTCGCGCATGCGGGGCGCACGGTGGCGAGAGGTCCGGGAGAGGCGGGGTCGGATTCCGCGAGCGTGCGCGCGAGGACGTCCGAGGTCGCGGCGGCATGGCGCACGATCGCGTCGTCGATGTCGGTGCCGCCGGCATCGAGGAGGCTGACCGGATCGGCTCGCACGCACAGGTTGCGCTCATCGTCTGAGGCCACCAGGGTCGCCGCGAACGTCGTCGCGCCCAGGTCGCACACGAGGAAGACCTCGTCGTCGCGCAGCGCGCGGTATCTCGCCTGCTGGCGTGCCGCAGCCAACGGCGTGCTGATCAGGTCGACGTCGCCCAGACCCACAGCGGCCAGTGCGGCAGCGGCCACCGTGCGCCGATACGGTCCCCAGCCGAGCGGGCACACGACGGCGACGCGACGCGGCGCGCACCCCTCGACGGCGGTGGTCGTCGCAACGACGTGGGCGACCGCCCGCGCGAACAGGTCTTCGGCCAGAAACGGTCGGCCGGCCGCGATGAGCGGCACGTCTTCGCCGACAAGGGCGGTGAACCCATCGATCCGAGACGGCGGATGCGTGAGCGCGGCGGCCTCGGCGTCGTCGCCGATGAGCACCGTGCCGTCATCCTGTACGAAGGCGACCGCGGGAAGAGTGTCGTGGTCGCGTCCGAGCGGGGCGGGCTCGGTGACGACGGTGTCGTCGAAGTCGACGTGCGCGGTCGCTGCGGCGATGGTGCTCGTTCCGATTCGCACCGCCATCGCGTACGCGTGCCCCATGTGCTTCGCCCCCCATTGCGAACGCACACCCCGCACCGGAACACCCTCCGCAGCGGACCCAGGCCGCTACTGCCCAGTACGTGGTTTTCGCCGTCCGTGTGAAAGGACAGCCGTGCAGGCCCCCGAGTGTAGTCCGCCGCTTCGGCGCGAACAAGGGTTGTCATTCGCCGGCCGCTCGTGGATCGCACGACATGGGCTGGCACTCGCGTTGCGAGAGTGCCAGCCGAGTGCATAAACTGTGATCAGCACTCTCGATGTCTGAGTGCTAACCAGTCTTCAGTCTCAACGAAGGAAGAGGTAGACCGTGTCGGTTTCCATCAAGCCGCTCGAGGACCGCATCGTCATCCAGCAGGTCGAGGCCGAGCAGACCACCGCGAGTGGTCTGGTCATCCCCGACACTGCCAAGGAGAAGCCCCAGGAGGGCGAGGTCGTGGCCGTGGGCCCCGGCCGCATCGACGACAACGGCAACCGCGTTCCGCTCGACGTCGCCGTCGGCGACCGTGTGCTCTACAGCAAGTACGGCGGGACCGAGGTCAAGTTCGGTGCCGACGAGTACCTCGTGCTCTCGGCTCGCGACGTCCTGGCGGTCGTCGTCCGCTAGTCCGCTCGATCGAGGGCCCGGGTGCTTCGTGCGCCCGGGCCCTCGTCGTGTCTCTAGGCTGGTGCAGTGAAGCAGGCGACGAGCGAGACGACCACGGGCGGGCTCTACGCCTTCGCCGCGTACCTGCTGTGGGGACTGTTCCCCCTGTACTTCCTGACGCTGCTGCCCACCACCCCATGGGAGGTCGTCGCCTGGCGCGTGCTGCTCTCGCTCGTGTTCTGCGTCGTCGCCCTCACCGTCACCCGCGGCTGGCGCGCGTTCGGACGCATTGTGCGACAGCCCCGACTTCTCGGCTGGACCGCGGCCGCCGGCATCCTGATCTTCGTCAACTGGACCGTCTACCTCGTGGCCACCCTCACCGGGCACGTGATCGAGGCGAGCCTGGGCTACTTCATCAACCCGATCGTCACGGTGCTGCTGGGCGTTCTCGTGCTGCACGAGCGGCTGCGGCCGGCGCAGTGGACCGCGATCGGGATCGCCGTGGTGGCCGTGGTCGTCATCGTCGTCGGCTACGGGCAGGTGCCGTGGATCTCGCTGCTGCTGGCGTTCTCGTTCGGCCTGTACGGGCTGACGAAGAACCGGGTCGGCGGATCGGTCGACGCCGTGAGCGGGCTGACGCTGGAGACGGCCTGGCTCTCGCCGGTGGCCGTGGGCCTGCTCATCTGGGTGGGGGCGACCTCGGGCATCACGGCGGGCACCGCCGGCGCCGCGCATGCCGTGCTGCTGCTGCTGGCGGGCATCGTCACGGCAGTGCCGCTGCTGCTGTTCGCGGCGGCCACCCGCCGGGCGCCGCTGAGTCTGATCGGACTGCTGCAGTTCCTCACGCCGATCCTGCAGTTCGCCACCGGGGCGTTCCTGCTGCACGAGGCCATGCCCCTGGAACGCTGGATCGGCTTCGCACTGGTCTGGGTCGCCCTCATCGTGCTGAGCGTCGACTCGGTGCGCAACGCCCGGCGCCCGCGCGGCGTGGACGACGTCGCCGAGATCGCTTGAGCCCTGGTGAGCCCGGCGGAGATCGCCCCGGATCGCCGCTTCGCGATCGTTAGCGCACCGAGATCGAACGCGGCGAAACTGAGTGTTTGCTCCCGTTAGGGTAAGAACCACTCGAGATGTGGGTATGCCCACGTTCGCACAGCAAGGGAGCAAGATGAACGTTTTGAAGAAGTCGCGCACGGCGCGGGTCTTCGCGGGGCTCGCGGTCGTCAGCGCGAGCGCCCTGGTGATGGCCGGCTGCGCCGGCTCGTCCGACACGAAGCCCTCCGGTGACACAGGCGACAAGCCCGCGGCCGCCGACCTCACGCTGAAGCTCGGCTCGCTGCTTCCTGAGACCGGCAGTCTCGCCTTCCTCGGCGCGCCGATGGAAGCGGGCGTCGCGCTCGCCGTCGACCAGGTCAACAAGGCCGACGCCGGCGTCACCATCAAGCTCTCGCAGGCCGATGAAGGCGACACCGACACCAAGGCCTACGAGACCTCGATCGAGAAGCTGAAGAGCGAGGGCATCACCGCGCTCGTCGGGGCCGCGTCATCCAGTGTCACGAAGCTCATCATCGACGGCAACATCGGTGCGGGCATCCTCACCGTCTCGCCGTCGAACACCTCGGCGGACTTCTCGGGCCTGAGCCCGCTGTACTTCCGCACCGCTCCGAGCGACAACCTGCAGGGTGAGGTGCTCGGCAACGAGGCCGCCGAAGACGGCGCCAAGACCCTCGGGATCATCTACCAGAACGACGGCTACGGCACCGGTCTGGCCGAGGCGATCAAGACCACGTTCGAGAGCACCGGCGGCAAGGTCGTCGCCGAGGCGTCGTACAACGTCGGCGACGGCCAGTTCGACGCGCAGGTCTCGACGATCGCGGCGGCCAAGCCCGACGCGGTCGCGGTGGTGTCGTACGACCAGTTCAAGACGATCGCGCCGCTGCTCGGCAACGCCGGGGTCGACACCGGCAAGCTCTACCTGGTCGACGGCAACCTGTCGAACTACTCGAAGGACAAGCTGGGCGTCAACCTCAAGGGCTCGAAGGGCACCCGCGCCGGTGCCGAGCTGCCGGAGGACTTCATCGACCAGCTCAACGCGGTCTGGACGGCGGCGGGCAACGACCCGATCAACGACCTGACCTACTCGGCCGAGGCCTACGACGCCGTGATGCTGATCGCGCTGTCGGCGCTGGAGGCCCGCTCGGTCAAGGGCGCTGACATGGCCGCCAAGATGCAGGAGGTCTCGGGCGGTTCCGGCAAGGGCACCAAGTGCACGACCTTCGCCGAGTGCGCCAAGATCATCAACGACGGCGGAACGCCCGACTACGACGGTCTGTCCGGTGAGGTCACGTTCGACGACAAGAACGACCCGGCCGGCGCCGCGATCGGCGTCTACCAGTACGGCGCAGACAACAACAACACGCGGATCAAGTAAGACCCGCGAGGGCCCGGATGCTTCGGCGTCCGGGCCCTTTGTCATGTGGCGTGGGCGCCGCGCTGCGGCATCCCGCCCTCTCATTCAGTCGTCACGCATGACCGTTTTTCCGAACAGAAGCGGTAATTCGTGACGACTGAAGGCGGACCGCGCCGGAAGACCGCGCGGGAGGGAGGCCGCGGGGCTGGACGTCGCGGGCGACGGATGCCGCGGCTCAGGCCGCGTCGTCCTGACCCAGAGTGCCCAGGTACAGCCCGATCACCTTGGGATCGTTGAGCAGCTCGCGACCCGAGCCCTCGTACGCATCACGGCCCTGATCGAGCACGTAGCCGCGATCGCAGATCTGCAGGCAGCGGCGTGCGTTCTGCTCGACCATGATGGTCGTCACGCCGGCCTTGTTGATGTCGGAGACGCGGATGAAGGCGTCGTCCTGGCGCACCGGCGACAGCCCCGCCGAGGGCTCGTCGAGCAGCAGCACCGACGGGTCCATCATCAGCGCGCGCGACATCGCGACCATCTGGCGCTCGCCGCCGGAGAGCGAACCCGCGCGCTGGCCCAGCCGCTTGCCGAGCTCGGCGAAGATCCCGGTGACGAACTCGAGCCGCTCCTTGTAGATCTTGGGATTCTGATACAGCCCCATCTGCAGGTTCTCGGCGATGCTCAACGACGGGAAGACGTTGTTCGTCTGCGGCACGAAGGCCACGCCCCGCTTGACGAGCTTGTCGGCCTTCAGCCCGATGATGCTCTCGCCGTCGACGGTGATCTCGCCCTCGCGCACGTGCACCATGCCGAAGATCGATTTGAGCAGCGTGGACTTGCCGGCGCCGTTCGGGCCGATGATCCCGACCAGTTCGCCCTTGCGCGCGACGAGGTTGGCGCCGTTCAGGATGTTCACCCCCGGCAGATATCCGGCGTACACGTCGGTCAGCTCCACGACGACCTCGCCGGGTGCGGCATCCGTGCTCATGGCTTGTCCTCCTCTGCGAAGTCGGCTTCGGCCTCCGCCTCGGCTTCGGCTTCGATCCGATCGCGGGCCTTCGCGGCCGCGGCCTCGGCGACGACGTCGATGCGTCCGGTGACCGCGCCCAGGTCGACGTCCTGGTGCGCACCCAGGTAGGCGTCGACGACGGCCGGGTCTTCCATGACCTCTTCGGGCGGCCCCTCGGCGACGACACGGCCCTCGGCCATGACGACGACCCAGTCGGCGATGTGGCGCACCATGTGCATGTCGTGCTCGACGAACAGGACGGTCATGCCCAGGTCTTTGAGCTCGAGGATGTGCCCCAGCAGCGACTGGGTGAGCGCCGGGTTCACGCCGGCCATCGGCTCGTCGAGCATGACCAGGGTCGGGTCGCTCATCAGCGCGCGCGCCATCTCGAGCAGCTTGCGCTGGCCGCCCGACAGTGACGCGGCGAAGTCCTGCTCCTTGGTATCGAGCTTGAAGCGGGCGAGGAGGGAGCGCGCGCGCTCTTCGATCTTGCGCTCCTGCGGTCGCCAGAGAAAGGGGAGCAGGCTCGGCCAGAACCGCTCGCCGACCTGGTCCTTCGCGCCGAGCTTCATGTTCTCGAGCACGGTCAGCAGCGAGAGCGACTTGGTCAGCTGGAACGTGCGCACCTGGCCCATCTTGGCGACCTTGAACGACGGGACGCCCGAGAGGCGCTTGCCGTCGAACGACCAGCTGCCGCCGTTGGGGCGGTCGAAGCCGCACAGCAGGTTGAAGAGCGTCGTCTTGCCGGCGCCGTTGGGCCCGATGAGCGCGGTGATGGCGCCGCGGGGAATCTCGAGATGGTCCACGTCGACGGCCGTGAGTCCGCCGAAATGACGCTTCACATCGTCGGCGATGAGAATCGGGTCGGTCTTGGGCACGCCGGGAGCGGCCGGACCCTTCGCGAGCCCGGTGGATTTCTGAGGATGGATGCCGCGGGGGCCGTTCTCACTTGACAAAGGTCATCTCCCTCTTGTCGCCGAGGATGCCCTGAGGGCGGAAGATCACGACCAGCATCAGCGCGACGCCGGCGAGGATCCAGCGGATCGTCTCGGCCTGCGGACCGCTGATGGGAAGGAAGCCGTGCTGGGCGAGCTGGGGGAGCAGATTGCCGAGGAAGGCGAACAGCATCCAGAACAGCACGGCGCCCAGGGTCGGCCCGAAAACGGTCGCGGCGCCGCCGAGCAGCAGCACCGTCCATAGGAAGAACGTCAGCGACGTGGAGTAGCTTCCGGGAACGGCAGCCGACGGCAGCACGAACACGATGCCGCCCATCGCGCCGATGATGCCGCCGACGACGAGCGCCTGCATCTTGTACGCGAACACGTTCTTGCCGAGGGAGCGGACGGCATCCTCATCCTCGCGGATGCCCTTGAGCACACGGCCCCAGGGGCTGCGCATGAGCGCCCACACGAGCAGGATGGCGATCGCCAGCATGATCAGGCCGAACACGCGGTCCCACAGCTCGACCTCGGTGTAGGTCCACGGGCCGAAGCCATACGTCCCCGGGGGGAACGGGTTGCTGCTGCGGAAGCCCGCGCTGTACCCGTACAGGCCCTCGGCACCGTTCGTCCACTTGTCGAACAGCTGGGTCAAGAACAGCAAGCGCACGATCTCGGCCGCCGCGATCGTCGCGATGGCGAGGTAGTCGGCGCGCAGACGCAGCGTCGGGATGCCGAGGAAGAGCCCGAACACCGCACCGCCGGCGAGGCCGATGAGCATGCCCACCCACCAGGGCACGCCGAAAGTGAGCACCGAGATCGCATAGCCGTAGCCGCCGATGGCCATGAAGCCCGCCATGCCGAAGTTCAGCAGGCCGGCGTAACCGAAGTGCACCGCCAGCCCGGTCGCGGCCAGTGCGTAGGCGATGGTGATCGGGCTGAACAGGTACGCGGCAGTGTTGCCGAAGATCGCTCCGAAGTCCATGGTCAGCCCAGCCTTTCCCTGCGGCCGAACAGGCCCTGCGGCCTGACGAGCAGGATCACGATCAGCGCGACGAGCGCGCTGGCGTACTTGAGATCCGACGGGATCCACAGCGTCGACACCTCGACGGCGATGCCGACGATGATCGAGCCGATCAGCGCGCCGAGGGTGGATCCGAGACCGCCGAGCGTGATCGCGCAGAACATCAGCAGCAGCATCTGCATGCCCATGTCCCACTTCACGCCGGGCCGGAAGTACGTCCACAAGACGCCGGAGATCGCGGCCAGCACGCCGGCGAGGATCCATACGACCCGCACGACCTTGTCGACATCGATGCCGGATGCCGCGGCCAGCTGCGGATTGTCGGAGATGGCCCGCGTCGCCTTGCCGATCCGGGTGCGGGTGAGGAAGATTCCGACGGCGATGATGACCACGAGACTGACGGCCATGCCGATGATGTCGATGTACGACAGCGAGATCGGGCCGAACTTCATCGGATCGGGGCTGGCCCCGGGCAGCTGATGCGTGCCGCCGCCGATGAGGAACTGCAGCCCGAAGCGCAGCGCCAGCGAGAGGCCGATGCTGACGATCATGAGCTGCACGATGCCCAGTCCGCGACGGCGCAGAGGCCGCCAGAGCCCCGCGTCGAGCGCCCAGCCGAGCAGGCCGCCGCCGATGACCGAGGCGATGATGCCCAGCCACAGGGGAAGGTGCCACATCGAGGTCGCCATGAAGGCGAGCACACCTCCCCAGGTGACCATCTCGCCGTGTGCGAAGTTCGACAATCGGGAGGTGCCGTAGATCAGCGCGGCACCCATCGAGGCGAGCGCGAGCAGGAGCCCGAAGTTGATGCCGCCGACGGTCCGGGAGATCAGCTGATCGGTGAACGAGACGGTGATCCGCTCGCCCTGACCGAGGAAGAGATTGATGATCTTGGTGCCGGTGAGCCCGAACTCGGCCTCGAACGAACCGGTCGTGCCCGCCACCGGGGCGACGCCGGTGGGCAGCTGCGAGGCGTCGACGATGACGCCTTCAGGCAGTGTGTCCTCGTCGACGTGAAGGGTGTACGAGGCCTTCTTCGGCACGTACAGGCGCCATTTGCCGTCCGCGTCGGTCTTGGTCTGCGCGATGAAGCCGCCGCCCTCGACCGACACCACGACGCCGGCGATCGGCTTGCCCTGATACGTGATGTTGCCGCCGAAGTAGAACGACGTCTTCGGGGCGTTCTCATCGGCGTGCACCGTGTCGGACGCGCTGACGCCGGCAGCGGCATCCTGCACCGCCGTCACAGCCGAGGTCTCCTGTGCCGACGCGGCCGTCGCCGGTGTGAGCAGAAGCACGGCCGAGGCGGCGATGCCCCACAGTGCGACGTGCCATTTCCGGGGTCGGCGAAGCGCCGCTGTCCTGTGTCTCACACAACCTCCACCTTGAGCCGCGCACGGCGCCGTCGGGTACGGCTTCGCCCCGCGTGTGCACCGAGCGTAACGGGTCGAGCGCTCATCCGACCACTGCACCGCTCGTAATGTGCGCAGTTCGTGATCAGGGGGCGCTTGTGGGGAATGTCGGGCGCGTCGCCGCGCTTAGACTGTATATCGGCGGAGTGCCATCTCTTCCGCGCCATGGTCGTCCGCCGCATATCCGCGTCTGAGCGCGCCGCCGGCGCGAGAGGAGCCTCCATGGAACAGCCCGACCCGTTCGGTTTCGTCGGTCTCACGTACGATGACGTCCTCCTGCTGCCGGGGCACACCGACGTCATCCCCAGCGAGGCGGACACGTCGTCGCGGGTCACGCGGAACATCACGGTCGCCACGCCTCTGATCTCTGCAGCGATGGACACCGTGACTGAAGCGCGCATGGCGATCGCCATCGCGCGCCAGGGCGGTCTGGGCATCCTGCATCGCAACATGTCGATCGAAGACCAGGCGTCAATGGTCGACCAGGTCAAGCGCAGCGAGTCGGGCATGATCACGAACCCGATCACCACGACGCCCGACGCGACGATCGAAGAGGTCGACGCGCTGTGCGCGCAGTACCGCATCTCGGGTCTGCCGGTCGTCGGCGACGGTGGGCGCCTGGTCGGCATCATCACGAACCGTGACATGCGGTTCGTCTCGGGCTTCGAGCGCCAGACGACCAAGGTGCGCGACGTCATGACCAGCGAGGGCCTGATCACGGGGCCGGTCGGCATCAGCGCCGGCGAGGTCATCGCCACGTTCGCCAAGCATCGCGTCGAGAAGCTGCCGCTCATCGACGACGCCGGCAAGCTCGCCGGGCTTATCACCATCAAGGACTTCGACAAGAGCGAGAAGTACCCTCTTGCCACCAAAGACGACCAGGGCCGCCTGCGGGTGGGCGCGGCGATCGGCTTCTTCGGCGAGGCCTGGCAGCGCGCCGAGGCGCTGCGCGACGCGGGTGTCGATGTCATCGTCGTCGACACCGCGAACGGGCAGTCGGCGGGCGTCATCGACATCATCACCCGGCTGAAGGCCGACCCGACGTTTGCGCACATCGACATCATCGGCGGCAACGTAGCCACGCGCGAGGGCGCGCAGGCACTCGTCGATGCGGGGGTGGATGCCGTCAAGGTAGGCGTCGGCCCGGGCTCGATCTGCACCACGCGCATCGTCGCGGGCGTCGGCGTGCCCCAGGTGACCGCGGTGTACGAGGCGTACCTCGCGGCCCGCGAGGCGGGCGTGCCCGTCATCGCCGACGGCGGACTGCAGTACTCCGGCGACCTCGCGAAGGCCCTCGTGGCGGGCGCCGACTCGGTCATGATCGGCTCGCTGTTCGCCGGCACCGACGAGGCTCCGGGCGAGATCGTCTTCCAGGGTGGCAAGCAGTTCAAGCAGTACCGCGGCATGGGGTCGCTGGGCGCGCTGCAGACGCGCGGCAAGAAGACCTCGTACTCGAAGGACCGTTATTTCCAGGCCGACGTGCCCAGCGACGACAAGCTGATCCCCGAGGGGATCGAGGGGCAGGTCGCCTACCGCGGGCCGGTGTCGGCCGTCGCCTACCAGCTCATCGGCGGGCTGCGCCAGTCGATGTTCTACGTCGGCGCGCGCACTATCGACGAGCTCAAGCAGCGCGGCAAATTCGTGCGGATCACCGCCGCCGGGCTCAAGGAATCGCACCCGCACGACGTGCAGATCGTCGTCGAGGCGCCCAACTACAAGAAGTAGGGGCGCGGGGGCGCGCGGGCTGCGGGCTGCCGCATCCCTTCTCGGACCACGTCGCATTCACAGAGTTCGGAGAGTCGCGCGAAGTTCGGAGTGATTCGCCGGGATCGCTCCGAAGTTGATGCGCTTCTCCGAACTCTGTGAGAGATGGATGCCGCCACGCTGGCCGGCGCGCCGGTTCCTCCCCAAGCGGGGCGAGGCCGACATCTCTCCACAATCTTCGGATCGGCCTGCCCCGGAGCTGCCGCAAGCACCCAGACTTCGAGCATCGGGCCTGTCGGACTCCGGTCTCGAGATGCTTCTGATCGAACCGCTGCGTCGCGCGGGCCTGCGCGTACGTCAGCAGATCATGCTCGCCGGGCGCCCCGTCGACCTCGTCATCGGCGATCGGCTCGTCGTGCAGATCGACGGCTATGCGTTCCACTCATCGAGCGCGCAGCGCGGCAGTGACATCGCCCACGACGCCCAGCTGCGTCTGCGCGGGTACACGGTGCTGCGTTTCAGCTACGCGCAGATCGTGCACGACGCGGCGAACGTCGTGCTCACCCTTCGCCGCGCCGTCGCAGCGGGATATGCGGAGACCGCGTGAGCAGGGGCACTCAGTCTTCGGAACATCGCGCGAAACTCGGACGATTGCCGCTGATCGCTCCGAGCTCGGTGCGATGCTCCGAAGTCTGAGCGCGTTCCGTGCAGGACCCGCGGGTAGGGTAGTGGGGTGAGCATGGACATCGAACTCGGCAGCTCCAAGCGCGCTCGTCGGGCGTACACCTTCGATGACATCGCGGTCGTGCCTTCGCGGCGCACGCGCAACCCGGAGGACGTGTCGACGACCTGGTCGATCGACGCCTTCTCGTTCGACGTGCCGGTCATCGGCGCGCCGATGGACTCGGTGGTCAGCCCCACCACGGCGATCATGCTCGGGCAGCTCGGCGGCCTGGGCGTGCTCGACCTCGAGGGCCTGTGGACGCGCTACGACGACCCCGAGCCGCTGCTGGCCGAGATCGCGACGCTCGACGACGATGCCGCCACTGCGCGCATGCAGCAGCTGTACGCCGAGCCGATCAAGCCCGAGCTCGTGCGCGACCGTCTGGCGCAGATCCGCGAGGCCGGCGTCACCGTCGCCGGCGCCCTCACTCCGCAGCGCACGCAAGAGCTGTACGAGACCGTCGTGGCCGCCGGGGTCGACCTGTTCGTGATCCGCGGCACCACGGTCTCGGCCGAGCACGTCTCGAGCGTGTCCGAGCCCCTCAACCTCAAGAAGTTCATCTACGACCTCGACGTGCCCGTCATCGTCGGCGGCGCCGCCACGTACACCGCGGCGCTGCACCTCATGCGCACGGGTGCCGCGGGCGTGCTCGTCGGATTCGGCGGGGGCGCGGCATCCACCACTCGTGCCACGCTGGGCATCCACGCGCCGATGGCCACCGCGGTGGCCGATGTCGCCGGCGCACGCCGCGACTACATGGACGAGTCGGGCGGCCGCTACGTGCACGTGATCGCCGACGGCGGCGTGGGCACGTCGGGCGACATCGTGAAGGCGCTGGCGATGGGGGCGGATGCCGTCATGCTGGGCGTCGCGCTGGCCCGGGCGACCGACGCTCCCGGCCGCGGATACCACTGGGGCCCCGAGGCGCACCACCCGCAGCTGCCCCGCGGCCGCCGCGTGAGCGTCGACCAGGTCGCCTCTCTCGAAGAAGTCCTGTACGGCCCGGCGCCCGTCGCCGACGGCACCGCGAACCTCATCGGTGCTCTGCGCAAGTCGATGGCCACGACCGGGTACTCCGACCTCAAGGAGTTCCAGCGCGTCGAGGTGGTCGTGGCGCCATACGGCATCGAATGACCGAGAGCGACGAACTGCCGGAGGTCTTCCCGCCGACCCTGCGCGAGGTCATGCTGCGCCCGCGCTGGCTGGCGATGCTCGGTCTGTGCCTGGCCGTTGCGGGCGTGTTCGCGTGGCTCGGCCAGTGGCAGCTCGGGCGCGCGCTCGACACGAGCGCGACCACGCCGGCCCAGACGACCGAGCAGGCGCTGCCGATCGCGCAGATCGTCGATCCCGGCGAGTACCTGAACTCCCCGCTGGAGGGGCAGAAGGTCGAGGTGACCGGCCGCTTCGTGCCCGGCGACTTCCTCATCGTGACGCAGCGCATGAACGGCGACGAGCAGGGCTTCTGGGTGACCGGGCAGTTGCGTGTCGCCGATACGTCCACCCCGACGTCTCTCGCGGTGGCCATCGGCTGGGCGCCCACGATCGAGAAGGCGCGGGATGCCGCGGCCGCCCTCAATGCGGCCGATCAGGCCACGACCACGGTGACGGGTCGGATCGTCGCCGATGAAGGCCCCAAGCTGCCGCCGCGCAGCGACCCCGACGAGATGCAGACGATGTCGCCCGCAGCGCTCGTGAGCAGGTGGCACGACAACGTCGATCTCGACGTCTATCGGGCCTACGTGGTCAGCGAGCACCCGCTCGATTCGCTCGTGGCCATCGTGTCGCGTCCGCCGGAGGCGGGCGAGAGCATCAATTGGCTGAACCTCTTCTACGCGGCCGAGTGGGCTGTCTTCGCGGGGTTCGCGTTCTACCTCTGGTACCGCCTGGCGCGAGACGCTCGCGAGAAGGAGATCGAAGAGCTCGAAGAGGGTCGCGCGGCGTCCTGAGCCGCCCTCGCCGGTTCGCCGGACAACGCGCGGATGAGAGCCGGATGAACTCTTCGCGAATCCGTTGAGGATGTCGGCGGTGCTCCCTAGGCTCGATCTCATGCACGTCGCTGTGCATACGCTCTGAAGCGGTGATGGCATCGCTGTGAGATGGAGAGGAAGTCGCATGTCCCTTAACCCTGTCCGCAGACATCCGCGCCTGGCGGCGCTGACCGTCGGTACCGTCGCCGCCGTCGCCCTGGGCGTGATGGGGGCGGTTCCCGCATCCGCCGCCGACGACCCCGTCGAGATCGACGTCGTCACCATCAACGACTTCCACGGTCGCATCGAGGCGGACCACGCCTCGGGCGGCGCCGCGGCGCTGGCCACCGCGGTCAAGGAGGTGCGTACGGACAACCCGAACACCATCTTCGCCGCCGCAGGCGACCTTATCGGGGCATCCACCTTCACGTCGTTCATTCAGCAAGACAACCCGACGATCGACGCGCTCAACGCGGCCGGTCTCGAAGTGAGCTCGACCGGCAACCACGAGTACGACCAGGGTTGGGCAGATCTGCGAGACCGCGTCGTTCCGCGTGCCGACTGGGCGTACATCAACTCCAACGTCTTCCTGAAGTCCACGGGCGAGACGGCGCTGGCGCCTTCGTGGGTGAAGGAGGTCGACGGCATCCGCGTCGGGTTCATCGGCGCCGTGACCGAAGACCTCAGCTCGCTCGTGTCGCCCGCCGGCATCGCCGACCTCGAGGTGCGCAATATCGCCGACTCGGTCAACGCCGCGGCCGCCGATCTGAAGGACGGCGATCCGAACAACGGCGAGGCCGACGTCATCGTGCTGCTCGTGCACGAGGGCGCGACGACCACCGACGTGTCGAGTGTGACGCCCGACTCGCCCCTCGGACAGATCGTCTACAACGTGGACGACGACGTGAACGCCATCGTCTCGGCGCACACGCACCTGGCCTACAACTTCACAATCGACGGGCGGCCGGTGGTCTCGGCGGGCAAGTACGGCGAGAACTACGGGCTGATGAAGATCACCGTGGACCCCACCGACAAGTCGGTGCTCTCGATCACCGACGAGATCAAGCCGCTGACCGCCGACGACAAGCCGCTGTACGCGCCCGACCCGGACGTGCAGAAGATCGTCGACGACGCCGTGCAGGCAGCGGAAGGGCCGGGCAATGCCACGGTCGGCAACGTCACCGCCGACTTCAACCGCGCTCTGCAGAGCGACGGCACCACCGAGAACCGCGGCGGCGAATCGACACTCGGCAACTTCGTCGCCGATGTGCAGCAGTGGTCGACGGGTGCCGATCTGGCGCTGATGAACCCGGGCGGACTGCGCACCGACATCACCTACGCATCGAGCAGCGACAACGACCCCGACGGCAACGTCACGTATCGCGAGGCGGCCACGGTGCAGCCGTTCGCCAACACGATGATGACCACGACCCTCACCGGTGCGCAGCTCGCACAGGTGCTCGAAGAGCAGTGGCAGCCCGCGGCGGCGAGCCGTCCGTTCCTCAAGCTGGGGGTCTCGAAGTCGCTGTCGTACACGTACGACCCCACGGCGGAGGCCGGCTCGCACATCACCTCGATGACCGTGAACGGCAAGGCGGTGTCGCCGACCGACACGTTCACGGTGGCGGTGAACTCTTTCCTGGCTGCCGGCGGTGACAACTTCACGACGCTGGCCGACGGAGCCAACACCGCCGACACCGGCAAGGTCGACCTGCAGTCGATGGTCGACTGGTTCTCGGAGAACGGCACGGCATCGCCCGACTACGCACAGCGTGCTGTCGGCGTCGTGCTGAGCCCGCCCGACGCCGACGGGTACAGCGCCGGTGACACGGTGACGGCGAACCTGTCTTCGCTCGCGTTCAGCACGGGCGAGCCGGCAGCTGACAAGGTCACGATCTCGCTCGGCGACACGCAGCTCGCC
This sequence comes from Microbacterium horticulturae, assembly GCF_029094505.1. Taxonomy (NCBI): domain Bacteria; kingdom Bacillati; phylum Actinomycetota; class Actinomycetes; order Micrococcales; family Microbacteriaceae; genus Microbacterium; species Microbacterium horticulturae. The sequence goes on along the minus strand of NZ_CP119108.1, from coordinate 2,676,484 downwards.
TCGAGCGCGGTCGACCCAACCGTGATCGACGCATCCGACGAGGGCGGACGGGCCGAGCTGAGCTTCACGATCCCGAGCGGGGTCGAGGGCGCGCAGCAGCTGACGGTGGCCGTGGCATCCACCGGCACAAGCATCCAGGTACCGGTCGAGATCACCGCGGCGCCGTTCGAGGGCGCCGTCACCGTGAAGCACGCGAAGGTGTCGGCGGGCGGAACGCTGACGGTCAGCGGCACCGGGTTCGACGCCGGTGAGAAGCTGACCGCGACGCTGCAGGGCAAGAAGAAGGCACACGTCTCGCTCGGCACGATCACCGCACGCAAGGACGGCTCGTTCCGCACCACGCTGACCGTGCCCCGGTCGACGAAAGCGGGCGTCTACACGCTGACGGTGGCGCAGGCCGACGGCGATGCCGCGACGGCCACCGTGCACGTGAACAAGGCGATGCACGGCGGTGGCGGTGGTCACGGGGGTGGCCACGGCAGCCCTGGTCATGGTGGACCGGGGCATGGTGGACCGGGGCATGGCGGGCCGGGGCATGGCGGACCGGGGCATGGTGGTCCCGGTCACGGCTGCCACGCGGTGATCCGCTGACCCGGTGACGAGCGGGCACGGTGACGAACGGGCGGGGTGCCGGTGCAGCATCCCGCCCGCTCTCCGCCTGCTGGCAGCCCGGCGAGCTCCCGGAGAGCCCCGGGTAGGATGGGTCCATGCCCCTCGCCCCGAAGCTGGCGTCGTTCCCAGCCATCCGCGGTGCCCTGAAGTTCTACCAGATCTGCTCGGTCATCACCGGTACGTTCCTGCTCCTGCTGGTCGCCGAGATGATCCTGAAGTACACGCCCATCCACCTCGAGCTGTTCCTCGGCGGTTCCGGGGGCTTCCTCTGGTTCGCCGATGTCGTCAACGGTCCCGACGGGCTCGAATCGACCGGCGACGGCGTGAACCTCTCGATGGCGATCCTCATCGTGCACGGCTGGTTCTACGTCGTGTACCTGTTCAGCTGCTTCCGCCTGTGGAGCCTCATGCGCTGGCCGTTCGGGCGCTTCATCCTGCTCGCCGCCGGTGGCGTCGTCCCGTTCCTGTCCTTCATCATGGAGGCCATCGTCGCGCGCGATGTGAAGCGCTACCTCGCCGAGCGCGAGGCGTCGGCCGCGGCATCCGACCCGTCCACCCCCGCCTCTGAAGGAGCCCGGTGACCGACAACACAGAGACCTCGCAGCGCCCGGTTCTCGTCGTCGACTTCGGCGCGCAGTACGCGCAGCTGATCGCACGACGCGTTCGTGAGGCGGGGGTCTACAGCGAGATCGTGCCGCACACCGCCTCGGCCGACGAGATCGCCGCGCGCAACCCCGTCGCGCTGATCCTCTCCGGCGGGCCGTCGTCGGTGTACGAAGAGGACGCTCCGCAGCTCGACGCCGGCGTCTTCGACCTCGGAGTGCCGACGCTGGGCATCTGCTACGGCTTCCAGGTGATGGCCAAGACCCTTGGCGGCGAGGTCGCAAACACGGGCTTGCGCGAGTACGGCGCGACCGACGCGGCGCTCGCCGGCGACGGCGGCGTGCTGTTGGGCGGTCAGCCCGCCGACCAGAACGTGTGGATGAGCCACGGCGACCAGGTCGCCGCGGCCCCCGAGGGCTTCACGGTGCTCGCCTCGACCCATGCGACCCCGGTCGCGGCGTTCGGCAACGACGCGAAGTGCCTGTACGGCGTGCAATGGCACCCCGAGGTCAAGCACTCCGACCACGGTCAGGAGGTCATCGAGAACTTCCTGCACAAGGCCGCGGGCCTCGAGGCCTCGTGGAACAGCGACAGCGTCATCGCCGAGCAGGTCGAGCGCATCCGCGCGCAGGTCGGCGACGCGCGCGTCATCTCGGCGCTGTCGGGCGGGGTCGACTCGGCCGTGTCGACGGCTCTCGTGCACAAGGCCATCGGCGACCAGCTCACCGCCGTGTTCGTCGACCACGGTCTGCTGCGCAAGGGCGAGCGGGAGCAGGTCGAGCAGGACTACGTCGCCTCCACGGGCGTGCGACTGGTGACAGTGGATGCCGCAGACACATTCCTCGGTCATCTGAAGGGCGTCACCGACCCCGAGCAGAAGCGCAAGATCATCGGGCGCGAGTTCATCCGCGCGTTCGAGAAGGTGCAGCGCGAGCTGGTGGCGGAGGCCGAGGCCTCCGGCGGCGCACCGATCAAGTTCCTCGTGCAGGGCACGCTGTACCCCGACGTCGTCGAGTCGGGCGGCGGCACCGGCACCGCGAACATCAAGAGCCACCACAACGTGGGCGGCCTGCCCGAAGACCTCGACTTCGAGCTCATCGAGCCGTTGCGCACCCTGTTCAAAGACGAGGTGCGCGCCATCGGCCGCGAGCTCGGCATTCCCGAGGCCATCGTCTCGCGTCAGCCGTTCCCGGGTCCCGGATTGGGCATCCGGATCATCGGCGAAGTGACCCGCGACCGCCTCGAGATCCTGCGTGACGCAGACGCCATCGCGCGCGAAGAGCTCACCAAGGCGGGCCTGGACGGCGAGATCTGGCAGTGCCCGGTCGTGCTGCTCGCCGACGTGCACTCGGTCGGCGTACAGGGCGACGGCCGCACCTACGGACACCCGATCGTGCTGCGTCCGGTGTCTTCCGAAGACGCGATGACCGCCGACTGGACGCGCCTGCCGTACGAGGTGCTCGCCAAGATCTCCAACCGCATCACCAACGAGGTGCGTGAGATCAACCGGGTCGCCCTCGATGTGACGAGCAAGCCGCCGGCAACCATCGAGTGGGAGTAGTCGCCGCGCCCGGATCCCGGCAGGATGGACGGATGACCTCCCGCTTCATCGAGCCGACCGGTGCCGACGCTCTCTTCAACGGCGTCGTCGGCTTCTTCACGCGCCTCGGTCTGCCGGTCGCCGGCAGCCGTGTGCTCGCCGTGCGTGGCCGGTCCTCCGGCCAGTGGCGTACCACGCCCGTGAACCCGCTCCGGGTCGCCGGTGAACGGTACCTGGTCGCCCCGCGGGGGCAGACGCAGTGGGTGCGCAACCTGCGCGCCGCAGGTGCCGGCGAGCTGCGCAAGGGCAGGCGAGCCGAGGCGTTCACGGCGACCGAGGTCGCCGACGCCGACAAGGTGCCGATCCTGCGCGCGTACCTGAAGGCGTGGGCGTGGGAGGTCGGCCGCTTCTTCGAGGGCGTCGACGCATCGTCGCCCGATGAGCGGCTGGCCGAGATCGCGCCCGGCTTCCCGGTGTTCCGCATCGAGGACGCGGCGTGACGCTGCCCGACGCCGCGTACCTCGTGCTCGCCAGCCGCGTCGCGCCCGCGCTCGACGGCGGCTTCGCGGTCGCCGTGCCGTGGCGCGTGCGCCAGCTCGTCGACGCCGGGGCGCAGCATCCCCTCCTCCTCACCCTGGATGCTGCAGACCCCGCCACGCACACGCAGTGGCGCGACGAGCTCGCCGTGCATCGGATGGACGCCGCCGCCTGGCGCAATCTCTTCGACGATGCGCAGGCCGACCCTGCGTGGCTGTTCGCGGCCGGTGTGCCGGGTGCGGCCGACCCCGCCGTCGAGTACCGGCAGGTGCGGGATGCCGCCGGCCGCCCGCTGGTGGATCTGCCGGTGATCCCGAACAACCCCGCCTGGCACCTGACGACGGCGCCGGTCGTCGTGCATGCGCCCGGCGGTGACCGGGTGCTCCCGGGGTTCGGCGGGCTGTATCGCGCATGGCTCGATCACATCGTGGCGCAGCAACGGGCGGACGACCCCGAACGGATGGTCGTCGTGATCTGCGAGGCGCGCCAGGTTGGCGAGCTGCTGGTGGGCTGGGGCGATGCGCACACGCGTCTCGTGCACACCGTGCACAATTCGCACCTGCCGGCGCCGTACGACGACCCCGACGCGTCGCTTGCGCCGCCCTGGGCGCGCTGGCTCGAGCATGTGCACGACTTCGACGCGGTGCTCTGGCCGACCCGCGCGCAACGCGACGACGTCGCGGCGCGATTCGGCGAGGACGACGGGTTCTCGGTCGTGCCGAACCCGATCGAGCTCGGCGATGAGCCGGCGGCCGCGGCATCCCGTTCTGCAGCGCGCGTCGTGATGGTGGGGAGATTGGCCGCGCAGAAGCGCGTGGATCTGGCGATCGACGCATTCGTGCGCGTGCACGCGGAGATGCCTTCTGCGACGCTGGACGTGTACGGCGATGGGCCGCTGCGCGAGACGCTGCAATCGCTGATCGATGAGCGCGGCCTGGGTGCGGTGGTCACGCTGCGCGGGCGCGTGACCCCCGCCGAGCGCGATGCCGCCTACGAGCAGGCGACGCTGATGCTCTCGACGGCGGCGTTCGAGGGGCAGGGGCTGTCGATCGCCGAGGCGCTCGCGCGGGGGCTGCCGGTGGTCGCGTTCGACGCGAAGTACGGGCCGCGCGAGGTGATCGGCGACGGGGGAGTGCTCATCGAGCCGGGTGACGTTGACGCGCTCGCCGACGCGGTGGTCGCGCTGCTGCGCGACGATTCATGGCGGGCGCGACTGTCGGCTGCGGCACGGGATGCTGCGCGCCGGTTCGATCCGGCGGCGATCCGGCCGGCGCTGGTCGAGGCGATGGAGGCTGCGGTGCGGCATCCTTCGCGCCGCGCGACTGACGGTCCGACGCGCCGCGCGCCTCAGGACTGAAGGGCCGCGGGTCGCACTTCCATCCTGCGAGATGAACGTGGTGGATGCCGCGGCCGGTGCGGCCTCGCGAGAGCCGGTACGACCTCGCGAGAGCCGGTACGACCTCGCGAGAGCCGGTACGACCTCGCGAAATCCGGTACGACCTCGCGAGTTCCGGTACGACCTCGCGAGATCCGGTACGACCTCGCGAAATCTGGTACGACCTCGGCGTTGAGGGGGCGGTGTCCGCGGTGCCGCTCTGCCCCCAGCGGATCCGCCGGCGGCAGGGCGGCGCGCGCACCCGGCCCCGGCGGGCGCAGGCTGGGGGCATGGCTGAAGAGACGAAGGTCCCCGCGTTCGGGGAAGCGGCCCGGCGAGAGCTGTACGCGCAGCGCGTGCTCGTGCTCGACGGAGCGCTCGATGACGACAACGGCACGCTGCTGGCCACCCAGCTGCTGGCGCTCGCCGCCGAAGATGAGACCGCCGATATCGCGCTGTGGATCCACTCGCCGGGCGGTTCGGTGCCGGCGATGCTGGCGATCCGCGACGTCATACGCATGATCCCCAACGATGTGGCCACGCTCGTCTTGGGGATGGCGGCCAGCGCAGGGCAGTTCCTGCTCTCGGCGGGCACGAAGGGCAAGCGGCGGGCGCTGCCGCACGCGCGCATCCTCATGCATCAGGGATCGAGCGGCATCGGCGGCTCGGCCGTCGAGGTCGAGGCCCAGGCCGACGACCTGCGGCATCTGCGCGACACCGTGCTGGGCCTCATCGCCGACGACACCGGGCAGAGCCCGGAGCGGGTGTTCGAAGATTCGCTGCACGACCGCTGGTACACCGCCGCGCAGGCGCGCGACTACGGCTTCATCGACGCCATCGTGCGCGACTTCACCGAGGTCGTGCCGCGTCGGCGCCGACCGGTGGGGATCTCGGCTGAGGAGGTCGCAGCATGAGCGGCGGCTACAGCATCCCGAACGTCATCGCGCAGAACCCGCGCGGCGACCGGATCATGGACGTCTATTCGCACCTGCTCAGCGAACGGATCGTGTACCTGGGCACCGCGATCGACGCCGGAGTCGCGAACGTGCTGATCGCGCAGCTGCTGCACCTCGACTCGGAGAGCACGGACCGCGACATCCAGCTCTACATCAACAGTGAAGGCGGCGCCCCTTCGGCCATGCTCGCGGTCTACGACACCATGCGGCACGTGCGTCCTGACATTGCGACCACGTGCATCGGGCAGGCCGTCGGCGTGGGCGCTGTCATGCTCGCCGCCGGTGCGCCGGGCAAGCGCGCCGTGCTGCCGCATGCCCGCGTAGTACTGCACCAGCCTGCCGGGCAGGGCCAGGGGGCGATCCCCGACCTGATCGTGCAGGCCGATGAGCTGGTCCGTGTGCGCGGCGATGTCGAGCAGATTCTCGCCGCGCACACGGGGCAGGATGCCGCGCGGCTGCGTGCCGACACAGATCGCGACCGGTTCTTCACGGCGTCCGACGCCGTGGCGTACGGGCTCGCCGACCGCGTGCTGCAGAGCGTTCGCGACTAGGCGGCGAGCAGGTACGCGCCGCGGCGCTGCTGGCGCTGCAGGTCGCCGGCGACGGCGGAGGCCAGGTCGACGAGCGTGAGGTCGAGTGCACCTGCGACGGCGGCGAGCATCTCGCTGGAGGGCTCCTTCAGTCCGCGCTCGATCTCGGAGAGGTACTGCGGTGAGACGCCCGAGCGCTGCGCGGTGTCGGCGAGGCGATCCCCGCGCTCGTGCCGCGTGCGGCGCAGCACGGAGCCGGCGGCCTCGCGCCACAGCGGTTCGGGGCGGGGTTCGGGGCGTCGCTTCGGCGCGGGGCGCAGCGGGATGATCTCGGCCATGGGCTCACGATAGGCCGCGCGGCATCGCGGCCGCAGCCTGTTCCGCTCAGAGCGGATCGGGCCGCGCGGAGCTGCGCGAGCGGGTCAGGCCGGGCTGATCGGCGCGAGCGGAGCGCGCCTCACCCGCGCCCGGCCCACGGATCGTAGTCCGCCAGCAGCGGCTCGGGCGCGGGGCGCTCGGCCTCGGGCACGTGCTGCAGGTTGATCCGCACCCGGTACCAGAGCGAGCTCGAGCCGCGCATTCCGTCGACCAGCACGTCGGCGGGATGCAGCATCCCCGCCACGTCCGTGTGCGCCGCCTTCCACTGCTCGAGCGCGGCTTCGGCCTCGGGCTTGGTCTTCGTGCGCGCGATCTCGATGAGCGGCATCGTCGATTGCCGCCGACCGGCGCCGCGCGGCGGCTTCTCGGCCGGTCCGAGCTTCTCAGCCAGCTGCAGCAGCGCGTCGAGGGAACCCGCGGCGTCATCGATGCCCTCGTGCGGATCGCCCTGCTCGGCGAAGCGTTGCGGCACGGTGCGCACCGTGAACGCGTCGGGGCGGCACGTGCGCAGCTCATCCCAGGCGAGCGGGGTCGAGACGCGCGCGTCGGGCAGCGCGCGGACCGAATAGGCGGATGCCACGGTCCGATCCTTCGCGTTCTGGTTGAAATCGACGAACACGGCTTCGCCGCGCTCCTCTTTCCACCACTGCGCGGTCGCAAGCCCGGGGGCGCGATCTGCGACCTCGCGCGCAAGCGACTCGGCCGCGAGCCGCACCTCGCCGAATTCCCATTCCGGCCGGATGCGCACCAGGATGTGGATGCCGCGCGAGCCGCTCGTCTTCGGCCAGCCGACAAGGCCGTGGTCGTCGAGCACATCGCGTGCGACGAAGGCGGCATCCACGATCTGCGACCAGTCGACACCCGGCATCGGGTCGAGGTCGATGCGCAGCTCGTCGGGGTGGTCCAGATCCTCCGCACGCACCGGATGGGGGTTCAGGTCGAGGCATCCGAGATTCACGATCCAGGCCAGGCCCGCGGCATCCCGGATCACCGTCTCTTCGGCTGACGTGCCCGATGCGTAGTGCAGGGTCGCCGTGTCGATGTACGGCGGATGGTTCTCGGGCACGCGCTTCTGGAAGAACGGCTCGGCATCGATGCCCTTCACAAAGCGCTTGAGCACGAGCGGGCGGCCGGCGGCGCCCCGCAGGGCTCCGTCGGCGACGGCGAGGTAGTACCGCACGAGGTCGAGCTTGGTCACGCCCGGCTCGGGGAAGACCACCTTGTCGGGATGCGAGATGCGCACGTCGGTTCCCTCGATATCGAGGTGGGTCTCGTCTTTCGCGGCCATGTTCGCCACCGTAGTGGGGTCGGGATGCCGCGGCCAGGGGCTTGCGCGAACGACGAAGGGGACCGCCCGAGTGGGCGATCCCCTTCGTTGCGACGGGTCGTCAGTTGCTTCGCGCGATGGCGATGATCCGCAGGATCTCGATGTACAGCCAGACGACGGTGACCATGATGCCGAAGCCGCCGAGCCAGCCGTACTTTCGCGGAGCGCGGTTGCGCACGCCCTGCTGGATGAAGTCGAAGTCCTGCACCAGCGAGTAGGCGGCCATGATGACCACGAACACCCCGATGATGAGGCCGAGGGGGATGCCGAAGACCTGGACGTTACTCAGCATGCCGAAAGCGCCGCCAGAGTCCGCCGGGAACGCCCCGAACATCATCATCCCGACGTTGATGAGGGAGAAGACCAGGTAGCCGATCATCGCGATCATCCAGATCTTCGTCGCGCGCTTGGACGCGCGGATCTTGCCGCTCGCGAACAGCGCCAGCGTGACGCCGACGACCGAGAGGGTGCCCAGGGTCGCCTGCAGGACGATGCCGGGCCAGATGATCTCGAAGAACGCCGAGATCGAACCGATGAACAGGCCTTCGAGCGCCGCGTAGGCGAAGATGAGCGGCGGGCGCACGGTCTTCGAGAACGAGATCACCATGGCGAGGATGAAGCCGCCCGCGAGGCCGACGATCCACGGGATCATCGTTGGTGTCGGGCTCGTCGCTGTCACGGTCGACATCGACCAGAACCAGCCGACGACAGCCGTGACGACGAGGATGCCGAACAGGCCGACGGTCTTCCAGACGGTGTCTTCGACCGTCATCCGGTCGGTCTCGACGGCGCCGGCCGACGGTGCGGCGAACTGGCCTTCGAGGTGGGCGTTCACCGATGCGGCCTGCGCCTGCTGGGCGAACGCGGCGTTCTGCGATGAGCCGCCGATGTTCGCGGCCTGCGCGCCGCCGGGGTAGCTCCGGACCGCACTCTGGTCTTGGAAGGCCGGGTTGTTGAAAGCGGGGTTTGCCGAGGGCATGCTCGCACTCTCCGAATCTGTGGGCAGCAATCTGCTGTTCTCCCAACGATAACGGGGAACTCTGCGCACCGCGCGTCCGCGGACTGTGATTCCGCTCAGAGCGATAGATAGCCGTCGTTGCGTAGCCTGGCCGGGTGAGCACCCTCGTCATCGGGCACCGCGGAGCCCCCGGATACCGGCCCGAGCACACCCGTTCGTCCTATGAGCTCGCTCTGGCGCAGGGGGTGGATGCCGTCGAGCCCGACGTGGTGGTCAGCAAAGACGGTGTGCTGGTCGTGCGGCACGAGAACGAGATCTCGACCACGACGGATGTCGCCGATCGCCCCGAGTTTGCCGCGCGCCGCGTGACCAAGCGGTTCGCCGGCTACGAGCTGACCGGCTGGTTCACCGAAGACTTCACCTGGGACGAGCTGTCGAGGTTGCGCTGCCGCGAGCGGCTGCCGAAGCTGCGCCCCGACAACACCGCGTATGACGGGCAGGAGCCGATGCTGCGGCTGCGCGATGTGCTCGAGCTGGCGGCGGCCGCGGACCGCGGCGTCGTGGTCGAACTCAAGCACGCGGTGTACTTCGCGAGCATCGGGTGGGATCTGCCTGGGCTCGTGGCGGCCGAGCTTCACGCAGCCGGCTGGGCCGACGGCATCCACCCCCTCGTCATCGAGTCGTTCGAATCGACCGCCCTCGCGCAGGTGCGTGAGCAGGGGATCGTCGCCCGGTACGTCTACCTTCTCGAGGCGACCGGCACGCCCGTCGACCTCGCGCTCGCGCAGGGACGGGATGCCCCCACGTACGCGTGGACGGCGTCGCCGCCCGGACTCGATTCTCTGGTCGGGCAGGTCGATGGGATCAGCGTCGACAAGGCGTTTCTCACGGGTGCGACGAGGCCGGGCACGCTCGTCGCGGACGCGCATGCGCGCGGTCTGCTGGCGTACACGTGGACGTGCCGCCCTGAGAACACCTTTCTCTCGCGCCCGTACCGGCGCGGGGGCGGCAAACGGGCGTTCGGCGACTACACCGGCGAATGGGGGATGCTGCGCGACCTCGGTGTGGACGGGGTCTTCGCCGACCATCCCGATCTCGCGGTGGCGGTCTTCCGCCGATGACGGCCTCGTCGTTCCGGTGTGCGCAGGCCGTGTCTCCGGTGCGGAGTAGGCTTCGGGTCACCCGTATCCCGATGTCGATGGAGCTCGAGACATGACGTACGCAGGACGTGCCGCCACCCCCGCCACAGACGCCGTTCGTGCGGCGCGTGACCGCCTGTTCGCGCACGCCACGGACTACGACGGGGCGGTCGACGGGTTCTCGTGGCCACGGCCGAAGACGTTCAACTTCGCGCTGGAGTGGTTCGACGTCGTCGCGGGCGAGAATCCGGACCGGCCCGCGGTCACGATCGTCGGAGCCGACCTCGAGGCCCGGTCGTGGACGTACGGCGCGCTCGCGCAGCGATCCGATCAGGTGGCGAACTGGCTCGTCTCGCTCGGCATCGGCCGCGGCGCGCACGTCATCGTCATGCTCGACAACTCGATCGAGCTGTGGGAGGTCATGCTCGGCATCGGAAAGGCAGGCGCCGTGTCGATCCCGACGTCGACGCTGCTGTCGGCGTCGGACCTCGCCTACCGCGTGGAGAAGGGCGAGGTCGACGCCATCGTGTCGCTCACGTCGCTGGCAGATCGGGTCGCCGGTATCAGCGCGGACGTCCTTCGCATCGGTGTGGGCGGCGCCGCGCCCGAGGGATGGCATGACTTCGCGGCATCCATCGACGCTCCCGAGACCTTCGAACCGGACGGGCCGACACCCGCCGATGACACAAGCCTGTTGTACTTCACATCGGGCACGACCAACCGGCCCAAGCTCGTCGAGCACACGCAGATCTCGTACCCGGTCGGCCATCTGTCGACGATGTGGTGGCTGGGACTGCGACCCGGCGACGTGCACCTGAACATCTCGTCGCCTGGCTGGGCCAAGCATGCATGGAGCAGCTTCTATTCGCCGTTCCTGGCCGAGGCGACGGTGTTCGTGTTCAACTACGACCGGTTCGACGCGGGTGTGCTCATGAACGTCATGGACGTGCATCACGTCAGCACCTTCTGCGCGCCGCCGACGGTGTGGCGGATGCTGATCCAGGCCGATCTCGGGCAGCTCACACGTCCGCCGCGCGAGCTCGTGGGTGCGGGGGAGCCGCTGAACCCCGAAGTGATCAGCCGCGTGCGCCGCGCTTGGGGGTCGACGATCCGCGATGGCTATGGGCAGACCGAGATGACGTGCTGCGTCGGCAACTCGCCGGGGCAGACCGTCAAGGACGGCTCGATGGGCCGCCCGACGCCCGGTTACCCGGTCGTGCTCGTCGACCCGGCCACTGGCGAGCTCGCCGAGACCGAGGGGGAGGTGTGCCTCGATCTGGCGCAGAACCCGCTCGGTCTGATGAAGGGGTACTACAAAGACACGCAGGCCACAGAAGCGTCGCGCGTCGGCGGCTACCATCACACCGGCGACATCGCCTCGCGCGACAGCGACGGCTACCTCACCTATGTGGGGCGCGCCGACGACGTGTTCAAGGCTTCCGACTACAAGATCTCGCCGTTCGAGCTCGAATCGGTGCTGCTCGAGCATGACCTCGTCATCGAGGCGGCCGTGGTTCCGAGCCCCGACGCGGTGCGGCTTTCGGTTCCGAAGGCGTATGTGCGCGTGACCGACGCGGCGCTGGCGGCGCCCGACGAGACCGCCCGGTCGATCTTCGCGCACGCGCATGAGCGGCTGTCGGCACACCTGTGGGTGCGGATCATCGAGTTCGTTCCCGACCTGCCCAAGACGATCTCGGGCAAGATACGGCGGGTGGAGCTGCGTGCCCGCGAGGCCGAGCGCGTCGCGTCGGGTGACGACGCGGGGCAGCACCGCGACCGCGATTACCGCTGATGCCGGCGTACTTCGAGCGACTCGGGCCGACGACCTTTCGCGCGACCGTGCACGTGCAGGGCGCGTGGAACGCCGAGGAGCAGCACGTCGCGCCGTCACTCGGGCTCATGGTGCATGCGATGGAACGCGACCACGCGTCGCGGACGGGGATGCCGCTGCAGCTGTCGCGGGTCGCCTTCGACATCCTCGGGGTGATGCCGATCGACGTCGTGGAGCTGACGACGCGCGTCATCCGGCCCGGACGCACTATCGAGCTCGTCGAGGCGGTGCTCAGCCATGACGGACGGGCCGCCGTCGTCGGGCGCGGGTGGTTTCTGAAAACCGCCGACACCGCCGCGCTCGCCGGGTCGCGGCTGGCCGCGCCGCCGCGGCGCGATGATCTGTCGCTGTGGGACACGTCGGAGGTCTGGCCGGGGCGCTTCGTCACGACCGTCGAGACGCTGCGGCATCAGGCCGAGCCGGGGCGGGCGTGGGCGTGGATGCGTCCACTGGTGCCGTTGCTCTCCGGCGAGGACGTCAGCTCGACCGCGCGACTGCTGGGAATGGTCGACATCTTCAACGGGCTCACGGTGCGGGCGGCGCCCGAGGACGTGCACTTTCCGAACGTGGATCTCACCGCACACCTGCTGCGCGCACCCGAGGGGGAATGGTTCGCCGCCGACACGACGGTCAGCTTCGGTCCCACCGGCCTGGGTCTCACGCACACGATCGTGCACGATGACGTCGGTCCGTTGGGCGCGGTCAGTCAGTCGCTGACGGTGCGGCCGCGATGAGAGGTGCGGTGAACACGGCGAGCCGTTCACCATCGAGCACGAACTGCACGGCGACGTCGTCGCCGACGGTGTCACGGAGTTCTTGAGGCAGCGTCTCATCCACGGCGAACTGGACCGTCGGCGGGAACGTGCCGGCACCGCACGCGGACCACGCGGGCCCGTCGATTCCGGTCTGGTCGTCTACATTGCCGGCCACGTAGGCGAGAACACACGGCGCGGCATCCGGGCCGGAGCTGAATAGGTCCCCGCCGCCGCCGATGATCGATATGCCGTGGAACGTGAATCCGCTCGCGCCATCGTGCGATTCGAACATCGGCGCCCACACGAAGTCGGGGTCGGGACGGAGAACGGCGATCTGTTGCGCGTTGCCCTGACGCGAGATCGGCATGATCCACGCGGCGGCGAATGTCATCCCCGCGGCGACGGAGGCCACGGCGACGAGCGAGACGACCCACAGCACCGCGAAGCCGCGGGAAAGATACCAGCGGCGCGGGGCGACGCGGGGGCGGGATGCCGCGGCTGGCGCACCGGCGATGGTCACGGCGGGCTCGGTGAGGCGGGCGCGTGGGGCCGAGGGCACACGGCGGAGGTCGGCGGGCAACGGGGGAGGCGGACCGGGGTGGGGTGGGATGGGCGCGGCGCTCTGGCCGGAGGTGCTCTCGCGCGGGGTGTTCGTGCCGGTGGTGCTCTCGCGCGCGGTGGCCTCGAGGTCATGCAGCCGTTGCAATGCGGACGCATCATCGTGAATGTCGGCCGAGGGTCCGTATGCTCGGGCACGCAGCATCCGCAGTTCTTCGAGGTCGTCGTCGTCCATCACCTGCATGTTCCCACACGCTGCGCCCCTGATACATTCTCGTGATCGTGAATTCTTCTCTTCCCCAACGTGTTCCGCCGGCTGTCGGGCCGACGGGCCGTGCGCTCGTCTTCGGTGGGGGTGGCGCCACCGGCAACGCGTGGCTCGTGGGCATCGTCGCGGGCTTGGCCGAGGCCGGACTCGACGTGCTCGACGCCGACCTCACGATCGGGACCTCTGCCGAGTCGACGGCCGCCGCCCAGTTCACCGTTGCGTCGCCGGCGGAGCTGTATGCGGCGACGGTCGCGCCGGTCGGTTCTGTTTCCGCGCGGGCGGTGGGCCGATCGCAGGGCGCGGCACGACCGCCGATGACGGAACATCTGGCGGCGTTCCAGGCGGTCATTGCCGCATCAACCGACGCGGCAGACATGCGACGCCGCATGGGGGCCGCCGCGCTCGCCGCGGATAGGCGTGACGATGCCGCGTGGCAGGAGCGCTGGCGTACCACGGTTGCCGCGCGGCTGGGCGGTGCGCATTGGCCTGATCGACGGATGCTGATCACCGCGGTCGATGCCCGCACGGGTGAGCCCGTGATCTTCGACGGCGACAGCGGTATCGACCTCGTGGACGCGGTCGCAGCGAGCTGCGCAGGCGGAGCGTTCGCGTATAGCATCGGCGACGGCCGATACATCGACGGCGGATATCGGTCGTTCGCCGAGAACGCCGACCTCGCGACGGGCTACGAGAAGGTTCTCGTGCTGTCGCCGCTGGGCGGGATGTCGCGGTATCCCGAGGAGTGGGGACTGAGCTTGACCGCGCAGGTCGAGGCATTGCGCGCGGCGGGTAGTCGGGTCGAGGTCGTCGCGCCGAGCGCACGCGACGCCCACCTGTTCGCGAACCCGACCGACGTCAGCTTGCGGGTGCCTGCTGCGCGGGCGGGACACGCGCAGGGCGGGGCCTTGGCCGTGCAGCTCGCCAAGCTGTGGGCGAACGAGCCCGATGCCGAACACGGAGCAGCGCGCTGACGCCGGACTGCTCGTCGGGGTGCCGCGCGGCACGTCAGGTCGCGGCATCCCTCCCCGTGAACGCTCAGCCGCGCTGCGCCATCACCGCCCGCAGCGTCGGCACGATGTCGCCCGCCACCGGAAGCACCTGGATGCACACATGGTCGGCACCCGCGTCGAGGTGCGCGTGGACGGCCGCCGAAAGACTCTGCGCAGAGCCGTGCGCGACAATGCCATCGATCAGTCTGTCGCTCCCGCCATCAGCGACGTCGGCGTCGGTGAACCCGCTGCGCTTCATACTCGTCGTGTAGTTGCTCATGCGCAGATAGCGTCCGAGAAAGGCGCGCGCCGTCTCCCGTGCCGTCGCCGGGTCTTCGTCGAGCACCACCGTCTGCTCGGGCGCGATCAGCGGCCCGGTGCCGAGAGCCGCACGCATCGCGCGGGTCTGACCCGGCACGGTGAGATACGGGTGGGTACCGCTGCTGCGGTCGGCGGCCAACGCGAGCATTTTCGGCCCGAGCGCCGAGAGCACACGGTCGTCGAGCGGGACGCCACCCTCATCGAGCACGTCGAGGTACTGCGCCATCGCGGCCAACGGCCGCACGCGCTCCGGTGTCGCCTCGCGATGGCCCGACCCGATGCCGAGCACCAGGCGTCCGGGATGTTTCGCCACGATGCGCCGGTACGACCGCGCGAGTTCGGCGGCGTCAGCCTTCCAGATGTTGACGATGCCGGTCGCGACCACGAGTGTCGACGTGGCGTCGAGGATGTCCTCGGCCGCCCGCAGGTCGGCGCCGGGCGAGCCGCCCTGCCAGAGCGTGCCGTAGCCGAGAGCCTCGATCGTCTGGGCGAGAGCAGCATCCACGTCGCCGACCCCACGCCAGACACCGATCGTTCCCAGGCGTTCCGTCCAGCTCATGCGTGGCTCCTTCGTCGCAGACAATGGTGGATGTCGCCAGCCTAGCCAGCGGCGCATCTTCCGCGGTCGGACTCACGCCGTCACGGCAGGATCGTCGAGTACACCGTGCTCGCGTTGTTGTTCTCATTCGACTCGGTGACCGACTGGCGGTAGTCGACCATTGCGGTCACCGTCGATGCACCGGTGCTGCCGTAGACATTCGTCGGCGCCGGTGGCACCGCCGTGATCACGATCGTGGCGCTCGCCCCGGGTTGCAGCGCCGCAGTGCCGTAGCAGTATGCCATCTGCTGCATGTACTCCGGAGGCACTATGCACGTGAAGCCGATGGCTCCGCTGATGACGGCGTTCGCGTTGACGTCTCCGCCCCAGTTGGTCAGCCAGCGCACGTCGACCGGCGAAGCCGGCGCGTTGCCCGCGTTGGTGACGGTGATCGTCCAGACACCGGCGGCATACAGGCCGCGCACTGATGACGGCCCGGTCATCGTCGTCCGAAGGTCGGGCAGGGGCGGGGCTGTGACGGCCGTTGTCGCGGAGCCGGAGTTGTTCGTCTCCGAGCGCTCGACGATGACCCCGCCGGGGTCGACCGTCGCCGAGAGGGTGATCGACGTCGTGGCCGCCGGCAATCGCACCGCGACGGGAATCGACACGCTGCCCCCATTGGCAAGCGTGCCGCCTGAGCACGTCGCCGTGCTCCCGGCGGTGCTGCAGATCCACCCCGTTGCGGCAGCGGCCGCGATGGTGGCGCCGCCGGCGGTGATCCGCACCGACACGGCTCTCGCTGTCGCGCCGAGCGTCGAGCTGATGTTGCTGACGCGCACCGTGTCGTTCACCGTGCCGCCTCCGGTCGCCGTCTCCGGGCCGGTCGCGGTCGCCGTCAGATCGGGCAGCTTCACGACCGGGTCGAGCACCCCTCCACAGATCGGAGGAGGATCGTCGACGTTGCAATTCGGGCGCGCGGACGCTGGAACGGCTGTCGCCAGGACTCCCGCAGCGACAAGTGCCACGGCTGACAAGGCAGCGCCGATGCGCGTTGCGAGATGGTTCACGATGGACCTCCCCCAGGCCACGAGGCGTGGATGCCTCGAAACGAGAGAGCCGCCGGCGGCACGCGCTGATACGCGGGCGTCGACGCGACGGCGGGAGTCGAACCCGCAACACGACCGGGTATGAACCGGCGCCCGGGGCCACCCGGATCGTCGCGATGTGCCCAGGTTAGGCACACCTCGCGGCGACAGTCACGGGCGATGACCCTGCATGAACCGGCGTGACGCCGCGTGAACCGCGGTGACCGCGTATGACGCTCGGAGTGCGCGTCAGCCGTGCACGCCTTGGTTCGTGCACAGCACGGGTCTGTCGTTCGCCCCGAAGCGGTAGTCATACGACTTTCCGTCGACCGAGACGACGATGCGCATGCCGTCCACGAGCGCCTGGGTGTACATCACGCCGGGTCGCGGACAGCCGAGCGCCCCGTTGTTCCAGGTGACGGCTTCGGACGACACGAGGGCCGGCGTTCCGCTCACGCCGCGGTCGTCGAGGTCTTGCACGATCGCAGCCCACTTCGCGTCCGGAACGGTCGCCGGCGTGCCGCTCGGGGCATTCGTCGGCGATGCGGACGGCGTGATCACACCGTGCGGAGGAAGGGATGCCGCGCCCGACGGCGACTGCGACGGCTCGGACATGGAACCTCCTGAGCATCCGGTCAAAGCCAGCAGGGCCAGACCCAGGGCGAGGGCTGCGGTGCGTGCTCTCATCATCGGCTCCTTCGTCCGTCTCCAGGATAGGTCGCGGGGGCTGCGGCGTGGGCGTTCGGCCCGCGGTCAGGAAGAGCCCGCGCGGATAGCTAAAATCGATCCATGACGACGGCCGGACGACGGGGGATCCTTGCGGTCGTCGTCGCGGTCGCGCTCCTCGCGATCGGGCTCGGCCTCGCGGTCCTGCTCACGGCTGCGGCATCCACATCCCGCACGCTCACATCGTCCCCGGCGCTCGCCGCCGGCGCCCCCGAGAACGACGGCATCGGCATTCGCTACGTCACTGTCGAGCACCGCGACATGGCTGCATGGCTCGGCATCCTTTCTTCTTCAGACATCGCCGGCACGGGTTTCGACCCGGCCGGCGATTCTCATTCCGGGACGACCGTCGTCGACCGCGCCGAGGGTCTGGCCCACGCCGCCCCGGCTCCGATCGCCGAGCGCGACCTCGTCATGGCGTGGTTCGCCCGGATACTGCTCGTGCTCTCGGTCGCCTGGGTCGTCATCGGCATGCTGTCAGCGCGCACGCGTCTCGTGCGACGCCCGGGCGCTGCCGCCGCGCGCGCGACGTGGCTGGCCAGCACGCGCCCCTGGCGGGCACGGGAATCGACGCTCGGGATGCTGGCGCTCGACCGCTGGCTCCTCTTCATCGTTCCGGTGGCGCTGCTGGTGGCGACGCGGGCGGTGCAGACGTCATTCTTCGGCGGTGTTCATCTCGCGGTCGTGATCGGCGCGTGGACCGTGTTCGCGCTGGTGCTGCGACTCGTCGTCGGACGGCGCTCGCCGTGGCCGGTCATCGCGGCGGTCGGCGGTGTCGTGATCCTGCGCTGCCTCGTGACGCTCGTCGGCCTGTCGTTCGCCGGTCCCGGCGGCTCCTGGTCGGCGTTCTGGACGAGCCCGGCGCTGCGCGCCCTCTACATCGCCTTCGGATTCGCGCTGTTCGTCTGGGCGTTCGTCGCCGCCGGCTGGGCGCTCAGCGTGCAGCTCGGATCGCGCCGCGCCACCGGCGGCGTGCTCGCGGCGATCGGCGCCGGCCTTGCCGTGCCCGCGCTGGTCGTCGCGCTCGTGGGCGTGCGTCACACGCTCACCGTCTGGAACGCGCAGCTCGAGCCGCTGCCGTGGTCACTTGCGCGCTTTCTGAACATCCCGGGCCCGATGACCGTGCCCGATGCCGCGGCCTGGTGGCTGGCGGCGGCCGGGCTGCTCGTGGCCGTTGTCGGCGCCGTGCTGGCCCGGCCGGTACGCGAACGGGTCGCATCGCTCTGAGCTGAGCACGGAGCCGAGCACTGGGCGGTGCACTGAGCCGAGCCCTGATCCGAGTACTGAGCCGCGGCATCCCTCACTCCAACCCGGCCGCCCGCATGAGCTCGACGCCCAACGGCTGTGGGTTGTAGGCGACTTCCCACCGGAAGCCGTCGGGATCGGCGAAGTACCCGGAATAGCCGCCCCACTCGCGGTGCCGCGCGGGCGCCACGATCTGCGCGCCGGCGGCCGCGGCATCCCTCATCACCTCATCCACCCCCGCGACATCGGGCATGTTGTGCGAAAGGGTCAGGGGCGGGATGCCGTCACCCGCCGACAGCGGACCCACCTCCTGTTCGAACTCGGCGCGGTTCCACAGCGACAGCATGACCGCGGGGCCGACGCGGAAGAAGATGACCCCGCCCTCGGCCTCGAAGGCGGGCGGCCACCCGAGACCGTCGACGTAGAAGCGGCGCGACGCCGCGATGTCGGCCACCGGAAGGGTGATGAAGGTGATGCGTGCGTCCATTCCCGCACAGTAGTGCGGACCGCCGACACGGACGCTGTCGGCGGCCGCGCCTAGACTCGAGGGGACATGACCGACGCCTCCACGCCCATCGTTTTCGGCGGGGATTCCCCCGCCGCCGGCCGCCCCGACGAAGACCTCCTGCAGGGTCTGAACCCCCAGCAGCGTGAGGCCGTGGTCTACCGCGGGCGCGCCCTGCTCATCGTGGCCGGCGCCGGCTCGGGCAAGACGCGGGTGCTCACCCACCGCATCGCCTCGCTGCTGCGCAACAAAGAGGCCTGGCCGAGCCAGATCCTCGCGATCACGTTCACCAACAAGGCCGCCGGCGAGATGCGCGAACGCGTCGAGCAGCTGGTCGGCCAGCATGCTCAGGGCATGTGGATCTCGACGTTCCACTCGGCGTGCGTGCGCATCCTGCGGCGCGAGGCCGAGCAGTTCGGGTTCACGAAGTCGTTCACGATCTACGACTCGGGCGATTCGCGCGCGCTCATCAAGCGCCTCGTGAAAGAGCACGAGGCCGACGCGTTCGGCCTGACTCCGGCCGCGGTGCAGGGTCGTATCTCGAAATCGAAGAACGAGCTGGTGGATGCCGACGCCTACGCACGCGGCGCGAACATGTCAGACCCTGCCGAGCGAAAGTTCGTCGAGGTGTTCGGCGATTATCAGCGCGCCCTGCAGAAGGCGAACGCCTTCGACTTCGACGACCTCATCGGGCAGACGGTGTACCTGTTCCGGGCGTTCCCGCACATCGCGGACGTGTACCGGCGGCGGTTCCGGCACATCCTGGTGGACGAGTATCAAGACACGAACCACGCCCAGTACGCCCTCATCCACGAACTGACCAGGCCCGTCGTGGGCAAGGCCGCAGAGCCGTATGCCGCGGGCGGCATGATGATCTTCGAGCCCGAGCACGCCCCCGAGGTCGAGCCGGCGTCGCTGACCGTCGTCGGTGACTCCGACCAGTCGATCTATGCGTTCCGCGGCGCCGACATCCGCAACATCACGGAGTTCGAGCGTGACTACCCGGGCGCGAAGGTCGTGCTGCTCGAGCAGAACTACCGCTCGACGCAGAACATCCTCTCGGCCGCGAACGCGGTGATCAGCCACAATTTCGACCGCAAAGACAAGAAGCTGTGGACCGACGTCGGCGAGGGCGAGAAGATCGTCGGCTACACCGGGTACTCGCAGCACGACGAGGCCCAGTTCGTCGCCGATGAGATCGAGGTGCTGCACCGCGGCGGCATGCCCTACGGACAGATCTCGGTGTTCTACCGTACGAACTCGCAGTCGCGTGCGCTCGAGGAGATCTTCATCCGCGCGGCCATCCCGTACAAGATCATGGGCGGCACACGGTTCTACGAGCGCGCCGAGATCAAAGACGCGCTGGCCTATCTGACCGCGGTCGCCAACCCGGCTGACGAGATGGCGCTGCGTCGCATCGTCAACAAGCCCAAACGCGGCATCGGCGACGTCACGGTCGAGACCATCGCGCGGTACGCGGCCGAAGAGGGCATCACGTTCCGCGACGCCCTGGGCAACGCGTCGGCGCTGGGGCTCGGGCCCAAGCTGCAGACCGCGGTGGCGCGACTGGATGCCGTCTTGGCCGAGGCATCCGAGATCATGCTGCCCTCGTCGGGCGAGATCCCCTCGCCCACATCCGTGGCCGAGGGGCTCGGCGTGCTCCTCGACAAGAGCGGGTACCGTGACGCGCTGCGCGCCAGTCGCGACCCGCAAGACGAGGCGCGGCTCGAGAACCTCGACGAGCTCGTCGCCGTCGCGCGCGAGTTCGCCCGCAACAACCCCGAGGGCACGATCCTCGACTTCCTCACCGAGGTCGCGCTGGTCTCCGACGCCGACGGCCTCGAAGACGCCTCGGGCACGGTGTCGCTCATGACGCTGCACACCGCGAAGGGGCTCGAATACGACACGGTGTTCCTCACCGGTGTCGAGGAGGACCTCCTGCCGCACCGCATCTCGGCGAACGAGCCGGGCGGTCCCAGCGAGGAGCGACGGCTCTTCTACGTGGGCGTGACGCGTGCGCGCCAACGCCTCTACCTGACACTCGCGATGACCCGCGCACAGTTCGGTGAGGTCTCGGTCGCGATGCCCAGCCGCTTCTTGCAGGAGATTCCGCTCGAGCTCGTCGACTGGCGGCAATCGCCCGGCGACGTGAATTCGCGCGGTGGCACGCAGTCGCGTGCACTTAACGCACGCCGGCCCGGTTCGAGCTGGGGGCGCCGTGACGAACCTGCGCTCAAGCCCAAGTCGACCGCGATGGAGAAGTTCCCCAATCGCATCCCGGCGAGGGTGCGTGACAACGGCGACATGGAACTGACCAGTGGCGACCGCATCCGTCATGAGGACTTTGGCGAGGGCATCGTCGATGCCATCACGGGCGAGGGTCCCAAGCGCGTCGCGCACGTGCGGTTCGACACCGCCGGCGCCAAGAAACTGCTCGTGAAGATCGCACCCATCGAGAAAATCTGACGCCGCCCCCACTCCGTCCCGTTCTGGGCATTTCCCCAGGTCACGGTTTGAGAAAATTGAACCGGACGCCGGTACGGGATGCCGGTGGAATCGGGGAACGGAAAAGAGATGAGCACCTTCGCACGACGGCGAACACCACGAGGGCGAGCCCTCGGCGCGATGCTGACGGGAGTGCTCATCGCATCGATGTTGACGCTTGCCGCCCCGGCTGCTGCGTCGTTCGCTGATGACAGCGCGCTGACCCGCGGCTCGGCGGCCTCTGAGGGCGGTGCGCTGCCTGCGGTGGAGACTCCGGCGACGGCGCCGACCATCACCGGAACCGTGAAGGTCGGATCGACCCTCACCGCACACGCCGGCGACTGGCAGCCCGAGGTCGTGCTGTCGTACCAGTGGCTCGCCAACGGCGTCGCCGTCGGTGGTGCGACCGCTCGCGCGTTCATCCCGGCCGCAGCCCAGCGAGGCGCGAAGCTCTCGGTCCGTGTCACCGGCAGCCTCGACGGGCACGCGGACACGACGGCGACGTCGGCGTCCACCGCAGCGGTCGCCGCGGGAACGTTGACGAAGGCGACGCCGACGATCACCGGAACGGTCGCGGTCGGCTCCACCCTCACCGCCACACCAGGCACGTGGACCGGTGGCACGAGCTTCACCTACCAGTGGTACGCGAACGGCAAGGCCGTCTCGAAGGCGACCTCGCGCACCCACAAGGTGACCGCCGCGCAACTGGGCAGCACGTTCAAGGTGAAGGTGACAGGCAAGAAGGCCGGTTACACGACTGTGTCGCTCACGTCGAAGGCGACGGCGAAGGCGCCGAAGGTCAGCACGCCGTCGGTGACCGGCTCGGCGCACGTGGGTGTGAAACTGAGCGCGAAGAAGGGCACCTGGACCACGGGTACGTCCTTCTCCTACCAGTGGTACGCGAACGGCAAGGCCATCTCGAAGGCGACGAAGTCCACCTACACGGTGTCATCGGCGCGTGTCGGCAGCGCAATCAGCGTGAAAGTGACCGGCAAGAAGTCGGGCTACGCGACCGTCGCGAAGACCTCCAAGGTGACGCGCACAGTGCCCAAGACCGCGACGCCGAAGATCTCGGGGGCCAGCACGGTGACCCGCACGCTCACCGTCACGCCCGGCGCCTGGACGAAGGGCACGACGTTCACGTACCGGTGGTATGCGAACGGCAAGGCGATCGCCAAGGCGAACAAGAAGAGCATGAAGCTCACTACGAAGATGGTCGGCAAGCAGATCTCCGTCAAGGTGACCGGCAAGAAGGCGGGATACACGACGGTCTCGAAGACGTCGAAGAAGAGCAGCAGGGTCGGCTACCCGTCGCGCACGACCCCGTCCTCGGCGTGGAACTGCCCCGCGTGGGCGCCGATCAAGGGCAATGCGAGCTCGATGATCTACCACATGCCCGGCCAGCGCTTCTACAAGGCCACCAAGCCGGAGGAGTGCTTCCGTACCCAGGCGGCCGCGCGCAGCGCCGGGTATCGCAAGGCGAAGGTCTGATCGCGAACGGTGAGGGTCTCACGCCGGGTTAGGCTGGCGTAATGGCACTCTTCTCCCGCGGCTCGAAGGCGACCGGTTCCGACAACGGTGACAAGCTCGCCGAAGAGACGACCCCCGATTCTCCGGAAGCGGAAGCGACGGATGACGTAGCCGCCGAAACCGGGACGGACGCCGCACCCACCGCTGAGCCCGACGCCGCGAGTGAGACGCTGCCGGCGCCCGACGTTCCGCAGGTCGGCATCTCGACGACGTCGTATGGCGGATTCGGCGCGGGCAGCCCTGCGCAGCCCGCTGCTCCCGCGCCGACCGGTGAACCCCCGGCACCCGAGGAGACGATCCCGGGTCTGCCCGATAACGTCGTACTGCGCGGAACCCTCGCCGCCCTGACGGAGAACCCCGAGCCCCACGACATCCTGGGCGTGGCCCGCCAGCTGCTGCAGGGCAACGTGTACCTGCGGGTCAAGGGCAATGCACAAGAACTCATGAGCACCGGCGAGGCGCTGCCGCTGGCGATAGCGACCCGTGAAGAGGGTCAGTTCGTCATGCTGTACAGCTCGGGCGCGGCGCTGGCCGCGGCCGTCCAGGCCGACGGCGACACCGAGACCTCCGCGCTGGGCCAGCCCGGACCGGCCGTGCTGCAGTACGTGCTGCAGGGGGAGTTCGCGGGCGTGATGGTCGATCACGCCTCGGCCCCCGCCGCCGTCGTGCTGCCCCGTGCGCTCATCGAGCGCATGGTGTCGGAGTGGGACCCGCAGTGCGCCCTCAAGAAGCTCGTCAGCGGACCGCGTAGCGAAGAGACGTCGGCGCAGGTAGCTGAGGCGTTGACGACCGCGCCGCTGTGGATCGCCGTGAACCGTGCCTCGGATGACGACGACTGGGGCGTGGCTGAATCGCGCACCGACGCGGGGGAGCGCATCCTTCCCGTCTTCTCGCATCCGCTGGAGGTGGTGGCCCTGGGCCGCAACGACCGGCCGATGCCGTTCACCCCCGCGCAGCTCGGGCAGGCACTGCGCGGTGACGAGGGGATCGACGGCGTCGTCGTCGACCCTGTCGGCCCGTGGCTGCGCCTCGGGCGCGACGAGCTTTCGGCAGTGATCGCTCTACCCGAGCCCGAGGCCGATCAGCAGATCGACGAAGAGCAGGCAGAGGAGCCCGACGAGCAGGGATCCGACGACTGAGACCGGCGAGGGTGCGGTGACGCGCGCCGACGCCGCGCCGTTCCGGGCGCGCTTCGTCGCCCCGCTGCTGTGGGGCACATCCCTCAACCCGATCAATTCGTCGATCATCGCGACCTCGCTCGTCGCGATCGGCACCAGCTTCGGCGTCGGCGCCGGCCAGACGGCCACGCTCGTCGCGGCCGTTTACGTCGCGAGTGCCGTGGCCCAGCCGGCGATGGGGCGTCTCGCGACGCAGTTCGGCGCGCGGCGCGTGTTCCTGGCGGGCCTGAGCATCGTCACTGTGGCCGGCATCGTCGGAGTCTTCGCGCCGAGCTTCTCCTGGCTGATCGCCTCGCGCGCCCTGATCGGCATCGGCACGGCGGCGGGCTACCCGTCGGCCATGGCGATGATCCGTGCCCGCGCCGAGAGCGCTGGTACCGGCATCCCCGGCGGTGTCCTCGGCGGCATCTCGATCGCCGGGCAGGTGACGGCGGCGCTCGGATTGCCGCTCGGCGGCGTGCTGGTCGGTGTGTGGGGATGGCCGGCTGTCTTCGCCGTCAACATCCCGCTGGGCCTTCTCGGCATCATGATGACGCTGCTGTGGGTGCCGGCCGACGGACCGAGAACGCGCAGCTCTGTGCGCACGCTGGCACGCGCACTCGACCCAGTGGGCATGGCGCTGTTCGCCGCCACCGTGAACGCGCTGATCGCTCTGTTGTCAGATGTACGCCACCCGAATTGGTGGTTCGCAGCCGTGTGCGCCCTCGCGCTCGGAGGTCTCATCGCGTGGGAGCTGCGGGCGCGGCATCCCTTCATCGATGTCCGGATGCTGGCTCGCAACGGACCGCTCGTGCGCACGTATCTGCGCCAGGCGCTGACGCTGATGGCCGCATACACGGTGCTGTACGGCTACGTGCAGTGGCTGGAAGAGGGACGTGGTCTCGGGCCAAGCGTGAGCGGGCTCGTGATGCTGCCGATGAGCGCCGTGGCAGCCGTGGGGGCTGCCGTGATCGCGCCCCGAGCGCTCGTGCGGGGCCCGCTTCTGCTCAGCGCGATCGCTATCGTCGTGGGTGCTGCGGCCGTCACCCTCGTCGATGCGCACACGAGCGTCGTTCTGCTGGTGGCGCTGAGCCTCGTGTTCGGCGTCGTGATGGGCATGAACTCGACCGCTAATCAGGCAGCGCTCTACGGGCAGACGACCGCTGACGACATCGGGGTTGCGTCCGGGCTTCTGCGCACCTCGAGCTACCTCGGCGCGATCTTCGCGTCGGCGCTGATCGCGCTCGCCTTTCCGGGACGCGCGACGGACGCCGGCCTCCACCTGGCCGCCGTCGTGATGATCGGCCTCGGGGTCGCCGTGCTGCTGCTTGTCGTGTTCGACCGGCGCCTTCCATGGCGGGTGCGCTGACCCCCTGTCGGACGTCGGAGGTCACCGTTAGCGTGGGGGCATGGCTTCGCCGCGGATCACGCTGACCGTCCCCGGGCCTCACGGCGACCGTGAGGTCGGTCTGTCGAGTCCGGATCGTGTCGTCTGGCCCGAAGTGGGAATCACCAAGCGCGAACTCGCGGAGTACTTCATCGCCGTCGCCGACCCTTTCCTGCGTGCGAACGGCGACCGCCCCGTGTCGCTGCAGCGCTTTCCGGACGGCATCGACGGCGAGGCCTTCTTCTCGAAGAACCCGCCCAAGGGGGCGCCCGAGTTCGTCGAGTCGGTGACCGTCACGTACAACAGCGGCCGACGGCATCCACAGCTCGTCCTCACCGAGATCGCAGCCGCGGTGTGGGCTGCGCAGATGAACACCGTCGTGTTCCATCCGTGGGCGTCGCTCGCGTCCGACACCGACAACCCGGTCGAGCTGCGTATCGATCTCGATCCGCAACCGGGGACGGACTTCGGGGATGCCGCGGCCGTCGCCCCCGCACTGCGTGACGTGCTTGCCGAGGCCGGGCTTGAAACGTGGATCAAGACGAGCGGCAACCGCGGGCTGCACGTGTTCTGCCCGATCGAGCCTGCGCACGAGTTCCTCGACGTACGGCATGCGGTGATCGCCGCGGGCCGGGAGCTCGCGCGCCGCATGCCCGACAAGGTGACGATGGACTGGTGGAAAGAGGAGCGCGGCAAGCGCATCTTCATCGACTACAACCAGGCCAACCGCGATCGCACGATGGCCGGGGCGTACAGTCCTCGCGCGCTGCCGACGGCAACGGTGTCGACGCCGCTCGCCTGGGATGAGCTCGCGTCGGCAGATCCCGCCGCGTTCACGGTGCGGACGATCCCGCGGCGACTGGCCGAGGTCGGCGACCCGTGGGAGGCGATCGCGGCCAAGCCCGGCCGCATCGACACGCTGCTCGAGTGGTGGCAGCGCGACCTCGACGACGGGCTGGGGGAGTTGCCGTTCCCGCCCGAGTTTCCGAAGATGCCCGGCGAGCCCCCGCGGGTGCAGCCGAGTCGGGCGAAGAAGGAGGACGATGGGTGAGAAGCGCATCGACCGGGTGATCCGCGACCTGCTGCGCACGCAGTGGCTGGTGCGGGCGCCGATCGGGCTCTACCGAGCAGGCCTCGGCTGGATCTTCGGCAGGCGACTGGTCATGATCGAGCATCTCGGACGGGTCTCGAACGAGCCGCGCTACGTCGTGGTGGAGGTCGTCGATCGCGGCCGCAACCGCATTGTCGTGGCATCCGGATTCGGCACGAAAGCCCAGTGGTACCGCAACCTGAAGGCGAACGGCGTGGCCTATCTGAGCACGGGGCGCGCCCGCCGCGTCCGCGCGCACGTGCACCTGCTCTCGCCGGAGGATTCGGCGGCCGCGCTTGGAGGCTATGCGGCGCAGCATCCCGCCGCATGGAAGCGGCTCAAAGGGGCGATGGATGCCGCGGCCGGCGGCGACGCGAAGATACCGCTCGTCGAATTCACGCCACCGCGCGAGGGAGACTGATCCGTGGACCTGCCCGTCATGCCGCCCGTGGCGCCGATGCTCGCGAAGGCGGTCGCGCAGATTCCCGACGTGGGGCATGTGGAGCCCAAATGGGACGGGTTCCGCACCATCGTGTTCCGCGACGGCGACGAGGTCGTGCTCGGCAGCCGCAACGAGCGGCCGCTGACCCGCTACTTTCCCGAGCTCGTCGAGGCGATTCGGGCGAACAGCCCGGCGCGGTGCGTGATCGACGGCGAGATCGTCGTCGTGACCGGCGATCGGCTCGACTTCGAGGCGTTGCAGCAGCGCATCCATCCCGCCGACAGCAGGGTGCGGATGCTGGCGGCGCAGACGCCGTCGGCGCTGGTGGCCTTCGACCTGCTGGCGCTCGGCGACGAAGACCTCACCGGGCTTCCGTTCGCGGAGCGGCGCGCGCGGCTGGTGGAGGCGCTCGCCGCGGCCACCGACCCTGTGTTCGTCACGCCGGCAACCGCCGACCTCGAAGAGGCGCAGCGCTGGTTCTCGACATTCGAGGGCGCCGGGCTCGACGGGGTCGTCGCCAAGCCGCTCGACGGGGTCTATCAGCCGAACAAGCGCGCGATGTTCAAGATCAAGCATGAGCGCACTGCCGACTGCGTCGTCGCCGGGTTCCGCTGGCACAAGAGCGGCGACGTCGTCGGATCACTGCTGCTCGGTCTTTATCGCGAGGACGGGCGCCTTCAGCACGTCGGTGTGACGTCGTCGTTCTCGATGGCGCGGCGACGGGAACTTCTCGACGAGCTCGCGCCATACCGCGATGTCGACGTGGCCGACCACCCGTGGGGAGGAGAGGTCAGCGCGGGCGATCGAGTGCCCGGCGCCGTGAGCCGGTGGAGCTCGGGCAAGGACCTGTCGTTCGTGCCGCTGCGCCCTGAGCTCGTCGTCGAGGTTGCATACGACCACATGGAGGGCGACCGGTTCCGGCACATCCCGAGCTTCCGCCGGTGGCGGCCCGATCGCGATGCGCGGTCGTGCACGTTCGACCAGCTCGAGCAGACGCTCGACTATCCGTTCTCGGAGGTCGTGCGCGCGACGTGACGCCGGCCGGGCGCCGCGCGGGTCGGGCGGTGGGCGGGCCGCTGCGCGCCGGCTACTCGCGCTGTCGACATTCGCGCATGCGATTTCCAGTAACGGACGCGGATCTCTATGGGGTGACGAGGACGCTGCTCGCGAAGGCAACGAAGTGGGGTGGATGCTGCGGGCCGCGGCATCCAGCCTGTGGATAACTACGACGGGCCAGACCTTCGAATCGCTACGGTGGGCTTGTGTCTTCTCGTCTCGGGCTCGCCGCCGTCCTCATCTGCGCCACTGCGCTGGTCGCTGGATGCGCCCCGCAGCCCGACCCGACACCCACGCGGACCGCCGCTTTTGCCAGCGAAGATGAAGCGTTCGCGGCGGCCGAGGAGACCTATCGGGCCTACGTCGACGCGCTCAACAACGTCGACCTCAGCGACCCCGCCACCTTCGAGGACGTCTACAAGTGGGAGACAGGTGACAGGCTCTCCGGTGATAAGAAGGCACTGACGAGCTACTATGCGCAGGGCGCGACGATGAGCGGCGCAAGCAGAGTGGTCGTTCTCGAGCCGGTAGAAGCGGATGGCGCGCTCTCCTCGCTAGCCCTCGCTGCCTGCGTGGACGTCTCTACCGTGGATATCCGCGATGGCAATGGCGCGTCTCTTGTGGCTACCGATCGGCCTGATGTCCAGAGCATTCGCGTCGAGCTCACGAGCGATGAGACTGCCGAATCGGGCTTCCTCGTCAGTTCGGTTGCCGGACGGTCTGGTTCGCCGTCATGCTGACGCTGCAGATCGGCACCGCATTGCTTGCAACGCTGATGTGCGCCGGAATTACCCACACGGCCCCGCAAGCCTCGTCGGCGGCGGAATGCGTCGGACTCGGGGGAATCGCGACCACTCAGTGTGCCGAAAACGACATGGACTCCCTCGATGTTTCGGCGTCCCAGACGACGCCGGGTCATCGGGAGTCGACGCACCGCGCGGGCGCCGGCAACACCAACACCGCGAACGACACCGGGCAGCACGCGCCGGCCCCGGATCCTCCCGATGTCCCCGATGCGACAGCGGTGGACTGTGAGTCACCCGTCATCCCCTGCACCCTCAACCCGACCCCCGCTCCCGAGACCGACGAGCCGGGCACCGTGCGCAGCATCCCGACCGTCACGCTCAGCGACCTGGCCTCCTTCCGCCCCGACACCCCGCAGCTTGTCAGCGAACCCGACCAGGTCGGGATCGTCGGGCTGCCCACCAACCTGGTCGCCGCCACCGGCACCCAGACCCTCCACGGCACCCTCCTGGGCTTCCACGTCGCGGTCCGGTTCACCCCGCACCACTACACGTTCACCCCCGGCGACGGCACCCACACCACCACCCGCACCCCCGGCGAAAGCTGGCAGACCACCGGCGACCCACAGTTCACCCCCACCGCCACCAGCCACGCCTACGAACACCGCGGCCGCTACACCGCATCGGTGACCGTCGCCTACACACCCGCCGTCAACTTCGGCGACGGGACCTGGCGACCCGTCCCCGGCTACATCACCGCGAC
Organism: Microbacterium horticulturae; assembly: GCF_029094505.1. Lineage (NCBI taxonomy): Bacteria > Bacillati > Actinomycetota > Actinomycetes > Micrococcales > Microbacteriaceae > Microbacterium > Microbacterium horticulturae. The sequence continues at coordinate 2,647,056 of NZ_CP119108.1, read as the reverse complement.
AAGCCCCACCCAGACCATCCACATCTACCAAGCCCACACCGCCCTGGTCGCCCACACCTGCACCGAAGACCCCCACGGACAAGGATGCTGAACACACACCCCCGCCGCAGCATCCACCCCCTCATGGAAATGAACACCCGGTGACTCCGCAACGAGCCGTTCAGCCGAGTTCGAAGGGATGCGTCAGCCGCCACCAGGCGTCGGGCGGCGTGATGTCCCCGTCGACCGCGATCTTGGCCTTGGCCGTGCGCGGCCCCGCGGTCCATGTGAGTTGGCCGACGACTTCGCCGTCCGTGTAGTCCTTCGGCGTGGCGGTCTTCATCGACACCGTGATGGGCGTGTCAGACCAGGTGAAAACGGAGGCGGATTCGCTCACGACCAACCGGGCCGATGATCCCCACGCTGTCGTGTAGGTGCCGAGCCGCTGGTCGGTCTCGGCGACGGGCACCATATGGAAGCCGCTATAAATCCCGTCGAGGGTCGCCTTCACGTCGCCATCGATCGACTCGCGCGACCCGCCCCCGAGAACGGCGCCGATGACGTGCACGCTTCCTGCCGACTGCACGTTGACGTCCGCCGTGTACAGCAGGCAGAAGCTGCCGTAGCCGAGATTTCCCGTTTTCAGGCCGGTGATCCCGTCCGTACCGAGCAGGTCGTTCGTGTTGCGGATCATGCCGGCTCCGGGGACGACGAGAGAGGCGGTGCCCGCGATCTTGGCGACCACCGGGTTCGCGGCCGCAAGCTTGCCGATCTTGATCAGGTCGGCCGGCGTACTGCGGTTCTCATGGCTGAGCCCCGTCGGCTCGACGATCGTCGTGTGCTTCAGGCCGTGGTCCGCCAGCCACGCGCGGGTGGCAGCAACGAACGACCACTGCGATCCGTACGCCCAGGTCGCCAGAGCATCGGCGTAGTTGCAGGCTGAGGGCAGCAGCATCGTGGCCAGCGCGTCGTACTCCGACATCGAGCTGCCGATCGGCATCGTCGCGATCGTGGCCCCCATCACGTAGTACCTGTCGTACAGGTCGTGGTCGGCCTTGCTCCAGGTGATCATGGGGCCGTGATCATCGGCGTCGGAGAGCGGTCGAGCGTCGAGTACGACGAGCGCGGTGACCACCTTCGTGATGCTGGCGATCGTCAACGGCTTGGTCGTGCCGCTGGTCAGATCGAGCTTCGTCTTGGCAGCCGCGAAGTACTTGTCCGCGCCCGAGAGACGGATCGCAGAAGCCCCGTCGGAGGGGAGCGGCACCTCGGCCGCCGACGTGACGGGAACAGCCGGTTTGTGCACCGACGCCACGGGCACCGGCAAGGATGCGTTGAGCGCCCAGCCGGCGTAGCCGCCCACGGCGCCGAGCACGACGACCACCACCAGGAGCGCGATGAGCCCGCCGCGCCGCCTCCCGCCGCGCTGTTTCCGCCGGCTACGGCGCCGCGGGCCACCGTGCTCAGGGGGTGCGGTGTCGGCCGTGGCCAGCAGCTCGGCGAAGTCGGTGAGGTCGTCGGGTGACAGGTTCTCAGTGGGCATCGTCTCTCCGCCGGCGGTTCAGCCGCCGAACTTGTCGGCGACAATCATCGGTGTGTGATTCTCCGTGCACGGCGTGTCGACCTGCGAGATCGGACATCGGACTCATCGTTCTCGTTCGCAACGCCTCTCAGATGTATATCAGCCTCTTCCGACGCCGCGGGCCGCACCGTTGGCCGCCCGCGGACGGACGACAAGCGTTCTGAAGCACGCCGGCTCAGGATGCCCCGGGCAGCTCGGTGCGCAGACGTCGCGCCACCTCTGCCGTGGGCATCCGCCGCGGGAAGACGGCGACCACCACGTCGTCGTCGGCGGGCACCTCCGTGTCGCCGAGGACGCCGAAGCGGCGCAGCGCCTCGTCGAGGGCGGCGGCGAGCACCGACGCCGGCACGCGCTTCGTGCCGCGGATGAGGCGCCGCAGCACGTGGTTGTGGATCGCTGTGACCACTGCGGCGAAGCTCACGGCGTCGATCGGGTCGAGGCCCGGCAGCGCATCCCGCAGGTATTCGTCGAAGAGTCGCTCGTAACGGAACACCGCGACGATCTCGCGCTCGCGCAGCGCGGGCACCTGCCGCACCACGGCGTAGCGCCGTCGCGCCAGCTCGGGATCGGCCGCGAAATGCCGGAACACCTTGAGACAGGCATCCCGCACCGCCTGCCAGGGGTCGTCGTGCGGGCGGGCGAAGTAATCGCGCAGCATCTCGAGCAGCACTTCGTGGTCGGCGAAGACGACGTCGTCCTTGCCCCCGAACTGCCGGAAGAACGTCGAGCGCGAGACGCCGGCGGCCTGCGCGATCTGCTCCACCGACGTCGCCTCGAAGCCCTGCCGGTCGAAGAGGTCGAGCGCCGCGGTCATCACGGCGGTGCGCGAAGAGGTGGCCATGTTCTGAGAGTAGTCGCGTGACGCGCGCACACGCGGCGCAGATGACGCAGGTGCGCGGCGCGATGCGACGCGGCGAGGCTCGATGCCGGCGCGGTACCGGCGCGGGGCTGTCAAGGCCGTTGCCAGCGAGCGTCGGAGGCGGTTGGCTGAGCGCATGATTCCCCTGTGGAAGATGGACGCCACTGCCCCTGCCGGAGTGCCGTTGCGGCCCGGATCGCACCACGACGTGATCGTCGTCGGCGCCGGGATCACGGGCCTTGCGACGGCCGTCATGCTCGTGCGGCGGGGGATGGATGTCGCGGTCATCGAAGCGGGCGAGGTCGCCCAGCTCGCAAGTGGCGGGAACACGGGCAAGCTCTCGCTCTTGCAGGGATCGGTGCTCTCGACCTTGCGGCGACATCACCCGGCGGCACTCGTGCGGGCGTACGTGGACGCGAATCGTGATGGGATGCGGTGGCTCACGGAGTTCATCGACGAAGCCGGCGTCTCGTACACCCGGCGCACGGCGTACTCCTATGCGCAGACGTCGGATGGCGAGCCGATGGTGGCGGCGGAGCAGGCCGCGGCACGCGAGGCGGGTCTGACGGTGCGGCGAGCGGTCCCCGACGAAACCGGCTTTCCGGTGGCGGCGTCGGTGGCGCTCGACGACCAGGTGGCGGTCGACCCGGTCGCGGTGACGGCGGCGCTGGCGCACGCGTTCCTCGAGGCCGGCGGAACGCTGCACACGGGCAGCCGCGTCGACGGCGTGCGGACGCAGCCGCGCCCGTCCGTGCGCACGGCCGCAGGCCCCGTCTTCGCCGACCACATCGTGCTCGCCACGGGAACCCCGATCGTCGACCGTGGCCTGTACTTCGCCAAGACGCACGGCTTGCGCTCGTACTGCGTCGCTTTCGCGACCGACTCCGACGCCGTGCCCGACGGGATGTTCCTCTCGGTGGACGGCCCGACCCGGTCGATCCGCCCGGTCACGCCCGGCGATGGTCCTGCCGGCGCGCAACTCATCGTCGGCGGCAATGGCCACCCCGTGGGCCGCTGCGCTTCGCCACGCGGGCAGGTCGACGACCTCATCGCATGGACGCAGCGTCATTTCCCGTCAGCCGACCCGATCGCCGAATGGTCGGCGCAGGACTACCAGTCGCACGACCTCATCCCTTTCGTCGGAGCAATGCCGCGCGGCCTCGGCCGCATCCGCTTCGCGACCGGCTACGCGAAATGGGGGCTGTCGAACGGGCCCGCCGCCGCCCTGCGGATCTCTACTGAGATCCTCGGTGTGCCGCGCCGGGACCGTGCCGAGTGGATGCGGGTGGTCTCCACGCGGATGACCGTTCCCGCCGACCTCGGGCGCGGCATCGCCGAGAACGTGCGCATCGGCGGTGAAGCCGCTCGAGGATGGGCCGACGCGCTGCGCGATCCGGCGCCGGTGCCGCAGCCGGACGAAGGCCGCGGCATCCTCACCAGTCGTGCCGGGCATCCGATCGGTGTCTCCACGGTCGACGGTGACACGCGTGCGGTCAGTGCCGTGTGCCCGCACCTCGGCGGTGTTCTGCGGTGGAACGATGCTGAGTGCACCTGGGACTGTCCCCTGCATGCCTCGAGGTTCGGCGCCGACGGCCGGCGGATCGAGGGACCCGCCACCGACGACCTGCGCGTGCTGCCGCGACGGGGGCGGATCGGGGCTCCCAGCCTCGGGTAGTAGGCTGGACGGCGGTCGATTTATCTCGACGTCGAGACGTTTTTCGCCTCATCACCCCACATTCGTCCCAACGAAGGATTGCACGTGGATCTCTACGAGTACCAGGCACGAGACCTGTTCGAACAGTACGGAGTGCCGGTGCTTCCCGGCATCGTGGCCGACACGCCCGACGAGGTGAAGGCGGCCGCTGAGAAGCTCGGCGGCGTCGTCGTCGTCAAGGCGCAGGTCAAGACCGGCGGTCGCGGCAAGGCCGGCGGCGTCAAGGTCGCCAAGAACCCCGACGAGGCGTACGAGGCCGCTCAGGCCATCCTCGGCCTCGACATCAAGGGCCACGTCGTCAAGCGCGTCATGGTCGCCGGTGGCGCCCGCATCGCCAAGGAGTTCTACTTCTCGGTGCTGCTGGACCGCGCGAACCGCTCGTACCTGAGCCTGTGCTCGGTCGAGGGCGGCATGGAGATCGAGCAGCTCGCCGTCGAGAAGCCTGAGGCACTCGCCCGCGTCGAGGTCGACCCGCTGACCGGTATCGACCCGGCCAAGGCGCTCGAGATCGCGAAGGTCGCGCGCTTCGACGACGAGCTGGCCCCCAAGGTGGCCGAGGTCTTCGTCAAGCTCTTCGAGGTGTACAAGGGCGAGGACGCGACTCTCGTCGAGGTCAACCCGCTGGTGCAGACCGAAGAGGGCGACATCATCGCGCTCGACGGCAAGGTGTCGCTCGACGACAATGCCGGGTTCCGCCACCCGAACCACGAGGCGCTCGAAGACAAGTCGGCCGCCGACCCGCTCGAGGCGAAGGCCAAGGAGCACGACCTGAACTACGTCAAGCTCGACGGCCAGGTGGGCATCATCGGCAACGGCGCGGGCCTGGTCATGTCGACGCTCGACGTGGTCGCCTACGCGGGTGAGAAGCACGGCGGCGTGAAGCCGGCGAACTTCCTCGACATCGGCGGCGGCGCCTCGGCCACCGTCATGGCGGCGGGCCTGGACGTCATCCTCGGTGACGAGCAGGTCAAGTCGGTCTTCGTGAACGTGTTCGGTGGCATCACCTCGTGCGTCGCGGTCGCAGAAGGCATCGTGAAGGCGCTCGAGATCCTCGGTGACGCCGCCACCAAGCCGCTGGTCGTGCGCCTCGACGGCAACCAGGTCGAAGAGGGCCGTGCGATCCTCGCGGGCGCCAACCACCCGCTCGTGACCCTGGCCGCAGGCATGGACGAGGGCGCCGACAAGGCCGCCGAGCTGGCGAACGCCTGAGCCTGAAGACGAGATAAGGACAAGAGAATGTCGATCTACCTCAACAAGGATTCCAAGGTCATCGTCCAGGGCATCACCGGCGGCGAGGGCACCAAGCACACCGCGCTCATGCTGAAGGCCGGCACCAACGTGGTCGGCGGCGTGAACGCGCGCAAGGCCGGCACCACGGTCTCGCACACCGACAAGGACGGCAACCCCGTCGAGCTGCCCGTCTTCGGCTCGGTCGCCGAGGCCATCGAGAAGACCGGCGCCGACGTATCGATCGCGTTCGTGCCCCCGGCGTTCACGAAGGACGCCATGGTCGAGGCCATCGACACCGAGATCCCGCTGCTCGTGGTCATCACCGAGGGCGTGCCGGTCGGCGACACCGCCGAGGCGTGGGCGTACGCGCAGAGCAAGGGCAACAAGACCCGCATCATCGGGCCGAACTGCCCGGGCGTCATCACCCCCGGCGAGTCGCTCGTGGGCATCACGCCGGCCAACATCACCGGCAAGGGCCCGATCGGCCTCGTCTCGAAGTCGGGAACGCTCACCTACCAGATGATGTTCGAGCTGCGCGACCTGGGCTTCTCGACCGCCATCGGCATCGGCGGCGACCCGGTCATCGGCACCACGCACATCGACGCGCTGGCCGCGTTCGAGGCAGACCCCGAGACCAAGGCGATCGTCATGATCGGCGAGATCGGCGGCGACGCCGAAGAGCGCGCGGCCGACTTCATCAAGGCCAACGTCACCAAGCCGGTCGTCGGCTACGTCGCGGGCTTCACCGCGCCCGAGGGCAAGACCATGGGCCACGCCGGCGCCATCGTCTCGGGTTCGGCCGGCACCGCGCAGGCCAAGAAGGAAGCCCTCGAGGCCGCCGGGGTCAAGGTTGGCAAGACGCCGAGCGAGACCGCCGAGCTCATGCGCGAGATCATCACCGCGCTCTGACGCACTGCGCTTAGCGCAGACTCGTCGAACCGCCGTTCCGGCCGCACCCCACGGGGTGGTCCGGGGCGGCGGTTCGTTTCTGGGTCGGGGGAGGGGATGCTGCGGCCCGCGGCATCCCGTCGTCTCATTCCGTGTGCGGTGCGTGGTCGTCTTCCGCGCGAGATCACGCTCGTGCACGCTCTGGGAGCGGCGGTTTCAGGTGGTCAGTGCAACGCCCTTGGATTGGGAGGTTGGCGTTGGGATCGCATTCGTCGATGGGGGTTCGGGCTGCTGCGCTCGGGTTGTTGTTGGATGGTGTGAGCGCTCGCGAGGTCGCGGGCCGGCTCGGGTTGCGGGCGTGGACTGTGGGTCATTGGGCCAAGCTTGCGGGTATGCAGTTGAGACGCGGACGTTATCCGCACGTCGATAGTGCCCGTCCACCGTTGCCGCCGGCGTCCGGGCATGGGCATCGGCTCTCGGGCGCGGATCGGGTGATCATCGAGGCCCGGTATCGGATGGGCGTGTCGATGCGGGCGATCGCCCGTGAGGTGGGGGTGTCCGGTTCGACGATCAGCCGGGAGCTGGAGCGGGCGAGCATGTCCTCGCGGGGGCATGTTTGGTATGACGCGCGGGTCGCTGATCACCGGGCTCAGGCGTTGCGTGCCCGCCCGAAACCCTGCCGGCTGGATAGCGAACCGGAGCTGCGTGATGTGGTGGTCGAGAAGTTGAAGGCACGGCTCTCGCCCGAGCAGGTCGCGGGACGGTTGAGACTGGAGTTCCCTGACCGGCCGGAGATGCACGTGTCGCACGAGACGATCTATCAAGCCCTGTATGTGCAGGGCGCGGGCGCGCTACGACACGAGCTGAAGGTCGAGAAGGCGTTGCGGTCGGGCAGGACCAGCCGGGTGCCGCAGTCCAAGCTTCCCCGTCGCTCTTCTCGTCCGTGGTTGGAAGGGGCCATGATCGATGCCCGGCCGGCGGAGGCCGCGGACCGGGCCGTGCCCGGGCACTGGGAAGGGGACCTGGTCGTCGGGCCGGAATGCTCCGGGATCGTCACGCTCGTGGAGCGCGCCGCCCGGTTCACGCTGATCGGCAGGCTTCCCGGTGTCCGGGACAGTGAAACGGTCACCGGGGTGCTCCAGTCCATGATCGAGAGCCTGCCCGACGAGCTGGTCCGTACGATCACCTGGGACCAGGGAACCGAGATGGCCCAGCACGCCTCGTTCAGCGTGAGAACGCAATGCCCGGTGTTCTTCTGTGATCCGCACTCGCCCTGGCAGCGGCCCACGAACGAGAACACGAACGGGCTGATTCGTGACTTCTTCCCCAAGGGCACGAACTTCAACACCATCACCGACGAGCAACTCGCCGAAGTCCAACGGCTGCTGAACGACCGTCCCCGCAAGGTCCTCGAGTTCTACACACCACGTGAGAAACTGACCGAAAGAATCACCGGTGTTGCACTGACCCCCTGAACTCGCCAGCCAAACGGCGTGCAGAGGCGTGTTCTCGCGGGGGTGACCGGCGCCGCGCTGTGACGGTGCTGCCCGCGCGGCGCCGGGCCTCCTGCGTTCGCGGTACCGTGAAGACATGCCATTGACCGGGGACTACAAGCCCAGCACCGCCGACTGGGCGCGCACGCAGGCGGAGACGTTCGAGGCCACCGCCGGCGAAGAGGCGAACACGCTGCGCGGGAAGCCCATCATCGTGCTGACCACCGTCGGTGCCAAGAGCGGGGCGCTGCGCAAGACGGCGCTGATGCGGGTCGAGCACGAAGGCCGCTATGCCGTCGTCGCCTCGAAAGGCGGTGCGCCCGACGAGCCGGCGTGGGCCGGCAACATGCGCAAGACCCCGCAGGTCGAACTGCAGGACGGCGCGGTCAAGCGCGACTACCGCGCGCGCGAGCTCGAGGGCGCCGAGCGCGACGAATGGTGGGATCGCGCGGTCGACGCGTGGCCGGACTATGCGTCGTACCAGCGGAAGACCGACCGGCTCATCGCGGTGTTCGTGCTCGAGCCGACCGGCGCGTGACGCTCAGCCCTGGTAGCCGATCAACCAGGTGAGGCCGTACCGGTCGGTGACCTGGCCGTCGTGGTCGCCCCACGGCCGCTTCTGCAGCGGATCGACGACAGTGCCACCGTCGGCCAGGGCGGCGAACCATCCCTCCATGACGTCGGGTTCGGCCGTGCCGAGCAGCGCGAACATCAGGCCCGCGGTGCGCAGGGGCTCCTGCCCGGGTGCCGCGTCGGCGGCGAACAGCGTCACCGGGCCCGTCAGCATGCCGTGGGCGACGGCATCGCCCGGGCCGTCGTCGCGCCCGAACTCGGCATAGGTGTTGATGCCCACCTCGCCGCCGAACACCGACCGGTAGAAGGTGAGCGCCTCGCGGGCGGTCCCGGGTACGTGCAGATACGGCGTCAGCGCAGTCATTCCGCGAAGTTAGCACGGGGCATCGACACACAAGGCGGCCGCAGGGCATCGAATGCCTGCGACCGCCTCGGATGGTGGATGCCGCGGGCACGGCGGCCCGCAGCATCCCGGTCCTTGCGGCTCAGCCGCCGATCAGGGTCTCGATGGGACCGCGGGCGAAGAAGATCGCGAAGCCGGCGGCGACGATCCACAGCAGCGGGCTGATCTGTCGCGCCTTGCCCGCCAGCGACCGGATGACGACCCAGGCGATGAACCCCGCGCCGATGCCGTTGGCGATCGAGTAGGTGAACGGCATGACCGCCACGGTGATGAACACCGGGACCAGCACTGACATGTCGCTGAAATCGATCCGGCGGATCTGCGACATCATCAGCGCACCGACCACGACCAGTGCAGAGGCGGCGACCTCGGTGGGCACGATCGAGGTCAGCGGCGTGATGAACATCGCCAGCAGGAACAGCACACCGGTGACGAGGTTCGCCACACCCGTGCGGGCGCCTTCGCCGATGCCTGATGCCGACTCGACGAACACGGTGTTCGACGAGCCCGACGTGCCACCACCGACGACGGCGCCGACGCCCTCGACGATCAGCGCGGACTTCAGCCGGGGGAAGTCGCCCTTCTTGTCCGCGAGACCCGCCTCTTCGGCCAGGCCCGTCATGGTGCCCATGGCGTCGAAGAAGTTCGTGAACACCAGCGTGAACACCAGCATGACGCAGGCGATGACGCCGATGCGGCCCCAGCTGGTGACGAGGTCGACATGGCCGACCAGGCTCAGGTCGGGCAGGCTGAACCACTGCGTGGGCAGGGTCGGCACCGACATGCCCCAGCCGCCCGGGTTGTCTTGGCTGCGCGCACCGATGTGCCAGATGGCTTCGATGATCATCGAGACGACCGTGCCCGAGACCAGGGCGATCAGCAGTGCGGCCTTGACCTTACGCGCCATCAGGATGCCGGCCAGCAGCAGCGTCAACACGAACAGCAGCACCGGGATCGTGGCGACCGAGCCGTTGATGCCGAGTCCGACCGGGGGAGAGGCCAGGCCGGTCGAGGTGACGAAGCCCGCGTCGACCAGGCCGATGAACGCGATGAACATGCCGATGCCGACCGTGATCGCGATCTTCAGCTCCATCGGGACGGCGTTCATGATCATGCGCCGCAGTCCGGTGGCCGACAGCAGCACGATGATCAGACCGTTGATGACCACCAGGCCCATCGCCTCGGGCCAGGTGAGCTGCCCGACCACGCTGACAGCGAGGAACGAGTTGATGCCCAGGCCCGCGGCGAACGCGAACGGCAGGCGCGAGATGAGGCCGAACAGGATCGTCATGACGCCCGCGGTCAGAGCGGTGACGGCGGCCAGCTGCTGGTTGTCGAGCATGGTACCGGCGACGTCTTTCGTGCCGCCGAGGATGATCGGGTTCAGGATCACGATGTACGCCATCGTCACGAATGTGACGATGCCGCCGCGGATCTCGGTGCCGAGGGTCGAACCGCGCTGGGTGATCTCGAAGAACTTGTCGAAGCCGTTCTTGGGCGGACGGGTGTTTTCCGCGGTGGTTTCGGGCGCAGGGGTAGTGCTCATGTGATGGGGGACCTCCGAAAGAAACATACAGTCACGGGGTCGTTTTCACAGTATCCATCCAGCTTCGTCCGGCGTATCCCGCGCGCGGGCGCAGCGGTTTCTCTCCGGTGGGCGTGGCCGAGGGGGTGGATGCCGCGGCTGAAGATAGTCTCGAATCCGCCCATGCACCGCCTGCTCATCGCCCTGCTCTCCGCGTTCGACGCGCTCATCGCCGCAGCCACCGGGCTGGCGGTGGTGCTGGCCACGCTCACACTGCTCTGGGTGCTGGGCATCGGCGCTCCGGACTGGTCGGCGCTGTGGCCTGCCACCGCCGCCGTCTGGCAGCTCGGCCATCTCGTGCCCTTCACGGTGCATCTGTCGGCGGAATACGTCGCCGCCCTCGGCATCCCCGATGCCGCGGCATCCTTCACCGTCTCGCTGGCCCCGCTCGCGTTCGCCTGCTTCACCGCGTACCGGGGTGTGCGCTCGGGCATCCGCGCCGGGCGCAGCGGCTCGTGGGGCGCCGGACTCGGCGGCGGCGCCGTGGCATTCGCCATCGTGAGCGCGGTCGTGTGCCTGACCGCCCGCGGTCCTGTCGCCGACGCCCCGATGTGGCAGGCGATCCTGCTGCCTGCGCTCGTGTTCGCGGTCCCGGCCGCGGCGGGAGTGCTCGGCTCCGTGTGGCGCACCGACGCGGGTGTCATCGGTCGGCTGCGGGAGTCGATCGCCGACCTGCCGGACCTCTGGCCCGACGTCCCCGCCCTCGCACTGCGCGGAGCAGGGGTCGCGCTGACCGCGCTCGTGGGCATCGGCGCCCTCGGTGTGGTGGTCGCCCTGCTCACAGGCGGCGATCGCGTCGTCGCGCTCTACCAGTCCTCCAATGCCGACGTCATGGGCGTCATCGTGGTCTCGCTCGCGCAGCTGGCCTACCTGCCCACCTTCATCGTGTGGGCCCTGTCGTTCGTCGCGGGGCCCGGCTTCACCGTCGGCACGGGCACGGCGTTTTCGCCCGCCGGCACGCAGTCAGGCATCATCCCGGGAATCCCGGTGCTGGGCGCCCTGCCCGCCGCGTCGTCGCCGTGGCTGCTGGTCCTCGTGCTGCTGCCGATCGGCGCCGGCGTGCTTGCAGGCTGGGTGCTGCGGGGAAGGATGCTGGACCTCGACGCCTCCGCGGGAGTCCGCGCCGGAACCGCGGGCGGCGTCGCCGTGCTGACCGGCGGCGGCGCCGCGCTGGCGGCCTGGGTGGCGTCGGGCGCATTCGGTCCCGGCCGATTGGCGCAGATCGGCCCTCAGCCGGGGTGGGTCGCACTGGCCGTGGGGGTCGAGGTGCTGGTCGGCGCCGGCATCCTGCTGCTGACTCCGGTGTGGGAGCCGGAACCCGATCTGCCGCGCGGCGATTTGGGACGACCTCGCGAAAACACGTACGACCTCGCGGAAACGCGTACGACCTCGGCGGAGGAGGGGGCGGCGCCGGCGGACGGGGCGGGCACCGGGGCCACGAGTGCCGAGGCTGCGGGCGGCGGGGCTGCGGGCGGCGGGGCTGCGGGCGGCGGGGCTGCGGGCGGCGGCAGCGAGCGCGGCGGGAGCGAGGATGACGTCGAGACCGCGCCCATCGACCCGGGATTTCTGGGCGGCCCGGACGAGATCAAGCCCTGATCGGGGCGATCCCTTCACGCGGGTAGACTGAGCGGGTGCTGACGGTCGCCGTACTCATTTCGGGAACCGGTTCGAACCTGCGGGCCCTGCTCGACGCCGCCGATGACCCCGACTATCCCGCCCGCGTCGTCGTCGTGGGCGCCGACCGCCAGGCCGACGGCCTTGAGCATGCCGAGGCCTATGGCATACCGGCCTTCACGGTGCCGTACTCCGCCTACGCGAGCCGCGAAGACTGGGGCGCCGAGCTCGACGCCCAGCTGCGCGTGTGGAACCCCGACCTCATCGTGCTGTCGGGCCTCATGCGTCTGCTGCCCGCGGCGGTGGTGGATGCCTGGGCTCCGCGTGTGATCAACACGCACCCCGCGTTCCTCCCCGAGTTCCCCGGCGCACACGGTGTGCGCGACGCGCTGGCGGCGGGCGCCCCCCAGACCGGCGCAAGCGTCATCGTCGTCGACAACGGGGTCGACTCGGGCCCGATCCTCGCGCAGGAGCGTGTGCCGGTGCTTCCCGACGACGACGAGCACACGCTGCACGAGCGCATCAAACCGGTCGAACGACGCCTGCTCATCGATGTGGTGCGCCGCGTCGCAACCGGCGAGCTCGACCTGGCCGCGGCATCCACCCCCGCTTCCCACACCCCCTGACCGAACCCGAGAAGGAGCACCTATGGCCGGCCCCCGTCACGACCCGTCCCTGTACCGCGAACGCGATGTCGTGCCTGTCCGCCGGGCGCTCGTATCGGTCAGCGACAAGACCGATCTGATTCCGCTGGCCGAGGCGCTGGTCGCCGCGGGCGTCGAGATCGTGTCGACGGGTTCGACGGCCGGAGCTATCCGCGACGCGGGCCACGCGGTCACCGACGTGTCGGCCGTCACCGGGGTACCCGAGATGCTCGACGGGCGCGTGAAGACGCTGCACCCGAAGATCCACGGCGGTCTGCTGGCCGATCTGCGCCTTCAGCCGCACGAGGACCAGCTCGCAGAGCTGGACATCCAGCCTTTCGAGCTCGTCATCGTGAACCTGTACCCGTTCGTCGAGACCGTGCGGTCGGGGGCCGCGGCCGACGACATCGTCGAGCAGATCGACATCGGAGGACCGGCGATGGTCCGGGCGTCGGCGAAGAACTTCGCCAACGTGGCCGTGGTCGTCTCGCCCGAGTCGTACCCGGCGATCATCGAGGCGATCGGCAACGGCGGCACCACGCTCGCCGAGCGCAGAGAGCTCGCCGCGCGCGCGTTCGCCCACACGGCCACCTACGACCGCGCCGTGGCGACCTGGTTCTCGGAAGAGACGCTCGCCGAAGGCGTCGACCTTCCGCAGTACCTGACGATCAAGGCAGAGCGGCTCGTTCCGCTGCGCTACGGCGAGAACGCCCATCAGCGCGCCGCGATCTACACACGCGTCGGCGGGCACGGCATCGCCCAGGCCGATCTCGTGCAGGGCAAGCCGATGTCGTACAACAACTACGTCGACGCCGACGCCGCCCTGCGCGCCGCGTTCGACATGGTGTTGCCGGCCGTCGCGATCATCAAGCACGCCAACCCCTGCGGCATCGCGGTGGCGGCGCCCAACGCGCTCGACCCGATCGCCAGCGCCCACCTGCGCGCGCACGAGTGCGATCCGCTGTCGGCGTTCGGCGGCGTGATCGCCGCGAACCGCACGGTGACGCTGAAGATGGCCGAGAACCTGCGCGACATCTTCACGGAGGTCATCGTCGCGCCCGACTTCGCGCCCGAGGCGCTCGAACTGTTCAAGCTCAAGAAGAACATGCGCGTCCTGCGGCTGCCCGCCGACTGGAAGCAGGAGCCGATGGACGTGCGCCTGGTCTCCGGCGGCCTGCTGCTGCAGGACGCCGACCGGTTCCCCGACGACGACTTCGCATCGGTCGCCGCCGGATGGGACCTCGTCTCGGGCGAGCGACCCAGCGACGACGAGATGCAGAACCTCATCTTCGCGTGGAAGTCGTGCCGTGCCGTCAAGTCGAACGCGATAGTGCTGGCGAAGGACTCGGCGACCGTCGGCATCGGCATGGGCCAGGTCAACCGGGTCGACTCCTGCAAGCTCGCCGTCGAGCGCGCCGGCGATCGTGCGGCCGGTTCGGTCGCGGCATCCGACGCCTACTTCCCGTTCTCCGACGGTGCCGAGACCCTGATCAACGCCGGTGTGTCGGCGATCGTGCAGCCCGGCGGTTCGGTGCGCGATCAGGAGACGATCGACCTCGCCCGGGAGCGCGGCGTCACGATGTTCTTCACCGGCGAGCGGCACTTCTTCCACTGACGCTCACGCCGTCTGCCGGCCGGCCTGCTCGAGCCAGCGCAACCACACCTCGCTGATCGTCGGGTACGCCGGCACTGCATGCCACAACCGCGACAGCGGCACCTCGCCGACGATGGCGATCGTCGCCGCGTGCAGCAGCTCGCCGACGTCGGGCCCGACGAACGTCGCGCCGAGCAGCACCTCCCGCTCGGTGTCGACGATCGCCCGCGCCTGCCCACGGTAATGATCGGCCTGCGTGGCGGCGCCGGCGACCGACGCGAGGTCGTAATCGAGAACGTGGATGCTGCGGCCCGCGGCGCGAGCGTCGGCCTCGGTCATTCCCACCGCCGCGACCTCGGGGTCGGTGAACACGACCTGCGGCACCGCGTTGTGGTCGGCGGTGGCGACGTGGCGGCCCCAGGGTGCGGCATCCACCCTCTCGTCCTTCGCCCGCGCCGCGATGACGTCACCCGCCGCGCGCGCCTGGTATTTGCCCTGGTGCGTGAGCAGGGCGCGGTGGTTCACGTCGCCGACGGCGTACAGCCAGTCGACGCCGGGCACGCGCATGGTGTCGTCGACCTCGAGCCAGTCGCCGTCGGTCAGGCCTGCGGCATCCAGCCCGAGATCGTCGGTGCGCGGTGCGCGGCCGGTCGCCACGAGGACCTCGCTCGCGCGCACCGTGCTGCCGTCGTCGAGGGTGAGCGTCACGGTGCCGTCGGGATCGCGGCGTGCGCTCACGGTGTTGCCGGTGCGGATGTCGACGCCGGCGCGGATGAGGCCATCGCGCACGGCCTCGGCCGCGAACGGCTCGACGCGGGCGAGCAGCCCGGAGCGCACGATCATCGTGATGCGGCTGCCCAGCGCGGCGTACGCGGTCGCCATCTCGCACGCGACGACCCCGCCGCCGATGATCGCGAGCGTTTCGGGCACGTCGTGGGCCGAGGTCGCCTCGCGGCTCGTCCACGGCTTCGCATCGCGCAGGCCCGGGATGTCGGGGATCGTCGCGCGGGTGCCCGTGCACACGGCCACGGCGTGCCGCGCGTGCAGTACGCGCGCAGGCCCGTCGGCCGGGGCGACCGTGACTTCGCGCTCGCCGGAGATCCGGCCCTGGCCGCGCATCAGATCGATGCCGGTGCTGCGCAGCCAGTCGACCTGCCCGTCGTCCGACCAGTCGTGCGTCAGCGCGTCGCGTCTGCGGAAGACCCCGGCCGCATCGAGCGGGCCGGTCACCGCCTGGCGTGCTCCGTCGACGTCGCGGGCGGCGCGCAGAGCGGCGCCCGGCCGCAGCAGCGCCTTCGACGGCATGCACGCCCAGTACGAGCACTCGCCCCCGACGAGCTCGCTCTCCACGATGACGGCCGACAGGCCGCTCTGCACGGCACGGTCGGCGACGTTCTCGCCGACGGGGCCGGCGCCGATCACTATGAGGTCGTAGGTGTCCATGGGTTCACGCTAGGCGTCGGGTTGCGTCGGCGGTACCCCGTGCGTGCACGCGCGGCCGGGTGGGGGTGCGGTGCGGGGTGGGGCGGGGCAGAGCGGAGCCGGGGCCACCCTGGCGGATTCATATGACTCTGTCGAGTGCACATCAAACCTCCGGCGGTTTGATGTGCTTTGGACAATTCCATATGAATTTGGCGAGGGGAGGGGGCGGCCACGGCGATGACCGATTTCCGCGAGCGGGGCGAGCCGAAGCGTGTCAGGCTGGAGCCATGAGCCTGACCGCGATGACCTTCGACGAGCGCTACCGCGCCATCGACGCACGCGACACGCGCTTCGACGGGCAGTTCATCACCGCGGTCCGCTCCACCGGCATCTACTGCCGCCCGAGCTGCCCGGCGCGCACCCCGAAGCCGTCCAACGTCACGTTCTACCCGACCGCCGCCGCCGCGCACGAGGCGGGCTACCGCGCGTGCAAGCGCTGCCTGCCCGACGCGGCGCCGGGCTCGCCCGAATGGAATCTCCGGACGGATGCCGCGGGCCGCGCGATGCGCCTCATCCAGGACGGCGTCATCGAGCGCGAGGGCGTGCCCGGGCTCGCTCGGCGGCTCGGCTACTCGGCGCGGCAGCTCGGCCGCATCCTCACCACCGAACTCGGCGCCGGCCCTCTGGCCCTCGCCCGCGCGCACCGCGCGCACACCGCGCGCATGCTGCTGGTGGGCACCGACCTGCCGGCCGCCGACGTCGCGTTCTCGGCGGGATTCGCCAGCATCCGTCAGTTCAACGACACGATCCGGGAGGTGTTCGGGATGCCGCCGCTCGCGCTGCGTGCGCGGCGGCACGCGATGCCCGGCTCAGGCGAGCCCGGCGAGATCCACCTCGTGCTCGCGCACCGCGCGCCCATCGACCTCGACGGCCTGTTCGCCTGGATGACGGCACGAGCCGTCGCCGGCGTCGAAGAGGCATCGGGCACGGCGTACGCACGCACGCTCGCCCTGCCGCACGGCCCCGGATGGCTGCGCATCCGCACCGACGGCGCTCTGCTGCGCCTCGACGCCCGGCTCGCGCACCTCGGCGACCTGCCGACGCTCATGGCCCGCGCCCGGCGGCTGTTCGACCTCGACGCCGACCCGATCGGCATCGACACGGCCCTGGCGCGGCACCCCGAACTCGCACCGGCCGTGGCGGCGACGCCGGGCATCCGCGTACCCGGCGCGGTCGACGCGGGCGAGATGCTCGTGCGCGCAATGATCGGCCAGCAGATCTCGGTGGCGGCCGCACGCACCGGGCTGACCCGCCTGACCGACGCGCTGGGGGAGCGGCTGCCCGGCGGCGCACTGCTGTTCCCCACGATGACCGCGATCGCCGAGCACGGCGCCGAGGTGCTGCGTGGCCCCGGCGCCCGCATCCGCGCGATCACCGGCGCGGCCGCGGCCCTTGCCGACGGAACCCTCGAGCTCGGCGCCGGCGACGACCCCGAAACCCAGCGCGCGGCGCTGCTCGCGCTCCCGGGCATCGGCCCGTGGACGGCCGACTACGTGCGCATGCGCATCACCGGCGACCCCGATGTCTTCCTGCCCGGCGACGTCGCCGCCCGCGCAGGGGCCGCCCGCCTCGGCCTGCCGGGCGACGCGAAGCCGCTCACCGCGTGGGCCGAGCGCGCAGCGCCCTGGCGCAGCTACCTGACCGCGCACTTCTGGCGCGCGGCATCCACCCCCATCGTTCCCCAGGAGGCATCATGACCGCCCGCACGCAGACCATCGACACCCCCGACGGAGAGTTCACGATCATCGCCGACGACGACGGCAGCGTGCTCGCCTCCGGCTGGACCGGTGATGTGCCGGCACTCGCCGCACGCATCCATCCCGAGCTGCGGCCCGCCGGCATCGAGGCGGGAGAGGTGGATGCCGCCTCCGCCGTCCGCGCGTACTACGCCGGCGACCTCGCCGCCATCACCCGCGTGCCGGTGCGACAGCACGGCACGGTGCTGCAGGACCAGGGCTGGGCGGCGCTGCGGGCGATCGAGCCGGGGCGCCCGCTGAGCTACACGGAGTTCGCCGCCGCGCTGGCGCGGCCGCAGGCGGTGCGCGCCGTGGCATCCATCTGCGCCCGCAACGCTCCCGCGCTGTTCGTGCCGTGCCATCGAGTGCTGCGCGGCGACGGCTCACTGGGAGGCTTCGCCTGGGGCGTCGACGTGAAGCGTCGGCTGCTCGCGCGGGAGGCGTCCGCCTGATCCGCACTCGGCGATATCACGTGTTGTGCACAGCGAATCTTCAGGTATAGGCTGGAGGGCTGTCGCGCCCCGGCGGGGCACCCGCGATCCGAGGAGGAAGTCATGTACCAGGCCGTCATCGACGTCAAGCCGGTCGTCTTCCGTCCGCTCGCGGCCGGGGGCCCGTCCGAGGGATAGAAACCGGACAACCGCCGTCCGGCACACTCACTCCCTCCGGCGCAGCTCTGCGCCCGCTCCGTCACCACATCCCCGGGTGACATCTGTCTGCTCTCCCACCCCTCATAAGGATCATGACCTCTCCGTCTACGCCACGACTGTCCACGCCGCGCGCTCTGGCACGGCTCCTCCCGTTCGTCAAACCCTTCTTCCCGCGCCTGATCGCCG
Source organism: Microbacterium horticulturae (assembly GCF_029094505.1). Taxonomy (NCBI): domain Bacteria; kingdom Bacillati; phylum Actinomycetota; class Actinomycetes; order Micrococcales; family Microbacteriaceae; genus Microbacterium; species Microbacterium horticulturae. Next base: position 2,628,844 of record NZ_CP119108.1, on the reverse strand, counting down.
GGCTGGTGATCGCGCTCGCCGCCGCCGTGATGACACTGGTCATCCCGCTCGTGCTGCAGGTCGTCGTCGACGGCCCGATCGCCGACAAGAACATGCCGCTCATCGGCTGGGCGTGCCTGGCTGTGCTCGTGCTGGGCGCCGCCGAGGCCGTCTTCGTGTTCTTGCGCCGTGCGTTCGTGCTCGGTCCTGCGACGAAGATCGAATATCGCATCCGCCAGGACTTCTACGAGCGTCTGCAGCGCCTGCCGGTGGCCTTCCACGACCGCTGGCAGTCGGGCCAGCTGCTCTCGCGCATGATGCAGGACATCAACCTCGTCCGCCGCTGGATCACGTTCGGGCTGATCATGCTCGTCGTCAACCTGCTGACGATCGTCATCGGCACCGTGCTGCTGTTCCGCTGGCACTGGGCGCTGGGCGCGGCGTTCATCGTCATCTCGATCCCGCTCTGGTTCTTCGGCTACCGGTTCGAGCAGCGGTACGGTGCGTTGACCCGGCAGAGCCAGGACCAGGCCGGCGACCTGGCCACCGCCGTCGAAGAGAGCGTGCACGGCATCCGTGTGCTCAAGGCGTTCGGCCGCGGCAAGCATGCGCTGCAGAAGTTCACGCGTCAGGCCGATACGCTGCGCGGCACCGAACTGCGCAAGGCGCACGAGGTCGGGCTGCTCTGGTTCTGGCTCGACTCGGTGCCCATGCTCGCGTTCGGCGTGTGCCTGCTGCTGGGCATCTGGCTCAGCTCCCTCGGGCAGCTCACGGTCGGCGAGCTGTTCGCGTTCTTCTCGATGGCCACCGCGCTGCGCTGGCCGCTCGAGTCGCTCGGGTTCCTGTTCTCGTTCCTGATGGACGCGCGCACGGCGACCGACCGCATCTTCGAGGTCTTCGCCGAGAAGAACACGATCACCGACCCCGAGCGGCCGGAGACCGTCGCCGAGCCGCGGGGTGAGCTCGCCTTCCGCGACGTGCACTTCCGCTATCCCGACGCGGGTCCGGATGAGCGCGACCTCCTCGACGGCGTCGACCTCGTGCTGCGCCCGGGCGAGACCATGGCCCTGGTGGGCCTCACCGGTTCGGGCAAGACGACCCTGACCACTCTGCCGGGGCGCCTCTACGACGTCACGGGGGGCGCCGTCGAGCTCGACGGCGTCGACGTGCGCGCGCTGCGTCTTGACGAGCTGCGCCGCCACATCGCGATGGCGTTCGAAGACGCGACGCTGTTCTCCGCCTCGGTGCGCGAGAACGTGCTGCTCGGACGCGACGACCTCGACATCCACAGCCCCGAGGCGCAGGCCGTTCTCGACGAGGCGCTGAGCACCGCGCAGGCGCAGTTCGCGTACGAGCTGCCCGACGGCGTCGACACGACCGTCGGCGAGGAGGGCCTGAGCCTGTCGGGCGGGCAGCGGCAGCGGCTCGCCCTGGCGCGTGCCGTCGCGGCGGCGCCGACGGTGATGGTGCTCGACGATCCGCTGTCGGCGCTCGATGTCGACACCGAAGCGCTCGTCGAGGCCGCCCTGCGCCGGGTGCTGGCGACCACGACGGCACTCATCGTCGCGCATCGCTCGTCGACGGTGGCGCTGGCCGACCGGGTCGCGCTGCTCGAAGACGGGCGGATCACCGCGGTGGGCACGCATGCCGAACTGCTGCATTCCAGTGAGCACTACAGATACGTGATCTCGAGCCTCGAAGTCGAGGATCAGCGCGTGCGCACCTCGGAGGTGAACCTGTGAGTACCGTCGTCGGAACCCGCGGCGAAGACCGCAACGACTACACGAAGGCCGAGAGCCGCGCCATCCGGCAGCGTTCGCTGCGTCTGCTGGGCTCGCTGCTGTCGCCGATGCGGTGGCTGGTGATCCTCTGCGGCGTCGTGGTCGTCGTCTCCACCGCGATGCAGGTGATCGGCCCGACGCTCATCGCATACGGCATCAACACGGCACTGCCGAGGGCGCTGGAAGCGGAGTGGATGCCGGCATTCGGCATCACCATCGCGTACATCGTCGTCGGCGTCCTGGGCGCGCTGCTCATGGGCTGGTTCGTCGTGCTGTCGGCGAGGCTGACCCAGACGATCCTGCTCGACCTGCGCACGCGCATCTTCCGGCACACGCAGCGGCTGAGCCTGGAGTTCCACGAGACCTACACGTCGGGGCGCATCATCTCGCGTCAGACGAGCGATCTCGAGGCGATCCGCGAACTGCTCGACGGCGGGCTGACCCAGCTCGTCTCCGGTGTGCTGTTCGGCATCTTCACGTTCATCTCGCTGTGCCTGCTCGACTGGCGCAGCGGTGCCGTGCTGGTGGTCATGGGCATTCCGCTGGCGTTTCTCATGCGCTGGTTCTACGGCCAGTCGCAGAAGGGATTCCGCGCCTCGCGCGTCGTCTCCGCGCGCCTGATCGTGCAGTTCGTCGAGACGATGACGGGCGTGCGCGCCGTCAAGGCGTTCCGCAAGGAACGGCGCAACGATGCGGAGTTCGGGGAGATCTCCGCCGAGTACCGCCGCGTCAACCTGCGCCTGGTGAACCTGTTCGGCATCTTCGAGCCCGGGCTCATCCTGCTGGCGAACATCACGATGGCGGTCGTCCTGCTGTGGGGCGCGTTCCGCGTGGTCGACGGCACACTGCTGATCGGCTCGTTGCTCGCTGCGGTGATGTACATCCGCAACTTCTTCAGCCCGCTGCAGGATGTCGCGATGTTCCTGAACTCGTACCAGTCGGCCACCGCCGCGCTCGAGAAGGTCTCGGGCGTCATGGAAGAGGAGCCCTCGGTTCCCGATCCCGCACACCCGGTCGACCTGTGGGAGGCCAAGGGTCACCTCGAGTTCGACGACGTGGAGTTCGCGTACGGTGCGGGCAAGGTCATCCTGCCCGACTTCTCGCTCGACATCCCCGCCGGGCAGACGATCGCGCTGGTGGGCACAACCGGCGCGGGCAAGTCGACGCTCGCCAAGCTCGTGTCGCGGTTCTACGACCCGACCCGGGGCGCGGTGCGACTCGACGGCGTCGACCTGCGCGAGCTGCACCCGAAAGACCTGCGCCGCGCCATCGTGATGGTCACGCAGGAGGCCTATCTGTTCAGCGGCACGGTGGCCGACAACGTAGCACTGGGCAAGCCCGACGCGACGCTCGACGAGATCCGGGCCGCGGCGGGCGCCGTGGGCGCGGACGCGTTCATCGAGGCGCTGCCCGACGGGTACGACACCGACGTGAACAAGCGCGGTGGGCGCGTGTCGGCGGGGCAGCGCCAGCTGATCTCGTTCGCGCGCGCGTTCCTCGCGAACCCGGCGGTGCTGATCCTCGACGAGGCGACGGCCTCGCTCGACATGCCCAGCGAGCGCCAGGTGCAGGACGCCCTCCAGACCTTGCTGGCCGACCGCACGGCGATCATCATCGCGCATCGTCTGTCGACGGTCGCGATCGCCGACCGGGTGCTCGTCATGGAGCACGGCCGCATCATCGAGGACGGCGCGCCCGACGAGCTGATCGGCGGCACCGGAAAGTTCGCGCAACTGCACGCCGCCTGGCGCGGGTCGTTGGTCTGAGCGTCGCCCCGACTCGCGGCGGCGCGGCGCGGCACGGGGTCGCGGAGCGGGGCGGAGGCTCCCGCGGGACCTGCGTTAGGTTGAGGGTGTGGATCCGATCTGGGCCGCGGCGACCGAGCTGTGGTGGGTCGTGCCCGCCGCCGCCGGCGCGGGAGCGGCCGGCTTCTTCGCGTTGCGCACACGGCAGACGGCGAAGGGAAAGCGGCTCGGGTACGACGCGGCCAGACTCGAGCTGCGCGAAGCACGCGGCCAGGCCCGAAGCGCCGCTGTGACGGCGCGGATGGCCCGGGCCGAGACCGCCAGGGTCCTGGCCGATCGCGCCGCGTCACGGGCCGACGCCGTCGCAGTGGCATCCGCCCGTCGCGCCCTCCGCGATGCGCAACTGGCGTCGAAGGCGGCCCTGGCGCGGGTGAAGACGGCACGGGTGCGCGTGTCGGCCGAGCACGCAGCGCTGAAGGCCGAAGGACTGCCTCTGGAACGCCTGAGCGCCCGCCATGACGCGGTGCTGACCCGGTGGATGCGCTACGAGACCGACCCGGGATTGGCTCTGGCGTTCCCGGCGATGAGCGACGCGCGCGACCCGCACACCGCCGCGTTCTTCGTCGCCCTCCAGCAGGCGCGGGATCGGCGTCCGGGGTCGAGTGCGCGGGTCACGGCATCCGACTTCTCCGTCTACCGGCGCGCGGTGGACGAACTCGAGCGAGCGTTCGAGAACGCCGAGCGCTCAGCGCGCGGCGAGAAGGTTCAGACGGAACTGCCCGATGCGTTGCGGGATGCTGCTCGCACGATCGTGGAGAGATCCACCGAGGCGTTCAGCCGTGCCGTCGATCTGCTCGGCGATTGGAACGCGCGCCGCCACGATCGCTGACGTGCGGGCCGAAGCGATGCGGGTGCGGCGCTCGCCGCCCGCGCGGCCGGCGTCAGAGGCGGATCTCGGCGATGACCTCGCCGTACTCGGTCTCGTCGACCGGTGTGAAGCCCACGCGCTGGAAGAACATCTCGGGGCCGCCGCTGCCGGCCTCGTAGATCACGTTCACGTGGTCCATGTTGCGCTTGCGGGCCTCATCGAGCAGGCCGTCGACGGCGAAGCGCCCGACACCGCGTCCCTGCTCATCGGCATCGACGTTGATCCGCCACAGCACAGAGCGGAAGTGCTCCTGCGGGAAGTCGGGGTCGAAGTTCGCACTCACGAAGCCGACGACCTCGTCGTCGTCGACCACGACGCGCTGCCACGAGGTCTGCGGATTGACGACTGTCGCGGCGATGCCGTACGAGACCGGGGAGAGGAACTCCTCCTGTCCCGGCTTCAGCGAGAAGTTGTTGACCGCCACGATGGTCGACGCGGACAGTTCCACCAGTCTCAGGTCACCCATAGACGTCAGCGTATCCATAATTGACGACCTCGGGCACGCCGGACGCCGTGAGTATGGCCTGAGACGGGCGAAGTTATCTCGATATCAAGATATTTTCGTGCGCACGGTAGGCTGGAGTGACCCCGATCGAAGCAAGCGAACGAAGAGGCGAGCGGTGACCGATTCCACCATCATCTACACCTATACGGACGAGGCGCCCGCACTGGCGACCGCGTCCTTCCTGCCCATCATCCGGGCCGTCGCCGGGCAGGCAGGGATCGACGTCGAGACGCGCGACATCTCGCTGGCCGGCCGCATCCTCGCCGCGTTCCCGCAGAACCTCACGCCCGAGCAGCAGGTCGGCGACGCGCTGGCCGAGCTCGGCGGTCTGACGACGCTGCCCGAGGCCAACATCATCAAGCTGCCGAACATCTCGGCGTCCATCCCGCAGCTGAAGGCGGCCATCGCCGAGCTGCAGGGTCAGGGCTTCGACATCCCTGACTACCCCGACGAGCCGTCGACCGTCGAAGAGAAGGACGTTCGCGCGCGCTACGACCGGGTCAAGGGCTCGGCCGTCAACCCCGTTCTGCGTCAGGGCAACAGCGACCGGCGTGCGCCGCTGGCCGTCAAGAACTACGCGCGCAAGCACCCGCACACCAACAAGCCCTTCCCGGCCGGGTCGAAGACGCGCGTGGCGACCATGGGCCACGACGATTTCAAGAACAACGAGAAGTCGTGGGTCGCGGCCCATGACGATGTGCTCACGATCCGCCACATCGCCGCCGACGGCACCGAGACGATCCTCAAAGACAACCTCAAGGTGTTGCCCCGTGAGATCGTCGACGGCACCTTCCTGTCGGCATCCGCCCTCGATGAGTTCCTCGCCGACACCATCAAGACCGCCGCCGACGAGGACGTGCTGTACTCGGTGCATCTGAAGGCGACGATGATGAAGGTCTCTGACCCGATCATCTTCGGCCACGTCGTCAAGGCATACTTCGCCGACGTGTTCGAGCGCTACGGCGACAAGCTCGCCGCGGCGGGATTGAGCGCCAGCAACGGGCTCGGGTCGATCCTCAGCGGGCTCGGCGAGGTCGACGGCGGCGACGAGATCGCCGCGGCGATCACCGCCGACCTGAAGCGCGGACCCGAACTCTCCTATGTCAACAGCGACAAGGGCATCACGAACCTGCACGTCCCTTCGGACGTCATCGTCGACGCTTCGATGCCGGCACTTATCCGCAACGGCGGCAAGCTCTGGGGTGCGGAGGGTGAAGAGGCCGACACCCTGGCGGTCATCCCCGACTCGTCGTACGCCGGTGTCTACCAGGCCGTCATCGACGACGTCATCGCCAATGGGCCGCTGGACCCCGCCACTATCGGCTCGGTGTCGAACATCGGCCTGATGGCGCAGGCCGCCGAAGAGTACGGCAGCCACGACAAGACCTTCGAGATCGAAGCCTCCGGTCGCGTCGAGATCGTCGACGGGGACGGCAACGTGGTCATCGAGCACGAAGTCGGCGCGGGCGACATCTGGCGCGCGACGCAGACCAAGTACGTGCCGGTGGTCGACTGGGTGCACCTCGCCGTCACCCGGGCTCGCGCGACCGGAACGCCCGCGGTGTTCTGGCTCGATGTCAACCGCGCCCACGACGCGCAGATCATCGCCAAGGTCTACCAGGCGCTGGCCACGATCGAAACGCAGGGCGTGCAGATCTCGATCCTGCCCCCGGCCGAGGCGTGCCGCTATTCGCTCGCGCGCATGCGCCAGGGGCTGGACACCATCTCGGTCAGCGGCAACGTGCTGCGAGACTACCTCACCGACCTCTTCCCGATCATCGAGGTCGGCACGAGCGCCAAGATGCTCTCGATCGTCCCGCTGCTGGCCGGCGGTGGCCTGTTCGAGACCGGCGCCGGCGGCTCAGCCCCCAAGCACGTTCAGCAGCTGCTCAGCGAGGACTACCTGCGCTGGGACTCGCTGGGCGAGTTCTTCGCGCTGGCCGCGTCGCTCGAGCACTACGCGACCGTCACCGGCAACGCGAAGGCCCAGGTGCTGGCCGACACGCTCGACCGCGCCACCGGGACGTTCCTCGAGAACGACAAGTCGCCGGGGCGCAAGCTGGGCACTATCGACAACCGCGGCAGCCACTACTACCTCGCGCTGTACTGGGCGCAGGAGCTGGCGGCGCAGTCCGACGACGCCGAGCTGGCGGCGGCCTTCGCTCCGGTCGCCGAGGCGCTGGCGGCCGACGAGCAGAAGATCGTCGACGAGCTGCTGGCCGTGCAGGGTGAGGCCGTCGATCTGGGCGGCTACTACCGTCCCGACGGCGAGCTGGTCGTGAAGGCGATGCGCCCGTCTCCGACGCTGAACGCCATCATCGACGGCCTGGCCTGACGCCGGACAGACGAGAGGGGTGGATGCTGCGGCATCCACCCCTCTCGTCGTCCTCCGGCGAGTTCGCCTCAGACTACGGCTGGACCGTGACCTCCATGCCGTCGGGGGCCCAGTCGTAGACGGTCTTGGCGATGCTGATCGGCATGTTCACGCAGCCGTGGCTCATCACGTGCCCGAAGTTGTTGTGCCAGTACGTGCCGTGGAACGCGATGTCGGGCGCGAAGTACGTCACCCACGGCACGTTCTTCGTGCAGTAGTCGTATCCGTCGACACAGCCCATGTCTTGCATGCCGACGTGAGCGAAGACGGCGAAGTGACCCGTCGGCGTCGCGTGACCGGCACGCCCCGTGGAGACGAGGTAGCTGTTCCACAGCTTGCCGTTCTGGTAGAAGTAGGCGCGCTGCTCGCTCAGGTCGACGACCGCGTAGCGCGAGATCTTCGTGGTGGATGCCTTGTCGACCGAGACCTTCAGCTCGTACGTGCCATCGCCCGAGGCGAGCTGCGTCGCGAACGCCGCCGCGATGCCGCTGGTGTCGCCGAGCGTGCGCCCGTCGAGCGTCTCCTTCTCGGTGGCCAGCACCGTGCCCGAGCTGTTCGTGATCACGGTGCCGTTCTGCGGGGCGCGGTCGACCTTCTTCGCGAGCGTGGAGACGACCTTGTCGATGGCCGACGCATCGGCGGTGACGTCGAACGATCCGTCACGCGGCGTGACGGTGAGCCAGGATGCCGCGACCTTGCGGTCCACGGGCACCGTGCGCTCCTTGCCGACGTAGAACCCGGCCGTGTCGAGCACCTTGTTCAGGGTGCGCGCCGTGGTCTTGGCCGTCTCGGTGGAGATCGCCGGGTCGGTGGCGATGGTCGTGGCCTCGACCGAGGCGCGGGTCTGACCGGCGTCGAAGGCGGTCTGCAGCGCGGAGGCGACGGCGTCGAGGTCGATGCCGGTGCCCTTCTCTGCATCGGTGACGACGTACTTCTCGCTGTCGGCGTCGTAGGCGACGGCGGCATCGACCGGGTCTTCGAACAGCGCCGGCGCCGCCTTGCGCAGCGCGGCCTCGGCGGTGTCGTGGTCAAGCGTGACGCGGGCCTGCTTCGTCTCGGAGTACCACGACCCGATCTTCCACATCGGGTGCTCGCTGTACGCGGCCGAGGCGAGCGAGCTCGCATCGACGGTCGCACCGAGCTGCGCGCCGGTCAGCGTCGCGTCGATGCCGTCGCCGGACAGCTCGACGGTCGTGTTCTCGAGCTCCTTCTGGATGGCCGCCGCGGCGCTGCCGGGCGTCATCCCGCCGATCTGGACGCCGGCCACCGCTGTGCCGGGGGCGATGAGGATGAGGGATGCTGCGACCACGCCCGCAAGCGCGACGCCGATCGGCGTGCCGATCCACAGGCCCAGATGGCGCTTGCGCTTGTGCGGCGGCGCCGGCGCCCATGCGACGGACTGCGATGACGTGCCGTCGGCACCCGATTTCTGTGACTGATCTGCCACGGACTCCACCCCCGGTGATGTTCCCCCGGTCACCATGCTAATCGACGCGGGCGATCGACAAGGGGGCCGCGGCCTGAGGAACAGGTGTGGGGCCGATCAAGAATCGGTAACGTTTTTGTAAAGTTGCTATGCAATATTGCGCGGCGGGGTTGCGGATCCCGTGTTCGTAAGGTGTACTAACAAACATGTCCACCACGGGAGTGCAGCGCGGCCCCTCCGCCTCTTCAGGCGCGGGAGCGGAACCGTCATCGAAGACCGCCGTGCGACACTCGCGTCACGGCGCCAAGGTGCTTCCCGAGCACGCCCGCGCCCACAACCGTTCGCTTGTTCTGCAGACCCTGTTCCACGACGGCGCTATGAGCCGCGCTGATCTCTCGCGTGAGACCGGACTGACCCGCGTGACGATATCCGACCTGGTCGCAGAGCTCATCGCCGACGGCTTCGTCGCCGAGAGGGGCGTGCGCGAGATCTCACGGCCGGGCAAGCCGGCGATCCTCGTCGATCTCGATCATGAGGGGCACCGCATCGTCGGCCTCGACCTGTCGGGCACCTCGTCGTTCGTCGGGGGAGTGCTCACCCTCGACGGCACGATCGTGGTCCGTCGTGAGATCCCGCATCCCGGCGCCGACGGCGATGTGGTCGGAACGATCCTGGCCTTCGCCCACGAGCTCGTCGACGACTGCCATGCTCCTGTCCTGGGCGTCGGAGTGGGCACCCCCGGTGTCGTCGACGACGCCGGTGTGGTCGTGACCGCACCCAACCTCGGGCTGGACGGCTTCGACCTCGAGGGAGCGCTGCGCGACGTGCTGCACGTGCCCGTCGTGGTCGCCAACGACGCCAACGCGGCTGTCCTCGCCGAATACACGTTCGGCGGCGCGCGCGACGACGTCATGCTCGTCAAGGTGGGCCGCGGCGTCGGCTCGGGTCTGCTCTCGGGCGGACGCCCGATGATCGGCAGCCGCTTCGCCGCCGGTGAGATCGGGCACGTCACGGTCGCGACCGACGGCGGGCCGAAATGCTCCTGCGGCAAGGTCGGCTGTCTCGAGGCCTGGATCTCGGTGCCCTCGCTCACCACGCGACTGGCCGAAGCCGCGGCGCCGCACGACGACGTCCTGCGCGACGCCGGAGAGCGGCTCGGCATCGCCCTGGCGCCCGTTGTGGGCGCGCTCGACCTGTCGGAGGTCATCCTCTCCGGCCCCGCAGATCTCCTCGACGGGCCGTTCGCCGCGGCCACCGCCGAGACGTTACGGACCCGGACCCTCGCGAAGATCCACGAGGGCATCCGGGTGCGCATGACCGCACAGGGCGAAGACATCGTCCTGCGCGGCGCCGCGGTCATGGTCTTGTCCGCACAACTCGGGGTGTCGTAGCAACAGCGCCACCGGCATCCCATCATTCCCCCGGGTAGGTCACCCGACCTTCCCACCCTCACCAAGAGAAGCAGAGAAACAAGGAGACAGAATGCGCACATCACGCATCGTCGCGGTCGGAGCCGCCGGCATCGCTGCCGCGCTCGCGCTCAGCGCGTGCTCGAGCGGCGGCAACGGAAACAACAACGCCGGTGGCGACGACACCTCGAAGGCCGGCACGATCGCGGCGCCCGACGGCGCGGGCAAGACCCTCACCGTCTGGTCGATGACCGGCGACCTGTCGGACGACACGCTCGCGGCCATCAACAAGAAGTTCGAGGCCGACACCGGCGCGAAGGTCAAGGTCGAGACGCAGCAGTGGAAGGACATCGCGACCAAGATCACGACGGCCCTCGCCACCGACACGCCGCCCGACGTCATCGACATCGGCAACACGCAGGTCTCGACGTTCGCGGCCAGCGGCGGCTTGGCAGACCTGACCGCGTACAAGGACGCCTTCGCGCAGGGCCAGACCTGGCTCGGCGGCCTCGTCGACCCGGCCATGGTCGACGGCAAGCTGTACGCCGTCCCGTCGTTCGGCGCGACCCGCACGGTCATCTACAACAAGAAGACCTGGTCCGATGCGGGCGTGACCGCGGCGCCGACCTCGTACGACGAGCTCAAGGCCGACCTCGACAAGGTCAAGGCCAAGAACCCGGCGAGCGACTTCTCGTCGTTCTACCTGCCGGGGCAGTACTGGTACGCCGGCATGCAGTGGATCTGGGATGCCGGTGGAGACATCGCCACGCAGAAGGACGGCAAATGGGTCTCGGGCTTCTCCAGCTCTGAGGCGCAGTCGGGCCTGAGCGAGTGGAAGACCTTCCAGAACACCTACTCGTCGAAGGCCAGCCAGACGCTGAACACCGACAAGCCCGACCAGGACCAGGTGTTCGCCGACGGCAAGACCAGCGCGATCATCGGCAACAACTGGGAGATCGGCGCGATCTCCAAGGCGAACCCGAAGATCACGACCGATGATCTGGGTACCTTCGCGATGCCGGGCGCGTCGGGCAAGACGCAGCCGGTCATGCTGGCGGGCTCCGACTGGGGCATCGCCGTCAAGAGCCAGCAGCAGGAGCTCGCACGCTACTGGGTGAAGATCGCGGCCAGCCCCGAGATCCAGAAGACCAACGTCGTCAAGGACGGCTGGATCCCGAACAGCGACGAGGCGCGCAAGGCTGCGCTCGACGGGGGCACCCTGACCGAGCAGCAGACCGCGTTCTTCCAGGCTGCCGAGAACTCGAAGGCGACCCCTGCCTCGGGCAACTGGGCCACTCTGGAGGACCCCGGCATGAAGCAGTTCTTCCAGTCGGTCGCCTCGGGCGCCAAGTCGCCTGCCGACGCGGCGACGTCGTGGGATGACACCGTCAACTCCACGCTGAACCAGTAGTAACCCGTCCGCCTTCGACGAAAAGAAGCAATGAGCACCTCTCCCGCGACCATCGTCGCAGGTGAGGGAGTGGCCGCCGCCCCGCGCGGGCGGCGGCCACGGCCCCCTCGCCAATACACCAAGCAGTCGCGATTCGCCCCGCTGTGGCTGCTCTCGCCCGCCGGGATCGTGATCCTCGCGCTCATCGTGGCGCCGATCGTGTTCCTCGTCTACACCTCGTTCACCGACTACGATCGGCGCACGCTGTTCACGGGCGAGTACAACGGCGTCGGGTTCCAGCAGTACATCGACATCTTCACCGACAGCCAGTTCTGGCACTCGACGATTCTCACGCTGCTGTTCACGGCGGCCATGGTCCTCGGCAGCCTCGTGATCGGCATCGGCGTCTCGCACCTCATGACCAAGCTGGGCACGGTGATGCGGTACGTCGTGACGATCGTCCTCATCTTCGCGTGGGGCATGCCGAACGTGGCATCCGCCCAAGTGTGGGGCTGGCTCTTCCAGCCCGGCTACGGCGTGATCAACTGGATGATCACGCAGCTGCGCATCTTCGGCGACCAGACCGACCTCTCGTGGTGGAACAGCACTCCGCTGGCACTGATCAACATCTGGATGCTGGTGGTCTGGCAGGCCGTGCCGTTCATCGCGCTCACCACCTACGCCGCCCAGACCCAGGTCGACGGCTCGCTCATCGAAGCGGCCCGCATCGACGGTGCCGGTGAGTGGCGCATCTACTTCTCCGTCATCCTGAACGCACTGAAGCCGACGATCCTGCTGATCGCGGTCCTGTCGATCATCTGGGACTTCAACGTGTTCAACCAGATCTGGCTGACGACGCAGGGCGGTCCCGACAACGGCACCGCGACCCTCGGCATCTGGTCGTACCTGGTCGCGTTCAACCAGTTCAAGGTCGGCAGCGGCGCGGCGATCGCGGTCGTGACGACCGTCATGCTCATGATCATCAGCGGCTTCTACATCCGGAGCCTGCTTCGTTCGGGAGAAGACCTGTGAGCGCCACCGTCAGCGAGACGCAAGCCGTCGTCACCCCCTCAGGGACCGCCCCGGTCGGGCGCCGCTCCCGCCCCCGACGCCGCACCGGTGCCACGATCGTGGCGCTCGTGTTCTCCGTCATCTGGATCTTCCCGGTCTACTGGATGGTGATCACGTCGTTCAAGCCGCGGGCGGACGTCATGACCCCCGATCCGCAGTTCATCCCGCTGCACCCCACCATGGTGAACTTCGTCAACGCGGTGTCGAAGACGGACTTCCTGCTGAACCTGCGCAACAGCGTCGTGGTCGTGTTCACCGCCATCGTCTTCGCCCTGCTGATCGCCCTGTTCGCGTCCGCGGCCCTCAGCCGGTTCCGGTTCAAGGGGCGCCGCACGATCATGGTGATGATCCTCGCGGTGCAGATGCTCCCGGGTGCGGCGCTGCTGATTCCGCAGTTCCTTATCTTCAACGACCTGGGTCTGCTCAACAAATACATCGGCCTGATCCTGGCGTATGTCGCCGCGGTGCTGCCGTTCTCCATCTGGTCATTGCGCGGCTTCTTCGTCTCGATCCCGGTCGAGGTCGAGGAGGCGGCGATGGTGGACGGGGCCGGCACCTGGAGCATTCTGTGGCGGATCCTGTTCCCGCTCGTGGTGCCGGGCCTCATCTCCACGAGCATCTTCGGGTTCATCACGGCGTGGAACGAGTACATCCTCGCGTTCACGTTCATGAAGGACACCACGATGTACACGCTGCCGGTGTGGCTCGCGGGTTTCGCGATCCCCAACCAGCCCGTCGACTACGGCGGTCAGATGGCGGCGTCGGTGCTGTTCTCGCTGCCGGTGGTCGTGCTGTTCCTGATCATCCAGCGGCATCTGGTGACGGGCATGTCGGCAGGGGCGGTCAAGGGCTGATGTGCGGCAGGACGACAGCCGCCTCCCATGGGGAGGACGGCCGATGAGACTCGGGTTGGACATCGGCGGCACCAAGACCGACGCGGTCGCGGTCGACGCGCACGGCACGCTGGCCGGGCGGGTCCGCCTGGCCACCGGGTGGGGACCCGACGGCGTCGCGCGCACCGTGCTGGATGCGGTCGACGCACTGGTGGCGACGGGCGTGGACCGCGGTGCGATCACCTCGGTCGGGGTCGGGATGCCGGGGCAGGTGCATCCGGGATCGACCCACGTTCTGCACGCGGTGAACCTGGGCATCGCCGACTTCGACCTGGCGGCCGCGGTCGGCCCTCGACTGGGCGTGCCCGTGGGCGTGGAGAACGACGTGAAGGCGGCTGCCCTGGGGGCCGATGCCCTGCGCGGCGCGGCCGGCGGCACGATGGCCTACCTGAACCTGGGCACCGGCATCGCCGCGGGGATCGTCAGCGACGGCGTTCTGTGGCGCGGCGCGCACGGCACCGCCGGCGAGGTGGGGCACATCGCCGTCGACCCGCGAGGGCCGGCGTGCACATGCGGACAGCGCGGCTGCGTTGAGGCGCTGTCGGGCGGCGCGGCGATCGCGCGTCGATGGGGCAGGCCTTCACCCCTTCCCGTGGTGGACATGCTGGATGCCGCGGACGCGGGCGACGCCCGTGCGGTCGAGCTGCGCAGCGGGCTGATGGCCGGCGTGGCCGCCGCCGTGCGGATCCTCGTGCTCACCGCCGATGTCGACGTCGTCGTCATCGGCGGCGGCCTCAGCGGCCTGGGCGACCGGCTGCTGGGCGGCGTCGCCGCCGAACTGGAAGCAAGTGCCGCGGCATCCGATTTCATGCGCTCGCTGGGGTTGGTGCGTCGGATCCAGCTTCTGCCGTCGGGGTCGCCGGCCGCCGCGCTCGGCGCGGCGCTGGTGGGGTCGACGAGCGCACCGGAAACAAGGGAGACTGTCAAGCATGGCTGAAGTGATCATCGTTCCCGACGCCGCGGCGGCCGGCGCACTCGTCGCCGATGAGATCGCGTCGCTCATCGCGGCCGACCCCGAGGTGGTGCTGGGCCTGGCGACCGGTTCCACACCGCTGCCGGTGTACGAGGCGCTGCGCCCCCGGCTGGAGGGCGTCGACGTGTCGCGGGTGCGGGGGTTCGCGCTCGACGAGTACGTGGGCATCGACCCGCAGCATCCCGAAAGCTATCGCAACGTGATCCGGCGCGAGGTCGTCGAGCCCCTCGGCCTCACCCCCGAGCGCATCCACACGCCGAACGGGGCGCTGGAGACGATCGAGCACGCGGGCGACGACTACGAGCGGGCCATCGCCGCTGCCGGCGGTGTCGAGCTGCAGATCCTGGGCATCGGCACCGATGGGCACATCGGGTTCAACGAGCCGGGGTCATCGTTCGCGTCGTCCACGCGCGTGAAGACGCTCACCGAGCAGACCAAGCGCGACAACGCGCGCTTCTTCGACTCGATCGACCAGGTGCCGACGCACTGCATCACGCAGGGGCTCGGCACGATCCTGCACGCCCGCCACCTCGTGCTGCTGGCCTTCGGCGAGGGAAAGGCGCAGGCCGTGGCCGGCGCTGTGGAGGGCCCGGTCACCGCGTCGGTGCCGGGGTCGGCCATTCAGCTGCACCCGCGTGTGAGCGTCGTGGTGGACGAGGCGGCGGCGTCACGTCTGCGCTTCGCCGACTACTACCGCTACACCTGGGAGAACAAGCCCGCCTGGCAGGGGCTGTAAGAGGCAGGGCGGCAGAGACCCTTTTCTCTTCGCCTTCGCCTCGGGCGAGGAGATCTGCGGAGGCGAGGGCCAGAAGTCGCATTCCGGTCCTCGCCTCGTCCCTTCCCCTCGCCTCGGGCGAGGAGCGGGATGCCGCGGCTCAGAGCGCGGGCACGACGATCGGTCCGCTGCTCGTGTGCCGTGCCCGCCAGACGAGGGGGAGAAGGATGTCGCGGCTCAGCGGTGCGACCTGAAGCGTCTCGAGCTGATCGGCGGTGACCCAGCGGGCCTCGTCGATCTCGGCGGCCGGACGCACGGCCGCGGGGGCCAGGTGCAGGCTGAACGCATCGGCGATCACGTCGTGGCCTGCCTCGTTGGCCGCCGCGGCGTGGAACCGGCCCAGTTTGCGCAGCGCGCCGGCGCGCACCCGCACGCCGAGCTCCTCCTTCAGTTCGCGAATGAGCGTCTGCACCGGGTTCTCGCCCGGCTCGGGCTTGCCGCCCGGCTGCATGAAGTAGGCGGTGTCACGTTTTCGGACCAGGAGCGCACGGCCCCCGGCATCCATCACGACAGCGGCGCTGACATGGATCTTGGCGGTCATGGTGCGAACACCTTTCCGGGGTTGAGGATCCCCTGGGGGTCGAAGACGTCTTTGATGCGCCGCTGGAGCTCCCACTGGTCGTCGCCGAGCTCGGCGGCCAGCCACCTGCTCTTGAGCACGCCGATGCCGTGCTCGCCGGTGAGGGTGCCGCCCAGGCGCAGCGCGGCGCGGAAGAGATCGTCGGCTGCGGCCCAGATGCGCTGTGGCACCTCGGGCCCGTCGAAGATGAAGTTGGGGTGCAGGTTGCCGTCGCCCGCGTGCGCGACGGTCGGAATGGCCACACCGTGCTCGCGTTCGACGCGCGCTATCTCGTCGAACATCTCGGCAAGTCGGCTGCGCGGCACCGACACGTCTTCGATGAGCGTGGTGCCGAGTGTCTCCATCGCCGGATGCATCGACCGGCGGATCTGCAGGAGCCTCTCGCCCTCGGCTTCGTCGCGCGACATCTCGACGGTGCCGCCGGCGTCACACAGGACCTGCGCGATGGCGGTGGCCTCGTCGGCGGAGGTCGCGCCATCGGTCTGCACCGTGAGCTGGGCACCGCCGGCGGGCGGATCCAACTGCAGCAGCCGGTGCGCGGCGGCCAGGCATGTGGCATCCATCAGTTCCATCACCGACGGCTGCAGACCGGCCGCAGTGACCGCCGCGGAGGCGGCGGCGGCGGCGCGCACGTCGGGGAAGACCGCGGCGAGCGTGCGGACCTGACCGGGGACGAGGCGGCGCAGCTTGAGGGTCGCGCCGACGACGACCCCCAGCACGCCCTCCGAGCCGATGAAAAGGCTGGTCAGGTCGAGTCCGGTCACGCCCTTGACGCTGCGGTGTCCGGTGTGGATGAGGCGGCCGTCGGCCAGCACGACGTCGAGTGCCAGCACCGCGTCGCGGACGACACCGTACTTCGCGCACAGCAGGCCGCCGGCGCCGGTGGCGATGTTGCCGCCGACCGTCGAGATCGCGCGGCTGGCCGGGTCGGGCGCCCACCACACCCCGTACGGATGGAGCGCGTCGTTGAGGTCGGCGTTGAGGATGCCGGGCTCGACGACGGCCAGCAGGTCGTCGGGGCGCACCTCGAGGATGCTGTTCATCCCGCGCAGCGAGAGCGCGATCTCGCCGGTGCCGGTGTTGGCGCCGCCCGCCAGTCCCGTGCCGGCGCCGCGGGGCACGACGGGCGCGCCGGTGGCGGTCGCGATGCGCAGGACGGCCTGGACGTCGGCGATGGATGCCGCGTGCACGACCGCCAGCGGAGTGCCGGGCGCGGCGTGGCCCGACTTGTCGGCGCGTGCCGCGCTCAGCGCGTCGGGGGAGGTGTCGACCCGGTCGCCCAGGGCGTCACGCAGGCGGGTCAGGGTCTCGGTGCTGTCTGCACCGTCGGCCCCGCCCGGAGAGGTCATGCGAAGCGGCGGCGCCCTGCGATGACTCCGGCGGTGACGGCCACCACGGCGAACACCAGCCCGATCCAGGCCTGGCCCATATCCCACCAGGCGACCGTGGCGCTCAGATAGACGAGCAGCTCGACGATCGCGCGGACGAACGGATGCACGCGGATCACCGCGCGGGGCGACACGAACAGCGCCCACAGCAGGATCGCGATGACCGGGAGGCCGAGTCCGAAGACGACGTTCAGGGGGAACGCCCAGCCCGCGAAGCCCCAGAACGCGAGCGTGAAGAAGGCGAACAGCTCGCAGACGAGAGCGAGGATGTCGACCGCCGTCAGCGGGCTGCGCACGCCCGGCGTGGGCGCGGCCTGGTCGGGGGAGGACATGCCCCCATTCTACCCGGGCTCAGATCGGGGTTTCGCCGGGCGGTCTCGGGGCCGCGCGAGACGCCTCGGACCGCGACACGGCCCTACGCTGTGCCGCGATCGGTTTCTGCGTGCACAGGGTCGGGGATTCTCCCCGACACGCCGGTGTCCGCGTCCTGGTGGCGGCGGGTCGCCCGAGATCCCCGACGCTGTGTCCGCACGCGGGGCGCGTCGAGCGAAGAACGCAGCGGGCCGGCGGATCAGCCGCGGGACAGCCCGTGTCCGGCGAGAAGCGACAGCAGCGACGACGCGGTCGTCTGGCCGACCACATCGCCGTCGACGTACTGCGCGGCGATCGTGGTGTGCCACAGGCTTCTCCACGGCACCGTGACGTCGAGAGTCAGTACTCCGTCTTCTCCCACGCGCGCTTCGGCCGCGACCGAGCCGTCGACGAGGACGCGGACGGTCGCGCCCGGGGTGCCCGACAGCGTCAGCGCGATGACCGGCTTTCGGTGTGCGACGCCGTCGAGCTTCGCGCTCTCCAGCGTGGGGGCACCCTCGATCGCGGTGTCGTCAGGGTCGACATCCGGCGGCGTCTCGTCGGGATCGGTGATTCCGGTGCCGTCGCCCGGCGTCGGGTCGGGCGTGGGGTCGGGTTCTGCCGGCCTCGTCGGCGTCGGCGTCGGGTCGGTGGACGGCGACGGGTCGGTGGACGGCGACGGGCCGGGCTGCGGCTCCGCCGACTCACTCGGCGCTGGATCGGCGGGCTCGGCCGTCGCCGCGTCGGCATCGTCTTCGACCGGCGCGGCGGGCGTGACGACGACGGGATGCTGCGCTACCGGTGTCGGCGGGGCCTCGGGGCCGTCAGCGACCGGGGGCTGCGGCGTGGGCGTCGGCGACACAGGCGACACCGGCGGTGCGGGCGGTGCCGGCGGTGCAGGCTGCTCGGGTCTTTTCTCTTCGGGTGCGGACGGCAGATTTTCGGGGTCGGGCTCCTCACCGACGACGTTCGCGTTCGACGTGTCGGGCAGCGTCAGTGCCGTCGACGCCCCGGCCGCCGGATCGGAGGTCGATGCGGACAGAGCCCGCGGCACGACGACGGCCCCGACGGCGAGGGTTCCGACCACCAGCACCCCGGCGGTCACGAGCCCGGCCATGGTGCCCGCGCCTGCGAACAGCCCGCCCGATGTCGCTCCGGCCCCGCCGGCACTAGACGTCGATCCGCTCGCACCACCCGTGCCCGCCCCGACGACGACCGCTCCCTGCACGACGGCCGACGGCATCCCGGCCACCGCGGCGACCGGCGCGCCCAGCTGCAACCATGCGGCATACCCTGTCGCGCCGGCCCCGAGCACGAGCGGCAGCAGAACGAGCGCGAGCCGGTCGGAGACGTCCTTCGCCTCGGCGGCTACGATCGCGCAGCGCGCGCAATCATGGAGGTGGGTGTCGATCTTTCCGCGATCGCGCCTGCCGAGCGTGCCGCGCGCGTAGGCACCGAGGCGCTCGATCGTCCACTGGCAGTCGGAGCCGTCGGCCACGGACTGCAGGTGGGCCTGGATCCAGGCGGCGCGCAGCCCCTCGCGGGCCCGCACGGCCAACTGCGCCACCGCGTTCGCCTTCATTCCCAGCAGCGGGGCGATCGCCGCCGGCTTCATCTGCTCGATCTCGCTGTACCAGAGCACTTCTTGCCAGCGCGTCGGCAGGCTGCGGAATGCGCGATGGGTCAGACCGCGGTCAAGGGCGTCATCGACGGCCTGCTCTCCCGAATCGGGGTCGGGCACGGCATCCCACTCATCCGTCGCCGTCTCGCGACGCGCGCGTCCCCAGGCGGCGGCGGTGTTGCGGATGCTGGTGAAGAGGTAGGGGCGGAAGGCCCCGGTCGGTCCGCTTCCGCCGCGGATCGAGCGGTAGATGCGGGTATAGGCCTCTTGTACGAGGTCGTCGGCGTCGATCGACGACGTGACCGAGCGCGCCACCGCGATCCCCGAGGGATAGTGCCGTCGCCACAGTTCGCCGTAGGCATCGACGTCGCCCGCACGCGTGCGTTCGACGAGCTGGGCGTCGGCCGTCTCATCGAGCGCAGGGCGATGCGCGCCGCTGCGACGAGATCTCATCGTCTCTCCTGGGCGGGGTGGGGCGCCGGCTCGGGTAGCAGACGCAACCTCCATTGTGACCCAGAGACGCGTGAGACGCCATCCCCGGGGCCGTGGAATCCGGTGTCTTCGGGCGCAGCGGAATCTTTTTCGGAGAGTCGCGTCATGATCCGCCGTGCCCTGCGTCTCTCCAGGTGACAAACCTGTTCTCTTCCGGGGGGCGGAGTCCAGGTGGCTGTCACCCGAAGACAGTCACGAGGGGGCGGAAGCGCACCAGGGGGTCGGCTTCCGCCTCCTCGGTCGCGCATTCGCTGGGGAGGGATGCCGGGGACTGCGTGTCGGGGGTCCGGTGGGGCGGGTCCCCGACACCGCGCGGCGCGATTAGGGTGCCAATGTGCCATCCATTTCGCCGCGCTCATCCGGCCGGGTCACGATCTCGGACATCGCCGAGCGCGTCGGCGTCTCGATCAGCGCGGTCTCGTTCGCGCTCAACGGCCGAAAGGGCGTTTCGGAGCAGACCCGTGCCCGGGTGCGGCAGGTGGCCGACGAACTCGGGTGGGCGCCGGCCAGCGCGGCCCGGTCGCTGGCCGAGGCGCGGACCGAGACCTTCGGCCTGGTGCTGGCACGCGATCCCGACACCCTCGGCGTCGAGTCGTTCTACATGCAGTTCCTAGCCGGCATCGAGTCCGAGCTCGCCTCCCGCTCGTACAGCCTGCTGCTGCAGGTGGTCCCGACCCCCGAGCACGAACTCGCCACGCACCGCAAGTGGCGCAACTCGCGTCGCGTCGACGGGGTGATGCTCGTGGATGTCACGCTCGACGACCCGCGCATCCCGCTGTTCCGCGAAGACGGTGCGCTGCCGTGCGTCGTGGTCGGCGACCCTTCGGTGTCGGGCGGGTTGCCCACCGTGTGGACCGACGACGCGTCGTCGATGCGCGAGGCCGTCCGGTCGCTGGCCGCGCTCGGCCATCGGCGCATCGCGCGGGTGTCGGGCCTGGCACCTCTGGCGCACACCCGCATCCGCGACGACGCCTTCACCGACGAGACGCGGGCGCTGGGTCTCGAGCCGGTGCTGCTGCGCACCGACTACACACCCGAGAGCGGGGCCGTCGCGACCCGCGAGGCGCTGCGCGCCGCCGAGCGACCGACCGCCTTCGTCTACGACAACGACATCATGGCGGTCGCCGGAATGTCAGCGGTCTGGGAGTGCGGCCTGCGCGTGCCCGACGAGGTGTCGATCATCGCGTGGGACGACTCGGTGCTCTGCGAACACACCTACCCGCCGCTGACCGCGCTCAGCCACGACGTCGTCGGGTTCGGCGCCCATGTCGCCCGCCGGCTGTTCGACGTCATCGACGGCGCTGAGCCGGCGGCCTTCTTGGATTCGACGCCCGCCCTGCGCGAGCGCGGCTCGACGGCGGCCCCGGTGCGCTGACCGGGCGGGCGGATCAGCGCTCGGGTGGACGCTCGCCGCTGCCCCGACGGATGAGCCAGGTCGGCAGTTCGACCCGCGTCGTGAATCCGGCCGGGTCAGCCATGCGCTCCAGGGCCAGCCGCGCCGCGGCCCTGCCCATCTCGACCGGATCGTGTGCGATCACCGACACGCCGAGCACGTCGGCGGTGTCGAAGTCGTCGAACCCGATGAGGGCGGGTGGATGCCGCAGCCCGCGCATCGCGCGGAGGGCAGCCACGCATGCCCGGTTGTTGCCGGCGACGATCGCGGTCGGCGCCTCCCGGGCGCACAGCAGTTCGCGAACGGTGTCTTCGAGCGGGATCGACATGTCATCGAGGAGCACCTCGTGCCTGCCGTCGACGGGGAGTCCGGCATCCCGGAGTGCGTCACGATAGCCCTGCACGCGTTCGAGCTGTGTGTAGACCGACGCGGGATTGCAGACATAGGCGATGTCGCGATGCCCGTGGACGATGAGCGACGCGGTCGCGGTGTGCGTGCCGGTGCGATTCTCGAGCACTATAGCGTCAGCGACGAGGTTGCGGGCCGGGCGGTCGATGGCGATGACCGGCGTGCCCAACTGGCGCTCGCCTTCGAGATACGACTGGTCATCGCCGACGGGGATCATCAGCAGCGCGCCCACGCGCTGCGCGAGGAGGGCGTCGGCGACATGCTCCTCGCCGTCAGGGGAGTCGTCGGTGGTGGCGACGATGAGCGGGGAGCCGTGCGCGGCGAGCTCGCGTTCGATCCCGGCGGCGATGCCGTAGTAGAAGGGGTTGAGCAACTCACCCATGATGAACCCGATCGTCTTCGACGGGCCGCCGCGGCGCAGGCTGCGCGCGAGCGAGTTCGGCCGGAAGCGCAGCCGCTTGGCCGCCGACAGCACCCGCTCGACGGTCTCGGCCGAGACCCGGTCACGCTGCGCGTACACGCGCGAGACCGTCTTCGCACTCACTCCGGCGAGCTTCGCGACGTCGGCCAGGGTCGCGCGCGACTGCACGGTCACCCGCAGCCACCGGTGCGCGCGGCATCCCGCCCCGATGACGGCGTGGGACATTCGACGGACATTTGCGACCTCGATTCTTCATTACGCCTCGTAAAAGCACTGGTCACGGCAAAATCCATGCGCCCGATGGTGTCGTGGACACAATCGGACAGCGATGACATAAAGCGCTTTACTTTCGGGACATTACGCCCTAGCGTGGTCGCCGACAACCCCGCCGGAACGATCCGAGGGCGGGGCCGCATACAAGGGAGTATTCACATGGCAAGACGCAAGGCAGTGCTCGGCCTTGTCGGTATCGCCGCGGTCGCGGGGTTCGCTCTCACCGCGTGCGCGGGAGGCTCTGCGGCCTCCAATGCCGATAACACGATCGACGGAAAGCCCTCGGGTGACATCAAGGTCGTGACGTGGCGCACCGATCTGCTTCAGGACGGCACGTACGACAAGTGGATCAAGGAGTTCAACAAGACGTACCCCGACGTCACCGTCAAGGTCGAGGGCATCACCGACTACGCCAACGAGATGCTCACGCGCATGAGCACGAAGAACTTCGGCGACGTCATCGGCATTCCGACGATCCAGCCCAGTCAGTTCAGCCAGTTCCTTGAGCCGCTGGGTAAGACCAGCGACTTCGAAAGCAAATACCGCTTCCTCTCGGGCGCCAGCTACGACGGCACGCAGTACGGCATCGCCTGGGGCGGCAACGCCAACGGCATCGTCTACAACAAGAAGGTCTGGAACGAGGCGGGGATCACCTCCCTGCCCAAGACCGAGGAGGAATGGCTCGCCGACCTCACGAAGATCAAGGACAACACCGACGCCATCCCGCTCTACACGAACTACAAGGACGGCTGGCCGCTGTCGCAGAGCTTCGGCAACCTCGGCGCCATCACCGACAACCCTGACGCGCAGACCGACATGGCACACGACAAGGCGCCCTGGACGCAGGGGAGCGACGTGTACGCGATCGACTCGCTGCTGTATGACTCGGTGGCCGCGGGCCTGACCGAGAAGGACCCGCTCACCACGAACTGGGAGCAGTCGAAGGTCGACCTCGGCACCGGCAAGATCGGTGCGATGACGCTCGGATCGTGGGCGATCTCGCAGATGCAGGCTGCGGCCACCGACAACGGCGCCTCGGCGGACGACATCGGCTACATGGCGTTCCCGGCGAACGTCGACGGTCAGCAGTACGCGGTGATCGGCGGCGACTACAACCTCGCCGTCAGCAAGTACTCGAAATCGAAGGCCGCCGCGTGGGCGTTCATCCAGTTCCTCGTGAACGACTCGGGCTACACCGACGACCAGGGCATGATCTCCACCCTCAAGGACGCGGACCTGCCCAAGAACCTGCAGGACTTCGAGACCGCGGGCGTCAAGCTCGTGGAGCTCAACCCGGCTCCGCAGGGGCAGGAGAGTCTGCTCAGCGACATCGCCAACGACTCGAAGGTCGACATCAACGGGCAGATCTACCGGCAGAAGCTCATCGACATCGCGCGCGGAGCTGCCGACGGCGACAAGGCGAGCTACTTCGCCGAGCTGAACAAGGCCTGGGGCGCTTCCGTCGAGAAGCTCGCCAAGTGAGATGAGGGCGGCGGAGACATGGTGATGCAGACCTCCAGAACGGACCATCCGACGGCCACTGCCGCCCTCATCGCGCCCGGCCGGGCGCGCCGGTTCCGCGGCCGATCCCGCAGAACCGGCCGCTCCGGCCGGCACGCGGGCAGCCTTCTCCGACGGCTCACCCCGTGGTACTTCCTCGCGATCGGGGTCGGGCTGCTGCTGCTGTTCACGTACTGGCCCGCGGTGAACCTCGTCTACTACTCCTTCACCGACTGGGACGGCATCGACCAGACGAAGAACTTCGTCGGGCTCCAGAACTACATCGACGTGTTCACCGACCCGAGCATCTTCCGGGTCTTCTTCGTGAGCCTCTACTATTTCGCCGCCTCGTTCGCGCAGATGGCCATCGCGCTGTATTTCGCGACGATCCTCAGCTTCCGCACCCGGTTCTCGAACCTGTTCCGCGGCATCCTCTTCTTCCCCTACCTCATCAACGGCGTCGCTATCGGTTTCGTGTTCCTCTACCTGTTCCAGCCCGGCGGCACGCTCGACACCGTGCTGTCGTGGTTCGGGGTGGGCGATCCGCCCCAGTGGCTGGGCGACCCGAACCTGGTGAACTGGTCGCTGGCGGGCACGAGCGTGTGGCGCTACACCGGCATGAACTTCGTGCTGTTCCTCGGCGCGATCCAGTCCCTGCCGCACGAGCTGTACGAGGCGGCCGAGCTCGACGGCGCCAGCCGGTGGCAGCAGTTCTGGGCCATCATCCTCCCCGGAATCCGGCGAGTGGTCGGCCTCAGCTTCATCCTCGCGATCTCGGGCAGCCTGTCGGTCTTCGAGATCCCGTTCATCATGACCGGCGGCGCGAACGGGTCGTCGACGTTCGTGATCGAGACGATCCAGACTGCCTTCACCTTCCGCGGGGTGGGCCTGGCCTCGGCGATGGCGGTGGTCCTGCTGATGATCGTGCTGATCGTGACATGGATCCAGCGAAAAGTGTTCCCCGACGAGAAAGTGGACCTGACATGACCATCGCCACCCGGCCTCGCAGCGGGCTGACCCCGGCCATGCGGCTGCGGTCGATGTCTGCCCAGACCGCGAAGTACACGAGCCTGATCGTGGCCAGCGTCGTGACGCTGCTGCCGCTGACGGTCGTGTTGTTCGCCAGCCTGAAGAGCGCCAAGGAGTACGCGGCGACCGGCCCGTTCACTCCGCCGCAGAACTGGTTCGACCTCGACAACTTCGTGACCGCCTTCACCAACGGTGCGATGCTCGAGGGCTTCATCAACACGGCCATCGTGCTCGCGGTGTCGCTGGTGGGAACCGTTTTCATCGGCACGATGGCCGCGTACGCCCTGGACCGCTTCGCGTTCCGTGGCAAGAAGCTCGTCATGGGCCTGTTCCTGGTCGCGACGCTGATTCCCAGCGTCACCAGCCAGGTCGCCACCTTCCAGCTGATCAACGGGATGGGCCTCTACGACACCAAGGCGGCGCTGATCCTGCTGTTCATGGGCACGGACGTCATAGCCCTGTACCTGTTCATCCAGTTCATGCAGTCGATCCCGATCTCGCTCGACGAGGCCGCGATGATCGACGGCGCCAACCGCTGGACGATCTACTGGCGGGTCGTGCTGCCGCTGCTCAAGCCCGCGATCGCCACCGTGATCATCATCAAGGGCATCGCCGTCTACAACGAGTTCTACGCGGCCTTCCTCTACCTGCCGTCGCAGGGGTTCATCTCGACGTCGCTGTTCCGATTCAAGGGCCCCTTCGGCGCGCACTGGGAGATCATCGCCGCCGGAACCATCATCGTCATCATCCCGACCCTGGTCGCCTTCCTGTTCCTGCAGAAGTGGATCTACAAGGGTCTGACCTCCGGAGCCGTCAAGTGACTTCAGCATCCACCGTCCAGCGTCGCCTCCTGCACGAGGGGTGGTCGCTGCGTGCCGTGGCCGGCCCCGTTCCCGCGGAGGTGGGGGATGCCGCAGTCCCGGCCGTCGTGCCGGGAGTGGTGCACCTCGACCTCATGCGCGAAGGGCTCATCCCCGACCCGTATCTCGATGACAATGAGGCGCTGCTGGCCTGGATCGGGCTGACGGACTGGACCTACGAGACGGAATTCGAGGTGTCGGCCGACGCGGTGGGCGGACGCCGGCACGAGCTCGTGTTCGACGGGCTCGACACCGTTGCGACCGTCACGCTGAACGGCTCCGAGATCGCCCGGGTGCAGAACCAGCACCGCACGCATCGCATCGACGTCACCGGGGTTCTGCGGGCCGGCACGAACCACCTGGTCGTCGCGTTCCGCAGCCCGGTGAAGTACGCCGACGCGCAGAGCCTTGTCTACGGGCCGCGCCCGCGGCCATACCCGACCCCGTACGAGGCCATCCGCAAATCGGCGTGCAGCTTCGGCTGGGACTGGGGGATCGTCACCGCAACGAGCGGCATCTGGCGGCCGGTGCGCCTCGAGTCATGGGCGAGCGCGCGGCTGGGCGATGTGCGCGTGGTAGCAACGCCGGCAGGCGACGACGGCCGCGTCGAGGTCACCGCCTGCGTCAGCCGGGCCGACGAGACGCCGCTGCGTCTCGTGGTCGATGTGGCCGGGGCATCCACCGCCGTCGGCATTCCGGCGGGCGACACCGACGCGACCGCTGTCGTCGAGCTCGACCACGTCGAGCGCTGGTGGCCCGCCGGCCACGGCGCGCAGCCGCTCTACGACGTGCACGTCGCGCTGCAGGCGGGCGCCGACACGATCGATAAGACCACGCGCCGGGTCGGGTTCCGCACGCTGTGCTGGGAGATGACGCCGGATGCCGCAGGCACCCCGTTCCAGCTGATCGTCAACGGTCGACCGATCTTCGTGAAGGGAGTGAACTGGATTCCCGACGACGCCTTCCCGAGCCGCGTCGACCGCGAGCGTTACGCGCGCCGGCTCGGCCAGGCGCGTGCGGCCCACGTCAACCTCGTGCGGGTATGGGGTGGCGGTGTCTACGAGTCCGACGACTTCTACGATGTGTGCGACGAACTGGGGCTGCTGACCTGGCAGGACTTCCTCTTCGCGTGCGCCGCGTACCCCGAGGAGGAGCCGCTGCGCAGCGAGATCGCGGCCGAGGCCCGGCAGAACGTCGACCGCATCGCGCACCATGCATCGCTGGCGCTGCTGTGCGGCAACAACGAGAACATCTGGGGCCACGAGGAGTGGGGCTGGGACGAGCTGCTCGACGGGCGCACGTGGGGCGAGCACTACTACCGTGAGCTGCTGCCGGCGATCGTCGCCGAGCGTGCGCCGCACGTGCCGTACATACCTGGCAGCCCCTTCAGCCCCGACGAGGCACGGCACCCGAACGATGAGGCCCACGGGTCGGTGCATCTGTGGGAGCAGTGGAACCAGCGCGACTGGCCGACCTACCGTGAGCACACACCGCGCTTCGTCGCCGAGTTCGGGTGGCAGGGGCCCCCGGCCTGGTCGACGCTGACGCGGGCGGTGAGCGACGACCCGCTGACCCCCGAGTCGCCGGGCATGATCGTGCATCAGAAGGCGCTCGACGGCAACACCAAAATGAGCCGCGGGCTGGTCGCGCATTACCGGGTGCCCGTTGAGATGGGGCGCTGGCACTGGGCGATGCAGCTGAACCAGGCGAATGCGGTGACGGCGGCGCTGGACTGGTTCCGCGCCCACGCCCCGCACACCTCGGGGGCGATCGTCTGGCAGCTCAACGACTGCTGGCCGGTCACCTCATGGGCGGCGATCGACGGTGACGGGCACGAGAAACCGCTGTTCTTCGCGCTGCAGAACGCTTTCGCGCCGCGGGTCGTGGTCATCGAGCCCGACGGCGACGGCCTGGCCGCCGTGCTGGGCAATGACACCGACGAGCCGTGGGAGGGTGAAGTGATCGTCACCCGGCGCGACTTCGACGGTGGTTTGCTCGCCCAGGTGCGGGCCGCGGCATCCCTCCCTCCGCGCACCTCGCAGACGCTGCCGATCGCAGCCACGGTGGCGACGGCGGGGGATGCTGCAGCAGAACTCCTCGTCGTCGAAGCCCTCGACACGCGGGGCGTGTGGTTCTTCGCCGAGCCGCGTGACAGTTCGCTCGCAGCCCCTCGAGCGCGGGTGGCGGTGCAGCCCGCCGGTGACGGGTTCGACGTGACCGTGACCGCCGAAGGGCTGCTGCGCGACGCCACGCTGCTTGTCGACCCGCTCGCGCCGACGGCCAGGGTCGATCGCGGACTTGTGACGCTGCTGCCGGGTGAAGCGGCCGTCTTCCGCGTGAGCGGTGTCGACACCCTCGACGCGGATGCCGCAGCGAGCGTGCTGCGCAGCGGAAACGAGCTGATGTGAGCGAGCTGCTGAGCGAACCCGTCTGCGGGATGACCTGGGGCTGGGTCGGCACCCGTGGCACCTGGGACACCCCCGAAGCCGCCGCGTCGATGCGTGCGATGAGCGAGCGCTGCGTGACCTGGACCGCTCTCGCGTACGCGGCGGAGCAGGAGACGCCGTTCTCGACCGCGATCCCTTTCGAGCGCGGGCCCGCCGTCACCGATGCCGAGATCGTTCACGCTGTCCGCGCCGCGCACGGGCTCGGGCTGAAGGTGTGCCTGAAGCCGGTGGTCAACGTCGCCGACGGCACCTGGCGTGCGCACATCGGGTTCTTCGACCAGGACGTGCCCGGCGAGCCGACATGGTCCGACTGGTTCGAGGAGTACCGGCGCTTCATCGTGCACGCCGCCGGCATCGCCGAGGCCGAGGGCTGCGAGATGCTCTGCATCGGCTGCGAGATGGTGCGTGCTGACGGGCAGGAGGCGCACTGGCGGCGGCTGATCGCCGAGGTGCGCGAGGTGTACCGCGGGCCGATCACCTACAACTGCGACAAGTATCAGGAGGATCGCGTCACCTGGTGGGACGCCGTCGACGTCATCTCGTCGAGCGGGTACTACCCGATCGACCAGTGGGAAGCACAGCTCGACCGGATCGAGCGGGCCGTGGCATCCACCGGCAAGCCGTTCTTCTTCATGGAGGCGGGCTGTCCCTCGCGGGAGGGATCGCCCGCCCGGCCCAACGACTGGAGCCTGGCCGGCGCACCATCGGGCGACGAACAGCTGCGGTACTACCGCGCGATGTTCGAGGCGGTGCGCGCCCGCGAGTGGGTGCGCGGACTCATGCTGTGGGACTGGCCGGCGACCCTCTATCCGCTCGATGAGGCGGCCGAGAACGACGACTACTGCCCGTACGGCAAACCCGCCGACGCCTACATGGCTGAGCAGTATGCGGCGTGGGCGAAGGAGAGCGCATGAGCGCGGGAACGGTCATCGCCCTCGACGCGGGGCAGACCGGCGTAAAGGCGCACGTCACTGCTCACGGCGTGGTGCGCGATCAGACGCTGCCCGGTGTACGCACCGACCGGCCGCTGGTGCCGCAGATCGCCGAGATCGCGCGGGCGCTGACGCCTGACGACGAGCCGCTCGTCGCGCTCGCCGCGGGGGTGTCGGGGCTGACGCAGCTCGAGGCCGACGCGTCTCCGCTGCAACGGGCGCTGGGCGGGCACGCGCGTGTGGTGCTTGCGCACGACTCCGTCACCGCATACCTGGGCGCGCTCGGCGAACGCCGCGGCGCCGTGGTCGCGTCGGGCACCGGCGTGGTCACGCTCGCCGTCGGCCGCACGAAGGTCTCGCGCGTGGACGGGTGGGGCAACATCATGGGCGATGCCGGCAGCGCGTACTGGATCGGCCGGGAGGGGCTGGATGCCGCGATGCGGGCATTCGATGGACGCAGCACCCCCACGGTGCTCACGGATCTCCTGCGCGAGCAGTGGCCGGACCCGTCGCAGGCGTACACGCAGTTGCAAGCCGATCCCGACCGGGTGCGGCTCGTCGCAGGGTTCGCCGAGGCGGTGACCGATGCCGCGGCCGACGACACGGTGGCCGCCCGCATCTGTCTGGCCGCGGCGCGCGAGCTCGCGCACTCGGCCACGGCGGCGCTGGGCAACGTGGCCGAGCCCGGTGACGACGCGGTGCGGGCGGTGAGCGCCATCGGAGGCGTGTTCCGGTCCGCGCTGATCCTGAGGCGGTTCACCGAGCTGGTCGGCGAGGCGCGCCCCGCAATCGAGCTGTGTGCCCCAGCCGGTGACGGGCGCGACGGGGCCGTGGCGCTGCTGGGGCTCGGCAGGGGGCATCCCCTGTACGCTCACGTGAGTGTCGCCGAGACGCCGGTGGCTGAGAGGACAGCATGACGGACGTGTTCGAGCTGGCGCGCGACGGTGTCTCCGTGGTGGTGGATGCCGCACACCCGGGCCTCCCCCGGATGCTGCACTGGGGCGCGGCCCTGGGTATCGAGGACGACGCGCTCGAGACGCTCGGCACCGCGCTGGATCGACAGACCGCACCCGGCACGCTCGATGCGGCCTGGGACGCGACGCTCCTGCCCGACGAGGGCGACGGGTTCAGCGGGCGGCCGGGACTGCAGCTGCGGCGGAGCGGAGTTCTGCTGCGCACGCGCTGGCAGCTCGATGCGCTCACGCACGACGAGACGCAGTGCACTGTCGAGGCCGTCGATGACGTTGCGAGGCTGCGGCTGCGCGTAGAGATCGAGGTCGTCGCCGGCGGCGTCGTGTGGGTGCGCGCCGTGTTGCGCAACCACGGCGACGAGCCGGTCGACGTCGACTGGCTCGAGCCGAGCCTGCCGGTGCCGACGACGACCTCGCACACGCTCACGTTCGACGGTCGGTGGTCGCGAGAGAAGCGGCCGACGGTTTCTGCCATGCCGCCCGGCGCGACCGTGCGCCAGACCCGGCGCGGACGCCCCGGTCACGACGCGACCACGATGCTCGTCGCGAGCGTCGGTGAGCCGCAGTGGGCGTCGGGCTCGGTCTGGGGCGTGCACGCTGCGTGGCCGGCCGACACCTCGTACCGTCTGGACCGCGTCACCGACCAGCTCACGCGCATCGGCGCCGGCGAGCTCCTGCGGCCGGGCGAGATCACGCTCGCGGCCGGCGACGAGTATGCGGCACCGGCTGTCGCGTTCGTGTTCTCCGCCGACGGCATGGACGGGCTGGCCGCCCGCACCCACACGATGCTGCGGGCCCGGCCGCGGCATCCCGTCTCTCCGCGTCCTCTCACGCTCAACACCTGGGAGGCCGTCTACTTCGACCACGATCCCGCGCGGCTGCGGGCGCTCGCCGAACGCGCGGCGGCTCTCGGCTTCGAGCGGTTCGTGCTCGACGACGGCTGGTTCGCCGGGCGCCGCGACGACACCACGAGCCTCGGTGACTGGGTCGTCGACCGCACCGTGTGGCCCGAGGGGCTGGCGCCCCTGGCCGACCGGGTGCACGAGCTGGGCATGCAGTTCGGGCTGTGGTTCGAGCCCGAGATGGTCAGCCTCCGCTCGGACGTCGCCCGCGCGCATCCTGATTGGCTGCAGCACGATCCGCGACACCTCGACCACGCCGCCGAGCTCTCGTGGCGGACGCAGTACGTGATGGACCTGGCGAACCCCGACGCCTACGCCCACGTGTTCGGGCAGATCGACGCGCTCGTGGGCAAGCTCGGCATTGACGCGATCAAGTGGGACCACAACCGCGACCTCGTCGAGAGCGTGCACGAGGGGCGACCCGGTGTGCACGCGCAGACGCTTGCGTTCCTCCGGATGGTCACCGAGCTGAAGAGCCGGCACCCCGGCCTGGAGATCGAGTCGTGCTCATCGGGCGGTGCACGCACCGACCTGGGCGCGCTCTCGGTCTGCGACCGGGTGTGGGCGAGCGACTCCAACGACCCGGTCGAACGACAAGACATCCAGCGCTGGACGGGTCTGCTGCTGCCGCCCGAACTCGTCGGCGCGCACGTCGGGCCGGCGGTCTCGCACAGCTCGGGGCGCGCGACCGACCTTTCGTACCGGTTGGCGACGAGCTTGATGGGCTCGGCCGGCTTCGAATCGGACCTGTTCGCGCTCGACGAGGCCGAGAGCGACCGGGTGGCGGCGTTCGCCGGGCTGTACAAGCGACTGCGTGCCGTCGTGCACTCGGGACGCACCTCGCACCCGGAGCTGCGCGATCCGGCGTGGCGGGTGACGGCGTTCACAGCGCCGGAGGCCGCAGCCGCCGTGGTCGTGGCGGCCACCGTCTCCTCCCTCGAAGACGCCCGCGCCGAGCGACTGCGGCTGCGCGACCTTGCGGAGGATAGGGTCTACCGCGTGCGCGTGTGCGACGAGATCGGCACGGCGCAGCACGGCTGGATCGCGCCGCCGTGGTTCTCGGCCGGCGAGATCCAGCTGCCCGGCGCGGTGCTGCGTGAGGTCGGGTTGCAGCTGCCCACGCTGTGGCCGGTGCAGGCGTTCGTGCTCGAGGTGGCCGCGGTCGCGTAGTCGCGGCGCCGGCCGGCGGGCCGGCGCGGCTTGGGCCCGCTGTGGCTCGGGCAGACGGTGCGGCTCGGGTCGGCCGGCACGGCTCCGGCCGGTGCGGCGCCGGCCTCCCCTCTCCGCGAGAACACGCCCGTGCACGCTTTGAGCGCACGAGAGCGTGCACGGGCGTGTTCTCGCGCATGTCGTGGCCGGCGCTCGCGGATGACGCGGCCGGCGGCTGCGGATGACGCGGCCCGCGCTCGCGGACGGCGTGGCCGGCGCTCGCGCATGACGTCGCCGGCCGCGAAGGTGCGCGACGGCGACGGCGCGGGTCAGGCCGGTGTGCCGTCCACCCAGACCCGCTGCGCGGTCAGGTGTTCGTCCAGCAGCACGGCGTCGGCCGCATGGCCGGGGGTGAGGGCTCCGAAACGGTCGGCGACGCCGACGGCCCGGGCGGGCACGATCGTGGCGGCGGCGATGGCGGCAGGCAGCGGCATCCCGACCTCGTGCACCATCAGGCGGATGGCGGCATCCTGCGTGAGGGTCGAGCCCGCGATCGCGCCGCCCTCGGTGAGCCGTGCGACACCGTCGACGACGGTCACGGCGAGTCCGCCGAGCGAGTATGCGCCGTCGGGGGCGCCGGCGGCGGCCATCGCATCGGTGATGAGGGCGACACGGCCGGGGGCGCCGGTCGTCAGGAGCCGGATCACATCGGGATGCACGTGCACCCCGTCGGCGATGACCTCGAGCGTGACACGCTCGTCTCCCAGCGCGGCCAGTACCGGGCCGGGGTCGCGGTGGTGGATGTCGTGCATCGCGTTGAACGCGTGGGTGAGGATCGTCGCGCCGGCGTCGAACGCCGCCTGAGCCGCGGTCTCATCGGCGTCGGTGTGTCCGACGGCGACCGCGACGCCTGCGGTGGTGAAGCGTCGCACCGCCTCCAGGCCGCCGGGCAGTTCGGGGGCCAGGGTGATCTGCCGGATGGTGCCCGCACCGGCATCGAGCAGACGGGCGATGGATGTCGCATCCGGCGTGCGCAGCAGCGACGGCGTGTGCGCGCCCTTGTGCCCGATGTCGAGAAACGGTCCCTCGAGGTGTGTGCCGAGGATCGTCGTGTCGTGCGCCATCAGCTGCGCGATGTCCGTGACGCGCGCGACGAGATCGTCGATCGAGGAGGTCACCAGCGAGAGCACCGCGCGGGTCGTGCCGTGCGCGCGATGCACCGCGCGGGCCGTCGCGATCGCCTCGGCGCCGTCGTCGAACGCTGCGCCGCCGCCGCCGTGGCCGTGGATGTCGACGAATCCGGGCGTCAGCCACGCACCGCCGGCATCGTCGGTGTCGCGCGGCGCCAGTTTGCGCCAGTCGTCGCCTGTGCCCATACCCGCGACCGTGCCGTCCTCGAACGCGACCCAGGCGTCGTCGGTCGTCTGGCCCTCGTCGACGAGGCGGGCGGAGTGGATGACGCGGTCGACGCTCATGTCATGCCCAGTCGATCTCGTCGGCCGGGGCGAAGGCGATGCCCTGAGCACGCCACAGGGGTCCGAGGGCGCCGACGCGGGCGCGGAACGAGTCCCATGTGCGCTCGGGTACGGCCGCGGCCGCGGCCGGCGACCATGCCGCCTCGGCGGCCGCTGCGATCCGCGGGAACGCCTGCGCGTCGATGTCGCCGGGTGTGCGCACGGTCTCGGTCCACAGGGGCGCCTCGACGCCGAGGATGTCGGCCTCGCCGATGCCGTCGATGATCGCCGTCGGCTCCCACGCGTAGGCGTCGTGCACGCTGGTGGGTCCGTTCGCCCAGGTCAGGCCGGTCGGGCTGTCGGCGGTCAGCTTCATGTCGAGGTAGATGGCGTCGGCAGGGGAGAGGATGACGCGGGCGCCTGCGCGCACGAACGTGCGGGTCTTCTCGTCCATGCCGTCGGTGGGCGTGACGAAGCCCCAGTACTGCCCGATGGTGTCGGGCGAGAGCCCGGATGACGAACCGGCCTCGTGCCACGCGATCGGCGTCTTGCCGAGGTCTGAGACCAGCGCCGTCGCGCGGTCCATGAACACTGCGAA
Organism: Microbacterium horticulturae; assembly: GCF_029094505.1. Taxonomy (NCBI): domain Bacteria; kingdom Bacillati; phylum Actinomycetota; class Actinomycetes; order Micrococcales; family Microbacteriaceae; genus Microbacterium; species Microbacterium horticulturae. The sequence continues at coordinate 2,594,826 of NZ_CP119108.1, read as the reverse complement.
GTCGTCGTCGCTCATGCCCAGTGCCTCGTCGCCGCCCACGTGCAGATACGGGCCCGGGGTCATCTCGGCCAGTTCGCGGTACACGTCGCCGAGGAACGCGTAGGTCGCGTCGTCGTGCGCCTTCAGCGCCGAGAAGCCGACGGCGAAACCGGTGTAGGGGCGCCCGGCCTCCGGTATCCCCCCGCCGTAGACGTCGACGACCTCGCGGATGTGGTCGGAGAGCACGATGGGCTCCATGAGCTCAGGGTAGGCGAGGCTGATCGCGTGCGTGTGGCTGGGAGCGTCGACCTCGGGCACGACGATCATGTGGCGGGATGCCGCGTGCCGTACGATGCGCGCGTAGTCGTCCTTCGAGTAGAACCCGCCGGGATCGCCGAGAGCGGAGGTGCCCGACGCGTTGTCGGTCAGCTCGGGGCGGCTGTCGATGCGGATGCGCCAGCCCTGGTCGTCGGTCAGATGCAGGTGCAGGGCGTTGAACTTGAGCGCCGCGGCCCGGTCGATGTAGCCCTCGACGACCTCGACGGGGAAGAAGTGGCGCGCGACGTCGAGCATCACGCCGCGGTAGGCGAAGCGGGGAGCGTCGTCGATGGTCTGGGCGGGGATGGTGGGGGATGCCGCGAGCAACTGCACGAGGGTCTGCACGCCGTAGAACAGGCCGGCCTCGTCACCGCCCAGAACGCGGATGCGGGTGGGTTCGACGGTGAGCGTGTACGTCTCCGGTGTGTCCTCGGCGAGGTACTCGAGTACGAGGTCGCCGTCGGCGGGGCGGAGGTCGTCGGCGACCTCGAGCGTGCGCCCGACGACCGGCGCCAGAGCGGCCGCGGCGAGCTCCGCGGTCGCGCGCCCCGCGGGCACGGTCACGAGGCGCGATGCCTCGGAGAGAGCGAACGGGGCGGCGGTGGCATCCACTGTCTGGATCCGGGGGCACGGCACGGGTGCGAAGGCAGGCATGTAAGGAACGCTAACAAACTCTGACACCGTGTGCCAGGGCGGGAATCGGGTATGCTCGGGGGGTCGCGACTGGCGTTGAGGTGGACCACCACCGGGGAGCGACCGACCGGCATTCGACCGCACGCCTGGGCCGATGTGATTCCGATCCGCTGTGCACTGCCGAGTCGAGGAGACGCCATGACCGACCGCTATTTCAACGCCCCCCTGTCGGAGGTCGATCCCGAGATCGCCCAGGTGCTCGAGCGTGAGCTCGAACGCCAGCGCGGCTACCTCGAGATGATCGCCTCTGAGAACTTCGTGCCCGTCTCGGTGCTGCAGTCGCAGGGCTCGGTGCTCACCAACAAGTACGCCGAGGGCTACCCGGGCCGCCGCTACTACGGCGGCTGCGAAGAGGTCGACGTGGCCGAGGAACTGGCCATCGCCCGCGCCAAGGAGCTGTTCGGCGCCGAGTTCGCCAATGTGCAGCCGCACTCGGGCGCGACGGCGAACGCCGCCGTGCTGCACGCCATCGCCCGCCCCGGCGACACGCTGCTGGGTCTGTCGCTCGACCAGGGCGGTCACCTCACGCACGGCATGAAGATCAACTTCTCGGGCCGGCTGTACGACATCGTCGCCTACGGCGTGGACCCCGAGACCAGCCTCATCGACATGGAAGAGGTGCACCGCCTCGCGCTTGAGCACAAGCCCAAGGTGATCATCGCGGGCTGGTCGGCCTACCCTCGTCACCTCGACTTCGCGCGCTTCCGCGAGATCGCCGACGAGGTCGGCGCCTACCTGTGGGTCGACATGGCGCACTTCGCCGGCCTCGTGGCCGCCGGTGTGCACCCGTCGCCCGTGCCGCACGCGCACGTCGTCTCGTCGACCGTGCACAAGACGATCGGCGGCCCCCGCTCGGGCTTCATCCTCACCAACGACGCCGATATCGCGAAGAAGATCAACAGCGCCGTCTTCCCGGGCCAGCAGGGCGGCCCGCTCATGCACGTGATCGCCGCGAAGGCCACCGCGTTCAAGATCGCCGGCACGCCGGAATTCAAAGAGCGCCAGGAGCGCGTCATCTCGGGCGCCGCGATCATCGCCGACCGCCTGTCGCAGCAGGATGTGAAGGATGCCGGGGTCGCCGTCCGCTCGGGCGGCACCGACGTGCACCTTGTGCTCGTGGATCTGCGCGAGGCGCCCATCGACGGCAAGCAGGCCGAAGACCTGCTGCACGATATCCACATCACGGTGAACCGCAACGCGGTGCCCAACGACCCGCGCCCGCCGATGGTGACCAGCGGCCTGCGCATCGGCACCCCGGCGCTGGCGACCCGCGGCTTCGGCGACGCCGAGTTCACCGAGGTGGCCGACGTCATCGCGCAGGCGCTCAAGCCGAACCCCGACGTCGCCGCTCTGCGCACCCGCGTGGCGGCGCTGACGGCGGCCTTCCCGCTGTACCCCGACCTGCAGCAGTAGTCCGGGGGATGCTGCTGGGCCGCACTCGCCGACCGCGCCGCGGCCCGCGGCATCCACCCTCCCTCCTCTTTCGGTGAGAGTGCAGCTGGTGGACGAAGGAGAGGTTGTTTCCCTATCTCTCGTCCACCAGGTGCACTCTCACGGTGGAGGAGGGCGGCGAACATGAACCCCTACTCGAGGAGACCACGATGACCGCAGTGAAGCTGGACGGAAAGGCCGCATCCGCGGCGATCAAGCAGGAGCTGGCCGAGCGGGTCGCAGCTCTCAAGGAACGCGGTGTCACGCCGGGCATCGCGACGGTGCTCGTGGGCGGCGATCCCGCATCGCAGCTGTACGTGGGCATGAAGCACCGGCAGTCCGAGGCGATCGGGATGAACTCGATCCAGGTCGAGCTGCCCGCCGAGTCGACGCAGCAAGAGGTCGAGGCGGCGATCGACCGGCTCAACGCCGACCCCACCTGCCACGGGTACATCGTGCAGCTGCCGCTGCCGAAGCATCTCGACACCGATGCGATCCTCGAGCGGATCGATCCGGCCAAGGATGCCGACGGCCTGCACCCCACCAACCTGGGGCGCCTGGTGCTCAACGTCAACGCGCCGATCACCACGCCCCTGCCGTGCACGCCGCGCGGGGTCATCGAGCTGCTGCTGCGCAACGACTACGACCTGAAGGGCAAGCACGTGGTCGTCGTCGGACGCGGCGTGACGATCGGCCGATCGATCGGGCTGCTGCTGACGCGCCGCGACATCAACGCGACGGTGACGCTGACCCACACCGGCACGGTGGATCTGCCGTCGTATCTGCGGCAGGCCGACGTTATCGTCGCAGCGGCCGGCGTCAAGCACATCGTGCGCCCGGAGGACGTCAAGCCGGGAGCCGCCGTGCTCGATGTGGGCGTGACGCGTGAGACCGACCCCGAGACCGGCAAGAACAAGGTCTACGGCGACGTCGACCCGGCCGTGGCCGAGGTCGCCGGCTACCTGTCGCCGAACCCGGGCGGCGTGGGACCCATGACCGTTGCGCTGCTGATGACCAACGTCATCGAGGCCGCGGAGCGCGCCGCGGGCTGATCGGCCGGGGCGGGGCGGGGCGCCGGGCTGCGGCGGCCGGGGTGGGGCGTGTCGCGGCATCCACCCGTCCCGTCCTCGCTCACACTCTGATCGGAATCAGGTGTTCTCGCGAGTTCAGGAAGATCGACGTCCGGATTGGCCTGATTTCGCGAGAACACCTGATTTCGTGCGGCATGCGAGGGTGGATGCCGCTGGCACAGGTGCGTGGACGCGACCCGAAATGACGAGAGCCGGGGATGCCGCGGCGTCCCCGGCTCTGCCCCATGGAGGTCAGCCGAGGTCGTCGAACAGCTTGCGCTGCTCGTCGGTCAGGCCGTCGTCGAGCTCGCGGCGCCCGAGCTTCTGCGCTTCGGAGGGCGCCGCGGGCGCGGCATCCACCGCCGGTCCACCGGTGGCGCGGTCGTACAGGGCTCCGGCGTGGGCCTCGACGCGGCCGTCGATGGCGTCGTAGACCGCCCAACCGATCAGCAGGATGACCGGTGGGATGATCCAGCCCCAGACCCATCCCGCCACCGAGACTCCCGAGAAGAGCACCGTTCCCATCCAGACGACGAAGGCGACCGCGACCGCCAGTAGGGCCTGCACGAGCTTCTCGCCGAGTCTGGTCCGCTCGCTCGCCGACTTCGCGGCCATCGAGCGGAACCACTTCGACACGAGCGGTTTCACCCAGATCACCAGCACCGTCATGATGATGCCCGCCCACAGCGCCGACCAGCCCACGCGCGCGGGCGTGAGCAGGCCGATGATCAGCAGCACCACGATGTTGAACACCAGCAGCGTGACGAACCGCACGATCCATTTCTTCATGTGATCAGGATGGCACGCCCGTCTCGTCGGCGCGCCCGGTCAGTACGAGGCGCGCTCGGTGCGATCGGCAGCGGGGATGAACCGGGCAGCGAGCCCCTCGGCCGCGCGGGCGAGCATCGCCACGTCGGCGCCGACCGCGATGAAGTCGGCGCCCGCCTGAAGGTACGCCTCGGCCGCAGCCGGGTCGAACGCGTTCACGCCGACCTTCTTGCCGGCGCCATGGACGGCGGCGAAGGTGCGGTGCACGGCATCCACCACCTCCGGATGCGTCTGCTGCCCGAGCAGCCCCATCGACGCGGCAAGGTCGGAGGGGCCGACGAAGACCTGGTCGACCCCGTCGACCGCGGCGATGGCGGCCGCGGCATCCACCCCTGCGGCGTTCTCGATCTGCACGGTCAGCGACACGTGCGACGACCCGTCGCCCAGGTAGCCGTCGACGCGGTTCCAGCGGGCGCTGCGCGCCAAGGCGCTGCCGACCCCACGGAAGCCGGCGGGCGGATATCGCGTCGCCGCGACGGCGGCCGCGGCCTCGTCTGCCGACGAGATCATCGGCACGATGAGGTTCTGCGCGCCGATGTCGAGCACCTGCTTGATGAACACGGGCTCGTTCCACGGCACCCGCACGAGCGGCGAGATCGGGTAGGCGGCCACGACCTGCAGCTGTACGAGGATCGACTCGAGGGTGTTGGGTCCGTGCTCGCCGTCGATGAGCAGCCAGTCCAGGCCCGATCCAGCGTCGACCTCGGCGAGCACGGGGCTGCCGGTGCACGCCCACATGCCCACGAGAGGGCGGGATGCCGCAGCCAGCGCGTCGCGGAAGGTACCCGTCAGACGAAGCGACATGTGATGGTCCCCATCTCTCGGTAGTCGCACAGCACGCTGTCGCCGCGCTGCACCCACATCGGCCGGGTGAACGACCCGGCCAGGATGATCTCGCCCGCCTCGAGCCGCGCGCCGTGCTGGTGGAACTTGTTCGCGAGCCAGGCGACTCCGGTCGCGGGGTGGTTCAGCACGCCCGCAGCCACCCCGGTCTCTTCGATCTGCTCGTTGCGGTACAGCATCGCCGAGACCCAGCGCAGATCGATCTGGTCGGGTCGCATCGGGATGCCGCCGAGCACCATCCCGCCGTAGGCGGCGTTGTCGCTGATGGTGTCGACGATCGTGCGCCCCTCCAACTCGATGTGCGAGTTGAGCACTTCGAGCGCAGGGGTGACGTACTCGGTCGCGCGCAGCACGTCGAACAGCGTGCAGTGCGGGCCTTCGAGCGGCTCTCTCAGCACGAACGCCAGCTCGACCTCGATGCGCACGTTCGAGAACCGGTCGAACTCGATCTGCGCGCCGGTGTCGTACACGGTGTCGTCGAACATGACGCCGTAGTCGGGCTCGGTGATGCCGGTGGCCTGCTGCATGGCCTTCGACGTCAGCCCGATCTTGCGGCCGACCAGACGTCGCCCGGAGGCGAGCATGGTGTCGCGCCAGACGCCCTGGATCGCGTACGAGTCGTCGATGGTGGCATCGGGGTGGCGCGCGGTGATGCGGGGGATGACCGTCTTGTCGCGGTCCGCCGCCGCCAGCTCGTCGGCGAGCTGCGCGATGGTCTCGGGGTCCAGCATCCTGTTCTCCCTCGTCCTCTACAGCTGGTGGCCCAATTTGTACTCGCCCTGCTTCCACTCGGGCATCTCGCCCTCGTCGCCGCGGCGCGTGTACGAGAACCCGTCGGCGCCGATCGTGGCCTCGAGCTCGCTGGCCTCTTCGCGCTTGCGCACCGGCTGCGGGGTGCCGTCGAGATCGAGCACGAGCGACGCGTCGGTGTACCAGCTGGGCACGACGGGGTTGCCCCAGAAGTCGCGGCGCTGGTTGTCGTGCACGTCCCAGGTGACGACCGGGTTGTCGGGGTCGCCGGTGTAGTAGTCCTGCGTGTAGATCTCGACGCGGTGCCCGTCGGGGTCGCGCAGATAGAGGTAGAAAGCGTTCGAGACGCCGTGGCGACCCGGTCCGCGCTCGATGCAGTCCGACTGACGCAGCGCGCCGAGCTTGTCGCAGATCGCGAGGATGTTGTGCTTCTCATGCGTCGAGAACGCGATGTGGTGCATGCGCGGTCCGTCGCCGCCGGTCATCGCGGTGTCGTGCACCGTGGCCTTGCGGCGCATCCACGCGGCGTAGACGGTGCCGTCCTCGTCCTGGATGTCTTCCGTCACGCGGAAGCCGAGGTCCTGCATGAACTTCGTCGCGCGAGGCACGTCGGGCGTGACCTGGTTGAAGTGGTCCAGGCGCACCAGGGCGCCGGGCGTGTACAGGTCGTAGCGCCACGCGAGCCGCTCGACGTGCTCGACGTCGTGGAAGAACTCGTAGGGGAAGCCGAGCGGGTCGGTCACGCGGACCGAGTCGCCGATGCCCTTCGTGTAGCCCTCGGCGCGGCGCTCGACGCGGCATCCCAATTCCTCGTAGAACGCCACGGCGCGGTCGAGGTCCTTGGGCGTGCGCACCCGATAGCTGAATGCGGCCACCGCGGCGACGGGGCCCTGACGCAGCACCAGGTTGTGATGGATGAACTCCTCGAGCGAGCGGAGGTAGACGGTGTTCTCGTCCTCCTCGGTCACCGTCAGGCCCAGGACGTCGACGTAGAAGTCGCGCGAGCGCTTCAGGTCGGTGACCACGAGGTCCATGTACGCGCAGCGCAGGATGTCGGGGGCCGGGGAGGTCGGGGTGGGAGTGGGGTTCTCGCAGCTGATCGGAGCCTCTTGGGATACGAAGAAGCCCGAAGAGGTCAGGGTCATGTCTTTGCGGTCGGTCATGTCAGCGTCCTTGCGTGTTGTCGGTCGTTGAGCGAGCGAAGCGAGTCGAAACGGTCGCGGGTGTCGTTTCGACTCGGGCCTGCGGCCCTCGCTCAACGACCGGTGGATGGGTGGGTGGTTGGTTCAGCGGGGGTCGGGGTCGTCGAGGTCGACCTCGGTGTGGTGTTCCTGCTTGCCGAACGTCGGGTTGTGCACCTTGCCGAGGGTGATGTGCACGGCCTGCTGTTCGGTGTAGAAGTCGATCGAGCGGTAACCGCCCTCGTGCCCGAGGCCCGAGGCCTTCACGCCGCCGAACGGGGTGCGCAGGTCGCGCACATTGTTCGAGTTGAGCCACACCATGCCGGCATCGATCGCCTGAGCGAAGTTGTGTGCGCGCTTGAGGTCGTTGGTCCAGACGTAGGCGGCCAGGCCGTACTTGACGCCGTTGGCCAGTTCGAGGGCCTCTTCGTCGCTGTCGAACGGGGTGACCGCCACGACCGGTCCGAAGATCTCCTCCTGGAAGATGCGGGCATCCGGCTTGACGTCGGCGAACACTGTGGGGGCCACGAAGTTGCCCTCGGGAAAGCCCTTGGGGCGGCCACCACCGGCGACCAGGCGCGCCTCCTGCTTGCCGATCTCGACGTAGCTCATCACCTTGTCGTAGTGCTCGGGGTGCACGAGCGCGCCCACCTCGGTGTCGGCCTCGTGCGGGTAACCGACCTTGACGCGCTTCGCCTGCGCGGCGTACCGCTCGACGAACTCGTCGTAGATCGAGCGCTCGACGAGGATGCGCGACCCGGCCGTGCAGCGCTCGCCGTTGAGCGAGAAGACGCCGAAGATCGTCGCATCGATCGCGGCGTCGAGGTCGGCGTCGGCGAAGACGATGGCCGGCGACTTGCCGCCCAGCTCCATGGACAGCCCCTTCAGGAACGGTGCGGCGTTGCCGAAGATGATCTGGCCCGTCCGGCTCTCGCCCGTGAAAGAGATGAGCGGCACGTCGGGGTGCTTGACGAGCGAATCGCCCGCGAAGCCCTCTTCACCGAAGCCGTTGACGAGGTTGAAGACGCCCTTCGGCAGCCCTGCCTCTTCGAAGATGCCGGCCCACAGCGACGCCGACAGCGGGGTGAACTCGGCCGGCTTGAGCACGACGGTGTTGCCGGTGGCCAGGGCCGGGCCCAGCTTCCACGACTCGAGCATGAACGGCGTGTTCCACGGGGTGATGAGCCCGGCGACCCCGATCGGCTTGCGGTTGACGTAGTTGATCTGACGGCCCGGCACCTTGAAGGTGTCGTCGGCCTGCGCCACGATCAGGTCGGCGAAGAAGCGGAAGTTCTCGGCCGCCCGGCGTGCCTGGCCGAGGGCCTGGGCGATCGGCAGGCCCGAGTCGAACGACTCGAGCTCGGCGAGACGCTCATCGCGCGACTCGACGATGTCGGCGATCCTGTGCAGCACGCGCGAGCGCTCGCGGGGGAGCATCCGCGGCCACGGACCCTCGTCGAAGGCCTTCTTCGCCGCGGCGACGGCGCGGTCGATGTCGGCCTTCTTGCCCGACGCGGCCTGCAGATACACCTCGTTGGACACGGGTTCGAGCACGTCGAACGTGTCGCCGTCGAGCGAGTCGACGAACTCACCGTCGATGTAGTGCTGGATGCGGGTGGGCAGGTCGGCGGGGACGTGCCGGGTGGAGACAGCGGTGTCGGTCATGGGTTCTCCTACTGATGGGTGTCGGGGTGGCGGGCCTCGAGGAACTGGTCGAGGGTCCGCAGTCGGTGGTTGCGCGTGGCCAGCTCGATCTCGAGCGGGTCGGCGCCGTCTTCGATGAGCGTCACGATCTCGTCGTGCTCGTCGACCGAGTGGCCGGCGCGCTCGGGGATGAACGTGAACGTCGAGTCGCGCACGCTGGGCAGGCGACGCCAGCCGCGGTGCACGAGTTCGAGCAGGTGCGGGTTGGGGCACTGTTCGAACAGAATCGTGTGGAAGCGCTGGTTCAGCCGCGTGAACTCGTGCGGATCGAAGTGGTCGATGAGCTGGCGCATCTGATGGTTCACGCGGCGAGCCTCGGCGAGGTCGTCGGCGCCCAGCAGCGGCGCCGCGGTCGAGATCGCCGACCCCTCGACGAGGCTGAGCACCTGCATGGTGTGGACGTATTCGGACTCGTCGGGAACGGCGACCCGGGCGCCCACGTTGCGCTCGAACGTGACGAACCCCTCGGCCTCGAGCCGGCGGATGGCCTCGCGCACGGGCACGACGCTCATCTCGAGCTCTTCGGCGATGGTGCCCAGCACGAGACGGTAGCCCGGCGTGTACTGGTGCCGCGTGATGCGCTCGCGGATGTGGTCGTACGCGCGCTCGGATTTGCTCGCCGTGACGGTGTCACTCATGGGCGGCCTCCTGTGCGTAACGCTGCGCCCACTCGGCGTTCATCGGGAACAGGCCCTCGATGCGGTTGCCCTCGGCCACCCGGTCGGCGATCCACGCGTCCTTCTCCTCCTGGGCGAGGGTCGCATCGACGACGTCTTCGACGAGCGCCGGCGGGATGACGATGACGCCGTCGCTGTCTCCGACGATCACATCGCCCGGCTGCACGGTCGCACCGCCGCAGCCGATGGTCAGGTCGTGATCCCAAGCGACGTGGCGTCGGCCGAGCACCGCCGGATGCGAGCCCTTCGAGAAGACCGGAAGGCCGACGGCCGCGACCGCGTCGTAGTCGCGTACGGCCCCGTCGGTGACGATGCCCGCCGCGCCCGCGGCGTTCGCGCGGATAGCGAGGATGTCGCCGAGCGTTCCCGCGGTGGCGTCGCCGCGTGCTTCGATGACGATCACCTCGCCGTTCTTCACGGCGTCGAAGGCCTGCTTCTGCGGGTTGTAGCCGCCGCCGTGGCTCGTGAACAGGTCTTCGCGACCAGGCACGAAACGCAGTGTCTTCGCCGTGCCGATGAGCTTGGCCTCGGGGTGCATCGGCTGCAGGCCGTCGATGAGCACGGTATTGAGTCCGCGCTTGCGCAACTGGGCGGACAGGCCCGCGACCGGTGCCTTCTCGAGCTTCGCTCGCAGCTGGGGTGTGAGCGCGAACGCGGGCTCGAGCCCTGCGGCCTCGCGCGAACCCCACGCGTCTTCGCGTTGCGTGTCGTCGGCCGAAGGCAGCGATCCCAGCGCCCCGTCGAAGCCGTGCTCGCCCTGCACCACGGTGGTCGAAAGACGCCCCGAGCTCGGCGCTCCGGGGGCAGCAGGGGCATCCACCTCCACCTCGACGACATCGCCGGGCACGACCACGGACGACCCGGCGGGCGTGCCGGTGAGGATCACATCGCCGGGCTCGAGGGTGAAGTGCTGCGAGAGGTCGGCGACGAACTGCGCGAGCGAGAAGATGAGGCCCGCGGAGGAGTCGTCCTGCGCGATCTCGCCGTTGACCCAGGTGCGCAGTCGCAGCGCGGTGGGATCGACGGTGCGGGCGTCGATGAGATGCGCGCCGATCGGCGTGTAGCCGTCGCCGCCCTTGGAGCGCACGTTCGAGCCCTTGTCGTTCGCACGCAGGTCGTACACGCCGAAGTCGTTGGCCGCCGTCACCCAGGCGACGTGGTCCCACGCCTGCGCGAGCGGTACGCGGCGGGCCGCCGTGCCGATGACGAGGGCGATCTCGCCCTCGAACGCGAGCAGCTCCGTGCCGGCGGGGCGCTCGATCTGCGCGCCGGTGGCCGAGACCGAGCTCGACGGCTTGAAGAAGTAGGAGGGGGATGCCGGGCGCCGCCCTCGCTGGTCGGCACGCGACGCATAGCTCAGGTGGACGGCGATGATCTTGCCGGGCCGGCCCGGAAGGCCGGCGAAACGCGGGTCTGCGGCATCCGTCGTCGGTGTACTGTCAGTGCTCATGAGCTCCCTCGCCTGGTGAGATATCTGAAATCGTATACAATCCCGGGCGGCTTGGCAAGAGGTATCGCGCCCTTGCGTTGTATCTCAAATCGTATATTATCGGGAGCCTGCGGATGTTTTCCGCCCCGACAGAGTCGTCCCAATAGACACAGGAGTCTCCCATGAGTGCACCCGCACCCGGTCAGCCCGAGGGGTTGACCCCGACCGGCACCATCGCGTCGCCGGCAGACCGGCGCAGAGTCGTCTTCGCCACCGTCATCGGCACCACCGTCGAGTGGTACGACTTCTTCATCTACGCGTTCGCGGCCGCCACCGTGTTCGCCGCGCTCTTCTTCGAGCCGATGGGGGAGGAATTCGCGCAGATAGTGTCGTTCTTCAGTGTCGGCGTGAGCTTCCTGTTCCGTCCGCTCGGTGCGTTCCTGGCCGGCCACTTCGGCGACAAGATCGGCCGCCGCCCCATGCTCGTGATCACCCTGCTGCTCATGGGCGCAGCCACGACCCTCGTCGGTCTGCTTCCCACGCACGCGGTGATCGGGGTGTGGGCTCCGATTCTGCTGATCTTCCTCCGCGTCGTCCAGGGCATCTCGGCCGGCGGTGAGTGGGGCGGCGCTGTCCTCATGGCCGTCGAGCACGCCCCCAAGAAGAAGCGCGGTCTGTTCGGCGCCTCACCGCAGATCGGCGTGCCGATCGGCCTGCTGCTGGCGTCGATGGTGCTTGCCGTGGTCGAGGCGATCTTCCCGGGGGTGCCGGCCGGATCCGACATCCCGCTCGCCGACACCGCGTTCGGGCAGTGGGGCTGGCGCATTCCGTTCCTGCTGTCGATCGTGCTGATCGGCGTCGGCTACTGGGTGCGGCGTCGCGTCGAAGAGAGCCCGGTGTTCGAAGAGATCGCCGAGCGCAAGGCCGAGACGCGCATGCCGATCGTGAAGCTCGTGCGTCACCACCTGCTGCTCGTCGTCGTCGCGGCGCTCGTGTTCGCCGGCAACAACGCCGTCGGCTACATGACCACCGGCGGCTATGTGCAGCACTACGCCACCGACCCGAAGGGTCCGCTGCAGCTCGACCCGGGCTCCGTCTTCTGGATCGTCGCCATCTCGGGCGTGACCTGGCTCGTGTTCACCTGGTTCGGCGGATGGCTCTCCGACAAGATCGGTAGGCGAAACACCTACATCGTCGGGTGGATCTCGCTGTTCATTGGGGTGTTCCTGCTGTTCCCGCTGACCAACATCGGCACGCTGTGGTCGCTGCTGGCGGCGCTGGTGATCCTCACGGTCGGGCTCGGCCTCACCTACGGCCCGCAAGCCGCGCTGTACGCGGAGCTGTTCCCCGCCTCGATCCGGTTCTCGGGAGTTTCGATCTCCTACGCGCTGGGCGCCGTGCTCGGCGGGGCGTTCTCGCCGTTGATCGCGCAGGCGATCTTCCAGGCGACCGGTTCGACGATGGGCATCACCTGGTATCTGGCCGGCGTCGTCGTGCTGGCCTTCATCGCCACGCTGCTGCTGCGTGACCGCACGGGAATCCCGTTGGATCCCGAGCATGAGGATGAGCAGGCCCGCGGCCAGATCCACGGCATGACCCGCGTCTGACGCGAGGAGCGAAGGGGGTGGCTGCCCCGGGCCGGGGGCTGCGGCATCCACCCCTTCGCCACCCCATGATCGGTGAAAGTGCAGCGGGTGGACGAGGAGTAGGGAAGCAACCGCTCTCTCGTCCATCCGCTGCACTCTCACGGGGAGGGAGCTCTCACGGGCGGAGCGGGGCGAGCGCGCCCCCGCACCTCACCCGCCGATCGAGTCGCGGATCGCGTCGGCGGCCTGCTGCAGGCGCGCGGCGAGCGCGGCGGCGCGGCGCTGATCGCCCAGCGACACCACCGCTATCGCCGCGGGTGCGTGCCCGCGCAGAGGGAGCGGCACCGCGACCGCGTGCAGGTGCGGGATCACCTCGTCGTTGCTGACCATGTAGCCGGCCGCCTCGGCCTCGTGCAGTTGACGCTCCATCTGCGGCGTGATCGTGTCGGGCCATTGCGCGCGGGGGAGCAGGCTCAGCACCGCACGCCCGGGTGCGCCGATGCCGAGGGGATGCCGCGACCCCGGCCGCTGGGCGACGGACGCGCCCGCGTGCCGGGGCTCGATGCTGGTCAGGGTCACGCACTCGTCACGGTCGAGCACCACGAGGAAGCAGGTGAGCCCCACGTCGTTGGCGACGGCCGTGAGCTCGGGCAGAGCCTCGGACTGCAGGTCGCGGGCTACCCCGGCGGCCAAGGCGGCCAGCCGCGCACCCAGTTCGATGCGCCCGGCATCGGTGCGCGAGGTGAGTCCATGGTGCTCGAGGGTGCGCACGAGGCGGTAAGCGACCGAGCGATGCACGTCCAGCCGGCGGGAGACCTCGTCGATCGCGAGGGGCTCGCCCGCGTCGCTGAGGATCTCGAGGATCCGGATGCCGCGGCTCAGCGTCTGGCTGGCAGGGGTGTCCGTCGGCGTGCCGGGCATGGTCCTCCGATCGCGGGCCTTGAACGATGCCCGCCATTCGTATACGATCGTGTTCAATAGTAGAGTGTCGCGTTCCAATATAGAACACCGATGTCAGAAGTGACACCCTCAACGCCGAGGAGAATCCATGCAGTTCCACCACAACGGTTACGTCTCGGGCGAGCCCCGCGTGCTCCCCGCCGCCGGCACTGGGATCGACCGTCCGACCGACCTGCCCGACGAGGTCGATGTGCTCATCGTCGGCTCGGGCCCGGCGGGCATGCTGCTGGCCGCGCAGATGTCGCAGTTCCCGACGGTCGTCACGCGCATGATCGAGCGGCGCGACGGGCGCCTCGCACTCGGCCAGGCCGACGGCATCCAGCCCCGCAGCGTCGAGACGTTCCAGGCGTTCGGGTTCGGTCCGCACATCATCGCGGAGGCCTACAACATCGCCTGGATGAACTACTGGACGCCCGACCCGCAGCATCCCGAGAACATCATCCGCACCACCCGCCAGGCCGACTATGCCAAAGACATCAGCGAGTTCCCGCACCTGATCGTCAACCAGGCACGCGTGCTCGACTACTTCGCCGAAGCCGCGCTGCGCGGGCCCGGCCGCATCACGCCCGACTACGGCATCGAGTTCACAGGTCTGACCGTGCACGAGACGGGGGAGTACCCCGTCGAGGTGACCGTGCGCTACGTCGCCGGAGAGCGCGCGGGCGAGGAGCGGACGATCCGCGCCAAGTACGTCGGCGGCGCCGACGGCGCGCGCAGCCGCGTGCGCGAGTCGATCGGTCGCAAGCACATCGGCAAGCTCGCGGAGCACGCGTGGGGCGTCATGGACGTGACAGTGGAGACCGACTTTCCCGACTGGCGCACCAAGTGCGCTATCAACTCCGAGGCCGGCAACATCCTGCACATCCCGCGCGAGGGGGGTTACCTCAGCCGCGTCTACGTCGACCTCGGCGAGGTTCCCGAAGACGACCATCACGAGGTGCGCAAGACGCCTCTGGAGACGATCGTGGCGAGGGCGAACGAGATCCTGCACCCGTACACGATCGAGGTGAAGCAGGCCGCCTGGTACAGCGTGTACGAGGTCGGCCACCGGGTCACCGACAAGTTCGACGACGTGGACGTCGACGCCGACCACGCGCCGCACGTCTTCCTCATGGGCGACGCGTGTCACACGCACTCCGCCAAGGCCGGGCAGGGCATGAACGTCTCGATGCAGGACGGCTTCAACCTCGGCTGGAAGCTCGGGTCGGTGCTCACCGGCCGCAGCCCCGAGGAGCTCTTGTCGACCTATTCGGCCGAGCGTCAGCCGGTCGCCCAGCAGCTCATCGACTTCGACCGGCAGTGGTCGTCACTCATGGCGCGCAAGCCCGAAGAGATCGACGACCCGCAGGAGCTCGCCAACTTCTACATGGCCACCAGCGAGTTCCCGTCGGGATTCATGACCCAGTACACCCCGTCGATGATCACGGGCGATGCCGCGCATCAGGAGCTTGCGGTCGGCTACCCGATCGGCAAGCGCTTCACATCGGCCGAAGTCGTGCGGGTCTCGGACGGCAACGTCGAACACGTCGGCCACCATCACCTCGCCGACGGACGCTGGCGCGTCTACGTGTTCGCCGACGCGGCCGGTCAGGGCGAGGACTCTGCGGTGAACGACTGGGGGGAGTGGATGCTGCGCTCGGCCGACTCGCCGATCGTGCGGTACACCCCGGCCGGGGCTGACGCGGACGCCGTCTTCGACGTCAAGGTCGTCTACCAGCAGCCGTTCGACGAGATCGACGTGCTCGCTGCGCCCGAGGTCTTCCGTCCCCGCTGCGGAACGCTCGGCCTCATGAACTGGGAGAAGGTCTACGCCGGGGGTTCGGGCACCGACATCTTCGCCAGGCGCGGGCTGTCGCGGGACGGTGTCGTGGTCGTCGTGCGGCCCGACCAGTACGTCGCCGCGGTGCTGCCGCTTGCGGCGACCGACGAGCTGGCGGCCTTCTTCGCGCAGAACATGGTGCCCGCGGCATCCTGACCCGACGCAGCCTGTTCGCCCACGGTTCGCGCCGCGCGTTCACCGAGACCGCGCGAGGCCTCGGAGCCCCGCGCGAGCGCATCGACGCGAGGGCCAGCCCTCTCGAATGACTTGCCGCAAATGGCGGGTGTGGATGCCGCAGCACCCGCCATTTGCGGCAAGTCATCGAGTCCGGGGGCAGGGGCGCGGCCGGGCCGCACGCCGCACGCCGGGAGCGAAGCGCGCGATCAGGAGTTCACGCGGATGATCTCCTGCTGGTACGGCGCAATCACGTGCGGCGAGACACGGCAGTCCAGCAGCAGGAACGGGCGCTCGGCGGCCGGCTGCTCCGCCCACGAGGCCAGCCGGTCGAGGTCGGCGAGGGAGCGCACGACGACGCCCTCGGCGCCCAGTACCGTCGCGACCCCCGCGAAGTCGACGTCGGGGATCAGCATGGGGGCTGTTGCCAGCCCCTTCAGTCCGTACAGATTGACCTCGGCACCGTAGGCGCCGTCGTTCCAGACGACGGCGAGGCCGCGTCCGCCGGCGGTGCGCACGGCGGTCTCGAGGTCGGCGATCGCCATGAGCCCGCCGCCGTCGCCGGTGGTCAGCACGACGGTCGCCTCGGGCTTGGCGGCGACCGCGCCGGCGACCGAGGGGAAGCCGAGCCCGATCGACTGGAACGCCGTGCCCACCATCATCATGCGGTCGGGCGACGCGACCGGCCAGTACATGTTCGCCCAGCCGATGAAGTGCCCGCCGTCAGAGACGACCACGCGATCTTCGGGGAGCAGCGCGCCGATGCGGCGCGCCACCGCGCGTGGGTCGAGGCGTCCGTCGGGCGCGAGCTCGTCGCCGGTGTCGCGCGCCGTGAGCGCGGAGAGGTCGATCTGCTCACGCCATCCGCTGGGGGCGGCGTCGAGCGCGTCGAGCTCGTGGACGAGGGTGGATGCCACGACCGCCGCGTCGCCGCGGATGAACGAGCCCACGTGCGGATGCGTGGCGGTGGGAGCGGTGTCGACCTGAACGACACGCGTACCGGGGGCGAACAGCTCGCCGAAGCGCATCGTGAACTGGTTGAGCGAGGCGCCGAACACGACGGCGACGTCGGCCTCGCGCACGAGCGCCATCGCACCGTCGGCACCGAACCCGCCGGTGACCCCGAGGTCGTAGCGCGCGTCGGGGAAGATGCCTCGGCCGAGGGCGGTGGATGCCGTCACCGCGCCGGTCCGCGCGGCCAGCCGGCCCAGCGCCTCGCTGGCGCCGGCGAGCCAGGCGCCGCGGCCGGCCAGCAGGAAGGGCTTGGTCGCCCCGGCGAGCGCGTGGGCGAGCGCCCTGATCTCAACAGCCCCGAACGGAGAGGGCTGCAGGGGAGCGGGCAGCACCGGCTCGGGCGCTTCCGGCACGGGGCCGGCCTCGAGGGCCGCGACGTCGTAGGGGATCGCGAGCACCGTCGGCACACGGTAGGCGAGGGCGTGCTCGATGGCGATGACGGTCGTGGCTGCGGCATCCGCCCGTCCGACCGTGTAGGTACGGGCGCCGACCGCCGAGGCCATCGCTATCTGGTCGACGTCCCAGGGCCGCGGGCCACTCGTAGGCTCGTCGCCGACGACGAGCACGAGCGGAACATGCGCCTGCACCGCTTCGGCCAACGCGGTCAGGGTGTTGGTGAAGCCGGCGCCGTAGGTCGCGGTGGCGGCGGCGATGCGCCCGGAGGCGCGGAAGTGCGCGTCGGCGGCGACGACGCCACCGGCCTCGTGGCGCACGGCCGTGTAGGTCGCCGCCGCCCTCTGGCGCTCGAGCGCATCGAGGAAGTAGGCGTTGCCGTTGCCCATCACCCCGAAGACGTGGTCGATGTGGCGCGCGAGGGTCGAGGCGACGTGGGCGGAGACGGTGGGCATGGCGAAGGCCTTTCGAGACACGGAGGGTTCCGTATGTGTCTCGCCCGCTGCGTCGCGCGCTTCGTGCCCCTTTTTCGAGCACCGGCCAGGAGAGATCGCGGGGCGGCGCCGCCCGGCCGGACAGTGCGAGTATATCCGCGGCGCGGGCGCCGTCGCCGCGCCGCTCAGCGCCGGGACGGAGCCAGTGCCCGTACCTGTTCCGGAGACAGCGGCCGCGTGCGGCGGCCGGTGAGCAGGAAGAAGAGCCGGGCGTTCTCTTCGATCTCCTCCGCGGCGTCCATGGCCGCGCCGACGTCGGAGGCCGCCACGATCGGACCGTGGTTGGCCAGCAAGAGCGCGCGGTGGCCGACGGCGAGGTGCTCGGCGGCGTCGCCGAGACCCCGGTCGCCGGGCGGGAAGTAGGGGATCAGCGGCATGGCGCCCACGCGCATCGCGTAATAGGCGGTGTACGGCGGCAGCACATCGGCGCGGTCCAGGTCTGCCAGGCACGAGACCGCCGCGGCATGCGTGGAGTGCGTGTGCACGATCGCGCCGGCGTCGGGCCGCGCGCGCAGCACGGCGAGATGCAGGAATGACTCCTTCGTCGGCGGCGGGCCGTCCAGATGCCGACCCGACAGCTCGAGCACCGAGAGCGAGTCGGCGGTGACCGAGCCCAGGCTCGACCCGGTCGGGGTCATCAGCACCCGATCACCATCGACGCGGGCGCTGATGTTGCCGGTCGATCCGTGCGTGAGTCCGCGGGCGAACGCCGAGTGCGCTGCGGCGACCAGTTCGCGGCGGATGGCATCTTCCGCGCTCATGGGTTCACCTGCGCGGCGCGCACGAGAAGATCGGCGTCGCCGTAGTTGCCCGACTTCAGCAGCACGGCAAGCGGAGCGGGCGACTCGGTGAAGATCCACGGCACACCCGGAGCGGCTTGTGCACCGACCCGTCCGTGGCCGATGCCCAGCGCGCGCACGACCTCGCCCGAGGTCTCGCCACCGGCCACGATCAGCCGGTCCACGCCCCGGCGCACCAGCCCGACCGCGACCAGCCCGAGCGCGGTCTCGACGATCTCGGCGGCGTGCGCGGCGCCGAGCGCGGCCTGCGCGCGGCGCAGTGTGTCGGGATCGGTCGTGGAGTAGATCAGGGGAACGCCGTCGTCGCGCACGGTGTCGAACCACGAGAGGGCTGCCTCGGCGAGCGCTGCGCTGTCGGGCGTGGCCACCGGATCGAGCCAGAACGCAGGTCGTGACTGCCGCCACCGGGCGACCTGCTCGCGAGTGCGTGCCGAGCAGCTGCCGGCCAGTGCTGCGACGGTGCGGGCGTCGTCGAGGCGCTCGTCGGTGTCGAGGTCGTCGGCATCCGCCGTCGACGCCGACGCATGTGCCCGCGCCAGCGCCGCCGCGAGACCGGCGGCGCCGGTGACGAGCGGACTCGTGCGGACGGCCGCGGCGACCGTGTCGAGGTCGAGGTCGTCGACGGCATCCACGATCACGTCTTCGATGCCCTCCGTCTGCGCCGCGCGGAGAGCGGCAGCGACCGCGTCGCCGCCGGTGCGCACGACCTGCAGCGGGATCGATCCCACCCGGCGCGTGGCCTGTGCCTGCAGCACGTGTCGCAGGTCGGCGTCGGTCATCGGCGTGAGCGGATGGTCGCGCATCGGGGAGTCGGACAGCAGCACGTCGCCGACGAACAGGTGGCTCTGGTAGACCGTGCGGCCCTGTACCGGGGTGGTCGGGGCGAACACGACAGGGCCGCTCCTCAGTTCGGCGGCGAGAGCGTCGGAGACGGGTCCGATATTGCCGGCCGGCGACGAGTCGAACGTCGAGCAGTACTTGAAGAAGATCTGGTCGCAGCCGTGCGCGACGAGCGTGCGCGCCGCCTGCGCCGAGCGTTCGACGGCGTCGGCGGCCGGCACGGTGCGGGTCTTCAGGCCCACGACGACAGCGTCCAGACCGTCGGTGCTGTCGGCAGCGTCGATGCCGCCGAAGAACAGCCCCACGCGCAGGCCCGCCGATCGGAACGCGGCGGCGACGTCGGTCGCTCCGGTGAGGTCGTCGGCGACCGCCCCGATCACGGTGCCGCTCCCAGCAGGGTCTCGCGCAGGCGTGCAGCGGCGCGGACGGGGCCGGCGAGCACGGGGATCCCCAGTCGTTCGGCCAGCACGTCGGCGGCAGGCGATACGGAATACTGAGCGAGCAGCACGGCGTCGAGGTTCGGGATGCCGCGAACGGCGGCCTCGACCGCGTCGGCCAGGGCCGCGGCATCCCCCGTCACATCCGCGGCCTGCTCGGCCAGCACGTCGACGATGTCGAGCCGCACTCCGCGCTCGGCAAGGAACGCATCGAGGCGTTCACGGGCGTCCGCCAGGGGCAGCGGCAGCGACGCGACCAGTGCGATGCGCGAGAAGTCGCCGTCGGCCGCGTCGGCGAACGCCGCGTCGTCGGCGGCCAGCACCGGCACCCCCGCTGCCGCGGCGTGCGCCACCGGCCCGTACATCGAACACGTCAGCAGGACCCCGTCCGCGCCGCGCGAGATCGCGTACTCGATGAGCGCCGCCATGCGGCCGGCCAGTTCGTCGGTCACGCCGCCGGCGTCGAGCGCGTC
The DNA here is from genome assembly GCF_029094505.1 of Microbacterium horticulturae. Classification (NCBI taxonomy): domain Bacteria; kingdom Bacillati; phylum Actinomycetota; class Actinomycetes; order Micrococcales; family Microbacteriaceae; genus Microbacterium; species Microbacterium horticulturae. The sequence goes on along the minus strand of NZ_CP119108.1, from coordinate 2,574,933 downwards.
GGCGATGAGCCGGTCGTCGAGGATGTTCCAGGTGCGCGCTTCGGGGAACGCCGCGGCGAAGGCGGCCGTGGCCGGCGGCGCGGCGGCGGCCACGGCGCCGACCAGGGCGATCTGCGGTGCGGGGACGGCCATATCAGACCTCGACGACGACGCCGTCTTCGTCGGCGTGCACCATCGCTCCGGGGCGGATGAGTGCGCCGCCGATCTGCACCCCGACGTCGAGGTCGCCCACGCCGCCCTTGCCGCTCTTGCGCGGGTTCGTGCCGAGCGCCTTAATGCCGATCGGCAGAGCGGCAAGGGCAACGCTGTCGCGGACCGCGCCGTTGATGATCACACCACCCCAGCCGTTGGCGACGGCGAGCCCCGCGATGCGGTCGCCCATCAGCGCGCAGGCGAGCGAGCCCGCGCCGTCGACCACGAGCACGGCGCCGTCGCCGGGCGTTTCGAGCAGATTCGCCAGGACCACGTTGTCTTCGAGGCAGCGCACGGTGCGCGCGGGCCCCGAGAACCGGGTCTGCGCCCCGAAATCGCGGAACTGGGTGGTCAGCGAGGCGAGGCTGTCGCCGCGCTCGTCCCACAGATCGGCGGTGGATGTCGTCATGTCGTGCCTTTCGTTCGGATCAGGTCTCGTCGGAGTCGTCGCTGAGAAGCTGGGCGGCGGTCACCGCCAGGCTGGACTCGATGTGCCGGCGCGTCACCTCCGTGGCAGCGGCCGTGTCGCCCGCGATGACGCACATCATCATTCGGTGATGCTCGGCGTCTTTCCGGCGGAGCTCTTCGTCGTCGCGGTCGCGGCGGAGTCCTGCCAGCCGATAGCGGTCGGACTTGTCCCACAGGGCGTCGAGCATCGAGATCAGCACGTCGTTGTGCGACGCGCGGTAGATCGCCTGGTGGAAGCGGCGGTGCCGGACGAGCTGGTCGATGGACGGATGACCGGGGAGGGCGTGGATGTCGGAGGCCGCGCGGATCGCGGCGATGTCGTCGCGGGTGCGGCGCTCAGCCGCCAGGCCTGCTGCCAGCGGATCGAGCGCCAGGCGCATCTCGAGCAGATCGCGCGCCTCTTCGACGGTGAGGCGCGTCACGACAGCATCCCGATGCGCGCCCAATTCGACCAGTCCCTCGGATTGCAGCTTGCGCAGCGCTTCGCGCAGCGGCGTCGTGCTGATGCCGAGCTCGAGGGCGAGGCTCGCCTGATTGAAGGTGCCGCCGGGCGGGTACTCGTGCGTCAGTATCCGGTCGCGCACGACCGCATACGCGAAGTCGCTCTTGACCGAGTAGTCGGAGGTGAGTGCGCTCATCGAGGGCCCATCGTCGGGTGGATTCGTTCCTCCGTTATAACATACGAGCAGCACTCGTTATAACCTCGAATGGGGCTGGAACGTTGATTTCTCGCGGCTCCTGAGCAAAACGCACAAAACCAGCGGAAAGTACACGAAACTCAGATCACTGTTGACGAGGCTTAGTTATAACCGTAGTCTGTTCGCGTTCGGGGGCGGTGACCATCGTCCCGACTGCATCACAAGGGAGTGAAACCATGAACCGTCTGTCGCGTTCGTCACAGCCGAACCGCGTCCGCCGCTGGTCGACGCTCGCCGTCGCCTCGGTGGCGGTCTTCGGAATGGCCGCCACGCTGAGCGCGTGCTCTTCGGACTCGGGCACCAAAGCGCCGGTGAACAAGATCGAGCAGGGCACCTGGCCGAGCTACTATCCGTCGGACTACGGCAAGATCGTCGACGCCGCCAAGAAGGAGGGTGGCGAGCTGACGATCTACTCGAACACCGATCAGGAGAACTGGGCGCCCATCTTCCGCGACTTCAAGAAGAAGTACCCGTTCGTCACCAAGATCTCGGCGAACAACCTCGACAGCGATGAGGTGTTCCAGAAGCAGCTCAGCGAGATGTCGACCGGCAACGCTCCGGCCGACATCCTCGTCACCAACGCCGTGCAGGCCTGGGCGAAATACGCCAGCGAGCCCGACCGCGTGCTGGACTACACCTCGCCCGAGATGGCGAAACTGCCCGACTACGCACAGCTGTTGCCGGGTGTGGCCGCGATGTCGATGGACCCGGTGGGCCTCGCATACAACGCTTCACTGCTGGGCAGCGACCCGACCAGCATCGCCGACCTCGCCAAGCTCGTGCAGGCCGACCCGGCGAAGTTCAAGAACAAGATCACCACGCGTGACGTCAGCGGCTCGTTCGGCTTCACCGTCTCGAAGGGGTTCGTCGACGGCAACCCGGACGCGTGGGCGTCGCTTGAGAAGATCCTGCCCTCCGCGCGCCCCGAGACCTCGTCGGGCACGCAGATCGACAAGATCACCTCGGGTGAGTACCTCGCCGGATTCTTCATCTCCAGTGCCGTGGCCTTCCCGCAGGAAGAGAAGGCGTCCGGCATCTTCAAGTTCGTCTACCCGAAGGATGGAACCGTCGTCCTCGGGCGCGGCATCGGCATCGCCCCGAAGGCGCCGCATGCGAACACCGCGAAGCTGTTCCTGGACTTCGTGCTCTCGGAGGAGGGCCAGAACGCCGTCGCCGAGGGTGGCCTGACCGCGTACCGCGACAGCGTCAAGCAGGTCGAAGGGCGGCACACCTACCAGGAGATCGTCGACAAGGCCGGTGAGAAGGCGATCATCCGCGTGCCGTACGAGATCACCTCGGACGCCGACGTGAAGGCCTTCACCGACAAGTGGAACGGCCTCCTCGGCAAGTGACCCCGGTCACCGACATCCCGAAACGGAACTGACGTCATGACAACTCTGACAAGCGCCCGCGACACGGCGGCGTCAGACGGGACGCAGGGCTACCCGGCGCCGAAGTACCCTCGGGTCTTCGGCGTCGGGCGGGACCGCCTCGTGCAGTACGCGGTGCTCGTCATCGTCGCGCTGTTCGTGGTGGCCCCGATCGCCCCCATCCTGTACCAGTCCGTGCGCAGCAAGCCGCTGTACGACTCCACGGGAGCGTTCACGGTCGACGCGTACGTGAAGCTGTTCACCGAAGCCGGCTTCGGGCAGGTGATCCTCAACACGGCGATCTTCGCGGTGCTGACGACCTTCCTCACGCTGCTGTTCGCCATCCCCATGGCGGTGCTCGTCGTACGCACCAAGCTGCCGTTCGGACGTCTGCTGGCCGGGTCCATGCAGTGGCCGTTCTTCGTCTCGTCGCTGCTGCTCGGCTTCGGCTGGATCGCACTGTACGGTCCTGCCGGCTTCGTCAGCGTCGAGGTGCAACGCTGGATCGGCTTCGTACCGTGGAACCTGTACTCGATCCCGGGGATGGCGCTCACCGAAGCCGTCGGACTCGCGCCGATCGCCTACGTGTTCTGCGCCAACGCGCTTCGCCAGTCCGACGCGTCGCTGGAGAGCGCCGCGCAGGTGTGCGGGTCGGGACCGCTGCGCATCCTGTTCCGCATCATCGTGCCACTGCTGCGTCCGCCGATCGTCTACGCGTCGGTGCTGATCTTCAGCATGTCGATCGAGACGCTGAGCGTTCCGCTGCTGTACGGAACCCCGGTGCGCATCGAGGTCTTCTCGACGTTCCTGTACACGCACGGACTGCAGTCCATCCACCCGGACTACGGGGTCCTGGCATCCGCGTCGACCATCATCCTGTGCGTCACGATCGCGACCGTCGCCGTACAGGCGAAGGTACTGAAGAACTCGCAACGGTTCGTCTCGGTGCGCGGCAAGGCGACGCGCCCGCGCAAGCTCGACCTGGGGTGGCTGAAGTGGCTGGCGACGGCACTGATCGTCATCTACGTCGTCTTCGGGGCGGCTCTGCCGATCCTCGGCCTGGTGCTGCGCTCGTTCACCCTGATCTTCACGCCGCTGCAGAGCCCGTTCAAGACGCTGACCCTGCAGAACTACGAGACGGTGTTCACGTACCAGTCGTACATCCAGTCGATCTGGAACAGCGTGATCGTCGCGGTCGTGGGCGCCGTGGTGGTCAGCGCGCTGGCGATGATCGCGGTCGTGGTGGCCAAGAGATCGACGTTCCGCTTCGCACGGGCCGTGGAGTATCTGGCCCTCGCCCCGCAGGCGATTCCCGGCATCATCGTCGGCATCGGCTTCTTCTGGGCGTTCGCGATCCTGCCGGGCGGCAACGTCATCCAGGGCACGCTCGTGGCCATCATGATCGCCTTCGGGCTGCGCGCGCTGCCCACCGCGTTCGGATCGATCTCGCCCGCGCTCATGCAGATCGCCACCGAGCTCGACAATGCCGGCCGGGTGGTCGGCGCCGATTGGGTCGGCGTGTTCGTGCGCATCCTGCGCAAGCTGCTCGTGCCGGCGTTCGCCGGAGCGATGCTGCTCGTCTTCGTCACGATGCTCAAGGAGTACTCGGCCGCACTGTTCCTGTCGTCCGCCGACTCGAACGTGATCGGCACCACGATGCTCGAGCTCTGGGTGCAGGGCAACACCGGCTCGGTCGCCGCCCTCGCCACCATTCAGATCGCGATCACCGCCGTCGTCGTCGGTCTCGCCAACCTCCTCATGAAAGAGAAGAAGGATGCCTGAAATCCGCGTCTCCCATATGGCCAAGACGTTCGGAGACGTCTCGGTCCTGCACGACATCGACTTCGACGTGAAGGACGGCGAGTTCTTCACGCTCCTCGGCCCCAGCGGCTGCGGCAAGTCGACCACCCTCAACTGCATCGCAGGTCTCGAGGACCCCACCGAGGGCGCCATCGCGATCGGCGACCGCGCGCTCGTGGACCGCTCGAAGCGCATCTATGTGCCCACCGAGGAGCGCAACCTCGGCATGGTGTTCCAGTCGTACGCGCTGTGGCCGCACATGACCATCAAGAAGAACCTCGCGTTCCCCTTGAACATCCGGCATGCCGATCGCGCCGATCGCGACCGGCGCATCCACGAGGCACTCGACAAGGTCGGACTCGCCCACCTGGAGAACAGGTATCCGCACCAGCTGTCGGGCGGGCAGCAGCAGCGTGTGGCGCTGGCACGTGCCCTCGTGTACTCGCCGACGGTGCTGCTGCTGGACGAGCCGCTCTCCAACCTCGACGCCAAGCTGCGCGAGCAGGCACGGGCCTGGCTCAAGCGTCTGCAGTCCGACCTCGGGATCACGACCCTGTACGTCACGCACGACCAAGACGAGGCGCTGACCCTGAGCGACCGGATCGCGGTCATGTTCGACGGCGTGATGACGCAGATCGGCTCGCCGAAGGAGATCTACGAGCGCCCGGCGACGGCGGCGGTGGCGGCCTTCGTCGGCAGCTGCAACTTCATGCTCGGCACCGTCGAGCAGATGCTGACCGATCACGTGCAGGTGCGCCTGCAGGCCACGGGCACCATCGTCACGGTCGCGACCGACACCGACTGGCTGCCAGGCTCCCCGGTCACCGTGGCCGTGCGGCCCGAGCGTCTGTCGATCGTGGCCGATGAGCCCGGCAGTCGCGACCTCAACGTGCTCGAGACCGAGGTCGTCACCACGGCCTATGTCGGCTCACGCTACGAATACATCCTGCGCCTCGGCGACGTCGCGGTGCAGGTCGTCTCGCCCGACGGCTCGCTCACCGGCGCGGTGCGCCTGGTGTTCGGTCCCGACGACGCGCACGTCTTCCCGGGCGAGTCCGGGCCCGGAACCGAAGCCCTCGATCTGATGAAGGTGACAGCATGACAACGCAAGACACGTACCGTATCGGCCTCCTCGCCGGAGACGGCATCGGGCCCGAGATCGTCCCCGCCGCCGTGCAGTGCGTGGATGCCGCAGCCCGCGCCGTCGGACTCGCGCCGATCGACTGGGTCGAGCTTCCCCTCGGTCGCAGCGCCATCGACACGCACGGGGCGGCGGTGCCCGACGAGACCCTGGCCGCCCTCGACGGGCTGGAGGCATGGATGCTCGGGCCGCACGACAGCGTCTCGTACCCCGAGCCGCACAAGTCGAAGCTGAACCCCAGCGGCACCATCCGCAAGCACGCCGGACTGTTCGCGAACATCCGGCCGGTCAAGTCGTTCGCCGGCTCCCCGTCGCTGGTGCCGGGCACCGATCTGGTGATCGTCCGCGAGAACACCGAGGGCTTCTACGCCGACCGCAACACCTACATGGGCACCGGCGAATTCATGCCGACGCCCGACGTGGCCATCGCGCACGGCATCATCACCCGCGCGGCCACCGAGAAGATAGCGAAGGCGGCGTTCGAGCTGGCCATGCAGCGGCGCAAGCACGTGACGATCGTGCACAAGGCGAACGTGCTGTCGGTGACCACCGGGCTGTTCCGCGACGTGTGCCGTGAGATCGGCGCGCAGTACCCCGAGGTGCAGCTCGACGACTTCCACATCGACGCGATGACCGTGCACCTCGTGCGCCGGGCTCCCGACTTCGACGTCATCGTCACGGAGAACATGTTCGGCGACATCCTCTCCGACCTGTCCGGCGAGCTCGCCGGGTCGCTGGGCATCGCGCCGTCGGTGAACAGCTCGCTCACCCAGGCGATGGCGCAGGCCGCGCACGGTTCGGCCCCCGACATCGCGGGACGCGACATCGCCAACCCGATCGCGATGATCCTGTCGGCCGCGATGATGCTCGAGTGGCTGGGCGCCCGCCATGACGATGAGCGCCTGGTCCGCGCCGCCCGGATCATCGACCAGGCCGTGAACGACACGGTCGAAGGTGGAGTGGCCACGGGCGACCTGGGCGGCACGGCGTCGACGAGCGGCTTCGCGGCGGCCGTGGCATCCACCATCGAGACGGCCTCGCTCGCCCCCGACACCGCGCGGTGAGCGGAGTGTTCGCGGTGCTGGTGACGATCGACGTCCGCCCCGAGGCGCTCGCCGAGTTCGAGGTCGGGCTGCGCGCGAACGCGGCCGCGACCAGGGCCGAGCCCGGCTGCCTGCGGTTCGACGTGCTGCGCGAGCGTGACGAGCCGAACCGGTTCGTGCTGTACGAGCTGTACACGAACGAGGACGCCTTCTTCACCGGCCACCGCGGCGCCGCGCAGTACCCCGCGTGGACGACACTGTGCGAGCGCTGTGTCGTGCCCGACGGGCGGCGCAACACCTATGCCGTGCCGGCGTTCGATGAGGAGATGCACGATGGCTGACGCGCGCGAGGAGAGCCTGGCCACCCCGTTCGGTGAATATTGGATCACGCCGCTGGACGGCGTCGCCCCCGAGCATCTGCCGTACTCGATCCGCATCCTGCTGGAGAACGTCCTGCGCAATCAGGACGGGCATCGGGTCACCGCGCGGCAGGTCGAGGCCCTGGTCGGGTGGGGGTCGGCAGCCTCGTATCGCACGGCGATGGAGCTGACCCCGTCGCGGGCGTTCCTGCACGACACGAACGGCGTGCCTGCGCTCGTCGACCTCGCCGCGATGCGCGACGCGATGGAGGCGCTGGGCGGCGACCCCACCACGGTCAATCCGTCGATCCCGGCCGAGCTCGTCGTCGACCACTCGGTGATCGCCGACTTCTTCGGCACGGCCGACGCGCGCGAGCGCAACGTCGCACGGGAGTACGAGCGCAACGCCGAGCGCTACCGCTTCTTGAAATGGGGGCAGCGCGCGCTCGACGGCTTCGAGGTGGTGCCGCCGGGCTCGGGCATCATGCACCAGGTCAACCTGGAGCGCCTCGCGCGGGTCGTCGAGGTCCGCGACGGCTGGGCGTTCCCCGATGTGTGTCTGGGAACCGACTCGCACACGACGATGGTCAACGGGCTCGGGGTGCTCGGCTGGGGCATCGGCGGCATCGACGCCGAGGCGGTCATGCTGGGGGAGACGTTCGGGATGCTGGTGCCCCGGGTCGTCGGCTTCCGCCTGACAGGTGCGCTGCCGCCCGCCACGACCGCCACCGACCTCGTGCTGACGGTCACCCAGATGCTGCGGGCGCACGGGGTGGTCGGCTCGTTCGTGGAGTTCTTCGGGGAGGGCGTGTCGCATCTCTCGCTGGCCGATCGTGCCACGATCGCGAACATGAGCCCCGAGTCGGGCGCGACGTGCATCTACTTTCCGATCGACGACGAGACGATCCGCTATCTGCGGTTCACCGGGCGCCCGCCCGAGCGCGTCGCGCTCGTCGAGGCATACGCCAAGAGGCAGGGCCTCTGGCACCGTCCCGAGCACGAGGCCGCCTATACGGAGGTCATCGAGCTCGACCTGGGCACCGTCGTGGCCTCGCTCGCGGGGCCGCGCCGCCCGCAGGACCGGGTGCCGCTCACCGATGCGCGCGCCTCGCACCGCCGCACGCTGCCCGACCTGCTGCCGGCCATTCCCGACGGCCCGACCGATCCGGCGCAGCGCTTCACCGTCGCGCTGCCCGAGGGCCCCGTCGACCTGGGCCACGGCGCCGTGGCGATAGCAGCGATCACCTCGTGCACGAACACCTCGAATCCCGCGGTGATGATCGCCGCCGGGCTGTTCGCGCGCAACGCCGTGGCGGCAGGCTTGCGCAGCAAGCCGTGGGTGAAGACGACGCTCTCGCCGGGGTCGCTCGTGGTCACCGACTACCTCGACCGGGCGGGGCTGTCGGCGCCGCTGGACGCACTGGGATTCACCACCGCCGGGTACGGCTGCATGACGTGCATCGGAGCATCCGGCCCGCTCATCCCCGCTGTGCAGGACGCCGTGCGCACCGAGGGCATCGCGGTGGCTGCGGTGCTGTCGGGCAACCGCAACTTCGACGGCCGGATCAACCCCGACGTGCGGATGAACTATCTCGCCTCGCCGCCTCTGGTCATCGCGTACGCGCTCGCCGGCACGATGGACATCGACCTCGCCACCGAGCCGCTGGGGGTGGATGCCGCGGGCCGGCCGGTGCGCATGGCCGATCTGTGGCCGGGCCAGGAAGAGATCGCCGCGATCGTCGAGCAGACGCTGAGCCCGGAGATGTTCGCCGCGGCGTACCGCGACGTGTTCGCCGGCGACGACCGCTGGCAGAATCTGGACGCGCCCACCGGGGCGGTGTTCGACTGGGATCCCGAGAGCACCTACATCCGGCATCCCCCCTTCTTCGAGGGAATGAGCGCGGAAGCCGGGGCGCCCGGCGACATCCAGGGGGCGCGCGTGCTGGCGCTGCTGGGCGACTCGATCACCACCGACCACATCTCGCCGGCCGGGGCCATCCCCGCAGCGTCCGTGGCCGGACGGTACCTCGCCGAGCGCGGCGTCGCACCCGCGGCTCTGAACACCTACGCGTCGCGTCGAGGCAACCACGAGGTGATGATGCGCGGCTGCTTCGCGAACGTGCGACTGCGCAATCGGCTGTTGCCGGGAGTCGAAGGCGGATACACGCGCAACTTCCTGGCCGGGGGCGTGCAGCAGACGATCTTCGACGCCGCGCAGGAGTACCGGGCGGCCGGAGTGCCGCTCGTCGTCATCGGCGGCAAGGAGTACGGCACCGGATCGTCGCGCGACTGGGCCGCGAAAGCCCCCGCGCTGCTGGGGGTGCGCGTCGTGCTCGCCGAGTCGTTCGAGCGCATCCACCGGGCGAACCTCATCGGGATGGGGGTGTTGCCGCTGCAGTTCGCGCCCGGAGACAGCGCCGAGTCGCTCGGCCTGTCGGGCACCGAGACGATCGATGTGCTCGGACTGGCCGATCCCGGCGCCGAGCGGGTCACGATCCGTGCGGACGATCGCGTCTTCGACGTCGACGTGCGGCTGGACACACCGCGGGAACGCGAGCTGTTCCAGCACGGCGGCGTCATGAGCTTCGTGCTGCGGCACCAGCGCGCGCGTGCGGGCATCGCTGCGGAGCCTCGCTGATGGCTCCCGGGCGGCGTGGGCTGGTACTGCTGCTCATCCACGCCGCTCTCATGCAGATCATCATCTTCGGCATGCGGCCGTCGCTCTCGTATGCGGCGCTGGGCCTGGGAGCGTCGCCGGCCGCGCTCGGTGTGCTGTCGGCGTTCTACGCGCTGCCGGCGCTGTTTCTCGCCCTGCCTGCCGGGCGCGTGGTCGACCTCATCGGCGAGCGACGCGGCATGGTGATCGGGGCGGTCACCGTGGCGGCCGCCGCGGGGGTGGCCGTCGCCGGCCACGGCTCTCTCGCTCTGCTCATCGCCGCCTCGGTGCTGCTCGGTTGCGGCCAGATGTTCACGGTGCTCGGCGAGCAGTCGTACGTCGGCGCGATCTCCACGGCCGGGCGGTCCGACACGACGTTCGGCATCTATGGGTTCGCGGTCGCCTTCGGCCAGACCGTAGGCCCCGCGCTGCTCGTGCTCCCGGGCGGAACGCCCCAGATGCCGCCGGTCGGGCTGATCTTCGCGGTGAGTCTGGGCTGCGCGGCGCTGATGCTCATCGTCTCGGTGCTGATCCGCAGCCCTGCGCGCGCCGTGTCGCCGGACCGGCAGGGGATGCTGCGCGCGGCCCGCGGGGTGCTGTCGACCGCGGGACTGCCGAACGCTCTGATCGCGGGAAGCCTCGTACTGGCGTCGGTCGACATCTTCATCGCCTACGCGCCGCTCGTCGGCCAAGACCGGGGTCTGCCCGCGGCGGTGATCAGCCTGATGCTGATCGCCCGGTCCGGCTTCTCGATGTTCTCCCGGCTGTTCCTCGGGCCGCTCTCCCGCACGTTCGGCCGGCGGTGGCTGCTGGTCGGCAGCATCCTCGGATCAGCTCTCATGCTCGGTGCGTTCGTCTTCGACCTGCCCGCCGGCGTGCTGATCGCCTTCGCCTGCGGCTACGGTTTCGTGATCGGCATCTGCCAGCCCATCACGATGTCGTGGATCTCACTCATCGCCCCCACCGGCACCCGGGCCCTCGCGATGTCGATGCGGCTGGCCGCCAACCGCCTCGGCCAGACCGTGCTGCCGGCCTCCCTCGGCCTGCTCGCCGCGGCAGCCGGCGCCGCCGGGGTGCTCGGGGCCAGCAGCGTCATGCTGCTGATCGCCGCCGCCGCAGGGCTCGGGGTGCCCTCCGACCCGGCCGCCGGCACCGTCACCGACAAGGAGCCCTCATGAGCGTCTGGACGCCGCGCATTCTCACGCCCGACACGCTGCCCGCCATCGACCGCGGCGGGGGAGCCCGCACGATTCCGCTGGTCACGCGCGAGACCGGGGCGACGTCGTTCCTCAACGGCGTCACCGAGTTCGCGCCCGGTGCCTCGATCGCCCACCACAGTCACAACTGCGTGGAGAGCGTCATGATCATCGAGGGCAGCGCGATCGTCGACATCGACGGCGTGCGCACGCGACTCGGCCGACATGACACCACCTTCGTCCCGGCGAACATCGCCCACCACTTCGAGAACGCCTCGCCGAGCGAACCCATGGCCATCTTCTGGACCTATGCGTCGGTCGACGCCACCCGCCGCGTCGATGCGACCGGCGAGGTGCGCCGCGTCGACGGCGAAGCCGGCGCGGCCGACGAAGAACGGGCCTGCCGCGAGACGGCGCGTGTGCGGGTGCGGCCGGGAGCCGAAGCCGCCTTCGAGTCCGCGGCCACCGAGGCGGCGGGCCTGTTTCAGCAGGCCGCCGGCTGCCGTTCGTTCGAGCTGCGTCGCCTCCTCGAAGAACCGTCGGTATACCTGTTGTGCATCGAATGGGACAGTGTCGCCGACCACCTCGACCGATTCCGGGGCAGCGCCGCATATTCGCGGTGGCGAGAGCTGGTTCGCGATCTCATTGTGGACGACCCCGAGGTCGCACACGATCGTCTGGTCATCAAGGGCTTCTGAGGAGAATCGCCATGCACACCGACACCGTCGTCCCGCCCGCCGAGCTGCGTTCCTTCGCAGCCCGGGTCCTGGTCACCCTGGGCGTGCCTGACGCCGACGCAGACCTCGTCGCCGACTCGCTCGTCGTCGCCGAGGAGTGGGGGCATCCCTCGCACGGGCTGTTGCGGCTTCCCTGGTACGCGGCACGGCTGCGCACCGGCCGCATCCAGCCTGTCACGCATCTCACCGTGCTCAGCGACCGGGGCGCACTGGTCAGCGTCGACGGCAACGCGGGTGTCGGCCAGGTGGTGACCGCGCGGGCGATGGACCTCGCGGTGGCCCGGGCGAAGGAGCACGGCATCGGCGCGGTGGGCGTGCGCAACTCGAACCACTTCGGCACGGCGGCGTACTTCACCCGCCGGGCCGTCGCGGCGGGGTGCGCGGCGATCCTGACGACCAACGGTTCGCCGGCGATGGCACCGTGGGGCGGCCTCGACAAGGCGGTCGGCGCGAACCCGTGGTCGTTTGCGGCGCCGGACGGGCGGGGGGATGCCGCGGTGCTCGACATCGCGAACACCGGGGTCGCCCGGGGCAAGATCTATGCCGCCGCCGAGAAGGGTGAGGAGCTTCCCGACGGCTGGGCGCTGGACGCCCAGGGGCGGCCGACCACGGATCCGGCGGCGGCGCTGGACGGTGGGGTGGTCCTGCCGATGGGCGGTCACAAGGGATATGCCATCTCCTTCATGATGGACGTGTTCTCGGGAGTGCTCACCGGGTCGTCGTTCGGACTCGATGTGGGTGGACCCTGGCAGCCCGACGCGCACAGCGGAGCGGGCCATGTGGCGATCGCCATCGACATCGCGGCGTTCCAGCCGGCCGCCGAGTTCGACCGGAAGATGGATGCGCTCATGGCCCAGGTCAAGGGCGTGCGCCGGGCGCCCGACGCGGGGGAGATCCTCTACCCGGGCGAGCTGGAGAACCGACATCGCGCCGAGGGCCGCGGCATCCATCTTCCGGAGAAGACGGTCGCGGACCTGCGCGACCTGGCCGCCGAATGCGGGGTCGACGCGGCCTGGTGAGCGTACGCGCGGCGCTCAGGCCGTCGCGATGCGGTAGCGGTGCTCGGGGCGCCCGGTGGTGCCGTACCGCAGCCGCATCTCGATGGCGCCCTGCTGGGCGAGCGCGGACAGGTACCGTTGCGCGGTCGGGCGGCTCATGCCGAGCGCCTGCGCGACGTCGGACGCCGAGACGTCGGTGGCCGTCGTACGCAGCAGGTCGCGCACCGCGCGCATCGTCTCGGCGGAGAGCCCTTTCGGCGGGGTGGCGATGGTGCCGGTGCGCATGAGCTGGAAGAGGCCGTCGACCTCGTGCTGGTCGGCCTCTGCCCGACGCGAGTCGAGGTCGTCGAGACGCTGATGCAGATCACGGAAGGCGATGAGGCGCTCGGAGAACGCGGCGAAGCGGAAGGGCTTGACCAGGTAGTGCACCACCCCTTGTGCGATGGCCGCGCGGACGTGGGCGAGATCGCGGGCCGCCGAGATGACGATCACCCCGGGTGGGGAGGGCGCTTCGGCCAGCCGGCGCATGAGCTCGAGTCCCGAGGCGTCGGGCAGGTACAGGTCGAGGAGGACCAGATCCGGCTGATCGGTGCCCACATGATCGAGCGCGTCGGCGGCCGAGTGGGCGATGCCGACGACCTCGAACCCGGGGACCTTCCAGACGAAACCCGCGTGGATCTCGGCCACGCGGAAGTCGTCGTCGACGATCAGCGTGCGGATGGGCGTGACGGTCATGCCGTCATCTCCGTCGCCACCGGCGTGCCGGCGGCGTGCCGCGGCAGCGTGACGGTGAACACCGCGCCCGGACCGGGCGAGACCTCGATGCGTCCGGCGTGCTGGGCGACGACCCGGTGCACGAGGGCGAGTCCGAGCCCACGGCGACGGACGCCGTCGTCGGGCTTCGTCGTGAAGCCGTCCTCGAAGACGGCCTCGGCGATCTCCGGGTCGACGCCCGGTCCGCTGTCGCGCACGCGCACCCGCACGCTGTCGCCGACGCAGCGCACGTCGACCTCCACGCGATGCGGCCCGGGGCCCACCACTGCGGCGTCGATGGCGTTATCGACCAGGTTGCCCAGCACGGTCAACAGCGCCCGGGCGTCGGCCTCGCCTTCGGCCAGGTCCGACTCGTCGGTCAGCACGAGCGCGACGCCGCGCTCGGCGGCGACGACGGACTTGGCCACCAGGAGGCCCACGAGCTGAGGGCTTGCTATCTGCCGCTGCAGCCGGGTCGCCAGATCGGTCGCCGTGGCCGACAGCTCCGCGACGTAGTCCACGGCCTCGTCGAAGCGCCCGAGCTCGAGCATGCCGGAGAGGGCATGCACGCGGTTCGCGAACTCGTGCTGCTGGGCGCGGAGCGCGTCGGTGAGTCCGCGCACGCTGTCGAGCTCGCGCAGCAGCCCCTCCTGCTCGGTGCGATCCGAGATCGTCACGATGTGGCCGAGGTCGCGCCCCTGCATCGACACCGGCATGCGGTTCATCACGAGGCAGTGCTCGTCGGTGAGCACCACGAGGTCGCTGCCGGCCACCGTTCCGGTGAGAACATCGCGGATGCGCCCGGGCGGGGTCGTGCGGTCCACCTGCACGCCCACAGCGGCGTCGTCGAGCCCGAGCAACCGGCGCGCCTCGTCATTGATGAGGGCGATCCGGCCGGACGGACCGATGCCGATGACGCCCTCCGCGACGCCGTGCAGCATGGCCTCGCGCTCCTGCAGCAGAGTCGCGATCTCGTTCAGCTCGAGACCGAAGGTCTGCCGCTTCAGGCGTCGGGCCAGAAACAGCGAACCGACGACCCCCACCGTCAGCGCGATGCCCGAGTACAGGGCTATCGACGGCAGCAGCCGCCCCAGGCTCGCGGCGATCTCCTCCGCATCGATGCCGACCGAGACCTCGCCCACGATCCGGCCGCCGTCGGTGCGCAGCGGCACCTTGGCGCGGGCCGACAGACCCAGCGTCCCGTGCTCCATGTTGACGACGGTCTTGCCGGCGAGCGCTTCGCTCGGGTCGGTCGACACGTGCTCGCCGATGCGCTCGGGCACCGGATGCGAGAGCCTGATGCCGTGGTCGTCGGTGACGACGACGAACAACGCCCCCGTCGAGTGGCGGATGGCCTCGGCCCGCTCCTGGACGAAACCGCTGGGATCGCCGGCCACGACCGCGTCGGCGATACCCGGGGCCACGGTCACCGTGTTCGCTATGGCCAGTGCCCGCTCCTCGAACTGGTGCACAAGAAGCTCGTGCGACTGCCACAGCGACAGGCCGAACGCGACCAGCAGCGCGCCGAGCAGCACCGCGATCTGGGTGCGGAGGATGTTCGTCGACAGGCGAATACTGCTGCGTGCCATCCGTCTCTCCTGCTTCGTCGCGGGCGCGTCGACGCAGACCGATCAGCGGCGATCGGGTGCGCCGATGGCAATTGTCGCACCCGAGGCTGGATGCGACGGGGCCGGCGCTGCGCACAGAATGCACGAAACCGCGCCGCGCGGCCGCGTGCCGCGCTCAGCCCACGGAGACCTCGATGCCGCCGTCGACGGCGCGGGCGCTCACCCCGGAGAGGTCGCCGACGACTGCGGCTGCGCCATGGCCTGCTGCGCGCTCGCCGACGCCGATGACGGTGGTGCCGGCCGCGAGGGCCGCGGCGATGCCCGCCTGCGAATCCTCGAACGCGAGGCAGTCGCGCGGCGCCACGCCCAGAAGCTGTGCTCCGCGCAGGAAGCCCTCGGGGTCGGGCTTGCTGCGCGTCACGTGCTCTGCGGTCACGCGCACGTCGGGAACGCGCAGCGCTGCGGCATCCATTCGCGCCGTCGCCAGCCTCTCGTCCGCTGACGTCACCAGCGCGTGCGGCGTGCCGCGCAGTGCCTCGAGGAGAGCGGATGCCCCGGGCACAGCGACGACGCCGTCGGTGTCGACGCCCTCGGCGGAGAGCATCTGCGCATTCTCGGCGCGGTTGATGGCCGGGTCGCGGTCGGGCAGCAGGATCGCCATGCTCTCGTGACCCTGACGTCCGTGGATGACGCTGAGGACGCGATCGTCGTCGAGCCCGTGGTCGGCCGCCCACTCGAGCCAGAGCCGCTCGACCACGGCAGTCGAGTCGACGAGCGTGCCGTCCATGTCAAGGAGCACGGCGCGGGCGGTGAAGGTGTGCGGCATGCCTCCATCCTCTCCTGCCGTGCTGAGTGGCGCAGTCAGGCGGCGCCCTCGCGGATGTCTGACCCCACGGCCAAGATGAAGCCATGGATCTGCAGCGGCTGCGTTCCCATCGACTCCGTTCGCATCGCCTGACTGCGCCGGCGGCGTCGGTGGCGGATGCCGCGGCCCACATGCTGGCTGTGCAGGCACAGGACTTCTGGGGCGGGCGCTGGGCCCTGGCATCCCGCACCCGGCGCGACCCCACGGTGCGTGACGTCGACGCCGTTTTCGACGACGGCTCGCTCGTGCGCTCGTGGACCATGCGGGGCACGCTGCACCTGATCCCCGCCGCTGATCTGCGCTGGGTGCTCGCGGCGACGGGCGAGCGGCAATGGCGTCAGGCCGCCTCGGTGCGTCGCGCGATCGGCCTCGACGATGCCGAGATCGACCGCGCCGAAACTCTGCTGCGAGCCGCGCTCGCCGGTGGCGGGCGCCTCACCCGCGCGGAGGCGTTCGATGTCCTCGCCGCCGGCGGCATCGACCCTGGCGGCGGACGCGGACTGCAGGTGCTCTTCGCGCTGTCGGTGCGTGGAGCGATCGTGCAGGGGCCGGTCGTGCACCGCACCGCGGGCGTCACGCGCGAGCAGTACCTCGTGCTGATGGAGGAGTGGGTGGGGGATGCCGCAGCCCCCGCCGACCCCGTCGCCGAGCTGTTCGCCCGCTACATCATCGGACACGGTCCCGCCCGCGCCGCCGACTTCGCATGGTGGTCGGGCCTGCCGGTGACCGTTGCGCGCCAGGCCGCCTCGCACGCGGACCCGCGCGTGCGCGAGATCGAGGAAGGGCTGTACACGGCCACCGAACAGCCGCGACCGTCACCGGGCACCTCGTCCGTGTTCGCACTGCCCACATATGAGGAGTACGTGATCTCGTACGCCGACCGGTCAGCCGCGGGCCAGGATGACGTGCTGCGCGTGGTCATGGCGGGCGGCAACGGCATGGTGCGCCCGGTGATCCTGGCCGACGGCGAGGTCGTGGGCACGTGGAAGCACTCACGCGCCGTCGGTCGCCACCGCGACGCGCCCGTCGCCGAGCTGTTCGATGGGCGCGGGCCCGCGGCATCCACCCTCGCCGAAGCCCTCGGCCGTTACTCGCGGTTCATCGCGGGGTGAGCGGCCCGCTACTCACCGGCGTGCCGGTCGAGGAAGGTGTACACCTCGCCGTCGTCCACGCCGGGGAACGCGCCGCGGGGCAGCGGCGAGAACATCTGCATGTGCACGCGGGCGCTCGGCCAGGCCTTGCCCTCCCACCGCTCCGTGAGCGCGAGGTCGGGCCGGTGGCAGCAGGATTCGTCGGGGCACGTCGAGGTCGCGCGCTGCGGGGTCTCGCGTCCGCGGAACCATTTCGCGTCATCGAACGGCACGCCCACCGTGATCGAGAACTCGCCGTCGGCGGTCGCCCCGGTCTGCGTCGCGCACCAGAACGTGCCGGCGGGGGTGTCGGTGTACTGGTAGTGCTCGGTGGTGCGGTTCTGCTCGGCGAATGCCGACCGCGCCGAGAACTTGCGGCACACGACCTGACCTTCCACAGCCCCGGTGACGTCCGACGGCAGCGGCAGATCGTCGTTCTCGTACACCCGTGAGATGGCCCCCGCGCTGTCCACGCGCAGGAAGTGCAGGGGAATGCCGAGGTGCTGTGTGACCAGGTTCGTCATGCGCATGCCGGCGGCTTCATGCGTGACCCCGAACGCATCCCGAAAATCCTCGACCGCGAGATTGCGGTCCTTCTTCGCCTGCTGCAGGAAGGCGACTGCGGCGGTCTCGGGCATGAGCGCGCAGGCGGCGTAGTAGTTGATCTCCAGCCGCTGTCGCAGGAAGTCGGCGTAGTCGGTGGGCGGCTGATGCCCGAGCAGCCGGTGCGCCATCGCCTGCAGCGCCATCGAGCGCAGCCCGTGGCCGCCGGGGATGGATGCCGGGGGCAGATAGATCCGCCCGTTCTCAAGGTCGGTCACCGAGCGCGCCGAGTGCGGCAGGTCATTGACGTAGATGAGCTCGAAGCCCAGCTGCTCGGCCATGATGCTCACGGTGCGGTGGGTGAGGGCGCCCGTGCTGTGGCCGGCGGCCTTCAGCTGCTTCTCGGCGAGCTTCTCGATATCGGGCAGGTAATTGTTGCGCGCGCGCATTCGCAGCCGCAGCTCGGTGTTGGCGCGTCGGGCCTCTTCGGGGGTCGCGATGGCCTCGTTCTCGCGCCGCTGCAGCTCGCGGTGCAGCCCGAGGATCGACTCGAGCGTCTCGTCGCTGACGCCCTTGCTCGGCTTGACCGGGGGGATCCCGAGTCGCCGGAACACCGTCGTCGACTGCGCGCGGTCGAGCTCGATCTCCAGCGCCGCGCGACGATTCGGCGGCTCGGTGGAGAGCAGGTCGGTGACGTCGGTGCCCGTCACCTTCGCGATCTGCTGCAGCAGCGACAGCTTCGGCTCGCGCTTGCCGTTCTCGATGAGGCTGAGGTGGCTGCCGGCCACCCCCACCCGAGCGCCCAGCTCATCGAGCGTGAGCCCGGTGCTGAGGCGATGGTGACGGATGCGGTGACCCAGGGTCGCGAGTTCGACGGTCGAAGCCATTCCTTGATGATACCGAAAGAAACATGATTCTTTGCAGCTGCTTTCACGGAAAGAGTGCCCGGAGTCTTGTGAGAGTGGATGACAGAGACGATCTGATCGCGGCGGCGACACCGCCGGCCCGCGACAAGACCGAATGGGAGCAGCCATGGCACTTGCCGAATCCTTCACCCGTACGACGCCGGTCGGCGTCCGTCCGCTGCGCGGACTGCGCGAGTTCGGCGCACGCCCCGACGTCGAGGGCCCCGGCATGCAGGCGCTGGCGGAATGGGTCGACGAGATCGCCGCCCTGACGCAGCCCGACCGCATCCACTGGATCGACGGCTCGCGCGCTGAGAATGACGCGATCCTGCGCGAGATGGTCGACGAGGGCAAACTCATCAAGCTCAATCCCGAGTGGCGCCCCGGTTCGTACCTGGCCCGCTCCGACCCGAAGGACGTCGCACGCACCGAAGCGCGCACGTTCATCTGCTCGGCGAAGGAGATCGACGCGGGCCCCACGAACAACTGGGCCGACCCCGACGAGATGCACGCCACGCTCAACGGTGTGTTCGAGGGTTCGATGCGCGGTCGCACGATGTACGTCATCCCGTTCTCGATGGGAGCCGTCGGCGGGCCCCTTTCGCACATCGGCGTGCAGGTGACCGACGGCGCCTACGCCGTGGCATCCATCGGCATCATGACCCGGGTGGGGGAGAGCGTCACCCGGCTGATCGCCGAGGGTGCGCCGTGGGTCAAGACCGTGCACTCGGTCGGCGCGCCGCTGGCGCCGGGCGAGCAGGACGTCACCTGGCCGTGCAGCGACGAGAAGTACATCGTGCACTTTCCCGACACGCTCGAGGTGTACTCGTACGGCTCGGGCTACGGCGGCAACGCGATCCTCGCGAAGAAGTGCTTCGCCCTGCGAATCGCGTCGGTCATCGGCCGTGACGAGGGCTGGCTGGCCGAGCACATGCTGCTCATCCGCGTGATCTCGCCCGAGGGCAAGAAATACCACCTGGCAGCGGCGTTCCCGTCGGCCTGCGGTAAGACGAACCTGGCGATGCTGCGCCCGACGATCCCCGGCTGGCGGGTCGAGACCCTCGGTGACGACATCGCCTGGCTCCGTCCCGGCGACGACGGGCGCCTGTGGGCCATCAACCCCGAGGCGGGCTTCTTCGGCGTCGCACCCGGCACCGGCGAGTCGACCAACGTCACCGCCGTCGAGACGCTGTGGGGCAACACGATCTTCACGAACGTCGCACTGCGCCCGGACGGCGACGTGTGGTGGGAGGGACTGACCGACGAGATCCCCGAGGGCCTCACCGACTGGGAGGGCAACCCGTGGACGCCGCGGTCGGGACGCCCGGCGGCGCACCCGAACTCGCGCTTCACGGTCAGCGCCGCGCAGTGCCCGCAGATAGCGGACGACTGGGAAGAGGCGGTGCCACTGGACGCCATTCTCTTCGGCGGGCGCCGCGCGACCAACGTGCCGCTCGTGGTCGAGGCCACCGACTGGACGCACGGCGTCTTCCTCGGCTCGAACATCTCGAGCGAGCGTACCGCCGCGGCCGAAGGCACCGTCGGAGAGCTGCGCCGCGATCCGTTCGCGATGCTGCCGTTCTGCGGATACAACATGGCCGACTACTTCGGCCACTGGCTGAAGGTCGGGCAGAAGATGCGCTTCGACAAGGCACCGCGCATCTTCCAGGTCAACTGGTTCCGCAAGGGGGCGGACGGCCGCTTCCTCTGGCCGGGCTTCGGCGACAACTCGCGCGTGATCGAGTGGATCGCCCGCCGCGTCGACGGGGCCGTCCCCGCCGTCGAGAGCCCGATCGGCCGGCTGCCGCGTATCGAAGACCTCGACCTCGATGGCCTGGACGTGACCGAGGACGATCTCGCCGAGCTGTTCGCGGTCGACCCCGCCACCTGGGCGCAGGAGGCCGACCTCACGGAAGAGTTCTACGCCACTTTCGGCAGCCGCGTTCCCGCGCCGCTGCAGGCCGAGCTGTCGGCGCTGCGCTACCGCCTCAAGCAGGCCGCGCAGGACTGATCGACAGATCTGGGATGCCGCAGCGGGGGGCTGTGGCATCCCGTTTCTTCGCGCCATCGTTCGCGGAGGCCGAGGTCTTCCCAGACCAGGGGCACCCCCTCCGGCACGCGAGAACACGCTTGTGCACGCCTTTTGTGCGCAGGCGCGTGCACGAGCGTGTTCTCGGCGAAGCGACGGCGTCTTTGCGTCGTCGTTTGCGGAGGCCGAGGTCTTCCGAGACCAGGGGCGCCCCTCCGGCACGCGAGAACACGCTTGTGCACGCTTTTTGTGCGCAGGCGCGTGCACGAGCGTGTTCTCGGCGAAGCAGGCGTGCGGGATGCCACAGGTCGATGCTGGGTCGACGCCCGGAACGACGCCCGGCTCGAGGCCTGGTCGGCCTGAACGACGCCTGGTCGGCGCCCGAGCCCCGGTCGCGCCGGGCGACGGCCGCTTCGGTGAAGGCCGGGAGTGGATGCTGCGGCATCCCGACCCCCGTCAGATCGACTGGCGGTAGCCGAAGAACTCGTGGTCCTCGTTGTAACCGCCGTGTCCACCTCCGATGTCGGCGAAGTCGGCGACGAACTCGATGCCGCGGATCCACTTGACGAGCTTGAATCCCAGCTGCACCTCATTGCGCAGACGCAGAGGCGCCCCGTGCCCGTACGAGAGCGGCTCGTCGTTCATGTCGTACGCGAGCATCGTCAGCGGGTAGCTCATCTGCTCGATGGGGTGCGCGTCGTAGTACGACCCTCCGTCGGGACCGTCGCCGAGTGAGTAGAACACCACCCACTTGGCCTCGGGGCGCGGCTTGACGACATCCAGGATCGTCGACATCGACACCCCACCCCACTTCGCGACGCCCGACCAGCCCTGAATGCAGAAGTGCTGGGTGATCTGCTCGTGGTGGGGGAGAGCCCGCACCTCGTCCAGGCTCAGCTCGACGGGGTGGTCGACGAGGCCGCCGACGTGCAGCCGGTAGTCGCGGAAGTTGTTCTCGAACAGTTCTCGGTACTCGTCGGTCTCGGGGTACTTGCCGTTGTGCCACATGTACGGCGAGATGTCCTTCTCGGTGTACTGGCCCGGCCGCGCATCGACGTGCTCGAACAAGCGCTGCGCGGGCCCGATCAGCGCGAAGCCCACGCGCTGGATCAGCCGCGGCTTGCGCAATGTCAGCGGCGAGGCGCCGACCCACGCGACGATCATGACGACGAGGGATGCCGCGAACACCGAGAATCCGACCCAGCTGTCGTCGTTGCGGCCCGCATACATGTGGTTGAGGTTGCGCAGCGCTCCGGTCGTGAACACGAGTGTGACATGCAAGAAGATGAACACGAGGAACCAGCACAGCACGAGGAAGTGCAGGGAGCGGGCGGCCTGGATGCTGAACCGGGAGCTGATCCACCGCAGGCGCGTCGACAGCGCGGGCGACATGCCCAGGCCCGTGATCAGCGCGAGCGGAGCGGCGATGAACACCGTGATGAAGTACGCGATCAGCTGCAGGCTGTTGTAGACGACCCAGCCCTGCTCGAGCGGCCAGTCCAGTGAGGCGTACTGGATGGCGACCGAGATCGCGTTGGGAATCACGTCCCAGCTGGTCGGGACGATGCGCACCCACTGCCCCGACACGAACAGCAGCACGACGAAAACGATGCCGTTGAGCAGCCAGAGAGTGTCGACGCCGAGGTGCCACCAGCGCGCGAGCCCGATCGAATGACGCAGGCCCGGCAGGCCTATCCAGCTCGGTACGTTCACGGAGTCCTGTTTGGCCGTCCAGAGCGGGTCGTCGGGCACCGGCTTCTGAAACCGGAACCACTCCTTGCCCGGGGTGGAGTGCCGCGTCCAGTACAGGCGGGGATGATCGGTGAGGATCTGCACGCCCGAGCGGATGATGAAGATCATCAGGAATGCGTTCAAGAAGTGCTGCCAGCCCAGCCACGCCGGAAAGCCGGCGTGTTCCTGTGCATCGGGGAGCATGACGGCTCCGGGGTACCGGTGCAGGAAGTCCTGTACGGACGGCAGCTCGCGCAGGCCCTGCGCGACGGCGACGGCCGCCACCAGGACGACGAACCCGAGGGGGAGGAGCCACATCAGGTTGAACCACTTGTCGCGCCCGACGCGCACATGCGGGGCGGTGCCGCGCGCATCGGGGATCGAACCCGCCCAGGTGTGCGGGTCGATGGTCTCTTCGGGCTGCTTCAGGCGCTGCCGGAAGTTCTGCAGCGCGTCGGGGGTGATGGCGGTCTCGCGGGGCGTGGATTCGCGCGTCCCGGTGGCCGGTTCGGGTTCCGGTCGGGTGGGGGTCACGCCTTCAGATTAGGAGCGTCCCGAAGTTTTCACAAGGTTTTTCCATAACGCGGTGGCCGCGGCATCCCTCCCTCCCGCACGCGCCTCACACCAGCAGCTGATGCTTGGCCAGATCGCGGTACAGCGGCGTCGATTCCACGAGTTCGGAGTGCGTGCCCTGGCCGACGACGCGGCCGTGGTCCATGACCACGATGTGATCGGAATCGACGACGGTCGACAGCCGGTGCGCGATCACGACGAGGGTGCGCCCGGTCGCGACGGCATCGATGGCCTCGCGCATGCGCTGCTCGTTCAGACCGTCGAGCGACGAGGTGGACTCGTCGAGCAGCAGGATCGGGGGAGCGGCCAGCAGCGCCCGCGCTATCGCGAGCCGCTGGCGCTCGCCGCCCGAGAGCATGACGCCGGCCTCGCCGACCGGCGCGTCGACGCCCAGCGCGCTGCGGTCGAGGACCTCGCCGAGGTTGACCGCCTCGAGCACGCGGCGGCAGTCGTCGTCGGATGCCTCGGGCGAGGCCAGTCGCAGGTTGTCGGCGATCGAGCCGGCCAGGGTGGGGGCATCCTGCTCGACGTACCCGAGCTGCGCGCGCAGCGCGGTGCGCTCGAGCGTGCGCACGTCCTGTCCGCCCAGCAGGATCGCCCCGCCGGTCGGGTCGTAGAAGCGCTCGATGAGAGCGAGCGTCGTGGACTTGCCGGCACCCGAGGGCCCGACCAGTGCCACGCGCGACCCGCGCGGCACCGCGAACGACACGCCGTGCAGCACCTCGCCGTCGGGCGTCTCGTCGGCTTCGTCGAGCCCCGAGGTGTCGACGCGGGCGGACTCGAGCAGCGCGAGCGCTTCCGACTCCTTCTTGCGTCGCGACTCGACGACGGCCGCGGGGTAGGCGAAGTGCACGTCGCGGAACTCGATCGCGGGGGTGGATGCCGCGGGATCTGCCGAGGCGAGGGGCGAACCCGCGGCATCCATCCTCTCCTCGGCATTTCTCCCCGGCTCGGCCGAGGAGGCGACCCGGGCTGCGATCTCGGCGTCGTCGGCGGTCTCGACGGGGAGGTCGAGCACCTCCTGGATGCGTCCGAGGGCACCCAGCGCCTGGTTGACCGACATGATCGCACCGAAGAACGTGCCCAGCGGCTGGATGAGGATGAACAGGAACATCACGAACGTCACGAGCGAGGCGATCGTGATGTCGCCGTGGGCGACGCGGAATCCGCCCACGCCCAGCACCACGAGCAGCGAGACCTGCAGGGCGATGCCGGCGATCGGCACGACGAGGGCCGATGCCTTGGCGACCCGCACGCCCACGTCGTAGGTCTGAGAGGCCACCGCGGTGATCGCCTCTTCTTCACGGTCCGCGGCGCCCGACGCGCGGATCGTGCGGATCGAACCGACCGCCCGTTCGACGCCCGACGAGAGCTCGCCCACCTTCTCCTGCTGCACGCGGGTGTGCTTGCGGATCTGGCCCGACAAGCCGCCGACGACGGCGACCGAGGCGCCGATCACCACGAGGATCAGCACGAGCAGCAGCGGGTCGATGATCGCCATGGCGATCATGGCGCCGACGAAGATGAGGGCGTTGCCCACGGCATCCGCCAGTCCCTGGGTCAGCACGGCGTACAGCAGGGTCGTGTCGGTGCCCACGCGCGAGACGAGGTCGCCGGTGCGGCGGGCGTCGAACTCGCTGATCGGCAGGTGGAGGATGCGGGCGATGAGGCGCCGCCGGCTCGAGTACACCACAGCGGTGCCGGTGCGCTGCAGCAGATAGTGCTGGTAGCCCGACAGAATCGACGAGACGACCACCAGGGCCACCAGCATCCACACGAGGGATCCGAGCGGATCATTCGCCTGCACGCGTGTGATCACCTGGCCCACCAGCAGCGGCTGGCCGAGGCTGGCAGCAGCGCCCAGGATGCTCAGGATGATCACGACGGCGATGACCCCGCGGTGCTCGAAGATATAGGGCAGCAGTTGGCGCAGGCTGGCGCGCGGGCCGTCGTTCTTTCCGCGACGGAACGGCGAACGGCGTGCGGGGGCGGATGTCGACATGCGGGGTGTCTCCTCGGGGTGAGGGCGCGACGGAAGCGGGCGAGTGCCGCTTATCATCTTCGTCCGTATTTCTTATGGACGGCCTGACGGGTCACGCCCAGGGCGTCGGCGATGGCGACCCACGAGTAGCCCAGTGCGCGGGCGCGCCGCACCTGCTCGGCTTCGAAGCGCGCTATCTCGGCGCGCGCGGCCTGCAGCTTGCGCAGCGCCGCGAGCGGCTCGCCGTCGTCGGCGATGCCCAGCGCGGTAGGGGTCTGGTCGCTCATGTCGTCAACCGTAGTTGACGCGGGCGGTGTCTGTCAACCTAGGTTGACGCCTGCGCTGTTTCTCGGTGAGAGAACCACTGGTGGACGAGAGATAGGGAAATAGCCGCTCTCTCGTCCACCCGTTGCACTCTCACCGTTCTGCTCGGGGCGCGGGATTCGCGAAGCGACAGCGCGCACCAGCGGCGGGAGAGGGGATGCCGTGGCTCAGTGTCCCATGGCGGCGAGGGCGTCGGCGTCGAGGAAGGCGATCGAGCGCGTGTCTTGGAAGTCGCGCACGCCCTCGATGCCCTGTTCGCGGCCGAAGCCCGATCCCTTCATGCCGCCGAACGGTGCGCGCAGGTCCAGCCGGGTGGCGCCGTGGTCGTTGACCCAGACGTACCCGCAGACGAGCTGCGACCCGACGCGGTGGGCGGCCTCGGTCGACGCCGTCCACACCGAGCCGCACAGGCCCGCCCAGGTGTCGTTGGCCAGGCGCACCGCCTCGTCTTCGTCATCGAACGGGATGATCGGGATGACAGGGCCGAACTGCTCCTGCGTCACCACCCGCAGCGACAGGTCGGGGTCGACGACAAGCGCGGGGCGCACGAAGTTTCCGTCGGCCAGCTCTCCCCCAGGGAGGGTGCCGAACTCGCGCACGTCGGCACCGGCATCCTTCGCCTCCTGGATGATCTCGTCGACGAACGCCTTCTGCGCGGCGGAGTTCAGCGGCCCCATTGTGGTGCCTTCATCGAGCCCGTAGCCCAGCACGGCCTTCTCCAGGCGAGCGGCGAGACCGGCGACGACCTCGTCGAGCCGCGAGCGGTGCACGAACACCCGCTTGGCGTTCATGCAGATCTGTCCGGTCGTGTCGAAGACGGCCGCGTAGAGGCGGTCGAGGTGCTCGTCGTCGACGATGGCGTCCTCGAGGAAGACGGCGGGGTCGTTGCCGCCCAGTTCGAGGGTGACGCGGGTGAGGGTCGTCGCCCCCATCTGCATCATGCGCTTGCCGCCGTTGACGCTGCCGGTGAATGAGACCTTGGCGACGTCCTGGTTCTGGATGAGGCCCGACATGTTCTCGTCCTTGCCGCTGACGACGTTCAGCACGCCGGCGGGCAGCTTCTCGGCCACCCGCTGCACGACGCGGCTGATCGCCAGCGGCGTCGTGGGCGGCGCCTTGACGATCACCGTGTTGCCGGCCAGCAGCGCGTAGGGGAGTGAGGCGCCCAGGATAGCGATCGGCCAGTTGAACGGCACGATGATCGACACCACGCCCAGCGGCTGGTACGCCACCTCGGTGTTCACCGGGATCGCGCCCGGGATCGCCGGCAGCGTGGTGGTGGCCTCGACCTCGTCGGCGACCTGCAGTGCGAGGTTCCAGCGCAACTCGAAGACGAGGGCGTCGACCCAGGCCTCCAGCCGGATCTTGCCGTTCTCCTGCGACAGGATCGCGGCATCCTCATCGCGGTCGTCGGCCACGCCCGCCATCGCCTCGGCCATCGCCGCGGCGCGTCCGGCCGCGCCGAGCGCCGCCCATGCCGGGTACGCGGCATGGGCCGCGGCCACGGCGTCGGCGATGTCGCCGGGCGAGGCCGAGGCGGCTTCGCCGACGACGACGCCCGGCTTACCGGGATCGGCGACGTGCAGCACCTCGTCGGTGAACCGCTCCTGCCCGCCGATGTAGAGTCCTGTCCGCACCGTGGCGGACGTCGTGGTCTGAGACATCCTTCGCCTCCGCACTCAAGGGCGTCCCGCGCTCGGGTCGGCGGGGTGCGCCGCGGTGCATCATGGCACCGATGCCTTCAGGGTGCCTCACCGCGCGGTTGGATGCAAGACTGCCGACAAAATCATCGTGAATCTCGTCGCCAACAGGCCCCGAGCGCTATCCTTCGAGCAGGGCCGGTGAGGCCGGAAACGGGATGCCGCGACCGCGGCGCCCACCAGGGAGGCGGAGTGTCCACGACGATCGCAACGGAGCACGTGGCCGGTCCCGACCTCACGCAGCGGTTGCGTGATGCCATCCAGAGCGCCGAGTTCGCCCCCCACCAACGTCTCATCGAGGCCGATCTCAGTGAGCGGTATGGTGCCTCGCGCGCGTCGGTGCGCACGGCGTTGCTGAACCTCACCAACGAGGGGCTCGTCGAGCGGCTGCCCAACCGCGGCGCGCGCGTGCGGGCGATCACGGTGGACGAGGCCGTCGAGATCGTCGAGGTGCGCATGGAGCTGGAGTCGCTCGTCGCCCGCAAGGCCGCCGAGAACGCGACCGCGAACGACGAGAAGGCACTGCGTACGCTGCGCGACCGGATCGAGACGGCGGCCACGTCGGGTGATCTGGTGGAGTATTCGCGGGTCAACCAGGAGCTCGACCACCGGCTGCGCGAGATCAGCGCACACGCCACCGCCACGCAGCTGCTCGAGCGGCTGCGGGCACAATCCGCGCGGCACCAGTTCCGCCTGGCGTTCGTGCCGGGCCGGGCCGCGACATCCGCCCCCGAGCACATCGCGATCATCGACGCCATCCTCGCGCATGATGCCACGGCCGCAGAGAAGGCGACGCGCGCGCACCTGTCGGGCATCGCCGAGCTGCTGCGCTCGATGGACTGACCGCCCGCCCCCTTCCCCCTGCCCTCTACCGGCGAATTCATATGAATCCGTCGAACGCACACCAAACCGCCGCCCAGTTTGATGTGCATGGGACAGTTCCATATGAATTCGCCAGAAGAAGAGCGGGGCGGGGCGGGAACGCGCGTGGCTGCCGCTGACACGCAGAGGACCCGGCCCGGCGCAACGCCGGGCCGGGCCCTCGAACCGCGAGATCAGCCGAACTTCTCGACCGTGTCGTAGCCCTTGCCGTTGTACTTCTGCACGACCACCGTCGAGACGGCCGGCTGGCCGTCTTCGGTGGTGTTCACCGACGTGCCCTCGAGCATGAACGGGGCGACGTAATCGGAGATCGAGCGCAGCTCCTTCATGAAGTCGTCACGCGTGGGCGACGTCATCTTCTGGAACACCTGGTCGAGCACCGCGCCGACCTGGTAGCTCCAGATGCAGTGCGGGAACGCCGGGGTGTCCTTGTAGTCCGCGTATTCCTTGAGCTCGGAGAGGAACTTCGCGCCCTCGTCGCTGTCCGCGAAGCCGGGAGCCGACGCCGACTGCGAGAACGCCACGGAGTACACACCCGGGAACGCGCTCGCCTTGCCCGGGCCGAGGATGGCCCCCGGGCTCGACGTGTTCGAGGGCAGGAACCAGCTCGGCTTCCAGTTCAGCTGCTGCGCCTTCTGCAGCGCTGCGATCGCCAGCGGCGTGATCGACATGGCGTTGAAGATGACGTCGGCCTTCGTCGAGGCGAGCTCCGTGATCTGCGCGTCCACCGAGGTGTCGGTGGCCTCGTAGGTCAGCTCCTTGACGACCTGGATGTTCGAGGCGCCCTTGATGCCGTCCTTGAAGCCCGAGACGTAGCCCTCGCCGTAGTCGTCGTTCTGCGACAGGATGACGACCTTGTGGTCTTCACCGGAGTCGGCCAGCAGCTTGCCGAACGCCTCGCCTTCGTTCATGTACGTCGGAACGAAGCCGAGCTGCCAGGGACTGTCGTCCTTGTTGCTGAAGATCGGGTCGCCGGTCATGACCAGCACCTGCGGGACCTTGTCGGAGATCGCGGCCTCACGCCACGCCCGGTTGGTGGGCGTGCCCAGCCCCGCCGTCATCGCGAAGACGCTGTCTTTCAGCTGGTCGTAGTTCGCCTTGGCCTTCTGCGGGTCGTATCCGTCGTCGAGCGCCTTGATCTCGACCTTGCGCGTCTTGCCGTCGCCGAACTTCACGCCGCCGTCGGCGTTCTTCGCACCGAAGTAGGCCTTGATACCGGCGACGGTGCAGGTGCCGGGGCCGGCCGTCGCGCCGCTCAGCGGAGTCGTGATGCCCAGGGTGAGCGTCGTGTCGGTGATGCCGGGGCTGGATGCCGCGGCCGTGCCGTCTCCGTCGTCGCCGCCGCCTCCGCGGGAGCATCCCGCGAGGGCGAGCGCGAGAACGGATGCCATGGCGACGATGCCCGCGGCCTTCCGCGTTGTTCTGCGCATGTTCATGCGTGACCTTGCCTCTCTGTTGGGGTTCCCTCCGTCACGGCGGCCGGGTCCGGTTCCGCGATCGGAGTGGTCTGCGGGGTGCGCCCGGTGCCGCCGCCCTTGCGGCGGTGCGCCAGGCGCGTGAGCACACGGGGCAGCGAGACGAGCCCGCCCGGCAGGACGAACAGCACGATGAGCAGGATCGCGCCCTGCAGCAGCGCCGTCGAGTTCGGGTCCACGATGTTCGTCAGCTGCGGCACCAGCACGTAGTACGCCCCGCCCAGGAGTGAGCCGACGATGCTCGCGGCGCCGCCGATCACCATTGCCGCCAGCAGAGAGATCGAATGGGCGAAGCTCATCGTCTCGGGGGAGGTGTACTGGATGACCACCATGTAGAGGAAGCCGGCCACGCCGCCGATGAGGGATGCCAGGGTGAAGGCGATGACCTTGTACCAGTAGGGCGAGATCCCCATGGAGGATGCCACGGCCTCGTTGCCCTTCACGATGGCGAAGGCGCGCCCGTACCGGCCGTGCACGAGGTTGCGCGTGAGAAGGAACACTATCGCGGTCACGAGGATGACGAGGTACAGCTGCCACTGGTCGTCGTACATCGTCACGGGCATCCAGTCCGGAACGTCGGAGAACTGCGTCGACAGGCCCTGCGACCCGCCGGTGACGTCGCCGAGGCGCTTGGCCAGCGGCACGCCGACGATCGGCAGCGCGATAGTGACCATCGCGATCGCGAGGCCCCCGAGCCGGGCGGCGGCCAGAGCGATCAGCAGTCCGACGACGGCGGGGCCGACGAACGCGAGGACGAACACGAGGACGATGTTCCAGTCGTGCGTCACGCCGTACGCGGTGATGTAGGCGCCGAGGCCGACGAAGAAGATCTGGCCGAGGGAGACCTGGCCGGTGTAGCCCATCACGACGTTCAGCCCCAGCACGGCCACGGCGAACACCCCGATGCGGGCGATCGTCTGGTTGGCGAACTCGGGAAGGACCAGCGGCACGACGATGAGCACGACGACGATCACGACGATCGACGCCCAGCGCACCCAGGGTTTGCGGAAGAACGAGGTCTCGGACATCAGACGCGCACCACCGACTTCCGGCCGAACAGGCCCTGGGGTCGCACGATCAGCACGACGAAGATGAGGATGAACGGCACCGCGACCTTCAGGTCGTAGCCGATGAACGACACGTACACGGCGGCGAGGTTCTCCAGCACGCCGATGAGCCAGGCGGCGATGACCACGCCGATCGGGCTGGAGATGCCGCCGAGGATGACGGCGGCCAGCGCGTAGACCAGGGCGGTGTCCATCATGCCCGGCGTCAGGCTCAACTGCGGGGCGACGAGCGACCCGGCGACAGCACCGAGCACCGCGGACAGGCCCCAGCCGACCATCAGCAGCCGCCCCACGGGCAGGCCCGAGAACGCGGCCGACTGCGGATTGACGGCCACCGCGCGCAGCGCCAGACCGAGCTTGGTGCCCAGGAACATCGCCTGCAGCAGGACCATCATCACGACGATGACGACGATCGTGCCCACAGAGCGGACGCTGATCGAGGCGCCGGCGATCTGGATCGTGTTCAGCGAGAACAGCGACGCGAACTGCTGGTTGTTGTAGGTCCACAGCCAGCCGCAGAGCCCGGTGATGAGGGTGAGCAGACCGATCGTGACCACCACCGCGGTGTCGGGGTCGCCGCGCTCGAAGCGCCGCATGAGGTAGCGCTCGATCAGCGCCCCGAGGAAGAACGAGACGACCACCGTGATGAGGATCGCCAGGATCAGCGGCACACCCAGTCCGGCCAGCCACCAGGCGATGTATGCCGAGAGCACGGCCATGCCGCCCTGAGCGAAGTTCACAAGGCCCGTGGCCTGGTTCACCAGCACGATGGCCAGCGCCAGCGCGGCGTAGATCGAACCGGTCGACAGGCCGTCGATGACGAGTTGGATGAACGTCCCCACGGGTCAGCCTCCCAGATATGCGCGTCGGATCTCGTCCATGCCCTTGAGCTCGGCGGTGCTGCCCGACAGGGCGTTGTGCCCCGTCTCGAGCACGGTCGCCGAGTCGACGAGGGTGAAGGCGAGGTTGGCGTTCTGTTCGACGACGACCATCGCGATGCCCGACTCGCGGCGCAGGCGCCCGATCGCCTCGTAGACGGTCTTGGCGGTGCCGGGTGCGAGGCCCAGGGAAGCCTCGTCGAGCAGCATCAGCCGCGGGGCGGCCATGATGGCGCGGCCCACGGCGAGCATCTGCTGCTCGCCGCCGGAGAGCGCCGACGCGTTCGAGCGGATGCGGTCGCGCAGCTGGGGGAAGAGGTCGAGGCAGTAGTCGATGTCTCGGCCTATGGCCTTATGGTCCTTGCGCAGATACGCGCCCACGCGAAGGTTCTCGCGCACCGTGAGGTCGCCGAGCGTGCCGCGGCCCTCGGGGACGTGCGCGATGCCGAGGGCGGCCACCTTGTCGGGCCGCAGGCCGCGGATGCTCGTACCCTCGAACGTGATCTTGCCGGTCGCGCGCACGGTGCCGCTGATCGAGCGCAGCGTCGTCGTCTTGCCCGCGCCGTTGGCGCCCAGGATGCCCACGGCACCGCCCTCGGGCACCGTCAGCGACACCCCGTCGAGGACCTGGACCGGTCCGTAGAAGGCGCGCACGTCTTCCAGCTCAAGCAGCATCCGCAGCATCCTTCCCGATGTAGGCCTCGATGACCCGCGGATCGGACTGCGCCTCGGCCGCCGTGCCCTCCATGAGCTTTCGCCCGTGGTCGAGCACGACGACGCGGTCGGTGAGGGCGGCGATAAGTCCCATGTGGTGCTCGACGATGATCACGGTGATGTCGTCGTCGTCGCGGATGCGGCGTACGGTGGCGATGAGCTGCTCGACCTCGGTGTGCGGCAGTCCCGCGGCCGGCTCGTCGAGCAGCAGCAGCACCGGGCGCATGAGGAGTGCGCGGCACAGCTCGATGCCCTTGTGCAGGCCGTGCGAGAGCTCGTCGGCGCGCACGTCGGTCGCCCAGCCCAGCCCGTTGCGCTCGAGCAGCTCGCGGGCCTCCTCGCGCAGTGCGCGCTCGGCGCGGACGGTGTGCGGCAGGCGCAGCGCCCACTCCAGTGGACCGCCCGGCAACCGGCTGTGCGCACCGAGCATGACATTCTGCAGCACGGTCTGGTTCAACTGCAGGGCGGGATGCTGGAACGTCCGGGCCAGCCCGCGTCGAGCCAGGGTCGCGGGTCGGGAGCCGCGCACCTCTTCGCCGTCGATCGTGATCGACCCGCCGCTGGGGCGGTAGTGCCCGCTGATGCAGTTGAACAGCGAGGTCTTGCCGGCGCCGTTGGGACCCACCAGTCCGAAGATCTGCCCGGGCTCCACATCGAAACCGACCTTGTCGAGCACGGAGACGCCGCCGAAGTGCAAAGACACGTCACCCAGGGTCAGTCGAGCTCCCATCGCCCGCCTTTCCGATTCGTCGCTTCGTCGCAGACGCACACGCGTCCCTGGGTACGGACGCTACGGATTCACGCTCAGATTGTCAACGATTTTGGATTCATCCTGGCGTGTCTTTATCCAACCGTTGCGTGAGATGCCCTCGGCGAAGCGATCGGGATGCCGGATCCTCGCTTCCGTTGAACGGAAGTGCGCGATCCGCGGCATCCACCACCGCCTAGTCTGCCTGGCAACCCGACGATGGAGGTCGAAGATGACAACCGAATCACTCGCCCAGGCGATGGCGCGCGCCGGCGGCGCGGTGCCGCTGCTGCGCGATCAGGATTGGCCCGCGTTCACGTTCCCGGTCGCGCCCGAGTTCACGAACTGGCGCGACGAGCAGCGTGCATGGAACACGACGGTGGCGCTGATGGACCAGTCGCACCACATGACGCAGCTGTTCCTGCACGGGCACGACCTCATCCCGATGCTCTCGACGATCTCGCCCAACACCTTCGGCACATTTCGTGCGGGCGTGGCCAAGCAGCTCATCTCCGTCAATCAAGACGGGTATCTCGTCGGCGACGGCATTCTGTTCTACAACCACGAAGGCCCCGAAGGGCTCGTGCTCATCGGTCACCACCTGCTCATCGACTGGGTGCGGTTCAACGCCGAGAAGGCCGAGGCCGCGGGCAAGGACGTGCACCATCGCCTGGAAGCCAACTCGCACATGCGGCAGGGCCCGCCCACCTTCTACCGGTACGAGCTGCAGGGGCCGCGCGCCGACGAGGTCATGGCCCGGGTGTTCGGCGGCCCTGCGCCCGAGATCGCCTTCTTCCACATCGGCGACGTCGAGATCGCGGGCCGCCCGGTCAAAGCCCTGCGGCACGGCATGGCCGGTCAGCCGGGATTCGAGTTCTACGGGCCGTGGGACGACAACGAGACGGTCCTCGACGCCCTGATGGAGGCTGGAGCGGAGTTCGACATCCGCCGCGTGGGCGCCAAGGCGTACTCCGCATCGCCGCTGGAATCGGGATGGGTGCCCACCCCGTTCCCCGCGATCTTCGACGACGACTTCGCCGAGTACCGCCAGTGGCTGCCGGCCGCGCGCGCCGGCTCGATCGGCGGCTCGCTGTACTCCGACGACGTGCACGACTACTACCTGACCCCGTACGACATCGGCCTGGGCAAGTCCGTGCGCTTCGACCACGACTTCCACGGCCGTGCCGCGCTCGAGAAGCACGCCGAAGACCAGCGGCGGCACAAGGTCACCCTGCTCTGGAACTCCGCCGACGTCGCCGACGTGGTGCGCTCGCAGCTCGAGCCGGGGACGCCGGCGAAGTTCCTCGAGTTCCCGAAGGCGCGGTACGGACTGTTCCAGATGGACGAGGTGCTCGCCGACGGCGCGCGGGTGGGGATCTCGACGGATGCCGGATACGTCGCCTTCGATCAGCTGTACATGTCGCTGGCGACCCTGGACGTCGGCATCCCCGACGGTGCCGAGGTCGAGGTGGTGTGGGGCGAGGATCCGATCTCGCACAAGCCGCAGGTCGACCAGCACCACCGGCAGGTGCGCATCCGCGCGACCGTGGCGCCGGCGCCGTACCACGAGTACGCCCGCACGGTGTATCGCGCGAACCGGTGAGGTCGGAGAGAACCCGGGCCCGCTCGCCGAGAGCGGGTTAGCCTTGCCAGCAGGAGGGTGGCATGGCTCGGGCATCCGGCGGCGAATCGGCACTGCGCAAGCACCTGCGCGTGCTCGACGCGTTCGACGCCTTCCACCCCTATCTGACGCTGGCCCGCATCGCCGAGATCGCGGGACTGGCGCCCTCGAGCGCGCACCGGCTCGTGGCGCAGCTGGAGGCGGAGGGGCTGCTTGAGCGCATGCCCGACCGCTCGTACCGGCTCGGCGTGCGGCTGTGGGAGTTCGCTGCGCGCACGCCGAGCGCCCTCGGGTTGCGCGAGCTCGCCCGCCCGTGGATGAGCGGCGTGCACGCGCGGATCCGCCAGCACACGCAGCTGGCGGTGCGCAGCGGGCGGGACGTGCTGTTCATCGAGCGGATGTCGACCCCTGACGCCGTCGTCAACGCCACCCTCATCGGCGGCCGCACGCCGCTGCCGGTCTCATCGAGCGGCCTCGTGCTGCTCGCACACGCCGACGAAAGTGTCGTCGACGAGGTGGTCGACGCCGGGTGGCCGAGGTTCACCGCGCACACGCTTCGTGACGGTGTCGCGCTGCATGAGCAGCTGCGTCACGTGCGCGTGCAGGGGTTCGCCGATCTACCGGGACACATCCACGAAGGCTCCCGCGGCATCGCGGTGCCGGTCCGTGGGCCGCAGGAGGTCGTGCACGCGGCCCTCGGCGTCGTCGTCGGCAACGACGGCGCTCCGGCGCAGGCGATCGTGGAGCTGCTGACGGTCGCCGCCGCCGGGATCACGCGTGCGCTGCAGGACGCGTACCTCGCCGTCGACGGATCGGGCCGCCGGCGTCCCGGACCCGTCGTGAGCGGATCGCGCGCCTCGCTGGATTACTTCACCGGCCGCGACGAACACGACCCCGTCGTGGTCTAGGGTGATCACGCCATGTCGACCATCGCTGTTCTCGGCCTCGGAGAGGCCGGCCGCATCTACGCCCGCGAGCTGCACGAGGCCGGCGTGCGCGTGCGCGGCTACGACCAGTCCGCAGAGCTCACCCTGCCGGGCATCGTCCGCGCGCGCACCGCGGCCGAGGCCGCCGACGGCGCCGAAGTGGTGCTGAGCCTCGTCGGCGCGCATGCCGCCTCCGAGATCGCGGTGGCGGCCCTTCCTGCGGTCGGCGACGCGGCGGTCTACGCCGATTTGAATACGGCCTCGCCGCTTGTGAAGCAGAAGATCGGCGCTCTGGCCGTGACCCGCGGGGTGGCGATGGCGGATGTCGCGGTGCTGGCGCCCGTGCCCCGCGCGGGCATCCGCACCCCGCTGCTGGCCAGCGGGCCCGGTGCCGAGACCCTCGCCGACCGGCTGCGCCCGCTCGAGGTGCCGATCGTTCCTCTGCGCGCGGCGGTGGGCGAAGCGGCCCGGCTGAAGCTGCTGCGCAGTGTGTTCATGAAGGGGCTGGCCGCACTGGTGATCGAAGGCACCACGGCGGCGCGTGCCGTGGGCGCCGAAGACTGGCTGCGCGCACAGATGGCCGGCGAGCTCGGGCCCGACGGCGCCGCACTCATCGATCGGCTCATCGACGGCACGTACCGCCATGCGCGCCGTCGGCGTGACGAAGTGGGGGATGCGCTCTCGATGCTGGAGGGCGACGGCGACCCCGCTGACATGACGCGGGCGACGCTGTCGTGGTTCGAGCGCATCATCGATGGGGAGGGGGATGCCGCGGCATCCACCCCCTGATCCGGCCGCCGATTCAGCGATCCCGCGAGATCTCATCGCGCAGCCCGGCCATGTCGACCTTGCCGGTGGGGGTGCGGTCGAGCGAGGCGCGGAACAGGATGTGGCGCGGCCGCTTGTACCCGGCGAGCCGCTCGTCGACGAACGCGCTCAGCTCGTCGGCGGTGACCTCGCCCTGTCGGGCCACCACGGCGGTCACGATCTCGCCGAAACGTGCGTCGGGCACCCCGAGCACCACGGCGTCGGCCACCGCCGGGTGCTCGAGCAGCACTTCTTCGACCTCGAGCGGATAGACCTTCTCGCCGCCCGTGTTGATCACGGCGCTGCCGCGGCCGAGAAACTCGATGTGCCGGTCGTCTTCGACCCGCACCCAGTCACCCGGCATCACATGGCGCACCCCGTCGATGACCGGGAACGTCGCCGCGGTCTTCTCCGGGTCGCCGTGGTAGCCCAGCGGCAGCGCCCCGCGCTGGGCGAGGATGCCGAGGGCGCCAGGGCGTTCCTGCACCTCGTGCAGCTCCTGGTCGAGCACGACGGCGGAGGGGAACAGGCGCGGCCGGCCCGGCAGATCGTGCGCGCCGGTGGTCGTGGTCGCCGCGTATACCCCGCCCTCGGTCGAGGCGAGCATGTCGATGATCGTGATCTCACCCAGCGCGTGCAGGCGCTCCTTGGTGTCGGGGCTGAACCGCATGCCCGAGCTGATCACCGTCTGCACCGCCGGCAACCGCACTCCGTGGCGCTCGGCGGCCTCGACGAGTGGCACGGCCACGCCGTCGCCCGCCACGATGAGCCGGGTGGCGGATGCCGCGGCCGCGAAGTCCACCGCGGCGTCGGCGTCCAGCCGCGGCGACGAGGTGACCAGCACCGTGCCGCCCAGGGTGAGGGTGTTCATCGCGGTCGTCAGGGCCGTGCCGTGCAGAAACGGCGAGAGGGGCAGTGTCACCACCCGCGGAGTCGCCGGGTCGGCCGCGATGCGAACCGCGTCGTCCACGGTGCGCGGCCAGTCGGCCCCGATGACCGAGTAGGTGGGCGCCATCTGGGCCTCGAACATCTCCTGCTCGTCCCAGCGCACGGCCTTGGGGCGGCCGGTCGTCCCGCCCGTGTAGAGCCAGAGCTCGCCGTCGTCGGGCGGGGCGGGCAGAGGCGCGGGCACGGCGGTGAGCTGCGCCCACGACGGCTCGGCGAGCCCCGCGTCGAGGATCCAGACGACCGCCGCAGAGGCCGCGGCCGCGGCATCCCGTGCCGTCTTTTCGAGCGAGGTGGGCGCCAGCAGTATCCGTGCGCCGGCGTCGTCGATCAGATCGGCGACCTCGTGCGCCCGCAGCCGGTAGTTCAGCGGAACGGGCACGATGCCAGCGGCAAGG
Organism: Microbacterium horticulturae; assembly: GCF_029094505.1. Classification (NCBI taxonomy): domain Bacteria; kingdom Bacillati; phylum Actinomycetota; class Actinomycetes; order Micrococcales; family Microbacteriaceae; genus Microbacterium; species Microbacterium horticulturae. Next base: position 2,537,712 of record NZ_CP119108.1, on the reverse strand, counting down.
CACGCGAACACCGTGACGAGGAACTCGGGGCGGTTGTGCAGCAGGAGGGCGACGCGGTCGCCGGGCTGCACACCGAGGCGGGCGAGACCGGCGGCCAGCGCCCCCGCGTCGCGGGCGAAGCGCTCGTAGGTCCAGACTTCGCCGTCGATCGACCGGATGGCCTCGCGGTCGGGCACGGCGGCCGCGACCGCCTGCCAGACGTCGGCGTAGTGCGCGCGCATGGGCGGGCGGCCTAGAGGGTGCCGCTCGTGCGCCACCCGCCGTGATACTCCGTGCGGGCGGTCTCGGCATACGGGGTCGGGCTGACCACGGCGCGTACGGCGATCTGCTCGTGCGGCTCGACGGTCGTCTTGCGGGTACCGCCGTCGGGCTCACCCCAGACCACGCGCACCTCGGCGCCGATCGGCACGTCACGGTCGACGGTCGCCAGTGACAGACCGCGCTTCTCATTCGCGGTCACGCCGGTGAACAGGGAGAGGCCCACCGTGTCGCCGCCGGCGTCGATCACCGCGTCGTAGTTGCTGGAGCCGTAGTTAGCATTCGGGATGTCGAAGAACTGGTAGCCGGGGCCGGTGCGGTCGATGACCGACGCGAGGATCTTCGTGAGGTCCTCGTCGTTCCACGCGAGCGTGACCTTCTTGCGCTGCTGCTCGGGGTCGAGCTTCTCGAGCGCGTCGCGGCCGATGAAGTCGTGATCGAACTTCACGAACGACCCGTAGCCGAGGTCCCACGGGTTCAGGTAATAGTCCTCGATGTCATCGGAGACGAACGAGCCGGCGAGAGCGTTGATCGCCTCGTACCCGTTCGCCGGCAGCCACTCGCGGAACCGGCGCTCGATGTCGCCGCCGGTGTAGATCGCCGGCAACGGCGAGGGGATCCAGCCCGACTCGAGGGTGTTCGAGGAGTACGCCCGCGATCCGCAGGGCTCGATGCCGAACTCCCGCCCGGCTTCGAGGATCGCGTCGCGGATCTTTCCGTGCTCTTCGTACGGGCCCCACAGCTCGAGCCCGGGCGCACCGGCCATGCCGTGGCGCAGCGTGCGGACCGGGCTGCCGGCGATGGTCATGTGGCCCATTCGGAAGAACTTGACCTGTTCGACGGTGCCGCCGGCGAGCTTCTCGATGATCTGCCAGGCGGCCGGCCCCTGGATCTGGAAGCGGTAGTAGTCGCGCTGCACGGCCTGCCCGTACGGGCGCGAGGGGGAGCGGTCGTCGTAGCGGAACTCCACGTCGTACCCGCCGGTGGAGGCGTGGAACTGCAGCCAGTTCGCGACGGGGTTGCGACCGACGTAGACGTACTCGTCGTCGGATTCGTGGAAGAGGATGCCGTCGCCGATGACGCCCCCGGTCGACGAGACCGGCACGAACTGCTTCGCGGTGTCGACGGGGAAGTTCGCGAAGGAGTTGATGCCGGTGTCGCTCAGCAGCCGCAGCGCGTCGGGGCCGGAGACGAAGAAGTTCACCATGTGGTGCGTCTGGTCATAGAGCACCGCGGTATCGCGCCAGGCCTTCTGCTCGCGTCGCCAGTTCGTGAACTCGGCGGGCACCACCGGATAGATGTAGGTGCCCAGCTGGGAGTTGCGGAGCATCTCGACGATGTTCCCCTTCTCATCGAGCAGTTGCTGCAGGTTGTCTGCCATCGTGTCTCCTTCGACCTCGGGCTTCGCTCGGCGCACCACCGCCGATCAGTGCCGATCCTACGGAGCGGTGATGCCTATGTCCATAGTGAAGTGCGGCTCCGCCAAAATTGTAGACAATTTCTTGACCAATGACACCGGGTGTGCTTGTCTGGAGGGGACGGGTCCCACGGCCCGTGCGCCGCGCATTTCGAGGAGTCCCATGGCTGAGAGCGCCCCTTCCCTTCTGGTCGTCAGCGCCCACGCGGGTGATTTCGTGTGGCGGGCGGGCGGCGCGATCGCCGCGGCAGCGCTGCGCGGTGAGCGGGCGACGGTGGCGTGCTTGTCATACGGCGAGCGGGGCGAGTCGGCGAGTCAGTGGCTGGCAGGCAAGTCGCTGGAGGAGATCAAGGCCGTGCGCCGCGCCGAGGCCGAGGCCGCGGCATCCGCCCTCGGTGCCGACATCGTGTTCCTGGATCGCGGTGATTACCCGTTGCGGGAGACCGACGAAGCCGTTGCGCAGTTGGTGGACGTGTACCGGCGTGTGCAGCCGACGGTCGTGCTCACGCATACGCTGGCCGATCCCTACAACGGCGATCACCCGGCGGCGGCGCGGATGGCGTTGCAGGCGCGGGTGCTGGCGCAGGCGATCGGGGTGGCGAACTCCGACGGGTCGTATCCGTCGAAGGACGACATCATCGGGGCGCCGCCGGTGTTCTTCTTCGAGCCGCACCAGAGTGAGCAGTGCGACTTCCGTCCGAACGTGCTGCTGGATATCACGCCGGCCTTCGAGCGCAAGCGCGCGGCGATGGAGTGCCTGCCCGCGCAGAAGCACATGTGGGCGTACTACACCGATCTCGCGGTGCGACGCGGGGTGCAGGTCAAGCGCAATGCGGGCCCGAACCTGGGGCTGCCGCACCAGACGATGGGCGAGGCGTACGTACGCTACTACCCGCAGGTGACCGGAGTGTTGGCATGAGCACAGGTCCGGTGGTCGTGACCGACATCGCACGGACGGATGCCGCGACCGTCGACGCACTCGCCGTGCACGGTGTCGCCACGGTGCACGAGGCGATCGGCCGCACCGGCCTGGTGGGGCCGTCGCTGCGCCCGATACAGCACGACGTGCGCGTGGCCGGCTCGGCGGTGACGGTGCTGAGTCACCCCGGAGACAACCTGATGATCCACGTCGCGGTCGAACAGTGCCGAGCCGGGGACCTCCTCGTGGTGGCGACGACATCGCCGTCGACCGACGGCGCATTCGGTGAACTCTTCGCCACGGCGCTGCACTCCCGTGGCGTGCGAGGCCTGGTGACCACGACCGGAGTACGCGACACGGCCGAACTGCGGGCGCTGGGCTTTCCGGTCTGGGCGTCGGCGGTCAATGCGCAGGGCACGGTGAAGAACACTCCCGGCTCGGTGAACGTCCCCGTCGTGGTGGGCGGTGTCGTGATCACTCCCGGCGACGTCGTGGTCGCCGATGACGACGGGGTGCTCTGCGTGCCCCGGGACGACGCCGAGACCGCGCTGGCCGCCGCCGACGCGCGCTTCGCCAAGGAGGAAGCCGACCGTGCCGCATACGCGGGCGGGCAGCTGAGCCTGGACCGCAAAGGGCTGCGCCCGAGCGTCGCGGAACTCGGCATCGTCTATATGACGCAGCAGGAATACGATGCCCGCTGACCCGATCCACGACGGCCTGCCGTGCATGCTGATGCGGGGTGGCACCTCGAAGGGCGCCTTCTTCCTCGCCGAGGACGTGCCGGCCGACCCTGAGGTGCGCGACGAGCTGATGCTGCGGATCATGGGCAGTCCCGACCCGACCCAGATCGACGGGATCGGCGGGGCGCACCCGCTGACCAGCAAGGTCGCCGTCGTGTCGGCGTCGACCGAGCCTGATGTCGACCTGGACTATCTGTTTCTGCAGGTCGCCGTCGACGCGCCGCAGGTCAGCGACCGGCAGACGTGCGGCAACCTGCTGGCCGCCGTCGGTCCGTTCGCGCTCGAACGGGGGCTGATCAGCGCATCGGGCGACCGCGCCACGGTGCGGATCCGGCTCGTGAACACGGGTGATGTAGCCACGGCATCCTTCGCCGTCTGTGACGGCCGCCCCGATTACGACGGCGATGCGCAGATCGACGGGGTGCCCGGCACGGCGTGCCCCATCGACCTGCGAGTGGCGGGTTCCGGGCCGCTGCTGCCCACTGGGAACGCCGCCGACACCGTGGCCGGGCACCGGGTGACGCTGGTCGACAACGGCATGCCGGTGGTGTTGATGGATGCCGTGGACTTCGGTGTCGCCGGCACCGAGTCGCCCGCCGAGCTCGAAGAGAACGCCGCGCTGCGCGCCGAGGTCGAGAAGGTGCGGCGGGCCACGGGCCCGCTGTTCGGGCTGGGGGATGTGACCGGCCAGTCGGTACCGAAGATGTTCCTGCTGTCGCCGCCGCGGGGTGAGGGTGCGATCACGACGCGCGCGTTCATCCCGCACCGCGTGCACACCGCGATCGGTGTGCTCATGGCCGCATCGGTGGCCGCCGGCATCCGCATTCCCGGTGCGGTGGGCGCCGACCTCGCACGTCTGGGCGAGGGCCGCGACACCGTTCTCGAGCACCCGGCCGGCGCGTTCACCGCCCGGGTCGAGGTGGGGCAGGACGCCGAGGGCGTCTGGCGCGCAGCATCCACTTCTCTGCGCACCGCCCGCCAACTCTTCGACGGGCGCGTGTTCGCGCGCCCGCATCTGTGACCGCCCACGTCAAGGAGGACCCGCCATGGCACATCAGGAGAATTTCGATCTCGCGCACCTCGGCGCGATCGAGCTGTTCACCCCCAAGTTCGAGGAGAGCCTGCACTTCTTCCGCGACATCTGCGCGATGCGCGAAGTGGAGCGCGTCGGTGATTCGGCGTATCTGCGGTGCTGGGACGAGTACCAGCTCTACACGCTCAAGCTCACGGCATCCGACACCAACGGCGTCGGGCGCACGCTCGTGCGGGCCACCAGCGACGAGGCGCTCGCGCGTCGCGTCGCGGCCATCGAGAAGGCCGGTCTCGGCCACGGCTGGCGCGACCCCGAGGTCGGTGTCGGGCGCTCGTACGAGTTCGAAGACCCCGACGGGCACACGCTGGCTATCTACTACGACACCGAGCACTACGTGCCCGACGACGAGGATCGTCCGGCGCTGAAGAACCAGGCGTCGGCGTTCCCCGGCCGCGGCATCAACGCACGCCGGATGGACCACATCAACTACCTCGCCGCCGACGCCCACGCGGCCGGAGACTTCTGGGCCGACGTCATGATGGCGCGCGAGTCGGAGCGCGTGCGGATGGACGACGGCCACTTCTCAGCGCGCTGGTTCCGTTTTCACCAGAAGTCGTACGACGTCGTGTACTCCGAAGACTGGACGGGCGAGCGCGGGCGCTTCCACCACTTCGCGTTCGCGCCCGACAACCGCGAAGACATCCTCAAGGCCGCCGACATCTGCCTCGAGAACGGCATCTACATCGAGTACGGACCGTACAAGCACGCCATCAACCAGACGTTCTTCCTGTATGTGTGGGAGCCGGGCGGCAACCGCATCGAGTTCGCGAACGCGCAGGCGCGTCTGCTCGTTGACCCGGACTGGCCCGTCGTCGAGTGGACGCAGGCGGAGCGTGCCAAGGGCCAGGCGTGGGGCATGAAGACGGTGGCGACGTTCCACACGCACGGCACCCCCTTCGTCGAGAACCAGGAGGAGATCGACCGCCAGGCCCTCGAGGGCCACTGAGCGGGCCACCCGCCCGCCCGCTCTCCGCCGAGGTCGTACCCGTTTTCGCGAGGTCGTACCCGTTTTCGCGAGGTCGCACCGCACGAAATCAGGTGTTTTCGCGAGATCAGGGCGATTCGCCGTGATTTTCACCTGATCTCGCGAAAACACCTGAACTCAGGTGGGGTGAGCTGCGACGGTTCTCCTCTGGGCGGGGATGCCGCGGCCCGGTGCCTACGGCGCGACGAAGCGTCCGGCGCCGGCGTCGTCGGCCGCCTGCGCCCGGAGCTTGAAGTGCTGCTTCTTGCCGGTCGCCGTATAGGGCAGCTCGGTCACGAATGCATAGCGCCGGGGCCGCTTGTAGTCGGCGAGCCGTACGCTGGCACGCAGAAACGCGTCGAGCTCCGCGGCGGCGGCAGCGGCATCCACCAACTGTCCCTCCCGCGGCTGCACGTAGGCCACCACAACCTCGCCCCACTGCGCGTCGGGCAGGCCGACGACGATCGAGTCGGCGACGCCCTCGTGCCCGGCCAGCACTTCTTCGACCTGCACCGGGTGCACGTTCTCGCCGCCGGAGATGATCATGTCGTCCTTGCGGCCGACGATGGTGACGATCTCGTCCTCGTCCCAGGTGGCCAGGTCGCCCGGGTACACCCAGCCGTCCCGGAACTTCGCCGCCTGCTCCTCGGGATTGCCGAGGTAGGCGTACCCCGACTTCGTCGAGCGCATGATGACCTCGCCGACCTCGGTGCCGTCCTGGGCGGCGTGCTCATGCGGTTCCGACACCCGGTCGTCCTGCACGCGCACGACCGCGACGTCGTCGTCGAGGCACGCGCGCCCGGCGGCGCCGGCCGCGGCAGGCAGGTCGTCGGGGCGCAGGTAGGTGTTCCAGAACGCCTCGGTCGTCCCGTACCCGTTCGCGATGCGCGGGGTGAGCACGCGCTGATAGCGCAGCGCCGCGTCGTGGCTGAGCGGGGCGCCCATCGTGACGATGCCACGCAGGCTCGACAGATCGCGGGGGCGGGCCTCCTGCGCGTCGGCAAGCCGCTCGAGGTTCGTCGGCGCACCGATCACATAGGTCAACCGGTACTCCTCGACGGCGTCGAGCACGACCTCCGGGTCGAACTGGGGGAGCGTCACGACCTCGGCGCCGACGAAGAGCGCGGTGTTGGGCCCCGCGCAGTAGTTGCCGCCGCGGTGGAACCACGGCGACATGTTCATGGTCTTGTCCGTCGGCCCGAGCGGGAAGTGCATCGTCACGTCGTGCGCCGTGAGCATCTCGTTGAGGCTCGTCAGCGGCACAGCTTTGGGCATGCCCGTGGTGCCGCTCGTGTACAGCCGGCTGGTCTCATCCCAGGTGCTGGCACCCTCGGGGGCGTGGAAGGATGCCGCATCCGCCGCGAACAGATCGTCGAACGAGACCGCGCCCTCGATGAGCTCGCCGCCGACGGCGGCGATGATGCGCGGGCGGTGCGTGGCGATCTCGAGCGCCGTCGCGGCGGCCGCGGCATCCATTCCGTCGTACACGAACACCGTGGGCTTCACGGTGTCGAGGATGTGCGCGGTCTCGGCCGGCGCGAGGCGGAAGTTCATCGGCGAGCTGACGGCGCGCAGCCCCTGGGCGGCGATGTACAGGAACGCGAACTCCGGACTGTTCTTGAGCTCGTAGCACACGATGTCGCCCACGCCCACGTCGTGCGCGCGCAGACCCTCGACCAGCCGGCCCGTGACCTCGCCGAGCTCGGCGTAGGTCCACGAACGGCCGCTGGGCGGATCGGTGAGCGCCGGGCGATGGGCGTACCGATGCGTGTTGCGCGCGAAGGCGGCAGCCCAGGTGAAAGTGCTCTCGAAGACCCGCTGCAGCTCGCTCGGGTCGTACTCGGTGTTACCGGTCATCTGGCCACTCCCTGACATCTCCGTGAGGACGAGGTCAGCTTATCGCCGGGGGAGTGGCCGGGTGGATGCCGCGGGCCGACGCCGCGCATGCGTGTCGGCCCGCGGGCGTCGAGGGCTGATCAGCCCCAGACGTCGGCGGCGATGTCGACGACCGAGCGGATCTTCGCCCACTGCTGGTCTTCGGACAGCTCGTTGCCCTCTTCGGTGGAGGCGAAGCCGCACTGCGGGCTCAGGGCGAGCTGCTCGAGCGGAGCGAACGCGGTGGCCTCGTCGATGCGGCGCTTGATGTCGTCGGGGTTCTCGAGCTCGCCCGACTTGGTGGTCACCAGTCCCAGGACGACGGTCTTGTCGCCCTTCGGCAGGAAGCGGAGGGGCTCGAAGCCGCCGGCGCGATCGCTGTCGTACTCGAGGAAGTAGCCGTCGTACGGCACGGCGCCCAGCAGCTGCTCGGCGATCGGTTCGTAGCCGCCCGAAGAGATCCATGTGGAGCGGAAGTTGCCGCGGCACACGTGCGTGGTCACGACCAGGTCGTCGGGCTTGCCGGCCAGCACGCGGCCCAGAATGTCGGCGTAGCGCTCGGCGATGCCCGACGTCTCGATGCCGCGCGCGGCGGCCTTGTCGAGCTCGACCTGGCTGCACAGGTAGGCCCAGGCGGTGTCGTCGAGCTGCAGGTACCGGGCGCCCGCGTCGTAGAAGGCGGCGATCGCGTCACGGTATGCCTGCACGAGGTCGTCGACGATCGCGTCACGGCCGTCGTAGCCGCCGCCGATGTGATCGGGCTCGAGGCGGAAGTCGAGGACCGTCGGCGATGGGATCGTGAACTTCGGCGTCGCGCCGGTGCGCGCGGCGAGGTCCTTGATCGACCGGAAGTGGTCGAGGAAGGGATGCTGCGGGTTGAACCGGATCGGTCCGTCGACAGCCACACCGCGGGTCTTGGTCTGCACGCCCTGGAACTGGATGCCGTGGTCGAGCGCGACGATGTCGACGCCGTCGAGGCCGCCGAAGAAGTCGAAGTGCCACCACGAACGGCGGAACTCGCCGTCGGTGGCGACCTTCAGGCCGTTGCCGTGCTCCTTCTGCACGAGGTCGGCGATCAGCTCGTCCTCGACCTGGCGGAGCCCCGCGGCGTCGAGGGAGCCCTCGGCATGGCGGGCGCGGGCGTCTTTGAGGGCGGCGGGGCGGAGGAAGCTGCCGACGATGTCGGCGCGGTACGGGGGAATGCTCACCGGCCGATGCTAACCCGGGGCGTCGGCCCGCGGCATCCCTCCCGTCATAGTGAGTCATCGGGCGGCGTCTGTCCCGTTACGCGCGCGGAGCGCGAACCGCAACCCCCGTGCGCGCATCGTCGATCTGAGTAGCGTGGCCATGGCGGCGACGCGGGCGACGCTCGCGCTGCCGTACATGCAAAGCGCGACGAGAGGAGTTCGCATGCCGACGGTGAGTGATTTCGTGATCGGGCGAGTGCGAGAGTGGGGTGTCAGCCGGGTCTTCGGCTTTCCCGGCGACGGCATCGGCGAGTTCGACGGCGCGCTGGAGAAAGCACAGCGCGAGGGCGACGGCCTGGACTACGTGCGTCCCACACACGAAGAGATCTGCGCCTTCATGGCGACGGCACACGCGAAGTTCACGGGAGAGGTGGGCGTGTGCATAGCGACGTCGAGCCCCGGCGCCTTCCACATGGTCAACGGCCTGTACGACGCGAAGATGGACAACCAGCCGGTGGTCGCGATCGTGGGGCAGCAGGGGCTGAATGCGTTCGGCACGTCGAATCAGCAGGCGAGCCACCTCGAGCGCACGATGGCCGATGTCGCCGTGTACGTGCAGACGGTCGTGTCTCCCGCGCAGGCGCAGGCCGTCGTCGACACCGCGTTCCGCACGGCCCGCACCCAGCTCGGGCCCGCGGTGATCATCCTCCCGCACGATGTGCAGGGGATGGAGTTCACGACGCCGGAGCCGGAGAACTGGGTGTCGCGCTCGAGTGCCGTCGCACCCTCCACACGGATTCGGCCGCCCGAGGACGACATCCTCCGCGCCGCCGAGATCATCAACGCCGGAGAGAAGGTCACGTTCTTCGTCGGCCACGGCGCCAACGGCGCGACCGATGAAGTGCTCGAAGCGGCCCGGCGCGCCGGCGCGGGCATCATCACCGCACTGCGCGGCAAGCAGGTCGTCCCGGCCGACGTGCCCTACCACACGCAGCAGCTGGGCCTTCTGGGCTCCCTGCCCAGCTACCACCAGGTGAAGGACTGCGACACCCTCGTCTTCCTCGGCACGAACTACCCGTACGGCCAGTTCCTGCCGCCGAGCGGTCAGGCTCGGGCCATCCAGATCGATCTCAAACCAGAGCAGATGGGGCTGCGCTACCCGACCGAGCTGAATCTGTGGGGCGACGTGAAATCGACGCTCGATGCGCTCATTCCTCACCTCGACGTCACGACCGACCTCGAGTGGCAGGATCGGGTCGCCGCCGAGATGGTCGATTGGGAGAAGGAGATGACGGCGCAGGCGATGCAGACCTACGACGACGGGGTGAACCCTCGCCGCGTCTACCACGAGCTGAACCGGCGGCTGCCGGCGACGGCGATCGTGACGGCTGATGCCGGCACCACTGCCGATTGGTATGGCCATCACATCCGCCTGCAGCGCGGCATGATGGGAGACCTGTCGGGGCGCCTGGCGTCGATGCTCGCCGCGATGCCGTATGCGATGGCGGCGAAGTTCGCGTACTCCCAGCGGCCGGTGATCTGCACGATCGGTGACGGTGCGTTCCAGATGCTCGGCATGAACGAGCTCATCACGATCAAGAAGTACATGGCGCAGTGGTCGAACCCGCAGCTGATCATCCTCGTGCTCCACAACAACGACCTCGCCCAGGTGTCGTGGGAGATGCGCACGGAGGACGCGAATCCGGTGTGGAGCGCTTCACAGGATGTGGAATCCGTCGACTACGCAGGATGGGCCGAGCTCCTCGGCTTCACCGGCATCCGCGTGCACAGCGACGACGAGGTCGAAGCGGCCTGGGACCGGGCGTTCGCGACGCAGGGCGTAACGCTCATCGACGCCTACACGAGCCCGAACGTGCCGCCGCTTCCGCCGCACGTCACGTTCGAGTTCGCCAAGAACACCGGCGAGGCGCTGTTGAAGAACGACCCGCGCGCTCGCGACGTCATCCGCGACACCGCCAAGGCGGTGCTCACCGAGGGCGTCGAACGGGTGAAAGACACGCTGCACATCGGCAATGCGGACGATGAGGGGGATGCCGGTCGCTGAGCGGCGCGAGTCCCGGTCGTCGAGCGGGCGGAGCGAGCCGAACCTGCCCGGCGGGGACTAGCCCACCCGGTACGGTTCGGCGTCCTTCTCCCGCAGCGTGAGACCGGTGCCGGGAACATCCCCGGCGAGGTGGACGACACCACCTTTCGGGTCGGCGACGCCCTCGAAGAACATCTCCTCGATGCGCACGTGGTCGTGGAACCACTCCGCGTGCCGCACATTCGGCACCGCGGCGGCCACGTGCGCGTGGGCGTTCGGGGCGCAGTGCGCGGAGACGTCGAGACCGAGGGATGCCGCGACCGCGGCTCCCCGCATCCATTCGGTGATTCCGCCCACCCGGGTCACGTCCAGCTGCATGCAGTCGACGGCGCCCGCGGCGCACATCCGCTGCACGTACGGGATGTCGAACGCGTACTCGCCGGCCGCGACATCCGCCGTCACCGCATCGCGGACCTCACGCAGCCCGGCCAGGTCGTCGGAGGAGACCGGCTCTTCGAACCAGCGCACATCCTGGTCTGCGCACGCCGCGAACACCCGGATGGCCTGTTTGCGGGTGTAGCCGCCGTTGGCGTCGACGAACAGTTCGGTAGCAGCGCCGATGATGCGCCGCGCATCGGCGATGCGCTCGAGGTCGCGTGCCGCATCGTGCCCCCACGACTGGCCGATCTTGATCTTCACGCGCGGGATGTGCTGCTCGTGCACCCAGTGCCCGAGCTGGCCGGCCAGCTGCTCGTGGGAGTAGGTCGTGAACCCGCCGCTGCCGTAGACCGCGACAGCGTCGTCGGCGCCGCCGAGGAGGCGGAAGAGCGGCACGCCGAGCACGCGGGCCTTCAGATCCCACAGTGCCAGGTCGACGGCAGACAGCGCACAACCGGCGATTCCGGGACGCCCGATGTTGCGGATCGCGTGCGTCATCGCGTCGAAGTGGGCGGTCGTGTCGAGCGCGGATCCGCCCACCACGAGGTCTCGCAGGGTGTCGGCGATCACGGCGCCGCACGCCGGCGCAGCGTAGGTCCAGCCCAGACCGGTTGTCGCACCGGAGCGCGCGGTCACCAGGATCATCGTCGTCTGTGACCACGAGATCGTTCCGTCCGCCTCCGGCGCGTCCGTGGGAACCGTGTAGACGCGCACCTCGAGCGCATCGACCCGCGGACCGCCCCCGGTCATGCGAGGGCCCTTCTGCTGTGGGCCGACGAGGTGCGGCGCACCAGGCGGTCGGCCGCGCGTGCCGCGACCGCCATGATCGTGAGCGCGGGGTTCGCACTGCCTTGCGTGGGCAACACGCTGCCGTCGGTGATGAGCAGGTTCGGAACGGCGAAGCTCACACCGTCCGAATCGACCACGCCCTGTGTCTCGTCGGCCGCCATCCGGGCCCCGCCGACGAGATGTGCCGCCCGGTTGATCGTGATCACGCCCTTTCCGCCGGCGGCAGTGAGGATGTCCTCCATGACATGGCGCGCAGCATCCAACAGCATCCGGTCGTTCTCGCACTGGGAGTAGTCGAACCGGGCGACCGGCAGCCCGTACCGGTCGGTCTCGTCGGCGAGCGTCACGCGGTTGTTCGCCTGCGGGAGGAACTCGCAGAGCGCGCCCAGGCATGCCCAATGGACGTAGTCGCTCATGTGATGGCGGAGCGAGGCGCCCCAGTGGCCTTGTGCCGTGACGTGCTCGGCCCACGTGATCGGCAGGGGCGAGACGGTCTGGATCGAGAAGCCACGCTTGTACGGCTTCGCCGGGTCGGTTTCGTAGAACTCCTCGCTGCTGACCTCGGGCGGCGGGCCCTTGAACATCCGCACCTCTTCGTCGAACCGCGCCGCAGTCTGCGGGGCGCCCTGCACCATGAGATACCGGCCGACCTGGTCGAAGTCGTTGCACAGACCGTCGGGGAATCGCGTCGACGCGGAATTGAGGAGAAGCCGCGGGGTCTCGATCGAATACCCCGCGATGGCGACCATCCGCGCCCGCTGAAACCGCTCCTTGCCGCGGTACAGGTAGTGCACGCCGGTCGCCAGTCCGCTGCGTTCGTCGACGGCGACCCGGCTGACCATCGCGTCGGCGCGGATCTCGGCGCCGTGGTCGAGAGCGTCGGGAACGTGCGTGACCAGCGGCGACGCCTTCGCGTTGACCTTGCATCCCTGCAGGCAGAAGCCGCGGTAGATGCAATGCGGCCGGTGGCCGAAACGGCCGTTGGCGATCGCGACGGGACCTACCTTCGCGGTGATGCCCAGCGCGAGTGCGCCGCGCTGGAACAGCTCGCCGTTGCCGGAGACCGGGTGGGGCCGATGCGGATACGAGTGGGGATCGCCCCATGGCCAGTCCTCGCCTGCGACCGGCAGTTCGCCCTCGATATCGGAGTAGTAGGGCTTCAGGTCGTCGTAGGCCAGCGGCCAGTCCGCACCCACGCCGTCGTCGGTGAAGGTGGAGAAGTCGCTGGGGTGGAACCGCGGCGTGTACCCGGCGTAGTGCACCATCGAGCCGCCCACGCCGCGGCCCGAGTTGTTCGATCCCAGCGGTACCGGGTCGGTGCCGCCGATCACACGGCTCTCACCCCAATAGAGGTGGTGCGAGCCCGCCTCGTCGCTGACCCAGTCGCTCTCGGGGCGCCAGAACGGCCCGGCATCCATCGCCACGACACTCCAGCCCGCACGGGCGAGCCGTTGCATGAGGGTCGACCCGCCGGCCCCGCAGCCGACGATGACGATGTCGACCTCATCCGTGTCGGCGAAGGTGCGCATCTGCTCACGCAGTCGCGGCTCCTCCCGCGAGCCGTCGGGAGTGAGCAGCCAGGCGGACTCGTTGCGGTCGCGCACGTCGCTCATCGCTGTTCTCCCTTGTCTGGCGCGTGTCCTGATCGGGAGTGTTCAGATGGGGCGTGTTCTGATTGGGCATGTTCAGATGGGGCGGCCGGGCCGAGCTCGGGGTGCGCGTCGTGCACTTCGAACCCTTCGAGCCGGTCGACGCCGATGTTCTTGTATCCGCGCGGATACGCCGGTCCGTCGAAGCCGATCTCATCCCACGCCGAGGGATGGGAGTAGAACGCTGTGCACGCGTACCGCGTCCACAACGACCACACGCGGGAGGCCGCGTACCCGTGCCAGTCCTGGTCCTCACGTGCGTTGATGTCGTTCAGGATGGCGGACTGGTCGTCCCACGCGCACTCCGCGAACCGTTGCCCGCAACGGGTCCGGGCATCGTCATCGAGGAACGCGAGGGAGTTGCGCCATGCCACGTCATCGGGTGGAAGATCGGCGTAGTGCCACCCGTCGGTCTGCTCCTCGGCGAGTCGGGTGTCGACCAGCTGGAACACGGGGACGCGGGGGTCCTCCCGCTGATCGAGCAGTTGATCGAACAGCGCCCGCGCCGTCGCCTCTTCATCGGGAGTGAAGAACCGCGGATCCGGCAGTCGGCCGGCCCGCGCCGCGACGACGGCCTGCGTGGCCTGGTCCCATTGTGCAGCGTGGGCGAGCACATCGAAGCCGGGAAAACGGCCGCCTCCGCTCTCGGGGTCCAGCGGCAGCGTCATCATTCCTCCCGCCTCAAGATCGCAGCGAGCACCCCCATGCCGCCGACCAGGGTGACCAGCAGCGGCGCCAGCAGCGGCGGGCCCATCTCGAGGTTGTACCGCAGGTTCCGCCACCCGCCCGGCTTCTGCCCCACGCCGCGGGCGTGCAGCCAGACACCCTGCAGCCCGTTCGCGACGATGGTGAGGGATGCCAGGGGCAGGGCGGTCTTCGCGAGGCGCTTGCTCGCGACGCCGGCGATGCCGGCTGCGGCGCCCACGGGGCCGAGGACGACGGGCACCCACATCCATTTGTTTCCGAAACTCGCCTTGTCGTGCTCGAAGAAGATCTCCCCGGCCGTGACCAGCGCGCCCGCCGCGGTCAAACCGGAGAGACTTCGCTCAAAACGTCCTGTTTCGACGTTGCGGACCATCCGGTCGATGGCGTGGATGGGGTCGGACGTCCTGGGTCCGGGTCGCGGCCGCAGTCGTGGCATGAGGCCTCCTCGCTCCGATGGGGTATGTCGTCAGAGTCCCTCTGTGAAGAGGGTTTGGCCAGGGGATTGCGATGTGATCCGAAAAGTGTCAGCCTGACGCTGTCGGCTGCCCGGGGCGTCGCCACTGGTTAGAGTGGTCCGGTGCCCGCCGATGTGATCCGAGCTGCGAACCTTGTCAAGACATACAAGGTCAAGGGAAAGCCCGACTTCCGCGCCGTCGACGACCTCAGCTTCGAAGTCGCTCCGGGAGAGTCGTTCGGCCTGCTCGGGCCCAACGGCGCGGGCAAATCGACGACCATGAAGATGGTCGGCGCAGTGTCGACACGCACGTCGGGCGAGCTCGAGATCCTCGGGCTCGACCCGAATCGCTACGGACCCGAGATCCGCTCGCGCCTGGGCGTGGTGCCGCAGGACGACAACCTCGACGGCGAGCTCAACGCCCGCGAGAACCTCTACGTGTACGGGCGCTACTTCGGCATGCCGGGGCGTGAGTGCGCGCGCAAGGCGGAGGAGCTGCTGGCGTTCGCCCAGCTCGAAGAGAAGGCCAAGAACAAGGTCGACCAGCTTTCCGGCGGTATGAAGCGGCGCCTCACTATTGCGCGTGGGCTGATAAACGACCCCCGCATCCTGCTGCTCGACGAGCCGACCACCGGACTCGACCCGCAGGCGCGGCACATCCTGTGGGACCGCCTGTTCCGCCTCAAGGAGCGCGGCACGACCCTCGTGCTCACGACGCACTACATGGACGAGGCCGAGCAGCTGTGCGATCGGCTCATCGTGGTCGACAAGGGGCGCATCATGGCGCAGGGCACCCCGTCGTCGCTCATCCGTGAGCACTCGAGCCGCGAGGTGCTCGAACTGCGGTTCGGCTCGAGCCGCAACGAGCACGTCGCGCCGCAGCTGGCCGGCATCGGCGACCGCGTCGAGGTGCTGCCCGACCGCATCCTCATCTATGCGTCCGACGGCGAGGCGGCGCTCGACCGGGTGACGGCGGCGGGGCTCCAGCCGATCACGAGCCTGGTGCGCCGCTCGAGCCTTGAGGACGTCTTCCTGCGGCTGACCGGAAGGTCGCTGATCGAATGACAGACCTTCGTCAGGCTCACGAACCGGAGAAGGCCCACCCCTCGCTTCAGGAGTTGCGGGCCGAGGCGCTCGCGCACGGGCGCAAGCCGCGCCGGTACGGCTCCTGGTACGCGACCGAGCACATGCTGCGGGCCATGCGCGCCTACGGCTGGACGATCGTGGTCGGCGCGCTCGGGCAACCGCTGGTCTACCTGTTCGGGCTGGCGATCGGCCTGGCCGCGCTCATCCAACAAGACATCCCGACCGCCGGCGGCGGCCACGTCTCCTACCTCGTCTTCGTCGCCCCTTCGCTGCTGATGACCGCGACGATCGCGGTCGCCAGCGAAGAGTTCACGTATCCGGTGATGGCCGGATTCAAATGGCGCCGCTACTTCTACGGCTTCAACGCCTCGCCCCTGGGGTCGCCGCAGATCGCGAACGGCGTCATCGTCGCAGCATCCGCCCGCATGTTCTTCGCCGCGGCCGCGTACTACCTGTTCATCTGGGGATTCGGCGCCGTGCTGCCGGTCGTCACGGTCCCGGCCCCGGCGACGGCGTGGCTGTCGGTGTTCATCGGGCTTCTGGCCGGGTGGGCATTCGGGATGCCGCTGCTCGCCTACGCCGCGTCGCTCGAAGAAGACACGGGCCAGTTCGCGCTGGTGCAGAGGTTCGTGTTCATGCCCATGTTCCTGTTCTCGGGCACGTTCTTCCCACTGACGAACCTGCCGATCTGGCTGCAGTGGATCGGCTGGATCTCGCCGCTGTGGCATGCGACCGAGCTCGGCCGGATGGCCAGCTTCGGGGCGCCGGTCGACCTGCTCATGCTCGCCGTGCACCTCGCGTACCTGCTCGTGCTCACCGGGGGCGGCTATCTTCTGGCCCGTCGCGTCTTCACGCGGAGGCTCGCGAAATGACCGCCGTGATCGAAGACGTCGACACCACCCGGCGCCGTGGTGGCGTGCGGGCGCTGTGGTCGGGCAACCCGTGGGCCGTCGTGCAGCGCGGACTCATCGCCGCGCGCTCCTCGAGCTGGGTCGTGATCCTCTCGGGATTCTTCGAGCCCGTGTTCTACCTGGCGTCGATGGGCATCGGACTGGGCGGTCTCGTCGGCGACGTGCAGGTGGGCGCCGCGGTCTCGGTGCCGTACGCGGCCTTCATCGCGCCGGCCTTGCTGGCGGTGTCGGCGATGAACGGCGCGATCTACGACTCGACGTGGAACGTCTTCTTCAAGCTCAACTACGGCAAGCTCTACGAGGGGATGCTGGCGACCTCGCTGGGCCCGCTCGACGTGGCGCTGGGCGAGATCCTCTACGCGCTGCTGCGGGGGCTCGTGTATGCGTGCGGGTTCATGATCATCATGCAGGCGTTCGGGCTCAACCTCGCGCCGACGGCGATCCTGGCCCTGCCGGCCGTACTGCTGGTGGCGTTCGGCTTCGCGAGCCTGGGGATGGCCGTCACCAGCTACATGAAGACGTTCCAGCACATGGACTGGATCAACATCGTGCTGCTGCCGATGTTCCTCTTCTCGGCGACGCTGTACCCGATCTCGATCTACCCGCAGTGGATCCAGTCGGTCATCATGGCGTTCCCGCTGTGGCACGGCGTGGAACTCATCCGGGGACTCACGACCGGGGTGATCGGGCCGGTGATGCTCTGGCACATCTTGTACTACGTGGTCATGATCGCCGTCGGGCTCGTCTTCACGACCAAGCGCCTGCGCGCCCTGTTCTTGGACTGAGGGGATGCCGCGGCCGCGGCATCCCCCGTCCTCCTCTCTCCCGCGAGCTCGCGGCTCGCGACATCCCTCCCGCCCCTCCCGCCCTTCTCGCCCTCTCGCCCTTCTCGCCCTTCCCGCCCTTCTCGCCCCTCTCGCCCTTCGGGAACGATGACTTGCCGCAAATGGTGGGTCGATGGCGCGTCTGACTCGCCATTTGCGGCAAGTCATCGACAGCCCAAGGCGCGTGGGCCTCAGGTGAGCCACGACGGGATCAGCCGCGACGCGCGATCCCGCCGCGCAGGTCCGAGAACAGCTGTGTCGTGTCGTCGAGGTCCGCCTGGGTCACGGGCAGGTAGGTCCACCCGAGTGCTTCGAGGCGGCGTCGGCGCTGCAGATCCTTGCGCCATTGCTCCTTGTCGGAACGATGGTGATCGCCCTCGTATTCGATCGCGATCTTCAGTTCCGGGTAGGCGAGATCGACGCGGGCCACGAACTCTCCGTCGGCATCATCGACGACGTGGTTGACCTGCGGTGCTGCGAACCCGGCCTCGATGAGCAGCACCCGCAGTTCGGATTCCTTCGGCGACTCGGCACGTGGGTCGAGCAATGCGTATGCCCGTTGCAGCACGCGCCGGTATCGTCGCGCCGGGTGAGCGTCGATGACCTTCTTCACACCTTTGCGCGCGGATTCGCCACCACGTCTCACGATGACGTCGCCCACCGCGACCAGCTGGGGGAGTGTGAGCATCGAAGCGAGGTCACGAAAGGTGCGCTCTGGCGTCGTCGCCCGTACGCCGGCGCGGGTATCGACGTCACTCTCTTTGAGTTCAGCCTGGTGCCCGCGCACGTGTTTGCCGCGTGGTGCACGCGTGCCGGTCGGTACGGTCACGTCGAACACCGTCGCTTGCTCGAGTGCGAGGGGCAGTGGCAGGTCACGCAGGCGTGCAGCCGTCACGTGGCTGCACGCGGCCAATCCCGGAAGACGGCCGAGCAGCGCGGCGCACTCGTGCCCGAACGGAAGCACGACCCCCGCTGGAGAACGGACGCCGTGGTGCGGCCGGATGAGATCTTGCGCGCGGGTACGGCTGCGCGGGATGCCGTGGGCAACGGCCGTCGCGACGGAGAAAGACTTTCCGACGAAGTGCGCGGGGAGAGGAGCACGTTCGGCCACCCGACCAGCATGGCGCGTGCGCCGGATCCGCCGCCGAAGTTATCCACAGGGCGACGGCGTGCGAGTCCTGTCCATTGCGCGGTCTCGCCGCACCCTCGCCGGATGTGTACGGCACCCGCACTTCTTTGGCCACCCCGTTGTCGCGCGCCGCCGCGTCATCCCGCCCCGTCCGCGCCTGGTGAGGGCTCGATGACTTGCCGCAAATGGTGAGTCGATCGCACTCATGACTCGCCATTTGCGGCAAGTCATGAAAAGGGGATCCCGAAGAATGTGGACGGGGCGGGGGAACGAGAGAGGAAGGGTGGATGCCGCGGGCCGCGGCATCCACCCCCGAGAAAAGCCCTCAGAGCGAAGCGGTCTCGCCGAGGCCGAGGCTCGCGTCGTCGTAGTCGACATCCTTGGTCTCGCGCGACAGCAGCAGCGCGATGAGCGTGAGCACCCCGGCGCCGCTGAGGTAGACGCCGACGAGCCACGGCGATCCACCGGCGGCGGCCCACAGCGCGACCGCGATGATCGGTGCGAGCGCCGCACCGAGGATCGACGACACGTTGTACGCGACGGCAGATCCCGTGTAGCGCACATTGGTCGGGAACAGCTCGGGCAGCAGCGCTCCCATCGGTCCGAACGTGGCGCCCATCAGCGCGAAGCCGAAGATCAGGAACGCCTGCACGAGGGCCCCCGTGAACTTCGGGTCGGCCTGCGGCAGCAGGAATACAGTGAACACCAGGCCGAACACGATGATGCCCCCGGTGACCCAGAGCAGCAGCTTGCGGCGGCCGACCGCATCGGCGACGGGGCCGGCCAGCAGCGTGAAGACGCCGAAGAAGATCACACCGATGATCTGCATGAGCACGAAGTCGATGTACCCGAACCCGAGCCCGGCGACATAGGTGGACGGGTCAAACGCGGTACCGGCGGTCTCGGCGGCGGCCTTGGCGCCCTCAAGCGTCGCCTTGGTGCCGTACGAAAGCGTGAAGTTCGTCATCAGGTAGAACAGCACGTAGGTGGCCAGCATGATGAACGTGCCGAGGATGAGCTGTTTCCAGTGGCGGCGCAGAGTCTCACCCAGCGGGAACTTCTGGATCGCACCGGTCCTCTCGGCTTTGGTGAACGACTCCGACTCGACGAGTTTGAGGCGCACCCACAGGCCGATGATGACCATGACCGCCGAGAACCAGAACGGCACGCGCCAGCCCCACGACAAGAACGCCTCCGACCGCTGCAGCGCGCCGTCGGGGTGGGGGAGCGCGACGTTGATGACCAGGAAGATCGTGTTCGCGATGATGAAGCCGAGCGGCGCGCCCATCTGCGGGAACGTACCGTACCAGGCGCGTTTGCCCCGGGGCGCGTTCTCGGTGGCCACCAGCGCCGCGCCCGACCACTCGCCGCCGAGCGCGAAGCCCTGCGCGAGGCGCAGCAGGAGCAGCAGGAGGGCGGCCCACCAGCTGATCGACTGGTAGGTGGGTAGGCACCCGATGAGGAAGGTGGCGATTCCCATCGTGAGAAGGGATGCCACCAGCGTGGCCTTGCGTCCGAATCGGTCGCCGAAGTGGCCGAAGACCATGGCGCCGATGGGGCGGGCGATCATCGCCGCGCCGAAGACGCCGAACGAGGCGAGTAGGGCGGTGGTGTCGTCACCGGTGGGGAAGAAGAGGATGGGGAAGACGAGGACCGCGGCGGTGGCGTACGCGTAAAAGTCGTAGAACTCGATGGTGGTGCCGACGAGGCTGGCCAGGACCACGCGCGAGCGCGGGTTGGCCGGTGCCGTCGTCGTCGCGACAGAAGCAGACATGCAGAAGGGACCTATACAGATAACGAGCGAGGTCCTTGTGGGACGTGCCGGTGGGCGACGTCCGGCGCAGGGGTGACGCGTCGGGCGGGCCGACACTGGATCACCGGAAACGCCGGCGGATTCGCCGGCGTCACATCCATCCTAACCGCGTCGCGGGCGTGGTCCCGGCGACCTTCAGTATGACGTAAGCTCGAGGTATGGACACCGTCATGACCATCCTGCACGTCGGCACCGCCGTCTTCATCGTCGGCCCGATGGCGATCCTTCCGATGACCGGCCTGCGCGCGCTGCGCTCGGGCAACGCAGGCCAGGTGCGTACCCTGGCCCGCTCCACCGCGATCTTCTCGTGGCTCTCGCTGCTGACCTTCGTGTTCGGCTTCGGCGCCATGTCGCTGGCGCCCGAGCAGTACGGGCTCAGCATGACGACCCCATGGATTCTCTGGTCGATCATCCTGTACGCGATCGCGTTCCTGCTGAACGTGTTCCTCGTCGTGCCGCAGATGAACAAGGCGGCCGAGGCCGCCGGCGAGGCGGGCGCGAAGCCCGCCGGCTACGGCGCGATCGCCGCGGGCAACGGCATCTCGGCGCTGCTGCTCGTGGTCGTCGTGATCCTCATGATCTGGAAGCCGTAACCCGCTCCACCACGCGGCGTACGACCTCGCGAGATCCGGTGCGACCTCGCGAGGTCGTACGCGTTTTCGCGAGGTCGTACGCGTTTTCGCGAGGTCGTACGCGTTTTCGCGAGGTCGTACGCCTTTCCGCGAGGTCGCACGCGTTTTCGCGAGGTCGTACCTGGTTTGCCGAGGTCGTACGCCTTGTCCCGAGGTCGTACGCCTTGTCCCGAGGTCGTACGGAACCTCGCGAGATCGCCTACGACCTCGGCGGCGGCTCAGCGACCGGCGCGCAGCTGAGTCAGCACCGTGACCATGCGCAGAGCCGCCTCGGCGGCCTCAGCGCCCTTGTCTTCCTGTGAGCCCTCGAGACCCGCGCGGTCGAGGCCTTGCTGCTCGTCGTCGAGAGTCAGCACTCCGAAACCCACCGGCTTGCCGGCATCCAGCGCCACTCGGTTCAGGCCGTCGGTGGTGGCCTGTGACACGTACTCGAAGTGCGGGGTGCCGCCGCGGATGATGACGCCGAGCGCCACGACCGCGTCTGCACCGCCGGCGAAGGCGGCCTGTGCGGCGAGCCCCAGCTCGAATGAACCGGGCACGCGCACCAGCGTGTGCGCGGCACCCGCCGCATCCAACGTCCGCTGCGCGCCGGCGACGAGGCCCTCGGTGATGGTCTCGTGCCAGGTGCCGGCGACCACGACGACGTTCACGCCGTGCCCGTCGACCTTGTGCGGTGCGCGGGGCGCTCCGGTTCCGCTCACGCTTTCGCTCCCTCGTGTCGTGCCGTGCCATGCTGCTCGCCGCCGTCGGCGTCCTGCATCTCGTGCAGGGCCTCTTCGAGCTCGTCGGCGTCGATGATGTGGCCCATCTTGTCGCGCTTGGTCTGCAGGTACTGGTGGTTGTTGGGCCCCACGCCGACAAGCAGCGGCACCTGCTCGACGATCTCGAGTCCCAGCGCGCGCAGCTGGTCGACCTTGTCGGTGTTGTTCGTCAACAGGCGCACCCTCTGCACCCCCAGCTCGGCGAGGATGCCGGCGGCGGCGGCGTAGTCGCGGGCGTCGGCGGGCAACCCCAGCGCGAGGTTCGCGTCGACGGTGTCGAGGCCACCTTCCTGCAGGCTGTAGGCGCGCAGCTTGTTGATGAGGCCGATGCCGCGGCCCTCGTGCCCGCGCATGTAGACCACGACGCCGCCCTCGGCATCGATCTCGTCGAGCGCGGCCTGCAGCTGCGGTCCGCACTCGCATTTCAGCGAGCCGAACGCCTCGCCGGTCAGGCATTCGGAGTGCACGCGCACGAGCGGTGCGTCCATCGACCCCAGGTCGCCCGAGACCACCGCGAGGTGATCGGTGCCGGTGGTGCGGTCCTTGTACGCGAGAAAACGGAAGGTGCCGTGCGAGGTCGGCACGGTCGCCTCGGCCCGCAGACTCACGCGCCGGCGATGGGCTGCGGTCTCGGAGCGCGGCTGGTGCTCGTCGAGGTAGGCGATGAGCTGCTCGATCGTGATGACCGGCACGCCCTCGCGCTCGCCCATCTCGATGAGCCCCGGCAGGCGCATCATGCTGCCGTCGTCGGCGACGACCTCGCCGATGGCTCCGACCGGCGCCAGCCCCGCCAGCTTCATCAGGTCGACGGCGGCCTCGGTGTGGCCGCTGCGTTCGCGCACGCCGCCGTCGACGGCGCGCAGCGGCAGCACGTGTCCGGGGCGGATCACCGACCTCGGCGTCGACGCGGTGTCGGCCAGCACGTTGAGGGTGTGCGAGCGGTCGGCGGCACTGATTCCGGTCGAGATCCGGTCGGCGGCATCCACGCTCACGGTGTATGCCGTGCCGCGGGAGTCCTCGTTGTTCGCCACCATCGGCGGCAGGTCCAGGCGCTCGGCCCACTCGACGGGCATCGGCGCGCACAGATAGCCGCTCGAGTAACGGATCGTCCAGGCGAGCCACTCGGGCGTGGCCAACTGCGCCGACAGGATGATGTCGCCCTCGTTCTCGCGGTTCTCATCGTCGGCGACGAGCACGGGACGGCCGGCGCGCAGACTCTCCAGCGCCTCCGGGATGGTGGACAGGCTCATGCGAGCCTCCCTTCTTCAGAAGTGGATGCCGCACCGGCCGCGCCGGTGAATGCGAGAAGGCGGCGCACATGGCGCGCCAGAATGTCGGTCTCGAGGTTCGTCCGGTCGCCGGGCGCACGCTCGCCGAGCGTGGTGGCGGCGAGCGTCTCGGGGATCAGCGACACTTCGAACCAGGGCTCCGGAGCGCCGGCGGGCGAGGCGCTGCTCACCGTGAGCGAGACACCGTCGACGGCGATGGAACCCTTGTCGACGACGAGGTCGGCGAGCTCGGCGGGCAGGCCGATGCGCAGCACGCGCCACTGGTCGCCCGGGCGCACTTCCAGCACCTCGCCGGTACCGTCGATGTGCCCCTGCACGATGTGCCCGCCCAGCCGCGCGTGGGCGGCCAGCGCCCGTTCGATGTTCACGCCGCGGCCGGCCGCGGCGTCGCCGAGCGTCGACATGTCGAGGGTCTGCTTCATGACGTCGGCGGCGAACCAATCGTCCCCGCTATCGACCACGGTCAGGCACACACCCGACACGGCGATGGAGTCGCCATGGCCGGCGTCGGAGACGGCCGTGGGGGCGTGGACGGTGAGGCGGACGCCGTCCCCTGACGGCTCGACGGCGGTGATGCGACCCACCTCTTCGATGATTCCGGTGAACATCACGATCCCTTCGTGTCGGTCGTTGCGTGAGGCACTGTGTCTTCGTGCCCGGTCGTTGCGTGAGGCGCTGCGGGCGCCGAGCCGAAACGCCCGTGCGCCGGCGTCGGCTGGGCGATGACCAGCAGGTCGTCGCCGAGCTTCTCGACCGACACGATCCGCAGCCGCGGTGCGTCGGCGAGCGTCGACACGCCGATGTCGGTGAGAGCGAGGCGGTCGCCGCCGATGAGCACGGGAGCGACGTACGCCAGCACTTCGTCGGCCAGGCCTGCGCGCACGATGGCGGAGGCAACGGTCGGCCCGCCCTCGACGAAGAGGCGCTGGATGCCGCGGTCGCGCAACTCGGAGATGGTCGCCTCGAGCGTGTCGGAGAAGAGCGGGGAGTGGGGATGCCGCCGGATCGCGGCGTCCGCAGGCACCCGCCGGGTGCCGAGCACCACGGGAACCGGCTGGTGCTCGTACAGCGTGCCGTCGGGCCGGCGCGCGGTCAATGCGGGATCGTCGGCCAGCACGGTGCCGGTGCCGACGAGGATGGCGTCGGCGGCCGCCCGTCGAGCGTGCACATCCGCGCGCGCGCGCGGTCCGGTGATCCACTGGCTCGTGCCATCGGAGGCCGCCGCCCGGCCGTCGAGACTCTGGGCCCACTTCACCGTGATGAACGGGCGCCCCAGACGCACGGAGACCAGCCAATCGTCGATGAGGACGACGCCCTCTTCCGCGAGCACGCCGGCTTCGACATCCACCCCCGCCGCCTGCAGCCGCGCGGCGCCGCCGCCGGACTGCACGCCGGGGTCTTCGGCGCTGAACACGACGCGCCCGACGCCCGCTTCGATGAGGGCGAGCGCGCACGGGCCGGTGCGACCGGTGTGGTTGCACGGTTCGAGGGTCACGATGACGGTGGTCCCGCGGACCTCGTCGGTCGACAGATGCGAGAGCGCGTCGACCTCGGCGTGCGGGGTGCCCGCGCCGCGGTGCCATCCCTCGGAGATCACATCGCCGTCGGGGGAGAGGATGACAGCCCCCACTTGCGGGTTCACGCCGCGCGGGCCGCGTCGGGCGAGGGCGAAGGCACGCCGCATGGCGTCGCGTTCGGGCCGAGTCGCCGGCATCCGCTCTCCTCGCTGTCTGGCTCCGGAGGCGTGCCGTGGGCATCGCGCGAAGAGCGCGATGCTCGTGCTGCCTCCCATCCGGACTAGCGATGGCCTGCCATCGCATCACCGTCGGTTCCGGAATTCCACCGGATCAGACACGCGACCTGTTCGGGCCGTGCGTCTCGCGGACTGTCACCGCCGGTTCGGATTCTCACCGACCCCGGAGCACGTAGTGGCTCCCAGTCTACTCAACGCGCATCGTGCGGTCGCATTCCCGCTCCGCCGCCTCCTTCCCGCGGCACCCTTCTCGCGGCACCCTTCCCGGGCCCCCTCCCGGTGAAAGTGCAGCGGGCGGACGAGGGAGCGGTTGCTTCCCTATCCCTCGGCGACCAGCTGCACTCTCACCGTTGACGGGCGCCGTGAGGGCGGCGCGGCGGCGCCGGGGGTCGGAGGCGTCGCATAGCCTGGAGGTGGGGAAAGGGGAGTGGCACATGCAGGCGACACTCGCACGTGACGGCTTCGCTGCGCTCGCCGCCCGCCCGTACGCCGACGTGCTCGTGATCGGCGGCGGCATCAACGGCATCGCGACCTTCCGCGACCTCGCGCTGCAGGGCGTCGACGTTGCGCTCGTCGAGCGCGGCGACTTCGCGAGCGGGGCATCGGCGGCGTCCAGTCACATGATCCACGGCGGCATCCGCTACCTCGAGAACGGCGAGTTCCGCCTGGTGCACGAGGCCGTCACCGAACGCAACATGCTGCTGCGCACCGCGCCGCACTACGTCGTGCCGCTGCAGACCACGATCCCGATCTTCTCGACGTTCTCCGGCGTCCTGTCGGCGCCGTTGCGCTTTCTGAGGCACGGCACCGGACGCCCGCGCGAGCGGGGCGCCGCGCTCATCAAGATCGGCCTGGAGATCTACGACTCCTTCTCCCGGGGCGGCGGCCGCGTCCCGCGCCACACCTTCCACGGTCGGCGCGCATCGCTGCGCGCGCTCGCGCACCTGAACCCCGAGGTGAAGTACACCGCGACCTACTGGGACGCCTCGCTGCGCGACCCCGAACGACTCGCGCTGGATGTTCTCCGTGACGGTGTTGCAGGGGGAGTGGATGCCGCGGGCCCGCGTGCGCGGGCGGCGAACTACACCGCGGCGGTCGGGGTCGACGACGGCCGGGTCGTGCTGCGCGAGAGCGACGGCGACCGTGAGGTGCGGTTCGCGGCATCCGTCATCGTCAACGCGACCGGCCCGTGGACCGATCTCACCAATGCGGCGCTGCACGAGCCGACGCGCTACATGGGCGGCACGAAGGGCTCGCACATCGTGCTCGACCACCCCGAACTGCTGGCGGCCACCGGCGGGCGCGAATTGTTCTTCGAACACAGCGACGGGCGCATCGTGCTGATCTACCCGCTGCGCGGTCGGGTGCTCGTCGGAACGACCGACCTCGAGCACGACATGACCGAGCCGATCGTGTGCACCGAGGCGGAGGTCGATTACTTCCTCGAGCTGATCGGCGATGTGCTGCCGAGCATCGCCGTGTCTCGCGAGCAGATCGTGTACCGATACGCCGGAGTGCGTCCGCTGCCCGGGCACGGCGACCTCGCGCCGGGCTTCGTGTCGCGCGACTACCGCATCGAACACGTGCGGTTGCCCGGCGACGTCGTGATGCTCAGCCTCGTAGGCGGCAAATGGACGACATTCCGCGCCTCGGCCGAGCACCTCGCCGACCAGGTGCTGGGCGCCCTGGCGTGGCCGCGTCGACGCACCACGCGAGGCGTCGCGATCGGTGGAGGCCGCGGCTACCCAGAGACCGAACGCGCGCGACAGCAGTGGATCGCCGACCATGACCCGGGCCTCGGCCCCGCGCGTCTGGGCACGCTGCTCACGCGCTACGGCACGGTGGCCGCGGATGTCGCGGCCGCCGTCGCCGACGATGCCGATGATGCGCCGCTGCTGTCGGCGCCCGAATTCAGCACGGGCGAGCTGCGCCATCTCGCGCAGACCGAGGCCGTGCGTCACCTCGACGACCTGCTGTTGCGCCGCACGGCGCTCGGCTTCACCGGACGTGCGACGCCCGCCGCCGCGGCGGAGGTCGCCGCAGCCGTCGCCGGCACGCTGGGCTGGAGCCCAGCCGAGGCCGCCGCCGAAGTCGAGCGGGCGGTCGCCGCCGTGCACGCCGCGGTCCCCGCCTGAGCCCTGCCTCCCGCCTCGCCCCGCTCACCCCCGCGCGACGCGCCCCGCGAGGTCGCACCGCGTCTCGCGAGGTCGTAGCGCATCTCGCGAGGTCGTACCTGCTTCCGCGCGCTGGTGGGACGGTGCCGGCGCGGTAGCGTGGCACGACGGCATCCACTCACTGCAAGGAGGCACCCGTGGCCCGACATGTCCTCGCGATCGACCAGGGCACCACCTCGACCCGGGCGATCGTCTTCGACGACGATGGGCAGATCGTCGCGTCGGCGCAGCGCGAACACGAGCAGATCTTTCCGCGCGCGGGCTGGGTCGAGCACGACCCCGTCGAGATCTGGACCAACACCGAGTGGGTCGTCGCGCACGCACTGCAGCGCGCGAGGCTGTCGGCGAGGGATGTCGCGGGCATCGGCATCACGAACCAGCGTGAGACGGCCATTCTGTGGGACCGCCGCACAGGGCGCCCGGTCGGCAACGCGATCGTCTGGCAGGACACCCGCACCCAGGAGCACATCGACGAGATGGCCGCGGCGCATGCAGACGGGACGCAGCGGTTCGCCGACGCGACCGGGCTGCCGCTGGCGACCTACTTCTCGGCGTCGAAGATCGCGTGGATGCTGCGCCACATCCCCGGGGCACGGGAGGCGGCCGAGGCGGGCGAGGTGCTGTTCGGCACCCCCGACACGTGGGTGATCTGGAACCTCACCGGAGGCAGCAGCGGCGGCATCCACGTCACGGATGTCACCAACGCGTCGCGCACCCTGTTGATGGATCTGCAGACGCTGGACTGGTCGGACGAGCTGCTGGCCGCATGGGACATCCCCCGTGCGATCCTGCCGGAGATCCGCTCGTCGTCGGAGATCGTCGGCGACGCGCAGCTGCCGACCGTGGCCCGCGGCATCCCGATCGCCGGAATACTCGGTGACCAGCAGGCGGCCACCTTCGGACAGGCGGCATTCGAGGCGGGCGAGTCGAAGAACACCTACGGGACCGGCAACTTCCTCATCGTGAACACGGGGGAGAAGATCGTGCGCAGCGAGCACGGACTGATCACCACGGTCGCGTACCGGTGCGCAGGCGACCGCGCGCGGTTCGCCGTCGAGGGGTCGATCGCGGTGACCGGCTCGCTCGTGCAGTGGCTGCGTGACAACCTCGGCATCATCGCGCGGTCGGAAGACGTCGAGACCCTCGCAGCGACGGTCGCCGACAACGGCGGCGCGTACTTCGTGCCCGCGTTCTCGGGCTTGTTCGCCCCGTACTGGCGGCCGGACGCGCGCGGCGCGCTGGTGGGGCTGACGCGGTACGTCAACAAGGGGCACATCGCGCGCGCCGCGCTCGAGTCGACGGCGTTCCAAACCCGCGACGTGATCGACGCCGTGAGCGCTGATACCGGGCGCACGCCGCCCGAGTTGCGGGTGGACGGCGGGATGACGCGCGACGATCTGCTGATGCAGTTTCAGGCCGACATCCTGGGCATTCCGGTGGTTCGGCCGAAGGTCGTGGAGACGACGGCACTGGGCGCCGCGTACGCCGCGGGCCTTGCCACGGGCGTGTGGAGCGGGTTCGACGAGTTGCGTGCGCTGTGGCAGGAGGACCGCCGCTTCGAGCCGGCGATGGACGAGGACGAGCGTGAGCGCCGCTACCGGATGTGGTGCAAGGCCGTCGCCAAGTCGCTGGATTGGGTCGACGACGACGCGCGCATCCTCATGGGTACGCACGACGCCTGAGGCAGCCCGCCGCGTCGAGGGTGGATGCCGCGGTGCGGTGCGACCTCGCGAAGACGCGTACGACCTCGCGGAAGCGCGTACGACCTCGCGAGAACGAGTACGACCTCGCGGAAACGCGTACGACCTCGCGGAAACGCGTACGACCTCGCGGAAACGCGTACGACCTCGCGGCGAGGGGACGCGCGCGGCTACTTGAGCAGGCGGGACAGGCGGCGGTCGGCGAGCAGCTTTCCGCCGGTCTGGCAGGTGGGGCAGTACTCCAGGCTGTTGTCGGCGAAGAACACGCTGCGCACGGTATCGCCGCAGACGGGGCATGCCTCGCCCCGGCGCCCGTGCACGCGCATGCCCCGGCGCTTCGCGTCTTTGAGATCGGCGGGCGGCTTGCCGGAGGCGGTGGCCACGGCATCCTGCAGCGTCTCGATCATGGCCGCGTACAGTCGGTCGATCGCCTCGTCGTCGAGGTTCGCGGCCAGCGCGTAGGGCGACATCTTGGCCGCGTGCAGGATCTCGTCGGAGTAGGCGTTGCCGATACCGGCGATCACGGCCTGATCGCGCAGGAGCCCCTTGATCTGGGTGCGCTTGCCGGTCAGCAGCGCCGCGAACGCGTCGCGCGTGAACGACGGGTCGAGCGGGTCGGGACCGAGCCGCGCTATGCCGGGCACATCCATCGGGTCGCGCACGACGTACACCGCGAGTGACTTCTTGGTGCCTGCCTCCGTGAGGTCGAACCCCGAGTCGTCCGACAGGGCGATCCGCAGCGCGATCGGGGTGCGCCCCGGCTTGATGATCGTCGACGGCAGCGTGTCGTACCAGCGCAGCCAGCCGGCCTTGGCGAGGTGGAAGACGAGGTGCGCGGCATCCGTCGCGATGTCGACGAACTTTCCGTGACGTGTGACGCCGGTGATGGATGCCCCGCGCAGCGCTTCGATCGGAGGGTCGTACGTCTTCAACGCGGCGATCGCCGCGACCGAGGCGCGCGTGATCTGAAGTCCCGTCACGCGCTCGTCGAGGAAAGCGACGAGCCCTTGTACCTCCGGCATCTCGGGCATGCGCCCATCCTGCCACGGGGTGCCGACGTGCGGTCAGAGGATCGGCCAGTCCACCGGCGTGCGGTCGTCGCCGGGCAGCAAGCCCGCGATCCAGCCGTCGTGCCGGCCGCGCGGGTCGGAGAGCGCCTGGCGCAGCATCCCCTCGTATCGGAATCCGAGCGCGCGCGCCGTGCGTGCCGAGGGGATGTTGCCGACCACCGCCCGCCATTCGATGCGCGCGAGTTTCAGCTCGGCGAAGGCGTAGTCGATCACCGCGCGCGCCGCCTCGGCGAGAAAGCCCCGGCCGCGGGCCGGCGCGGCCATCCAGTACCCGATCTCGGCGGCGCCGCCCTGCTCGAGGTGCGCGAGGCCGATCATCCCGACCCAGGCGCCCTCGTGACGGATCGCCCAGTTCAGCTGCGAGCCCTCGTCGGTCCAGGCGGCGGCGCGGGCGATGAAGTCTCGGGCGTCGTCGAGCGAGTAGGGCGAGGGAAGCGTCGTCCAGCGCGGTACTTCGGGGTCGGCCGCAGCCGCGGTGATCGACTCGGCATCGTCGAGGGTCGGCAGGGCGAGCTCAAGCCGCGCCGTGCGGAGGGTGACCGGTTGCATCCCGACAGGGTATCGCCCCGCGCGCGGCCGCCGTGCGGGGTGCACGCTATCTCGCGGCCGCCTCTGTTCCGGCGTGAGATCGCGCGTCCACTCCGCCGCGTCCCCGTGCTCGTCTCCTGCCGCGGTCGTCCGCCGCCGAGGTCAGAGCACGACGCGACGGAGCAGCCCGACCTTGTCGTACACGTCGGCGAGGGTGCGGTTCGCTACCTCGGCGGCGCGCTCGGCGTTGGCGGCCAGCACGCGGTCGAGCTCGGCCGGATCGTCGAGCAGCGCCAGCGCGCGCTCGCGCACGGGACCGAACTCGTCGACCACCACCTCGGCGAGACCCTTCTTGAAGTCGCCATATCCGCGGCCGGCGTACTCGTCCTCGATCGTGGGGATCTGCTTACCGGTGAGCGCTGCGTAGATGACCAGCATGTTCGAGACACCGGGCTTGTTCTCACGGTCATAGCGCACCGACCCCTCGGAGTCGGTGACGGCCCGCATGATCTTCTTGGCGGTCTTGCTGGGCTCGTCGAGCAGCCACAGCACACCGGCATCGGTCGCGGCCGACTTCGACATCTTCGACGTGGGGTTCTGCAGGTCGTAGATGCGCGCCGTGTCCTTCTGGATGACCGGCACCGGCACCTCGAAGGCCGCGCCGTACCGCGAATTGAAGCGCTCGGCGAGGTCACGGGTGAGCTCCACGTGCTGCTTCTGGTCTTCGCCGACCGGCACGATGTCGGTCTGGTACAGCAGGATGTCGGCGGCCATCAGCACCGGGTAGGTGAACAGGCCGACCGTGGTGCCGTCCTGTCCGTAGCGCTGCGACTTGTCTTTGAACTGCGTCATGCGGCCGGCCTCGCCGAAACCGGTGAGCGTCGAAAGGATCCAAGCCAGCTCGGAGTGCGCCGGCACGTGCGACTGAACGTAGAGGGTCGACTTCGAGGGCTCGATACCCGCCGCGATGTACTGCGCTGCGGTGCGCCGTGTCTTCTCGCGGAGCTCAGCGGGGTTGTTCGGCTGGGTCAGCGCGTGCAGATCGACGACAGAGAAGAACGCGTCGTAGGTCTGCTGCAGGTCCCGCCACTGCAGAAGCGCCCCGATGTAGTTGCCGGCCTGGAGGGAGTCGGCGGAGGGCTGCATTCCTGAATAGAGACGGGGCTTGTTCACCGGACAAGTCTACGGGTGGGATGCCGCAGCCCCCGCGTCGGCGTCAGTGGTCGCCCGGCAGCACGGCGTCGCGGATCTGTACCACGACGTCGGTCAGCGTGTCGAGCCGCTGGTCGATCGCGTCGAATCGTTTGTCGTGCGCGTCCAGCCGCTGGTCGATGGCGTCGAACCGCTTGTCGTGTGCGTCCAGGCGGTTGGCGTTCGCCGTCGCCATCGTGGTGAGCAGTGCAACGTGCTCCTCGACGGTGGCGATGTCACGACGGGCGGCGGCGATGTCGGCCGACACCAGCAGATGCTGCGAGCGGATGGTGTCGCGCAGGCCGTCGAACTGCTTGTCCATGCCGACGAAGTACAGGCTCGATGCCTGGATGTGTGCATCGAGGCGGTCGCGGGTCGCCTGCAACTGGTCGGTGTTCTGATCGAGGCCCCGCGCTATGGCCTCCAGGGTGGGCGCAACGGGTTCGGCCATGATGGTCACGGCACTCCTCTCGCGACCGTTCATCGCGGTCGACGGCTGAATGCGGCGAGGGCTCGCCGGTGCCACCGACGCTAGCGTTTCACAGGCCTGTGGAGGGGGCCGAAAACCAGATCCGTGGACAGGAGTACTACCCCCGCCCCGGGAGGAACCGCGTGCGCGCGGCGGCGCCGTAGATGCTCAGACTGCGTAGTCGACGACCACCGGCGCGTGGTCGCTCCACCGCGTGTCCCACGACGGCGCGCGGCCGATCCAGTACCCGCGCACGCGCTCGGCGAGGGCCGGCGTTGCGACGTGGTAGTCGATGCGCCACCCGGTGTCGTTGTCGAATGCCTTGCCGCGGCTCGACCACCAGGTGTACGGCCCGTCGATCTCGCCGTGGAACCGACGCCCGACATCGACCCATCCCAGGCCGGTGCCGGTCGACCCGTCGACCCCCGTGATGGTCTGGCCGACAGGCCCGAAGAAGCGGTCGAAGTACGCGCGCTCTCGCGGCAGGAACCCGGCGCGCTTCACGTTGCCCTTCCAGTTGCGGATGTCGAGCTCGCGGTGGCCGACGTTCAGGTCGCCCATGATGACCGCGTGCGACCCGGGAGCGTTCAGCTGCGGCATCCGCTTCTCCATCGCATCGAGGAACGCCCACTTCGCCTCCTGCTTGGGCGTGCCCACCTCGCCGCTGTGCACGTAGGCGCTGACGATCGTCAGGCCCGTGCCGCCCAGGTCGGTCTCGACCTCGAGCCAACGGCCCGCCGCGTCGACGCCGTCGCCGTCGAACCCGCGGCGCACCTCTGTGACCGGGGTGCGCGATGCGATCGCGACGCCGGCGCGGCCCTTGGCCAGAGCCTCGTCGTTGATGAGCTCCCACCCGGGCAGCGCCGCACGCAGCTGCTCGGCGGTGGCGCGCACCTCCTGCAGCGCCATGATGTCGACATCGGCCTCATCGAGCCAGCGCAGCATGCCATTGCGCACGGCGGCGCGGATGCCGTTCACGTTGATCGAGGCGATGCGGACGGTGTCGGGGATGCGGGAGGGAGCTGGCACGCTTTCCACCCTAACCGGCGCATCCGACACCGCTCAGCGTGACCTCATCGAGCCTCCGGGGGCGCGGACGCCTCGACCTCCGCGAGCTGTTCTTCGGCGTCGTGCACCTCGCGGGTGGCACGCCATCGCCGCCACCAGGGCGCGGCGGCGCGCGTCACGCGCGTATCGCGAAGGCGCACGTGCGCGGCCAGCAGCAGCGCTTCGTGTTCGGCGAGGGCGCGCTCGGCTTCGCTCGGCTGGGCGAGGGGGATCTCCCGGTCGGTCGCCGACACGGCGATCCACGAGGCCGCCACAAGGATCACGATGCCGATCAGCCGGAACCACAGCAGCAGCGCGATCATCACCGAGAACGTCGTCAGCAGCGGGTTGGACGGCGTATACGTGAACAGCAGCCCGACGCCCAGCTGCAGCACCGCGATGGCGGCCCCGCCCAGAAGCGCGCCGGGCCAGATCCGCCGCCACGGCAGCGATGTGCCGGTGAGGAACCGGAACAGGCCGGCCAGCGCCGCCGACGTGAGCACGAACCCGACGATGCCCGACAGCAGTTTGACCGCCACCTGCGACCAGGTCGAGCCGTCCAACCCGATCAGGCTGAGCAGCGTGTCCAGCGCGCCGCTGGCGATCCAGCCGACGATCGCGCCGATGATGAGCGCGATGCCGAACATCGCTCCCGCGAGGAAGTCGCGCGCCTTCAGATAGATGTAATTACGGGTGTCGAAGGGGAGCCCGAAGATGTCCCGCACCGCGCGCCGCGTGAACGTGACGAACCCGATCGCCGTCCAGATCGCCACGCCCAGCGCGATGGCACCGGTGATCGCCAGAACGCCGCTGGCCTGGCTCGTCACCTGCTGCACCGACTCCGGCGCGATCAGCGCGCCGTCCTCGTCGCTGATGAGGTTCGGGATGTAGCTGTTGATCACCTGGATCATGCGATTCACTGCCGGCGTGCTGTTGCCCAACCAGATGCCGATGCCGGCGAAAGAGGCGTACACGACGGCGAAGATCGCGAACAGCGACTGATAGCTGATGCTCGCCGCCAGCAGAAAGCCGTTGCTGCGCAGAAAATGCCGCCACACCCGGATGGGGAACCACGCGAGCGTGCGCCGGGTCAGAGCGGTCGCCCGGTTGATCGGCTCGTCGAATCGCTCCCGCAGGGACGTGGCTGCAGCATCCCACCGCTCGTGAAGCGTCTCGTCGTCGGGCGTGTCGGGATCTCGCGACGCCCGCGCCCGGGCGTCGGCCGCCGTCGCCCGTGCACGCGTCTGACCCACAGCTCACAGACTAGCGAGCGCCCGCCGGTTGCCCGACGAGCGCTCGCACAGAAGGGGTGAGATTCAGCGCCCGCCGCGCAGGATCGCCTGCTTGACCTCGGCAATGGCACGGGTGACCTGGATGCCGCGGGGGCACGCCTCGGTGCAGTTGAAGGTCGTGCGGCATCGCCACACGCCCTCCTTGTCGTTGAGGATGTCCAGGCGCACGTCGGCCGCGTCGTCGCGCGAGTCGAAGATGAACCGGTGCGCATTCACGATCGCCGCGGGGCCGAAGTACTGGCCGTCGGTCCAGAAGACCGGGCACGACGAGGTGCACGCCGCACACAGGATGCACTTCGTGGTGTCGTCGAAGCGCTCGCGGTCCTCGGCGGACTGCAGGCGCTCCTTGCCCTTCTCGGGGTGCGAGTGTGCGATGAGGAAGGGTTGCACGGCCTTGTACGCGTCCAGGAACGGGTCCATGTCGACGACGAGGTCCTTCTCCAGGGGCAGACCCTTGAGAGCCTCGACGTAGATCGGCTTCGAGATGTCGAGGTCCTTGATCAGCGTCTTGCACGCCAGGCGGTTGCGGCCGTTGATGCGCATGGCATCGGAACCGCAGACGCCGTGCGCGCACGAGCGGCGGAAGGTCAGCGACCCGTCCTGGTCCCACTTGATCTTGTGCAGGGCGTCGAGGACGCGCTCGGTCGGGTACATCTCGACGTCATAGTCGACCCAGCGGGGCTCGGCGTCGACCTCGGGATCGAACCGGCGGATGATGAACGTGACCAGGAACGACTGGATCGGCGCCTCGTCCGCCGGGGCAGGCTGGTCAGACTCGACGACAGTGGACATCAGTACTTCCTCTCCAACGGCGGGTACCGCAGCTCGCCTTGTTCGTTCTTGGTGAACACGACGGGTTTCCAATCGAGTTCGATGTGATCGGTGGCATCCGAAGAGTGCGGGTCACCGGTCAGATACGCCATCGTGTGCTGCATGTAGTTCTCGTCGTCGCGCTTCGGGTAGTCGTCGCGCATGTGGCCGCCGCGGCTCTCCTTGCGGTTGCGGGCGGCGTAGACGACGACCTCGGCGATGTCGAGCAGGAAGCCCAGCTCGACGGCCTCGAGCAGATCGGTGTTGTACCGGCGGCCCTTGTCGTCGACGTGCACGTTCTTGTAGCGCTCCCGCAGCTCTTCGATCGTGCCGAGAACCTCGCCCAGCGAGTCGTCGGTGCGGAACACCTGGGCCTTCAGGTCCATGTCGTTCTGCAGCGTCTTGCGCAGGGTGGCGACGCGCTCGGTTCCCTCGCCCGAACGCAGGCCGTCGATGAGCTCGCGCACCTCCTTGGCGGGATCGTCGGGAAGATCGACGAACTCGGCGGTCTTCACATACTCGACCGCGTTGTTGCCGGCGCGTTTGCCGAACACGTTGATGTCGAGCAGCGAGTTGGTGCCCAGACGGTTCGAACCGTGCACCGATACGCACGCGCATTCGCCGGCCGCATACAGTCCGGGCACGATGTCGGTGTTGGTGCGCAGCACCTCGGCGTTGTTGTTGGTCGGGATGCCGCCCATCGCGTAGTGCGCCGTGGGCATGACCGGCACCGGCTCGACGACCGGGTCGACGCCCAGGTAGGTGCGTGCGAACTCGGTGATGTCGGGCAGCTTGGTCTCCAGGACCTCGGCACCCAGGTGCGTGCAGTCGAGGTAGACGTAGTCCTTGTGCGGGCCGGCGCCGCGCCCGTCGAGCACCTCCTGCACCATCGACCGCGCGACGATGTCGCGAGGTGCAAGATCCTTGATCGTGGGCGCGTAGCGCTCCATGAAGCGCTCACCCGACGCGTTGCGCAGGATCGCGCCCTCGCCGCGGGCGCCTTCGGTGAGCAGGATGCCGAGACCGTACAGTCCCGTCGGGTGGAACTGGAAGAACTCCATGTCTTCGAGCGGCAGCTTCTTGCGCCAGATGATGCCCACACCGTCCCCCGTGAGCGTGTGGGCGTTAGAGGTGGTCTTGAAGATCTTGCCGAACCCGCCGGTGGCGAAGATGACGGCCTTCGACTGGAAGACGTGCAGCTCTCCGGTGGCCAGCTCATAGGCGACGACGCCGGCGATCTGGTCGGTGCCGTCGGCATCGGGCACCATGACGAGGTCCAAGACGTAGAACTCGTTGAAGAAGTTGATGCCCAGCTTCACGCAGTTCTGGTAGAGCGTTTGCAGGATCATGTGGCCGGTGCGGTCGGCGGCGTAGCACGCGCGACGGACCGCGGCCTTGCCATGGTCACGAGTGTGACCGCCGAAACGGCGCTGGTCGATCTTGCCCTCGGGGGTGCGGTTGAACGGCAGCCCCATGTTCTCGAGGTCGATGACCGCGTCGATGGCCTCCTTGGCCAGGATCTCCGCCGCATCCTGGTCGACGAGGTAGTCACCACCCTTGACGGTGTCGTAGGTGTGCCACTCCCAGTTGTCCTCCTCGACGTTGGACAGCGCCGCGGCCATGCCGCCCTGCGCCGCACCGGTGTGCGAGCGGGTGGGGTAGAGCTTCGAGATGACGGCCGTGTTCGCGCCGGGGCCGGCCTCGATCGCCGCGCGCATACCGGCGCCGCCGGCGCCGACGATCACGATGTCGAACTGGTGGTAGTGCACGCCGTCCTTGACGACGTCGCCCGATGTCTGGGTGCTCACGTGTGGGATGCCTCCGTGTCTGGGTGTCTTCGTAGCGTCTCTATCGGGCCTGGCACATCTGCCACAGCGAGCTGTCGGGAGTCACTCCGAGGCAGGGGTCGAAGGTGAAGACGACGAGGGTGCCGAGCAGGATCAGCAGCGCGGCGACGATTCCGAGCGCCCAGACCAGCACGCGGCGGGTGCCGTTGTGGGTCACGTAGTCGTTGACGATCGTGCGCATGCCGTTGCTGCCGTGGATGAGCGCCAACCACAGCATGATGACGTCCCACCACTGCCAGAACGGCGTGGCGTACTTGCCGACCACGAAGGCGAAGTCGATCTGACGGACGCCCTCGCCGAGCACGAGGTTGACGATGAGGTGGCCGAAGATGAGCACGACCAGGAGCACGCCCGAGGCGCGCATGAAGACCCAGCCCCACTTCTCGAGGTTGAGGCCCTTGCGGCGCGGCGGTGCGGCAGGAGTGCGCGGTGCGGCGATGGAATCGGCGGTCATGTCAGTTGCCCCCGGTGATCTCGGCCATGATGACCATGAACTGGCGCGGGATGAAGCCGAGCATCAGGATGACCCACAGGCCGATGACGCCCCACCACAGCTGGCGCTGGTACTTCGCGCCCCACTTGGAGAAGTCGACGACGATCACGCGCAGGCCGTTGAAGGCGTGGTAGGCGATCGCGGCGACCAAGATGATCTCGCCGACCCCCATGATGGGGTTCTTGTACGTGCCGATCACGGCGTCGTACGCCTCCGGCGCCACACGGATCAGTGCCGTGTCGAGGATGTGGACAAGCAGGAAGAAGAAGATCCCGATGCCCGTGATGCGGTGCAGCACCCAAGACCACATGCCCTCATGACCGCGGTACAGCGTGCCGCGCGGCGTCCGGGAAGTGGTTTGGGAAACCGACGGTGTCAGGCGTGCAGGTGCAGACACGGCCGTCCTCCAGAGTCGTACTCGAGTAGGGGCTGACGATGCCCCCCGAGGCCGGAAGACCTCGGCGTCACACAACGGGCGCTTGCCCATCCTATTCCCCTCCTGTGGTCGCGGCGGGTTAGGCGGGCCTTACCGTGAGGGCGGTGGCATCTCGTTCAGTGAGAGGTGAAGAGGGATGCCGCGGCCGATACCCTGGACGCATGTCAGCGCCCCTCTCCGACTTCCACGCCATCATCCCCGCGGGGGGCATCGGCAGCAGGCTGTGGCCGCTCTCGCGTGCCGACGCGC
This sequence comes from Microbacterium horticulturae, assembly GCF_029094505.1. NCBI lineage: Bacteria > Bacillati > Actinomycetota > Actinomycetes > Micrococcales > Microbacteriaceae > Microbacterium > Microbacterium horticulturae. The sequence continues at coordinate 2,499,676 of NZ_CP119108.1, read as the reverse complement.
CGAAGTTCTTGCACGATCTGACCGGCTCCGGGCACACTCTGCTGCAAGACACGTGGAACCGCCTGGAGCCGCTGACCGGTGCCGACCGCATAGCGGTGGTCACGGGGCGTGCCCACCGCGCGGCCGTGGAGAAGGAGCTGCCCGGCATCCCCGACAAGAACGTGATCCTCGAATCAGAGCCGCGCGATTCGACGGCGGCGATCGGGCTGGCCGCGGCGATCCTGGTGCGCCGTGAGCCCGACGTGGTGATCGGTTCGTTCGCCGCCGACCACGTGATCCGCGTGCCGCACCTGTTCGACTGGGCCGTCCGTCAGGCGATCGCCGTCGCGCGTGAGGGGTACATCTGCACGATCGGCATCCCGCCCACCGAGCCCTCGATCGGCTTCGGCTACATCAAGAAGGCCGAGGAGCTCATCGTCGAGGGCGCGCCCGAGGCGGCGATGGTCGAGCGCTTCGTCGAGAAGCCCGACCTGGAGACGGCCAAGGAGTACTACGCCGACCGCTCGTACCTCTGGAACGCGGGCATGTTCATCTCGCGTGCCGACGTGCTGCTGGGCGAGATCGCCGAGAACCGCCCGCAGCTGTACGCCGGCCTCATGGATCTCGCCGAGGCCTGGGATGATCGCGACGCCCGCGGACCTGTGGTCGACCGGGTGTGGCCGACGCTGGAGAAGATCGCGATCGACTACACGGTGGCCGAGCCCGCGGCGGCCCGCGGGCGTCTGGCCGTCGTACCCGGGCACTTCGACTGGGACGACGTCGGCGACTTCGCCAGCCTCGCCAAGCTCAACTCCCACGGACGGCCGAACGATCTGGCGATCCTCGGCGAGAACGCCCGCATCCTCTCCGATGCCGCCAGCGGCATCGTCGTGAGCCAGACGAAGCGCATCATCTCGCTCATCGGTGTCAAAGACATCGTCGTCGTCGACACGCCCGATGCGCTGCTGGTGACCACGAGCGAGAACGCGCAGCGGGTGAAGGGCGTCGTGGACGCGCTCAAGCTCTCGGGCCGTGGCGAGGTGCTCTGACCGGGCGAAATGCTCGGGATGCCGCATCCCTTCGTTTCGGCTTTGTAACCATTCCGGCCCACGGGCCGCGCAGAACTGCAAATCTCACGTCATACTGGGTAACTTCGTAGGTGCCGCGAAGTCCGCGGTCCATTCCTGTGGAGGCCGAGTTGACCATCTCATCTACTCGCAAGCTCGCCGGCGTCACCGTCGCCGCCAGCCTTGCCCTCGTGCTCGCCGGCTGCGGCGCCGCGCCGGAGGCGACGACACCGACCGAGGGCGGTAAGACCGCGGTCGCCGGTTTCAAACCCTGCATCGTGTCGGACGACGGCGGCTGGAACGACAAGTCGTTCAACGAATCCGCCAAGAACGGCATCGACAAGGCGGCCCAAGAGCTGGGTGTGAAGGCCGTCGAGGCCGAGTCGAGCTCGGAGAGCGACTACGGCCCCAACATGCAGAGCATGGTCGGCCAGAACTGCACGCTGATCATCGCGGTGGGCTACAAGCTCTCGGCCGAGACGATCAAGGCGGCCAAGGCGAACCCCAGCATCAACTTCGCGATCATCGACGACAGCGCCGACGCCGACGGCGACGGCAAGCCCGACGCCGACAACATCAAGCCGATCCTCTTCAACACCGTCGAGGCCGCCTACCTCGGCGGCTACGCCGCGGCAGCCTGGTCGCACCAGGACGGCGTCGACAAGGTCGGCACGTTCGGCGGCCTGCAGATCCCGTCGGTCGCGATCTTCATGGACGGCTTCATCGATGGCGTGAAGAAGTTCAACGAGGACAACAGCACGAACGTCGCAACGCTCGGCTGGAACGTCGACACGCAGAAGGGCTCGTTCACCGGCGGCTTCACCGCGAACGACACCGCCAAGCAGACCGCGCAGGGCATCCTCGACCAGGGTGTCGACGTGATCCTGCCGGTCGGCGGCCCGATCTACAAGAGCGCGGCGGCGGCCATCAAGGACTCCGGCAAAGACACCGTGATGATGGGCGTGGACTCCGACCTCGCCGTCGCCGACCCGTCGGTGGCCGACGTGACGCTGGTCTCGATCATGAAGCGCATCGACTCCGCCGTCTACGACACGGTGATGTCGGCGGCCACCGGTGACTTCGACGTGACCCCGTACATCGGCACGCTGAAGAACGAGGGTGTGGGCCTGAGCCCGTTCCACGACTTCGAGAGCAAGCTGCCCTCGGGCCTGACCGATAAGCTGGCCGACCTGCAGAAGCAGATCATCGACGGCTCGCTGACGGTCACCTCGACCAACTCGCCGAAGTAAACACGTCACTACGGTCGTTGAGCGGGGCCCCCGCGCGGGGGCCTCGCTCAACGACCGTTCGCTGGATAAGGTGCAGACTATGAAGCTCGAGCTGCGGGGCGTGACGAAGCGCTTCGGAAGCCTGGTGGCCAACGACCACATCGACCTCGAACTGCGCAGCGGTGAGATCCATGCGCTGCTGGGTGAGAACGGCGCCGGCAAATCGACGCTCATGAACGTGCTCTACGGCCTCTACCAGGCCGACGAGGGCGAGATCCTGCTCGACGGTGTCGCGCAGCACTTCCGCGGCCCCGGCGACGCGATCGCCGCCGGCATCGGGATGGTGCATCAGCACTTCATGCTGATCCCCGTGTTCACCGTGGCCGAGAACCTCATGCTCGGCCACGAAGACACCAAGGGCTTCGGCATCCTCGACATCGGCGCCGCGCGCCGCCGGGTGCGCGAGGTGTCCGATCGCTTCGGGTTCCACCTCAACCCGGATGCGCGGGTCGAGGACCTGCCGGTGGGCGTGCAGCAGCGCGTCGAGATCGTGAAGGCGCTCGCGCACGACGCGAAGATCCTCATCTTCGACGAGCCCACCGCTGTGCTCACCCCGCAGGAGACCGACGAGTTCATGCAGATCATGCGGCAGCTGCGCGACGAGGGCACGGCCATCGTGTTCATCACGCACAAGCTGCGCGAGGTGCGCGAGGTCGCCGACCGCATCACGGTCGTGCGCCTGGGCAAGGTCGTCGGCGAGGCGAGTCCCACCGCCACCAACACCGAGCTGGCGTCGATGATGGTCGGCCGCGCGGTCGAGCTGACGGTGCAGAAGGACCCGCCCCACATCGGCACCGGAGGGCTCGAGGTCCGCGACCTGCGCGTACTCTCGGACGACGGCGCGGTCGTGGTCGACGGGATCGACTTCGACGTGCGGCCCGGCGAGGTGCTCGCCGTCGCGGGCGTGCAGGGCAATGGGCAGACCGAGCTGGCCGAGGCGATCATCGGCCTGCAGGAGAAGGTCTCGGGCTCGATCACCCTGAACGGCGAAGAGCTCGTCGGCAAGGGCGTGCGCGCGATCCTCGACGAGGGCGTCGGGTTCGTGCCCGAAGACCGGCAGGAAGACGGCCTGGTCGGCTCGTTCACCGTTGCGGAGAACCTCATCCTCGACCGCAGCTCAGACCGCCGGTTCCAGTCGGGCGGCACCATCAAACGTCGCGTGCTCGACACGTTCGCACGTGACCGTATCGCCGAGTTCGACATCCGCACGCAGGGGCCGTCGAGCCCCGCCGGCTCGTTGTCGGGCGGCAACCAGCAGAAGGTCGTCATCGCCCGCGAGCTGACCCGCGAGCTCACACTGCTCCTGGCCTCGCAGCCCACCCGTGGCGTCGATGTGGGATCGATCGAGTTCATCCACAACCGGATCATCCAGACCCGCGACGCCGGCGTGCCGGTGATCGTCGTGTCGACCGAGCTCGACGAGGTCGTCGCCCTCGCCGACCGGATCGCCGTGATGTACCGCGGCGGCATCGTGGGGATCGTCCCCGCAGACACCCCGCGTGACGTGCTCGGCCTGATGATGGCCGGCGAGAACCCGACGGAGGACGCCGCATGAGCGACCGTGTTCCCGGCGCAGGACCCGAACCGGTCGGATTGCCGCCCGAGCAGCTGCCTGCGGCATCCGGCCCCCTCACCGGTCAGGGGGCGAAGGAGACGCCCGAAGCCCCGCGATCGAATCAGTTGATCCGGGAGATCTTGCGCGGGTCGGTGGTGACCACCGTTCTGGCGATCGTCGCGTCGATGATCGTCGGCGGCATCCTCATCGCGGTGACCGACGAGACCGTGCAGAAGACGGCCGGCTACTTCTTCGCGCGCCCACAGGACATGCTCGTCGCTGTCTGGCAGGCCGTCGCCGGCGGCTACTCCGCGCTGTTCGAGGGGGCGATCGTCAACCCCGGCGCCACGTCCTTCGTCGCGTTCATCCGACCGCTGACGAACACCCTCGGATTCGCCGCACCGCTCATCGCGGCGGGTCTCGGCGTCGCGCTCGCCTTCCGCTCCGGCCTTTTCAACATCGGTGCCCGTGGTCAGATGCTGATCGCGTGCGCCACGGCCGCCCTCGTGACGTTCAACCTCGACCTGCCGATGTGGATCCATATGCCGCTGACGCTCGTCGCGGGCATCGTCGGCGGCGCGATCTGGGGTGGCATCGCGGGGCTGCTGAAGGCGCGCACCGGTGCGCACGAGGTGATCCTGACGATCATGCTCAACTTCGTCGCGCTGTACCTCGTGCGGTGGATGATCCGCACGCCGGGTCTGCTGCAGAAGCCCGGCACCAACCAGCCGATCTCGGCCCCCACGCCCGCGACAGCGCAGTTCCCTTCCCTGTTCGGTGAGCAGTTCCCGTTGCTGAACTGGGGCTTCCCGATCGTGATCCTCGCCACGGTGATCACGTGGTGGCTCGTCGAACACTCCAGCCTGGGCTTCCGGCTGCGGGCGGTGGGCGAGAACCCGCACGCTGCGCGCACGGCCGGCATCAGCGTGCAGCGTATGTACGTCTATGCGATGCTGTTCGCCGGAGGTCTGGCGGGACTGGCGGGTATGAACCAGATCCTGGGCTCCGTCACCACGGGCTTCGGTGACGCGATCGACGCCGGTATCGGCTTCGACGCCATCACGGTGGCCCTTCTCGGGCGTTCGCGTGCCTGGGGCACGTTCTGGGCGGGACTGCTGTTCGGCGCGCTGAAGGCGGGGTCGTTCACGATGCAGGTCGCGCAGGGCATCCCCGTCGACATCGTGCTCGTGGTCGAGTCGATGATCGTGCTGTTCATCGCGGCGCCCCCGCTCGTGCGTACGATCTTCTTCCTCCCCAAGGACGACTCCGATCTGTCGGCGAAGGGCAAGGCCAAGGCCGCCCGCAAACGCGCCGCGGCGAATGACAAGGCGGTGGCCTCATGACGATCACGGCCTCCACGTTCACGCCCGAGATCGTGCGCACCCGGCACATCAAGCTGCCGGTGACGCTCACCGTCGTGACGGTGCTGCTGGCCCTGCTGTTCGTGTTCTCGCCGGTCACCGGTGAGAGCATCTTCCGGATCAGCGACCGCATCTCGTTCACCATCGCCGACATCCACGTGGCCTCCGCACCCACGATGTGGATCTCGTGGGTCATCCTCGCCGTGCTCGCCGCGTGGACCTGGTGGGATGCTGTGGCCTACCGCCGCACGGGGTTGTGGGTTTCGATCGTCTTCGCCGTGATCGCGATGTTCGCGTTCCTCACCTGGGCCGCGCAAGACGGCGGCGTGGTGCCGGTGGCGGGCACGCTCGCCGGAGCCCTGTCGCTGTCGGTGCCGCTCGTGTACGGCGCCCTGGCCGGGGTCATCGGCGAACGCGGCGGCGTGGTCAACATCGCCATCGAGGGCCAGTTGCTGCTGGGTGCGTTCACCGCGGTGCTGCTGTCGAGCATCACGCGCAACCCGTTCGTGGGACTCGTCGGTGCCATCATCGGCGGTGTCATGGTCGCGTTCGTGCTCGCGGCGTTCGCGATCCGCTATCTGGTCGACCAGATCATCGTCGGTGTCGTGCTGAACGTGCTGGTCTCGGGCCTGACCGGTTTTCTCTACGGCGCCCTGCTGGCCCCCAACGAAGCGGCGCTGAACAACGCTGTGACCTTCCCGCGGTGGAAGATCCCGCTGCTGGGCGACATCCCCGTCATCGGTCCGGTGTTCTTCAACCAGACGTTCATCGTCTACCTGATGTACGTGGTCGTGGCGATCGTGGCCTGGGGCCTGTACCGCACCCGGTGGGGACTGCGTCTGCGCTCGGTCGGCGAGCACCCGCAGGCGGCCGACACCGTCGGCATCAAAGTCAACCCGACCCGGTTCTGGAACGTGCTGCTGGCGGGGGCGATCGCCGGCATCGGCGGCGCCTATTTCACGCTGGTGTCGGTGCCGCAGTTCACCAAGGACATGACCGCCGGCCTCGGCTTCATCGCCTTGGCGGCGGTGATCTTCGGCGGGTGGGATCCGATCAAGGCGACGCTGGCCGCCCTGCTGTTCGGCTTCGCGACGAGCCTGCAGAACCTGCTGTCGGTGCTGTCGACGCCGATCCCCAGCGAGTTCATGCTCATGCTGCCGTACGTGGTCACGATCCTGGCGGTGGCCGGATTCGCCGGGAAGATCACGGCACCCGCGGCCGATGGCAGTCCATACATCAAGGGATGACCCGTGGCATCCCGCACATCGTGGAGGAGATAGTGACCGACATCGACTGGGACGCGCTGCACGCCGCTGCGCGCGAGGCCTCGGAGCGCGCCTATGTGCCGTACTCGCGCTATCGCGTGGGAGCGGCCGCGCTGGTGACCGATGGCCGCGTCATCGCGGGCTGCAACGTCGAGAACGCCTCGTACGGGGTCACGCTGTGTGCGGAATGCGGGTTGGTGAGCGACCTGCACATGTCGGGCGGCGGCCAGCTCGTCGCGTTCGTGTGCGTGAACGGCGAGGGCGACACGATCATGCCGTGCGGGCGCTGCCGGCAGCTGCTGTTCGAGCACGCGATCCCCGGGATGCTGCTCGACACCGTCTCCGGCATCCGTACGATCGACGAGGTGCTGCCCGACGCCTTCGGCCCGCGTGACCTGGAAGCAGTGCGATGACCGAACCCTTCGACGCCGTCGACGTGATCCGCGCGCAGCGCGACAAGACCGGGCTCGACCCCGACGCGCTGCGGTGGATGATCGACGCCTACACCCGCGAGTTCGTGACCGACGCGCAGATGTCGGCGTTCGCGATGGCGGTGCTGCTGAACGGCATGGGGCGCGACGAGATCCGCGTGATGACCGATGCCATGATCGCCTCGGGCGAGCGGATGAGCTTCGCGGGTCTGGGCAAGCCGACGAGCGACAAGCACTCCACGGGCGGTGTCGGCGACAAGATCACGTTGCCGCTGGCGCCCCTGGTCGCGACGTTCGGGGTCGCCGTGCCGCAGCTGTCGGGCCGCGGCCTCGGGCACACGGGCGGCACGCTCGACAAGCTCGAGTCGATCGCCGGGTGGCGCGCCGCGCTCTCGAACGACGAGATGCGTGCCCAGCTGCGCGACGTGGGCGCCGTGATCTGTGCGGCGGGCTCGGGGCTGGCCCCGGCCGACAAGCGGTTGTACGCGCTGCGCGACGTGACCGGCACCGTCGAGGCGGTGCCGCTGATCGCCTCGAGCATCATGTCGAAGAAGATCGCCGAGGGCACCGACGCGCTCGTGCTCGACGTCAAGGTCGGCTCGGGCGCCTTCATGCACGACCTCGAGAAGGCCCGCGAGCTGGCCCGGACCATGGTCGCGCTCGGAACGGACTCGGGCGTGGCGACCACCGCCCTTATCACCGACATGGACACGCCCCTGGGCCTGGCCGTCGGCAACGCGAACGAGGTGCGCGAGTCCGTCGAGGTGCTTGCCGGCGGCGGCCCGGCCGATGTCATCGAGCTGACCGTAGCGCTCGCACGTGAGATGCTCGCGCTGGCCGGCCGGCCCGATGCCGACGTCGAGGCGGCCCTTGCCGACGGACGCGCGATGGACGTCTGGCGGCGCATGATCCGGGCGCAGGACGGCGATCCCGACGCACCGCTGCCCATGCCGCGCGAGACGCACACGGTCACCGCTCCCGAGTCGGGTGTGCTCACCCGACTCGACGCCTGGGACGTCGGCATCGCCGCGTGGCGACTGGGCGCCGGGCGCGCCCGCCCGCAAGACGCCGTCGTGCACGCGGCCGGCATCGAACTGCACGCCAAGCCGGGTGATAGCGTTGTCGCCGGTCAGCCGCTGCTCACGCTCGGTGCCGACGACGCCGCGCGCATCCCGCGCGCGCTCGAGGCCCTCGAGAACGCGTACAGCATCGGCGAGAAGGCCGAACCGCGCTCGATCGTCATCGAGCGCATCACCGCGTGACGCGGCATCCCGAATCTCCAAGGAGCACCCATGGCCATCGACCAGAACGGTGACGCGCGTATCGGCGGCGTCTCGTTGCGCAGCCTTCCGAAGGTCTCGTTGCACGACCACCTCGACGGGGGCGTGCGACCCGCCACGATCATCGAGCTGGCGGATGCCGCCGGCATCGAGGTCCCCGAGCACGAACCGGCCGCGCTCGCCGACTGGTTCGCCCGGCAGAGCGACTCGGGCTCGCTCGTCGAGTACCTGAAGACCTTCGACCTCACGATCGCCGTCATGCAGACACGTGAGGGGCTGACCCGGATCGCTCGTGAGTTCGTCGAAGACCTCGTCGCCGACGGCGTCGTCTACGCCGAGGTGCGCTGGGCGCCCGAACAGCACCTGACAGCCGGCCTGAGCCTCGACGATGCGGTCGCCGCCGTCCAGGAGGGCATCGAGCAGGGGCAGGATGCCGCACTCGCCGCCGGCCGTGATATCCGTGTCGGGCAGCTCATCAGCGCGATGCGGCACACCGACCGGTCGCTGGAGATCGCGAAGCTCGCGGTGTCATGGCGCGACCGCGGCGCGGTCGGATTCGACATCGCCGGACCCGAAGACGGCTTCCCGCCGTCGCGGCTGCGCGACGCGTTCGACTACCTGGCGGCGGACTTCTTCCCGGCCACGGTGCACGCGGGGGAGGCGGCCGGGCTCGCCTCGATCCGTTCGGCGCTCATCGACGGGCGCGCGCTGCGCCTGGGCCACGGCGTGCGGATCGCCGAAGACATCGAGACGGTCGGCGTCGACGGAGAGGATGTGCAGGTCCGCCTGGGAGAGATCGCGCAGTGGGTGCGCGACCGCGAGATCCCGCTCGAGCTCTCGCCGAGCTCGAACCTGCAGACCGGCGCCATCGCGGCGTGGGGCAATGTGCTCGCCGACCACCCGTTCGACCTGCTCTACCAGGTCGGGTTCGCTGTGACGGTCAACGTCGACAACCGCACGATGAGCCGCACCTCGCTCACGCGCGAGCTGGCGCTGCTCGCCGAGACCTTCGACTACGACCTCGGTGACATCGAGGCCTTCCAGCTCAACGCGGCCGCGGCAGCATTCCTGCCCATCGAGGAGCGCGAAGAACTCATCGAGCTCATCGCCGCCGGCTTCGGCGCGTAGCGCGCCCCGCCGCATCCACCCAATCCCGGCATGGCGTCCCGGCCAGCGGCATCCACCCCTCCCAGACTTCGGAGGATCGCGCGAACTTCGGATCGTTCTGCCCCGATCGCTCCGAGGTCGGCGTGACTCTCCGAAGTCTGTGAGGCGACGGGCAGGATGCTCGAGGCCGGGGCGGGTGAACACGGCAGGGGATGGCGCGGCCTGCGTGACGCCACATTTCAGTGTGCGGCGGGAATACCTTCGCGATGAGGGAAGCTGGAATATATCGGTTCGCCAACCCAGCCGGCGAGCCTGGAGAGACCTGCGCACCATCACAGCGCGCGACAGAAAGAGGACCCATGAGACGACACCTGACGGGCGCCATCGCGCTCGCGGCGGCCGCGACCCTGGCACTCACCGCCTGCTCGGGCGGTGGCAGCAGTGCCGAGAAGACCGGCACCGCCGGCGGGACGCTCACCATCCTCACCTCGGCGACCCAGATCGATCTCGACCCCGCGAAGAGTCAGAACCTCGCGATCACGACGCTCGGTCTCATCGAGCGGCGCCTGACGACCTGGGACATCGAGAAGGGCAAGGACCCGAAGGTCGTCCCCGACCTCGCCACCGACACCGGCACGGTCAGCGACGACGGCAAGACCTGGACCTACACGCTCAAGGACGGCCTGAAGTTCGCCGACGGCACGCCCATCACCAGCGAAGACGTCAAGTACGGCATCGAGCGGTCGTTCGCGCCCGAGCTGTCGGGAGGCCTCGGCTACCACAAGTCCTTGCTCGTCGGCGGCGAGGACTACCAGGGGCCCTACACCGACGGCGATCTCGACTCCATCGAGACCCCCGATGACAAGACCATCGTCTTCCACTTGAACGCGTCGTACGGCGACTGGCCGTGGATCGTGTCGATGCCGGCGTTCGCCCCGGTGCCCAAAGACAAGGATGACCCCAAGACCTACGGCCAGGATCCGGTGGCCACCGGCCCCTACAAGGTCTCGTCGAACAAGCAGGGCACGGCCCTCGAGCTGGTCCGCAACACGAACTGGGACAAGAGCACCGACCCGGTGCGCACCGCCGGCCCCGACAAGATCATCTTCAAGGAGAGCCAGGACGTCTCCACGAGCACGCAGTCGCTGATCAGCGACGCGGGCAGCGCCAAGACCTCGTTCCTGGCGACCTACCTGGGCGCCGCTGAGCTGGCCCTGGTCAACAAGAACCCCAGCGCTAAGGAGAGGCTGGCCACCAGCGACGCCGGCCCCATCAGCTACCTCGCCATGAACACGCAGCGCGGTGCGCTGAAGGACCTCAAGGTGCGTCAGGCGATCGAGTACGCCGTCGACCCGAAGGCCTTCATCATCGCGCAGGGCGGCAGCCAAGCGGCGATCCGCGCGACCACGTTGATCACGCCTGGCATCCCGGGGCGTCAGGAGTACGACCTGTATCCGTCGGGCGACGACGGCGACGTCGCCAAGGCCAAGCAGCTGCTGAAGGAGGCCGGCCATGCCGACGACCTGAAGCTCACGCTGTGGGCGGCCAACGATCCGTCGAACCAGGCGCAGGCGCAGGCGCTCGAACAGGGCATCGAGCGCGCCGGCATCGACGTGACGATCAAGCCGCTCGACGTCAACACGATGTACACCGATGCCACCGGAGACGACCCCGACTACGACCTGATCCTCGGTGGCTGGCAGCCCGACTTCCCGAGCGCGAACGGCAACATCCAGCCGCTGTTCGACTCGAGCCAGGTCGGCGGCGGCGGATACAACCTCGCCCGGTACTCGAGCCCCGAGGTCGACAAGCTCATCGACCAGGCGACGGCGGCGACCGACCCGGCGCAGGCGCAGTCGCTGTGGGCGCAGGCCGACAAGCGCATCATGCAGGACGCCCCGGTCGTCCCGCTGACCTACGCGAAGCAGTCGTTCCTGGCCGGCAGCGATGTCGAGAACTTCTTCATCGCGTCGTTCCCCGCGTATCCGAACTATCTGACTGTCACACTGAAGCAGTGAGTTCATCCGGCGATCAGCCGGTGCTGTCGGCGGACGCGATCCGCATCGCGTTCGCCGACAGCCCGCGCAGCCAAGCCCGCACCGTCGTCGACGGGGTGGGCTTCGAGCTGTACCCGGGGCGCGTGGTGGCGCTGGTGGGAGAATCGGGCTCGGGCAAGTCGGTCACGGCGATGTCGGTCCTGGGGCTGCTGCCGCCCAACGCGCGCGTGGCCGGCAGCATCCGCCTCGGCGGCCAGGAGCTCGTCGGCGCCCCCGCGAACGTGTTGCGCGCGGTGCGCGGCGGGCGCATCGGCACGATCTTCCAAGAACCGATGAACGCGTTCGACCCGGTTTACACGATCGAGTGGCAGATCGTCGAGGCGCTGCGTGCACATACGAGCGCCGACCGGTCCTCCGCGGGCGCTCGGGTGTGCGAGCTGCTGCGTTCGGTGGGCATCCGCGACGTGGACCGTGTGGCGCGCTCGCATCCGCACGAACTCAGCGGCGGCCAATTGCAGCGCGCCATGATCGCGATGGCGCTGTCGTGCGACCCTGAGATCCTCATCGCCGACGAGCCGACCACCGCCCTGGACGTCACCGTGCAGGCCGGCATTCTCGAGCTCATCCGCGTCATGGCCGCCGAGCGGCGGGTGGCCGTCCTTCTGATCACCCACGACATGGGCGTCGTCGCCGATCTCGCTGACGACGTGATCGTCATGCGTGCGGGCGAGGTCGTGGAGAGGGCGGATGCCGCGACCCTGTTCGCCGCTCCGAAGGCCACCTACACGCGGGAACTGCTGCAGGCCGTGCCGCGGCTCGATCAGACCGCCGCGGTGGCGGCTGAGGCGGCATCCACCCCCCGCGTCGTCGAGGTCGACGACCTGTCGATCGACTACGCCACCACGGGCTGGGGGCGCCCACCGCTGCGTGCCGTGCAGGGCGTGGGCTTCACGATCGACGCCGGTCGCACCTTCGGCCTGGTCGGTGAGTCGGGGTCGGGCAAGTCCACGATCGGGCGGGCGCTGGCAGGGTTGATCGCCCCGGCGTCCGGAATCGTGCGGGTCGAGGGGACGGACCTGGCCACGGCATCCCGCCGGCGCCTGCGCGCGGTGCGCCGGGGGATCGGCTACGTCTTTCAAGACCCGGCATCGTCGCTGAACCCCCGGCAGACGGTCGGCCGGGCCATCGCCGAGCCCCTGCGGCTGCACACCCGGCAGGGGCAGACCGAGCGTCGCGCCCGCGTTGCGGAGCTGCTGGATGCCGTGAACCTGCCGTCCGCGTTCGCCGAGCGGTACCCGCACGAGCTGTCGGGCGGCCAGCGTCAGCGCGTGGCGATCGCCCGCGCCGTCGCGCTGCACCCGGCGCTGCTCATCGCCGACGAGCCCACCAGCGCGCTCGACGTGTCGGTGCAGGCCACCGTGCTGCAGCTGTTCGTGCAGCTGCAGCGCGACTTCGGGTTCGCCTGCCTGTTCATCAGCCATGACCTCGCCGTCGTCCAGGAGGTGGCGCACGAGGTCGCGGTGCTGCAGGACGGCCGCATCGTCGAGTCCGGCCCGGCCCGGCGTCTGCTCGCCGACCCGCAGCAGCCCTACACGCAACGGCTCATCGCCGCCGCGCCCGTGGCGGACCCCGCAGCGCAGCGTCGTCGGCGAGAGGCTTGGCACGCGCTCGCGTCCGACGATGCGGAGGTGACGGCATGACCACCGCGAACACGATCGAGGGCGCCGGCATCCCGTCGCAGCGCACAGGTTTTCGGCACATCCTCCGTTCGGTGCTGCGCGACCGATGGGCCGCTGCCGGCGCGATCGTCATCATCGGCTTCGTGCTCGTGGCGCTGCTCGCGCCGCTGCTGACCGCGGTCACCGGGCAGAACCCGTACACCTATCACGTCGACCTGCTCGACGACTCGGGCGCGCCCGTGGGCTGGGGCGGCGGCATCAGCGCGACGCACTGGTTCGGCGTCGAGCCGCTCACCGGCCGCGACCTGTTCTCGATCGTGGTGTACGGCGCCCGTATCTCGCTGCTCGTAGGCATCAGCGCCACCGTGCTCTCGGTGCTCATCGGCGTGCTCGTCGGCGTGACGACCGGGTTCTTCGGCGGCTGGTACGACAAGATCTTCAGCCGGGTCGTCGACGTGATGTTCGGCTTCCCGGTGCTGGTGTTCATGATCGCGCTGACTGCCATCGTGCCCACGGCGTTCCCCAAGCCCCTATTCATGATCATCGTCATCGGATTCTTCGGCTGGCCGTCGATCTCGCGCGTCGTGCGCGGCCAGGTGCTCTCGCTGCGCGAACGCGCCTTCGTGACGGCATCCACCGCCATGGGCGCGGCCGGCTGGCGCGTGGCCTTCGGTCAGGTGCTGCCCAATGTGTCGGCGACGATCATCGTCTACACGACGATCATGGTGCCCTCGATGATCGGCTTCGAGGCGGCGCTGTCGTTCCTGGGGGTCGGCGTGCCGCCGCCCACACCGAGCTGGGGTCGCACGATCGGTGAGGCCGTCGCCTGGGTGCAGATCAGCCCGATGTACCTCGTGTTCCCGGGTGCCGCGCTGTTCCTCATCACGCTCGCTTTCAACACTCTGGGCGACGGGCTGCGCGACGCCCTCGACCCGAAGGGAGGCGGCCGATGACCCGGTTCATCCTGCAGCGGTTGGGCGGCATGATCATCGTGCTGCTGGTCGTGGCGGTCGTCTCCTTCGCGATCTTCTACCTTCTGCCCACGAACCCTGCGCAACTGAGCTGTGGCAAGCCGTGCACGCCCGAGAACCTTGAACGTGCGAAGGAGTTCATGGGCACGAACCTGCCCTGGTGGCAGCAGCTCGGTGCCTTCTTGTGGGGCATCGTCGCGGGGCGCAGCTTCGGGACGGGGGATGCCGCGATCTCGTGCACTGCGCCGTGCTTCGGGTACTCCTTCCAGCTGAACGCATCGGTGAGCGAGCTCATCGCCTCGCGCTTTCCCGTGTCGGCATCGATCGCGATCGGCGCGGCCGCGCTGTGGGTGCTGATGGGCGTGGCCGGGGGAGTGGTCGCGGCCCTGCGCCGCAACACCTGGGTCGACCGCACCGTGATGACCTTCGCGATCGCGGGCGTCTCGGCGCCCAGCTACCTCGTCGGGCTGTTGGCGATCCTGCTGTTCGGGTTCACGCTGCAATGGTTCCCCACCGGCGGATACGTCCCGCTGACCGAAGATCCCCTGCAGTGGTTCCTGCATCTGATCCTGCCGTGGTGCACGCTCGCGTTCATCTCCGCGGCCATCTACGCGCGGCTGACCCGCGGCGAGATGATCGAGACGATGGGGCAGGACTACATCCGCACCGTCCGCGCCAAGGGCGTCGGCGAGGGGCGGGTGGTTGTGCGCCACGGGTTGCGCAACGCCATCATCCCGGTCGTCACGATCTTCGGGCTCGACCTCGGGGGACTGCTGGGGGGCACTGTGATCGCCGAGAAGGTGTTCTCGATGCAGGGACTGGGCGCCATGCTCATCGACGGTGTCAACACTCTCGATCTGCAGCTCGTCATCGGTTTCACCCTGTTCTCGGCGTTTCTGATCGTGCTGGCGAACTTCATCGTCGACCTGCTCTACGGATTCGTCGACCCGCGGGTGAAGGCGCGCGCCTGACCCGCGCCGACGGCGGGCTCGGCAGAGTGGACGCCATTCCACTCCCGAGCCCGCGGGCGGAGACGGGATGCTGCGGCTGCCCCACGTCGCCTGAGACGCCGCCGGGCGTCTTCGGGTGTGCGCTCAGGCGGTGTCGTCGATGTTATCGGTTACTAACTGAGACGACGAATCCCGGTCGATTTCTGTGACGTTGCGCTGGGGCCGAACCGCGTCTGCGGGGGCGGTGCGGAAACGCCGTCGGACCAGCTGTTCATGCGCGGCGTCATCACCGTGTCTGCAGGGCCGGAACGTACCCGGGACGAGCTGGGGCGCGTTTGACAGGCCTTGGAGGCCTCTGTACGTTGGCTAAGGTTTTCAGCCAATCCCCAGGATCCGCATGACGGATTCAAGAAAGGCAGACCGTGAACAGAACACGACGGCTCTCGACGGCGGCGGCGATTCTCGCAGCCTTGACTCTCACGGTGGGCTTGTCCGCCTGCTCCGGCGGTGACGACGGTGCAGACGGTGAGCTGAAAGACAGCTACACGGTGGCGACCGACACCTCGTTCGTCCCGTTCGAGTTCAAGGACGGCGGCGAGTACGTCGGCTTCGACATCGATCTGATCAACGCCATCGCCGACGAGGCGGGCTTCACCATCGACCTGAAGACGACCAACTTCGACGGAATCATCCCGGGCATGCAGACCGGTACCTTCGACATGGCGATCGCGGGCATCAGCATCACCGACGAGCGGGCGAAGAAGATCGACTATTCAGACCCGTACTACCAGTCCGGTCTGCGCATCGGCGTGCCCGTCGACAACACCGACATCAACTCGGTCGATGACCTTGCGGGCAAGAACATCGCGACGCGACTGGGATCGACCAGCGCCGACTACATCAAGAAGAACATCGACGGCGCCACGCCCAAGGAGTACAAGCAGCTCGACCAGGCGTACCTCTCGGTGGCCAACGGCAGTACCGACGCCGTCCTCTACGACGCCCCGAACGTGGCGTACTACATCAAGACCAAGGGCGAAGACAGCCTGAAGATGGTCGGCGACCTGCTGCAGGCCGAAGACTACGGAATCGCCATCGCGAAGGGGCAGCCCGAGCTCGTCGAGGCGGTCGACGCCGCGCTGAAGTCGCTGAAGGACGACGGCACGTACGACAAGCTCTTCGAGAAGTGGTTCGGCGAGAAGCCGCAGAACTGATCGACATCCGCCGCAGTGCAGAGGGTGGCTCCCCGAGCGGAGCCGCCCTCTCCCGTTTCGCCATGCACCCGCAGAGAGGGCACAACGCATGAACTTCGACTGGGCCGGTGTCGTCCAATTCCTGCCACAGCTGCTCGTCGGCCTCTACTACACCCTGCTGGTGTCGGTCTTCGGCCTGCTGATCGGCTTCGTGCTCGGAGCCATCGTCGGCCTCGGGCGCCTGTCACGCAGCAAGATCGTCTACGGCCTCGCAACCGTCTACGTAGAGGTCCTGCGCGGCACCCCGATCCTCGTGCAGGCGATGTGGATCTTCTTCGCGCTGCCGCTGCTGGTCCACTTCAACATCCCTTCGCTGCTGGCGGGCATCATCGTCATCGCGCTGAACTCCGGGGCCTACATCGCCGAGATCGTGCGCGGCGCCGTGCAATCGATCGACAAGGGACAGATGGAGGCCGGTCGCTCGCTGGGGCTGGGGCACCACCAGACGATGATCGACATCATCTGGCCGCAGGCGTTCAAGCGCATGATCCCGCCGCTGGGCAATCAGTTCATCATCAGCATCAAAGACACCTCGCTGCTGTCGGTGATCCTGGTGCCCGAACTGCTCTACCAGGGCACGCTCATCGCCGCGAACCACTTCAACGCCGTCGAGATCTACACCACGGTCGCGGTGTTCTACCTGATCATCACGGTGACGCTCTCGAAGGTCCTGAACATCACCGAGAAGAGGATGGCCACCGCATGATCACCGTCAAGGACCTGCACAAGAGCTTCGGCGATCTCGAGGTGCTGCGCGGCATCGACTACGAGGTCGCAGAGTCCGAAGTCGTGTGCGTCATCGGGCCCAGCGGTTCGGGCAAGAGCACGCTCCTGCGCTGCCTGAACCAGCTCGAAGAGGTCACTGCCGGCACCATCATCGTGGACGGCAACGACCTCACCGACCCGAAGCTCGACATCAACGCGGTGCGTACCGAGATCGGCATGGTCTTCCAGCAGTTCAATCTGTTCCCGCACAAGTCGGTGCTCGACAACGTCGCGCTGGCACCGCGCCGGGTGCGCAGGATCTCCCGTGCACAGGCCGAGGAGCGCGCCCGAGCACTGCTGGCGAAGGTCGGCCTGGCCGACAAGGCCGACGCGTACCCCGAACAGCTCTCCGGCGGACAGAAACAGCGCGTGGCGATCGCCCGGGCGCTGGCGATGGAGCCGAAGATCATGCTCTTCGACGAGCCGACCTCCGCGCTCGACCCCGAGTTGGTGGGGGAGGTCCTCGAGGTGATGAAGGACCTCGCCATCGAGGGGATGACGATGGTCGTCGTCACGCATGAGATGGGGTTCGCGCGCGAGGTGGGCGATCGCGTGGTGTTCATGGACGGCGGAGTGATCGTCGAAGAGGGCACCCCCGACGAGATCTTCGGCAACCCGCAGTCACCGCGAACCAAGGACTTCCTCGACAAGGTGCTCTGACGCGCGGCTGCCCGCCGCTCCGTGGTTAGCAGCCCCGCTACAGCGCAGCCTGGCGCGCGTCGACCACCTCGCGCACACGCGGGTACAGCGGATGCGGCGCAGCCAGCCCGGTCACCTCGGCGGTGAAAGCGTCGGCATCCAGCTCGCGCAGCATGCGCTGCAGGTCGACGGACTGCGGATCTTCGGCGTCGTCGAATGCCAGGGCGGCGCCGATCGCCGCCACCAGTCCGTCGACCGTCAGCCCGCGCTCGGCGGCTTCGGCCGCCGGCCCCACGAACCGTTCGTGCCGCGACAGCTTGCGCAGCGGCTGCCGCCCGACCCGCCACACTGTGTCGGGGAGGGCAGGGTTGCGGAACCGGTTGAGGATCGTCGCCCGGTACTGCGCGAGCTCGTCCGGGTCGAGGCCGTGCTTGGCTGCCAGCAGCGCCGAGGTCTCCTCCAGCGCGGCGGCCACGCGCGCGGCGATGGCGTCGTCGGCCAGCGCCTCCGAGATCTTCTCGATCCCCGCTTGCGCGCCGAAGTAGGCGGTGGTCGCATGCCCGGTGTTGACCGTGAAGAGCTTCCGCTCGATGTACGGTGCGAGCTCGGGCACGAAGTGCGCGCCCGGCAGGTGCGGCGGGTTGTCGCCGAACGGCGGCCGCTCGATCGCCCACTCGTAGAACGGCTCGACCGTGACATCCACCCCCGCGCCCTCCGGCTGGGCGGGCACGATCCTGTCCACGGCGGTGTTCGCGAACACGACCCGATCGGCCAGCGCGTCCCAGTCGTCGGCGGCGACCGCGATGATCTCATCGCGCAGCACGTCGGTCGCATTGATGGCGTTCTCGCAGGCCATCACCTGAAGAGGGGTGGATGCCGCATCTCGCCGCCGCAGTCCTGCCAGCACGAGCGGCGCCACGAACTTCAGAATCGTCGGCCCGACCGCCGTGGTGACCACGTCGGCCGAGGCGACCTCGTCGGCGACCTCGTCGGGGTGCTCGGCCGAGTTGATCGCGCGGAACCCGGTGACGACGGTGTCGCCCCCGCCCTCGCCGACCGCGTGCACGGTGTAGGAGTCGACGGCGTTGATGGCGTCGACGAGAGCACCCGCCACGTCTGAGAAGACGAGCTCGTAGCCGCCCTCGTGCAGCAGCAGCCCGACGAAGCCGCGCCCGATGTTGCCGGCGCCGAAATGGACGGCCTTCATGATTCGTTCACGGTGGCCAGCAGTGCGTACAGCTCTTCGGGCGTCGAGGCGGCCTTGAGCTTCGCGACGTCGTCTTCTTCGGAGAAGAGGATGGCGATCTGCGACAGGATCTCCAAGTGCTCACCGCCCTTGCCGGCGATCCCGATGACGAACGTGACCGGCTCGCCGCCCCAGTCCACGCCGCCGTCGTAGCGGACGACCGAGAGGCCGGATTCGAGGATCGTGTCCTTGGTCTCGTTCGTGCCGTGCGGGATGGCGAGCTCGTTGCCCATGTACGTCGACACGGTCTGCTCACGCTGCTGCATGGCGTCGTAGTAGTCGCTGGTGACGGCGCCGGCCGCCTCGAGGATGTCGGCGGCCTCCTTCATCGCCTGCTCCTGCGTTGCGCCATCGGTGTGGATGCGCACCTGACCGACGGTGAGGACCTCGTGTGCCATGACTCTCGCCTTCCCTTCGTGCTGCTGATCGTTCCGAGGGCTGCGGGGCCGGGGGCTTCACGCCCGCCCGACCCCGCAGCGGTCCGCGGTGTCTTACTGCCCATCCTGGTGCTGCTCGCGCACCAGGTCCACGACCTCGTCGTACTTCGGCGAGTTCATGAAGTTGTCCACCGACACGTGGATCGCCTCGGGCGTGCGCTCGCGAGCGCGGTCGGTGAGCTGGTTCTGCGTGATCACCAGGTCGGCCGAGCCGTCGAGGCTCGCGATGGCCTTGTTGACCACGGTGACCCCTTCGATGCCGGCCTTCTTGATCTTGTTGCGCAGCACGCTGGCCCCCATCGCCGACGACCCCATGCCCGCGTCGCACGCGAACACGATGTTGTTGACGGGACGGGATGCCTGAGCCACCGGGTTCGCGACGTGGACGCCGGCCGCTTCTTCGGCCTCTTGCGCCCCGCTGCGCAGCCCCGACAGCGCGTCCGACGACTTGCCCTTGTTCGACTCGGTCTGGCTGATCGCCGTGCTGAACGTGTCGGTGCCGGCCGCCTCGGCGGCGAGGTCCTTCTTGCGCGACGCGCGCAGGATGATGGCCGCGACGATGAACGTGACCGCTGCCGACAGGATGACCGAGAGGATCACCCCGAGATAGTCGGTCTGGAACGTCTGGGCTATCACCGCGATGATGCTGCCTGGTGCCGCCGGCGCACGCAGACCCGTGTTGAACACGACGTTCGTCGTCACACCGGTCATGCCGCCGAGGATCAGCGCGATGATCAGGGTCGGCTTCATCAGCGCGAAGGGGAAGTACACCTCGTGGATGCCGCCGATGAACTGGATGACCGCGGCACCGGGAGCAGATGCCTTGGCCGCCCCGATTCCGAAGATCGTGAACGCCAGCAGCAGACCGACGCCGGGGCCGGGGTTCGCCTCGAGGAGGAACAGGACCGACTTGTGCGCGGGTCCTGCGGCCTGCTCGAGCCCCAGCGGGGTGAGGACGCCGTGGTTGATCGCGTTGTTCAGGAAGAACACCTTCGCGGGTTCGATGAGGATGCTCGTCAACGGCAGCAGGTGCGCGCTGACCAGCCAGTTCACCGCCGCACTGAGGATGTTCATGATGCCGTTGACGATCCAGGCGATCGGGTAGAAGCCGAGGATGGCCAGCGCGAAGCCCCAGATGCCCGCCGAGAACATGTTGACGAGCATCTCGAAGCCCGCCTTGACCTTGCCCTCCCAGAGCTTGTCGAGCCACTTCATCGAGTAGCCGGCGATCGGAGCCATGATCATCGCGCCGATGAACATGTGGATCTGGCCGAGCTGGTTGTCGGCAGGCTGCGTCAGGTTGTACTGCGCGATCAGATAGTCCGACCCGCTGATCACGCCGAACGTGGCGATCGCGGCGACCACGGCGCCGCGCATGCCGTAGACCATGTGACCACCGGTGTAGGCGATCAGCAGCGGCAGCAGGTAGTGGATCATCGGGCCGACGAGGGTCGACAGCGCCGGCACAGGGGTCCAGCCGACATCGATGAAGAACGCGGTGAAGATACCCCAGGCGATCAGCGCCGGGATGTTCGGCATGATCATGCCGGAGAGGAACGTGCCGAAGCGTTGAACGCCGACGCGGACCCCTCCCTTGCCCGACTTCGCGGGAACGGACGCCGTTGTCATGTCAGTGTCACTTTCTCTCGGGTGGACGGCGGCTATGCCGCCGTGGTTCGGGATGCCGCGGCCTGGGCGGCCGCGCGGGCAGATGCCGCGTCGTTCGCGGCGAGGGCCGCCTCGGCGATGGCACGTGCATCGTCGAGGCTGTGGCCGGACAGCGACATGCGCACGTCGGCCAGGGCCGACGGCGACATCGACAGGCTCGTGGCGCCCAGGCCCACGAGCACGACGGCCAGAAGCGGGTCGGCGGCCGCTTCGCCGCAGATCCCGACGGGTTTGCCGGCGTCACGTCCGGCGGCGCCGACCTCTTTCACGAGGCGCAGCACCGCGGGGTGCCACGGGTCTTGGAACGATGCGACCGAGCCGAGCAGGCGGTCGGCGGCCAGCGTGTACTGCGTGAGGTCGTTCGTGCCGATCGACGCGAAGTCGGCCACCTGCAGGACGCGGTCGGCCAGCAGTGCGCAAGAGGGCACCTCGACCATGACGCCGGGGGTTTTGATGCCGAGCTCGCGGGCCAGTGACGTGAAGTACTCGGTCTCTTCGACGGTGGCGACCATGGGTGCCATGACCCACAGTTCGGCGCCTTCGCCCCGCTCGGTGGTGGCGGCGTCGGCTTGCGCGAGCGCCGTGAGCTGGTCGCGCAGGATCTGCTCGCGCGCCCGCAGCACGCGGATGCCGCGGAGCCCCAGTGCCGGATTCTCCTCGGTGTCGTCGTTGAGGAATGCGAGCGGCTTGTCGGCGCCGGCATCCAGCACCCGCACGACGACCTTGCACCCGGCGAAGCCTGACAGCAGCGTCTCGTAGGCGGCCTGCTGGTCGGCGACCGTCGGCGCTTCGGCGGAGTTCAGGAACAGGAACTCGGTGCGGAACAGGCCCACGCCCTCCGCGCCCAGCTCGCGCGCCGCCGTCGCGTCCTCAGGCTTGCCGAGGTTCGCGAGCAGCGGTACCGCGGTGCCGTCGGCCAGCGCGCCCGCGGTGGGCGGGGCGCAAGTCGCGGCGCGGCGGGCCTCGGCGCGTGTGGTCGCCTCCGCTATCTGCTCGGGGCTCGGGTCGGTCACCACGGCGCCGGCTGCGGCATCCACGATCACCGTCTCGCCCTCACTCAGCGACGCGGCCTCCGCGACGCCCACCACCGCGACGATCGACTTCTCACGCGCGAGGATCGCGGTGTGCGAGGTCGGTCCACCCTCGGTCGTGACCACGGCGAGCACCTGGTCGAGATCGAGCAGTGCCGTGTCGGCGGGGGAGAGGTCGCGGGCCACGAGCACGAAGGGATGCCCGGGGTCGGGCACGCCGGGAGCGGCGATCCCCGCCAGCCGAGCGAGCACGCGCTGCGCCACATCACCCAGATCAGCAGCGCGCTCGCCGAGGTAGCCCCCCATCTCGGCGAGCGTCTGCTGGAATGATCCGAAGGCGTCGTGCACGGCCCGCTCGGCCGTCTTCCCCCCGGCGATGCGGTCGTCGATGTCATCCGCCAGAGACGGGTCCTCGGCCATCATCGCCTGCGCTTCGAGCACTTCCTGCGCGGTCCCCCCGGCATGCTCTCCGCGTTCCTCGAGCTCACGGGCCACGGCCGAAAGGGCCTCGTGAGCACGTCCCTTCTCCTCATCCGCAGCGCGGGTGCTCGGCTCGTCGGCCGGCGCCGGCAGGGGTTCTGCCATCCGCGCCACGGGGCCGGACGCGACGCCCAGCCCGACTCCCACTCCGGCAAGCGTGGCCACGGTCACTCCGCGTCGTGGTCGGTCGCGAGCAGCTCGCTGAGGGAGTCGATGACACCCTCGGCGCCGTCGCCGTCGGCCGTCAGGGTGACCTCGTCGCCCTGGTCGATGCCCAGCGAGATCACGCCGAGGATGCTCGCCGCGTTCACCGGCTTGGCGTCGCCCTTGGCGATGGTCACCGGGATTGCGGCGTCCTTCGCCGCCTGTGCGAACATCTTCGCGGGGCGCGCGTGCAGTCCGTGGGCGGAGCCGATCCGCACTGTCCTGGTCACCTGGCTCATGAGGGGTTCCTCTCGTCGTTGGCGGTCATGGGCGTCACAGCGGCCTCGGCCAGCGCGAAAGCGCGCTCGCCGTCCCGGTCGCCGAAGATGTCGTCGGGCAGCATCGCGACGTGCACGCCGCGGGATGCGGCATCCCGTCGCACGTCGTCCATGCGGTCGGCCAGGTGCGGGCCGACCAGCAGCACGTCGGTGCCGTCCAGGCAGTCGGGGTAGGAGGACAGCCCGGCCGCATGCGCAGTGTGGTCGAGGCCTCGCGTCGCGATGGCGCCGCGCAGGCGCTGGGCGACGAACGTGCTGGACGCGCCGGCCCCGCACATGACGGTGATCCTCATCGGTCATCCTCCTGCCAGCCATTGTGGTGGGGTCCTGCGTGTGGGACAACCACTTCTGTTTCCGCAGGGGCGGAAAGCGCGTCGGGCATGGTTGACTGGATCCGCGGCATGCGCCCCTCCGTGCCGCGAGGAGCGGCCACGATGACCAGAGCGCGACAGGATCGCCTGCTGGCGCTTCTTGTGCGCCACGGCGACTGGGTGACCGCCGGCCGGCTCGCCGACGCGTTGGGAGTGACCCCCCGCAGTGTGCGCTCGTACGTGACCGCGCTGAACGGACGGGTCACGGGGGGAACGGCGGTCGAGTCGGGCCCGCAGGGGTACCGCGCGGGTGCCGATGCCGGGTCAGCGTTGAGTGTGCCGATGGTGGATGCCGCGGCCCCGCGCGACCGGCTGCACGCGCTGATCCGCGCACTGCTCGACGCGGCGGACGGCATCGATGTGCACGAGACGGCCGGGCGCCTGCACGTGTCGGAGGCCACTGTCGAAGCCGATCTCGGCCGCGTGCGGTCGCTGCTGACCGGTACGACCTTGGTGCTCTCGCGGTCGGGCCCGCGCGTGCGGATGCACGGGGCCGAGAGTGCGCAGCGCCGGCTGCTCAGCCGCCTGGTGCACGAGGAGATGGATGCCGCGGCCTTCGACGCGCACGGTATGAGACGCGTACTCGGCGAGGACTCGCTGGGCGCCGACGTGCACGGGTCGTTCGAGACCGCGCTGCGGTCGGCGCTGGGCTCGCGTGGCTACTTCATCAACGAGTTCGGCATCGCCGACGTGCTCATGCACATTGCGATCGCGGCGGACCGGGTCGCACACGGGCGCGCGCTCGACACTGTGGCCGAGCCCAGCGGCGAGGACGCCGACGAGATCGCCGACCTCGTGGGCGCGCTCGTCGAGGAGCACCTGGGTGTGAGCCTCGGGCGCGGCGACCGCCAGCACCTGGCCATGCTGATCCTGACCCGGGTCGTCACGCCGGGGCCGGCCGTGGCATCCGCTCCGCTTCTGGATCCCGAGGTCGAAGACGCCGTCCGCGATCTGGTGACGGCGGCGGCCGAGGAATTCCTCGTCGACCTCGCGCACGAGGACTTCATCCGGCGCCTGGCGATGCACGTGCAGAACCTGCGCCGTCGCGCCCAGGCCGACGCCTGGTCGCGTAACCCGCTGGCGCGGTCGCTCAAGTCGACGTATCCGATGATCTTCGACATCGCCGTGTCGATAGCGGGTGGGCTGGGCGAGCGGCTCGGCATGACGCTGCCCGACGACGAGATCGCGTACATCGCGATGCACGTGGGCGGGCGCCTCGAGCGCAGCCGCCGCGCCGAGCAGCTGCTGACCGCGACCATCGTGTGCCCCGGGTACTACGAGCTGCACGAGCTGCTGCGCTCGTCGGTCGACCGTTCGCTCGGACAGGCCATCGAGATCGTCGACCTGCAGACGCGGATGGACCCCGACTGGGCCGCGATCGACACCGATCTCGTGCTCACGACCGTCGACGCGCCGCCGGCGGTGGAGCGGGCGGTGCGCATCCAGCCGTTCCTCACCGACGCCGACGTCGAGCGCGTGCAGGCGGCGGCCTCGCGCATCCGCCGTGGCCGCAGACTCGCGCGGCTGCGCCGCGAGCTTGAGCGCTACTTCGACCCAGCCGCGTTCACGCCGTCCCTGGCGGCGGCCGCCGAAGAAGACGTCATCAGGAGCCTGGGGGCCAAGCTTGTGGGGCTCGGGGTGGTCGACGACGACTACGTGGAGCGCTCGATCGAGCGCGAGCGCCTCTCGTCGACCGCGTTCACCGACGCGCTGGCCGTGCCGCACGCGATCGGCATGACCGCGTCGCGCACCGTGATCGCGGTGGGTATCGCCGACCCGTCGATGCGGTGGGGCGACTCACGGGTGCAGGTCGTGGCGATGGTCGCGTTTTCAGAGGCCGACCGCGAGGCGTTCCAGACCGTGTTCGAGCAGCTCGTCGAGGTCTTCAGCGAGCACGAGTCGGTCGCGCGCATCGTGCGCCGGGCGAAGGGCTTCTCGTCGTTCCTCGATGAGCTCGTCGCTGTCATCGACGGGTAGCGCCGCGCGCGGCGGCGTCCCGACCCTGGGCGGGCCGGCGACGAGGTGGGCTTTGGGACTCACCGTCGGGCGCGAGTCATCAAGACGAGTGGATGCCGCGGGCCGCGGCATCCCGCCCCGGCGGACGGTGCGTCAGTACCGTTCGAGCCTGGCGAGCAGCCCGCGTCGCACGGCCGACCACTCGTGGGGAAGGATCGAGTACATCACGGTGTCGCGCAGCGTGCCGTCGGCCATGATGCGGGCGTTGCGGCGCACGCCGTCGAGCTTGGCGCCGAGGCGCTCGATCGCGGCCCGCGACTGGCGGTTGTGCCAGTGCGTGCAGAACTCGACGGCGATCGCGTCGCACTGCTCGAACGCGTGCGTGAGCAGCGCGAGCTTGGCGGCCGTGTTGACCTCGGTGCGCTGAGTCTCGATGCCGAGCCAGGTGTAGCCGATCTCGACGTGGCGGTTCGGCTGATCGATGTTGCAGAAGCTCGTCATACCGACGATGCGGCCGGTGGCCAGGCGTCGCACGGCGAACGGGTTCATGCTCCCTTCGTCGCGCCGGCGAAGGCGCTGCGCGATCTCGACGGGAACGTCCGACGGCGCGGGCACGCTCGTATACCAGGCGGTCTCGAGCCCGACCGCGGCCTCGGCGAGGTCGCCGGCGTGCGCCTCGCTGAGCGGCTCGAGCCGGACGAACGGGTTCTCCAGGGTGACGCTCTGCGCGAATTCCACGCACCGATCCTATTGCGCGAGGTCGTACGTGTTTGCGCGAGGTCGTACGTGTTTACGCGAGGTCGTACCTGTTCTCGCGAGGTCGTACGGTGGCGTGGCTACGACCTCGCGGGTTTGGCTACGACCTCGCGGGTTTGGCTACGACCTCGCGGGTTTGGCTACGACCTCGCGGGTTTGGCTACGACCTCGGGGGTTTGGGTACGACCTCGCGGGTTTGGCTACGACCTCGCGGGTTTGACTACGACCTCGCGGGTTTGGCTACGACCTCGCGGGAAGCGCGGGTCAGCGTAGCGCGGGTCAGCGCGCGTGCGCGTCGAGCAGCGCCGAGACCGCATCGCGGAGCGCCGCGAGACGGGATGCCGCATCCGCGGCGTCGTCGCCCTGCACATCCAGGTACGCCTTGAGCTTCGGCTCGGTGCCCGACGGCCGCACGAGCACGCGCCCGGCACCGGTGAGCCGCAGCCGCAGCATGTCGGTCGGCGGCAGCCCTTCGAGGCCGGCGGCGAAGTCGTCCACTCCTTCGACCTCGACCGTGCCCAGGCGGAACGGCGGGTCGGCCCGCAGGCCTGCCATGATCTTGCCGATCACCGACAGGTCGTCGACCCGCAGCGACACCTGGTCGCTCACGAACGCGCCGAACGTCTCGTCGAACTCCTCGAGCAGTTCGGCGAGCGTACTGCCCTCGGCGCGCGCTTCGGCGGCCAGGTGCAGCACCGCGACGGCGGCCGAGATCCCGTCCTTGTCGCGAACGACGTCGGGGTCGACGAGATATCCGAGCGCCTCCTCGAAGCCGTACAGCAGCCCCGGGGAGCGCGAGATCCACTTGAAGCCGGTCAGCGTTGCGTGGAACGCGAGCCCGTAGTGCTCGGCCACCGCCCGCAGCCCCGGCGACGAGACGATCGAGCACGCGAGCGAGGCGCCGGCCGCGGCATCCACCGCCGCTGCGGCGCGTGCAGCACGCCAGCCCAGCAGCAGGCCGACCTCGTTGCCGCCCAGGCGGCGCCATCCACCCTCCGCGTCCGAAGACGGGATGCCGACGGCCAGACGGTCCGCGTCGGGGTCGTTTGCGATCACGAGGTCGGCATCCGCCTCGCGTGCGGTCTCGAACGCGAGGTCCATCGCCCCGGGCTCTTCGGGGTTCGGGAACGCCACTGTCGGGAACGCGCCGTCGGGCTCGATCTGCGCCGGCACGGTGACGGGCTGCGGGTAGCCGGCAGCCTCGACCACGCGCGAGGCGGTCTCCCACCCCACGCCGTGCATGGCGGTGTATACCCAGCGCAGCCCCTCGGCCCCGTCGGGTGCCGGACCGACGGCGGCGGTGGCCCCCACATAGTCGTCGAAGAGCGCTTCGGCCGCGACCTCATAGCCCGTGGAGCGGGGCAGCTCGCTGACGGGCTGTTCGTCGGCCACGCGCTGGATGTGCGCGGCGATCTCGGCGTCTGCGGGAGCGACGATCTGCGACCCCTGATCTTCGCCGCCGAGATACACCTTGTACCCGTTGTCGTCGGGAGGGTTGTGGGATGCCGTGACCATGACCCCGGCGTCGGCCCCGAGGTGACGCACCGCGAACGCGAGCACCGGTGTGGGCAGCAGCCGCGGGAGCAGGATCGTGCGCAGCCCCGCACCGGCGAACAGCTCGGCAGAGTCGGTGGCGAACACCTGCGAGTTTCGGCGGCCGTCATATCCGATGACGACGGTGGGCGGGGCGTCCGGCCCGCCCTCCTCGTTCAGATAACTGGCGAGCCCTGCGGCCGCCTGCGCCACGAGCACCCGGTTCATGCGCGTGGAACCCGCGCCCAGCCTGCCGCGCAGACCGGCCGTGCCGAACACGAGCCGGCCGTCGAACCGGTCGGCGAGATCGGCCTGCGCGTCGGCGTCGCCAGAGCTCGCCTGATCGATGAGCGTGCGCAGCTCGGCGCGGGTCTGTCCGTCCGGATCCTGAGCCAGCCACGCCTGTGCACGTTCGAGAACGTCGTCGTCCATCAGATCGCCTCCACGACCCGAGCCAGCAGCCCTGAGATCACCGGCTCGGCCTCGCGGCCCGCCTGCAGCACCTCTTCATGGCTCAACGGCGTGGTCTGGATGCCGGCGGCCAGGTTCGTGATGAGCGAGAACCCCAGCACCTCCATGCCGGCCTCGCGCGCGGCGATCGCCTCGAGAGCCGTCGACATGCCGACGATGTCACCGCCGATGATGCCGGCCATGCGCACCTCGGCCGGTGTCTCGTAGTGCGGCCCGCGGAACTGGCAGTACACGCCCTCGTCGAGCGTCGGGTCGATCGTGCGCGCGACGTCGCGCAGGCGCTTCGCATAAAGGTCGGTGAGGTCGACGAACGTGGCGCCTTCGAGGGGGGATGCCGCGGTCAGGTTGATGTGGTCGCTGATGAGCACCGGCTTGCCGGGGGTGTAACCACGGTTCACCCCGCCGGCCCCGTTGGTCAGCACCATGACCGAAGCGCCCGTGGCGGCCGCGGTACGCACCGAGTGCACCACCCGGCGCACGCCGTGCTCCTCATAGAAGTGCGTGCGCGCACCGATGACGAGCACACGCTTACCGGACGGGGTCAGGATGCTGCGCAGAGTGCCCGGGTGTCCTTCGAGCGCCGGCTTGCTGAAGCCGGTGACCTCGGTCGCCGGGATCGTCGTGGTCGTCTCGCCGACGAGTTCGGCGGCCTTGCCCCAGCCGCTGCCGAGGGTCAGGGCGATGTCGTGCCGTTCCACGCCGGTCAGGCGCGCGATGTCGGCGGCGGCGGTGCGGGCGACCTCGAACGGATCGGCGCTCGGGTCATCCAGCGGATTGTCGATCATCCCCCCACGGTAGCGCCGGCCACCCCCATCCGCGAGACGCGCAGGCGCCCCCGGTCGCGCCGAGGCCGAGGTCGTACCTTAATCCGCGAGGTCGTACCCGTCTTCGCGAGGTCGTACCTTATTCCGCGAGGTCGTATGTGTCGCGCCGAGGTCGCACCCGCGGCGCGGGCTTACCCGCGCGTCAGCGCGCCCAGATTTTCGCCTCGCGCTGATCGTGCTCGCGGAAACGCGTGTTGCCCTCGCGCGTGATGCGACCCAGCTCATGGGCGATCTTGGTCAGCTCGCGCATCGAGGCGTCCCACTTGCGGTGTGCGTCGGCATAGGCGGCCTGCGTTTCGCCGGTCCACCGTTGGGCCAGCACACTGGCGGTACATGAGGGCCTTTACGAGCGCGAAGAGTCGAGCGTCCATCCTTTCACGAGGTCGCCGTCGGTCGCGAAACGGAGCGGGTGGAACCCCTCGTGGCGGCCGGTTTCCGCGAGCGGGGGATGCCTGAGAGAATGGAGTTCATGTCGTTGAGTTTCGAGCGCACCCAGTCCGTCGCGGTCCTCGGCGGAGGCCCCGGCGGCTACGAGGCAGCCCTTGCGGCGGCCCAGCTCGGCGCCGAAGTGACGCTCGTCGAGCGCGCCGGCGTGGGCGGATCGGCCGTGATCACCGACGTCGTGCCGTCGAAGAGCCTGATCGCCACCGCCGACGCGGCCGTGTCGATCGCGCAGGCGTCCGACCTGGGCGTGCAGCTGTTCGCGAAGGGCAAGGAGGGCAAGCCTCTCAAACCCGAGATCGCCATCAACCTCGCCGCGGTCAACCACCGGCTTCTGTCACTGGCGCGCCAGCAGTCCGACGACATGCGCGCGGCCCTGATCGAGGCGGGCGTGCGCATCGTCTCGGGCCACGGCCGGCTCGAGGGGCGCAACGCCATCGTCGTGTCGACGGCCTCCGACGGCACCGACTTCGACCGGGTCGAGGCCGACACCCTGGTCGTGTCGGTCGGCGCCGCACCGCGCGAACTGCCCAGCGCGCTGCCCGACGGCGAGCGCATCCTCACCTGGACGCAGCTGTACGACATGAAGCGGCTGCCCGAGCATCTCATCGTCGTGGGATCGGGTGTGACCGGCGCGGAGTTCGCCGGTGCCTATATGAACCTGGGTGCCGAGGTCTCGCTCGTCTCCAGTCGCGAGCAGGTTCTGCCGGGCGAAGACAAGGATGCCGCGGCCGTCCTCGAGAAGGTGTTCAAACGTGGCGGCATGCACGTGCTGTCGAAGTCACGTGCCGAGAAGGTCGTCAACACGGGCGACGGTGTCGAGGTGACCTTGACCGACGGTCGGGTCGTCGCGGGCAGCCACTGCCTCATGGCCGTCGGCTCTGTGCCCAACACGGCCGGCATCGGCCTGGAGGACGCGGGCGTGCAGATGACCGACTCGGGGCACATCCAGGTCAACCGGGTGGCCCGCACCTCCGTCCCCAACATCTACGCGGCAGGGGACTGCACGACGTTTGTGCCCCTGGCGTCCGTCGCCTCCATGCAGGGGCGCACGGCAGTCTTCCACGCGCTCGGGGACGTCGTCATTCCACTCGAGCGTCGCCGGATCGCGTCCAACATCTTCACCGCGCCCGAGATCGCCACGGTCGGCTGGCAGGAGGCCGACATCGAGGCGGGGCTGATACACGGCACCGTGCACAAGCTGCCCCTGTCGGCGAACCCGCGCGCGAAGATGATGGGTATCAAGGACGGCTTCGTCAAGATCATCGCCCGCACCGGCAGCGGCACGGTCGTCGGCGGGGTCATCGTCGGCCCGCGCGCCTCGGAGATGATCTATCCCATCGCGATCGCCGTCGAACGACGGCTGTCGGTCGATCAGCTCTCTCGCGTGTTCGCCGTGTACCCGTCGCTGTCGGGCGTGATCACCGATGTCGCCAACGCGATGCACGTGACCAACCTGCCCGGCGCAGAAGCCTGAGCGTGTCGGCCGATTCGGCGCAGACCGAGCACGCGCTGCCCGTGGCTTGGCCGCAGGCCTGGGGTGCGCGTCACCCGCGGCGCCCGGGGGCAATGCTGGGCATCGGCGTGGCGCTGCTGCTGATCGCGATGGTGATGGCTGTGACCGCGCCGGGCCACGCGACCCGGGGATGGTCGGCCCTCGTCTTCGCTCTGTTCGCGTTCACGGCGCTCGCCGTCTATGCCCGCGCGCCGTTCGCGCACGGGAAGCCGCAGATGATCAATGCGGTCACGCTCACCCGCGCGCGCGTGGCGCCGCCCGACTCGTGGGTGCACTTCACGCGCGAACGGCGCACCGGGATGATGCTGCTGATCGTCTTCGCCGTGTGGGGACTCGTGTTCGCCGCTGCCACCGTCGCGGCTGTCGTCATCGGTGTGACCGGGCGTCCGCAGGCACTGGGGGGAGCGGTCATCACCGCGCTGGTCGCAATCGCCTTCCTGTACGGCGCGGTGCGGGGCGTCATCGCCGAGTACCGGCTCGACTCGTTCGGCCGGCGCCCGGTGGGGATCAGCTTCGGTCCCTCCGGCGTCGCGGTGCTGCGCGTGAGCGACCCCGTCTACATCCCGTGGGACGCCATCCGATCTGTGCAGCCTGATGTCACCACTCCGCGCCGCGGTGATCCGATGCCGCTCATCCGCATCCACGCCGACCCGCGGCGCGTGCTCACCGCGGACGGTGACGAGGTGCCGGGAGCGATCACGCTCTCGCCGGGCGCCGTGCGCCTGCACCCGCACGTGCTCTGGACGGCCCTGCGGGTGTGCCGCGACTCACCCGAAGAGCGCGCGAAGCTCGGCACGACGTTCGGGCAGCAGATGCTCGAGGAGTGGTGCGCGGCCGTCTGACCCGCGACATCCGCTCTCGGTCAGGGGCCCTGGGTGACGTCGTCGGGGTCGA
The DNA here is from genome assembly GCF_029094505.1 of Microbacterium horticulturae. Taxonomy (NCBI): domain Bacteria; kingdom Bacillati; phylum Actinomycetota; class Actinomycetes; order Micrococcales; family Microbacteriaceae; genus Microbacterium; species Microbacterium horticulturae. The sequence goes on along the minus strand of NZ_CP119108.1, from coordinate 2,467,982 downwards.
TGCGCACGTCGAAGGCGCCCGGCTGACCGTGGCTGTCGAGGTGCACCGACAGGCCCGGAGAATCGGTGGTGATGTCGAGAAGGGCCGTCACTGGGCAGTCGATATCGTGCGCAGTGGCAGGCCCGGTCTCGAATGCCTTGCCGTCGGCCGACATCACCGACGTGACTGATGACATCGTCACCGTCAGGGTGATCGCTCCCGCACACGACACGACGACGAAGTGGTGCCCGGCCTTCGCCGACTCGTCGGTGTCGCCCACCGTGACGACACCGCCGGGCGGGCCGAACGACCCCCAGTACGAGCTCGTGGCATCGCCATCGCCCGTGCCGTCGAAATACCCCTGCCACGGATCAGCCGGAGCCGCGGGTGCTGTCGCGGCGGGCTCTGTCGGCTCAATCGCCGCCGGGCCCGCAGGCGTCGATGACCGCCGTGCCACGGCCCGTGCACTCGCGACATCGTCTTCGAAGCTCGGGGTGGGTGCGCATGCGCTGATCGCCACGCACGCAATCAACGCCGCGGCGATGCTCAGAAGCGCGCGGGGCATGCGATGAGCCTAGCGAAGCCGCGGCCTGACCTGCGGCATCCGTCCCCCGTAATGCGTCGCTACGCGATCGTCAGCAACTGGTGGCCGGCCGAGACCGTCGTGCCCGGCGTGGCATTGATCGCGGTGACCACGCCGTCTTTGTGGGCCTGAATGGGCTGCTCCATCTTCATCGCCTCGAGCACGAGCACCAGATCGCCCTTGACGACCTGCTGGCCCTCTTCGACGGCGACCTTGACGACCGTCGCCTGCATGGGCGACTTCACGGCGTCACCGGACGCCCCGGCGCTGGCGACCGTCGCGTGCGAGCGGCGCGAGGGTGGCGCGACGGCCGGGCGGCCGGCGGCGATGGGAGCGGCGGCGATGCGGTCCGGCAGGCTGACCTCGAGGCGCTTGCCGCCGACCTCGACGACGACCGTGTGCCGCGTCTCGGTCGGCTCGGGGTCGCCGATCTCGCCGTCCCACGGCGGAATGTCGTTGTCGAACTCGGTCTCGATCCAGCGCGTGTGCACGCCGAAGACGCCGTCCTCGGCCGTGAAGGCCGGGTCGCGCACGACCTTGCGGTCGAACGGCAGCACCGTGGGCAGACCGCCCACCTCGAACTCGTCAAGGGCGCGACGGGCGCGCTCCAGTGCCTCGGCACGGTCGCGGCCGGTGATGATGATCTTGGCCAGCAGCGAGTCGAAGGCCCCGCCGACGACGTCGCCGGCGGTCACGCCGGAGTCCAGGCGCGTGCCGGGACCGCCGAACGTCTTGAAGACCTTGACCGGTCCGGGCTGGGGGAGGAACCCGCGGCCCGGGTCCTCGCCGTTGATGCGGAACTCGAAGGAGTGGCCGATAGGCGCCGGGTCACCGTAGTCGAGCGTGCCGCCCTCGGCGATGCGGAACTGCTCGCGCACCAGGTCGAGCCCGGTGACCTCTTCGGAGACGGGATGCTCCACCTGCAGGCGCGTGTTCACCTCGAGGAACGACACCGTGCCGTCGGCGCCGATGAGGAACTCGCACGTGCCCGCGCCGACGTAGCCGACCTCGCGCAGAATCGCCTTCGATGACGAGTAGAGCACGTCGCGCTGCTCGTCGGTCAGGAACGGGGCCGGGGCCTCTTCGACGAGCTTCTGGTTGCGGCGCTGCAGCGAGCAATCGCGCGTGGAGACGACGACGACGTTGCCCGCGGCATCCGCCAGGCACTGCGTCTCGACGTGACGCGGCTTGTCGAGGAACTTCTCGACGAAGCACTCGCCGCGGCCGAACGCCGTGACCGCCTCGCGGGTGGCCGACTCGAACAGCTCGGCGACCTCGTCGAGCTCGCGGGCGACCTTCAGACCGCGCCCGCCGCCGCCGTAGGCGGCCTTGATGGCGATCGGCAGGCCGAATTCGCGGGCGAAGGCGACGACCTCATCGGCACCCGAGACGGTGCCCTGGGTGCCGGGGGCGAGCGGCGCGCCGACCTTCTCGGCGACGTGACGCGCGGTGACCTTGTCGCCGAGTGCCTCGATAGCGTCGGGCGTAGGGCCGATCCAGACGAGCCCGGCGCCGATGACGGCGCGGGCGAACTCGGCGTTCTCGGCGAGGAAGCCGTAACCCGGGTGCACGGCGTCGGCGCCGGAACGGCGCGCGACAGAGAGGATCTTGTCGATCGACAGATACGTCTCGGCGCTCGTGGCGCCTTCGAGGGCGTATGCCTCGTCGGCGAGCTTGGCATGCAGGGCGTCGCGATCCTGATCTGCGTACACGGCGACGGATGACTTTCCGCTGTCGCGTGCGGCACGGATGATGCGTACGGCGATCTCGCCGCGGTTCGCGATGAGCACCTTGGCGATTTCAGGCATGGACTTCAGCCTACCGAGCGTGTTCGGCGCTCTTTTGACTGCACCGCACAAGATAGCGATGGATTTGTGTAGGACGATCTACGAGGACGTCCACGTATCCGTCCACCGCACACCCAGCTCTCGCACGAGCCGGCGCAGCGTCGACAGCGACATGCCGACCACCGTGGACGGGTCGCCGTCGACCCGATCGATGAACGGGCCGCCCAGGCTGTCGATCGTGAAAGCGCCCGCGACCAAGAGCGGTTCGCCGGTGGCCACGTACGCGGCGATCTCGTCATCGGTCACGTCGGCGGCGAAAGTCACGGATGCCTCGGCCGACGCATGTGCTTCGACCGGCGACGCACCCGGCTGCAGCCGATAGATGCTGTGCCCCGAGTGCAGGATGCCGGTGCGTCCGCGCATCTGCTGCCAGCGGGCAGTGGCGACCTCCGGCGTGTACGGCTTGCCGAGGATCTGCCCGTCCAGCACGAACATCGAGTCACCGCCGATCACGAGCCCGTCGAACGATGGGTCGTCCGCTGCGACGCGCGCCGCGACATCCGCCGCCTTCCGGCGGGCGAGCAGCAGCACGTATTCCGCGGGCTCGAGCGGGCGGTTCTCCGCAGCCTCCACCGCGGCGATCACGGCCTCTTCGTCGACGTCGGGCGCGACGGTTTCGGGATCGATCCCGGCCTGCCGCAACAGCATCAGACGGGCGGGGGACGTCGAGGCCAGGCACACGCGCATGGGTCAACGGTAGCCGTGTGTTGTCGACATGCTGAAGCGCCACTTCGGCCCCCGTGCGGTGCTCGATGCGCTGATTCAGCATGTTGAACGCACACGTTCGGCCCGCAAGGCGCCCAGCCGGAGCGCATCCGGGTGTGAAACGATCGGAAGATGCAACCCGGCGATCACATCGAGCTCGACATCACCTCCGTCGCCCATGGCGGGGTGTTCGTCGGGCGGCACGAAGGGCGCGTCGTGTTCGTGCCCGACGCGATCCCGGGAGAGCGGGTGCGGGTGCAGCTCACGCAGACCGGCGAGAAGTCGTTCTGGCGCGGCGAGACCGTCGAGGTGATGGATGCCTCGGCTCACCGCCGTCCGCATGTGTGGCGTCAGGCGGACGTCGAGGTTCCGCCCGAGCGCCGACCCGGCGGCGCCGACTTCGGGCACATAGCGCTCGACCACCAGCGCGCGCTCAAGCTCGAGGTGCTGCAGGACGCCCTGCAGCGCATGGGCGGAGTCGACCTGCCCGTGCGGATGGTGACGATCGACGGCGACGACGGCAGCCGCTGGCGTACGCGGGTCAGCCTGCACGTCGACGACGAGGGGCGCGTGGGTCCGTATGCGGCGCGCAGCCACCGTGTCATCGAGGTCGACGACCTTCCGCTGGCGACCGAGGCGATTGCGCGCACCGCCGCGGATGTGGCACCCGAGGCTCCCGGGCGCATCGATCTCGTCGAGCCCGCCGACGGCCGGGTGCGGGTGCTCGCGCGTCCGCGCCACGACAAGCGCGTCGGCAAACACGACAAGGGCGACGAGAAGCGTCACCGCGGCCCGGGCGCCACGCGCCGCGCGGCCCCCGCGAAGCGCCGCAATCCGGCGCGCGAGGTCGTTGTCGAGCGCGTCGGCAGCCGCGAGTTCCTCGTCGACGCCGGCGGCTTCTGGCAGGTGCACCGCGGTGCCGCCGCCGCTCTCACCGATCTTGTGCGGCAGACACTGCCCGCGCTCGATCCCGACGCCTTGCACCTCGACCTGTACGGCGGCGTGGGGCTGTTCGCCGCAACGCTGGGCGAGGCGGGTGCGAGCCGCATCGTCAGCGTCGAGTCCGACGCGCGCGCCACCGAGCACGCGGGCGAGAACCTTGCCGAGTGGGTGGGCGCCCGCGCCGAGACCGGGCGCGTCGACCGCTGGCTGCCGCAGTTCCGCGAACAGGCAGGCGAGCGCGACCTCGCGCGCCTGCGCAGTGGCGTGGTGGTGCTCGATCCGCCGCGCTCGGGCGCCGGCGGCGATGTCGTGCGCGAACTCGTGACCCTGGGTCCGGCATCCATCGTCTACGTCGCCTGCGACCCGGTGGCGCTCGCCCGTGACCTGACGACCTTCGGCGAGGGCGGGTACGCGCCGGCCTCGGTGACCGCGGTCGACCTCTTCCCGAATTCGCATCACGTGGAGGCCGTCACGCTGCTGACCCGCGTCTGAGCCTGCCGGCGCGGCGCGTCGCGCTACCCTGATGGCATGACGCGAGTGGCCCTGATCGACGACCACGAGTCCGTCCGCTTGGGCCTGGAGGCCGCATGCGCGCGGGCCGGTGACATGGACGTCGTCTTCTCGGGCAGTTCGGTGACGGCCTGCCTCGAGTGGCGAGCCCGCACGGGCGCCGCCCCCGCCGATGTCGTGGTGCTCGACTTGACGCTCGGCGACGGCACCACCGTCACCGAAAACGTGCACGCGCTGGTCAGCGACGGCTCGAGCATCATCATCCACAGCGTCGCCGACCGGCCCGCAGCGGTGCGCGAGGCACTCGCCGCGGGCGCTGCGGGCATCGTCAGCAAGTCATCGCCGATCGACGAGGTCATCTCGGCCGTGCAGGCCGTGGCCAGCGGCGAGCCGCTGAACAACGTGGAATGGGCCAGCGCCGTCGACGGCGACCGCGCCTTCGCTGACGCGCAGCTGTCGGCACGCGAGCGCGAGGTCCTGCGGCTGTACGCCACGGGCCTGCCGCTGAAGATCGTCGCCGACCGGCTGGGCATCGCCTACTCCACGGCCAAAGAGAACATCACGCGTGTCCGCGTCAAGTACGTCGACGTCGGACGACCGGCCCCCACGAAGGTCGACCTGCTACGCCGAGCCGTCGAAGACGGCATCCTGACCCCCATCGAAGACGCCGGTGACAGCTGACAGCGACAGGGCCGCGATCGATGCGGCGTGGCGACGCGTTCCGCGTTCGCCGGAGAGCGTCGCGCGCGTCGGAGCGTTCACCCGCACCCGGGTGGAGCGCATCCTCTCCCTCGTCATCGCCGTCGGCTGCGCCGTCCTCGGCGTGCAGGGGCTGATCACGTCCCTGAACACCACCGCGGAGCGGTCGGAGTGGCATCCGGCGATGGAGCTCATCGTCTTCCTCCCGCTCGGGCTGATGCTCATGGCGTGCGTGGTCGGACGGTTCCAACGCGCGCTGGCCGCCATCTTCGTCGTCATCTATACGGCGGCGCTGGTGATCTGGCCGGTGGCGGCCGCCGGGGTGCCCAGCGAGCCCGAGGTCGAGCCGTGGATCTTCTTCCTGCTGAACGTCGCCACCGTCGCCGCGGTCCTCGCGTTCCCGCTGGTGTGGCAGATCGTCTGCGCGGTGGTGATCCCGGTGCTGTGGGGGGTGGTCCGCCTGATCCAGGCAGGCTTCGACCCCCGCTACGCGATCCCGGTCGTGCTCGACGTGTCGTTCGCACTGATCCTCGGCGGCATCCTGGTGGCACTGGGGTGGATGCTGCGCTCGGTCGCCACGAATGTCGACACCGCCCGCGCGAAGGCGGTGTCTTCGTATGCGGCCGCCGCAGCGGCGGAGGCCACCGAGCAGGAGCGGGTGGCCGTGGGAGCGCTCATGCACGACAGCGTGCTGGCTGCGCTCATCGCCGTGGAGCGTGCCCATACCGACCGCGAGCGCACGCTGGCGGTCGGCATGGCCCGCGAAGCACTGACCCGCCTGGCCAATGCCGAGTCGGACGCGGGCATGGGCTCGGAGGCACCTGTCGACGCGGAGACCATCGCGCACGAGATCGAGGTGTCGGCGGCCGAGACCGGATCGGGCCTGCGCGTCGAGCGGTCGCAGCTCGACGGCGTCCGGCTACCCGGTGTCGTCGCACGCGCACTCGCCCTGGCGGCGACCCAGGCGATCACGAACGCTGTGCAGCATGCCGACGGCGCAGGGCTGCGCGTGGCCGTGCACTGTGAGCGCGAGCCGGTGCGGGTGACCGTGCGTGTCTCGGATTCCGGCGCCGGCTTCGACCCCGACGCCGTGCCCGCCGACCGACTGGGGATCCGCGCGTCGATCCACGCGCGTGTGGCGGCCGTGGGCGGCCGCGCCCGGATCTCGTCGGGCTCCGGCGGCACCCGGGTCACGATGGAATGGGCGGACACGGCATGAAGATGACAGTCCGCGGCATCCTCACCGCGCTCGCCACGGCGTTCGCGGTGTATCTCGCGACGCGCAGCCTGGTGTGGGCCGGCGGCCGCGTCGAGCATCCGGCGCTGGCGCTGGCGATGACCGGTCTCTACTTCGTGGTCATCGTGTTCTCGCTGTTCGTCGAGGGGCGGCCGGTGGCCGCGCGCGGTCTGCTCAGCGACGGCGTGCTCACCGCCGGGCGCCGCGGCCCGACACGGATGCCCGTGTGGGTGTGCGGCGTCGTGCTGCTCGCTGCAGCGGTCATCCCGAACGCCGCCGCCGCGGCGCTGGCGCCGGGGTCACGCACGACGTCGTTCGGCACCTGGTACGTGGGAGGCATCGGCCTGCTCATGATGGTGACGATGGTGCGGCGGCGACCGTGGGTCGCGTGGGCGGGCATCGTCTTGCTCGCGGCCTCGACCATCGTCTGGCTGGGGCTGCTGCCGGCGTTGACGCTCGGCCTCATCGGCTCGGCGATGTGGGTCCTGGCTTCGCAGCTGCTGCTCATGTCGATGGACCGTGCGGCGCTCGATGCCGCACGGCTCTCCGAGCTGCAGCGCGCCGCCTCGGCGTGGCGGGCCGCGCAGCAGAGCCGGCAGCGGGAACGCCGCATCCAGGTGCAGCGGGCGCTCGCGGTGGCCGGGCCCATCCTCTCGCGCGCGATCGAGCAGGCGGGTCTGCTCGACGAGCGCGAACGCACCGAGGCGCGCATCGCCGAGGGACAGCTGCGCGACGAACTGCGTGGCGCACGGCTGCTCGACGACGGCGTGCGGGCGGAGTTGGATGCCGCGCGCCGGCGTGGTGCGACCGTGTCGGTGCTCGACGAGGGCGGGCTGGAGGGCCTGAGCGACGACGAGCTGCTGCGGATCCGCACCGAGCTCGCCGCGGCCGTGCACGACGCGGTGTCGCAGCGCCTGTACATCCGATCGTCGACGCACCCCGAGATCGCGGTCACGGTTGTGGGACGCTCGGCTGCCGGCTCGCTGCCCGACGAAGACAGCGTGGACCTCTGGCGCGAGATCGTCCGCCCCGCGCGCGGCTGAGCCGCGGCATCCCGCCCTCTCAGCCGCCCGCGCGCGCTCTCCGCCCGCCCGCCCCGGGCCGCCCAAGACAGTGAGAGAACAACTGATGGACGAGGATGCGGTTGTTTCCCTATCTCTCGGCCGCCAGCTGTTCCCTCACCGATCGGTAGGTGCTGCGCGGATGCCGGAGCGAGGAGAGTGGATGCCGTGGCCAGGCGCGCGGGCCAAGAGAAAGGAGAGGGGCGGCGAAGCCGCCCGCCCCTCTCCTGTGTGGACAGTTACCCGAAAACCGTCCACGGTGGCCGAACCTGTGCTCATCTACCCTGGATGAGCAGGTCAGCCGAACGCAGAAGCGTTCCAGCACATCCAGTATGCGTGAGCCGCAAGAGCCCGTCTGTAGGTATTTTGGGGGACACGATCCCCGCATCTGCGGCCGGTCAGGCGGTGAAGTTGCGCCAGCCGAGCTCGCGGCGCAGCGGCCGGCGAAGGCTGCGCGAAGAGATCTCCCAGGGGCTGCGCCGACCGCACTCCGTTGCGGTGGCCGACTCTTCCTCGCGCGCGTACGCCTCGCTCACGACGGCGATGAGCGCCGCGAGTTCGACGTCGGTCGGATTCCCACGCACCACGTCGATCTGCGGCGGTGCGCCCGTGACGTCCCCCGAGGTCATAGCGGGATGTTACCGTGCTTCTTCGCGGCCGGCGTCACGCGCTTGCCGCGGAGCGCGCGCAGCGACTTCGCGATGAACACGCGGGTCTGTGCAGGCTCGATGATGCTGTCGAGCTCGCCGCGCTCGGCGGCCAGGAACGGCGAGGTCACCGAGTAGGTGTACTCGTTGGCCAGACGCGCACGTACGGCCGCGACATCCTCACCCGCCTCTTCGGCGCGCTTGAGCTCGCCGCGGTACAGGATGTTGACGGCGCCCTGCCCGCCCATCACCGCGATCTCGGCGGTCGGCCACGCGACGTTGACATCGGCACCGAGCTGCTTCGATCCCATGACGATGTAAGCCCCGCCGTATGCCTTGCGCAGGATGACGGTGACCAGCGGCACCGTCGCCTCGGCGTACGCATACAGCAGCTTCGCGCCGCGGCGGATCACGCCGGTCCACTCCTGGTCGGTGCCGGGCAGGTATCCGGGCACGTCGACGAGCGTGACGATCGGGATCGAGAACGCGTCGCAGAACCGCACGAAGCGGCTCGCCTTCTCACCCGCGTCGATGTTGAGGGTGCCGGCCATCTGGTTGGGCTGGTTCGCGATGATGCCGACCGAACGGCCCTCGACGCGGCCGAAGCCGATCGTGATGTTCGGGGCGAACAGCGGCTGCACTTCGAGGAACTCGCCGTCGTCGACGACATGCGCGATCACCTGGTGCATGTCGTACGGCTGGTTAGGCGAGTCGGGGATGATCGTGTTGAGGAACCGGTCGGCGTCGGTGGTCTCCCACTCGAAGCCGCTCTCGTACACCGGCACCTCGGCGAGGTTGTTGTCGGGCAGGAACCCGAGCATCGTGCGCGCGTAGTCGATCGCGTCGTCCTCGTCGTCGGCGAGGTAATGCGCGACGCCCGAGCGGGTGTTGTGCGTGAACGCGCCGCCGAGCTCCTCCATGCCGACGTCTTCGCCGGTGACGGTCTTGATGACGTCGGGGCCGGTCACGAACATCTGGCTGGTCTTGTCGACCATGATGACGAAGTCGGTGAGGGCCGGCCCGTACACGGCGCCACCGGCGGCAGGCCCCATGATGATCGAGATCTGCGGGATGACGCCCGACGCGGCGGTGTTCAGCCGGAAGATCTCACCGTACTTGCCGAGGGCCACGACGCCCTCCTGGATGCGCGCGCCGCCCGAGTCGAGAATGCCGATGATCGGCACGCCGTTGCGCAGCGCCAGCTCCATGACCTTGATGATCTTCTCGCCCGACACCTCGCCCAACGACCCGCCGAAGGTGGAGAAGTCCTGCGCGTACACAGCGACCGTGCGGCCGTGGATCGTGCCGACCCCCGTGACGACCGAGTCGCCGTAGGGACGTGCCTTCTCCATGCCGAACGTGGTCGTGCGGTGGCGCACGTACTCGTCGATCTCGGTGAACGAGCCGGTGTCGAGCAGCATCTCGATGCGCTCGCGGGCTGTGTTCTTGCCCTTGGCGTGCTGCTTGCTCTGCGCCTTCGCCTCGGCATCGGTGACCGCTTCCTGGAAGCGGGCGCGCATGTCGGCGATCTTTCCGGCGGTCGTGGTCAGGTCCGGTTCGGTCACGCATTCCACCCTAACGACGGCCGCCCGGGATCTGTGAGAGACACTGCACAACGGGTTGCGGCATCCCCTGTCGATTCACACCAGTGCGCGCGGGGTGGTGGATGCCGCGGGCCTATCGTGGGGGCATGACTGACGCCTACCCGCGCATCGCCAGTGTGACCCCGCGGCTGCGGGTCGTGGCATCCACCGGCTCGACGAATGCGGATGCCGTGGCCGGGGCCGCGGCGGATCCCGTGGGCTGGCCGCACCTGGCGGTGCTGCTGACGGCCGACCAGCGGTCGGGGCGCGGGCGGCTCGACCGCACCTGGACCACCCCCGCAGGCGCGGCGCTGGCGGTGTCGGTGCTGGTGCGCATTCCGCGGATCCCGGTCGAGCGGCGCGGGTGGGTGCCGCTGGCCGCCGGCGCCGCGATGACGCGAGCGGTGGGTGCGCAGCTGCGAGGATCCGGCCACACCGTCGGCCTGAAGTGGCCCAACGACGTGCTCGTGGACGGCGGAAAGATCTGCGGCATCCTCGCATCGGTCGTCCCCGGCGAACCGGACGCCGTCGTCATCGGCTCGGGTGTCAACACCCGGATGCGCGCCGAAGACCTGCCCGTGCCCACGGCGACCTCGTTCGCGGCCCTGGAGCGTGAGGTGGACGAAGACCAGCTCATCGCCGATTACCTCGTGGCGCTCGACGAGCAGCTGTCTGCGCTCGCCCGCGGGGGAGCGGGCGCGTCCGGTGTGCGCGGCGAGGTCGAGGCGCTCTGCCTGACCCTGGGGTCGGACGTGCGCGTGTCGATGCCGAACGGCGAGGTGCTGCTCGGGCGCGCGCAGCGCCTGGACGACGAGGGCCGCCTGGTCGTCGCCGCCGGCGCCGACGAGACCGCCGTGTCGGCCGGCGATGTCGTGCACGTGCGGCCGGATGCGGCATCCCGCCCCTGACCGCGAGAGAACACCTGCCGACCGAGGGTGCGGGTAATACCCGTTCCCTCGGCGCGCAGGTGTTCTCTCGGCGATCAGGCGGCGCCTGCCATGCGGTGAGAGTGCAGTGGGTTGCCGAGAGATAGGGAAGCAACCGCTTCTTCGTCCACCAGTTGCACTCTCACCGCCGGGGCGACGCGGGGCGTCATGCGGCGCGGCGCGGATACCCGCGATGTCGGCGGTGTCCGTCAGAATGGGAGCATGACGCAGCCGACGAGCATCGGGGGCCGGCCTCTCACGCCGGCGCCGGGAATGCCGACGCCCGAGCTGCGCATCGCGCGCATCCGGCCGCACGCCCGGCGTCTCATCTGGTCGGCCCTCGTGCTCATCGCGGTGGCCGGCGCGACCGGGTACTTCTACGACAACCTGCCCTCGCCGTTCGAGAACTGGATGCTCATCGCCGCCGCGGCGGTCATCGTGTTGCTGCTGGTCGTGCTGCCGTTCGCGGCGTGGCGCGGTCACATCTACCTGCTGACCACCGAGCGGGTCATCGAACGCCGCGGCGTGATGGTCACGCACCGGCGTGAGCTCGCTCACGCCCGCGGGTACACGATCACCCTGCGCCGCGGCATCCTGCAGCGTCTGTGGGGAACGGGCACACTCGTCCTCTCCAACGGCATCGAGGCGCCGCTGCTGCTGCACAACATCCCGCGGCCGGCGCTCGTGCACGAGGTGCTGGTCGACCAGGTCGAGGTGAACCAGATCCTCGCGCACCGCGACAGCCAGCTGCCCGGCTGACCCGCGCGCCGCGTGCGGCAGAATGGAGCACGACGGAAGGACGCGGATGACCCTGCGAGTCGGAGTGGTGGGCGGCGGCCAGCTGGCCCGGATGATGATCGCCCCGGCGGTCGAGATCGGCATCGAGCTGAGCGTGCTCGCCGAGCAAGAGGGCATGGCGGCGAAACTCGCGGCGTCTGCCGTCGGCGATTATCACGATGAGCAGACCGTGCTCGACTTCGCTCGTGGCGTCGACGTCGTCACCTTCGACCATGAGCACGTGCCGCAGCCGGTGCTGCGTGCGCTCGTCGATGCGGGGGTGGCCGTGCACCCGGGTCCCGACGCGCTGCAGTACGCGCAAGACAAGCTCGCCATGCGCGCCCGGCTCGACGAGCTCGGGATGCCGCAGCCCGACTGGGCAGCCGTGTCCGATGTCGCGCAGCTGCAGGCGTTCCTCGACGACCACGGCGGTCGCGCGGTCGTAAAGACCCCGCGCGGCGGTTACGACGGCAAGGGCGTGCGCGTCGTGTCGGTCGCGACCGAGGCCGAGGACTGGTTCGCCGCCCTCGCCGAAGACGCGCACGGCGGGGCGCTGCTGGCTGAAGAGCTCGTCGACTTCCGCCGTGAGCTGTCGCAGCAGGTGGCCCGCCGCCCCTCCGGCCCGGTCATGGCGTACCCGGTCGTCGAGACCGTGCAGCGTGACGGCGTGTGCGCCGAGGTCATCGCGCCCGCACCGCACATCAGCACGCGCCTGGCCGAGGTCGCCGGGCAGGTCGGCGTCGCTATCGCCGCGGGCCTGGAGGTGACCGGGATGCTGGCGGTCGAGATGTTCGAGACGACCGATGACCGCGTGCTGGTCAACGAGCTGGCGATGCGCCCGCACAACTCCGGCCACTGGTCGCAGGACGGCGCCGTGACCAGCCAGTTCGAGCAGCACCTGCGCGCGGTGCTCGACCTGCCGCTGGGCGACCCCGCGCCGCGCCAGCCGTGGGCGGTCATGGTGAACATCCTGGGCGGACCCGCCGAGGGCTCGATCGACGCGCGGTTCGCCGAGGTCATGGCCGAACACCCCGACGTCAAGATCCACACGTATGGCAAAGACCCGCGCCCCGGCCGCAAGGTCGGGCACGTGAACGCCGTGGGCGACGACCTCGACGATGTCGTCTACGACGCCCGCGCCGCGGCCGCCTTCTTCGCCGACTGACGGTAAAGCGCGGTTCATCCCGTGCCGTTGCGGGGATCTTCCAGACACTCGCCCTAGCCTTGACGAGTGACTCAGCCTCTGCACTCGTCATCATCGCCCCTGGTCGGAGTCGTCATGGGCTCGGACTCGGACTGGCGCGTGATGAGCGACGCCTCCCGGGCCCTCACCGACTTCGGCATCCCGCACGAGGTCGAGGTCGTCTCCGCGCACCGCACGCCCGACAAGCTCGTGACGTACGGACGCGAGGCGCGGGGGCGCGGCGTGAAGGTGATCATCGCGGGCGCGGGTGGCGCCGCCCACCTGCCCGGCATGCTCGCGTCGGTCACCGCGCTGCCGGTGATCGGCGTCCCGGTGCCGCTGGCGACGCTCGACGGGCTCGACTCGCTGCTGAGCATCGTGCAGATGCCGGCCGGCATCCCCGTCGCGACCGTCTCGATCGGCGGCGCGAAGAACGCGGGCCTGCTCGCCGCGCGCATCCTCGGGGCGGCCGACCCGGTCGTCGCCGACCGCGTCGAGGCGTATGCGCGTGACCTGGAGGGCCAGGTCGAGCAGAAGAACCGGCGGTTGAAGGAGTCGTTGTGACGGCTGTCGCGCAGGGAGCCCACCTCGTCGAGGAGCGGCCGCTGCGGCATCCCGACACCCGTTCCGAGGCGATGATGACGCGCCGCGGATGGTGGCTCGTGGCGCTGAACTTCCTCATCCCGGGTTCGGCGCAGGCGCTCGCCGGCAATCGGCGCCTCGGCAAGATCGGCCTGGGTGCCACGATCACGATGTGGGTCCTGCTCATCGTCACGGTCGTCGTGGCGCTGATGTCGTACACGACGCTGCTCAAGGTGTTCCTGTGGGATCTGAGCGTCTTCGGCCTGTTCACGGTGAAAGCACCGCTGCTGCTGCTCGTCGAGGTGCTGCTGATCGCCTACCTCGTGCTGTGGGTCATCCTCACGATCGACACCCTGCGCCTGGTGCGCCTGGTCAAGACCGGACCCAAGGCGCGGTTCGGCATCGCGCTGCTGTCGGTCGCACTGCTGGTCGTCTCCGGCGTCACCACGGCGGCCGGCGCGAGCAAGGTGAACAGCCTGCACGGGGGACTGGCGAGCATCTTCGAGGCGTCCGCCCCCATGGCAGAGCCCTCCGACGGCTACTACAACATCCTGCTGCTGGGCGCCGACAGCTCGAAGAACCGCGATTCCATGCGGTTCGACTCGATCTCGGTCGTGTCGGTGAACGCCGACACCGGCCGGGTCACCATCACCGGCATCCCGCGCGACCTCGAGGGCTTCCCGTTCTCGAAAGACAGCCCGATGCGAAAGTTCTACCCCGATCTGCACCAGGGTCACGGTGACCCCACCTGTGGCTGGACCGGCGCGATCAACCAGCTCAACACCGAGCTCGAGGTCTGCCGCGACGGCAGCGCGATCTACCCCGACGCGGAGAAGAACGGGTCCACCCCCGGTGTGGAGGCGACGAAGGATGCCGCGGAGGGCCTGCTCGGCATCGACATCCCGTACTACGCGTTCATCGACATGAACGGCTTCGCAGCACTCGTCGACGCCCTGGGAGGCGTCGAGATCACCGTGACCGAGCGCCTGCCCAAGGGCGGCGGACCGACGTACGAAGGCGAGCCGGTCGATGACTGGGCCACCGGCTGGATCGAAAAGGGCACGTATCGCATGGACGGCAAGACCGCCGAGTGGTACGCGCGGTCGCGCAAGACGACCAGCGACTGGGACCGTATGAAGCGCCAGCGCCAGCTGCAGCAGGCGATCCTCAAGCAGTTCACCCCGACCACTGTGCTCAGCCGCTTCGAAGAGATCATGAAGGCCGGCGAGCACCTGGTCAAGACCGACATCCCCTCACAGATGCTGCCGGCGTTCGCCGATCTCGCGGTCAAGTCGAAGAAGCAGAAGGTCACCACGATCGAGCTGACGCCCGATAACGGCGTCGATCAGTACACGCCCGATATCGCCGCCGTGCACAAGATGGTGCACAAGGCACTGCACCCGGCATCCCCGAGTCCGTCTCCGAAGGGCTGACATGAGCGTGCTGCTGCGGGTCGTGCTCGACCAGTTGATCACCGAGACCGACCCCGACCTCGCGATGGCGTCGGGCGAGCTGGCCCGGGCGCTCGTGCAGACAGCGCCGTCGGGCTGCGCGGTGGGCGCCATCGTGCCCACCGGCCGGGATCTCGCGATCGACGGTCTGGCCGAGGTGCGGCGCCTGGGCATGGGGCGTCGTGAGCTGGCGGCCGCGTGGCAGCTGGGTGTCACCGCCGGTGTCGGCGGCGGCCTCATCCACTCTCCGACCCTGCTGGCGCCGCTGACGCGTCACGACCGGATCAACGAGCACGATCAGACCGTTGTCACGCTGTGGGACCTGCTGCCGTGGGAGAGCCCCGACGAGCTCTCGCGCTCGACCGTGGCGTGGCACAAGGGCATGCTCAAGCGCGCGCGCAAGCACGCCGACGCGGTCGTCGTGCCCACGCACGCGATGGCACAGCGCCTCGAGCAGGTGACCGGATTCGCGGGCCGCACTCGGGTGATCGCGGGCGCCCCCGCGTCTGACTTCGCCGTACCGGTCGACGCTATCGGGCGGCGGCGCACTCTCGGCATTCCCGAGACGGTCATCGCCGTGGTCGGCGACACCAGAGCGTCGTCGGCGTTGCCGGTCGCGTTCGCGGCGATCGCGGCATCCGGAGTCGACCTTCCCCTCGTCGTGCTCGAGGCGGCGGAGGGGCAGGAGCCCGCGATCATCGACATGGCCGAGGCATCCGGAATCTCCGGAACCCGGGTGCACGTGCGGGCCGAGATCGACGCCGCCGACCGTGCGGCGATCCTCGATGCGAGCCTGCTGCTGGTCGCACCCAGCCGGCGGGTGGCGTTCCCGTGGCGCGTTGTCGAGGCGATGAAGCTCAGTGTGCCGGTCGTGGCCGTCGCCTCACCCGACCACCGCGAGGTCATCGTCGACGGGGGAGCGGTCGTCGGCGATCCGGAGGACGCGGAATCGGATGCCGCGGCCCTGGGCGACGCGATCGGTCAGGCGCTGGCGACGAGCCGGGCGCTCGATCGCCTGGGGGTGCTTTCCGGCGACCGTGGACGCGCGTTCTCGTGGCAGGTCTCGGCCGATCGCGTCTGGCAGCTGCACGCCGATCTCTGACCTGCCGCCTCGCGCTGACCGGCTGCCTCGAGGCTCAGACCTCCGTCCCGCCGCTGGGGAACTCGAATCTCCGAACGCTAGAGAGCCGCGCGCCGAAAACCCCGGCTGAACAGCCGCTCAACGCTGGCTGAGCACCGCTTGGGAGGTTGCTCGCATCGGCGTGTCGCGCATGCGGAATTCAGGTCGGGGTGGTAATCACTCGTCACATCCGCCACAATGTTCACATGTTTGCACGGCGAGGAATCTCTCTGTCCGCGCGTACCCGGGGGTTCGCACTTGTCTTGTCCGCCGTCGTCGCGGCGGCGTTGCTGTCGGTGACGGGGCCGGCGCTGAAGGCCGAAGCGGCGGCGCTGCCGGGGTCGATCATCGACGGCGGGTACATCATCTCCGACGGGGAGTTCTACAACGAGGGCGCCATGTCGCAGGCGCAGATCCAGAAGTTCCTCGACGGCAAGGTGACCAGCTGCAAGAAGGGCTACACCTGTCTGAAGGACTATACCGGCGACATCGAGAAGCGTGCGAAGGACCAGTACTGCGCCGCGGTGAAGGCCGAGAAGTCCGTGCCGGCCGCACGCATCATCTACGTCGCGGCAAAGGCCTGCGGCATTAACCCCAAGGTGCTCATCGTCATGCTTCAGAAGGAGCAGGGCCTGGTCACGATGAACAACCCCGGCTCGACGCGGTATGCGCGCGCCCTGGGATTCGACTGCCCGGACACACCCCAGGGATGCGACCCGAAGTACGCCGGCTTCTCGACGCAGGTGTACCTGGGAGCTCGGCAGATGCAGATCTACACGAAGTGGCCGAGCTCGTTCTCGTACCGCGCCGGTCAGTACAACACGATCAAGTGGGCACCGTCGTCGTCGTGCGGCACCTCGAAGGTCTACATCAAGAACCAGGCGACGGCGAACCTCTACAACTACACGCCGTACCGCCCGAACATCGCGGCTCTGGCCGCCGGCTGGGGAACAGGCGACAGCTGCTCGACCTACGGCAACCGCAACTTCTACAACTACTACGTCGCCTGGTTCGATGCCGGGGCTTCGACGTCGTCGGGTGCGCCCGCGCAGGTGAAGGCGTGCACGAATCCCGATGAGAAGGACGTCTCGACCCGCAGCGGCAGCGCGACCGTCAAGGTCGCCGAGCTCAACGCGCGCACGGCACCGACGACACTGTGTGGCAGTGGATTGAAGACCCTGAAGAAGGGCACGAAGGTCACCATCACCGGCCAGTACGGCGCGTGGGACCACATCACGGTCGACGGCAACAAGCTGTGGGTCGTCAGCTCGTATCTGAAGAGCACCTCGTCGTCGTCCGGCGGCGGGTCTGCGGCATCCACCGGCTGTGCCACGCCGGCGAAGGTGACCTCGGCTTCCGGCACCGCGGTCGTGACGGTGCGCCAGCTCAACGCACGGCAGGCGCCGACCACAAGCTGCTCGGTGGGCGTCAGGACGCTTACGCAGGGGCAGAAGTACACGCGCACCGGCACATACGGTGTCTGGTGGCGATTGAAGGTCGGCAGTGCCACTATGTGGGCGCACAGCGACTATCTCGCGCTCGAGAAGCCGAGCTCGTCCGGGTCGTCAGGATCGTCGGACTCGTCGTCGAAGCCGCAGACCGCGAAGACGACGGCGGCGTTGAACCTGCGCTCGAGCGCCAGCTTGTCGGCGAAGGTCGTCACGGTGATCCCGAAGGGCAAGACTGTCACGGTCACGAAGACCAGCGGCAAGTGGAGCAGTGTGAAGTATGGCTCGAAGACGGGATGGGTGGCCAACGCCTACCTCACCGGCTTCAAGACCTCGGCGCCGACCAGCTCGGGCTCCTCGAGCTCGGGCACGACGTCGAGCGCTAAGTCGTCGAAGGCCACCGTCAAGACCGCTCTCAACCTGCGCTCCAGCGGCAGCTTGAAGGCGAAGATTCTGACCGTGCTGCCGCGCGGTGCCACGGTCACCGTCACGCAGACGAAGGGCGACTGGAGCAAGGTCACGTACAAGTCGCGCACCGGCTGGGTCGACAACGACTACCTGTCGACGGCGAAGTCATCGTCGTCGAGCACGGTCAAGAAGAAGACGACCGCGGCCCTGAACCTGCGCTCCAGCGGCAGTCTGAAGGCGAAGGTGCTCACGGTCATTCCCCGGGGCAAGACGGTGACGGTGAAGAAGACGAGCGGTTCGTGGAGTCACGTGACGTACGGCTCGCGGACTGGCTGGGTGGCCAACAGGTACCTGCGCTGATCGTCGCGGGTCGGGATGCCGCAGGTGCCGCCACGGACCGTTGCAGACGGTTCTCAGCCGGCGTTCCAGTAGGATGACGGGTGGCCCGAATCCGGATGAACGCGGGCGCGAGGACGACATACCCGTGACAATGACACTCGATAAGACCGCCTATGACACGCCCGGCGCAGGCCGTGGCCTGTTCGATGTCTTCCGCTATCGCTATCTGCTACGTCTGCTGATCGGCAAGAGCACGTCGCTGCGGTACAAGAACTCCGCCCTCGGGTGGCTGTGGTCGTATGTGCGCCCGACCGTGCAGTTCCTGGTCTATTTCCTCGTCGTCGGCGGCATTCTTGGGCTGACTCGCCGGGTCGAGATGTTCCCCATCTACCTGTTCGCCGGACTGTGCGTCGTACACCTGTTCAACGAGAGCATGTCGGCCACCACGCGGTCGATCCTTGAGAACAAGGCGCTCGTGCGCAAGATCTACCTGCCGCGCGAGCTGTTTCCCATCGCGTCGCTCGTCGGCTCGTTCATCCACTTCCTGCCGCAGTACATCGTGCTGCTGATCGCTTCGGTGCTGTTCGGCTGGCGCCCTACGCCGGCGGCGATCGGCCTGACGCTGGGCGGACTTGCGATGGTCCTCACTTTCGTGTTCGGCGTGGGCCTCTTCCTCTCCGCGATCAACGTCCGCTATCGCGATGCGCAGAACTTCCTCGAGATCATCCGCACGGTCGCGACGTGGTCATCACCGATCATGTACACATGGCCGATGCTGTATGAACGGGTTCCTCACCACATGTGGGTCTTCGACATCTACATGAGCAACCCCGTCACCGTCGCGGTGCAGATGTTCCATGAGGCGTACTGGTCGCAGGTCGTGCCGAACGACACCATCGGCTGGCCGCCCGGGTTCGGTTGGCATGTGTTGGCCGCGGTCGGCATCAGCCTTGTGATGGTGGTCATCGGCCAGCTCGTCTTCAGTCGCTTCTCGCGCACGTTCGCTCAGGATCTGTGATGACCGATACTCCCACTCGCGCCACAACCAGGGCGGTGCGGACCCGCACCGCCGACCCGGCGATCATCGTTGACCACGTCTCCAAGTGGTTCCGCAAGCGCTCGACGCGCTCCCTGAAGGGCGCGTTCATCGATCTCGTCAAGCGGCGCGAGGCGAGCAATCAGCGCTTTCAGGCGCTGAACGATGTCTCGTTTTCAATCGGCCAAGGCGAGTGCGTCGCGGTCATGGGGCTGAACGGGTCGGGAAAGTCCACGACGCTCAAATTGGTCTCGGGCGTCCTACGCCCTGATCGGGGTGAGGTGCTCACTCGGGGCCGGGTGGCGGGCCTCATCGAAGTGGGCGCCGGGTTCCATCCCGAGCTCACCGGTCGTGAGAACGTCTTCCTCAACGCGGCCATCCTGGGTATGACCGAGAAGGAGACGAAGGAGCGCTTCGACGAGATCGTCGCGTTCAGCGAGATCGGCGACTTCATCGACCAAGAGGTGAAGAACTACTCGTCGGGTATGTTCATGCGCCTGGCCTTCAGCGTCGCCATCCACGTCGAGCTCGACGTGCTGCTGGTCGACGAGGTGCTCGCGGTCGGTGATGCCCCGTTCCGAGCGAAGTGCAACGCGAAGCTCAAAGAACTGGCGGCCACCGGCATCACGATGATGATCGTCAGCCACAGCGCCGGTCAGGTGAAGGAGCTGTGTACGCGCGGCATTGTCATCCGCAAGGGTGAGGTCGCCTTCGACGGTCCGATCCTCGATGCACTGAAGGTTCTGGACGAGACCAAACCCGACGACCGTAAGCGGCCGCCCGTGGAGAAGAAGCCGAAGAAGAAGTGACGGTGACATCGCAGGGCACCCCGGCTTCTGCAGCCAGGGTGCCCGCTCTGTCGATTGGGACTCACCGGCCGTGGTGGCCCTGCCGCCGGTCAGCCTCCTTCAGTACCTTCGCGATCCAGGCCATCGCCTCGGGCACGTCATAGTTGCCCGCGTGCGGCTGGTTCCAGGCGAGTTGATAATTCAGGTCGTCGACGCTGTGGTCAGCGGCCAGCGCACGGTCGAGATTCAGGCCGACTGTGAACGCGGTGTCGCGATCGCGCGTGCCGACGCGGATGTACCAGTTCGCCGATGTGGTGGCCTTCGTACCGATGTAGTCCATTGGATCGAGTAGGTGCACCTGCTCGGCGGCCAGGCCGTCACGCTTGGCATACTGCGACCAGGTCAGACCCGTGTCATCCGCCCCACTGTCGTCGCCGGCGACGTCGTTGTTGTCCCAGCTGTAGGCCGTGTAGTTGGAGTATTCCTGCTCAGCTGTGCCGAACAGCGTCGACTCGGTACGACCGGCCTCGGCGTTGCTGAGGCCCCACGCGTCGAAGGCCGGCACCGTCTTGAGTGTCGCCTGCGTCACGACGAACTGGAAGTACTTGGCCATGTCGAGGGACACGACCTTGTTCTTCGCGTTGTCGACGTCGATCCAGTCGTTCGTGTAGGTATGCTCTGTCGGCGGCTGGCCGAACCCACCGGTCGTATACGTGATCTGCTCGCCGAGATCGGGGATCGTGTTCGCCGAACCGGCCTTCATGTAGGTCTCGGCCGAGCGGATGACCTCCTTCTTGATCGCGGCGATCATCGTGTCGGCGGTGAGATTGCGGCCGTCTGAAGTGCGAAGATGCAGACTCTTCAGATAGCTCGCGTAGCGGGACGCCAGCTCAGCCGAGACCGCGGGCGCCGGATCGTTGCCGAGGTCGGCCGTGGCCGCCCGCGTGCCGAGGGTGGTGAACTGCCACTCGTAGGCGATGTCGGCATTGCCGAGGTCGGTGATCGGGCAGTAGATGTTCACCGCGAACACGTCGTCGCGCAGGGTGGACTTTCCGGACTTCGTGACACCGGCGGCGCCCACCTCTTTCAGGTAAGGCAGGTAGTCGGTGCTGTTGCCCGAGGCACCGACGATCGCGCCGAGCCCGCCGCCACCGCTCGTGCCATTGAGCACGATGCGCTCGGCGCTGCCGGGCATGCGGGCGTCGTTCAGTCTCAGGTACCGGATCGCGGCCTTCGCGTCGACGACGACGTGCGGCGCCTTGCCCGCGTAGCTGCCGTCGGCGGCCACAAGACCACGACTGCGCGTGCCGACGTCCACGTATACGTAACCGGCCTTCAGCGCGGCGCCGACATTGCTCGTCGCGCTATCGAAGCTTGCCCCGTCGGTCACCGAAGCGCCGACGTAGCTACTCATCCATCCGGCGTTGTTCACGCCGAAGTAGATCGCGGTCGATCGATCGTGGAAGGCGCTCTCGGGCACGAAGATGTTCATGCTCTGGTAGCCGCACTCCGGGTTCGCGATGGTCGAGGTGCCGAAGATGCCTGATTGGGTGTCGGCCATCTTCTGCGGGTTCGCGACGTAGCAGATCTCCTTGTACCACCGCACTTTCGTGGGCGCGCCGTCGACGGTGACAGTGAGCGTCGTGTAGTCGCTGTTGTCGAAACGCAGGTGGGAATCGAACGTGCCCTTCGCGTTTCGGGGGTGCGGGCCAGAACTTCCGTGGCCACCGGTTGAGGCCATTGCGGGAAGCGAACCCAGACTGAGCAGAGCGGCCGTGCCGACCGCTGCAGCGACGACACTCCGATGCGGGCGGGAACGAGACGAACCAACGAGGCGCGAGGCCTTCCGCGCGATATTGCGTGATGACATCGATGTCCTCTCCAACGAGAAAGCGCGGCGGACCGCCGCGACGTGCCCACCGTAGACCCACTGCAGCCAGAATCACAATCAAAATTGGCGACAATAATGGTGAAAGGGTTCTCACAAAGCCACTTCGTTTGCGAGGACCGAGTCGATGGCTTCGGAGTTTTCTCCAGGCGACGACGTGCGGGACAATTGGACGACCCCGATTCCTGGAACGATTACGAGGATGTCTTTGACCCGCTATCTGCTGCGTGCTGCAAAAGACCCCCGCACGGCCATCAGTGCCGAAGCGGCACTCGCCTATGGCCACAGTGGCGTGTTCGGCAGCAACGTCGGGAATCTCCTGTTCGCGGACTCCGTGCATCGCTTGCTGTCCACACCCGACAATGACGTCGTGGCTGACTCGTACGTCACGGAGAAGTACAGCACTCGCCGTCACATCGCCCGGATCGATCGGGAGTTCGACCACTTCGTGATCCCGCTTGCGAACGCATTCCGCCGCCGGTTCCTTGACCCGCTGCGCCGGCTGACCGAGGTCATCGAGGGTCTCACGATCCCCGTGACTGTGGTCGGCGTGGGCGCCCAATTCGGTATTGAGCGAGACACGATACTCAGCGATGACATCGAAGTCGTCGTCACGAGGTTCGCGCGGGCCGTACTGGACCACTCTGCGAAGATCGGTGTGCGCGGCGACCAGACGCGGCTGTTCCTGCGGAGACTGGGATTCGGGGATGAGCACGTCGAAGTCATCGGTTGCCCGGCGGTGTATCTGCGCGGCCCAGAGAACACCGTCGTGGTGGGCGACGCGCCCACCCCGGACAGTGGTATCGCAATGAGTATCTCTCCGTATGCGAAACAGGTCGTTCCGTTCGTGCGACGCACGCTCGATACCTATCGCAATGCGGTCTACTTTCCACAGAATCACACCGATCTCGCGCTCATGTTGTGGGGCGAGGATCTTCCCGGAAAGTATGATCCCGTCCTGCCAACGCACACCAGGCACGTGCTGTATCGAGAAGGAAGGATGCGATTCCCGCTCGATTCCCGTACGTGGGTCGACAGTCTTTCCGAGTTCGACTACGCGGTTGGGACACGCATCCATGGAACGATCGCCGCACTCCTGTCGCGGACGCCGGCGACGATTCTGCCATTTGACTCCCGGACGCTTGAGCTCGCCGAGTACCACGAGATCCCTCGGCACAAGTTGGCTACGGCAGGTCGGAAGGCCACCGTCGAGTCTTTGTTCGCGGAGTCCGATTGGTCCGCCTACAACCGCGGACTCAAACCGCGGTTCGAGACCCTCATGAGATTCTTCGACGTCAACGGTCTCACACACATCGGGCAGGACGGCAGCGCCAACCCCGCCTATGAAGAGCAGGTTGCGGCGGCGCCGTTCCGTGAGCCCGTTCGCCCGCTTGTGCCGGCCAGTCCCCGATACGAAACCGATATCGCTGATCGTGTCCGTTGGCTGCGGCACCGGACGACAGCGGCGGGGATCGCCGCTGAGCGCACGGTCCGGCCATCGTTCTCACCCCTCGGGTATCGGCCCGGGCGGCAGCAAGAACCCGAGGTGCGCCGTCAGCTCCGGGCTGTGGTCGCAGGCAAACGGGGCGAGGAAGCGCAGATCGCTGCGCTGACGGCTGAGCTCGACCGCCGTGTTGCGGGCGGGGGAGTCGTCGCTGCGCCGACGCAAACACCTGTGGGCCGTCTCGCGACGGCTCGTACACACGTGCGACGGCTCGGCCGTCGAATTCTGCAGGGTTGAGCCGCCCCCGCCACGTAGCGAGCAGCTCAGCCCCGGCCGATCATGCAGTGTGCGGGAGGCTCCCGATCATGCCGGCAGCCACGGTCTTGTTCGTGCTCTCGTCGACCAGGATGAACGAGCCGGTCTCGCGGTTCTGCTGGTACGGGTCGACGAACAGCGGCTGCGTCACGCGCAGACGCACGCGCCCGATCTCGTTGAGACCGAGCTCGGTGGCGGCCTCGTCCCGGTGCAGGGTATTGACGTCGATGCGGTAGTTGAGGTTCTTCACCATGGCACGCGCCCAGCGGGTCGTGTGCTTGATCGCGTACTTCTTGCCCGGCATCAGGGTCGCGGTCTCGTCCATCCAGCACACCTGAGCGTCGATGTCCTGCAGCGACGCCGGGGTGTTGTTCGGACGAGCGAGCATATCGCCGCGCGAGATGTCGATGTCGTCTGTGAGTCGCACCGTGACCGACATGGGCGGGTAGGCCTCGGCGACCGGCCCGTCGGCGGTGTCGATTCCGGCGATCGTAGTCTCCAGCCCCGATGGCAGCGCGACCACCGGGTCACCGGGACGCATGACGCCGCTCGCGACCGTCCCGGCATACCCGCGATAGTCACGGTGCTCATGCTGCTGCGGCCGGATCACGTACTGCACGGGGAAGCGTACGTCCGTGAGGTTGCGGTCGCTGGCCACGTGCAGCCGCTCCAGGTGGCTGAGCAGCGGCGAGCCATCGAACCACGGCATGTTCTCGCTGCGATCGACGACATTGTCGCCGTTCAGCGCGGAGATCGGGATGAACGACAGGTCGCGCACGCGCAGCCGCGAGGCGAAGTCGGTGAACTCGCTACGGATCTTTTCGAAGACGTCCTCGTGATAGCCGACGAGATCCATCTTGTTCACGCACACCACGATGTGCGGCACTCCCAGCAGTGTGGCCAAGAACATGTGTCGCCGGCTCTGCTCGACCACACCCTTACGCGCGTCGACGAGGATGAGCGCGACATCGGCGGTCGAGGCGCCGGTGACCATGTTCCGGGTGTATTGGATGTGTCCCGGGGTGTCGGCGATGATGAACTTGCGCCGCGGCGTCGCGAAATAGCGGTATGCCACGTCGATCGTGATGCCCTGCTCGCGCTCGGCACGCAGGCCATCGGTGAGCAGTGCGAGGTCGGTGTAGTCGTTGCCCCGGCTCTGTGACACCCGCTCGACCGATTCGAGCTGGTCGCTGAAGATCGTCTTCGAGTCGAACAGCAGCCGCCCGATGAGCGTGCTTTTGCCGTCGTCGACGGAGCCTGCGGTCGCGAACCGCAACAGGTCGGTTGCCATCAGAAGTAGCCCTCTCGCTTGCGGTCTTCCATCGCTGCCTCGCTGACCTTGTCGTCCCCGCGCGTCGCACCACGCTCGGTGATGCGGACCGAGGCGATCTCTTCGACGATGGCCGGGAAGGTGGATGCCGTCGACTCGACGGCGGCGGTCAGATTGGCGTCGCCGAGCGTGCGGTAGCGCACCGACCGCCGCTGCAGCTGCTCGCCGTCCTTGAGAGAGATGAAGTCGTTCACGGCGAACAGCATCCCGTCGCGCTCGACGACGTCGCGCTCGGCGGCCAAGTACAGCTCGGGGATGTCGATGTCTTCCTCGGCGATGTACGACCAGATGTCGAGCTCGGTCCAGTTCGAGAGGGGGAAGACCCGGATGCTCTCGCCGGGATGCACGCGGCCGTTGTACAGGCTCCAGATCTCGGGACGCTGGTTCTTCGGGTCCCACTGACCGAACTCGTCACGGAACGAGAAGACGCGCTCCTTGGCGCGCGCCTTCTCCTCATCGCGGCGGCCACCGCCGAACAGCGCGTCGAAGCCGTTCTTCTCGGCCGCCTCGAGCAGCACGGGGGTCTGGATGCGGTTGCGCGACCCGTTCGGCGGCTCGGTGACCAGGCCGCGGTCGATGGCATCCTGCACGGAGGCCACGACGAGCTGCACGCCCGTGCGCTCGACCCAGCGGTCACGGCAAGCGATCACCTCGGGAAAGTTCAACCCCGTGTCGACGTGCATGATCGGGAAGGGGATGCGCGCGGGCGTGAAGGCCTTCTCGGCCAGGTGCAACATGGTGATCGAGTCTTTGCCGCCCGAGAAAAGGAGGCAGGGATGCTGCATCTCCGCGACGACCTCGCGGAAGACGTGGATGCTCTCAGCCTCCAGACTGCGGAGCTGACTCAAGACGTGGGTGTTCACGACTGGGTACCTTCCTGATCGGGAGTGACGACGGTGGCGAGCAGGCTGCGCACGTGGGCCTGCAAGGCGGGGTGGCTGACGAAAAGGTCGGGCAGCCAGGGGTTCGCGCGGTTGTAGACGAGCGGCGAGCCGTCGAGGCGGGTGCAGACGAAGCCGGCGGCCGCGGCGACGGTCACAGGCGCCGCCGAATCCCATTCGTACTGCCCGCCGGCGTGCAGGTAGGCGTCAACTGTGCCGTCGACCACCGACATCACCTTGACGCCCGCCGAGCCCATCGGCACAAGCTCTACGTCGTCGCGTTCGGCCAGAGCCGTGACGAACGCGGGCGGCCGGCTGCGACTAGCGGCGATTCTCAGCGCGCGGTCGCCGGTCAGCACGGCGGCGACAGCCACTTCATCGGGTGCCGCCGCGGTCGGGGGCGTTCGATATACCTGTGCACGAGCGGGCAGTGCGACGGCGCCGGCGGTGAGGCCGAGACCGCGCTCCCAGAGGGCGACATGCACGGCGAAGTCGGTCCGCCAGGTGCCGCCGGTGCGCTCCGCGAACTCACGGGTGCCGTCGAGCGGGTCGATGATCCATACGCGTTCGGCATCGAGGCGTGCGTGGTCGTCAGCGGCCTCCTCCGAGAGGACGGCGTCGTCCGGACGGCCGGCGGCGAGGGCGCCGGCGAGCCAGTCCTGCGCCCGTGCATCGCCGAGGTCTCTGAGAGCGGCCGTGTCGACGGCATCCCCCGTCTCGTCGACGTCCGCACGCAGCGCGAGCAGCACCGCACCCGCACCGAGCGCCAACTCGGCGGCGAACGCGTGGTCGTCCGTCGTGGCGGAGGGAGTCGTCACTGTATTCCTATCGACTTGCTGGAGATTGTTTCGCGTAGATGACAGACGCCCGTCCGCGAAACCAGCCCGAGGCTACCATTGCGGCATGTTCCCAGCCTGTGGCACGACCTCGTTCGTCACACACGAGGAGCAGCCCGTACAGCGATGAGCATCGACCTCAGTCTCGTTCTCGGCGGCCTGCTCGTCGGGTTCGTCGTGGGCCTCACCGGAATGGGCGGGGGAGCTCTGATGACCCCCATGCTCATCTTCTTCTTCCGCGTGGATCCGCTGATGGCGGTCTCTTCTGACGTCGTCGCAAGCCTGTTCATGAAGCCGGCCGGAGCCTACGTACACCTCCGGCGCAGGACCGTGAACCTCAAGCTCGTCCTGTGGCTGTGCGTCGGGTCGGTGCCCGCTGCCTTCTCGGGCGTCATCCTGTTACGGGTGCTGCCATTCGGCGAATCCCTTAACGAGATTCTCAAGATCATCTTGGGTGTTGCATTGCTTCTGGCCTCGGCAGGTCTCGTGGTGCGTGCCGTGCTGGGCATGCTCCAGCGCAACACTGCACTGGGCGAGGGCGCGGCGAAACCGACGCGCCCCGATGTCGTCGTCAAGCCGGTGCCCACCGTGCTCCTCGGTGCAGTGGCGGGACTGCTCGTGGGCATGACCTCGGTCGGCGCAGGATCCATCATCATCGTCGTCCTGCTGCTCATGTACCCGGGGCTCAAGGCATCGCAGCTCGTGGGCACCGATCTGGTCCAGGCGGTGCCGCTGGTGGCCGCGGCATCCCTCGGTCACCTCCTCTACGGAGACTTCTCGCTGGGGCTGACGGTCTCGTTACTGATCGGCGCGATTCCCGGGGCCTTCTTCGGTGCCCGTGTCTCCAGCCGGGCGCCCGGGGGCATCATCCGCCGCGTTCTCGCGATCCTGCTGCTGGCGTCGGGTCTCAAGCTCACCGGCGTGCCGACCGAATGGGTGTTCGGAGTGACGATCGCTGCTCTCATCCTGGGGCCGCTGCTGTGGGTCCTCATCCGCAACCGTTACACCGCGATCAAGCACGAACAGCGCCGTGCCCGCGCCAAACCGTCGGGGAACGTCCCGCCTCCTTGCCCCGACGCACAGCATCACTCGCCTCCGGAAGGAACCCGATGACTCTGCAGCGCCCCGTGCGTGTCCTCACCGATTCCGAACTCGACATCCTCGAGCTGGCGCTGGGCGGGGGCATTCCGAATCCGGCCCGTGGCGAGGTGCCGAATGGCACGGTGCTCACGGATGCCGAGAACGCACCGCTGGCACGCGTCGACGGCGGCCTCGTCACGGCGCTCAAACCGTTCGCACACACTCCCGGGCCGCAGTGGGACCCGATGGTGCGCATCGCTCCCGCGCAGTTGCGTACGGAGCTGACGGATGCCGCGGCCCTGACCCTCGCCGAGCCGCCCACCCGCGGCGACATCGATCGCGCGCTCGCGGCGTTCGCCGGCCATCGTGGGCAGATCGTCGTGGTTGCACCGGCGGCACGGGGTACGGTCGCTGCCGGGCAGGTGGGCGCCGCGGGACTGGCCCGTGCCGCTCAAGAGCTCGCGGCGACGCTGCGCGACGCCGGGCACTTTGCTCGTGCCGTTGTGCTGCCATGGCCGAAGGAGAAATCAGGCGAAACGCTCTCCGTGGGAGCCCTTGCGTTTGCTGAGGTCGTACGCGGGTGCGGAGCGGCGACGGTACGCGCTGTGTCCGACGACCGGCCGACTGACGAGCAGCGACGCATCGATGCTCTGGCGACGGTGCGACGCGACGCCGTCAATCAGCTGTACATGCCGGCGCAGGCGCCGGACATTGAGCGCGCCCTGGCGGGCGTCGGGCGCCGCGGAGTCGTCGTGCTGTTCACCGGACTCTCGGGCTCGGGAAAATCAACCGTGGCCTCGGCGTTGAGAGCCGAGCTCGAAGACGATGGGATGCGCACGACGCAGCTCGACGGCGACGAGGTGCGCCAGTTTCTCTCGCGGGGGCTCGGGTTCGACCGCGCCTCGCGCGAGGCGAACGTCGAGCGCATCGGATACGTGGCCTCTCTGGTCGCTCACCACGGGGGCATCGCCATCGCCGCGCCCATCGCACCGTTCGCCGCCGCGCGGCAGCGGGTGCGCGAACTGGCGGCCGAAGCCGGCGCGGCGTTCCTTCTCGTCTACGTCAGCACGCCTCTCGATGTCTGCGAGGCGCGTGACCGAAAGGGGCTGTATGCGAAGGCGCGTGCGGGTGAGATCCCCGATTTCACGGGTATCTCGTCGCCGTACGAGGCGCCCGATGACGCCGACGTGGTCATCGACACGTCCGTCATCGATCTCGACGACGCGGTGGGCCAGGTGCGGGCCGCGCTCGTCGAGAGAATCGAATGAGCGCCGGGCTCACTTCGAGGGCCTGCGCCGCAGCGCGGTGCCGACCTTCGTGGTGACGCGGTCGACGAGCGCCTCGGCGAGCTCGCGCGCGGGGATCGCCTCCAGCAGTGCATCGCGGCTCGTGGGTACCTTGCCGTCGGTCGATGCCGCGTCGGCCAGGAGAGACTCGAGCACGCCCATCACGGCTTTCCCCGCGATCTCAGGGGTGACCTGCACGGGTGGCCGGTCGCCCTCCTCCCACCCCGTCGGCACCGTCGTCAGCAGGTCGAGATCGCCGATGACGCGCACCCCTGAGGAGCGGATGTTCGCCACCATCTCTCGCGCGATCGTGCCCGCGCGGTCCATCGCCCATTGCGGTGCCGCGACCCGCTCCTCCTCAGGGCTCGGAGTTCGTTGTTTCATGTTGAGCGCAGCGCCGAACCTCATCGCTTTGGCATGGACGGCGCGGCCGAGTTGCGTCTTCGCATACTGCTGGTTGAAAGCACGAACGACCTCGATCTCGGGCAGCGTCATTGACCGGTTGCTCAGATCGCGGTCAGCGACCAACAGTCCGTCGCTGAGGCCGAGCAGCCGCTCGAATATCCGCAGCACGCCGTCGTGATCTCGGTCGTCGACGACGATCGCGGTGAGGTTCTCGGCGCCCGCGACAGCCGCCCAGCGTTCGATGAGATGGTCGTGGCGGTGTCGGTACCAGAAGGACGGCGTGGTCTTTTCGGGATGCTCACCGAAGATGCCCTCGAGCCAGCGCACCATGTCGGTGCGTAGGCCGGCCTGCACGTACTGCTGCCATTGCGACGGGATGACCTTCGCAAGCGGTCGGAGCGTGACCGCGATCTGTACGCGCGACGGGTCGAGCTCGTCGACGACATGGCGGATGGCTTCGGGCCGGGCATCGGCGAAGAACTCGCTGCTGAGCACGACACGCGGCTCGCGCGCGCTGCGGATATCGCGCAGCAGTGCCGCCCATTTCGCACGCGACGGTGCCTCTTTGGCCTTCGAGTTCGGTGCGGGGCGGCCCACCCCGGCGAGCACCGCAGCCATCGGATGCCGGTTGCGACCGGCCATGTGCACGCCTTGTCGCGACATCTCCGCGCGGGCGCTGTGGAGGGCCGCTTGAATGCTCGTCGTACCTGTCTTGTGCGGGCCGATGTGCAGGAGACGTGTGTCGCTGGAGTACGGGACGATCGGGGACAAGACGTTCGGGTTCGCCATGTGCGGCACCATAACCGGCGACTCAATGAGGTACTTGAGAGTTCCGCCAGCAGACATCCTTCCGACGCTCCTCATCGCCGCTACCATGAAGCCACATAGATGACGGGTCTATCGTCGAGCAGGTGCACGGGCGGACCGCTTCGCGGGCATCTTCCGTTGCCGCAACTGTCTGCTTGCGCCAGTCTCGCGACCCGCGTCGACGTATCTCAGGAGAACCATGCCGGTATTCCGTAAGAACGGTAAGAACATCCTCTTCATCCACGTCCCCAAGTGCGGGGGGACGAGCATCGAGAATGCATTCCGAGACAGCGGCTATGTCACCGAATACCTCGATCGCAAACTCGGTCAGAAGAGCATGAACCACCTCCGCACGTGCTCCCCGCAGCACATGCATGCGGCGCAGCTCGAAGAGATCTTTCGCCTCGACCGGTTCGACCTGGTCTTCATGGTCGTGCGCGATCCGGTAGCTCGTTTCCGCTCGGAATATGTGTACAAGCACCGCAAAGAGAAGACGGTGTCGCGCCGGGGCGACGTCGTGTCCGCGTGGGCGCGGAAGCAGTTCCGGGCGTACGAATCGAATCCCTACGTGCTTGACAACCACCTGCGCCCGCAACACGAGTTCTGGATGCCCGCGGCTCGGGTATATCGCCTGGAAGACGGGATCGACGAGATGCTGTCGGATCTGAACCGTCGCTTCGAGATCGGTGTGACCGCGGGCGGCCGCGCGCTCAATTCCAAGAAGGAAGCAGGCTTCTCTAGCTCCGAGGTTGAGATGCCAGACGAGCTTACGGAGTTCGTGTGCGACTTTTATCGCGACGACTTCACGCGCTTCGGCTACACGCCCCGGCAGGCACCGGTGCAGGCGACCGTGCCGTTCGCGGATGGCAACGTGGGCGGCCCAAGCACGCTGAAGCGCCTGAAGCGCAAGGCCCGCTCGGTGGCGTCGAAAATCAAACGCTGAGGCGTGGTCGTCCCAGGTACGCGCCCAGAGCGTCGTCCGCGTCGGTGGGAGCGAACCCCGTGGCGGTGATCTTCCGCAGATCGAGCATGCTGTTCGCTGGGCGAGGCGCGACAGGGGCGGTCCCCGACGCGAAGTAGTCCGCGGTCGACACCCCGGTGACCCGAGCCGGGTCGTTGCCCGTCAACGCGAACACGCGCTGCGCGACATCCGCCCACGTCGTCGGGGCACCGGCGCCCGTCAGGTTGTACACGCCATACGGCGCGGATGTGCTCACGAGATGATGGATGCCGCGGGCCAGCTCACCGGTGAAGGTCAGGCGCCCGGTCTGGTCATCGACCACGTTCGGGTCGATGCCGCGCTCGGCAAGAGAAGCCATCGTGCGCACGAAGTTCTTGCCCTCGCCGATCACCCACGAGGTGCGCACCACGTAGTGGCGCGGAACCGTCGCGACGATCGCATCGCCCGCGGCCTTCGTCTGCCCATACGCGCCGAGCGGGCAGATCGGGTCGTCTTCGGTATACGGGCGATCATTCGTGCCGTCGAAGACGTAATCGCTCGAGACGTGCACGAGAGTCAGACCGTTCGCGGTCGCGATGCGCGCGAGCGCGGCCACGGCGGTGACGTTCGCCGCCCACGCATCGCGGCGGCCTTCCGCGGTCTCGGCGGCGTCGACGGCCGTATAGGCGGCGGCGTTGACGATCGTGTCGTAGTCGCGCCAGTGTCGGGCCGCTTCCAGATCGGGCGACGTGAGATCGAGGTCGTCACGCGCCGCGAATTCGACGTGTGCAGCATCCTGCCACTGCTCCCGCAGCGCGCGGCCCAGCTGACCATTCGCGCCGACGACGAGTGTCTTGCGCGGCGGCACGGGGGTCACGTCGGCGAGGCGTGGGTGCGCGGCATCCTTCGCCGACAGCTCTGCCTGCTCCAGCGGAATCGGCCACGCGATCGCCGTGGTCTCATCAGCGAGATTGAGGAACGTGTACTGCACGTCGGGCGACCAGTGGTCGTTCACGAGGTAGCTGTATGCGGTGTCGGGTTCGAGTGTCTGATAGGCATTACCGACGCCGCGCGGCACGAAGATCGCCCGCGACGGGTCGATCTCGCACATGAACACCGCGCCGAACGTCGGTCCCTCGCGCAGGTCGACCCAGGCACCGAAGATGCGCCCGGTGGCCACCGACACCCATTTGTCCCACGGCTCGGCGTGGATGCCCCGCGTCGTGCCCACCGCGTCGTTGAACGAGATGTTGTTCTGTACGGGTCCGAAGTCGGGCAGCCCCGCCGCCGTCATCTTCTCGCGCTGCCAGTTCTCCTTGAACCAGCCGCGGTTGTCACCGTGGACGGGCAGCTCCCACACCACGAGCCCCGGAATGGCGGTGGATGCCGCGGCCAGCGCCTTGCCATACTCCGTCGTCATGCGCGCACCCCCGCTGTTTCGACGCGCTTCGCTCGCGGGCCGATCGGAGGCACCATCACTGCCCCTTCTTCGCGTAGAAGGCCTCGGTGGCGTCCTTCGCGGGCGCCCACCAGTCTTCGTTTGCCTGATACCAGTCGATGGTCGCAGCCAGGCCCGCCTCGAAGTCTTGGAACCGCGGCATCCACCCCAGTTCGTCGCGCAGCTTGCTCGAATCGATCGCGTACCGCAGATCGTGGCCCGCGCGGTCGTTGACGTGGTCGTACGCGTCGGGCTCCTGACCCATGAGGCGCAGGATCAGCTCAACCACGGTCTTGTTGTCCTTCTCGCCGTCGGCGCCGATGAGGTAGGTCTCGCCGATGCGTCCCCGCTCGAGAATCGTGAGCACGGCTGACGAGTGGTCGTCGGCGTGGATCCAGTCGCGCACGTTGAGACCCGCACCGTAGAGCTTGGGACGGATGCCACGGATGACGTTCGTGATCTGGCGCGGGATGAACTTCTCGACGTGCTGGTACGGGCCGTAGTTGTTCGAGCAGTTCGAGATCGTCGCCTGCACGCCGAACGAGCGCACCCACGCCCGCACGAGCAGGTCAGAGCCGGCCTTCGTCGACGAGTACGGCGACGACGGGTTGTAGGGCGTGTGCTCGGTGAATCGTTGCGGGTCGTCGAGTTCGAGGTCGCCGTACACCTCATCGGTCGAGATGTGGTGATACCGGGTGCCATGGTGGCGCGCGGCCTCAAGGAGCGTGTATGTGCCGACGATGTTGGTGTCGAGGAAGGGCCGCGGGTTGTCGAGCGAGTTGTCGTTGTGCGACTCGGCCGCGTAGTGCACGACGGCGTCGACGGTGCTGAACAGCCCATCGACGAGCTCGGCGTTGCAGATGTCGCCCTGCACGAACGTGAAGCGGTCGTCGGGCAGCCGGTCGAGTGAGGCGCGGTTGCCCGCGTATGTGAGCTTGTCGAGCACCGTGACGTGATGATCGGTGTTCTCGATCACGTGGTGCACGAAGTTCGAGCCGATGAACCCGGCACCTCCGGTCACGAGCAGCCGGGTCATGCGCGTCCTCTCTGTAGAAGGTCGAGAAGGTAAGAGCCGTAGCCCGACTTCACCAACGGCTCCGCGCGCTCGCGCAGCTCGCCGTCGGTGAGGAAGCCCTGACTCCAGGCGATCTCTTCGGGGCAGCCGATCTTCATGCCGGTGCGGCGCTCCATCGTGCGTACATAGTCTCCGGCATCCATCATCTGGTCGAACGTGCCCGTGTCGAGCCACGCGGTGCCGCGGGGGAGCACCTCGACCTGCAGCTTGTCTCGTTCGAGGTAGGCGCGGTTGACGTCGGTGATCTCGTACTCGCCGCGGGGGCTCGGCTGCAGGTTGCGCGCGATGTCGATGACGTCGTTGTCGTAGAAGTACAGTCCGGGCACCGCATAGTTGCTCTTGGGCTCTGCGGGTTTCTCTTCGAGGGAGATGGCGCGGCCGGCATCGTCGAACTCGACCACGCCGTACGCGCGTGGCTCCGACACCCAGTACGCGAAGACGGCACCGCCGTCGATCTCGCCGAAGCGGGTGAGCTGGCGGCCGAGGCCCGGTCCGTAGAGCAGGTTGTCGCCGAGCACGAGCGCGACCTTTTCGTCGCCGATGAAGTCGGCACCGATCGTGAACGCTTGCGCAAGCCCGTCGGGTGAGGGCTGCTGCGCATACGTCAGTGAGACGCCGAACTGCGAGCCGTCACCGAGCAGCCGCTCGAACGCCGCTGCATCATGGGGTGTGGTGATGATGAGGATGTCGCGGATTCCGGCGAGCATGAGCGTCGACAGCGGGTAGTAGACCATCGGCTTGTCGAACACCGGGACGAGCTGCTTCGACACCCCGAGGGTGATCGGATGCAGCCGCGTGCCGGAGCCGCCGGCGAGGATGATGCCCTTCACAGACCTATCGTGGCATACCGCGGATGTCAGTCGCTTCCGAGCGCCACCCGGTAGAAGAGAGTTACGCCGTCCAAGACCACGACGAGACGGTCCCGCCAAGGCTGTCGGCACATCACTAGGTGTGGCCAGTGGGCCCCACCAGTGAACACCAGCGGGATGCAGCCATGGAAGGGGGCTACAGGAGGTCGACCGAGAAGCTCGCGGCGTCACGTGTTCCGCGGCGCCAACTGAGAAATTCCTCGGTGGTTTCCGCCGCGAGGCGGGCGGCATGTGAGCGGTTTGGGCCTACGGTCGTTGTCCCGTCCGCCACTTCTTCGTGAGCGAGGTCTATCAGGCGACGAATCTCGTCTCGTTTCCGTTCCGCCCAATGCACCACATGATGGTCCTCGGTGGGGAGAAGCGTGTAGGCCCGAACGAACTCTTCGTTGGTCGCGAAGCGAGAGAGCGAGCGCTGCATCCAATTATCGAGGTCTCGCCCACACTCCACCTCACGGTAGATCATCCGTGTTAGCGCAATGATCGCGTCCGCTTGGCGGTCCCGGGACTGCTGCGCAGCAGCTTCCGCCAGTCTCGTCTCGACCGTCGTAGCTTGTCGCGCAGCTGTCCTTGCGGCATGGACCGCGGAGCCCGTGTGAGCTTCAGCAGATGTTGCGCGGTCCCTGGCCGTACGCGAAACCCGCGAAGCCCTCTTGGCTCCTCTCGCTGCATCCCGTGCTGCGCCTGCGCGCGAGACAGCTATTGCTGCTGCGATTAGCGACACAATGAGCAGGCAGACATTTATAGTGAGTATCAACTGGTCCGTCACTAACGCATTCTATCGGAACCTCTTGGGTGAGAGAATCACGGCTGGTTGCGGCAAGCAATGGTGTCGTCACGTTGGGCAGCCGGATCCTCCGCTCGCGAAGGCGCTACATCGCACAACGGCTCGGCGTCAGCCTCTGATGAATTCGGACTTGGCAAGAGACGTTCAGACCGAGAACGACCCCTTAGTCTCGCCCAGTGCCGTCATCATCCGATCCGCCCCGCGCTGAAGGTCGAAAGCGGGAATCCATTCGAGGGCCTCAAGCTTGTCGGACGCGAGTGAAGAATTGTCCATCAGGTTGTGGACGACGGAACCTGCGCGGGGTGGAATATCGTACTGCACGCTCACGTCTCCGGCTGTCGCCACAGCTTCGGCCATCTCACGGATCGTGCAAATCGAGTGCGGATTGGAGATGTTGTACGCGTTCGCCGATTCGCCGCGCAGAAGCACCGTGAGGATTGCGGATGCACAATCGAGCGAGTAGCAATACGAACGTAGCTGCTCGCCCCGGCTCTTGAGGATCACGTCTTCACCCGCAAGCGCCCGACGAGTCGCCTCCGCCGAAACGCGATTGTCTGATTTGCGGATCGCAGGTCCGTAGATGTGCCCAGGCCGCACGATGACGGCGTCGATGCCGTACTCCATGCCGTACGCCACACAGAGGGATTCGCCGGCTCGTTTGGAGGAGGGGTAGCCCGCGCGGTGATTCAAGATATCGAGATACCCGAAATCGTTCTCCCCGTATGGGTGGGCGTCCTCCTTTTGGCCATAGACCTCGCTCGAGGAGATGTAGAGAAGTCTGCGCGCGGATGCCGAACGAGCCAGCTCGAACATCGTAGAGAGCCCGATGAGATTCGCGAGCATCGTCTCCACGGGGTACTGCATGTACATCGCCGGGTTGGCGTTGCTGGCGCCGTGGAGGATGTAGTCGACGTCGCTCGAGAGCGTGACTTGGTCAGTAGAGGTCGCGTCGTACGGAACGAAGATGAGGCGATCGCCCTCATCCCAAAAGCTGCGGAATCGATCGATGACATCCTGCTGATTGCGCCCCGCAACAAGCACAGTGATGTCCGCGCCGAATTCACGGTTCATGAACAGAAGGATGTCGACGATCGACGAACAGATTAGCCCCGTGGCTCCCGTCACGAGAACACGGGTGCCATGAAGCGCACTCGCGTCGGGGATGCTGCCGTATGCCGTGTGGACATCGTCCCAATAGGAACTGCTCGTCATCGTCGGATCACTCCGCAGCTTTTCGTGCGTCGAGGATGGACTCGAAGATGTACAGATCATCCATTGTGGTGATTTTCAAGTTTTGTTCCGAGCCTGCTGAGAAGTAGACAGTTTCTCCGAGCTCGTGCATCAGCACGCAGGATGCCGCGGTGTCGCCGATGCCCTGAACCTTCGCCTGATCGTGCGCCCACATGAGCTTGCCCAAGGTGTACGAATGCGGCGTCTGCGTCCGGAACAATTGCTCACGCGGGATGGACACCCTTGATGAGACTCCGTTGTCGTTGCTCCGGAAGACCGCCTCCACGCAGGGGATCGCCGCCACGGCACTGCCACTGGTCTGAAACTCAGCGATGTTGTCGGAGATGATCTCTGACGAGACGAGGCACCTGTTGCCATCGTGGATCATGACGATGTCCTCGTCGGCGGCGCCTTCTTCTCGGATCTTCTCCAAGCCGTTGTGGATGGACTCCTGACCGGTTGCGCCGCCCGGCACGATCGCCCGCAGCTTAGTGATGCCGTATTGCTTCGCGTACGTGGTCACGACGTCGATCCACGACGGAAGCGTCACCACGACGATCGCGTCGATCGACGGGTGATCCTGGAAGGCCTCCATGGTGTAGACGATGAGCGGCTTGTTCTTGACGTGCATGAACTGTTTCGGGATGTCTTGCTTCATCCGCGAGCCCGTGCCCGCTGCCGTCAGCAGTGCTGTGATCATGTTGGAGCTCCTGGGAAATGAGGACAGTGTCAGGGTCGTGCAGCGAGGATCAGAGGCAGGTAGTCGCTGACGCTCTCGCGCGCCTTGTCCTTCATCGCGGATAGTAACGCGTCGTCGATGCCCTGTTCCTTTGCCTTCTCCATGCTGTCAACGATGAACTCGGGTCGGAAGTCGTGCCGCTTGATGGCTCGATCAGGGTAGCCGATGATATCCATGAGCTTCTCGACCTTGTCGTTCCACGACAGGATGACGGAGGGGACTCCCATGGTGAATGCCGCGATCGACGAGTGCATCCGGCACGTGATGAGCGCCTCGTACCCGTTGATAGTGTTCACGAGCACGGTGTCGTCGACCGGACGTTCCACGAGATAGGAGTCGGGGAGCTGCAGCTTCTTCAACACGCGCTTGCCCAGCGCGATGTCACCAGGCAGACCGTTGGTGAAGAACTCGAAGTCATATCCGCGATCGCGCAGGACGGTGGCGATGCCGGCGAAGAGCGCCGTCCATTCCTTCGAGCCGAAGGCGACACCGTAGCCCTGAAGCGAGTTACCGCGGATGAGTCCGATACCGATCTTCTTCCGTTCGACGGTCGTGTCGATCTCGTAGGCTTCCTTCATCCAGAAGGCAGAATCGGCGAGGAGCTTGACCTTGCGTTCAGGGCCGGCGCATGCCTGGACCTCAGCCACGTTGTCCCGGGCCGAGACATACTGGACGGCCGAGGAGCGGATGGCCCGCTTCAGGACCTTGCTCCCGAAGTCGCGCTCGTCGAACGCGCCCGCCCGACCGATCGCGTTGTAGACCACTTCGAGGCCATGCCGTTCGGCGTACTGGCTGATGAGAAGCAACGACCAGTGGTATTCGTTGTAGCTGTACTCGAGAAGACCCGCGCCGTCGATCACGATGTAGTCGACGCCATCGAGTTTCAGATCGAAGTAGCCGGCGAGCCGCCCGCGGTAGTTGCGACCGTACTTCCAGATCAGATGGCGTGCCCGGGCGATCGCGTTCTGCGCCCACTTGCTCTTGGTGGTGCGCCCCTTGCGCTGCAGGCTGAGGAACAGCTTCTCAGTGAGCCGGCCCTTCTCGCTGTACTGGTAGTAGTTGCGCAGTCGCCTGTCGCGCGCATCTGTGATCTCGAAGATGGTGTCGTTTCGGCCGAGTAGATCGACCTCGACGTACTCGATGTCGAGGTCAGGCTGCGCCTGCTCCAGGCCGTCGGCGATCAAGTACTCGAGGCTTCGGGCAATGAACATCTCCCCGAGATTCTCGCTCTTGACGAGGCCACAGATGGCGATCTTCACAGAAGTGCTCCTCCTATCGCTGGACGACGTCACGCTAGCTCGTCCTGCATGTCGTCGTCGTCGGCGAGGGGGAATTCGTCGGCGGTGTCGGAAGGCACGTCGACAATACGCGGTCCTTCTCCCGGTGCAAACGGGAAGAATGTCACGAAGCCGTGGCGCGAGACGCGCTTGTGAACGGGCAGCCATTCCATGTAATTCGCGCCGTAGAGCTGGCTCAGGTAAGTGTCGTAACCGGCCGGACACGGCAACGGATGTCCCTCGAAGTCGAGCTTAATCACGGGCGCATACTCGGACTTCTCGACGCGCTCTTCGGTTGTGTGGACGTTGGTCATCATCACGCCGACATAGTCGGAGTCCTCGTATGGGATCGACCTCGCATGTTCGATGACCTTATCGAAGAGTGCGCTCACACCGATCGATCGATAGATCCGCGTTGCGACACGATTACGGAGAATCCGGTACGGATTGCGCCCGCGGTATTTGCGCACATTGCGCGCGTGCCTGACGTGGTCCTTGCGGCGCTTGATCTCGTCGTAGTGCTGGCGATTCAATTCGGGAGTGCTTGGAAGGCCCTCGATCGGGAAGATATCGAGAAAGATGGGGTAGACCTTCCCGCCGATCCCACCCTTTGTGCGCTTGGCGATGAGAATCTTGTCAGAGTACAGCTTCCAGTGGTACGCGAAGTACAGCGGCGAGGTGTTCGGAGGCATGAGCTCGAAGTCTCCGATCTGGCCGCCGCAGAGCTCCATGAGTTTCTCACAGTCGGTTCTGGGCATATTGACGTCTACGTCGTCATCCCACGGGATAAATCCCTGGTGTCTGACAGCACCCAGCAGTGTTCCGCCGGAGAGATAGTAGGTGAGACCATGCTCTTCGCAGAACTTGTCAAACGCCAGCAAGAGCTCGAGCATCGCAGCCTTGTGGTCAGCGTCGGACGCTAGATCCCTGAGGTCGCTGTAGCTGTAGGGTCGCATTCGTGTGATTTTCTCCTCAGAAGGCTTTCGAGACGTCCCGGCTCGACGATGGTGCTTGGTAACCGTATACGGACAGCCGCGCGCGACGATTCATCTGAAGTTCCACTGCTCGCCCAGGGATTCTGGGCGGTCGGGCTTTGGAAAGCGACCAAGATGCCGCCGTGGTCGGCCATCCGATATCGTACCCCAGGAGTTCCTGTAACTTCTCCGCTGTCAGCGGAGCGTCGTTGACCGCAGGGCCACAGGCTCAGGGCCGCTGGGCGATGCTGTCGTTGCGCTTAGCCCCAGTCGACGGACTTGGCGACGACTGAGTAGCCGCTCTCTCCCGGACCACTCTCGAACGTGATCGTCACGACGCCTCGAGAGTTGTAGGCGACCGGCCAAAGATACGTCTTCCGGTGCAAGCTCCCACCCGAGCCCTGTACATGTTCTTCCCGCGCGATCTTGCCCCCGGAATGGATGATCGAGCGGACCTCAGCGAGTGACTGCCCGATCTTGATCTGCACGTACTCGGTCTTTTTGACCGGGTTCTGCGCACGGACGGGACCGGTCCGCCAGACAGCGCTCCATTCTTCGGCGCGGTAGACGCCGTTGACATTTTTCCAGAAGCGCACGTCGACCGAGTAGGGGTGGGCTCCGTACGCGGTCCGATATTGCTTCCAGACGTACTGCGAGTTCTCAGTGACCGTCTTGCCATGAGTTCCGAAGAGTTCGGCGACGCGGGTGCGTGTCTGGTGAGTGCCCATTTGGCCGAACTCGGTCTTCGTGACATACGGTGAGTTCGTGGCTGCGTCTGCTGTGAGCACGGGGTAGACCGCCAGAATGAGGGAGGCAGCAGTCGCAATGATAGCGTGGGCGACCCGGGGCCTGACGGACATGGACGCTCTCCTTCGTTGAGACGCGGAGCCGCGTGTCGACGAGTGAACGCGACGCGACCCGCGGTTGTTCCGTGGGCTGGTTCCGCAACTTCGATGTCTTGGCCGGAACCCTGCTGTTTGTCGGCAGTGTGGCATGACTGTGTGCGGCGTGCAACTGTGACGCGCGATTTGCACACCGCGCGCAAATGGGCATGGCCACGCGCTCTTCCGCGTGCAGATGGCCCGAAGAGACGTGTCCTCGACGGCACTGATGGCTTTCACCACAGAGCGCTGCGCGCGACTTCAGACTTCCGCAATTCTGCCTCTAGAGGCTTGGCCAGAGTCTGTCCGAAGGTCCTCGTCAGGTGGTGGGCGTCGCGATAGACAGCGACGTTTCCAACGACAGCAGAGCACGCTTCGGTGTCGGGGCAGATCCAGTTGTTCATATCAATGATGTCCGCCTCCGGCAGTCCTTCGACGGCGCGTTTCACGTACGTGGCGCCCTTTCCTATCGCGTCCGTTCGTGGCGTAGCGCAGGCTGTCAGGTGGTCGGGGTTCGCCGATAGGCATTCGGGGACATCGCTATTCATCTCCGGGGTGGAGTCCATGACGATCGTCGGTATACCCGCCTTGTTGAGCCGCTGGAGATCGTTGTGGAGGCCGTCGGCGTACAGCATCCTCGCTTCCCCACGCGAGAGTCCCGGCTTGTATGCGGCTCGCGTATACCGATTCGTGGTGACGACCAGATCTGGGTGTTCCGCCAGGATGTCGTCGAACATCATCGCGCTCCACGTGTTGCATTTGGTGTATTCCTGGTCGCCGTCGGCTTGGCTTACGCTGGAGAGTCCGCAGGACGCCTTGGTGCTGACCCAGAGCTTCCAACCATGCTCCTTGGCGAGAGCAATGTAAGCGCTTGCCCAGCTGGCTGCGTGCGAGTCGCCGACGAGAATGACGCTTGTGTCACCGTGTGGGTCACCCCATATGCAGCCCTTGATCTTCGGGGTGGCGGCGCTGCTCGGACGATTGCAGCCGATTCCGTAGACTTCGGTGTTATCGTCCCGTGCATCCAAGGCTGAGGGCGTGAATCCGCCTTCGATCTGGTCGGCCGGTTTCCCAGCGTCGGTGAAGCTTGAAAGGTCGTCATTGGTGAAGTCGCCGGTCAGTGCCTCGGCGCCGATCTTCGTGTCGGCGCTGGCCTCGTACTGCGGGTTCATGATCCGTGGTGCAATGTAGACGCAGGAGGCGAGGACAATACTCGACACCATCAGCGCTGCGCCGGCGAGTAGCGAACGTTTCACCGAGTGTTTCACCCACCCCCAATTGCGGAGAGGGTTCTCGATGAACCGGTAGCTCAGCCACGACGGAAGAATGGAGAAGATGACGATCAGCAGTCCGTAGCGCACGCGCAGCTCGCCACCGAGCAGATAAGTGCCGACGACGATCAGCGGCCAGTGCCATAGGTACAGCGAGTACGAGATGTCCCCGATCCACCGCATCGGCCTCAGCGTCAGTAATCGACCGACTCCGTTCTC
Organism: Microbacterium horticulturae; assembly: GCF_029094505.1. Lineage (NCBI taxonomy): Bacteria > Bacillati > Actinomycetota > Actinomycetes > Micrococcales > Microbacteriaceae > Microbacterium > Microbacterium horticulturae. Next base: position 2,426,162 of record NZ_CP119108.1, on the reverse strand, counting down.
TGCCCTGCCGTTCATGCCCCCTGCAATGATCGCAGCGGAGCCCAGCGTCGGTACCAGCGCCGCGTAGCCGGGGAACGGTGTCGAACCTGAGAACAGCAGGGTAGCGACCACGATGGAAGCAAGCCCTGCCCAGCCCAGGACATATCCGAGCCAATGGGGGATTCGGGCGATCTCGGACGCGAAGACGGCGACCGCAGCGCCGACGGCGAGCTCCCATAATCTGGTCGTCGTCAGGAAATATGCTGGCGCGGGGTCGACGCTTGTCTGGTAGATGGAGAACAGCAACGACAACACGAGCACGAGTAGCACGCCGGGGCGCGCGGCGCGCATTGCGCTAACGCGATGGTCAGCTACCGTGCCCTCCCTGGTTTTGGTTCTGCGTCGGAACAGCAACAACAGGGTCACGAGGAGCAGTGGCCAGACGATGTAGAACTGCTCTTCGACCGCCAGCGTCCAGAAGTGCTGCAGCGGGCTCGCGGCTATTTCCGCGTTAAGGTAGTCGGTGCCGGCTGCGAACACCCAGTTCACCACATATAGAGCGGATGCGATGGTGTCAACGCCGACGGTCTCCCACCTGATCTGCGGGAGGAGCATCACAGTGAGAATCAGTGTCGCGATTAGCACGACGGTGGCGGCCGGCAGGATGCGCCGAGCACGTTTCGCATAGAACCCGCCGAGCCGGATACGTCCTGAGCCCTGAGCCTCCCGCAGGAGAATCCCTGTGATCAGGAAACCCGAGATCACAAAGAAGACGTCGACACCGACGAAACCGCCACTGAAGAACTTCCAGTTCGCGTGGAACAGCAAAACCGCGCCAACGGCGACCGCCCGCAGACCCTGGACATCGGGCCGGAAACCCCCACTCGCCTTCGCCACTTGCGTCGCGGACGGTGGCTTGTGCTCTGCTTGCGATGGTCGCAGAACAAGGGTGGTCGACAGCTTGGGCACACCGTATTCTGTCACGTATCCCGGCCGGGGATTGAGAACGGGCGCGCCGCTCCGACCGGAGCGGCGCGCTGGGCGTGCGCCGTAGCGCACTACCCGCCGATTTGATTGCGCTCAATGAGATCGAAGAATGCCCGGCAGATGTAGTAGTCTTCCGCGGTCGTGATCTTGATGTTGGAACGTGGCCCTTCCACTCGGAACAGCCGGTGGCCGTACCGACGCAGCAACGTGGCAGTGTCTATGGAGTCGTCATCTCCGTCGGCCACCGCACGGTCGTAAATCTCCAGGGCCGTGCTGAGCCGGAGGCTCTGTGGAGCCTGAGCAACGTAAAGGTGGTCGCGCGGTAGCACCTCGTCGATCTCTGTAGTCGATGCCGAGACTATTGTCTCGTTGCCTTTGGTGCATGTGATCGCGGGTCCCTTTTCGCGCACGGTGCGGATATTGTCGGCGATCACCTGTGCGTCAATGAGCGGCCGTACGCCATCATGCACGAGAACCACGGTTTCCTCCGGACATTCATTGGAAACTGCCCGTATGGCACGGTGCCGAGACTCCTGGCCCGTCGCCCCGCCGTCGACGATCCAGTTCACTTTGGTGAGTTCATAGCGTGACACCAGTTGCGCGAACCTGTCGCGCCAGGAGGGGAGGATGGAGACTGCGACACCATCAATGTCCGGATGATCCTGGAAGTGCTGGATCGTGTGCACGATCAACGGTGTGCCGTGGATCGTGAGGAATTGCTTCGGCAAGTTTTCGGTGGACATTCGAGAGCCGATGCCGCCCGCGAAGATGAGTCCGATGTTCATAGTGCTTCAGCCTCCGTCGCTCGTCGCGAACCCGCGTTCCTTGTCGAGAATGAGCCAATCGATCACGCGGTCCGCGGCGCCCGTGTCGATTCTGTCAAAGTTCTGATCGCGGAAGCGATTGAGTTTCTCCTGATCGAAATCTCCCTGCTCGATAGCGCTGACGACCTCATCGAAACTCTCGCAGACACGGCCAGGAGCCGTTCGCTCGTAGTCGCGGTGGAAGCCGCGAGTCGCCCCATAGACCGTCTTGTCGGGCGCGAAGAACAGCATCGGGCGGTTGAGCAACGCGAACTCATAGATGATCGAGGAGTAGTCAGTGATCAAGAGGTCCGTGACATGGAGCAAGCCCAGCCCGTCCGCGAACCCCGTGAAGTCGAAAAATCGGTCTCGGTACTTCTCGGGGATGTCGATGGGATCCTTCACGAAGTGGTGCATCCGGAAGAGTACGACGGTGTCGGCTGGGCACGCTTCGTAGAGGGCGACGAAGTCGATGAGTCCGTAGTCGTATGACGCCTCGTGGTAGGAGGCCCCGCGGAATGTCGGAGCGAAGAGAATGATTCGTTTTCCACGGAGATGCGGATGCTGATCAAAGAACGTCTCTGTGAACGAGGCGGTTCGCTTCTCGTCGAGGAACCAATCGATACGCGGCAGCCCCGTCGGGATGACCGCGCTCTCCTCGATCCCGAACGCTTCCGCATAGACAGGACGAAGGTGTTCCGACCCGCAGATCGCATAGGAATATTGCCGGTGCGGCTGACTGAGCTTAGGCGAGTCGCTACGACCGAAACGGCTGTAACCAACCGATTTGAAGCCGATGCCGGCATGCCACAACTGGATGACGCGCGAGCGGGAATCGATGGTTACTGTGTTGAGGAGGCCGAAGTAGTCATCGAGGAGGACGATTTCGCTCGTGGCCAGGAGACAAAGGATGCGTGTGGTTGTCACCCAGCCAGTGGTCGCCGGCAAACGGAAGGAGGTACGCATATCGAACCTCGCGTCGAGCCCCCGTTCGGTCATGCGCTCGTGGACCCGGCGGAGGTTGCCCTCCATCGAAGGCTGCTGGTCGGAGGCGAAGAGGATCCTTCCCGGTCTGGGCCCGACGAGGCGGACAACGAAGTTATAGATCATGCGTGCATAAGCCTGCTTCGCCCGATTGCCGAGAAGCTTCGCCTTTACCCGCGCAAGGATCGTCGTTCTCCCCGCTGGTGGTGGAGAACGGTGAAATTGATACGTCTGAACGAGAAAGTCGAGACGCGTCGGGTCATCCGCATTTTCGTTGATGCCGTACGAGACGGTCATGGCAGCACGGTTCTTGTCGTATAGAAACACTCGGGACGCTTCATCGAGCGGATCCAGGGTTGTGCCGTCGTATGACGCGATCGGGCCCGGGCGGTGATCGATGACTGCTTGGATCCGCCAAGTGCCATCGGGGACAGCATGGCGTTGGTGGAAATTTGTGACGTTGACGTGGATGGCGTAAGTACCTTCGCCTTCGCCGGTGAAAGCCAGATCGAAAACCTGTGCGCCGTCTGTTAAGACAAACGACACCGGTGTTGGTGAGATCGCTCTGGCACCGCCGACGGTGGGCTTCAGCCGCAGCCGTATCATCAGGTGGATACGCTCCCAGGCGATCGTGATGACATCGAGCGCGTACACTGCCGAGGTAGCGGATAGCGGTGCAGGGCGTGGCGCCTCTTCGGCTTCGGGCGTCATGGTCGGTGCTCCCGTTGGAATACAGACGGGCTCATGAGCGATTCGATCTTGTCGACGGTTCGAGATGCGGCATCGCCGTCGTCGGTGTTGCCGTCCATCTCCCGCATCTGCGTGATCGTGCGATCGTGAGTTCCCTGGTCGAACTGATCGATCGCGTGCAGCAGATCTTGGTTCGACGTGTCAATACCAGTGGAGTACGCGAACGTTGGCTTGCGAGTGAGTAGATAGTCGCGCATCCAACGGGAGTCGTCGCCGATGTATGCATCGGCGACGACCAAGAGCTCCTGCATATCGGGATAGAGGGTCACGTTGTGGCAGTACACGGGAAGCCCGGCCAGTGGGCCGGCCCCAGGTTCGCTGCGGTCGTACGTGCGGATCAGGATGTCCCAGATCCCACCGAACTTGTCGGACAGTGCCTCACGTACCGCGACCAGGTCGACACCGCTGACACTGCTGGTTCCGGGGACGCCCACGTGCGACGGTGTATAGAGCACGAACCGCTGCCCCATGTCGACGATGTTGAGTCTGTCGAGTACCTTCTTTCGCAGCTCTTGCGTGAGCTGCGGAGGCGTGTTAATGAGAATGTCGTTCCGAGCATGGCCGACCATCAGCGTCGGAACATGAGGCCAAGATGAAGCCGCGACGATTTCGTCCTCATACGGGCTGCTGGTGAGAACGAGATCCATCTGTGGGCCGCCGAGCCGGCGCAATCGCCGGTCGGTAGTGCGGATGCCAGCCTCCCCATGTGGCTTCATCGCGAAGCCTGCGTCCCCCGCCTGTACCCAGGTCTGAGAAGAGCCTTTTGCGGCGCCGCTGTCTTGCAGCCCGTAGCCGTCTTGGATCACGACCTTCGCGCGGGCGATCGCTCGGAAGCTGTGGGCTGTGCCCGCATGCACGAATCGGAAGTCTTGCGGGAAGGGGCCCACCGAATCCTCGCTGAGCACCCAAGTGATCTTGTACGGAGCACCGCGGCGCAGAATCTCTTCCGCGATGTATTTCGGATCGCCGGTGTACTCACCATGCTGCGCAATGAAGATGACCGACGACGCATCGATTTCCGTCCTGTTTGCTAGCCACCGCTTGCCGAAGGCGGATATCCGGGCGTCGATCGGGGACGTGAGGAGTTCCTGGATGAGCAGCCGCACTGCCCGCACACCGATGTGAATGGTGCGAACGAAGATCTCGACGAGACGGAAGACGCTTCCGACAAGCAGCGTAAGAAGCCGCCCTTCGATCAGCTTGTTGAACATGCTTGCCTCCGGGGCACGCTCTCGACGAAACGGGTGAGCTGGTGGCGAGTGCGATCTCGAAGCTGCGCGCGCCGTTCGACGTCTGGGCTGGGCAGGTTGTTGCGCACGAGCAGATGCGCGATCTTCGTCGCGTCGAGCTCGTCCTCGGCGAAGTATCTGTCACGCAGGCCAGTGATCTCAGTGAGAAACTGCAGCTTCTCTCCCCAGATGAGCCCGACCACCGGAACATCGATCGCGTACGCCGTAATCCCGGCGTGCATGCGTGCACTGAGGATGATGTCGAAGCCGGCGATCATGTTCACGAACTCGGCTGAGCTCGTCGGCCTGTGCAGGAGCTGATCGTTGCGCAGGTTCATGCTCACGACCAGCGACTGACCGAACTGCTGGTCGACCTTCATGCCGTTGGAGAAGAGAACGAATTCTGCGTCGAGCCGTTGGAGTTCTGCGATCAGGCTCCGATAGAAGTTGACGACGCCGTCCGGCGAGAGGTCGCCCCCGTACACCGAAAAATTCTGAGGATTGAGAAGGTTAATGCCGATCAGCTGATGCGAGCGTTCGCCCTTGCGGCCACTCTGATCGATCATCTCCATCTCATTCAGCCAGAACACCGGATCGCCCACGCGCTCCGTAACGATGTCGGCGTTAATGATGTAGTCGTTGTCGAGCGTGTCGATGTCGTCACGGGTGGTAATCATCTTGACGTTCGGGGAGTTCAGAGCCTTCTTTAGCCGCTGGCACCGAATGTCCGTCGGGCTGTAACCCTCCACACCGACGCCGTTCATCATCACCGGAATATCGCGCTTGCGTGCTGCGCCCAGAATGAGTTCGTCTATATAGTTCAAACCTTGCGTCTTGAACTTAATGAATCCGCCGCCCGTGAAGACGATGGCGTCGAGATCCCTGATTCGCTCGTTGAAGTACCAGCCGAGTTTGATCTTCCAGTACGCGTAATTGTAGTAGTAGGCGATGCGTGGATCGCGGAGAATGGACCGGATAGGGCGCTCGAAAACCTTCATGATGGCCGCTACCCGGAAGTTAATGCGTCGCCGCCCGGAACGTACGCCCTTTGTCTGCGGGTCCACGTCGATGTCGACCAGTAGTGTGTCGGGGTCGTGCGATCGCAGCAGGTACTTCGAAGCCTCGACCAAAAGGTAGTCGCCGACGTTCTCATTAGTCAGCAGTCCGACGACGCCTAGAGTTCTTCTCATTCCTTGATAAGTGTAGTCGATGCGGTCGCGTGCCAGCGGCAGCCACGGGTCAGCCGCGACCCCGCATCTGCGCCACCTGCACGGTGACGACCTGGCCGGTGAGGTCGGACGCAGCGACGCTGAGCGAGACCCTTGCGACATCGTCAGGGTCAAGTAATGAGTCTTCAGGCTCATCGCCGAATGCCTGTGTGCGCATCGGTGTCTTGGTGCGCTGGGGGCTGATGCAGTTGATTCGCACGCCCGTGTGGGACCACTCCTCGGCGAGTGCCTGTGTGAGGTTGACCACGCCTGCTTTCGTCGCGGAGTAGGCGCTGTAGTTCGCTCGGCCGCGTGTGTAGGAACTTGAGGTGAAGAGGATCACCTGACCGCCGGATGCCTCGAGATACGGGTACGCCTCGCGCGCGACGATCGCCGGCGCGAGTAGATTCGTCTCGATCGTGTTCTTCAGATCGCTCTTGCGTGTGTCAATGAGCGGGGCAATGTGGAGGACGCCCGCAGTGACTACGACGATGTCGACACGGCCGTGTGCGCCTTCGACCGCTGCAAGGGCCTTGCGCACCGCTTTGGCCGAGCGCACGTCGGTTCCTGTCGTCGAGCGGCTAAACTCGCAGACTGTTGCTCCTGCCGTGGTGGCCTGATCCACGATACTGCTCCCGATACCGTAACTGCCGCCGAAAACCACGACGACCTTGCCCGACAGATCAGGCGGCGTCTTCGTGTTCTCCAGCGACAGGCTCGCCGACTGTAGCTGAAAAAGTTTGTCGGCGATGTGGACGTCGATAGGCTCGGTTACTTTCATGTTCTCTGCAGTGCCTTCGATGACGTGGATCGGCACATCGGGCAAGTAGGTGAAGACCACGCCGCAGTCATCAGTGGCAGTGAAGCCCGGGTCGGTGCGCGCGACCTCGTATGCACGGCGAATGGTGCCGAGCCGGAAAGCCTGAGGCGTCTGCCCGCGGCGGAGCGTCGCGCGGTTCGGTATGTCAGTAATGCGACCCGAGTCATCGATGCGCACGATCGTGTCGGCCGAAGGGATCGCCGTGTCGACCGCGTCATACTCGTCCAATGCATCCACGCAGTCCCTGATGATGCGGTCATCGATGAAAGGTCGGACAGCGTCATGGAAGAGGACTTTCGTGTCGTCACCCTCCAGCGCGGCGATCGCGAGCTGTGTGGTGTCGTTACGAGTCTGCCCACCCGGTAAAATTCGCGTGAGCTTCGGAAATCTGTCGTGGTCGAGAAGGTGGTCGAGCTCGTGAATGGACGATGCGTTCATCATGATGATGATCTCGTCGATCAACGCGCTGTTTTCTAGGGATTCGAGCGTGTGCTCGACGATGGCCTTACCGGCGATCTTGATCAGCTGTTTGGGGATACCCAAGCCGACGCGGACACCGATACCGCCCGCGAGGACGACGGCAACGGTACGCGGGTCAGCTGTCATGAAATCTCCTATGAGAAGAGGGAGTCGCGGATCTCAGTCGGTGCCGCGCACCGCACCATCCTATTCGCGGCGCTCAGCGCCCGATGTGACGAAGAACGAGCGTTGCGATGGTGTCTGCGCAAGGTGTGTGTGCGCTCGACGACTCCTCCGGAATTTGCACCCAGTGCTGTGCGAACGCACGGGTTGCCTCCTTGGTCGCCTGGCCGGCGGCAATCGCGGCGGCGAGTGACAGAACATCTTCGACAATGGGGCCAGGCAGATCATTCCGGTAGTCGAGGTAGAAATCGCGCGAAGCCATGTACTCTTCGAGATCAGGCGCTAGGAAATACCCGGGCACACCGAGGAGAGATGCCTCGTACAGAGCCGACGAGTAATCGGTGATGAACATGTCCGCCACCTGGAGCATCTCCTGCGTGGAGAACCCGGGAGCCATGTCAATCCCCGTCCCGAAGTCGATCGGCATAAGCGGATGGAGCTTCACCACGAGGTGAACACCGATCTCGTCTAGGGCACGGGCGAGATCCGCCACGTCGACGGTGACCTGTCCGTCGAGGCGGAAGGTCGGAGCGAACACCGCCACGGTCTTGCCGCGCAGGTGCGGGTGCGAGGCGTAGATATGCTCACGAATGGTTCGCGCTCGAACTGGATCGAGCATGCGGTCGACCCGGGGGAGAGGTGCGACGACGACTTTGCCACGCGGCACCCCCAACGCCTCGGCGAACGGAGTGCGCGCATCTTCGGCACTCGCGAGCACGAAGTCATAGCCCTCGTGCATGCGCATCGCTTTAGCGAGACGCGCGTCTCTTCCTTCGGCGTGATCGAGGATGCTCAGCCCGAATTTCTTGAAGGCGCCCAGGGCGTGCCAGATCTGGACGATGGTCAGCCCGCTGCCGTGCCGGAGAAGGCTGGCGACCATGGCATATGTATCCACCACGAGCACCCTGGATGTGGCCACGTGGTAGAGCTGTGCGAGCATGTGAAAGGCATAGCCGGCTTTTGCAAGGATGCCGGGCGGCACCATTCGCACGAGTATGACAACCCGCACCGTCGCGTCTGCACGTCGAATCGCTGCTTCGAGATCGACGAAGTCCTCAGGGACACTGCTGTGCTCGCGGCTGATCATGAGGACCTTGCGGCTTCGCGGCAGCATCCGCAACGGCAAATATGCAACGTTAAGAAGGACACGCGCGAGGTGCGCGACGAGCAGGCGGTATCGCATGTGGCCTGATGCGCGGGTCGGCGCAGGCGAATTGCCCCCGGGCGCCGCGTCAGCGGGGGTTCCGGAGTGTCGTGGGTTCAGGATGATCTCGCGGGTGACGCGTTCCGACGCGTGGCCGTCGCACGCGCTCATGAAGTATTCGTGGAAGGATTCTTCACTCGCCTCGAACTTCGCTGCGCTGATCGCCGGGGCCAGTTGCGCGGCATCCCGCACGAGCAAACCGGCCGAGAGGTAGCGTTCGAACGGATAATAGAAGTCTCGCTCGGCAGTGTAAGACTCCAAATCCGGGCAGAAGAAGACGATCGGTCGCCGGAGCAGCGCGTACTCGAAGATCGTCGATGAGTAGTCCGTGACGAGGACATCGGCAGCCATCAGCAGCTGAGTGATTTCGCGGTCAGTGGTCACGTCGATCACATTGCGAACGTCGGGTCTAGCGACAGCAAGCGACTTCACGAAGGGATGCATCTTGACCATGACGACCCAGTCATCGCCGAGGTCGCGCGTAAGGGCACCCCAGTCGATGCTGTCGTAGTCGAAGGTCGCGGTGATCTGACCGTTGCCGCGAAAGGTAGGGGCGTACAGGGCTATCCGCTTCGCGTCGGGGATACCGTATCGGTCGCGGACTTCCCGAGCGGTGCGCGTGACGAGGCCTTCATCGAAGAAGGCGTCTGTGCGTGGCACCCCGAGCGCCTTGACGCGAGAGAGGGTGATACCGAACGCTTCGGCGTAATCGTGCCGGATGGCCTCGCTGCTGACGGTGGCATCGGTGTAATTGCGGTGAATTATCGAGCCCGGAGGCGGCCCACCTGGAAGCTTCTCGCGACTGTAACCGACTCGCTTGAAGGCGCCGGCCGCGTGCCACACCTGAAGGAGCCTGGATTCGGGCCGAATCCGGCATCCGTAGATCACCGGGTAGAAGTCATCGAGGACGATCGTTTGCGCGGTCGCCAGGAGCCATGGCAGGCGTAGAAGATCCTTCAGTGGGCGTCGCGCACGCATGCGAGGTTTGAACGCCCCGATCACCTCCGCGCGCGGAGCCTGCCTGAGAACCTCGTCACGCAGAAAAGCGAAGTTGCCGGAAAATCCTTCGCGTGAGTCGGAGAGAAACAAAGTCCTGTTTGTACGTACGCGAGTGAAGCGCGTGAGAACGGCATAAATGGCGGCGAGCGGCCAGAACCGCGCCCTCTGCAGGAAGATGCTGCGACGCAGGATGCTGCGCAGTCTCTGCATCTGGGATCGAACTCCTCGGCGTAGCGCACGGGCGGGTATGCACCGTCGATCATACGGGAGGTGTTTATGCGCAGCGGATTGGTCACTTTGCTTCACGGCAGTATCCCAGCGCTGCCTGGCTAGCCTCGGACCGTGCCTGACTCATCGAACGCAGCCGGACGACACAGTTCCGACACCGACGCTTCCCACGCTAAGCGCAAGCGTCGTCGCTGGCCGTGGGTCACCGGCATCCTCGCCGTCATCGTGATCATCGCTGCCGCGGCGGTGGTGTTCGCCGTGCAAGCGCTGTCTGTCAAAGACGACCTGACGTCGGCGAAGTCTGAGGTGAACACCGTCATGAAGGCTGTGAAGAAGGGGGATGCCGCGGCGGTTCAGGCGGCCGCCGACAAGGTCTCCGACCTCACCACGCACGCGAACGAGACTGTGCAGGGGCCGTTGTGGACGATCTCGGCGGCCATCCCGTTTATCGGACGCAACGTCGACGCCGTGCGTACGGCGGCCGAGGCGACGCACACGCTGGTCGAAGGAGCGATGCCCGCCGGTGTGAAGATGCTCGACACGATGAAGGCCGACAGCCTCACCGTGAAGGGTGGCGGCATCAACCTCGAGCCATTGAAGCAGGCCGAGAAGACGTTGCCCACGATCAACAAGGCGTTCGGCGCAGCGCAGACGCAACTCGACTCGGTCGATCGCACCAAGATCCTGCCCGTGGTCGACAACGCGATCTCCCCGTTGTTCGACGTCATGGATGAGACGGCGCCGCTGCTGAAGAGCGTCGAGCAGTACCTCCCGGCACTCCTCGATATCGCGGGCGCCGACGGGCCCCGTTCGTACCTGCTCATCTTCCAGAACAACGCTGAGACCCGCAGCACGGGCGGCCTCCCTGCGGCCACCGCTCAGGTGAACATGGACGACGGCAAGATCGCGCTCGGCAAGCAGACCAGCACCTACAGCTTCCGCCGCGACCAGCAGGTGATCGACCTGCCGACGTCGACGCTCGGCCTGTACGACACCGACACCTTCTCCGGATTCGGCAACTTCACGCGCACCCCGAACTTTCCAACCACGGCCAAGGCCTTCGACGCCCTCTGGTACAACACCTACGGCGAAAAGCTCGACGGCGTGTTCAGCATCGATCCCGTCGTGCTCTCGCACGTCCTCAAAGTCACGGGGCCCGTGACCGTCGACGACGGCACGAAGCTGACCTCAGCCAACGTCGTCGACGAGCTCCTCTACAAGGCGTACGTGCGCTACCCGTCAGGCACGGCGCAGGACCTCTTCTTCGCCGACGTGGCTGCCCGCGTGTTCATGAAGGTCGCCGGCGGCGGCTGGGATGTCATGAAGATGTACAACGCTCTGCACACCTCGGCCGACGAGCAGCGGCTGTACCTGTGGTTCGCGAACGACGACGAACAGGCGATGTCGGTGGACTTGGGGCTCGACGGTCAGCTGAAGACCACCAACAAGGAGACGACGCAGGTCGGCATCTTCCTCAACGACTACGCGGCCAGCAAGCTCGAGTACTTCCTCACGTCGAAGGTGGCCGTCACGTGCAACCCTGATGCCCGCACAATCACCACAAGCGTCACGGTGACGAACAATCTGTCTGCAAATGATGAGATGACGTCGTACCAGCTCGGCATCCGGAACAATCGTTACGGCATTCCACGCACGTCGTTCATCCTCGACGTCATGTACTTCGCTCCGCCCGGCACGAAGATCGACAACTCCGACCCCGCTGACGGCGATGACCCGTCGGCGACGAAGACCGGCACCGAAGACAAGCGTGACGTCGAGAGCATGCGCATCTTCGTGGCGGAGGGCGAAACCCGCACGGTGTCGTTCACGAGCACTCTGTCGGATGCCGGCTCCGGCCCTGTCTCCGTGCGCTACACGCCCACCGCGGCCTCCACCCCCGTCACGGTGGCGAAGAGCTGTGCCGCGCTGTCCACACCTGCCTCGTAGGAACGAGCGCAGCGTGACCGGGCAGTCTTTCGGCTTCGTCACAAGGTGACCCCGGTATCCTTCTCAGGTGCCCAAGACCCCTCCCACTGGACGCCACCGCGTCGACCGCACCGGTCACCACGCGGTGATGAGACGTCGTCGCTGGCCGTGGATCACCGCATCGGTCGTCGTCGGCGTACTCGGTGTGTTCGCCGCGATCACCGCGGTGTTCGCTGTTCAGGCGATCACCGTCAAGAACGATCTGATGAGCGCGAAGTCGCAGATCACGTCGATCATGAGCTACGTGAAGAAGGGTGAATCGGCAAAGATCACCGCGGCGGGCGACAAGATCATGGCCCTGACGCGCGACGCGAACGCGACCGTCCAGGGGCCGCTGTGGGAGATCGCCTCGGGCATCCCGCTGGTGGGGCAGAACGTCGACGCGGTGCGCAAGGCGACTGAAGCCACGAACATCGTGGTCGAGGGCGCTCTGCCGGCCGGTGTGAAGATGCTCAGTGCGCTGAAGATCGACAGCATGTCGGTGTCGGGCGGGGGCGTCGACCTCGGCCCTGTCGAAGAAGCGGCGAAGTCGCTGCCTGAGATCAACGCGACGTTCGCGGAGGCGAAGAAGAAGCTCGACGGCGTCGACCGCACGAAGATCCTTCCGGTCGTCGACAACGCGATCGGATCGCTGTTCGACATCATGGATGACGCGGGCCCGGCGCTTGAGCAGGTGCAGCATTACCTGCCGACGATCCTGTCGGTGGCGGGTGCGGATGAGAAGCGCACCTACATGCTCGTCTTCCAGAACAACGCCGAGATCCGCGCGGCCGGTGGTCTGCCGGCGGCAACCGCGATCGTGGACGTCGACAACGGGCACATCAAGCTACGCGAGCAGACGAGCACGTACAGCTTCCGGCGTGACCTGAAGGTGATCGATCCTCCGTGGGAGACACAGGCGCTGTATGAGGACGATACCTTCACGGGGTTCGGCAACTTCACGCGGACTCCGAACTTCCCCACGACTGCTGCCGCCTTCGACTCACTGTGGAACATCACCACGGGGGAACACCTCGACGGCCTCATCATGCTCGACCCGGTGGTGCTCTCCCACGTTCTCAAAGTGACCGGCCCCATCAAGACGGCCGACAAGCGCACACTGACGTCCGACAACGTCGTCGAGGCGCTGCTTTACGACGCCTACTCGCGTTATAAGGGCAACTCGGCGCAGGACGCCTTCTTCTCTGACGTGGCAGCTCGAGTCTTCAAGAAGCTGTCGTCGGGTGACTGGGACGTCATGGACATGCTCGACCAGCTTCAGGTCTCGATCAAGGAAGATCGGCTCAAGGCCTGGTTCGCCGATGACGCCGAGGAGGCGATGTCGACCGAACTCGGCATGGACGGCACGCTCACCGCTGACAACAAGAAGACGACCCAAGTGGGCATCTACTTGAACGACTCTGCGTACAGCAAGTTGGAGTACTTCCTCAAGACCAAGGTCAGCGTCACGTGTGACGTGGACGCCGGGACGATGACGACCTCGATCACGATGGCCAACAGCGTGCCGAGCGAGGGAATGACGAAGTATCAGCTCGGCATCCGCAACAAGCGTTACTTGATCCCGCGGCAGGACTTCGTGCTCGACGTGATGTACTTCGCCCCGCCCGGGTCGGAGATCACCGCGTCAGACCCCGCGTACGGCGATGCGTGGGACGGCGCCCGTAGCGGCAGCGAAGACAGTCATCAGGGCAAGGTGATGCGCATCTTCGTGGGCCAGAACGAGACGCGTACGGTGTCGTACACGAGCACGATCCCGAAGGGCGAGCGCGGGCCGGTCTCGGTCGACACCTCGCCGACCGTGACGACGACGCAGGTCTCGATCTCGAAGACGTGCGGTGGGATCGTCAACGCGAAGTGACACCGTGCCCGTCGGACCCGGCTCACTCCACGGGCAACCCCGGATCGTCGCGCGCCACGTTCTCCATGCGCTCGCGCCACGAGCGTGACTGACCGGCGCGCACGAGGCAGACGACGAGCAGCAGCAGCCCGGCGCCGAAGAGCGTGAAGCTCTCGAACAGCGAGTTGATCACGAGTGTGACGAGGATCAGCGGCGTCCACGCGTAGACGATCGAGCGGCGCTCACCCGCGACCAGCCACGAGCGGATGATGGCGATGCCGACCATAGCGACGAAGAGGAAGGCGCCCACCCAGCCGACCTGAAGCACGAGGTCGGCATAGGCGTTGAGACCGGTCGTGTAGTCCTTGTCGAGCGCGTAGTTGATCGTGATGAACGGATACTGCTCGTCGGGCCACGGTCCGAACCAGCCGAAGCCCTGGATGGGGTAGAAGCGCACGAAGATCGACATCATGCGCCACAGGTTCGCGCGAATGGAGAAGTCTTCGCCCGCGGCCGCGATGATCTGATGGCGGAACAGGTAGGCGACGGCGAGGCCGACGACGACGACCGCCCCCAGGCTCCACTGGAACGTGTTGCGGTTGTGCGGCTGCATGCGCCGCATGATCGCCAGAATGGCCGTGGCGATGCCCACGCACGCTGCCAGCACCAGAACCGTCGGGGAGCGCGAGAGAGCCGCCAACAAGCCGCTCACGGCCACGGAGTAGACCGCGAGTCCCGGCTGCACCGAAGCGGTTCGCCACTCCACGACGAAAGTGATGAGCGCCAGCACAGCGACGAAGCCCAGCATGTTGCGTGACCCGAAAATGCCCTCGACCGGCCCCAGATCGATGATGTTGCCGTCGATGCCGAGCAGGTGCAGAGGCTCAGGGAGGAGGATGCCGATGACGATCTCCAGCGCGAGTGAGATCGACAGCAGCCAGCGCATCACGTCGCCGAGGGCGCGTGCTGTCTGCAGCGTGTCGCGCACATGCCCCACCACGAGGGCCAGGAAGGCGATGCCGACGAACGAGATCCACCCGAACACGGTGTCGGAGGGGGAGTAGCTCCAGAAGACGCTGATGCCCAGCCAGATCACGAACACGAGCAGGGTGATCGGCACCAGTCGCAGGAACGACAGCTCATGGCGCCGTGCCACCAGCATCCCGAGCCCGATCACGCACAGACCACCGATGACCGTGACGTACGTGACCTGCCCAGCCAGCCACTGCACAGCGTGCGACGAGAACACCGCGCCGAACACGACAAGGGTGAAGGCGCGCGCCATGCCGGCCGACCGCAGCAGCTCGGGCAGCCAGCGCAGCGGCGGCGGGACTCTCACCAGTGCGCCCTATTGTCGAGCTGGGCCTCGTCGGCCGCGTCGGGTACGAGCTCGCCGCGTTCGATCGCGACCCGCTGCTCGATGCGGCCCATACCCACGTGCGGCGACTGCTTGATCTTGAAGGCGAGCATGACGACGAACATCCAACCCCACAGGAGAAGGGGCTCGGATTCGGCCAGCCCCTGCACAAGCAGCAGGGCACCGACAAGCGTCGGCAGCAATGTGACCGCCGAGTAGGGGCGATCGTCGCGCAGGTCCCAGCGAGGCCGGTCAACCGCGAAGAACCACGCCCGCCAGACATATGCCAGATAGAGCATGCCCAGAAGGACGACCCCGACGATGCCCAGCTGCATGGAGACGTCGATCCACATGTTGTGCGCCTGCATGACCGTCTGGCCGTGGTCGATGATCCAGCCGTCGAAGTGCGGATCGGTGGGGATCCAGGGGGTCGCGAAGCCGTTGCCGACGACGGGATGCTGCGCGGTGCGCGCGAGCACGGACTGCCAGATCGTCTCGCGGCCGGTGAGGTCGGATGAGCGGCCGAGGGCGCTGAAGATGCGGTCGCGCAGGAGCCAGATCGACAGGGCGCCTCCGATACCCACGACGGCGAAGACGACGTACCACTTCGTGCGGGCGCCGGGGCGCTTCGCGCTCCGCATGAGCAGGACGGTGGCCAGCACGACGGCGACGCCGAGGGTGGCGAGGTAGATCGTCGCTGACGACGCCCGGTACATGAGGAACGCCGCGATGACGATCCAGACGATGAGGAACGCCCGCCGGGGTGCTCGGGAGGCGAGTCGGATGGCGAAGACGATGATCGCCAGCAGGCACACGGCCGCCAACGGGTTCGCGCTGCCGTAGATGCCCTGGATGCGCCCGTCGTTGAACAGGTTGCCGCGGCACCAGTACACGATCGGGTCGGCAGCGGGAGTGTCGGGGATGACGAAACCGGGCAGCAGCGGCTGCCGGATGAAGGCCGCGACGATGAACTCGAAGAGGAGTGAGAGGCCCAGACACCACTTGAGCGCCGACGCGATGGCGCGCACCAACTCACGCCACGTGAGCACGGCCGCGACGAAGAAGCCCTGCATGGCGGTGATCAACAGCAGCGCCCAGGTGAGAGCCGAAGTGCCGGGCCACTGCGACCACGCGATCGAAAGGCCCGCCCACAGGGCGTAGGCGACAGGGAACCAGGGGAGTCGTCGCCACTGCACCGGCGGACGCATGACCAGCCACAGGATGAGCGACACGACGCCGGTGGCGACGATGAGTGCGCCGGTGGCGATCGATCCGATGGCGTTGATCCAGGCGACGCCCGACAGAGAGAGGAACAGGATGACGATGCACCAGGCACGCAGCAGCAGATGCGCTGTCTTCTCGCGGACGGGCGCCGTCGGGGCGGCGGCGACAGGGTGCTTCGAGCGGACGGCCATGGTGGGATTCAGGGTACCGTGCGGACCTCTGCGTGACGGGCTGAAGCGAGCGGCCGATATTCCGCCGGGGCGATTCGTTATCGTTCGGCGACACGCCGTCGGCGCGTCGCGAAGCTTCAACCCGAACATGAGCCTTTAGTATCTGCGACTTGACCATCTCGAATCACACGGGTGTAATTATCTGCAAGCGCGTATCGCGTGGGGGGAAAGCAGGTAGGAGAACGAGATGACGGGCGCACAGTACCGCTCAGGCGTTCCCGCAGATTGGTTCGTCGATCCGGTAGACCTCGGTGTGCCGGGTGTTCGGCAGCCGGTCGAAGAGGACAATCCGCTCGCGTGGCAGGCTGATGCCCTGTGTGCGCAGACCGATCCGGAGGCGTTCTTTCCGGAGAAGGGCGGCTCGACGCGAGATGCCAAGCGCATCTGCACGTCGTGCGAGGTCCGGGCCCAGTGCCTTGAGTACGCGCTGCAGAATGACGAGCGCTTCGGCATCTGGGGCGGTCTCAGCGAGCGTGAGCGTCGCCGGCTGAAGCGGCAGGCGAGCTGAGGCGGACGGATTCCGGCCCCTCGTCTCGCTTTGCTCGCTCAGGGACCTGAGTCAGCGGCGAGTCGGGGCCGGAAACGGCCGCGGCCCGGCCTAGGCTTGCCAGGTCATGCCCGCCCGAGTCCACGCCCTTCTCGTCGTGCGCCCCGACGCGCACGTGCCCGCCGCACACCGGTTGGAGCGGACGCTGGCCGCGCTCGCTGCCCAGACCCACCCGATCTCGGCGCTGACCATCGTGCTGTGCGGCGATGATGCCGACGCGGCCGCGTTCGCCGCGGCATCCCCCGCCCAATCGATCCTCACCGTGTCACGCAAGGCCACTTTCGCCGAAGCGCTGGCGCTCGCCGGTCGCGAGCTGGAGGGCGACGCGGTCTGGCTGCTCGCGCAAGACACGGTGCCTGAACCCGACACGCTCGCGCATCTGACCGACGCGCTCGAGATCGCCCCCTCGGTCGGCGTGGTCGCCCCCAAGCTCGTGCGCTGGGATGAGCGAGAGCGCATCGTTTCGCTCGGCGTGACCATGACACGATTCGGGCGGACGATCGGCCTGGCCGATGACGAATTCGACCAGGGGCAGCACGACGCCACCGAGGACGTGCTCGGCGTCGACATCCGTGCGGCACTCGTGCGCACCGAGGCGTGGGCGACCGTCCGCGGCGTCGACCCGGCCCTCGCCGGCGTCGATGAGGGCCTCGACCTGGGCGTGCGCATCCGCCTTGCCGGTGGTCGCGCGGTCGTCGTGCCGTCGGCGCGTGTCGCGGTCCACGGAGACGGGGTCGCCGGCCCCGTCGGACTTCCGCCCGAGCGCAGCATCCACAACACCTACGCGCACCGCCGCGCGCAGCTGCATCGGCGTCTCGTCTATGCGAAGGCGTGGGCAACGCCGCTGCTGTGGCTCTCTCTCCTTCCGGTGGCGCTGTGGCGGGCAGCCGTGCAACTGGTCGCGAAGACCCCCGGGCGCATCCTGCCCGAGTGGGGCGCGACCGGCGTGAGCATCGTGCGACTAGGAGCGCTCATCCGTGCGCGCGGCCGCATCCGCCGTGCACACGCCGTGCCCTGGAGTCAGCTGGCACCCCTGCGGATGACCCGTGAGAAGCTCCGGCAGTCGCTGCACCCCGATCAGGACGTGCGCGAGGCCCTGTCGCAGCGAGGCGAGCTGCGCTTCTTCACCGGCGGCGGCGCCTGGGCAGTACTGGGCGCGCTCGTGGTGTCGATCGTCATGTTCCCGTCGCTGCTGGTGTGGCCGGCGCTCGGCGGCGGTGCGCTGGCACCGCTGCGCTCGACCGTGGCGCGATTGTGGGCGGATGCCGCGTTCGGCCTGTTCCCGTCGGGACTGGGCGAGGTGGGACCCGCCGATCCGTTCTCGGCGATGATCGCCGTGCTCGGCAGTCTCTGGCCGGGTGATCCCTCTCGCGCCCTCGTGCTGCTCTGGGTCTTCGCACTGCCGCTGGCGGTGTTGGGCGGATGGTTCGCCGCCACCCGCGTCACCGATCGCCCCGTGCTACGCATCACCGGTGCGATCGCGTGGGCGCTAGCGCCGACGTTCCTCACGGCGCTCCTGCAGGGCCGGCCGGCCGCCGTGCTCGTGCACCTGCTTCTGCCGTGGCTGCTCTACGCCGGCGCGGTCGCACATCGCTCCTGGGGGTCGGCGGGCGCGGCATCCCTGCTGTTCGCCGGTGTCATCGCCTGTGCGCCCTCGCTGGCGCCGGCGCTCGTGCTGATCTGGCTTGTGCTGCTGATAGTGCTCTCGGCCGTGCACCGCGGCCAGGGCGCCGCCCGCGTGGCCTGGATCGTCGTGCCGGCCATCGTGATGGCCGCTCCGGTCGTCTTCCGCCAACTGGCGGAAGGCAATCTCTGGGCGCTGCTGGCCGACCCCGGAATCGCGTGGGCGGGCCCGCAGGTGGCGGCGGATGCCGCGGGCCGCGCTGTGCTCGCGGCCGGGTCGCCGACGACCGACCCGGGAGGATGGGCGGCGCTGCTGCAGTCGGGCGCGTTCGGGCCCTGGGCAGCCACGGTGCCCGCGGTCTGGATGCTCGTCTTGCTCGCGCCTCTCGGCGTCCTCGCGGTGGTGGCGTTGTTCACCCGACGCTGGATCGCCGCGACCGTTCTTGTGCTCATCGCGGTCGTCGGGCTCGCCACGGCGTTCGCGGCGGTGGGCGTTGCCGTCTCGGCCGACGGTGCCGTCGCCGTGCCGATCTGGCCGGGCAGCGCGCTCAGCCTGGTGTGGGCCGCCGTCGTCGGGGGAGCCCTCGTCACCCTCGATACCGGATTCGCGCCGCAGCCGTCCCCCGACGCCGACCGGGCTCTGCACGCCGGGCGCACCCGTGCGCTCGGGGCCACCGTGGTGATGCTGGCGCTGGTCGTGTTCGCACTGCCTTCTCTGTCGGCGCAGCTGCGCGGCACGGCGACGATCGCCGAGGGGCCCACGTCGACGCTGCCCGCCTACGTCGCAGCCGTAGGCCGCGGCGATGTCAACACGGGCACGGTCGTGCTGGAGCCCCTCGAAGGCGGTGCGGTGTCGGCGACGGTGGTCTGGGGTGAGAGCGAGACGATCGGCGGCGCCTCGACGGTGCTCTCGACCCGCACAGCGCCGTCGCCGGCCGACAAGAAGGTCGCGGAGCTTGCCGCCGACCTGGTCACCCCGACCTCGACCGATGTCGTCGACCGGCTGCGCGCCGACGGCATTCGCTTCGTGCTTCTGCGCACTGCGCCCGACGACACCGCACGCGAGCTCGCGCTCACCGCGGGCACCGCCCTCGACCAGCGGGACGGGCTGGATGCCGTCGGCACCACCTCGAAGGGCTCGCTGTGGCGGGTGACGGGGGATGTCGCGGCCCGCGCCGCCGCCGCGGCATCGGTCGCCCCGCTGCGTAACGGGATCGCGCTCGCGCAGCTCATCGCCGTCGCCGTGGCGCTGCTGCTGGCGGTGCCGACGGCCGCGTCGCGTCGTCGGGCACGCAGCACACCCCGTGTCGTCGGGCGCCGCGCGCCGCGACGAGTCGCCCGCATCGCGGTCGGCGACGCCGCGGCAGAAGGAGAGCTGCCATGACCCGGGTCGGAGTGACCGCACGCCTCATCGCGGGGGCGGTGATCGCGGTGGGCGCGGGTGCGGTCGTGGCGGGCGGGATCGTGTTCGACTGGATGCCGCAGGAGGCGACTCCGGTCTCGCAGAAGGTCGCTCCCATCGCCGCTGACTCGGTGCTGACCTGCGCCGGTCCGCTGCTGGCGATCGGCCGCGATGCCACTCAGGCCTCGTCGATCAGCGTCGCTGCCACGCAATCGATCGTGGCCACCGGTGACGGCACGAAGAAGAGCACCCTGAAGGCGCCCGACGTGGACGGTGACGGCGGACCGCTGCGTCTCATCACCTCGGCCAGCGGCCGCAACACACCGCAGGCGGCGGCCGCGGCATCCACCACCGTCGACGCCGACGACCTCGGCGGTTTCGTCGCGAGCCCCTGCGGCCCGGCGCTCATGGACTCGTGGCTCGTCGCAGGGTCGACGACCACCGGTGCGGCCGACCTCATCACCCTCGCCAACCCCGGCAAGGTCGCCGCGACCGTCGACCTCACGCTGTACGGCAAAGACGGTCAGTCGCAACCTGCCGGTGGCAATGACGTGATCGTGGCAGCCGGCACCGAGCGGGTCATTCCGCTCGCGGGTCTGGGGGTGGGCGATGACGCCCCCGTCGTGCGGGTGACCGCGACCGGCGCGCCCGTGCGCGCGATGCTTCAGGCGAGTAACAGCGTCGCCCTCGACGTCACCGGTGTCGACCAGACGACGGCGCTGGGCGCGGCCGCCAAGCGCCAGGTGATCACCGGCGTGCACGTCACCTCAGAGCAGCAAGACAACCCGCTCACCGTCGTGCGCCTGCTGTCGCCCGACGACGACACCACCGCCCAGGTCACCGTCGTCGGCGAACACGGCAGCACCGGTCCCGGGCAGGAGGTCACGCTCACCGGCGGTACTCCTGCGGAGCTGCAGCTGCCGCTGGCCGTCGGGTCGTACGCCATCGTCGTATCGGCCGACACGCCGGTGGTCGCCGGCGTGTGGCAGGCGACGGGTATCAGCGGGGGAGACGACTTCACCTGGGCGGAGCCCGCCGAGACCCTCGACGCGGGCGGCGACGGCGCACTCGTCAGCGTGCCGAAGGGGCCGGCGCCGCGCCTGGACATGCTCGCTGACAGCGGCAAGGCCGCGAAAGTCACGGCGACCGCGGTCGGCGGCGGCGAAGCACTGTCGGCCACCGCCACATCCGGGCAGGTTGCGTCGCTGACGTTGGTGGCCGGCACCTCGTACCGCATCACCACCGATCGCCCCGTGCACGCCTCAGTCGCATTCGTCGGCGACAAGCAGCTGGCCACCTATCCGATGTCGCCCCCCGCCGCGGCATCCGCCCCGGTCACCGTCTACCGGTGAGGGGTGGGCCGTTGCGCGAGCGCAGTGAGTCGATCGTTGAGCGAGCGGAGCGAGTCGAAACGCGCCGAAACGCCGTCAGAACCGAAAGCGCTCCGGCCCGAGATCCCAGGGATCGCGGTTGAGATACTCGGCGGCTGCGCGGAACACGCATGCCTCGACCTCCATGCGCCGATGCAGATCATCGTGCGCCGGCATGTGGCTCAACCGTTCGATCGGGATGCGGAACATCACGATGCGGCGGCCCTTGCGGTCCACGAGCCAGCGAGGGATGCCGTCGGTATCGGACGCCGCGGGCATGTCTGCGATCTCGAACCGCACATCGCGCAGCTCTTCCCACGCGTCGCGTAAGAACTCGGCCGCAGTGCTGACGGTGAGGTCGAACTTCTCGTAGCGGTTCTCGAGTGGCGGAAGTGGCGGGCGGACGACCGCGCTGCGCCCCACCCGACCATGGCGGCCGTGACGGGTCGGGCGTGCGACCTGTGGGGGACGGCGCCGCATCATGCGTCCATCCTATGCGGCGCGCCGGTGGTACCGCGGGTGCGGTGTCAGCGCTAGCGTGGAAGGGACATGCGCCAGAGACTGTGTTCCAAGGTGGGCTGCTCCCGTGAAGCGGTATCGACCTTGACGTACGACTACACCGATCAGATGGCCGCGATCGGCCCACTGGGCCCCGAGGGTGACCCGCATGCACACGATCTGTGCGCGATCCACACCGAGCGGCTGTCGGTGCCCCGCGGCTGGATGGTCGTGCGGCACGAGACGCTGCAGGCGTAGCGGCTCGCATCCATCCGGCGCCTCGTTCGCTGCGCTCGGCGAGAGGACCCTTCTCTGGTCTCGGCGCGGAGAGCGCACGCACAGGCCGCCCACACGCGGCGTGGGAGAATGGCGGGATGCCAGCATCCACCACCTCCGCACCCGCGCGCGCCCTCGACTACAAGGTCGCCGACCTCTCGCTCGCTGAGGCAGGGCGCCACCAGCTGCGGCTCGCCGAGAACGAGATGCCGGGCCTGATGGCGCTGCGGGAGGAGTTCGCCGACGCGCAGCCGCTCGCGGGCGCGCGCATCGCCGGCTCGCTGCACATGACCGTGCAGACCGCGGTGCTCATCGAGACGCTCGTGGCCCTCGGCGCACAGGTGCGCTGGGCCAGCTGCAACATCTTCTCCACGCAAGACGAAGCCGCTGCTGCGGTCGTGGTCGGGCCGGGCGGCACGGTCAGCGAGCCGCGCGGCGTGCCGGTGTTCGCGTGGAAGGGCGAGACGATCCCCGAGTACTGGGACGCCGCCGACCGCATCTTCGACTGGTCGGCCGAGGGCTTCGACGGCCCGAACCTCATCCTCGACGACGGGGGAGACGCCACCCTCCTCGTGCACAAGGGCGCCGAGTTCGAGAAGGCCGGGTCTGTTCCGGATGCCGCAGACACCGATTCGGCGGAGTACCGGGTCATCCTCGACCTGCTGCGTCGCAGCCTTGCGCGCGACCCGCAGCGCTTCACGCGCATCGCCGAGGGTCTGCTGGGAACCACCGAGGAGACCACCACCGGGGTGCACCGGCTGTACGAGCTCGCGGCATCCCACACCCTGCTGTTCCCGGCGATCAACGTCAACGATTCGGTCACCAAGTCGAAGTTCGACAACACGTATGGCATCCGCCACTCGCTGCCCGACGGCATCAACCGGGCGACCGACGTGCTCATCGGCGGCAAGGTCGCCTTCGTCGTCGGCTACGGCGACGTCGGCAAGGGAGCGGCCGAGGCGCTGCGCGGGCAGGGCGCGCGCGTGATCGTCAGCGAGGTGGACCCGATCTGCGCACTGCAGGCGGCGATGGACGGCTTCCAGGTCGCACGGCTCGAAGACGTCGCCGACCAGATCGACATCCTCATCACCTGCACGGGCAACACGCGTGTCGTGAACCTCGACCACCTGCTGTCGCTCAAGCACCTCGCCATCGTCGGCAACGTCGGCCACTTCGACGACGAGATCGACATGGCCGCACTCGAGGCGCTGCCCGGGGCCGTCAAAGTCGAGATCAAGCCGCAGGTGCACGAGTGGCGCCTGCCGAACGGGCGCAGCATCCTGGTTCTCTCCGAAGGCCGGCTGCTAAACCTCGGCAACGCGACCGGGCACCCATCGTTCGTGATGAGCGCATCGTTCACGAACCAGGTGCTCGGCCAGATCGAGTTGTACACGCG
Source organism: Microbacterium horticulturae (assembly GCF_029094505.1). Classification (NCBI taxonomy): domain Bacteria; kingdom Bacillati; phylum Actinomycetota; class Actinomycetes; order Micrococcales; family Microbacteriaceae; genus Microbacterium; species Microbacterium horticulturae. The sequence goes on along the minus strand of NZ_CP119108.1, from coordinate 2,402,583 downwards.
GCACGACCAGTACCCGACCGGCGTGTACACGCTGCCGAAGATCCTTGACGAGAAGGTCGCGCGGCTGCACCTGGACGCGCTCGGCGTGAAGCTGACCACGCTGACCGACGAACAGGCCGCTTACCTGGGAGTGCCGGTCGAGGGGCCCTACAAGCTCGACCACTACCGGTACTGAGCCGGGCGCGGGGCCGGGGGCCGGGCTGGCGAGCCGGGCTGGCGAGCCGCGAGCTCTTGTTCAGAACTCAGCCGATCCGCGCGCTCAGGGGTGGGCGGACGGTGGAGGCGCCTCACGGAGTACCTCGACGATCTCGCCGACCCGCGCGATCGGGCGCTCGTGTTCGCCGCGTCTGCAACCCGCACCCAGTTCTACTTCGACGGCAACAAGCGCACCGCGCGACTGATGATGGGCGGGGAGCTGATGGCCCACGGCTTTGACGTGGTCAGCATTCCGAACGCGCGTCGGCTCGAGTACAACGTCGCGCTGGACGAGCTGTTCACCACCGACGACGCCACCGCACTGATGCGATTCACCGCGTCGTGCGCGCTGCCCGGCAGGTGAGTCGAGCGAGGTTCGGGGCGCTTCGCCACGCACCGGCCTGCCTCGTTCAGAACTCATCAAATCCGGACCGTGACGACGGCATTCAGCCGCGGCCGGCGTCTGAAGCGCGCGGATGTGCGGAGTTCTGAACGGCTGCTCGGCGGCTCACCGCTCGGGAAAGCCCCGCGGCACTGTCGAGGTGCGTGCCAGCAGGGCGCCCACCCGCTCGTCCTCGAGCAGGATCGCCCGGTACTCGCGGTCGCGGCGCACCGCCACCGCTGCCCGCACGAGCGTCTCGGCGTCGACCTGCGGCAGAGGCGAGACGAACGCCCGCACCTCGGCGCCCAGCAGCGCCGCCTGGCGGGCGCGCGAGGCCGCTTCCATGCGGTCGGCCTGGTGCACGAACTGTGCACAGCGGCGCGCCAGCCGGTCGGGCAGGCGCGTGACATCGGCCACGTGCGACCACTCGCCGAGCACCGGCGGCAGCAGGGGAGCGTTCGGCGGCAGCGCGGGCGTGCGCGTGCGCTGGCTGTAGGTGCCGGCCAGCAGATCGCCGAGGCGTTGCGACCGCGGCGTGAACGCGCCGACCAGCAGCGCCACGGCGCCGAGCGTGGCCCAGATCTCGAGCACGCCCACGAGCGCGCGGATCAGCGCATGACGAAACCCTTCGGCGCCGCCGTCGGCTCGCACGACGCGCCCGCCCACGGCGAGCTTGCCGAGACTGCGGCCGTGCGTCAGCGTCTCGATCGTGGTGGGCAGCACGACCGTGACGATCACGATCATCAGGATCGACAGGATGCCGGAGGCCGAGGGATCCACGACGTTCTGGCCCAGCATCCACCCCAGCACCCACGCCAGCAGCAGGGTGAACGCGATCGCGACGATGACATCGATGATCGCGCCCAGTGCGCGCAGGAAGAACCCGAGGGGCTGCACATCGAGCGCGACCGCTTCACCGGTGAGAACCTCATCGGGCACGATCGTGATCGGTTCGGCCATGACTACAGTGAAACACATGGACCTCGACGCGCTCGCCGCCGCCCGAAGCCCGGAATGGGAGCGCCTCGACGCGCTCAGCCGCTCCCGCCGGCTCGACGGAGCCGAGGTCGACGAACTGGTCACCCGCTACCGGTCGGCGTCGGCCGATCTCGCCGACATCAAGACATCGGCCGGCCGCACGGCGCTGGGCGATCACGTCTCGACGATTCTCGCGCGAGCGCGGCTGCGGCTGACCGGCAGCGGATCGGACGCCCGCAGCGCCCTGCCTCGCTTCTTCGGCTCGCACCTGCCTGCGGCGCTGTACCGGCTGCGGTGGACGACCCTCGCCGTCGCCTGCGCGTTCTTCGTGATCGGGTCGCTCATGGCGCTCTGGCTGATCGCCGACCCGCAGGCACTCGCCGCCCTCGGCAGCAAGGCCGACCTCGACTACTACGCCGAACACTCGTTCGTCGACTACTACCGCGAGAACCCGGCCGCCGTCTTCGCGGGAACTGTCTGGACGAACAACGCCTGGATCGCCCTGCAGTGCGTCATGTTCGGCATCACCGGTGTCTGGCCGCTGTACGCGATCATGCAGAACGCCGTGGGCGTGGGCTCGTCGGCCGCTGTGATGATTGCGACGGGCCACGGCGACATCCTCTGGCAGTTCATCGTTCCGCACGGGATGCTGGAGCTCACAAGTGTCTTCGTCGCCGCTGCTGCGGGGCTGCACGTGTTCTGGGCGTGGGTCGCGCCGGGGCGCCGATCGCGCGGTGAGTCGCTCGCGGCGGCCGGGCGAACGCTGGTCACCGTCGCGGTGGGGCTCGTGTTCAGCCTCGCGCTGTCGGGCGCGGTCGAAGGGTTCGTCACGCCCCAGCACTGGCACTGGTCGATCAAGATCGCGATCGGGGCGGCGGCCCTGGGGGTCTTCCTCTTCTACATGCTCGTCATTGGGCGTCGTGCAACGCGGGCGGGCGAGACAGGCGACCTTGCCGAAGTCGAGGCCGGCACGCCGCGGCTCGTCGCCGGGTGAGGGCGGCGGGCGCTCGCTCACTCAACCGGGGCTC